>CAYPHY010000004.1:0-274060 GCA_964410625.1 uncultured Ardenticatenaceae bacterium | reverse complement strand
TTAGAGCGCACGGTTCACATCCGTGAGGTCCTGGGTTCGAGTCCCCGCGCGCCCATCCCCGAGGTTAGTTGGCAGTAGATAGTGGGCTGATGGCTGGTTTGGACGGCTAGTTTAAACCAGCAATTTAGCTTGCCTAAAGATGTGGCGGTTTCTCTTATCTGCTACGTTGGTAGATGCCCGGCTGTTTGCCTAACCCCTTCACTCGCGTAATGGGAAAGGCGAAAAAGATTCCTCTGCCTGGCGCATCCAAATCGCCTAGCACCTGCTCCGTTGCCGTAAGGAGCTGTTCGATCATTTCCTCCCCTTCGACTAACGAAAAGAGCGTCCGATTTTGTTCTTCGCGCCCTTCGAGGAGGTCGCTGACGCTGGGCATCAATGGTAAGTCGTCCCGAAAAAGCGTGTGGCTGGCGCGAGCCATGCCGGTGCTTTCGATAATGGTGGCTCCGCGAACTCCGGCCGCTTCCCAGGCGTCCAGCACATCAATATATTTTTCGATTTCATCAACCACTAGCACAACTAGATAGTACATCATTCCCTCACAGTAGAAACCGGGTTTCTTAGCTTTTATTGGACAGAATCGCCTTCATGATAGAAACCCGGTTTCTAATTATACTGTCGTCGATCTTTAATGGGGCATTCGGCCGAGGCTTTTTTCGGCTGGATTATGGTTGAACGGCCGTTTCCGGCTGCCTGGCAAAAGACAGGCGGAGCAATGGCGGCGTAACCAGTGTGGCGATAATCACCATAAAGACCATGATAGAAAAAGTATCGGGCGAGAGCATACCTTGTGTAACCGCAAAGCTGGAAACAATTAGACCCACTTCACCACGAGAAACCATGCCAATACCCAGGCGCAGCGCATCGCCACGTGGAAAGCCACCAATCAACGCCCCTAAGCCGCAACCGAGGATTTTGCTGATGATAGCGATGGCGGTGATGACCAGCGCAAAGGTCCATGTTGCGCTGCTGATGGCGCGGAGATTGGATTCCAGGCCGATATTGACAAAGAAGATTGGCACAAAAAAGCTGTAGGTAATGGCTGATATACCATTTTCGATTTGATGGGCGTGGGGCGAACGAGCCAAGAACAGACCAGCAATGAAGGCGCCGGTGATGGCGGCTACGCCGCCGATGGCTTCGGCCGACCAGGCAAAGAGGAGACAAGCGACGATGGCAAAGGCGACCAAACCCTGGCTTACCCGCAGTTTTTCGACGAAGCCAGTCAAGCGGGGTAGAAACCAGCCGGCGCCAATAGCAACAACGAAGTAGCCAAGCATTAGCAATACCGTTTGCAGAATGCCGCCGCTTTCTCCTGCGCCCGTGCCAACGAGGATGGTTACGATGGAGAGCAGCAGGATGACGAGGACATCATCGAAGACGGCCGCGCCCAGCAAGGCCAGGCCGACGCGACTGCGAAGTACGTTTAGCTCCATCAGGGTTTGGGCGGAGATGCTGACGCTGGTGGCGGAGAGGGCCAGGCCAACAAAAAGCCCTTCATTAAAGCTATATCCAAACAAAAGCGAGGCAGCCAGCCCAAGAGCGAGGGGGAAGGCGACGCCTATCGTCCCGGCTAAGGAAGCGACACGGCCGGATTTGAGCAGTTCCGACATATCTAACTCAAGCCCAGCGAGGAACATGAGGAGAATCACGCCTAGCTCTGCCATCCATGAGATAGATTCGCTCAACTCAGGGAAGTTCTGAAAGGGGGGAAGGTGGAGCAAGTTGAGCAGGGTTGGCCCTAGCAGGATGCCAACTAGCAGTTCGCCTAAGACGGCCGGTTGTTTTATGCGGGTGCTAAGATAACCACCCAGCTTGGCGGCGACGATGATCAGGGCGATGGCGAGAATAAAAGTTAGAAATTCATTGTGCATTTTGTATTGTTACCTTGTCGTTTTGTTTTATTAGTTCGATCCGCTCCCCATGCCGGATAGCGCGAGTCGGGTCTTGATCAAAACCGTAAGCGTAGGGAACGCCTTCTAATGAGCAGGCGGGAACGGTTTGTTGGTCAATTTCGGTGTTGATGATTGCGACCGGCCCTTTTCCCCGATAAATCAGTTCCAACAACACATAGGGGGCGACGCTGGAGCCGCTGCCTTTGGGGAAGATTGCGATTTTACCGGCCAGGGACTGTCCATTGGCCGGATGTCCTTCTTCTTCAATCACCCCTGTTTCCCGGTTTACATAACCCAGAAAAGTGATGGGGGTGTCGGTGACGAAGGCTTCGGCCGTCACGTGAAAATCACCTTGGGAGGCGAGGCCACTTCCAACAGAAGAGAATAGAGACTGGGAGACTGGGAGATTGAGAGATTGGAGATTGGAGATTGGAGATTGAGGCATCTCCCCCGCTCCTCTGCTCCTCTGCTCCTCTACTTTTTCAGTCTCTAAGCCTCTAAGTCTCACAGTCTCTTCCCCCGTCGCCAGCGCGATGCAATCGGCCAGCCGCATGACAGAGGTAGGGATGCCGTTGAGGCCGGAGCGGATGTAGTGTTCGGCTTTCATTGAGTTGGTCAAGACGTGGTGGACCCAACTTTGGTCGTAGGGGACGACTTCGGGGCAGGTGTTTTCGAGCAGTAGCGCACCGCTTTGGCGAATGGCCTCGGCGACGCCCGTCTTTTCGGCAATAGCTTTGGTCTTGGCCGAGGTGAAAACCCATAGCGGAGGGGGATCACCGGGTTGCACTGGTTCGGCCGTCACTCGCTTGCCCTTGAGCAGCCGGGCGACTACTTCCAGTTCGCCATACGACGCCTGGGGGCAGCCGATGACGATGAGCGAGACGGGGCGGCGCGGCCGTAGTTCCTCATAGCGGCGCTGGAGTTCTTCGGCGGTGAAAAAGAGGCGTCCCTGGAAGGCGGCGGGAGGACGCGGGCCTTCACCGTCCAGGTAGAGCAAGGGACAGCCATAGTTGGCGGCGGCGGCGCTGAGTGCTTTGCGCTGTTCATGAGTCAAGCCCGGTGGCAGCCCCTTGATCGCCGGAATAGGGCCAAAGGGGAATTTCCATCCCGGTTGGCGTTGGCGGCCGATCCAGTCGCCGAGAATGGAGAAATCGGTTGGGTCTTCGAGTTTGGCGGTGACAACGACTGCCAGGTTCGGCCGTCGGGCTTCGTCTTGCAGCAGGCCGTAATCGGGGGCGTAGCCGGTGAGGGCGGAGGCCAGGGCGGACAAACCTGATTCGCGATTGGTACGCAGGCCACCGTAGGAGTTGGCAAAGCAGATGGCGTTGGACTCAGCCCAGGCAGCCAGGCCATTGCCCGCCTGGGCGGTGGCAAGCACTTCCTCCCATTCATAAGGGACGCAGGATTGGGTCGGCCGCACACCCAACTTCGTATAGAGAGTAATGATTTCCTGGTGCGCTTCCAGAAACCCTTCGGCGGCGATCCGCATTTGCGGGAATTGGGCTTCATCACAACCGGCGGAGTTGAGTGTGGTTGGGATAGCTACCCCCGGCCAATCGCCTGCCAGCCGTTGTAAAAAGAGGCGCAGACCCAGGCCGCCGGTTAGGGGGGAGACGCCGGATAGGTGGGCGCTTTGAATGGGGACAAGTCGCTCGGCGCCACTCATGGCCGCCATGTCGAGCAGCAGGCGCATTCCCATTTGGCGAGCCAGCCCTTCTTCTCCGGCGAGCATCGCCCGTTGTTGAGCATTTAGTTGCAGTGTAGTCATGGGTATTTTCGCGAGGGTAATGGTATCAAAGGAGCAGAGTTATTTCAATCACCCAGGGTGATTCCGTGGCGGGAGAGCCGTTCCTGGATCAGTCCGAGCATACGCGGCCGCATCTCGGCCGCTTTGCCAAATCGTGTCTTGGCGATTAAGGTTAGTTCTGTTTGATGTCCGATCACGCCTGTTTCGCTGAGAACCTTCCAGGGTTCTAATAAGTTGGGGAGGAGGACAACGGCTTCACGCCCTAAATCTTCCAGGATGGGTAAAGCGCGGTTCAAATCTTCGGAGGCGGTGTGGATGGTGACGTGGGTGATGGAGAAACGGCCGCGGCTGAAGTTGCGGATGACGCGCACTTCACCGTTAGGGATGGTGAAGAGTTCGCCGGTTGGTGCGCGTAAGTGGGTGGTGCGTAGATTGATCGCTTCGACAATGCCTTCGATGGGGCCGCCGGTGGCGACGGGCAACTCGATTTTTTCGCCCACGTCGAAGGAGTCTTCAAAGATGAAGCCGATGCCGGTGAAGAGATCGCTGAAGATCGGCCGTGCGCTGAAGCCAATCCCGGCACTGAAAAGACCGATCACCCATAACAACGTATCGGGAGCGACAAAGAGCGCCAGGCTGCCCAGCAGGGCCAGAAGCAACGCCAGAAAGCTGATCAGGCTGGACAGTAAACTTTGGAGGGTTGTCACCCGTTCGGAGCGCAGTCGTTCGCGGCTGATCGAAAAGCGATCCAGGCGTACCAGACGGCCGGCGATGCGGTGGGATAAGCGGCCGATCACCCAGGCCAGCAGGAAAAAAACGGCAATGGCGATGACGTAAGGAATCCAATCGGGTTGGCTTACCTCCGCCACAACGGTGGACAGGTCCATAACAGTAACTTAACCGAGATAGTGGCTTAGATCAACTTGCCCATAGGCTCCCCGCTCAAACTTACTGGGTTCTCCTCCCCAGGAAACGGTGCAGTCGAATCCGGCTTTGGCTGTACGGCTCTTTTGGCCGGGGAGATGGATACCGGAGGGGTCGAGCGAGCTTCCGGGCTGGTTTTCGTAGATGATGAGGTCGCGATCGGCCTGGAAGCGGGTGGCCATCGCCCATTCGACATCGCCGGGATTATAGATGTCTATATCGGTATCTACCACCCAGACGTGTTTGAGTGAGCTATGGCCGCGAAAGGCGGCGGCGATGGCCTGGCGGCCGTCGTCCGGGCCTTGCTTATCAATTTGCACGACGGCGTGTAGCCAGGAAGTCCCGCCAGGGGTGATGGCTGCGCCGGTGCAGCGTGCTACCTTGTTGACCTCGTTAAAGATGGTTGGTTCGCGGGGCATTCCCATCAGGATTTTGTGTTCCAGGCCGCCGGGGAGCAGGGCGTGGAAGATGGGGTTGCGGCGGTGGGTGATGAGGTCAATTTCGATCACCGGCTGCTGGCGGATGGCGTCCATCGTCTCGGTCAAGTCCATGAATGGCCCTTCACTGACCAGTTGTTTGGTAATGCGTCCTTCGAGGACGATTTCGGCGTCGGCCGGGACTTCGAGGTCGTTGGTGATGCACTTGACCAGTGGCGTTGGAGCAAGGGCGTGGGCGACGGATAGCTCGTCTACTTCTGGTGGCGGCGACATGGAGGCGGCGAGGTGGACGGACAGGGAGACACCGATGCAGATGGCGATGGGCAGGTCGCCTTCGGTCTTTTGCATGGCGTTGTAGGTCCCGCGATTTTCGACGATACGGGCGGCGAAGCGTTTCCCATCCAGGCGTAGCAGCCGGTGGTAGCACATGTTGCGGCCGAGTTCGGGGTCGCGGGTGATGACGACATTGCTGGCGATGTAATGCCCGGCGTCTTCCGGCAGATGGAGTAAGACTGGCAGGTTGTGGAGGTTCACTTCCTCGATGACCACTTCCTGGCAAGGGCCACTGGGGACAACCGGCGGTAAGACGGGGTTGTCGAGCGCATTGGAGAGTGTGTGCATCAGTTGGGGGATTGGCACACCCAAATCCATGCTGAAATAACGCCGGTCGGCGCATACGCCGGCGCAGATGCGCCAGTCCGGGTAATCTTTGATGTGGGTGAAGAGGGTCGGCCGTCCTTCCAGCGCGTGGGCGACGTTGGCGACTTCAAAGGTCGTGTCTACTTCGCGCTCAATGGTGACTAGATCGCCGGTCTCTTTGGCTTTTTCGATGAACTCACGGAAACTCATAGACGAATTATACGATAAGGGAATGTCAAGAGCGAGTAAAGATAAATCGATAGCGATATCGACCTGGGAGTGTCAAGGTCTATGATTTAGATAGACTCTGAAATGTACAGGAGAAAGCTAAAATGGAGCTGACAATTAGTGAAAACCAGGCAAAAGCATTGCTTAAAGAAGTAATGCTCGAACTCATGGAGGAAAGACGTGACCTCTTTTTCGATATACTCTTGGAAATTATCGAAGAAATCGGTCTCGCAAATGCGATTCAAGAGGGCAAGCAGGGCGAATTTGTCAGTGAAGAAGAAGTTTTCGCTATTTTAAGGGGTTAACTGTGCTAGTATCCTATTGTAGCTGAAAAAGGCGGCTCTGTCGGTTTGGCGGTACTTCAAGAGTTACTTATAAGAAGTGCTGCACAGCTCTTTTTATCCTAGAGCGTAGTGTTAAGGACGAAGTTTATTGGTGAAAATGGCTGCCGCTTTTTCTAACCATTTATGATACTTTTAGGCTCATATCTTTTGTAGTAATGTCAGGTGAATTAACGTTATCGGCCGTGCAGCGCTTTAATGATTCTTTCTTCAGCCAGGATATTGAGGCGGTGATGGCGGCCGTCACCGATGATTGTGTCTTTGAGAACACCAATCCTGCGCCGGATGGAACGCGGTATGAAGGGCGGGAGGCGGAGGCGGTTCGGGCGGCTTTTGCGGAGTTTTTTCGCTCGTCGCCGGAGGCGCAGTTTACGATTGAGGAAATGGTGGCTTTGGGGGAGCGTTGTGTGGTGCGTTGGCTTTACCGCTGGCAGGGTGAGGACGGTGGGGAGGGGCATGTCCGTGGAATTGATCTCTTTCTCGTTCGAGATGGATTGGTCGCCGAAAAACTCTCCTACGTGAAAGGATAAAAACGCAGAGACGCGAAGGGGCAGAGGCGCAGAGGAGGTGTGGCGGTTACTTTAGAACGCCGGGTTTTTAAGAAAAACCCGGTTTCTGTGTGAAAAAGTGTGTAAGATTTTGCGTGGTTTGCGCGACCTACTAATGAACGGACGTATAAAATTAGTGGAAGCGAGTGACTTATGCATCAATCTTACTTATCTGAACCGTCAGACCTCTATATACGCCTGGAAGCGGAACGGCCGCGTCTGGTGCGGCTCTGCACCAGTTGGCTGGGGGACCCGGTAGCGGCCGAGGATGTTGCCCAGGAGACGTTGATCGAAGCGTGGCGCAAAATCGAGACGCTGCGCGACCCACAGGCGTTTCGCGGCTGGCTATCCGGGATTGCCCGCAACATGAGCTTGCGACGCTTGCGCCAGCGGGGGCGCGATTCATCCCATATCCAAACATCGCCGGAATCCGTTGACATTCTCTCTACTATTCCCTCCTCGTTCGATTTTGAAGTGGAGCTAGACCGCGCTGATCTGGCGCAATTGTTGGAACAGGCGTTGGCGATCCTTCCGCCCGATACGCGCACTGTGCTGGTGCAGAAGTATGTCGAGGAGGCATCGAACCAGGCGATTGCCGACCAGCTTGGGGTTAGCGAAAACGTGGTCGCTGTGCGGCTGCATCGCGGCAAATTGGCGTTGCGTAAGGTGCTGGTTGATGAGTTGCAAGCGGAAGCGGCCGCTTTCGGGTTGCTGACGGCCGATGACAGCTGGCAAGAGACGCGCATCTGGTGTACCGACTGCGGCCAGCGTTACCTGTTGGGCAAGTTGGACGAGAAGGAGTTTGTCCTGCGCTGCCCGGACTGTAACGTTGAGCCTAACTCTTACCATTCGCAGGCGCTGCGCGAATTCCCTTTTGATGGTGAAGTTAAGTCCTTCCGTCCAGCCTTGAAGCGGTTTTCGGCGATGATGGACAAGCTTTACCAAACGGCTATCCGCCAGGGGGAGATGCCTTGTCGAATATGCGGCCGATCCCTTCCGTTGCGCTATACCATCGCCCACTATGCCCCGCCCTCGATTCGCGCCAAACGTGGGATGCACCTGTATTGTCCTGATTGTGAATGTGGTTCCTATGAAACGTTGGATGGGCTTGCCCTAGGTATGCCCCAGGGAAGAGCCTTTTTCCAGGCGTACCCACGTATTTACACCTTGCCACAGCGAGAAATTGAACGGGACGGCGTGGCGGCCGTCGTTGTCTCTTTTGCCAGCGTGGACAACCGCGCCACCTATGATGTGATTCTTAAGTGTGATACCTATGAAACCCTCGACCTCTACCGTAACGACTAATGAGACAACGGCCGTTGAACCGGAGAACAGCAAATCGCCCAGCAGCGGCCGTCGCACTATCTACTTCCTTTTTGCGGCCAACACCATCTCGCTGATCGGCAACCAACTGACGTTGATCGCCATTCCCTGGTTTGTGTTGGAGACGACGGGCAGTGCAGTGCAGACGGGCCTGACGGCCGCTGCCCATATCGTGCCCATTGTCCTCGCCAGCTTCTTCGGCGGCACGTTGGTTGACCGGCTGGGCTATAAACGGATGAGCATTGTCGCCGACCTCGCCAGCGGAGTCACGGTCATCTTTGTCCCCATCCTCTTTGGTCTGGGCTTGCTCCCCTTCTGGATGTTGCTGGTGTTGGTGTTCTTCAGCGCACTGCTTGACACACCTGGCTCGACGGCGCGGGCGGCTTTGGTTCCGGAGCTGGCGGAAGCGGCGGGAATGTCGCTGGAACGGGCTGGTTCACTGATTCAGATTATGGAACGAAGCTCGCGCCTTATTGGTGCACCGTTGGCCGGGTTGTTGGTGGCTTCGCTGGGGGCGCAAAATGCCCTCTGGCTGGATGCGGCGACGTTTGCGGTTTCGGCCGTTATCATTGCCCTGTTCATCCCTACGGCGCAGACGGTGACGCCAACGGTCAAGCAACGGTATACCGCTGACCTGATTGAGGGGCTGCAATTTTTGCGCCAGGACCGGCTGTTGCTGGTGATTGTGATTACGGTGATGGTCACCAATTTCCTGGATGTGGCGAAAGGATCGGTTATCCTGCCGGTGTATGCCAATGAGGTTTACGAGTCGGCCGTTGCCCTGGGTCTGATGTTTGGTCTATCGGGTGGCGGGGCGGTGCTGAGTGCATTCATCTATGGCATGGTCGGCCATAAATATTCGCGTCGTTGGGTGTTTGTTGGTTCATTTATCGCTGTTAGCCTGCCGATCTTTGTCCTGGCTACGTTGCCACCGTTGCCGGTGGTCTTGATCAGTCAGTTTATTTCCGGCGTCGCAGCGGGGCCAATCAACCCGGTGTTAAGCACTGTCGAGTATGAGCGGATTCCGCCGAATATGCGCGGCCGTGTCTTTGGCGCGATCCACGCCGGGGCGTGGCTGGCGATGCCGCTCGGTGTGTTGTTGGGTGGGTATGTGGTTGAGTGGGCTGGCCTGATTCCGGCGTTGCTCCTGGTTGGTGGCTGCTACTTGCTGGCGACGCTCAGCCTGATCTTTAACCCGGTGCTGAAGTTGATGGACGTACTAAAACAGCCAGTTGATGTTGAGAGTGTGCCGGTAGGGTTATAGTTATTGTCATCCACGAATTTACACGAATCTTCACGAATGGAGATTTTAGATACCGGGTTCTTCTGATTTACGAATTTCTTCCAGCTAGCCCGTGAGAAACCTGGTTTCTGAGTCCTTTTTATCCACGAATTTTCGCGAATCTTCACGAATGGATTTTTAATTAGTGAAGATTCGTGTAAATTCGTGGATTACCTTCTTTTCACGACTCCACCATCGGATCGATTTCCAGGTTGCGGGCTAACCAGCGGACGACGATCAACGCGGTCAAAGCCAGGGCGATCAGCAATAGGCTCGTCCATAAAGCGTCGTTGATGCTGCGCTCTAGTGCGCCGTAGACCAGCAGTGGCATCGTTTGTGTGCGTCCTTGCAAGTTTCCAGCAAAGAGAATGGTTGCGCCAAACTCGCCCAAGGCCCGCGCCCAACTAAGGACCAGCCCGGCCAATAAGCCTGGTGTGCTGAGGGGAAGGGCGATGGTGCGGAAGATGGTGGCATTGGTCGCGCCGTCAATGCTGGCCGCTTCAAGAAGATCGCGAGGGATGGCGCTGAAGCGCACCTGGGCGGTGCGAATGAAGAAGGGGGCGGCGACGAAGGTTTGAGCGACGATGACGGCCGCTGTCGTGAACGGCAAGGAGACCCCCAATTGTTCTAACAAGGGGCCAAACAGTCCGCGACGGCCGAAAGCCAGCAGCAAGCCAAATCCGGCCACAACCGGCGGCAGGATGATCGGCAGTTCGATGAGGACGTTGATCAGTCGCTTGAAGCGAAAATTGTAACGAGCGAGGACATAGGCTAGCGGTGTGCCAAAGCCCAGGATGAGCAAGACGCTGATGCCGGTGGTGAGCAGGCTGAGGGTGGTAGCGGCGATGATCGGCCGGCCGAAGAGCGCATTGATCCCACTGATATCACCCAATGCCCGGATGATCATTCCCAGCAGAGGGATAGTGAGGAAAAAGAAGGCCAGGACGGCCGTGACAATAATGAGCGTGTGGGCGTTTGGCCTGTGCATGAAGGACAATATAATGATGATTATAGCCGAGCGGTTAGCGGTAAGCAGTAAACAAGGAATAGACAGAGGCTACCCGAATACCTTTCCCACAACCTACTACCCACCCTAACCGCTCAGCGATAAACGGTATAGGACTTATACATCGAATTAGCGCAAAATTGGCGTGCAAATGAACGCGAATTTTGACTGATTTTTTGCGCCAATTCGTTGCTAAAAAATGCTGCGTTACGTAAGTCCTACAGTAGATGGCTTATGATTGAGGAGCTGGGCCAAAACCCCACTCTTCTAATACCGCTTGTCCTTCACTACTTAAGATTAGCTCCACAAAAGCCTGGGCCAGATCAGGGTTGAGGCTGTCGTTGGTGGGCGCAATTGGATAGACGGCAACAATATTCAGTGCCTCAGGAATATCAATGATTTGTACCTGGTCGGCAATGTCGGGCGTTACATCGGACTTATAGACAATCCCAGCGTCGGCTTCACCGAGGGCGACTTTGGCTGCCAGTTGGCGCACGTTGTCTTCTTCGGAGACGAGGTTAGCCATCACACGCTCTTGAAAATCGCTCCCATAGTCGGGATCGGCCGCTGCATTGGCCAGCACTTGATCGGTAAAGTCGCGAATGGGAACATCGGGCAAGGCGGTGACGAAGGCAATGTCTTCGTTCGCCAGATCGGCCAGGGTTGTGAGGCCAGCCGGATTATCAGAAGGAATAATGACAACGAGGCTGTTAGTCAGGAAATTAACCGGCTCTCCGGCAATGCGCCCGGCTTCAACCGCGTTTTGCATTTGGGTCGTATTGGCTGAGGCAAAGACGTCGGCCGGGGCACCTTCCGCCAGTTGGGTTGCCAGTGCGGATGAGCCACCAAAACTGAGGGCTACTGTCGTGCCGGGGTTTTGCTCCTCAAATAACAGTCCCAACTCAGTGAAGGCATCGGTTAGAGACGCAGCAGCAAAGACGGTTATTGTTGCTTCCTCCGCCACTTCCTCGGCGGGTTCCTCGTCAGGTTCTTCAACGGGTTCCGCTGCTGGTTCCTCAACAGCCGGCTCTGTGGGTTCGGGCGCGGCCGCTTCCGGCGAGCTACACCCAACCAGGGCTACGATGAGGATGATCAAAAGGGCATAAATCCATTTGCGTGACATCTTTCTCTCCTTTTGTTGCTATAGATGATAGAAGGTAGAGGGCGGGTTTCTTAAGCGATGAAGTTGCCAAAACCCGGTCTCTAAACGATTTCACCGATTGCTAGTGTTCGTTCACATATATCGAGCCAATCGAGCATGGCCTGGAGCTGGCCGATGCGGAACTGAGTGACGAGCCATTGGTATTCCTTTGTCTCCGCCAGTTCATCGGCCGCCTCTTCCTGGTCGCCCAACCAGTTTTGGCAGGCGATCCGCTGCCGTTCGATTAAACGCACAGCCGCTTCGCTTCCTTCGTGGCGAGCAAAAAAGAGCTTGACCAGGAAGTTGAGCCGCACATCGCGGCCGTGCGAGACTGGGCTTTGCACCCAATCCAAAAAAGCCCGTTCACCCGCCGGTGTTAGAGTGAACACTTTGCGCGGCGGCCGAAAATCTTGTGCTTCTAGCCCGGCAATGACGATCAACCCTTCGTTTTCTAACCGTGTTAGCAGGGCATAGAGGTAGCTTTGCTTGATCCGCCACACAGCGCCCAGACCGGCAGGGTCAGAGAGCCGCTGGTGGATTTCATACCCATGCATCGGTGATTGGCGCAGGAAGCCTAATAGGGCATGTTCGATTGCAAGAGGAGATTGGCGCATTGGACTCATGTGGCGAGACCTCAATTTGTGACTATTCATTAAATGAGTATCGCGACCGACATCGTATCACAGCGGTATAGTTGTGTCAACAAATCGTAGCCTTTTCGCCTGACCCTTTTTTCGTCCTGCGTTACAATAAGAATCTATCTGAAAATACAGGCTCTAAGTCCCTTTGAGATGAGAACAAGATGATGATCCGCACGCGCTCGCTTTGGTTTTTAATCAGTACCCTTTTTTTGACTGCGCTGGCTTGTAATGCTTTTGCCGGAAGTGTGGAGCCACCTGTGCCTTTGCCGCCCTCTGTGCCGGAGGATGGAACAGCAGCGGTTACGCCCGGCGCGACGAGTGATGATTTAGGGGTTGCGCCGACGGCTACGCTGCCGGGGGGAGAGGGAGAGGAGACGGCCGTCCCTGAAACACCAACTGATGTGACGGTACGGATGTTGGTTGATTTGAACGTGCGTAATGGCCCTTCGGTGCAATTCGACCGCGTGGGCTTCTTATTGCAGGATTCGACGGCGCGGGTGATCGGCCGTGACCCGGAGAGTGGGTGGTGGAAGATTGAGTGTCCGGCCGATGTGGAGGGGGACCAATGTTGGGTCGCCGGAGGGGCGCAATTTACAGTTGCCCAGGGGGACGAGGAAGTGCCAACGGTTGTCGCGCCGCCCACGCCGACGCCAACCACACCTGATCCGCCAGCGAACACGGCGCTCTTGACCTATGTTGACCAGGGGCGGCTGATGGGGGTTGGCCTGGACTTGACGCAAAGTCCGCCTGTGCCAGGGCCACCGCGGCAGTTGGTGGAGCGCAACAGCGTGCAACAGGCGGTGATTGCA
The DNA here is from genome assembly GCA_964410625.1 of uncultured Ardenticatenaceae bacterium. GTDB lineage: Bacteria > Chloroflexota > Anaerolineae > Promineifilales > Promineifilaceae > CAYPHY01. The sequence continues at coordinate 261,102 of CAYPHY010000004.1, read as the reverse complement.
CCGGACGGCCGCACAGTGGCTTTTACCGTGCTAGACGCGACGACCGGGCTGAATGCGCTGCATGTGGTGAACTATGATGGCAGCAATGAACGGATTTTGGTGAGTTCGGCCGATTTGCCCTCTGTGCCAGCGGCGACGGAACTACCAGGGGCGGCAACCGGCAACGTAAGCGTGCAAATATTACAAGTCGCCTGGTTGAGCGACGCCAGGACGTTGCTTTTTAACAGTGGCTTGATCAATCGGGCTGGCTTTTCCCCTGGTTCGCATAGCGATTTGTGGAGTGTAACGTTGGCTGGTGAGCCTGTGGAACGGTTGGCGGCCGGACGTGGCGCACCCCGTTTTGTTGTTTCGCCGCAGGACCGGGTGTTGATGATGGGCACGGAAGAGATCGTGCGCGTCAATGCCGATGGCAGTGGGTTGGAGAGCGTGTTGACCTTTCCGGCCGTAGAGCTGGTGGAGGCGTTGTACTATCCTGATGTCCAATGGGTTGGGGGTGGGAGTAGCGCGTTGACGGCCGTTTCAGACCCGATTGATACGGCCGCGCCCAGCACCTTTGCGGCAACGTTATGGCGTATTCCAGCAAGCGGTGCGGCGGAGGAAATTGGCAGCATTGAGACCAGCGTGATTGCGAATCCGGTATCGTGGTCGGAGAATGGCAACCGGCTGGCCTATATCCGGCGCGGCTTTGCCTCGACGCGGGATGAGCTGGTTATTGCCGATGCCAATGGAGAGAATGGCGTGGCTTATTTGGATGGGGCGCAACTGCGCTTTCTCGGTTGGAGCAGAAGCAATGAGGATTTTGTCTTTGCTTCGCCGGAGTTTTATGCCGTCGGCCGTCTGGGTTCTCCCTCGACTCGTTTTCCTATCTCGTCAGGACAGGTGGCACTGCAAGCGGAGTGGTTGGGGGAGGGTACGTTTGTGGCGGCCGTGAATAGCGCGAATTCAAGCACGCTGAGCAGCAACAATACGGCCGGGCAATCTGTCCTGGTGGCAAATTCGGGGTTGATGAGCGTGTCGTTTGATGTTTGGGTTCCTTAGGGGGGAGAGTGAGGAGTGGAGCGCGGGGAGTGGAGAGTGGATTATCTGAATCTCCAGTCTCCAGTCTCTAATCTCCAATCTCCACTTGACATTTTACCGCTTTTATTTTACTATTTAGTTAAATAGTTAATTAGTTAGGAGAGTACCTAGACAGTGGACGATACGCTTAGCCGAACCTTTGCAGCCCTGGCAGACCCAACCCGCCGGGCGATGCTGGAGCGGCTGGCACAGGGGCCAGCTACGGTGAAGGAGCTTGCCGAGCCGTTCAAGCTGAGTATGCCGGCAATTTCCAAACATCTGAAGGTTCTGGAACAAGCGGGATTGATCGAGCGCGGCCGCGAAGCCCAGTGGCGGCCGGCGCAACTGCAAGCCGCGCCACTGAAAGAAGCCTCTCAATGGCTGGAACCTTATCGCCAGATCTGGGAAGAAAACCTTGATCGCCTGGAAGCATATTTACGCCAGCTGCAAAAGGAGAAAGAATGATGACAAACGTAACAGCAGACCGAGAAATCGTCGTCTCACGAGTGATTGACGCGCCGCGCGAACTTGTCTTTGCGGCTTTTACCGAGCGGGAACACGCTGAGAAGTGGTGGGTTCCGAGCGGTACGACGATCCATGAATGGAACGCGAAGCCAGGAGGTTTGTGGCGGTATAGCCAGCCAGTCCCTGGTGGGGCGGAATACCCGTTCAAAATCACCTTTATCGAGATCGAAAAGCCAACGCGGTTGGTCTATGATTTTGCAACCGACGGGGAGGACGCGCCTGAACCTGTGCGAACCCATGTGACGTTTGACGAAGAGGATGGAAAGACTAAAGTCACGTTGCAGTTGGTGTTTGCGACGGCGGCCGAGCGCGAAAACGCGATGAGGTATGGTGGAGAAAAGGGTGCGAAGATGGCATTGGACAACCTGGCAGATTATCTAGCCGGGTTAAAGTAATGAAGATGCCTCACGCAAATGCGCAAAGATCGCAAAGATTTTCCTTCGACTTTGCTTAGGAGTGGCCTTTGCGTTCTTAGCGGCTTTTCGTGAGCTTTTTTTCGAGGAGATTGAAATGAGTACAAAGAAAGGATTCTCAGAGGCAGAACAAGCGGCGATGAAGGCTCGCGCCAAAGAGCTGAAGGCGGAAGAGCGGATGAACAAGAAGCGCGAGGCAGGGGAAAAGGCCGCGCTTGAGGCGATCGCCGAATTGCCGGAACCGGACCGCACCATGGCGACGCGGGTCCATGAGATTGTTAAGGAGACTGCGCCGGGGTTGTGGCCGAAAACTATGTATGGGATGCCTGCATATGCGCAGGATGGGAAGGTTGTTTGCTTCTTCCAGGGCGCGGGGAAGTTTGGTACAAGGTATTCGACTATAAGCTTCGAAGACATGGCGAACCTTGATGAAGGCAACATGTGGCCGGTTAGCTTTGCATTAAAGGAGTTGACCCCCGCTGAGGAGGAAAAGATCGTCGCGCTGGTGAAGAAAGCGGTGAGCTGAGGAGTAAAAATAATGGCTCCCCCTGTCCTGCGATACAGGGGGAGCCGAGCAGAGGGGATGTAGACAGCTTTGTGTATTTTGGGCGTTGGCGGCGCCCGCTACGCCTTTGTCAGCGACGGCGTAGAAATGCCGGTATGTCCAAATTATTGGGTGAAAATCTGGGTTGTACCGGTTCTGGTTCCGGCGGGGCTTCAGCATGAACAGACTCGGTGCGGCGCATTTGGCCGCTGGAAGCATCGCGCCCCATTTGCTCGCGTGAGAGGGATGATTCCATCCGTTGCATCATTTGGCGGCGGGTTTGTGTGCGCTCAAAGCCGGTGGCGATGACCGTGATCCGCACTTCGTCGCCCATTTTCTCATCAATTACCGCACCAAAGATCATATTACAATCGGGGTGGGCGGTCTCGCGGATTATGCTGGCCGCTATATTGACTTCGTAGAGGCTGAGGTTTGCGCCGCCGGTGATGTTGAACAGGATGCCTTGTGCGCCGTCAATGGTGACATCGAGCAGACGGGAGCTGATGGCTTGTTCGGCCGCCAATCGCGCTCGATCATCCCCTTCGGCATGGCCGACGGCCATCAGCGCCGCGCCGCCCTGGGACATAATAGCCTGGACATCGGCAAAGTCGAGGTTGATCAAGCCGGGGATGGTGATCAGTTCGCTGATGCCTTGAATACCCTGGCGTAAGACGTCATCCGCCATGCGGAATGATTCGTGCAGCGACATCCGTTTGTCGGTGATCTCCAACAGGCGGTCGTTGGGGATGACGATGAGCGTATCAACATGCTCTTTGAGCCGCTCTATGCCTTGTTCGGCCATGGTGGAACGTTTGCTGCCTTCGAAGAGGAACGGCCGTGTCACCACGCCGATGGTCAGGGCGCCTTGTTCGCGGGCAATTTTGGCGACGACGGGAGCCGCCCCTGTGCCAGTGCCACCACCCATTCCGGCGGTGATGAACACCATGTCGGAATCTCTGAGGACTTCGAATAAGTCATCGGCCGATTCGTTGGCCGCTTTCTCCCCCTGTTCCGGGTTTCCGCCCGCACCCAACCCGCGCGTCAGTTTGTCGCCAATCCGCACCCGCACAGGCGCATTGGAAAGCAAGAGGGCCTGGTTGTCGGTGTTAATGGCAATGAATTCTACACCTGTGACGTTTTCGGCAATCATGCGGTTCACGGCATTGCTCCCGCCGCCCCCGACGCCAACTACTCGTATACATGCCGTGTTTTCTAGCTCCGGTGTTTTTCCCATTCCCCTTCTTCCTCTAGTAGTGGCTAGTGATTAGTGGGTAGTGGCTAGTTAAGATCGCTATCCACTATTCACTAGCCACTATCCACTTGTCACTAAAACAGTGTCGCTTTGTTGCCCGGCCGTGGATCGTAACGGCTGGCGTATTGCTCTAGAACGGACTTTTCGACCAACCACTTGTTGCCGAATTTAATGGCCGGAAGTTTGCCCTGGCGAATCAGGCGTCTGACTGATTCAGGATGGATATTCAGGCGTTTACTGACCATTTCAACGCCGGCATAGTTTTCTAATAAGTCGTCTTTGTTGCTCATCAACTATCTGCGACCATATCCGGCGTGATGCGGGATATTACAACAATTGGTATTGTTGTAATAATACAACACGGATTGATTATTGTCAAGTAGTAAGTAGAAATTCCTATGAAAAAAAGGAGATTGGAGATTGAGAGGGTGGGAGATTAAGAGAGTGGAAGGGATCTATTTGTGTAGGTTGCTCAATAACTAATATACCAATACACCAATAGACCTTCCTTGTCCGAATCACTTTAGTAGGAGGCCACAAATTGAGACCAGGGAGTGGTCTTGGGGGTCGGCGGGGCAGTGGTTGTAGGCGATTTCCTGGCCGGTGGTTGGGCCAAGATAGCTCAACATCAGATAGAGGGGGGCAAAGCCACAGATGCGGTTGTGGTCATGGACGGCCGCGATCTGATCATAAAAGGCGGCCGCATCCCCTTGTAAGATGGCCTGGATCAGATTGTGGTCTGCTTGCTGCAATCGCTCCCGGCGCGGAGTGTCCATCACAAACTTATCGCCAAAATTGGGGCCGACATGGGCCAGATCAACGGAGCCGACGACCAGCACGCGGCGGCCGTTGGTTTCGCGGCGCAAGATTTCGAGCAAGTTGTTCAAGCGGCTATCTCGTGCTGGATGGGAGCCGTTGCCCAGGAAGTGGTAGAAGGAGCCGACGAGGATGGGGATCATCGGCCGCGGCGCAACCCCGGCCTGGTGGTAAATGTAGTGGAGCCAGACGGCCGAGAGTTCGACGGAGTGTTCGTTGCGATGGTTGATCTCTTCGGCGAAGGCGGCATCAGGGCCAATGGCGTCGGCCAGGCGGTCAATGAGCGCGGTATCGGTGGGCAAGACGCCGAAGGGTGTGGCATAGGGTTGGCGGGTGAGGGTGATGCTGCCGGAGCGGCCGTTGTGGTCCGTCCCCAGAATGATGACTAAATCAGCTTCCAATACCGAAGGGGCCGCCTGTTGCCAGACACGGGCATAGACGGGGCCACCACGCTGATAGTCAATGTGGGGAGAGACAATCCCGCGTGCTGTCCAGGGTGGGGTTGGATTAAGCGATTCGTTGCCTTTGAGCAGACCGTTTTGGCGGCTGTAATTGCGAAAGAGAGCCTCTAGTTGTCCCGGTTGGGAAGGGTAACTGAGATCGGCCAATGCGGGCGGCCGGAAGGGTTGTTGGCGATAGTTGTTGATCATCTGGCTTTGGGCCTGGCGGAAGCGTTCGTTGTCGAACAGGTAGACTTCGTCTAGTTGGAGAAGCGCGTCGTGGACGATGGAATAGGGAACTTGCTCGCCGATATGGTTGCAAAAGGCGCGATGGATTTCTTCTGGTGTTCGTGTGCCGTCGCAGAAGAGTAACATCTGGACCAGGCTGGCCGGAACGAGCAGTTGTTGGTTGCTGAGTTGGAGCGGATCACGAAGGAGCCACAACTGTTGGTTTTGGTGGGTGACGGGTTGGAAATCCAGGGGGCGTAGGTTGGGCTTGTCGAGCATGGATTATTTCTCCAATGTGAACGAGTCAGGGTTACACGGTTGAGAATTTTAGCAACGAATTGCGCGAATTTACACAAAAATTAGATCGAAATTTTGAACGAGTTAGCAAAAACTTTGCGACGGAAATTTACACGAGAACGGGACCAAAATCCATATCAGAATGCAGGAGTCCTGGAAGTGATCTGGCTTTTGCTGTTGTCTCGTTTGGGCTTGACTTCCTTAGGGGCACAGAGGCGCGAAGCCAACGGGGCCGAGAGCGATTTGAAAGAACGGCCGCAGCGGGCCACAGTAGAGCAATCGCCCCTGGTCGTAGGCATCGAGAAAAATGACCGTTCCCACACAGAGCAGGGTAATCGCCAGAAAGGCCAACAGGCAACCCAACCACAGGCGGCGCGGCCGTGCTACGGGGATGGGCTGGGGGGCATAGACGGGTGCGGGTGGGGGCGGATATGGCCCTGCTTCGCTCAGCAATTCCGCTTCGGGGCCGCTGTAGTAGACGAAATCGCCGATTTCTTCCACTGGTTCTTCCCATTCGACGGCCGCGTCTTCAATGGTGGGGACGGCCGACGGGGGATAATAGATGGGTTGTTCAGCGGGCATTTCGGGCTGAACCGGTGCTGGGGGGACGGCCGTGGTTGTGGTAGCAAAGCGTAGCGAAATGGAGTCCCCGAGATCGATCACATCGCCATCGTTCAAAATGGTTAGATGGGTTACGCGGTGACCGTTAAGGAAGGTGCCATTGGTGCTGCCCAAATCTTCCAGCGCAAAGTCGGCCGCGCGGCGGGTGATTCGCGCATGGCGGCGAGAAACCTCGGGATCAACAATGACTACTTCGTTGCCTGCGCTTCTGCCGAGGGTGGACTGTTCCTCGGTGAGCAGGAAGCGTTGGTTCGGCCGTGGGCCGCGTTCCAGGATGAGAGAAGCGGTTATCTGTTCCATAGTTCGTTAATTGGTCAGGACATCAATCCTATTGGCTTAGAAACTCGGTTTCTTCGAGAAACCGAGTTTCTATTGTCGTGCCTGCCGCGCCGCGTGGACAATGGTATGCCAGACGGCGCGGCGGTCGGCCTCGTTGGCAAACGTCAGATAAATCGTCTGTTTGCGTGGTGGTGGGCCGTGGTTGTTGCCCAGTTCATAAATCTGATAGTTGGTATAGGCTGGCCCCCAGGTGCTGAGAAAGGAAACAGCCAGGGCTGCGCGGGGGTGGCGACCATAGACGAGCCAGCCCTGGTGGACTTCTTGTAGGGTCAGGGCATTAAAGAATTGATAGAGATATTTACCCGGCCGCTCTTCGACCATGATGATATGCTCGCCTAGTGGGACTTGCCAATATTTAGCGGGTTGAAGCAAGACATGCCCCTCGTGGCTTGTGACGCAGAATAGGCCGGTGGCGTGTGTCTCCACCTGTTGGTTTGCTTCGAGGGGGGTTAGCTCGGCCGAAGCAAGGTGGGGCGTTTCGCTGCGAATGAAACGATTGTAGTTGGCGCGTCGTGCCAGCCAAAAAGAGAAATGAATCCAGAGCGTGACGAATAGCAGGGTGAGCAGGAGGAGGGGCGGCCAACGCATGATCCAGCCATAGAGCAGGAGCAGGACAGGGAACCATTTGAGGATGGTACTGACGTAGATTCCCAAAATGCGCTGGTTCTTGGCCCAATGGGTTAGCGAATAAAGGTGGCCGAGATAGCCATATTGTATTCGTCGCAAGGGTGAGAGATCGTCCATACTACTTTCTAGAAGCTGGGTTGTGTTCACTCATAGGACTTTTCCAATGGTGAAAACGGAGAAACCCAGTTTCTATCAATTGTATGCTATTGGTCGCAGGCTGTAAAACGGTGTGGGGGTGGCGTGGGGGAAGCGGTGGGGAGGTGGCAAGTAGCAAGTGGCAGGTGGTAGATGGTGGGTCGTAGGTTAGGAGGTTTTATGGAGGATGCCGATGAGGTGGATGTGGCGATGGGGGGGGAGTTGGTGATCGATGAGGCTGGCTAATTTGAAGGTGGTTCCGGTGAAGGCGAGGTAGCTGGGATCGGGGATAGTTTCGAGGCATAGGAGTGTGAGTTTGCTTTGAACGGCGAGGCGATGGAGATCGGCCGCTGTGTTGGCGCGGTAGTAGGTGGGGAAGGTGTCGGTTGCGGCGCGGCCGTAGAGCCGTTCGACCAGTCCTGATTGCCAGCTTCCCAAACGTCCAGCCACATGGTTGAAAAAGGCCAATGGATGGCGTTTGTTGGGCGTGATGAAGATGAAGCGGCCGTTTGGACGAAGGACGCGGCCGATCTCGCGCAAGGTACGGGCAGGGTCAGGGAGATGCTCCAGCAGCCAGCTACTGAAGGCGAGATCGAAGGAAGCGGCCCGGAAGGGAAGGGCGTTGGCCACGGCCGCAGCACGGGGCAGAGCGGACAGTCTGTGCTCGTGTAGTGATTGGAAATCAGCGTCTACGCCCGTGATATGTGGCAGAGGGTGATCCAGTTGTTCGACCAGGCCGCCACGGCCGCAGCCCAGGTCTAGTAAGCGAGTGGTTGGCTGTAGATGGTGGCGCACCCAATCGGCATAGACTTCAGTGGCCGGTTGCCAGCCGGGATTTTGTTGGCGATAGCGTTCGCGGAACTCGTTTTGCCGTTCAAGGGAGAGCATATAGTAATTGTAGCCGGAGATGCGGTGTGTAGCGACAATCTTCTGGATTGTCTTAGGACTTTACGGACAATCCGGAGGATTGTCGCTACGATAAGCGTTTGTTAAAGCAAGGCTGCGTTTCGCTTGCTTTCCTGGAAACCTTTGGCGATAGTAAGCGATATGGATAGTGATATGGATGAAGCTCGATACAGGCTACACTTCATTTTTTGTCTGCTAGTTGCTTGTGGGGCATTGATTGGCTGCCGGTTGTTGCCGGAGCGTATTCCGCCTACGGCGACCCTCGCTCCGCCTACGGCGACGATCCCGCTACCTACTCTGCCCACACCGACGGCTGCCAATACGGCGACGCCTCCCCCCTCGCCAACGGCCGCCAGCCAATCAGCCCCTGGTGAAGCGCAGGTGGTCGCAATTCCTGCTGAAGCGTATGTCTGGCCGACCCCGTTGGCGGCCGTTTCTCCCTTTGAGCGGCCGCAGGCGGGCGAAGCGGAGAGGGAGGTGGCGGAAGAGTTGGCTCGAGTCGACCCGCCGGAACGGGATGATGTGGCGTTGGCGTTGGCTTATTTGGGAGCAGAGGAGCCGCATGGTGGCTTACCCACCGTTGCACCCACACGCGAGGTGGTCACCCGCGAGGTGGGGGAGCAGGAGCTATTTTTTGTTGGCAATGTTAATAATAACACGGTGAAGCAGGTTAATGCTGAACTGCTGGCAGTCGGCCGACACGCTTATTTTTGGTTTGAGAGTGGGGTGGAGACATTCCGACCGGAAGTGGAGGATGTGGAGGCGGTGGCGGCCGAGTTTGACATCATCTATGAGACGGTGGCCGGTTACTTTGGTGATCCAGAGGGGGCTGGAATTGACGGCGACCCGCGTGTCCATATTTTACACGCTTTGCCGACGACGCTATGCAACGTCACTCCGGAAAGCGTTGGCAGTTGCGGGCTTGCCGGTTACTTCACACCGCGAAATTTACTCCCCCAGGCGATCAATCCCACATCCAATGAGCGGGAAATGTTTGTGATGAACGTCTACCAATTTGGCGGCAACTTTTACCTCAATGTGTTGGGGCATGAACTGCGGCATATGATTGAGGCGAATTATGATCATGGGGATGCGGATTGGGCGGTGGAAGGCTCGGCGATGTTGGCCGAGGATTTGCTTGGCTATAGCGTCGCCGCCTGGGAACGAGCAAACCTGTTTTTGGCTAATCCTGACCAGCAGTTAAATAGCTGGACGGATGGGAACACCATCCCTCATTATGGACAGGGGTATTTGTTTAATCGCTATTTATTTGACCGGTTAGGAGTTGCGCTCTATCGAGAGTTTGCGACGCATCCCGCACCAGGCCTATTGGCTTTGGATCAACTGGCGGCCGACCACGATCTTGAGCTGGATGGCTTGTCGCTATGGCTGGATTGGCTGGTGGCCCAGGCGATACACCGCTTGCCTGGCGCTCCAGTCGAGTATAGTTTTGCCGGTATTCCCTTTCGTCAAGTAGCCGAAGAAACCGTGGATGTGCTTCCCGTCACGTTTGATACGACTGTCTCACAGTATGCGGCCGACTACTACACCTTGCCCGCTGGCGAAACGCTGACGCTGGAGTTTAGCGGCAGCCCTGTTGTTCCCTTGCTGGATAGGCTGCCCGCCTCCGGTAATGGGATGTGGTATGCCCAACGGGCTAACTATAGCAACCCACGCCTGACACGGGCATTAGATTTGCGTGGGGTAGAGAGCGCGACGCTGGAGTATGAGGTGTATGCTGATATTGAGCAAGGGTATGATTTTGCTTACGTGGCAGCCTCGGCCGATGGGGGCGCAACCTGGCGGCCGTTGGTAGGCGAGCAGATGCAGGGATTGGCGGCAGTTGATGATCCGGCCAACGCCGCCTATGCCGACCGCTTCTATACTGGCCGGACACGGCAGTGGCTAAAGGAGAGGATTGATCTGTGCGACTTTGCCGGAGAGGAAATTTTGCTGCGTTTTGAATATGTGACTGATCCGATCCTGACTTATGGCGGGTTTGCTGTTGACAATATCGCTGTCCCGGAGATTGGCTTTTACGATGATGGGGAGACGGCCGTTGCTGGGTGGACGGCCGAAGGATTCACCCGCGCCACCGCCTACTTGCCGCAGCAGTGGTATTTGTTGTTGGTGACGTTTGAAGGGGATGTGCCGGTGGTGGAGGGCCTGGAACCGGCGGCCGATGGTACGTTGTCGTACACGCTGGAAGCCTCGGCCAGTTCGCTACGGCCGATATTGATTGTGGCGGCCGCTTCACCGATGACGCTGGAAGTGGCGCATTACCGGCTGGTGTTAGAGTAGGCAGTTGGCAGTAAGCAGTAGCCAGTGGATAGTAGTGAGGAAGATGAAAACTGTTTACTGTTTACTGCCCACTACTTACTGCTAAAAAGGCGGGAGTGGATGGGAGTCGAACCCACCGCTGCTCGCTCTGCGCGACCAGCCACTCGTTTTGAAGACGAGGGCATCCACCGGGACACAACCACTCCCAAGAGAATTGTCAATTGTTAATGGTGAATTGTCAATTGTTAATTGTTGACGGGGTTGCTTCGTGGGCTGAGTGTAGGGTGAAGCGGATGAAGTTTATAGTTTCGTTTAAGGTAGCTTCGTCCGTATGACGTTGTAGTGCATGTTCCACTAATGCGCCCCATCGTTTATCCAGCGTCGCTTGCGCCCAACGGGCGGCGGCCGGTTTGGAGACAATTGTGCCATGCGCCAGTGTATAGAGGATGCGGCACATCGTCAGGATGGCGTAAATCTGGTAGCCGCTTTGCTCCAGCCGGTGGGTATCTTCCAGTTGGGGTGCCCACCAGCTATTCAGTAAGGCTATCACGGCTTGTTGTAATTCTACTGTTGAAATGGGGTCAATCAAGGTTTGCGGCTGTGGCCCGGTCAGCGTCAGCCCTTGCTCACGCAACACATAGCACTGGATTACCCAATCGGTAAGATGAGGTTCAATCTGGATTGTGCCGCCACGCTCAATATGGGGAAAAACAGCCTTGTCCGGCTCGTAACGGCGGATCGCGCTTTGCCAGACGTAAGTGCCTTCGAGTTCGCTCCCCCAGCGAGGATGCCTGGATACCAACTGCCGGTGCATGGTCGCTAAAGCGGCTATTGTATCAGAAGCCATTTCATCGGCCGTCACCACCACAAAATCAATGTCACTTTGTTGCGGATCAAAGTCCCCCAATGCCAACGACCCGTGTAAATAGATGCCTACCAACTGCTCATTGAGGAGGTCTTGGACGGCCGTTACCAATTCATCTACCACAACATTAACTTCGTAGTATGCAGTAGGGTATTTGATTGTCATCATCCATCCGGCAGATAGGCTTGAAGCAGGCTGCCAACATCGCTATTGAATATAGCGCAGTGCTGTCTGTGGATTACTGAGGTATTCGACCCCCTCGGCCGTCACCAACACGTCTTCCTCCAGGCTGATCATCCCGCGCTCAGGGACGATGACATGAAGCTCTAAGGTAAAGATATTGCCTACTTCTACTGGTAATTCGCAGATACCAGCGTAGCGTTCCCAGCGCGGACCGAGGACGGTCGCACCATCGTGGGCGGTGCGGCCGAGCAAATGGCCGAAGGCGTGCATATATTCTGGGAAGCCATTGTCTACGATGTAGTCGCGGGCGACTTCATCCACCTGCCAGCCGGGGGTTCCCGGCCGCAACACTTGCTCCCCAGCCTTAATCGCCCCATAGACGACATCAAATGCTCGTTGTACCTCTGGCGGGGCGGCCGTTTCCCCCTCCTCCAATACGTACCACATCCGCTGCAAATCGGAGCAGTAATCATCCTGCTTGACGCCTAAGTCCATGTGTAGCAAGTGGCCGCGTTCCAGAACTACATCCCCCGGCGCGGCGTGGCCGACGGCTGAATGTGGCCCGCAAGTGACAATTGGATTAAAGGGTTTCGGCCAGGCATAGTCTAAACCCAGGGCGTCTATGCGCTGGTGAACAAAGGCGGCGATGTCGCTTTGGGTCATCCCCGGCCGCACAAACGCCTCCACCTCATCAAAGAGGCGTTCAGTGGTGGCGACGGCGGCTCGCACGCGCTCTACCTCGGTAGGCGTTTTGCGGCCGCGCACGGCGGCGATGATCGCTTCGGCCGATACCAGACGTTCAGCATAGAGTGTTCCTTCCAGATAGTCTAGTAGAGAAAGGTACATCCCGTGCGTCAGGCCGTCGGCGGCGACATCCCCTTGTGAATAGTTGATGGCAATGGTCTGCGGCCGTAACTGGTCGAGCGCGTCACGTAAGGGTTGGCTAATGCCTTCATGGTAGCCGATGATATGGGGGTAGACGTTGAGAATGCGCACATTTTCGCTGTCAAAGTGGCCGATCACGACTGTGTGCTGGCCGTCGCGGCTGATCAGAAAGGCGGTGCGCCAGGTCACATCCCCGCCATAGATCAACTCCAACGCCGGATCAGGCAATAACGACGACTCGCGCACAAAGGTCAGCCAGAGATCAATTCCCAACTCCTCTAGCACATCCCGCGCCTGGGCCACCTTTTCTGCTACCAGCTTTGCATCAATCATGCTTGGATTCTCCATCTTGCGTCAGTATATTACTCATCATCACCGACAATCGCCTGAAAAATCGCATCCAGTTCTTCGTCGGAGTAGAAATGGATCACGACACGGCCGCCCTGCCCACTTTTGTGGATGTTTACCCGTGTGCCGAGGGAGTCTTCGAAGCGATTTTGCAGGTCGGCCAGTTCTGGGGATAGGGCTTTGCGCGGCCGTGGGGTCGGCCGTTTCTCCGCCATCAGGTTGGTTACCAGGTCTTCGGTTTGGCGCACGCTGAGATTCATGCGGATGATCTGGTTCATGGCGTTCGTCTGCATCTCTGGTGTGGACAGGGGGAGCAAGGCGCGGCCGTGCGCCCCGCTGATCCGTCCTTCAAAGACGGCCGTTTGAATGTTCTCCGGCAGTTCGAGCAGCCGGATGAGGTTTGTCACCGTCGAGCGACCTTTGCCGACGCTGTCGGCGACGTCGGCGTGGGTTAGCCCGTACTCCTCGACCAATTGCTTATAGGCGTGGGCTTCTTCCAACGGATTCAAGTCCGCCCGCTGGATATTCTCAATCAAGGCCAGCACGAGCATATCCTGCGGCGTTGTTTCTTTGACGATGACCGGCACTTCGCTCAATCCGGCCAGTTGTGAGGCTCGCCAGCGGCGTTCTCCGGCGATCAATACATAGCCAGCGGCCGTCTCCGTCACAATGATCGGCTGGATTAACCCATGAGCGCGAATAGAGGCGGCTAAATCTTCTAGCTGTGCCTCGTCCATCACACTGCGGGGCTGGTGGGGGTTGGGCTGGAGGCTCTCTATGGGAATCATCCGCACCGCTTCTTTGCGCCCGGAAGCGGAATCATCAGATGGAATCAATGCCCCAAGCCCGCGCCCTAGTCCTCGTTTTTTGCTGATGCTACTCATTGCTGCCCCCCGCTAGTTGATCGCCGCGTATTAATTCGGCCGCCAGCAATTTATAGGCCACCGCACCAGGGGACGCAGGGGCGTAATGGTTGATGGGCTGGCCATAGCTGGGTGCTTCGCTCAAGCGAACGTTGCGCGGGATAATGGTGCGAAATACCTTTTGGGGAAAGTGTCGCCGTACTTCTTCAACCACCTGGCGGCTCAAATTGGTACGACTGTCATACATGGTCATCACCACGCCACGCACGCGAATTGCCGGATTCAAATACTCGCGTACCAGCTCAATGGTCTGCGTCAGTTGTGACAGCCCTTCCAGCGGCAGATATTCACATTGCACGGGGATGAGCAGGCCATCCCGCGCGGCCGTCAGCGCATTGATTGTTAGTAGTCCCAGGCTGGGCGGGCTGTCTATCAAGATATAATCGTACTGGTCTACGACTGTCTTTAAGGCGCGTTGCAGACGATATTCGCGGCCGATGGCGTTTACCAACTCCACCTCCGCCCCTGCCAATTGGGGGTGGGCGGGAAGGATGTCTATGCAGTACTCATTGTGCGGCCGTACTATATCGGCCAGCGCCGCTTCCTCTAATAAAAGCTGGTAGGTTGAACGTGCCATTTGGTACTTGTCATAGCCCAATGCGGATGTGGCATTGGACTGCGGATCGAGGTCTACCATCAGCACGCGACGGCCGCTGCTGCCCAGATAGGCGCAAAGGTTAACCACGGTCGTGGTCTTGCCCACTCCTCCTTTCTGGTTTGCTACTGCATAAATTCGGCCCATTGGATTAAATGTTTAATGGTGTAACCGTATATTGGTGTACTGGTATATTGGTTATTGGTTTAAACAGCAATTGCCAATACATCAATAACAAATATACCAATAAACCAATACACCAATACACTCACTCATATCTTGTCTAAGACGTCTTGAATTGCCGCCATCTTCGCTTCTAGTCCGACCTGGGTAATGGAGGCGGAGGCGATGTGATTGGCAAAGGCGGCCGCTCCATAGGGGTCTTCGGGGTCCTGGCGCAAACGGACAAAAAAGGCGGTGGCAAAGGTATCGCCCGCTCCTGTTTCTTCGACGGATGTGACCTTTGGGGCGGGAATGTCGCGCACCTGGCCGCGCCAATAGACCGTGCAGCCGTCCTTACCCGATGTTAGCACCAACAAGCGCGAAAGTTGGCAGTAATGCGCTAGCATGGCGGCATTTAGCAAATCTTCCTGGCTCAGCACAACGGCCGCCGCGCGGGGCAAGACCTGTTCGGCCGCTTTCCAATGATCCGCATACACCTGCCCTTCGGCGGTCCAACGACGTAACCAGCCCTGGGGGGTCAGCCCCAGTAAGCTGTTTTCAAACAACTCTATTATGTTGGGATCAATTTCGTTCGCTACCGGCCCTAAATGGACAATGGGGGTATTGTGCCAGGTTGGCGGTACATGCTCGGCCGTCAGTTGGTCAGCTATTGCTAAAATCCGTTGGTGTCGTCCTTGTGGTGTGTAGATGTTTTCAAAGGTTGTGGTTGCGGCCGACGGCACATTCTCGACCCGCAGTCCCGGCAGTGCTGCCGCCCAATCGTGATCGGCCGCTGCGCTGGTGAGCACAGCTGTGCGGCAGCCTAATATTTGCGCTACTGCGCCTGAATAAGCAACTGTTCCGCCAATTGCAAAGCCTTCGGGCAGAACATCGTGGGTCACATGCCCGATAACTAGATAGTCCACATAGTCCACATCTGCGCTGAAGTTCATCATTAAATTCTACATGAACGGTCGAAAGCACGCCAAACAGTATAACTGCCCGTAGAGCGATTGTCCTAAATCGCTTGAACAACCACGCTGTTTGAGCGATTTAGGACAATCGCTCTACGAGAGGTTTTGCAACATTACGTAAAGTCGTATAAAATGTTGAGTAATCATGCAAGGTAAGTGGTTCGATCTACGAATATTGCGGCGGCGGCCGTTGCTCAGTGTGCCACAGGTGGTCTTGTTGTTGGTCATCCTGGCGGCGATCATCATTGCCCTCGATCTGAATCGGCAGGCACAGGCGGGGCGCACTGTTGGCAGCGGCGGGGAAGCACTCCAGGCGCAAATCGCGCTCGAATCCACTCGCCAGGTCGAATTACAAGTCACGCTGGCATATGTCACCAGTGAAGATTATGTGGCGCAATATGCCCGCGACGAAGGGGGGCAACTGCTTGAAGGAGAGCAACGAGTCGTGCCGCTGTTGCTGGCGGTGACGCCTGCTCCAACGCCACTTCCACCCCCAACCCCAGACCCCGCGCTCAACGCCCACCCCTGGCAAGCGTGGTGGACGCTGTTGACGGATGCTCCTCAACCGACTAAATGAAGGAGATTGGGAGACTAAGAGACTTAGAGACTATTAGAGAGTGAGTACTTAATCGCTTAATCTCCTAGTCTCTCAGTCTCCTCTTCATGAGACCCAAAGGGATTTCATCAATTCGACGCCGATCACTACTTCTTCGCGGCCGACGCGTAGGCGCATGGGGCCATTGAAGGGGGCGCGGCCGACGATCTCGATTGGCTGGCCGGGAACGAGGCCGAGGCTGGCAAAGTAGCGCAGCTTCTCTGGGTCGTGGGTACGCACGCGACTGACTTCGCCCTTATGCCCCACACCAAGATTGATGATACTAATGTCGTTTACTTCTGGCAGACGCCCTTCGCGGTCGGGGATGGGTTCGCCGTGGGGACAGCGCGTGGGATGGCCGGTCATCTCCGCCATCCGTTCTGCCAGCGTATCGTTTAGCCCCATGCTCAGACTGTCGGCATGTTCATGGGCTTCATCCCAGGTGAAGCCCATCACATTGACCAGGAAAACTTCCAGGGTGCGGTGGCGGCGGATTTCGCGTAGGGCTTCCTCGCGGCCGCGCTCCGACAACTCCACACCCTGGTAAGGTACGTGCTTCACATAGCCCGCACTCTTCAGCCGCTTCAGCATACGGGGCACCGCCGGAGCAGAAACATCCAGCCGCTCGGCCAGGCTGGTGGTGCTGACCGTCGGCGAATCCTCCTGTAACCGGTAAATCTCGGCCAGGTATTCACGCATTGCCGGACTCGGCTGGAAAGTCGCGTTGTCTCCGTCTAAACCCAACATCTTAAGCTAGTCTCTCGCTCTTCCAATCTCTAATCTCCGGTCTCAGAGATTAGAGACTGGAGATTGACGATTGCTAATTGTCTCGCTCATGTTCTAAGCGATGGATCGTCTCTTCAACTAATTTTACCAAAGCTGAGACCGTTGGGGTATCAAAGCGAAATTCGGCTCCGGCGGCGGCAAATAGATCGGGTAGCGATCTGGTTCCGCCCAGGGAGAGGGCGGAACGATAGTCGGCGAGCGCATCTTGCTGGCTACTCAGGGCATTGCGCCATACTTGCAATGCGCCAATTTGAGCCATGCCATACTCGATATAGTAAAAGGGGGCCTGAAAAATATGGAGTTTGCGATGCCAGCCGGTCATCCGCGACTCTTCATGCCCTGTCCAATCCACTCCGGGCATGAATCGCGACCATAGTTGGTCCCAGACCGCATCACAAGCGGCCGCATCCCTTGCCTCTGCGGCATGAGTGTATACCCAGTGCTGGAAAGCGTCAACGACGGCCATATAGGGCAGGAAGAGCAATATGCCTTCCAGATGTTCAATTCGCGCCCGCGCCGCCTCGCCCGGTGTATAGAAGCCACCCTGGTCACGCGTCAGGTAGGGGGCGGCGAGCAGTTCCATGGACATGGAAGCGACTTCGCTAAACTCCATTGGGGCGTAGGTTTGCCAGACAAAGGGTTGCCGCGCGGCCGCCTCGAAATAGTGGAAGGCGTGTCCCGCCTCATGCAGCATGGTCTGCACGTCGTCGTGGATGCCGACGCCATTCATAAAGATGAAGGGGCGTTTGCGGAGGGGTAACTCGCTGCAATAGCCGCCCAGGGCCTTGCCCGGTCGCGTGTCCAGGTCGAGCAGTTCTTCGTCGGCTAAAACGGCAAAGTGGCGGCCGAGCGATGCATCCACTTTGTGAAATAAGTCGAGACTGTGTTGGATCAACTGATCTTGGCCGCGATAAGGCTTCAGAGGGGGGAGATCACCCGGTTCCACCTGGACATCCCACGGCCGCAACTGTTCCAGACCCAACCGTTCCTGGCGGCGTTGGTAGATACGTGAGGCGGCGGGGACGACGGCGGCTTCAATGGCTTCATGGAAGGTGTAGCAATCTTCTGGGGTGTAGTCGAAGCGGCCGTATTCGCGAAAAACATAGTCGCGATAGTCAGGCAAACCGGCATTTTCCGCCACCTGCTGCCGCAGAGCCAGCATCTTGCTATATTGCTGGTTCAGCACATCACGTTGGCCCAACCACAAGTCGGCAATCGCCAGCCAGGCGCGTTCGCGTACGTCGCGGTCCTTTTCCTGCAACAAGGCCGCCAACTGGTTTAGATTGAGTGATTCACCGTTCCACTCCGCCTGCAATGCCCCGGTTACATTGTCATATTCGTTGGCAAGTTTGGTCAGTTCCGTCAGCAAAGGGATGTTGGCTTCGCGGAACAGATCGGCTTCGGCACGCATTTGGCGGACAATCAGGGCCATGTCATCACCGAGATCAACGCCGTCATCAACCAGCAACAACATTCGCTCCTTTAGGGCTTGTTCGGCCGTGCGTAGTTTCGGTTCCACCTGTTCAACATAGGCTAAGAACGCTTTTTCGCGTTGTTCGTCGGTGGTGTCCAATGTCTTGTTGATATAGACCAGCGTTGCTGCCTCGCGGACGAGGGCGGTCAATTTCGACCAATCCTGGAGCCATTGACGGGCGTTGCTGGCATCTAGCGGCCGTTCTTGCAATGCCTGGAAATAAGGCGCGAAGCTTTGCCATTGGCTGGCATCAACGCCATCAACTGCAACCGGTATATCTAGTTGGGTCATTGTTGGGTCTCTCCATGAAAGGATCTGCAAACAGGGCAATGGCTTTATCCAATTCGTGCAAGATTTGCAGACCAAAAAGAAAAAAGAAAGCCCTTGCCGAGGCAAGAGCTTGTGAAGCCGCCAAAGAGGCGACGACCGGATTTGAACCGGTGTACGGGGTTTTGCAGACCCCTGCCTAACCACTCGGCCACGTCGCCGTAAGTTAAGACGGCAGGCTTTGGATAAAGCCTGCCGTTCTTGTTAGAGCGGGCGACGGGATTCGAACCCGTGGCCTTCTCCTTGGCAAGGAGACGTTCTACCACTGAACCACGCCCGCCAATTGCTGTCTATTGAGTGCCAGGACCCAGACTCGAACTGGGGACACCTGCATTTTCAGTGCAGTGCTCTACCAACTGAGCTATCCCGGCGAGAGAGGGACCAAGCAGTTGTTGTTACTTACATTGCGAATTTTATCCAATGCCCTGTAAACTGTCAAGTTTGATGCAATAATCGGCGACACACTATAAGGCCTATGCCGGTAACAACTTTTTTCGACACGAATGACACGAATGAGACGAATTTTGCCTTCTATTTCCGTGTCATTCGTGTCAAAGTGCGTAAGTCCTGACTATCTTAAAACGGTGGCCCAGGGGATCAGGCATTCGGTATATGCCCACTGATCGCTGTTCGAGCGTAGCCGGGTATTTTTCCGAATGATGTAGGCCAGGTTTTCGTTGGTGTCAACGGCAATGCCCCACGGTTCACGCACATCCCCGTCGTTGGGCAATTCAATGGTGGACAACATTTGTCCATCACGCAAAATGGAGACTGACTTTTCCCCGGAATTGGTCACGTAGACATAGCCGGTGTTGGGATTGACCTCAACGCCCCAGGGTGCTTCGCCAACAAAATGGGTGGCGACTTCTGTTGGCCCTTGCATGATGGTGATGGTGTTGTCGAGATAGTTGGTGAAATAGGCCAGGCCGGAAGTTGGGTCTAGGGCCACGTTGCGTGATTGTTGTGAGGTAGCTGGTAAGTAGGTTGCTCTGGTGTCCAGATTGAGTACAGCGATATTGGCCCAGGAGAGGCCGGGTTCTTCGCCGGGGCGTTGATTGGCGATATACATCCAGCGGCGGTGGGGGTCAATGACCATATCGGCCGCGCCCACCCCGCCATAGCTGAAACGCTCCACTAATTCCAGGCCGTCTAAGACGATGATTTGCCCATGCTCCCAGGAGGCAAAGTAGGTCAGGCCGGTAGTGGCATCGAAATCACCGGCTAGCAACCAGCCGAGCGAATCACCGATATCATCGAGGACGGCTATGTCTTTGACGATTTGTTCATCCTTAATGATCAGGATGTGGCCTGCCAGATCGCTGATATAGGTATAGCCGTTGGTTGTGTTGATCACGACCGTATGAGGTTCGTAGAAGGCAGGTAACAGCGCCGTTCGGGTAGTGCCATGCAGAATGGAAATACCGGTCCGTATGCCGGAAGCATAAACGGTGTCGTTGTTGGGATGGGAGCCGAGCATCTTCGTCCACACCCCCGGCGCGACCTCGCCCAAATAGATTCCGTCTTTGATCACGCTGACATTGTCGCTTTCTTCATTGGCAACGTAGACATAGCCGGAGGTGGAATTATAGACGGCTTGATAGGGACAACGGCCGTTGGTTAGCGGGAAGCTGGCGGCTACCGCTGGTAGTGGAGCCAGTCGAGGGTCGCTACCGGCGATAGGGATGTAGACAGTGCCACCGTTTTGTCCTTTGACTGGAGTGCGGGAGACGGCCGTTGCGGTTAGAATGGACAATAATATGAAGAGAGAAAGAAAGAGACGAACAACAGGCGAGCGCATGGTTTTCTCCTAATGTGTCCTAAGGTGGATCGTATAACGGGTGTGCGGAAAAGTTGTTGATACGTTGGCTACTATAGGTCTGGTTGGGTTTTCTATACCAGACCCTGACCGACGCACGGGTAAACAACCCGTGCTACAAGGCTGGTCAACAAAAACTCTGCGTACTCGTATGATTGCGTTTGTATCATGAACCAATTGTTGAAGAATTACCGGATAGACGTTGACTACCCTGATGTTAGCGGTATTGAACATTTCCAGATGCTTAAAACTCGCAGCGAATTAGCGAAGATTGAGCAACAACTGACGCCGCGAGAGCAAAAAGTGTTGGCTGAAGCGGATCGCAAGTTAGTAATGGCTGCCGATCAATTCTTTGCTGAACTGAGCCGTTTTGTTGACCTTAGCGAAGAACGACAAAGACGACAACCTGCCGCAAACGAATGGTGGTGGTATCTCGACATTCTGGTTCAAGTGCCAGCTTTACTAGAGCATCAATCTCATCAAGAGAGCGTCCCAGCCTGAGTCAGCTTAACTTACTCAATTGAGTCGCAATTTGCGCTGCGACAAGGGCATTGTTGCGTAACAGAGCGACGTTCGCTTGCAGGCTACGGCCGCCGGTCAATTCTCGAATGCGGTTTAGCAACCAGGGCGTAGCGGCCGCTCCGTGAATCCCCAGTTGATCCGCCTCTTCCGTTGCCTGGGCGATCAGCGCTTCCATTTCCGCATCGTCCAGTGCTGCCTCGACGGGAACGGGGACGGTGACTAACATCCCACTTTGCAGTTGTAGCGATTGCCGTGCTTGGATAATCGTGGCGACTTCGGCCGCTGATTCCAGGCAAATATCGGCCGTTAGCCCGCTGCGACGGGTGAAGAAGGCGGGGAGTTCATCGGTCTGGTAGCCGATGATGGCTACGCCTTGCGTTTCCAATACTTCACGTGTGGCCGGTAGGTCTAGAATGGATTTCGCGCCGCTGCAGACGACGGTTACGGGGGTGCGGCCGAGTTCGATTAAATCGGCGCTGACATCAAAGGGGTGTCCGCGATGGACGCCGCCAATCCCACCGGTGGCAAACAACTCAATACCAGCCATCCGGGCGATGATCATCGTCCCCGCGACAGTGGTGGCGCCATCTTCCCGGCGAGCGACGGTCAATGGCAGGTCGCGGCGGCTGCATTTGCGGACGGTCTCTTTTCCAGCCTGGCGGCCGAGATATTCGATGTGTTCGGCGGTTAGCCCGACGATGATTTCGCCGCGAATTATGCCGATGGTTGCAGGCAGGGCGCCGCCCTCGCGCACGGCCGCTTCCATCATCGTCGCCGTTTCCACGTTCTGCGGATAAGGGAGGCCGTGGGTGATCACTGTGCTTTCCAGAGCGACAACGGGCTGCCGGTGGGCCAATGCCTCTTGTAGGGTGGGGGAGATGGTCAGTGGGTAATCCATGAGCAGATTCTACTCAGAAGCGTCGCGACCAACAAACAATAAGCTCCCAAACAATAAGCTCCTATCCCGCTAATTCCCAATCTGCTGTGGTTTTCGCACGAATAGAGGCTATGATATACTCTTTGTCCGCAGGAAAGATAGCCAATGAAACCAAGACGACAACATTATCACCAACATGTTGGTGCATTGATTCAAGCGGCGCTGGGAGCGGCCGACCCCGCTGCTTGTGTCGGCCGTGCCTTGCGCCGCGAGGGGCAAACGCTGATCGTTGCTGAGCAAGAGCGTATTGATCTGGGCCAGGGACGGGTGTTTCTGGTCAGCGTGGGTAAGGCGTCGGTGCCGATGGCAAAAGCAGCCCTGGATGTGGTGGGCGACGAGCTGGCAACGGGCGTGGTGATTTATAAAAAATCGGAACGGGATTGGGGTGCTGAGGTGGATGACGGCCGTTTGCGCCTTTTTGCCGCCGGACATCCGGTGTCGGATGAGCAGAGCGTTGAAGGGGCGACGGCCGTTGTGGAGATGCTCAAGCATACTACATCTGAGGATTTGGTGCTTTGCCTTATCTCTGGTGGGGCATCGGCGTTGATGACCCAGCCGATGATCCCGTTGGAAGATTGGCAGGCATTGTTGGCCGCACTGCTTGGCAGCGGCTGCACGATCAACGAGCTAAATACCGTGCGCCGCCAATTAGACCGGGTGAAAGGGGGAGGGCTGGCGGCAATGGCTGCTCCGGCCACCTGTATTGGGCTGATCCTCAGTGATGTGGTGGGCAATCCGTTGGAGTTTATTGGCAGCGGGCCGACGGTTGAAGAGGAAGAGGATGCACCTGCGCCCTATGCGGCGGAAGTGTTGGGCCATTATGACATTGCTACCCAGGTTGGCCGGGAACGCTGGCAGCGGTTGGCCGAGGCTTTGCGCCAAACGCAATATGGCAAAGCTCCGGCCGGAAACAGGGTATGTAACTTTGTGGTTGGTGATGTGCGCCAAGCGGCCGTGGCGGCGCAGGTGCGGGCGATGCAATTGGGGTTTGTAACCCAGGTGCTTACCTGTCGTTTGGAAGGGGAGGCGCGTGAGGTGGGCAAGGTGGCGGCGGCACTGGCCTGTGACCTTGCTCCAGGCCATTGCCTCATCATGGGCGGCGAGACAACGGTGACGGTGCATGGTGATGGGCTGGGCGGCCGTAACCAGGAGTTGGCGCTGGCGGCGGCTATTGCGCTGGACGGCCAACCCCATGCGGTTGTTGCCGGTTTCGGCACGGATGGCGAAGATGGGCCAACAGGGGCTGCTGGTGCGGTCGTTAGCGGAGAGACGGCTGGGTTCGGCCGCCGCTTTGGACTCGACCCACAACAGTTCTTAGCCAACAATGACAGTTACCATTTTTTTCAACAATTGGATGAGCAGATTCTTGCTGGGGAGCAGAGGGGCGGAGGGGCAGAGGAGTCGGAAAGCGGAGAGGAAAAACGAAATTCCGATTTACACCACATTGTGATTGGCTCGACGGGAACCAATGTAAACGATCTGCTGTTCATCCTTAGTTACGAGGTCTAAATATGAGTATCCAGTTTGGGACGGATGGCTGGCGAGCGGTGATCAGCGATTCGTTTACCTTTGCCAATTTGCGTGTCGTCGCCCAGGCCATTGCTGACTACATTTGCGAAGAGAACCCGGAAAATCCGAGTGTCGTGATTGGCTTTGATACACGTTTTCTCTCCGACCGGTATGCGGCCGAGGTGGCGCAAGTGATGGCTGGAAACGGCATCCATACCTGGTTAGCTCGCGCTGACACACCTACCCCAGCGATCAGCTATTCGGTGGTGCACCGTCAGGCGACGGCGGGAGTGATGATCACCGCCAGCCACAACGCCCCGCGCTACAATGGGGTCAAGTTGAAAGCGGCCTATGGGGGTAGCGCCAGCCCAGAGCAGAACCGGCATGTGGAACGACTGCTAGAACGGAACATGCGCTCTGGAATCGAACCGCGTCTGGTCGATCTGGAAGAGGCGTTGCGCCGCGAACAGGTGATCAAATTTGATCCGGCCTGGGCTTATTACGAACATCTCGGCACGCTTTTGAACCTGGATGTGATTTCCGGCGGGGAGCTGCGGATTGTTGCTGATGGGATGTATGGCTCCGGCCGTCGCGCGATCAGTGAGATGCTCAATCGTAGCCGCTCGCATGTGTTGGATGTGCGCCACGAGATGAACCCCGGCTTTGGCGGCATCCACCCGGAGCCGATTGCCAAACATCTCGGTTTGCTCATCTCCACCATCCTGGCGGGACATTGGGATGTGGGATTGGCGACGGATGGTGACGCCGACCGCATTGGCGCGGTAGATAGCCGGGGCAACTTTGTTGATCCTCACCGTATCTTCGCTTTGATTTTGCGCTACTTGTTGGAGAAGCGGGGCTGGCGCGGCCGTGTGGTGCGCACGGTTTCCACAACACGGATGATAGACCGCATTGCCCAACAGTATGATCTGCCGGTGATCGAAACGCCGGTTGGCTTTAACCATATCGCTGACTTGATGATCGCCGATAATGTGGTGATGGGCGGCGAAGAGTCGGGCGGGATGAGCATCCACGGTCATATCCCGGAAGGGGATGGGGTGCTGATGGGGTTGTTGTTGCTGGAAGTGATGGCTGATGCTCATGTGCCGTTGCATGAGTTGGTCAACGATTTGCTGGAGCGCTATGGCCCGGCGCAATATGCGCGGCGGGATATGAAGTTGTCGCGGCCGGTGGCCAAGGCGGAGATGGTTCGAATGCTGGTCAACGGTGCACCGGCGGCGATTGATGGCGTGGGGATTGAGAGTGTGCAAACGGCCGATGGCGTGAAGTATTATCTGGATGATGGAAGCTGGTTGTTGATCCGGCCGTCGGGGACTGAACCTGTGTTGCGTGTCTATGCGGAGGCGGCGGATGATGACCGGGTGAAGGCGTTGTTGGCGTTTGGGGAGTCGGTGGCGCGGGGGAGTGGGGAGTGAGGAGTGGAGAGTAGAGGATTGGAGATTAGGAGACTGGGAGACTGGTGATTAAGGGATTGAGAGGCTGGGAGACTGGGAGGTTGTGGTGCGGCTTTATAGTTGGAATGTGAATGGTTTGCGGGCGGTGGCGAAGAAGGGGTTTTTGCAGTGGTTAGAGGGGACGCAGCCGGATATTCTTGGTTTGCAGGAGACGAAGTGCCATCCAGAGCAGTTGCCGGAGGAGATTCGCCAACCGCCGGGCTACCATACCTATTGGGCAGCGGCCGAGCGGAAGGGGTATAGCGGCGTTGCCCTCTATAGTCGCATCGAGCCGCTTTCTGTGCAATTGGGGTTGGGCATCCCTGAGTATGATCGGGAGGGGCGAACGATTGTCGCGGAGTATAGCGACTTTGTTTTTATTACCGCCTACTTTCCCAATGGCGGCCGTGATCTCCTGCGCGTGCCATACAAGATGGCTTATAAGGCGGCTTTCTTGCAATATACGGAGCGTTTGCGGGCATTGGGCAAGCCGGTTATCTTTTGCGGCGACATCAATACCGCTCATCGGGAGATTGATCTGGCACGGCCGAAGCAAAACCGCAAGGCCACCGGCTTTTTACCGGAGGAGTGCGCCTGGATGGATGAGGTGGTGGCGGCCGGGTATATAGATAGCTTCCGCGCTCGTTACCCAGAGCAAATGGGAGCCTATACCTGGTGGGCGTTGTTTAGCGCGGCGCGTGAACGAAATGTGGGTTGGCGATTGGACTACTTTTTTGTCACGCTCGATCTTTGGCCGCGCGTGCAGGAAGCGGCGATTCACGCTGATGTGTTGGGGTCTGACCATTGCCCGGTCAGCCTGACATTGGCCTGAGACGCGCTTATTTGTGGGCTTCGATGACGTTGCGGCCGTCCACAGCACGAATCCTGGAGTTTGTAGCGTTGGCCGCCGTTCTGCTGGTGGCGGGGGTGGCGCGGATGGGCTGGCCGGGGCTGACGGAGTTTAAGGCTGATGAGGCACGGCTGCTGAGTCTGGCTCTGGACATGGCGGGAGGGGAGTTTCAACTGCGGGGCATTAGCAGTTCTGTCGGCTTTCCCAACTTCCCAATGAGCGTCTGGCTCTATACGCTACCTCTCCTGCTTTGGCCCCATCCTTATGCGGCGACGATCTTTCCCGGACTGCTGAATACATTGAGCGTTGCCGGTGCATATTGGCTGGTGCGGCGTTACTGGGGAGGGACGGCCGCGCTCGCAGCCGCGCTACTCTATGCCGTTACTCCCTGGGGGATTATTTACTCACGCAAGATTTGGGCGCAGGATTTGTTGCCTTTGTTTGTCATGGGTTGGGGAGCTGCGGCCGCGTTGGCCTTTGTCGAAGGTCGCCAGAGATGGATAGTCCTCCACCTGCTTTGTCTGGCGGTAGCGGTGCAGATTCATCTCTCGGCCGTTGCCCTGGTCCCTGCGACCGTCCTCTTTCTGCTACTGTTCCGCCGTCGAGTGAGTTGGCGCTGGGTGCTGGTGGGTGGGGCATTGGGGGTGCTGACGGCCGTGCCGTTCCTCTACTATCTGTGGCAACAGTGGGGTGGAAGGGGGCTGGAGCAGATACCCTTGTCTGGTAGCGAGACGGCCGCTACTTCCCAGTTCGATTCCATACGCTATACGATCATGGTTAGCCTGGGGGTGGACGTGCATTCGTTGGCTGGCGCGGATGCCTTTCGTGCCTTTCTGGCCCAGGCTCCGCCGGTTGCGCCTGCCCAATGGCTGTTGGCGGGGTTGATCATTGCCGGAATGGTCTGGTTGGTCTATCGTCTGTGGCGACAGTGGGAGGGGACGGCCGCGCAGGTAGGTTTTATCTTGCTCGTCTGGTTGTTGTTGCCGCCATTGTTTTTTCTTCTCCCCTTGACCCAGGTGTTTCCGCACTATTTCATCACAACGTTCCCCGTACAATACATGATTGGCGGTATCGGATTTGCCTGGCTTGTAGCGCGATTTGGCAAATCGCGGCACGATAGATCGCCATTTGGAAAATCGCGGTACAGTGTGGGGTGGGGGCTTTTGTTGTTGACGGCCGCCTTGCAATTGTGGTTGTCGTTTAATCTGCTGCAATTTGTGACGCGGGTAAACACGCCTGGTGGCTTTGGTACGCCGTTGGGGATGAAGCTGGAGGCGGCCGAAACGGCTGTTACGCTGGCAAGGCAAAGCGGCGCGGCCGAAATCCTGCTGGCTGGAGCGGGGGAATTTCCCCGTGTGGACGAGTTTCCGGCGGAGTGGGCTGTCTTGATGCGCGATCAGCCACATCGTTTTGTGGATGCCCATTCATCCGCCCTCTTTCCAGCACAAGCGGCCGTCGTCTTACTGGATGGGCGAGATGAGCAAGAAGCGGCCGTCGAGCCGGTCCGAGAATTATATGCGGCTGTGGCGGACAGCCAGGAAAGAGTCCCCCTTCGCTCTGGCGAAGGAAGCTATGTCGTTATGGGGCTTCCGGCCAATGGTGCGCCAGAGCCGGACACGCGTTTCGACAGCCCGATCTTGTTAGCAAACTTTGTCCAGCTTGTGGGTTATGGGCTGCGTTGTGAAGCGGGGGTGTTGCGCTGGTGGCTACACTGGCAAACGGCCGACAACCCGGACGCGGCCGATTACCATCTCTTTAACCACTTGCTAGAGGGGAATGGGAGAGGGCAGCGAATTGCACAGGCGGATGCGGCCGTCTTTGCGGCGGCGCAATGGCGAGCCGGAGATAAGGTGATCAGCTATTTCGCCTTGCCTTTGCCGGATGGGGCGGCCGCTCCCTGGTTGATGCGGGTGGGTATGTATCGTTTTCCCTCACTTGAGGCTGTGCCAATTCTCGATGTGGCGGCTAATCCGGCCGGAGATTGGCTGGAGATTCCGTTATCTGATTGTTCGTAGGATAGTGGGATAGTGGTCAGTGGTTAGTGATTAGTGGGGAGTGGGGGTACTGTGTCAGTTGGTATTTGTGGCTTTCCATACGGAACCTTTGGCCGCTGCCAGGAGTCGGGTGGCGATAGTTTGTAGCGGTTCGCCGGTTTCGGGATGGGGCATGTGGGGGGCGAGTTCGGCCGTTGGGACGATGGCGTGGGGAAAGCGCAACAAGTCGGGGTCGGGGATGTGGCGGGGGCGGCCGTCGGGGCCAGGATAATCAAATACTTCGTCGTTGAATAGAACGATGTCGAGATCAATTGTGCGTGGGGCGTTTTTATCGGGTAGGCGTTCGCGCTTGAGCTGGCGTTCGATCTCACTCAACGGGCCGGCTTTCAATTCGGCGGCCGACAGCGTGGTCTCAAGGATCAGCGCGGCATTGAGAAAATTGGGCTGTTCGCGCAAGCCAACCGGGATGGATTCATAGATTGAAGAAACGGCCGTTACCCGGCAAAGAGAGGAGAGAAGCCGTATCGCTTCAGGCAGATTGCGCTCTTTATTGATATTTGAGCCTAAAAGCACAAATACACGGTTCACAGCAAACCTTCGAGGTCTGAAATTTAAGCCTTGCCTGAAAAAACACCAAGACCTCAGAGGTTTATTTCAGATCAGCCCGGCTCCGCTCAATCTCTATCCCGACTGAGCGGGTGAAACGCAACGCCCCTGGCTTTTCCACCCGAACCACTATGCGCTCAATGGGAAACTCGGTCAGGATCAGGCGAGCCAGATCGTTTGCCAACTTCTCCACCAGAAAGTCGGCCGAGGCTTCCACATGATCGATCACGCGCTTGGTGACAGCTTTGTAGTTCACCGCATCCTCGATGGCGTCGCTTTTGGCGGCCGTGCGAGTGTCGGCGTAGAGCACCAGGTTGATCAGGATGTCCTGCTTTTTTTCGCGCTCGTCGGGGTTGATGCCGATGATCCCGCGCAGAAGGAGGTCTTTGATGATGACTTTGTCCATTTAATCCCTTAACACGGATGAACACGGATTGAACGAATAAACACGGATATTTCTTAAACGATCCGTGTTTATCCATTCAATCCGTAACTATCTGTGGTTGAATATTGTACTAGGCGATTTCGCTGATGCGGTAGCGGATCTCCCCCGCCGGAATTTGCACGCTGACGATTTGGCCTCGTTTGGCCCCTAGCAAGGCACTGCCAATAGGTGATTCGTTGGAGATGCGGCCGCTGGCGGGGTTTGCCTCATGCGGGCCAACGATGCTATAGGTTTCCAGTTCATCAGTCCCCTCTTCCATTACGGTCACTTTGCTGCCCACACGCACTACGTCGGATGGGCCATTGTTTTCGATGACTTTCGCCCGGCGGAGGGAATCTTCCAACGTGCGAATGCGGCCCTCGACGAAGCCTTGCTCTTCTTTTGCGGCGTGGTAGTCGGCATTTTCTTTCAAATCACCTTGAGCAATGGCGACTTGCAGTTTCTGCGACACCTCTTCGCGTCGTACTGTTTTCAGATATTCTAACTCACTCTTCAATTTTTCCAGGCCTTCGGCCGTCATGTAAACAGCATCTTCGATAATCATTCGCTTCTCCACATTTATTCCAATTTTCTCCAGAATGTGGTATGTGTGACGGTAGCCGGATGTGATCGGCAACGAGCAACGATGCCACAAACACGGGCTTCTATCTAGTCCATTTGGGGAATACCTAACAGGTGCTAAACGCTATCCGCTGTACATCGCTACTTTTCAGCTAATGGTGCTTAGGTGCTTAAATCACTGCGGAAGAACTTCTCAGCAACATGGCGCTGCTGGATTCAGGCGACGCCCCCTTGCAAACGGGGATTGCTCTTGTTACCAGTACGCTTACTTGCGCGTCAGTATACCGCAGATCGCGTTTTCTGTCTATAGGATATAATAAATGATTTAACTGCTGTGATTTCCCAGCGAGGTTAGTGAGTGCATTGAAGAGATGTCTCAGACAAAGGCGCAAAGGTCGCTAAGCGTTTAGTTTAATCCTTTGCGTCTTTGTGTTCTTTGCGTGAGAAAATTCAGGCTTCGGAACCGGCCATTAACAAGCCCAGGCGTTCGCGGGTGGCTTCCTCGGCAGGCAATATCTTCACAATCCGACCCTCGAACATCACTGCGATCCGGTCGGAGAGGCTGAGGATTTCGTCGAGTTCGGCCGAGACCAACAAAACCGCCACGCCATTATCGCGCTGGGCGACGATCTGGTTGTGAATGAATTCGATGGAGCCAACGTCAATGCCGCGCGTGGGCTGGTTGGCGATCAGTAGCTTCACCGGCCGCGAAAACTCACGGGCGACGATGACTTTTTGTTTATTGCCGCCGGAGAGCGTGCGGGCGTGGGTGTTGATTGACGGGGTACGGACATCAAATTTCTTGACCAGTTCGCGGGCGCGGGTGCTGATCTTTTCGCGATTGAGGACAGGCCCGTTGGAATAGGGGGAACGATGGTAGAGATTGAGGACGAGGTTGTCGGCGATGGAATAGGCGCCGACCAGGCCGTGCTTTTCACGGTCTTCGGGAATGTGGGCCACCCCCTTTTCGGTGATCTGGCGCGGGGAAAGGCGTGTGGTCTGCGTACCGGCGATCCATATATGTCCGTCGGCAACGGACCGCAAGCCGGTTAGCGCCTCCACGAACTCTCGTTGCCCATTGCCCTGTACACCGGCAATGCCCAAAATCTCCCCGGCCTGGACATCCAGGGAAAGGTCGCGCACCGCATGATGGTGGCGGTCGTCTAAGACGTTCAGATTTTCCACGCGCAGGACTACATCGGTCGGATGTGCCTCTTCTTTTTCAACCTGGAGAATGACCTTGCGGCCGACCATCATCTCCGCCAGGCTGGCTTCGGTGGCCTCCTGAGGTGTGGCTGTGCCGACCATGCGGCCGCCGCGCATGACGTTGATCTGATCGGCGACGGCGAGGACTTCCTTTAGCTTGTGGGTGATGAAGATAATCGAAACACCGCGCTCGGTCAGCCCGTGCATCACACGAAATAGCTCCTGGGCCTCTTGGGGCGTCAGCACGGCCGTTGGCTCGTCGAGGATAAGAATATCGGCGTGGCGATAGAGTGCCTTGATGATCTCCACTCGTTGCTGCGTTCCAACAGGCAGGTCTTCGACGGTGGCGGTGGGATCAACGGTCATGCCGTATTGTTGCGATAGCTCGCGCACCTGGCGGACGGCCGTGCGCTGGTCAATGTAGCCCCCTAATTGGGTGATTTCCGCGCCGAGGATCACATTTTCGGCAACGCTCATCACCGGCACAAGCTGGAAGTGTTGGTGGACCATGCCAATGCCATGCCGGATGGCATCGCCGGGATTATGGAACTCTACCTTCTCACCGCGAATGAAAATTTCCCCCTCATCAGGCTTATATAGCCCATAGAGGATGTTCATCAGCGTGCTTTTTCCGGCCCCGTTTTCGCCGAGCAAGGCCAGAATTTCACCCTGGCGCAAGGTCAGGCTGACCTGGTTGTTGGCTATGACGCCGGGGAAGCGTTTGGTAATTCCTCGTGCTTCCAAGACAACCGGCCTTTCAGAGTGGTTGGTCTGGCTGATGTGGCTAGAGGCTTCGGTTCGGGCTTGGGCTTGGGTTTGGATGTCCATAGATTTTTAAAAGGGATGCACCGGTAATTTTTATCCGATGGCCGAGCTAAATTTGTGACCAGTGGCAGCTTTATTCTGTCTCATAGGGTTGGCCGACGGCCGCCGGTGGCCGGGCACGGCCGCCAAAACCAGCCAGGACCACGATGGTCAGCACATAGGGCAACATGCCGATGAACTGGTGGGGGACGTTCAATATCCCGGCAAATTGGAGCTGGGTTTGCAGCGCAATAGCAAAGCCGAAGAGCAAAGCCGCACCCCAGGCACCAAAAGGGGTCCATTTGCCGAAGATCATCACCGCCAGGGCGACAAAGCCTCGGCCGTTGGTCATCGCTCGCTCAAAGACGCCTACGGCCTCTAGTGTCAGAAAACCACCGGCCAGCCCGGCAACGCCCCCGGCGATGATCACGTTGGCATAGCGCATCAGGCGGACGTTGATGCCGACGGTATCGGCCGCGCTGGGGTGTTCGCCCACCGCCCGTGTGCGGAGCCCCCACTTGGTATAGAAGAGGACATAGTGGACGACAAAGACGAGGATGATTGTGGCGTAGGTGATGGGGGGATTGACGAAGAGGACACGGCCGACCAATGGAATATCAGCCAGCGGCCCTAGCGGAAATGGTTGTAGCTTGCCACCGGTGGAAAGCCCGGCGCGGAAGAAGTAGCCGGTTAGGCCGAGGGCGAGAATATTGATCACCGTTCCAGCAATGATCTGGTCCATCTTTAGGGTGACGGACATAAAGGCCAGCAGCCAACCCAGGACCGCCCCGGCCAAGATACCGGCCATGACGGCGAACAAGAGGTTGCCGGTATAGACGTTTGCCAGAAAGCCGATGAAGGCGGCGAGGAGCATTTGCCCTTCGATGCCGATGTTGATCACCCCCGACCGCTCGCCAATCAGCCCGCACAGCGCACCTAGCACCAGTGGCGTTGATTGGCGCAGGCTGGAGGCCAACACCGCAACGGTTACATTGGGGTTCTGAGTGAAGCTGTAAATAATGGCAACCAGGATGACACCGGCGATAAACAAAATATTTCGGTAACGTGCCAGCCAACTTTTTCCGGTCTTAGGCACAGAAGCAGTTATTTCCATATGATTGTTCCTCTGCTAATCAGTAGCCATTCTCCACTCGTCACTCACTTGCCCCAGCCGGTGCTGAGCGTCACCTGTTCGTCGTCGGTGGCCCGCATTCGCAGCAACCGGCGGACGATTATATCGGCGGCGACAAAGAATAAAATGAGGGCGGTGATGACGTCGGTGATTTCGGGCGCGACGCCAGCGTTAAATTGCATTTGGGAAGCACCGGCGCGCATGATGCCCAGAATGAGCGCGGCGGGGATGACGCCAAAGGGGCTGGTGCGGCCGAGCAGAGCGATGGTGATGCCGTCAAAGCCAAGACCGGTGTTGAACCCTGGCTGGAAGCGGCCGACGATCCCTTGTGTTTCTACCGCGCCGCCCAGTCCGGCCAGAAAGCCACTGATCATCATCGCCAAAATGATCATCATAGAGACACGAATACCGGCGTATTGGGCGGCATTGGGGTTCAGACCAACGGTGCGAATTTCATACCCCAGTGTGGTACGCCAGAGGAGCCACCAGACGACGATGGCGGCGGCAACAGCAATGATGAAGCCTAGCGGAATGTTGCCTAAGAGAGGGATTTCGGCTGACGGAAAAATGCGCGGTGTGCGGGCGACGATGTTGGTTGGCGAAGGGTCTTTCCAGGGGCCATCAGCGAGGTAGTCGGTCATGTTGATGGCGACAAAGTTGAGCATGATGGTGGTAATGACTTCGTGTGCGCCGGTGTAGGTCTTTAACGCGCCGGGGATAAAGCCATAGAGAGCGCCAGCCAAAGCGCCGACGAGCAGGGCGAGGGGGGCATGGATTATCGCCGGTAGCCCTTCAATGCTAAAGCCAACGAACGCGGCGACAATTGCCCCAAAGAGTAGTTGCCCCTGTGCCCCAATATTAAATAGCCCGGCCTTGAAAGCAAAGGCGACGGCCAACCCGCTAAAAATGAGGGGCGTGGCCTTTTCCAACGTTCGCTGAATCGGTGTGGCCCCACCTAACGCACCCTTGAGCAAGGCGCTATAGGCGGCAATGGGGTCTGCGCCGGAGATGAGCAAGAGCAGCGCGCCAATGAGCGCGGCGAGGATGACGGCCGCGAGTGGCACGCTGATCCCGCGCCATGCTTGTTGCAGCCGGGTGAATAGCTGGCTGCTGGTTGGGGTTTCAGGGGTCGTTGGTTGAGGTTGAGGTTGAGATTGAGCCATACGCGCTCTCTTTTCTTTTAGAAACCCGGTTTTTTGCAAAAACCGGACTTCTATTTGCTTCGGACGATATAGACAAAGTGCGACGTAACCCTATAGGGTACGTCGCACTTCTGGCTTTCACGAACTCATCAAACGATGATGTTGTGATTTGAAGCTCGTCATTTTGAGTGAGTTACACGAATAAACAGGCGTACTAGCGATTATCCGCCGGGATTGTAGCCAGTTTCTAGCGAGCCGTCACGCAGTGCTGCATCGGCTTCGGCAATGGCATCCTTCACTTCTTGCGGAACTTGATCCTCGAAATCATGGAACGGCGCCAGGCCGACCTCGCCGACAAAGTTCCCTGAGGGGAAGCTTCCTTCCACATGGAGGTTGATCAGGTCAACCACGCCGGGGGTGATGAGCTTCATGGCGCTGGAGACGAGACAGGGTTGCGCCTCGGGGACGGTGTTCCACTGGTCGGTGTCTACACCGATGCAGTAGGCACCTTCGCGACCGGCGGTTTCAATCAACGCGCCGTTACCGGTCAGACCACCAGCACCGAAGATAACATCGGCACCCTGATCAAGGGCCTGGGCGGCCGTGCTGGCCCCCCACTCCGGATCGGTGAAGGCGACATCCAGGCCACCGGGATGATAGGTGTCAATCACGGTCACATCGGGGTTGATATAGGCGGCACCGTTCTTATAGCCTTCGTTGAAGGCGACAACGGGCGGGACGAGATCGGTCCCAAGAACGGAGGCGATGGTGTTGCTTTCGGTCAGTGAACCGGCCAACACACCGGCCAGGAAGCCGGAGCGATCTTCGGGGAAGATCAGACCGGCGACGTTGCTGACGGCTTCACCCTGGAATTGGTCAACACCGATGAAGTTGATGTCGGGATAGTTGGCGGCCGCTTCCAATGTCGCTTCGCCCAAAGCGAAACCAACGGTGACAATGACGTCATACCCTTGATCGGAAAAAAGCTGGATGTTGGAGGCATAGTCGGTCGCATCCTGGGTTTCCACGAACTGGACAGTTGCGCCTAATTCTTCGCCTGCCTGCTGGACGCCTTCCCAGGCGGACTGGTTGAAGGAACGGTCGTCAATCGTGCCAACATCCGTGACCAGGCCTACACAGAGGACTTCTTCGCTGGTGCAGTCACCATCGGCCGCTGGCTCTTCGGCGGGTTCCTCGGCCGGTTCTTCGGCGGGTTCCTCAGCCGGTTCTTCGGCTGGTTCCTCCGCAACAGGCTCCTCGGTTGGGGTTTCGGCTGCCCCACCGCCACAGGCGACGAGCACCATACTAAACAACAGCAACAGAACAGCAAACATATACAAACGTTTTGGGTTCATTCTCATTCTTCTCCTTGTGTTAATTAAATGTTGAACCAACACTGTCACTATTTAACAGCAACGGCCGTTAAAAGACAACCGTTTGCAGCTTAAAGATAGCATGGGTTTAGTTGTTAAGGTGAAATTTTGTTGCAGGATACGGATTATGATTGGTTATGATGGCAAACGGTATAGCGATGGTATGGGTTATGGATATTACTCTGCCTGGCGATTGTCACTCATCATAAAATCAGCAATTAGTTGCCAGACTTGTGCGTGTACTGGCTCAAACGGCCGCATTAACTCATGTCCTGTTTTCGGGAACGAATGAAATCGTTTGTCGGTTGTTGGCAGCAGGTCAAAAATTTTGCGGGCGTTGTCGGCCGATGCTGCCCGGTCATCCTCGCCAATGAAAATACGCACAGGCACATCAAGCTGTGACCAGAGGCCGCGGCCGAAGTTGATCATGTTGACCATTTCGCACATGCTGGAAACTGGGACGCGACTGATTTCTGGCAGTTGCGCCTGTACCTCCGGGTCGTCAAGGTCGAGTGTTGGGTCAAAGTCGAGCAGGCGTTCTTTCATCAACTTCTGCATGCTGCGACTTTTGCTTTTGTGGGGATAGAACCAGGGCATGAAGGGCCGGACGAAATTGACATAACGCAACCGTCCATCTGGCACATCGTAGACGGGGGCGAGCATGGCTTGCCCTGCGACGCCGCCGTGTGTGGTGATCAGATGTGCCCCCAAGACATTGCCCATTGAGTGGCCGATGATAAATAAGTGATCGCAACGGCCGCGAATGAAGGCGTAGGCCTCTTCTGCTTCGGCAATCCAGTCCTGGCGGGGGATGTTGTAGAGTTTGTTGGGGAAGTGACCATGACCGGGCAACAGTGGGCAATGGGTTACGATTCCCTGTTGGCAGAGGTATTCGGCCATCGGCCGGGAACTGAGTGGGCTGCCCATGAAGCCATGGAGCATCAGAACACCAACCCCGTTTGGCTTTGGGGGCTGCAAGGTATAAGCGCGGCGTTCTGCTGGAACGTTGTAAGTCGGCTGAAAAGGCATAGACGAGGGTAGTATAGTGACAAGGTGACAGGGTGACAAGCTGAAGAGGTGAATGAGCACCTTGTTACCCTGTCATCTTGTCAGCTTGTCATCTCCAAATAGGTCTCTTCGCTGATGAAACGGCCGCCTTCGAGGGTTTGGTCGATGACTTCATATTGGCGGTTGAGGTGGACGACGGCCGACATGCGCCGGAAGCAACGGCTGTCTACGATGGTCTTGTACCAGGTGTAGCCATCCCCTTCATTGAGCAGGTCGTGTTGCTTGTCGGCGCGGACTTTCACCGGTGCGCCACAGTTATCACACTGCACGTAGAAATAGATGCCCTGTGTATCCACATAGGGCGCAGAGGGTGCGCTCTTTTCGCCACCCCCACCAAATAGTTTTTTCAAAAAGCCCATCTTTTACCTCTGTGTCACGGCATATCGGCCGAAATGGTTTTCATCCTTGTCATCCGTTGATAGTAATCGTAAAATCAATCTTATCAAGCTGGAGGTTACGACCTTGATTCAAGAAGCAGAAAGACGAAAAGAACAACAGTTAGCATTGGAAAAGATACGTAAAGGATTGGCAACGAAGGTGCGTATCCTGGTTGCGCCGGATGCCTGTCCCGTTTGTCGTGCCTTTGAAGGTGCATACCCGCTGGACGATGTGCCGGAGCTGCCGCTTGAGGGATGTTCTCGGGTGAATGGTTGCAATGCTGTCTATGCTCCGGTTCTTGACTTGTACGGGCCTTGATCTAGTGGCTAGTGGGGAGTGGGTGAGTGGTTAGTGAAGAGTGGATACGCTTCGCTTTTGACAGTTGGGCAGCTACGATTTAGCCTTTGCTCACCACTCGCCACTCGCTAATCCGAATCGTCGAGAATGTCTTCGTCATCGCTGAACCAGCTAGTTCGGCCGCGCCGTCGCCACTCGGCGTAGGGGGAAAAGGGGTCCTCGTCCAGGTCTGCTTCTTCAAGCCCCAGGTTATAGACGGCGTCGGCGAATGAGTCGGCGTCGTAGACCTCTTGTTGCAGTTCAAACTCCTCAATGCGTTGTTTGATAATCACACGTTCGGCCATTTTTTCGTTAATTTGCAGTTGCAGGTCGCGGGCCATCTCGCTGAGATAGTCACGGCCGACTGAAGCTGCTCGCTCCACTCGTTGCATAATCCGCGCACTTTCGTGTTGTTCTAACTTTCTTAACTCTTGGGCGATCTCACGCAATCTCCGGCGACAGCGTTCTACTTCGCGTAGCAACGCTTCGGCCAATCCCTGATCCGTCGCTGGGGCCTGGCTGATGCTGTCTGGTTCGTGGGCTAAGGCTTGCAACCGTTCCAGGTCTCCGGCGGTATAGGCGGCGTTGATCGCCATCATGATAGCGGTGCGGTAAGTACGATCTATTTCGTTTAAGGCCAGATCGGGGTGGAAGCGGCGGGCCAATTGGCGATAGAGCTGCTTGATCTGCGCCAACAGTTCGGCCGCCAGGGGTTGGGCGGGTGGCCGGACTGCTTCGCCGCGATAACGATAGTCGCCGGAGGCGGCCGCGCCCTCTTCGCGACTGAACCGCCACCCGCCTGCCGGTTCCGGCTCGTCGCCGTCAATGCGGCTGAACAACCAGTCCTCTTCCAGGTGGCGTAGCTGGCGGCGCAGCTCGTTGACTTCACTTTCAATCTTACCCAGGCGGCGGGTTAGCGGCTCTAATTTCGCTCGCAGCTTAAATTCGAAGGCGTTGATAGCCGCCATCTGGTCGGCCAGTTGTGCTTCGGCGTCAATGAGGCGCGGCCGAAGTTCATCCAACAGCGTCTGTAGTTCTGCGATCTGTTTCCGCCAATCGGGACCGGTGGGCGTTAAGTGCTTATTTAGCTCATTCACAACAACTATTGTAGCGTACCTTTCGTATTATGGAGAAGGTAATCGTCTCCAATTTGACTCTATTCATACGCTTCTCTGCTTACATGCGGTGAGCTTGAAGGTATTGTACTGGGGAAAAAATGTTGCCGTCTGGAGTGAACTGAGGGATGATAATGTGATCCACGAATTGGCACGTGTTTTCACGGATAAGGGCTAACCGATGATTAAGACTGAAAATCTGACTAAAAAGTTTGGCGATCAACTGGCGGTTGACCGGCTGTCGTTGGACATTGCCGATGGCGAGGTGTTTGGGTTCCTGGGGCCGAATGGGGCGGGGAAGACAACCACTGTGCGGATGTTGACCAGCCTGATTGCGCCCACAGGCGGCCGTGCCTGGGTGCTGAATTATGAAGTCGGCCGCGACGATCAAGATATCCGCCGTAATGTTGGGATTTTGACTGAGACGCCCGGTATGTATGATCGCCTATCGGCGAGGCGCAATCTGACTATCTTTGCCCAACTGTATGAGGTAGAAGCGGTGGATCAGCAGGTAGAGAAGTATTTGCGATTGCTGGGCTTGTGGGAGCGTCGTGATGATGCGGTGGGGGAGTTTAGCAAGGGGATGCGCCAGAAGCTGGCTATCGGCCGTGCTATGTTGCACGAGCCGAGCGTCCTCTTTTTGGATGAACCGACTTCGGGACTTGATCCGGAAGCGGCCAAGTTGGTGCGCGATTTTATTGCCGAACTGAAGAGCGAAGGACGCACTATTTTTATCTGCACCCACAATCTTGATGAGGCTGACCGACTGTGTGATCGGATTGCAGTGTTTAACAAGCGGCTGCGGGTGGTGGACACGCCATCCCACTTGCGGCAACAGTTGTACGGCCGTCAGGTGGTCTTTCATCTGGCGGAAGCGGCCGCCAGGTATATGGCGGCAGTGGATGATCTGCCTTACTTGAAGAGCGTGGAGGCGGTGGAAAACAAGTTGCTGCTGGCGTTGGACGAGCCGGAAACCCATAACCCGGAGATTGTCCGCTTGCTAGTGGCGGCCGGGGCCAATATCCAGTTTGTCGGCGAGCTTCGCCGCTCATTGGAAGATGTTTATTTGCAATTGGTTAATGATGAGTAGGGGGATTGGAGATTGGAGATTAGAGATTGGGAGATTTTTCATCCGCAATCCGTAATCCGCAATCGGTGATCCGGTAATCTGAAATCGGTAGGTGAAAAGTGGACATTAGAAAAATAAGGACAGTCATTCGTAAGGAGTGGGCGGAGGTTTTTAAGAACCGGTTGGTGCTGTTTACGGTCGCTTTTTTGCCGCTCATCTTGCTGGTTATTCCAATCGGTACGGTTGCTTTTACCGGCGGGTTGGAAGGGGAGTCGGTCATCCCACAGGAGCAGGCCCCCACTGATTTTCTAGGTGATGTTTGTGCCGGTCTGTCGGAGATGGATTGTGCACAGGTCTATGTTTTGAATTTGTTTACACTGATGTTGATGATCTTGCCGGTTGCCATTCCGGTGACGATTGCGGCTTATAGCATCGTTGGGGAGAAGACGAGCCGCAGCCTTGAGCCACTGCTGGCTACGCCAATCACCACGTTTGAACTGTTGACGGCGAAGATCGTTGCCGCGGCCGTTCCGGCCATTATCGCTACCTGGACTTCCTTTATCATCTTTATGATCACGATGCGGCTGATGGTCAGTGATGTGATTTTTGAGCGCTTGCTGCAACCGCAATGGGTGGCGGCTATTTTCATTGTCGGGCCGTTGATGACGGTTCTCTCGGTTAGTGTGGCGATTATGGTGTCCTCGCGCACATCTGATCCGCGTGTGGCGGAGCAGTTGTCGGCCGTGGTTATTGTCCCCTTGCTCTTGCTTATTTTTGGGCAGTCGATGGGGTTTATTTTGATTGACGGCCGTGTCATCTTCATCCTCGGCCTGGTAGTGGCTATATTGGATATCATCCTCATCTACATCAGCGTCCGCCTGTTCCAACGTGAAACCATTTTGACGCGATGGAAGTAGTGGGGAGTGGATGGTGGTTAGTGAATAGTGAGGAGTGGAGAGTGGATAGCTTTTGCTATTGACAGTTGAGTATCCAGGGTTTAGCCTTTACTCCCCACTCCCCACTCCCCACTCCCCACTCCCCACTCCCCACTCGCCCTTGCGCTTTTCTATTCTTTTAATATAATTATCGAGCGTAATTGCCATCGCTCATTTCACCCAAATTAGCAAGGCAAACCAGGCGAAACTGCGGAAGTTCTTGCGAAAGACTTAGACCTTAACACGGTTTCGCCCCATATATCACACACGTCTGGACTGTGCTGGATGTGCTTGCAACAGCGTCGCAGCGGCAATAAGCCTGTTAGGGCTTTCCTCAATGCTGGTTTGACGCAGATGGCCATACAAGCCCCGGAGCAGGATGAAGGGCGTGGAAGTCTAAAACATAGTAAAAGGAGAATAACCTCATGGCCATTGTTTCTATGAAAGCCCTCTTGGAAACGGGGGTACACTTCGGGCATCGCACGCGGCGTTGGAACCCGAAGATGAAGCCGTATATTTTCACCGAACGGAACGGCATTCACATACTTGATCTGCAACAGACGATTGGGCTGATTGAAGATGCCTATAACGTCATTCGGGACGCTGTTGCGAATGGTGGTGACGTCCTGTTTGTTGGCACCAAGCGACAGGCACAGGATACGGTTGCCCGCGAGGCGACTCGTGGCAACCAACCTTATGTCAATTCGCGCTGGCTAGGCGGGACGTTGACCAACTGGCGTACCATTCGGCAGCGCATTAACTATTTGCAAGAGTTGGAATCGCGCCGTGACGCAGGTGAGTTCGACTTGCTGAAGAAGACGGAACGCTTGCGGATCGAGCGTGAGATTGAAAAGCTGAATCTGCGTTTGGGCGGTATCCGCCAGTTGCGTACCTTACCGGCGATGTTGTTTGTGATTGATGTGAATCATGAGCAAACGGCCGTGCGTGAGGCCAACATTCTCGATATTCCGGTGGTGGGAATTGTTGACACGAACAGCAACCCCGATCCGATTGAATATGTCATTCCCTCTAATGATGACGCCATCCGTGCCATTAAGCTGATTTGCGGCAAGATGGCGGATGCGGCGTTGGAAGGGTTGGCGATGCGCAAGGAAACGGCGACGGAAGAGATCACCGACTTCGAGAGCTATCGCTATGACGACTTTGATGGGATGGAAGATGTCGAGGATGAGGTTTTGCTGGGTGAATCCACGCTGGCAAAATTGCGCGAGGCCGACGACCAGCGGGCAGCTAAGCCGCAAGCCGTCACCATCGAAGATGATGATGAAGAAGAAGACACCGACACCGACCTCCTGGAAGAGGATGTTGAAGAGCTAGATTCTGGTGATCAGGAATCTGGGGACGAAGACGAATAATTAGCGGAGATGACAAAGACGATGCAAATTACGATGGAAATGGTGAAGGACTTGCGCTCTGCCACCGGCGCAGGTGTACTTGAGGCAAAAAAGGTATTAGAGCAAACTGGTGGCGATTTTGAGAAGGCTATTGACTTGTTGCGCGAAAAAGGCGCGGCACGGGCAGCCAAACGAGCAGACCGGGCAGCCAGAGAAGGGCTGATTGAGGTCTATTCCCATCCGGGGAACCGGGTTGGCGTGATGGTGGAACTGAATTGCGAAACGGACTTTGTGGCGCGGAATGAGCAGTTCCAGGAATTGGCGCATAATCTGGCTTTGCATGTGGCGGCCGCTGCCCCGCGTTATCTGTCAATAGAAGACGTTCCGGCAGAAGAAGTAGAGCGCGAGATGTCGGTTGTCCGCGCCCAAACGTTGGCGGAAGGAAAGCCGGAAGCGGTGAATGAGAGGATCATCGCCAACCGTATGCAAAAGTTCTATGAGGAGATGTGTCTTCTGGAGCAGCCATACGTGAAGGATGAGAAGGTCAAGATTAAGGACATGATCACCGAAGCTGTGCGCACCATTGGCGAAAACATCTTTATCCGCCGTTTTGTTCGCTATGAACTGGGCGAGCCGCTCTAAACAACCACTCTCTCAATTTCCCAGTCTCCTAGTCTCCAGTTTCTGAGACTAGGAGACTGGGAGATTTAAGAGATTACAGCCAAAAGGAACTCTCTATGCCTGACGTGCGCTATCGGCGTATTTTGTTAAAGATGGGCGGGGAAGCCCTGGTGGGGCCGGAAGGGTTTGGAATTGATCCCACACGCGCGGCCGAAGTCGCCGGTGTGGTAAAATCAGTCTATGATTTAGGCGTCGAAGTGGCGTTGGTGATTGGCGCGGGCAACCTCTGGCGCGGGTCTGTGGGGACGAGTCAGGGCATGGAGCGTTCGACGGCCGATCACATCGGCATGATCGCCACCGTCATGAACGCGCTGGCCTTGCAAGACGCTTTAGAGCGCATTGGCATCGTTACCCGTGTACAAACAGCAATAGAAATGCGCAGTGTGGCGGAACCCTATATTCGCCTGCGGGCGATCCGCCATCTGGAAAAGGGGCGCGTGGTGATTATCGCCGGTGGAACGGGCAACCCCTATTTCACCACCGATTCGGCCGGTGCATTGCGAGCGATGGAATTAGGGGCTGATGTGTTGATTAAGGCCACGAAAGTGGATGGCATTTACAACGAGGACCCGAAGAACAACCCGGATGCCCGCCGCTTTGACCAGATTTCTTATTTGGACTTCTTGAGTTTGCGCCTACGAGTGATGGATACGACGGCCGTTTCGTTGTGCATGGAGAACAATATGCCAATTGTTGTCCTTAATTTTTGGCAGGAAGATAGTGTCAAACAACTGATGCTTGGCGAATCGGTCGGCACTGTTATCTCGGCGTAGCCTATAGCCCAACGGAGGTAAAGATGATTCGCGAACTGTTGCATGATGCGGAAGGCCGGATGCGTGGCGCGATTAGCTCGTTGGAAAACGACCTGGCCGGCTACCGGACGGGACGGGCGTCTCCGCAATTGATTGAAAAGCTGAAGGTCGAGTTTTATGGCGTTGAAATGCAGCTAAATCAGATGGCGGTGATTTCCGTGCCAGAGCCTCAGCA
This sequence comes from uncultured Ardenticatenaceae bacterium, assembly GCA_964410625.1. Classification (GTDB taxonomy): domain Bacteria; phylum Chloroflexota; class Anaerolineae; order Promineifilales; family Promineifilaceae; genus CAYPHY01. The sequence goes on along the minus strand of CAYPHY010000004.1, from coordinate 218,231 downwards.
GTTGGCTGTGCGGCCGTATGACACTAAATCAATTTCGGCTATTGAAAAAGCGATTATGAAGTCTGACCTGGGGATTATGCCCAATAATGATGGTAAGATCATTCGCCTCAATATCCCGCGCCTGACGGAGGAACGCCGTCGTGACCTGAACCGGCTGGTTGGCAGGCGGGTTGAAGAGGCAAAGGTGGCGGTTCGCAATGTGCGCCGTGATGCCCAGAACGATCTGCGTGAGATGAAGGATGAGAAGATCATCAACGAGGATGAATTTTTTGGCGGGCAGGATGATCTCGATAAGCTGACTAAACGCTACATTGATCAGATTGATGAAGTGGGTCAGAGAAAAGAAGCCGAGATCATGGAAGTTTAATTTATGCTACGGCCGCAAGAGAAAACGCTCGATCTGTCGCCGTATACTGTTCCCACCCATGTGGCGATCATCATGGATGGTAACGGCCGTTGGGCAAAGCAACGCAAGCTTCCTCGTCAGGCGGGCCATCGCGCCGGGGCGGAAAACTTGCGGCGCATCATCCGCGCTTCCGTCGAATTTGGCATTGAAATTCTGACGATTTATGCTTTTTCGACGGAGAATTGGCAACGGCCGAAGACGGAAGTGCAGGGGTTGATGAAGATATTCGCCCGTGTGCTTGATCAGGAGATTTATGAACTTCACGCCCAGGGAGTTTGTTTGCACCATCTGGGCGATTTGAGCGGGGTGGAGCCAAAGCTTCAGGAGAAAGTACGCCGGGCATTGGAACTGACGAAGCACAATAAGCGGCTAATTTTGAATGTGGCCTTTAACTATGGCGGCCGCGCTGAAATTCTCCACGCTGTGCGCCAGATGTTGGCCGACCAGGTGAAACCGGAAGAGCTGACGGAAGAGCTATTTAGCTCCTATCTGTTTACCAGCGGGCTGCCTGATCCCGATTTGGTGATTCGCACCAGCGGAGAATTGCGTACCAGTAATTTTCTCATCTGGCAGGCTGCCTATGCTGAATATTATCCGACCCCCGCTTTCTGGCCTGATTTTGGGCCGGAGGAACTTTACGAAGCGATTGTTGCTTATAACCAGCGCGAACGACGTTTTGGCCTTGTCCCCGATGAGCAATAGCCAGGCAACTGCCACCACCCATTAGCCCGCTGTGAGTACATTCATCCAAAGAGCACTCGTGGCACTGACCTTAGGCCCAATCCTGCTGGCTGTGACCTTCTTTGGAGATCGGTTAGGCGGATGGCTTTACTTCATTCCCATCGCCGCGCTAGTTACATTGGCAAGCGTAGAATATACCCAACTGATGCAAGGTATCGCAATCGAGACTCGCAATTGGTCTGACCAAAAAGGGCTTGTTTCTCCCTGGTTGTTGGTCCCTCTGGTGTTGGCGTTGTTGGCGGCCGCCCAATTTGGTTCATCCCAGGTGCAGATGTTGGTCTTGTTTCTCTCCCTGGTGGTGACGCTAGGGCATGGCCTCTGGTTGTATGAGCAGGGGCAAATGGAGCAGAGCTTGTTTCATTGGATGGGCTTGTGGGGTGGTCTGTTGTTGCTTGGTTGGATTGGCGGTCACTTTTTTCTGTTGCGCCATCTGGGCGAGGATGGGTGGCGCTGGACGATGTTGGCGATGGTCTGTAATTGGACGGCTGATTCCGGTGCCTATCTCACTGGGACTTATCTGGCCGATAGGGTACTCGGCCGTCACCAACTGTCACCGCGATTAAGCCCGAAGAAAACGGTTGAAGGGTATGGCGGTAGTATTGTTGCGGGGATCATTGCCGCGGTGATTATGACTGCCTTGCTCGATTTACCGTTAGGGTTTGCTGTGCTGGTTGGTCTGGTAATCGCTATGGTTAGTCCCGTTGGTGATCTGGCAATTTCACTATTGAAACGCCAGGCGAGGGTGAAGGATTCCGGCAAACTGTTTCCCGCCCACGGCGGTGCGCTTGACCGGCTCGATTCTCTGATCTGGTCGGTGGCGATTGCTTACTATCTGGTGTGGTTCTTGGGATGAGTGGTTGAAAACACGTTGTGTAGAGTCGAGCTATCGGTTTCAACCCCAGCAGATGGTAGTTGTCAGAAAACTAATAAAGTTCATATTGACAAGGATGATGATCATGCTATACTTGGGTATAGTCTGCAAAGTGGAGTCGTCTACACTGAGACACAATTCCCTCATTAGCAATTAAATGAATAATTTTTGGTAGGCCCTTTGATCTGCCTGGCTTACTTTCCCCCATACAAATATACCCGGTTGCGTCACATTCGCCTTACTCATGATTGGATTAGAATTTGAGTAAACGTTTTGTATAACGTAGTCTGCCCGCTGGTGGCAGAAGGTAATCCACTGTACCAGGTCAAAGCCTTGTTTCCCTTAATAAGCTCATTTTAAAACCTCAATAATCTACATAGCCACAGATGAGCGTGTGCTATTTCTTGGAGAAATTTTTATTATGGATATTGCAGAATTAGAAAGCAAAAAGCTCGGTGAACTGCGTGAAATTGGGCGTGACATGAAACTGAGTGGTTACACCACAATGAAGAAGCAGGAGCTAGTCTTTCGCATTATGCAGGCCTCGGCCGAGGCAGACGGCAGCCATTTTCGTGGTGGTGTGCTGGAAATTGTGGAAGATGATAAGCAAGCGATGGGTTTCCTGCGCGGGCCTACGTATCTTCCCGGCAAAGATGATATTTATGTCTCAAGCTCACAAATTCGCCGTTTGGGACTGCGTACCGGTGACATGGTTTATGGTCAGGTCCGTGTACCCAAAGATAACGAAAAGTATTACAGTCTGTTGCGCGTTGAGGCGGTGAACGGGATGAATCCCGACCTTGCCAAGAACCGCTCGAAGTATGAAAGCCTGACCCCCATTTTCCCTGACCAAAAAATTAAGCTAGAGACCAAAGGACATATCCTTTCCACCCGCCTGATTGATCTGGTGGTGCCAATCGGCCGCGGCCAACGTGGTCTAATCGTCTCTCCGCCAAAAGCGGGTAAGACGACGGTCCTAAAAGAGATTGCCAACGGTATCTCCGAAAATTACAGCGACATTCATTTGATGATTGTGCTGATTGGCGAGCGCCCGGAAGAAGTGACGGATATGGAACGCTCGACACAGGGTGAGGTGGTCAGCTCGACCTTTGATGAGCCGGTGAAGAACCATTGCCGCGTGGCCGAAATGGCGTTGGAACGGGCGAAGCGATTGGTGGAGTCGGACCGGGATGTGGTGATTTTGTTAGATTCAATCACCCGTCTGGCACGTGCCTATAACCTGACGGTTCCGCCGAGCGGCCGCACCCTCTCTGGTGGTCTTGATCCCGGTGCGCTCTATCCGCCGAAGCGGTTCTTCGGCACGGCGCGTAATTTGGAGTTTGGCGGCAGCCTGACGATTATCGCCACCACACTGGTAGACACCGGTAGCCGTATGGACGACGTGATTTACGAAGAGTTCAAGGGAACCGGTAACATGGAACTGGTGCTCAGCCGCCGTCTGCAAGAGCGTCGTATCTTCCCGGCCTTCGATATTGAGCGTTCAAGCACCCGCCGCGAAGACCTGTTGATGAGTGGCGATGAGCTACAGCGCGTTTATACGATGCGCCGCATGTTGGGCCATCTGATGGATACGCCCGGCTATGACATCAGCAGCGCAACGGCCGCTGTCCTGCAACGCCTGCGTGGAACAAAGACCAACTACGAGTTCCTGGAGACGTTGACGAAGGATATGTAGTGTGGTAGTCAGTTGGCAGGAAGCAGTTTAGCGTTTTGCCAGTGATGTACTGATCGCCTACCTGCTCAAATGAGTTTAAGTTGAGAAAGTGAGCCTCACAGCGAGGCTCACTTTTGTTTTTCGCTCTCCCTGTGGTAGCATTCGCGGTCGCTTGGTGCGAAGGCGGATTCAACATCCGGCGCACTCGAAGGAACTATGGGAGAAGATCAGCGTCCACAATGGACTCCCCCGGTCGGGGGTAGTAGGCAACCTGGTTGGCAGCGATTTGGCGGCTACCTCTTACTTGTCCTCATTGCCATTCTCATTTTGATCGCCTGGCGTTTTGGCGTTGTTGCGGACCTTAGCCAGGGGGAACGGACGGGGGTGGAACCTGCGGCCGACCCCGGCGTGCTCTCTACCCAGTCCGATGCAATCGGTAGCTCCATCCCTGTTCCAACCGTGGAAGGGGCCGCCCCGGAAATCGTCTTCGTTGATGTGCCGGTGCTACAAGACGCTTCGCTTATTCCTGCTTTCAATCCGCGCACCTATCAGGGTGAACTGCCGGAACATAGCTTCGAGCGATATGTGGTGCAACGCGGCGATACGCCAAATGGCATTGCCGAGATGTTTGGCATTGAGCCAGAGACCTTGCTGGGCGGCAACCCACAATTGAGCCAAGAGGCCAGCTTGCTGCAAACGGGGGTGGAGTTGATTATCCTGCCGATTGATGGCGTCCTCCATGATGTGCAGCCTGGTGATTCACTGGAAAGTATCTCTGAACAGTATGGCGTCCCGGTCGAGGACATTATCGCCTATGAGCCGAACAATCTGGAGTTCCCCTACCGGCTATACCCGGAGTCGCAAATTATGGTTCCAGGGGCGGTAAGGGAGTTGTTTGTTTGGACGCCGCCCGATTTATCATCGGTAACCGGCCGGACCTCTCGTGAGGGTAGCGGTGTTGCGCCACTTATCGTTGGTACAGGGACATTCCGTTTTCCGGTCAATTCGCGCAACTTTACCCAATTCTACTGGTATGGGCATCCAGGCGTTGATGTGGCGCTGCCCGAAGGATCACCTGTGTTTGCGTCCGATACAGGGACTGTGACCTATGCCGGGTTCAACATCTTTGGCTACGGCAACTTGATCGTGGTGAACCACGGCAACGGCTATGAGACATTCTACGGCCATCTTAGCAGCATCAATGTTGTCCCCGGCCAGATTGTTTACCAGGGTAACGTCATCGGCGCAACGGGCAATACGGGTAACTCCTCCGGCCCACATATCCACTTCGAGATTCGCCTCAACAACTTCCGGGACAATCCCTGTGGCTATGTTGGCTGTTAACGTACTGGTTGTCACTTGATTGTCACTCATCTGACTCTCATATTTCTACCTTTCATTTGCCACTTCTTTTTCTAATCAGATAAAACTCGCGTGTCGCTTTTGTTGGATTTTGGTTGTTTTGGTTGTCCGATGGACACGCGGGACCAATCAGTTGCACGCATCGGCCGAACGGCCGTTCTTTCTTGGTGGCGCAATCCATCGTTGTTGGCGGCCGCCATCTTGCTGCTTGGGACATTCCTACGCTTCATGCAGATGAGGGACATCCGCTATAGCTATGACCACAGCTATCCCGCTTATCAGGCGTTGCAATGGTTGGATGGCGGCCGACCCCCCCTGATCGGCCAACCCTCCTCGGTCTTTCTCGACAACCCCGTGCTGATGACCTATCTCCAGGCCATCCCGTTGTTGTTCGGCCGTTCCCCCTGGTCAGTCTACGTGTTCATTATTGCCTTGAATAGCCTGGCTATCTGGTTCGTTTATTTACTCGGCCGTGATCTTTTGGGCGTTCGGGTAGGGCTGATTGCTGCCTTTCTCTTTGCCGTCAATCCCTGGATAATCTTTTTCAGCCGCACAAGTTGGGTGCAGGCGTTGCTGCCTTTGTTGATGGCACTCATTGCCTGGGGGATATGGCCGAGGTTGGTTGACCCGCGAGCATCGGCGAGGCGATTCCTTATTGGCGGTGCGGCCGTCACCGTGCTATCCCAAACCTATATTCAGGCTTGGGGCATCCTCCCACAACTGGCTTTGCTGCTCTTCTTCTTTCGTCGCCACATTCCCAAGCGAGCATTTGCAGCGGCCGTTGCCCTCTTTTTGCTTGCTGCTCTGCTCTACGTCGGAGGATTAACCACTCGTTGGGAGGTCAATCTAGGTAAGCTGGCTAATTTCGCTTCGGCCGAGGGCGATTCTCAATTCTCGACCATTGGCGGCCGTCATGCGCTGCGTTTTGTAACCGGCGTTGATTTTGAACAGGCATATGCGGCGGCCGACGACGCTGGACCAATTCGTGCCAATCTCTCGCTGGCGGCCGTCATTGTCTTGACCATGACGGTACTTGTTGGCTTCGGCCGTGCCCTGCTTGCACAGCGGCAAGGTGGGAGAGCGCGACGGATCGCGATTGTATTGCTCACCTGGTTTTGTATACCGGTGTTGCTGACGGCCGTTACCGGTTCCTTTCAGATTCATCCCCACTACCTCTTGTTGACGGTCCCTGCCGGACATCTCCTGGCAACCTGGGGCATCCAATGGGTGCTGGCTGCTTTTGCGGGAAGCGACGCCTCAAGACGGCCGCTAAAACTGCTCTTGCAAACCGCTGTACTATTCACACTTGTCGCTATAGGGGCCATCTTTGCTCATGACCTGTGGCGGTCGAACGAGAATGTTGCTCGCCAACCCGTCTGGCCGGAGTTTGATGGTTGGTCGTTGGCCGCCGGAGTTGATCTCGGCCGCGCCATCCAACAATTACTTGATCCGCGATCCAGCTATCCCAAGCGGATCGTTGCCAATGGGAATAGCGCCTTACTCAGCGGATTGAGTGGAAGCTATCTGGATGCCGTTGGCGGCGTTGAGTACCCCGACTTTGTGCTGTTGCCGTCAGAAGAGCGATTGTTATACGTTTTGGAAGGTAGGGTGGCTATGCCGGAGTGGTTGCGGCCGTTTGTGGTTGTCCGGTCGGAGCATAGGCTCACGTATGCCAATGGTGCCCCTATTTCCTTTTTGCAAACGGAGACGGCCGCGGTGTCGGCCGTTGTTCGACACACTCAACAGATGGTGCTCTGGCCCAGCGAGGCGGGGATAACGTTGATTGGCTACTCGCTACGCGGTGAATTGTCCCCCGGTGCAGTATTAGACATCATTACCTACTGGCGCGTGGACGACCTTCATCCCGACCGTGATGAATGGTATGTTAGCCCTAGCTACCATTTGGTTAATGCCCAGGGACAGATCGTTTCCAACATCGGCCAACATGGCCAATATGCTCACCGTTGGCAATTGGGAGATGTATATATCGAACATATATCCGTTCCTATTCCCGAAAGTGCACTCCCAGGATTATACTCTCTACATATAGGTCTATTTGATCCAATTCGAGTATATGCCTACCCGTTTTTTTCAGATCAAGGAGTGGAAAACTACTTTTCGGTTGCGCTCCATGTGCGGCGATTCAGTTAAGCAGATTATCGTTTTCCGGGAACCCGATTTTTATTCTTGGGTTCACTATCTTCTGTATCTAAAGTAGACAACGAGCTTGTTATGAAGGCAAATGGTTCGGCTGATAAGCTAGATGAATCGGTCCAGTCAGCAAAACGCGCTGGTCTACGTTACGTCAATGATGGCATGCCTGGTATTCGTCGTCAGCGCCGCGGCCGCGGTTTCAGTTACACTGATGCTGAAGGCAGCCTGATTGATGATCCACAGGAACGGGAGCGGATTGAGAGCCTGGTCATTCCCCCTGCCTGGGCGGATGTTTGGATTTGTCCCTTGCCCAACGGCCACCTTCAGGCGACTGGGCGTGACGAAAAAGGACGCAAGCAATACCGCTATCACCCGCAGTGGAGTGAGGTACGCGGCCGCACGAAGTACCACCGCCTGTTGCAATTTGCGGAAACGCTGCCACTGATTCGTGAACAAGTGGATAAGGACTTGGCCTTACGTGGCTTGCCGCGACGTAAAGTGCTGGCGGCCGTTGTCCAACTGCTAGAGACAACCTGCATTCGTATCGGCAACCGGGAATACGCGCGGGACAACAACTCCTATGGTTTGACTACCTTGCGCGACCGGCATGTGGATGTCTCCGGCTCGACCATTCATTTCCGTTTTCAGGGCAAAAGCGGCCAGGCGCATGAGATTGATCTCAAAGACCGGCGGCTGGCAGCGATTGTCAAGAAGTGTCGCGACATCCCTGGCTATGACCTCTTTCAATATTGGGATGAGGCAGGGGAACGGCAAACCGTTGCTTCCGGTGATGTGAATGATTATTTGCGCGAGATCACTGGACAGGAGTTAAGCGCGAAGGATTTCCGTACCTGGGGCGGGACGCTGCTGGCGGCAATGGCCCTCTATGACCTCGGCCCCTATGAATCGCAAACGGAAGCGAAGCGGAACGTTGTTCAGGCGGTGAAGGAAGCGGCCGCTTGTCTGGGCAACCGCCCCGCCACCTGCCGCAAATATTACATCCATCCGGCCGTTCTCGATGTCTATGAAGATGGTACACTGTTTGAGAAGTTGCAGCGCGAATTGGCGAAGGCGGCCGAGCAGCCGTCGTCCGGGCATCACCCGGAGGAAAGGGCGTTGATGGGGATTTTGCGGGAGGGGACGGCCGATAGAAAATAGCTTGGTCGTAGTCCACCCTGTGCGATTTGTATTACCGGTCTTGAGCCTGATACAATCTCAGTAAGAGGTGCAATAATGGCACAGCAACAGGTGACCTTACAAGACATTATCGCCGATATTCATGCGCTCCAAGAGGACTTGGAAGTTTACGAACGAAAATATGGGATTCTGTCGGAGACGTTTTATGAATCGTATATGGCTGGCGAAGAACCCGATGATGACGCTTGGGTGCTCGATTGGAGTGATTGGGCTGGCGCATATAAAATTTTGCTTCGTCGCCAAGAGCAATACCGTCGTACGATTCAAGGCATACGTGAACAGACCCCAGCTATAGGCGATCTAATTGAAAGAACCACACAGCGTGAGCCCATTCCAGTCGCTTCGTGATTATGAAGAATATATCTATACCCTGAAGCAACGATTCCCATCTATTCAACGATCTACTCTGGTTGTTACTCCGTGTGGCAAGAGGGTGGCGATCTTAAAGGGCGAGCTCACCTTTGACCAGGGTTACCGGTTAACAATCGGTGAGCGCCTGTCACTAGACACAGGAGGTGTGGAAATCGAATTCTATGGATATGAGTTGTGGCACAATAACGAGGTAACTACCAAGTATGTGGATGGATTACGGGAGCTACTAAAAGACCCTGAAGAAGCGGCCGCCTATCTTAATGCTGCTTTAGAAGAAGATAGCCAGGAAGCTTTTCTACTCGCACTACGGGATGTTGCTGAAGCTAGAGGGATGTCTCAACTTGCACGAGAAGCAAATCTCAACAGAGAGGACCTATATCGCATTCTGTCTGCAACCGGAAACCCACAACTGTCTAGCCTTAGTTCCTTGTTAAATAACTTTGGTCTGAGATTGGCTATTCAGGTGGATTATGCTCAAGGCTAACTATACTTAAAGCTCCTGCTGTAGCAGGCTATTGCTAACAACCCGATCCCGTAATTGGCCGCAACCAGCCTGAATATCAATCCCGCGTCGGACGCGGACGGTGCTGCTGACGCCGTATTGGGCGAGAACCTGCCGGAAACGTTCGACGCGCTCCGGGGAGGAGGGTGCGCCGCCGTAACCGGCCGTCGGATTGAGCGGGATCAGGTTCACGTGACACAACATCCCTTTTAGCAAGCGGCCGAGTGCGTGCGCCTGCTCCTCCGTGTCATTCTCATAGGCGATCAACGCCCATTCGAAAGTCATTCGCCGCCCGGTCTTGTCAATGTAGTAGCGACAGGCGTCGAGTAGCTCGGCAATCGGCCAGCGCCGGTTGACGGGGATGAGCCGGTCGCGCTCTTCGTCGGTGGCGGCGTGGAGGGAAACGGCCAGCGGTGTCTGTCGTTGCTCGTCGGCATAGCGGCGAATGGCAGAAACGAGGCCGACGGTGGAGATGGTGATTTTCCGCGCACCGAGGTTGAAGCCGGTGGGATCGGTCAGGCGATCAACGGCCGCCAACGTATTCTCATAGTTATGCAGGGGTTCACCCATGCCCATCATGACGATGTTAGTAACATGGTCGCCGTGCGGCGAGTTGCCTTCGGCTGCGAGCTTGCGGGCATAGTACATGACCTGGCCGACAATCTCACCGACGCTCAAGTTGCGGGTGAAGCCCATCTGCCCCGTCGCGCAAAAGACGCAGCCCATCGCGCAACCGGCTTGGGTGCTGATACAGAGGGTGCGGCGGCGTTCGTAGCGCATAAGGACGGTTTCGATATAGAGATTGGAGATTGGAGAAGGGAGATTAAGAGACTGGGAGACTGGGAGATTGAGTGACTCCACCTTTGTTAGTTTGGGGATTTGCTTGTTACTGAGATGGATGAGGATTTTTTCTGTTTGGCCGTCGCGGGAGTGTTGGGTGGCGACGACTTCGCCGATGGAGAGCGTGGTCCGCGCGGCCAGTTCATCGCGCAGGCGTTGGGGGAGGTTGGTCATCTGTTGCACGTCGCTGACGAAGCCGCGATAGAGCCACTCCCAAATTTGCTTGGCGCGAAACGGCCGCTCGCCCAGCTCCACCACCAAGGCGGTCAGCGCATCCATATCGAGGTCATAGAGATTTATGATCTTATTCACGCCTTAAGTTTAGTAAGAAACGGTCGCACATACCATGCCTACATTATCCGTTCCTTTCCCCAATCCGCCGTTGTCTTTGCCGCCCGTAGAAAATGTCCCAATTCATTGATGTCGGCAAAAATATAGTCGGGTTTGACCGGACTGGCGGCCGCTTCTTCTGACGTCGAAATGCCACTCAGGACCATAATGGTTTGCAGACCGACGGCCGCTGCGCCAACAATATCCGTGGAGAGCCGGTCGCCGACCATGGCGGTCTGCTCCAGTTTGCCGCCCAACCGCCGCACCGCCTCTTCAAAGATGACCGGGCCAGGCTTGCCGATGATCAGTGGTTCAACATCGGTGGCAGCTTGCACGGCCGCCAACAAGGCGCCAGCCCCCGGCAATGGCCCTATCTCTGTAGGCAGGGTTCGGTCAGGGTTCGTGCCGATGAACGCTGCCCCTTTGTGGATCAGCAACGCACCCATGGCTAAATCGTCGTAACTGATAGTGCGACTGAGGCCGACGATGACGGCGACGGCCGTTGCCCCTTCTTGTGCTTCGGCAACTGTGCAGATGTGAAATCCCCTGGCGGCGATCGCCTCATGTAATCCCTGGTCGCCAATGACAAAAACAGCCTCACCGGTTGAGTAGTGGTCGCTCAGATAGGCGGCCGTTGCTTCGGCCGAGGTCAGGATTTGGTCGGCCGCTACGGATACGTCAAAGTGAGCTAGCTTTTCTACATATTGCTCTGTTGTCCTGGTTGCGTTATTCGTCGCCAGTACAAAATCAATATTTAGGCCACGCAATGTGGCGAAAAAATCGGCCAGACCGGGGACAGGCGTTTCCCCGTGCCATAGCACGCCGTCCATGTCGAGGATGAGGTGGTGGATTGGGTGCTTTGGATGGTTTTGTTTCTTCATTTGTTACTCGTCAGTTGTGGCAAGTAGCAAGTGGCAAGTAGCAAGTAGTTCGACCTGCCACTTGCTACCTGCCACCTGCTACTTTCCGTTGATTATAGCCCAAGCGTAGGGATAGGGTAGCTTAGTGGTCTGCTCGCTTACTGGACGGGTGTTGGCCTGATGCTATAATGCGCCAGCATTTTGAGACAAAGTAAGCAGTTGACAGTAAGCAGTAGACGGTTGATAAATCATTAACTGGCGACTGTCTACTGCCAACGGCCTACTGATCATAAAGGAAATGGCTTGTGAAAGTATCAGTCATCGTACCCGTTTACAATGAACGGGCGACGTTAGAAGCGTCTATTCGGGCGGTGTTGGCGGTTGAAGAGGCGGACGAGATCATCATCGTGGATGACGGTTCAACAGATGGAACTCGTGACTTATACCCGGCGATTGCCGCATTGGATGACAGCATCCGCATCTTTCAACACGAGAAGAATTCGGGCAAGGGCGCGGCCGTGCGCACCGGATTCAGCAAGGCGACGGGCGACATCTTTCTGATCCAGGATGCCGACTTGGAATATGACCCGCGTGACTATCCAGCGTTGTTGCGGCCGATCCGCGAGGGACGGGCGGCCGTTGTTTATGGCTCGCGCTTTCGCGGCGGCCCAACGAAGACGATGTTTTTCTGGCACATGGTTGGTAATAAACTACTGACGCTGATCACCAACATCGTCTACAACACTATTCTCTCCGATATGGAAACTTGCTACAAGGTCTTTCGCGCCGATGTGGTGCGCGACATCCCTTTGCGCTCCAAGGGGTTTGAGTTTGAGCCAGAGATAACCTCCAAAGTCTTAAAGCGCGGCTATCGCATCTACGAGGTGCCGATCTCTTATAACGGCCGTGAATTTGAAGAAGGCAAAAAGCTCAACCCCTGGAAAGAGGGGCCAAAGGCGTTGTATTATTTGTTGAAGTACCGGTTTGTGGACTGAATAAAGAGGAGACAGGGAGACTAAGAGATTGCGAGATTGGCTAGTCTCCCAGTCTCTTAGTCTCTCAGTCTCCTATCCTCCTGTGCAAGACCTCTCCTGGAAAACAACCAAGTGGTGGATAGTCGGTGTGGTTGGGTTGGCGGCCGTTTTGCGTTTTCATGCCCTTTTTGCCAATCACTTTCATGCTGATGAAGCGTTGTTTGCCAGTTGGGCGCGGTTGATTGCGGTGTGGCGCGATCCATTGTTGCAGACGCAGGGGATAGATAAGCCGCCGCTGTTATTTTATCTACAGGCAATGGTCTATCCCCTCTTCGGGCCGGTGGAGTGGGTGGCACGGCTACCAAACTTTGTCGCTTCTTTGCTATTGATTCCGTTGACGGCCGTGCTCGCCTGGCGAATTTCTGGCAACCGGCTGGCGGGCATTACAGCCGCCCTATGCTTAGCATTGACTCCCTTAAGCATTCAATTTAGCGCAACGGCTTACATTGATCCGCTGATGACGACTTTGCTGGTGGCGGCTTGTGTGGGGATGGCGCGGCCGTCGAATAAAACGGTGTCATCTATACGGCCGCTAGTCGCCGGTCTTTGCTTTGGACTAGCCATCACAGCGAAGTACCAGGCATGGCTTTTCTTACCCTTGCTACTTGCCCTGGGCTGGTCAAGCGGTTGGGGGCGGAGCGAGTGGAAACGGTGGTTGGTCGGCTTTGGGACGCCGCTGTTAATTCTGGTAGGGTGGACGGCCGCGCGTGGGACCGAATTCAGCCTCTGGTCGCAGCAGATGAGCAACTTCGGCGGGGTACGAATCGCCTGGTCTTGGGAATTGTGGCCGCGTCTGCTGGCCTGGGCAAAGCTCTGGTATCTTTCATTGGGCATACCCTTGTTCGTTGTGCTAACGATTTTTATTATCATTTGCGTTTTGCCCGGCCGTCAACGGCCGGGCTATGAGGCAACGCCGGTTGAAACCGGCAACGGGGATGACAACGACAGACGCATACCATCCCTAGCATCCTTTAGGATGCGTCGCCTTTTAGCACGGTGGCTTCAGCCCCGTGCGCTGGTGTTGTTTAGCTTTACCTATATCTTTGTCCATTGGCTGCTGGCTGTGCCGGTGTGGGACCGCTATCTTTTGCCGCTAATGCCATTGGTCGCGGTTGCAGTCGGGTGTGAGATCGGCCGTTTGAGCCATTCGAACCGGTTGTTTATCGGGGGGAGTGGCGCGATTTGGCAAATCGCGGTACTGGTTGGGGTGCTGCAACTGCCGGTTGCGCTGGCGGCGAGGCAGGGCGTATTTCCGATTGGCGGACAACCAACGGCCGATCAGGGCGCGGCGGAAATCGGGCAATATCTGGCAGATGCACCATACGGCACAGTGTTGTACGATCATTGGTATAGCTGGCATTGGCGCTACCATTTTTTTGACCGAGGTGTGTATGTGAGTTGGTTCCCCCATCCGCAAGCACTGATTGAAGATTTGCAGGTCTTTGCGACGGCCGAGAATGGCGCGGCGCGGTATGTGGTCTTACCAAAGTCGGCCGTTGCCCGACCGTTGATTCGTGCTGTTGGCGAGGCGGGTTTCCGACTGCGACCTGTCTATGAAGCGGTGGCGATGACACTCTATCGGGTGGAGGTTGGGGAGCCATGAGCGCCATAAATCGAAAACAGGGGGCGTTGGCCGCTGTATTGTTGGCGCTGCTTATCCTCCTCTTCTTCCACAAATTGGCCTTCAGCAACCTCATCTTGGCGCGGGGGGATACCTTTCTCTACTTTTATCCTTATTGGGCAATGGCCTCGGCCGCCTTACGCGCAGGGCAGCTCCCGCTCTGGAATCCCCACATCTTTATGGGTGTGCCTTTTCTGGCTAACAGTCAGGCGGGTTTCTTTTACCCGCTAAACTGGCCGTTATGGTTGCTGCTCCCCGTTCCCTATGCCGCCAGCGCAACGATCCTGATTCATCTGATGATTGGCGGATGGGGGGCGATGCTGGCCGGTCGGCGTCTGCTGGCTTTGGCCTGGCCTGCGGCCTTTTTGTCGAGTCTTGCCTTTGTGCTGGGCGGGTATCTGACGGCACAAGTCGAACACCTCAACCAGTTGCAAGGGTTGGCCTGGTTGCCCTGGCTATTTGTTGTCCTTGCGCCATTAGCCAGCACGGCCGCTCCCCAACGTTCCACCCTGCTCAGATGTATTGTCGGCGTCGCTTGTTTATTCGCATTGCAACTATTGGCGGGGCATACACAAACGGCGTTCATCAGCGGCACGGCCGTCACACTATGGTTGCTTTTCCTGGCAGCACGGCGTAGCCACCGGCGTCAGCTCATCAGCCGTGCCTCGCTCGTGCTGATCGGTGGCGGGTTGCTATCGCTCTTGCTGGCGGCCGTGCAATTGCTACCCACGTTGGAGTTGACGCAACTGTCCAGCCGACAGGGGGGATTGTCGTTTAACGAAGTCCTTTCTTTCTCCTGGCATCCGTTGCATCTGGCAAGGGCGATTTTACCCGCTTACGACCAGTCGCTTTTTAGCGAATACGTCGCCTTTTTACCCTTGACCGTCCTTGTTCTGGCGCTGATCGGCGCGTGGCGTTGGCGCGGCCAGCCGCTCATCGCTACCTTCGTTCTTCTGACGATTGTTGGATTGGTGCTGGCGCTCGGCCGCTTTACCCCTCTCTACTGGTTGCTGGCGCGTTTACCGGGATTTAATCTGTTTCGTGTGCCAGCGCGCTGGCTCATTCTCTATGCTTTTTCGGCCGCTATGCTGGCCGGGTCTGGCTTGCAGATCCTTTTTTATCAGGCCATCGCATCGGAAAAATGGGAGGAATGGCGGCGAAGTGTGATTCGGGCGTGGCGAACGGCCGTCATTTTGCTGATGGGCCTGATGATTTGGGGCGTTGTCGGCCGTTGGCTGGCTCCATTCATCCCCACTGGAGCCGAATCCCCTTATCACCCTCCATCGGTTGTAATGTTGGTTGGTTGGTTGGGGGAATTACTGATTGCCTCTGTTCTCATCTGGCTGGCCTTAAAGCGGGCGAGGCAGCAGCGGGAGAAAACTGATCCGTATAGTCGGGTTGGACACACTGCCGCTCCACCCTTACAACCAACTGCCTACTGGCTACTGCCCACCGCCTACTTCCTACTTATCTTAATCGTTCTTTTCCTCGCCTCCCGCATCCTGCCCTACAACCAGCTTACGACAGCGGAAGCGTACTTCGATTGGCGGCCGTCTGCGGCGCGGCTGGCGGCCGTTAGCGGCTGCAACGTGCCGGATGTAGCCTGTCACCAACCAATGGAGCGTTTCCTCAGTCTATCTGATATTTTCTTTGATCCCGGCGACCAGGCGGAAATCAACACCATCTATGCCGACCAGCTTGGTCCGGATGCGCTTTATGATTACACCGTGGCGATAAAGGAGAAGGAGATTATTGCCCCCAATTTGCCGATGGTCTATGGTTTGGCGGCGGTGGATGGCTTTGATGGTGGGGTGTTGCCCTTGTGGAGCTACGGCCGCTTGATGCAACTGTTCTTGCCAGAGGATGTGGCGACAACCGACGGCCGTTTGCGCGAATATCTGGATAGCGTGCCGGAAGCCCGCTGGTTGGATCTGTTTAACGCCCGCTATTTGATCACCGACAAGGTAGGTGACGCCTGGTATGAGGGTGTCTATTTCGACCAGCAGCATCCGGTCAGCCCCAACGATGGGCCTGTGGATGTAGGCCTTGTGCCATCCTATGAAGCGACGGAGCTTTGGTTGTTGGCCGAAGGGGAGCCAGGGGCGATTGAGGTGGAAACGGCCGCTGGTCAGGTGTGGCAGATAAACGGCGACGTAATGCAGCCCGGTCTTTATCGTTATCGCTGGCCGGAAGCGGCCACGGCAGAAGCCATCCGGCTGTTGCCATGTGCTGCAACGTCCTGTACGGTGTTGGGTCTGACATTGGTGGACGGCCGCGATGATACCTTTCAATCGCTGGTCCCTGGCAACTACCGGCTCATCCATTCCGGCGATGTGAAGATTTATGAGAATTTGGATGTATTGCCACGCGCGTTTATGGTTTATGATTGGCAATGGACGGCCGATGTTGAGCAGAGCGTGGCGTTGATGGACAGGGAGGATTTTGACCCGCGACAGACGGCCGTGCTTGTTGGCGATGGACAACTACCAACGGCCTCCGCAGCAAATGGGGATGTCGTTGTCGCTTCTTATGAGCCGGAGCGGGTAATCTTAGAGGTGGAGAGCGATACAGCAGGTCTGCTGGTCCTCACAGATGCCAACTATCCTGGTTGGCAGGCTACCATTGATGGAGAGCCGACGACGATTTATACGGCCGATGGTTTGTTTCGTGGTGTGTTTGTTCCGGAGGGAGCGCATGAGGTGGTGTTTGCGTTTCGGCCGAGTCTTCTATCTTGGGGGAGTATCGCCACTGTTATAGCGGTCCTGCTCTGTGCCTGCTTAATGGTTCTCCTTCCAAAACCAAATAAAATTCGTTCGCTTCAACAATCCGATTCAGGAGATTAATATCGTGGACATGTTGCTGCAAAAGGTTCGCAGTCAGGCAACGCCGGTGCGTTTGCGCGAAACGGCCGTTAACTACTTTTGGCTAACAGTGGGGGCGGTGGGGTTGGCGATCAACTTCAATATTTTTATTGCTCCGGCCAACGTCGCACCGGGGGGGATAACGGGTATAACGATTATTCTCAATAACTTTACCGGATTGCCATATGGGTTGATTCTCCTTGTCCTCAGTATTCCGATGCTCATCCTCGGCTTTTGGCAACTCGGCCGTTTTCGCTTTTTGGTGCGCACGCTCTATGTGATGCTGATCAACACCTCAATGATCGAAATCACGGCGCTTTGGCTGCCTAGCAGTGGTATTACCAATAATGTTCTACTGAATGCGCTCTATGGCGGTATTCTGGGTGGGTTGGCAAATGGCTTGGTGTTTCGCGGCCGGGGAAGTGTCCCTGGTACGGGCATCCTCAGCCGCATCATCCAGTTAAAAACGGGTATCCCCGCCAGCCAGCTCTATATGGTCATAGATGGCGGGGTCATTCTGGCCTTGGGGCTGGTCTTTGGCTGGGAAAACGCGCTCTATGCGTTGATCATGCTCTTTGTGTGGGGCTTGGCTCTTGATTATGTGTTGGAAGGCCCTAGCGTGATTCGTACTGTATTTGTTGTGACGGCCCAGCCGGACGCAATAAGTGCTTTGCTTATCGAACGATTGGGGGTTGGGGTGACGCGCTGGACGGGAGAGGGGATGTATACGCATCAGGAGCGTTCCGTCTTGTTTTGTACCATCGGCCGTCCTGATGTTGCTTTGGTGCAATCGCTGGTCGTCGAGATCGATCCAACCGCCTTTGTCGTCATCGGGCAAGGCCATCAAGCGCGTGGTGGGGTGTTGCGGCGGCCGGGGTTGGTTGAGTAGGGAGTGGAGAGGGGCTAGTAGTATATTGGTGTATTGGTTTATTTGGCTAGGGCGGCCGACAAACGTTGGCTAAAAGTTGAGAAGGAGGGGATGACGAAAAAGCGGTTTTCATGTATTTTAGTGGTATGCAGCAAAAACTGTATTGGTATCGGTTGCCGTTTCTGGTCAAACTTTTCATCATCACTCTATTAACGGCCGGGTGTAGCCTTTTGGAAGGGCCACCGGAGTTGATCATTCCCACTCCGCCTGCCAATCCGGTGCCGACGATGGAAGTGACCCCGATCAACCAGGCGGCCGCTAACGAACTGGTGACAGACCCGGTTAGTGATGTTGTGCCGACGGTTGATCCACTGGTTAACCAGCTTGTGCAGGCTGTGTCGCAACAACAATTGATGGCTTATGTGCGTACTTTAGAGAATTTTGGCTCGCGCAACGCCTTTAGCGACACGACATCGGAGACATTTGGCATTGGGGCGGCGCGACGTTGGATATTCAATGAGTTTACGCGAGTGGGGAACGGCCGTATGCAGGTGCAACTGCAGGAGTTTCCGCTCAACTACGCTGGTTATAGTTCCGAGCAGGCCAATGTCGTGGCTACCTTGCCAGGGACGGCCGCGAACAACAACATCGTCGTGCTGATGGCCCACTACGATAACCGGCCGGAAGGGGTGGTGGATGGCGTCAGCCGTTCGCCAGGGGCTAATGACAACGCCTCCGGTGTGGCACTGTTGTTGGAATCAGCGCGTATTCTTGCTTCGCAGGAGTGGAACCAGACAATTGTTTTTGTCGCCCTCTCGGCCGAGGAGCAAGGGACCTACGGTTCACGCTACTTTGCCCAAAACGCTTTCCTGGATAACAAGAATGTGCTGGCGGCGATTAACTATGATGGTGTGGGCGGCCGGGTTGGCATCCCGCAGACCGTGCGCGTCTTCAGTCCCGGCTTCCTCGACTCTCCCTCCGGCGCGTTAGCTCGCTATTACGAGTACGTCGGTGGACTTTATCTGCCGACGTTTCCGGTGCTAATCTATGACGCCCTGGACCGTGAGGGGCGTTTTGGCGATCATCGTGAGTTTATTGATTTGGGGATGCCCGCCATTCGTGTGATCGAGTCGGAGGAGGACCCCGCGCTGCTTAATTCTCGGCTCGATACCTGGGATCGGATTGATTACAACTATTTGCAAAAGATTGTGCAACTCAATGTGGCTGTCACGGCCAATATTGCTGGCGGGCCTGTGCCACCATTGCCACCGATTGTTGCGAATATGGCCGAGCCAGGCGCTTTTTTGCTGACATGGGCTGTTGAACCGACTGCGGCGGGATATGCGATTTCCTTTCGGCCGTTGGATTCCCCCTTCTATCCCCCCTTCCGCTTTGTACAGGCCAATAAGGCGGGTAATGTTGTCCTCACCGGCCTCGACCCTAATGTTACCTATGCCGTCAGCCTCGCCGCCCTAAACGAAAATGGCATGGTCAGCACCTTTTCGCCCGAAGCGATTGTGGAGCAGGGATTGGTAACAGCCCCGTCAGGAGATGTGGCGGAAACAGGGAACTAAGCAAAATATGCTCACAGACCATCAAATGGGTAGATGTCGGATACGAACTCGACCTTCTGTGATAATGCAGATAACGCCTACCTCGAATGATGTACTGTTCTCTGCAATTAAATTATCCAGATAAACATTGACGTTTGCGGGCGTCATATTGGTCAGACGAAAGATGATCACTGAAGGAAGCCTGGCCTGTGAAAAAGCCAATAGAGTGCCAAAATCAAGGTTGTGGGTCAGTACCACACGACGTTCTTGGGCGGCCTTAACCAATATCTCGGATCAGATAGCCGATAAAGCTGTTGCTCGGCTAGATAGATGGCATCATGTCCTTAGCTTCGAAGAAAAGCAACGGTGTCGGGTGAGATCCCCATATCGGCCAAGAACTTCATACCCTCAATGCCAGGGGGTAAACGGATTCTTCTGCCAGCCAAGCTCCAGATTGTAATGCTTGACGAATATTCTCGTCCTCAAGGTAAGGATAAGCAGAGATGATTTCTGTGCTGTTCATTCCGTTAGCGACTAGATTTCTGATTATTGGCGATTAAGCAAAGTGGTCAGGTAATATACCCGTTGCAAAATGGGGGTAGCTTCCCAACTTTCGGCGAGGCGTGGTTGGCCGCCGAATTGGATGATGGTGGGGAGTAGCTCCAGTTGGCGCACGCCGTTGCGATCCAGCCAGACATTGAGGATGCTCGCCTCTAGCCCGCGATCAATCTCAAAGGCGAAATTGCCTAGGCCATAAACGATTACGCCATCGTTGTAGCGTTCGATGCCTTGCAAGATGTGGGCGTGGTGGCCGAGGACGAGATCGGCCCCGGCGTCCACGGCCGCTTTCGCCGCCAACATCTGGGGTTCGCTTGGCGCTTCAACATACTCATAACCACTGTGTAGTTGGACAATGACTAGGTCTACTTTCGGCCGCAACGCCACCACATCCGCCCGAACGCGCTCCGGATCCGCCCACGCTAATCCCGGTGTGTCGGCCGTTGCCGTCCAGCTTTGCACATCGAAGTTGGTGAGGGCTTCGGCCGGAACATGGACATAACCGAGGAAGCCCAGCGTGAGGCCGTTGACTGTGGCGATGTGGGGGGCATGGGCGGCGGCCTCATTTTCCCCTGCGCCAACGGTGGCGACGTTTGCCGCTGCGAAGAGGTCTAGCGCCTGTAACAATGCCTCTGGCCCGTAATCTGCGCCGTGGTTGTTGGCCAGGGAGACGAGATCAAATCCGGCTAGAGCCAGGGCTGCGGCCGCTTCCGGCGGGGCGCGAAACGGGTAGCGTTTCGGGGCTGGTTCGCCGACCGTCCCCATTGCCGACTCAAAATTGCCGACGGTGTAATCGGCCGCCCTTAGCTGATCGGCCACGTAGAGAAAGGGGTATTCCAGATTGCCCCGCGCCAGTGCCCCTCCCATAGAACGGTCGAGCATGATGTCGCCAACGGCGGCGAGATGTACGGCTGGCTCTGGGGCAAGGGTGGCCGTCAATGCGGGAGCCAACTCGGCAGCGGCCGATTCAGAACCAGAGGCAGCCACCAACGACCAGCTATCTTGAAAGGGGTAGTCGGGGTCGGTGGGATGGCGGCCGTCCACGCGCAACGCTTTCAGGTCGGGAGTAACGGCCGACCAGGGCATTACCGTTACCAATTCATGCCCGTTGGCGAGAATGGCTTCTGCGTCTGCCCGGTTTGTCGCTTCCCAGTTGGTTGTGAAAGGTACAGCCAGCACAATTGGTTGCTGAGCGATAACACTCCCTTCGTCCGTGTGAACCAGTGCTAGTTGCGCCTCGCCACTGGTCAGTAAAGCTGCCGGGTCATCACTGGTAGTAATCGTCCATTGTCGGCCGTTCCCCGCCTCTTGCAGTTGGGATAAGGCTTGTTCGGCGGCCGCCTGGTATGCGGGGGGGAGGGCGACGACAATAGGCGGGATAGGGGTTGGGGTTGCTGTTGACAGCGGGGTCGCGGTAGGGGGGATAGAAACGGTGGGGACGGCCGTTGCCGGAATAGCAGTGGCGGTCGTTTTAGGTAGTGGGGATGGTTGGCTGCCCGGCTCAACCGTTGGTGGTTGTTGGCGAACTAGTTCGGCGGCCGGGTCTTGCGCTGCCGGAGCAGGGCGACAGGCGACCAGCAGCAGCCAGACAAGGAGCATTGTTCGTCGGATTGGGAACGGCCGCTTCATTTTGCTTCCTCTGGGATGCAGGGTAAGGGCTGGGTTATCAGTTGGTGTTCGGTCAAGGAGATGCCCATCTCGTATAGCTGTGTTGCCATCTCTACCCCTACAAAACGGTAATGCCAAGGTTCGTAAAAGAATCCGGTGCTCTCTTGGGCTTCGCGCGGATAGCTAAGGGTGAAGCCGTAGCGGTGGGCATTCTCCGCCAGCCAGATGCCTTCGCTGGTCATATAGAAGTAGGTATGAAACTCAATATCCTCTATACCCACAATTTCCGGCAATTCGGGAGAGCCGAAGTCAATGACGGTTCCAAGCTGGTGTTCGCTGAAGCCAGGGGGTGCGCTAAGAACATCCACATATTCGGGGGCTTGCTCGACCCACTTTTGCCGGGCGATGGCCTGGGCGGAGTAACTGCGATAGCCGGAGATGATAAACGGCCGCAACCCCTGGGACTGCATATCGTTGATCAGCTGCACCAGCGGCTCGACCACGACCTGGCGTATTTCGGTTGGATAGCCAAGCGTGATTTGTGGAGGGAAATAGTCGGCCAGCGGAACGAGATCGGCTGGTTGGTAATGGCGGCTGAGGCCATATTGGAGCGTGACAATTGTTAACAAATCATCTTCTGGCATCCGATCACTACAGATGGCAACGGGTGTCGGGGTTAAGGTTGCCGTTGGCGTGGCAGAGGCTTCTGGTGTGTCCGTCGGTGGGCTGGTAGGTATTGGGGTTAGGGTTGGCGGCGGAAGTAGGGCAGTAGGCGTTGCTGAAGGTAATAGCGGAGTGGCGGTTTCCGCTGACTCTACGGCCGACAATGCCGCTTGTGTAGCATCGGCGGTGGTTTGTGTGGTTTGTGCTTCCTGTCCAGGCGCGGCCGTTGGTTCCGGCGCGGCCGTTGGACGGCAACCGATCAACAAAACTGCTACCATCGCCAAAGCCATGCTAGCCCCCTGGCGCAAAATTAAATTCGTCAGCCGCTGTTTTAGGTTCCGAGGCAAAAGGCGATAGAGCGACACTCCCAAAATAGCCGCCCAAAGCGGCAAGAAGGCGTACAGTCCCGGCTTTCCTTGCCAGGCGGCAAACAAGAGCGCGGTCGCCAGGGCAACGGTCTGGGCAGCCTGGATGCGAATGGGTATCAATGGTTGCTCAGCAGTGTCGTTGGTCGTGGTTGTCTGGTGATAGGCGAGGATGACGGGAAAAAAGAGTAGTGTGATGATCAGAAGGAGCATGGTGAGTAGAGGCGTAATTTCATCCACCAGGAGGAGTGTGGAGAGCGAAGTGGCGGTAAACAACGGGGCGAGTTTGACGACAGTGATGAGTAAAGCTGCCGGGGCAAACAGCCATTGACCGGGTTGGGCATTGGGGAGACGAGCATTGAGCAAGAAGGCGGCCATTGCCAGCAAACTGTAGTTGAAATGGGACTGCCAGGTTAACCACCCGCTTAGGAGCAGCAGGATGGTCAGATCGAGCCAACGAATCGGCCGCCCGCTGGTCTGATTGAGGATGCGCAGCATGACCACAAACCAGACATAGGAAAGGAGGATGTTGACAGCCGGGAGTAGATGGGAAAACGAGGAACGAAAACCAGGCAGAAATAGAAGGAGGAGGATAATTAGCGTAACACCCACAAAGGCGGAACTTTCATGGTCAGGGTCCAATTCACGGGCTATCACCCATGTAGCTCCAATAGTCACACTTGACATAAACCCAATAAGTAAACTTTGCCAGAGAGAATGGCTGGTGAGCAGAGATAAGCAGCCAAGCAGCAGGCCGGTAATGGCACTGCTGAGTATCATCACCAGATGGGGGGGATAGCGGGGGTCGAGGGATCGGCCGATCCCCGTTAGTTGCTGCAAGCGCATATTGATTAGGGGGCGGGATCGGCCGCGACCACGCGGTTAAAGGAATTAATCTCCAGCCGCCACTCCCCACCGGGAGTGAATTGGGCGAATTCATTGGGATTAGAGGTCTCGTAGGTATATTCGCGGCCGTCAACAGTGAAGACAATCTGATACCTTTCTTCCCGTTCGCCCATCTGTTGCCCTTCCTGCAATTGCACAACGGGCCATTGTGGGCTTAGGTTGTCGCCGCTCAGCGTAACGACGTCAACGGGTTGTAAGGCCATGATGGTATATTCGCAATAGTCATCATAGAGCAGGTATTCACAATCGCGCACCACTTCGCCAAAACCTGTACCCTGGTCAATGGTATAGGGAGTGCCGCATACTTGTTCCGCGCCGGGGAGCGGGTTTGGGGAGCGTTCGCGCAGGCGTTCGCTGCATGAGTTGACCTCGGCATCGGCCGGGATCTGGTCTTGCCAGTCGCTGTGGCTGGCGGGGGCAAAGCCTAGCACGACCTGTTGCCGTTCCCAGCCAACATCGGTCACGCGGCCGACGACTTCATTGGTGCGTGTTAGAAAGAAGGCAATTGCCCCGCACAGCAAAACGGCGACAATGCCAATAGCGAGCAGGATGGCGGGACTCATCCGGCTGGTTGCAGCAGGGGACGGCCGTGGCGCAAGGGGCGTTGGTTTGGCTGGCGAGGGGGTTGCCTTCTTTAAGGTCGCGCCACAGTTTGAACAGATGCGGCGAGTGGCTGCGTTTGCTGTACCACAATGCTCGCAAATGACATCAGGGGCGGGCTTGTCACGGTGTGCGCCTAATACCTGCCCGGCTTCGCGGCGCGTCCCTTCGCGTAAGTCGCCGCCACAGCGAGTGCAGGTTACGGCCGTGGCTACATTGCGTGTGCCACAGAATGGGCAATGGATGTCTGGCCCGGCTTTTAGTGATTCTAGCGTGCCGGTATCTTTGACCAGCTTTTCTTCGGCCGCCTGCTCAAAGGCAACGTCTTCTGGCTGGGGAGCGCCACAGTAAGCACATACCTTCGCGCGACCGGGATTGCGACGGCCGCAACTGGGGCATGTCCATTCTAGCTCGACGTAACCAAGAGACTCCCGTGCCATTCGTTTGCTATCTCCGTGTATTAGTAGGCAGTTGACAGTAAGCAGTAGCCAGATTAAGCTTTTGCCGACTGTCAAGCACTGTTCTCAGTGCCGCCGACTGATTTTACACGGTGGAGAATTGCTTGCAACAAGAGGGATGCCCCTGCCAGGACTCGAACCTGGGCACCTGGCTTCGGAGGCCAGCGCTCTATCCTCTGAGCTACAGGGGCTTGAGGCATCTTTAAGTTTATCCAATCAGGTGGCGAGCGGCAAGCCTGTTTATCGGGTTCATATACAAGTTGTGGGCTATCGGCCACACTCGACTTGCACTATACACCTGTCGGTGGATAATTGTTCGGCGGGAAATAGTTGAAGAGTTTTCAAAGTTGTTTGTTTTACCCACAAAAACCTCGAACCGCATAAAAATTGGAGGAGATTAGGCAATGTTTATGAATCGTCGAACGCTGTTGACCATTTTATTTATCTTGCTCGTTGCTCTGGCTGGCTGCACGGCCGGTGGTGGTGGCGGTGATGACTTGTTGAGCCAGATTGAGGAGCGTGGCGCGATCCGTGTTTCGACCGATGCCAACTACGAACCCCAATCCTTCCTGGATGAAAATGGCGAGTTTGTCGGCTTTGATATTGATGTGGCGCGAGAGATCGGCCGCCGGTTAGGCGTTGAGGTCGAATTTGTGACCCCCGATTGGGACGCGATCACTGCTGGAAGTTGGGCGGGACAATGGGATATGAGCGTTGGGTCGATGGCTGTTACCACCGGCCGCCAGGAAGTGCTCGACTTTGCCGAACCCGCCTATTACTATACCCCGGCGCAATTTGCCGCTTCCGACGCTTCCGGCATTGATTCGCTCGATGATGTGAGCGGGCAAGCCGTATGTGTTGCGCTCTCCACCACTTATGAGACGTGGTTGAATGGGGATATGGAGGCGTTGGGGTTGCCGGAAGCCAGTTTGTTTGCGCCGGTCCCCACAGACGTGAGCGTGATTCCTTTGCCAACAGACGCCGAATGCCCCCAGGCAATCCAAGCGGGCCGCGAGGAGTTCGCTGTTTTCTTAACTTCTAACACAGTCGTTGAGGCGGCCATTGACAGTGGGCTGCCGGTGCATAAGGTGGGCGACCCCGTTTTTTCAGAAAACCTCTCCGTCGCTTTTGATAAAAGCGGCGAATTATCCAATGCGACCCTGGTGGAGCGGGTTAGCGAAATTATCGCTGAAATGCACGAGGATGGCACGCTGCGCGATCTATCCATGAAGTGGTTTGGCGAAGACCTAACGGCCGATCCGAGCCAGTGAGAGTGATTAGTGGCGAGTGGCGAGTAATGAGTAAGATATTTCTCGACACTCGTCACTCACCACTCGTCACTCATACGCGGAGGCTTGATGAGCGCGACGGCTGATCCGGTGCGGCGGCAGGGTAAGAACGGGCCGAAAAGTCAGAGCGAACTGCTCTTTGAACGGCGGCGGCGCGGCCGTTTGCGCTTTGGGCTGGGGGTGCAGTTCTCCTATCTGGTCTTGTTTGCTCTGTTGCTCCTCCTCTTTAGCGGGATTCGCTTTGAGCTAGGGGGAGTGACGTTCCGAACAATCGATCTGGATGGGGAGTTCATCCGCACTTATGGACCGCTGATCGCCCAGGGTGTGCCAATGACCATCCTGCTGGCGATTTTGTCCATTTCGCTGGCCTCATTGTTGGCTTTGCTTGGCGCGTTGGGCCGGCTTTCTAATTTCCCCCCCGCCTATGCTCTGGCGACGTTTTATATTTCACTCATTCGCGGCACGCCGCTTTATCTGCAAATATTGTTCTTTTTTCTGGCATTGCCGCAGATCGGCATTGTGTTGACAGGGCTATGGGCGGGCGTGCTGGCGTTGGGGCTGAATTATGGGGCTTACATGACGGAGATCATGCGGGCTGGTATCCAATCGGTGGGGGTTGGTCAGCGGGAGGCAGCCTTAGCCATTGGTATGACCCAGGGGCAAATCTTGCGCCGCATTGTGCTGCCCCAGGCGTTTCGCGTGGCTATCCCCCCCATTGGCAATGAATTTATCGCCATGTTAAAAGATACGTCGCTGATCGCGACTACCGGCTTTGTTTGGGAGACGCTTTGGTGGGCGCAGCGGGTCGGCCGCGGCAGATTTCGTAACCTGGAGGCGTTGCTGATCGCCGCCGTCTTTTACTGGATCATCACCATCATCCTCTCCGCCGTCCAAAACCGGATTGAAGCGCGTCTGGCACGTAGTGAACGTGGTGTGCATCCTGGCTATCATTAAGCTCAAATCCTATCTATGACCCCAATCGTTCGTGTCTCCCATCTTGATAAATATTTTGACAATCTCCATGTGCTGAAGGATGTATCCTTAGAAGTGGCCCCGGCGGAAGTGGTCTGCATCATCGGCCGCAGCGGTTCGGGCAAAAGCACGTTGCTGCGTTGTCTCAACTTTCTGGAACAACCGGACTTTGGCACGGTTGAAGTGGATGGATTGGTGGTGGAGGCGGGGGGAAGCGGCCGTGAACACCGCAAACAGATACACGACCTGCGCTTGAAGACGGGAATGGTCTTTCAGTCCTTCAACCTGTTTGGTCACATGACCGCGTTGGAAAATGTGATTGAAGGCCCAATCACTGTGAAGAAGATGAAACGGGTGGAAGCGATTGAGCTGGGAATGCACAACCTGGCGAAGGTTGGGCTGGCGGAGAAACGGGATGTCCATCCGTCGCGCCTGTCTGGGGGCCAGCAACAGCGGGTGGCGATTGCTCGCGCATTGGCGATGGAGCCGCGTGTTATGCTCTTCGATGAACCCACGTCCGCACTCGACCCGGAATTGATCGGTGAGGTATTGGCGGTGATGCAGCAACTGGTTGAGGAAGGGATGACAATGATCACCGTCACCCATGAGATGAGTTTTGCCCGTCGCTTTGCCAACCGGATCATGTTCATGGACGACGGCCGTTTTGTGGAGAGCGCACCGCCGGAGGAGTTGTTCACACGGCCGCAGGATGAGCGCACCCGGCTTTTCCTGAGTCACCTACACTTGTAATAGGAGTTGGCATCCCGTGCTACAAAAAAAGCAAAGCGCCGCACTCGATTCGAGTGCGGCGCTTTTTGTTAGGAGGAGGAAAGAAGAAGGAGAAAAACCTTCATGCGCTTGCCCTACCGTATAGACGGCATATTAACGCATTTTCTTACCTCTTTTTAGTGGAGAGTGGCAAGTGATTAGTGGATAGTTCCACTAATCACTATTCACTAGCCACTAATTACCAGGTTAGGGTACGAAGATACCGACTTCGACTTCGTTGTCGGCCGGTGCACCGGGACCGAACAGCGCCATGACGCCAACTTCGGAGTCGTTGAGTTGGTCACCAAAGTCAATGATGAAGTAACCCAGCTTGTCCGATCTCGGCGGCAGAACTGTGAACTGAACATCACCATTCTCGAAGATGGTGAAGAAGCGTTCGCCCAACGGCACAATGTTCATTCCTTCGATCACGTCGCCAGGCCCGCCATAGTAGAAGTCATCGGCATAGACCGTCATGTCAATCTCCGTCACCAGCATGTCTTCGGCGTTCATGCCAATCTGATCACCACAGAAGGTCAGTATGGTGTTGGCACTGTTGGTGTAGTGAGTGGTGAAGAAGAAGGCTTCGGCTACACCTGTTGTTAGATCGACCACCCATGTCAGGTTGCGGCCGTCGGTCACGTTGGTGAGTGTGACGTCACGGTTTATTACAGCGTAGTCGGGTGTGCCATCCTGGTTGGTATCCAGTTCAAACCAGAAGCTGGTCGGGTTCGGATGCGTCTGGCGATCCCAGGTGTTGACCGCGAAGGACATCACGAAGGAAGGCACGTCGCTACAGAAGTTGGCCGGAACGGGGAAGGTCTGGACGCCGACGTAACGCAGGTCGGGCAGCAGTTGCTGTTGTCCGGGTTGCGGGTCCACACCATCGTTGGGGCTGGTGCCGATCAACGAGTAGGTGTCAATGAAGCTTGGGCCGACACCCTGATTGCGGACCCAGTCGAAGCCGTTCTGCTGTGCGCCGATCTCGATATCACCGGCGGCGCGCGGCAGGACTTGCCACGGCAGGTGGATGCTGTTCGACGGGTTACCCGCTTCGACGAAGTGCAGGTAGCCGTCATACTCATTGAAGGTCAGCGCATCTGGGTTGGCACCACCGCTACCGGCGTTCATCGCCCAACTGTGCAATGGAGTATCCTGGCGCGGCCGAATGAACAGGTGCACCGGAATACCGACGGAGCCATGGCCTGGCACAATGAAGTACGACGGTGCGGAGATGCGAACGGCGCCATTTGCGTCATTGTCGAAACGGAACTCAGGCACGGTCTTCAACACAATGTCGCGGCCAGAGTAGTTGCGGATGATGACGCGCTTGACCAGAGTCAAGTGATTGCTCACATCATGGAAGCCCCAGGAGAGCGACGGGAGATTGGTGTTTCTTTCCCAGGCTGCTAAGGTGGAGTGCAGAGCATCATCCACCCGCACCTCGCCACCACCGATACGGGTGATGGGGGCCAGCTCGCCGCCGAAGAAGGCTGGCTCGTTCATGATGTTGGTCTCGCCGTTGTTGACCAAGACGGCCTTGATTTCAGACCAGCTACGCTCTGGATACGCCTGCATGAGCAAGGCGGCCGAACCGCTGACCATCGGCGCAGCGCCGGAAGTACCGCCGAACGGGGTTGTGCCTGTGCCGGAACCGGCAACGGCCGCTACCGAAGCGCCGGGCGCGCCAATTTCTGGCTTCACCTGGTTCAAGGCAATGTTCGGGCCACGAGATGAGGAGCCAACCATATGGCCGATCAAGGGAAGACCATTCGCCGGATCAAAGACGACGTAGGTATCCGGCAGACCGGCACGGAGTGCATTGGCAACGCCCTGGCTAACCATGAAACCGGGGATATTGATCGGGCGGTCGCCACCATCGCCACCAGAGAAGGGATCTCCAGGAGCGATCAGGCCAATGATACCAGCCACACCGCCAGCATCACTGATGGTCTTGATCTTCAGGGTGAAGTTACAAACACCACGATCAACAAGGACGATCTTGCCTTCAAGCGATCCTGGTGCAAACGGCGCACAGCCATCCAGGTTGCCACCAGCGCCATCGCCATATTGCAATGGACCTTCAACGCGTCCCGCGTCTGCCAGCGGTACAGCCCAGGGCTGCTCAACTGCCGGATACTGCCCGGCAACATCATCGGGGGCAGTCACTTCCATGATCGGTTGGACGGCCGAGGGAACATTGGTCTGGGCAACGGAGAGCGCCGAGGGTGAAGAGGCGGCCGTGCCATGAATGTAGGGGATGTCGGAGCCGTTACCGGCGGAGTTGACAACCAGGATACCGGCTGCAGACAGTTGCTCAACAGCGAAGGAGGTATCGTCCACGACTGGGTTGCCCATGTTGGCACCCAAAGACATGTTGACGATGTCCACCCGGTCGCTGGTGTCCCCATCACCATTGGGGTCAAGCGCCCAGTTCAGGCCGTTGAGGATGGCGACGCCGGAGCAGGAGGTGCTGACCGAGGAGCAGACCTTCACGGCATACAGATCAACGCCAGGAGCCACGCCGCCGACACCACCGATGATGTGTCCAACGCTCGTGCCATGACCGGCCGCCGGGCCATCATCCAGTGGATCGGGATCGGGTGCTTCTGGACCATTGGGCCATACGCCGCCGACGAAGTCATAGCCGCCGACGACCTTCGCAGTTGGGAAGGTGCCTGGTTCAATGACCGTGGGATCATTAGCGGCATAGTCGGCCGGATCTCCGGAACCGCCGAGCGCCTCGTGGGTATAATCTATACCGCTGTCCAAAACAGCTACCTTCACGCCGGAACCATCATAGCCATCAACTTGTTGAATCTCGGCCGCACCAATATAGGGGACGGTTTCGCTGAGGTCCATCTGGTAGTCTACGACCGGATTGATGGAGACAACGTCAGGGTTGGCAGCCAGTGCTTCCAAGGCCGCGCCGTCTACCTCAAGCATGACGGCATTCATCACCATGTCAACCTTGCCCAACACACGAACGCCACTGTCGAGGCTGCGGGCGTTGGCAACGACCATATCCTGTTGCATCCTGATCGCCTGGCGTGTGGTGGCTCTGGCGCTGGGTTCCATGCCTTCGACGCTAGCGGCGGCAAGTGACGGCTGGTTCAGGCGGACGACGACGCGCTGTGTACCGGTTGCGCCAACCAACGAAGCGTTGAGTCCGTTCATTAGCGCGTTGCCATCAGCGGTCAATGGCTGATCGAGTTTTAATTCGCCGAGTGCTGCTGGCAACGGCCGATCCACGCTGGCGCGGTCGGCACGTTGCATGGATGGCCGGTCTACACCTTGCGCCAACGTAGCCGCTACGCTGACGAGAAGCAGGCCGACGATCAGCATCAATCGAGTCGTGCGTTTTACAGTTTTCTTGAACAAAGCTTGTTCCTCCTAGGGGTTAGTTGTAACAATAACTTACGGGCATACGGGATTTGCACGTTGCCCAGGTGTGGGTGAGGGGGTGAACATATTTTACCTTTATCCAGTTACGCTCTCCTTTCTGATACCGGTTCCATCGCTGTCCAATAGATAGTGGTCTTGGGATAGACTGACGGCCGCTATCAGACTTGCCAATTGGCTGACTCCCCATGTAAGCAAGTTACAATGGTCAACAAAGCGGTCTGCGTTCAGCGAGCAAATCCACTTTGATAGGGGATGCCTGACAAAATTGTCTGACAAAGTTCTGACAACTTTGTCTAACAAAATACAAATAACGAACGGTCTAAGGTGAGTTTTTCTTTCATCCTCTTCGTTCGTTATAAGTAAACAGAAAGTAAAATTCCTGCTTTGAGTGAGTGACATCGTTGTTGGTAGGTTGCGATCACTCCAGGTTTATTCATGATTTAGGTAGATAAGCTGAAGCGTGCTGGTACTGCTGGCACGCAGACATAACAGTTGAATATACAGGAAAGACAATCACCAGTAGCCTCTGCGCTACCAGTGTATGTAGTTAAGCTTACAATGAAACTTACGAACAATTAACGATATCTTCACGTTCAAAGAGGCTAATTTTAGCGATTAGGTAAAATGACGCAAATAATCAGTACTTTGGTTTTTGTAGAGCAGGGAAATAAACCTAGGAAAGAAAAAACGCCATACTCTGATGAGAGCATGGCGTTCATTGAATGTGATGCTCAGACGGTTTGTGCTACTTGAACAGGCAAGAGTCGGCCGCTGCTTTTCTTAGCCATAGAGTCTTGGCCATGCGCTATAGCCTAGCGTTCTATAGCCCATATAGCCCATGCCTTATGGCTCTTGTAGAATGAGCACTTGTGCTTCGTTGCCTTCGGGAGCACCCGGCCCAGTGAGGCTAAGGATACCCACCTCGGTTTCGTTCAATTGCTCGCCGAAATCCACCACAAACACACCACGCTTACCGGAGCGTGGCGGCAGCAAGGTGGTGAGGACGTCGCCATTGTCGAAGCCGGTCAGATAACGCTCACCCAACGGGACGACGTTCATCCCCGATAGCTGGTCTCCTGGGCCGCCATAGTAGATGTCAATGGCAAAGGCATCAACACCAAACGAGGTGGTGAAGAAGTCTTCGGCGTTCATGCCGATTTGTTCGCCGCAGAAGAGGAGCAAGGTATTGGCGCTATTGGTAGCGTGTTGGGTGAAGAAGAAGGCGGTGGCCTCGCCGGTTTGGGTATCGATCACCCAGGTGACATTACGGCCGTCGTCAATCGTCCCTTGAGCAAGGAAGTTCAGATCGGCATTGACGACCGCGTACTCTGGACCGGGTGTGTCTGGATCGGTATCGAGATCAAACTCGAAGATAACCGTATTTGGCAAGGTGATCCGCTCCCAGGTGTGGACGGCGAAGCCCATCACAAAGGATTCGTCATCACTGCAAAAGCCCGCCGGAACCGGATAGGTCTGAACGCCGATATACTTGAAATCGGGCGTTGGCGACTGTTCCCCTGGCCCACCTTGAGGCAGATCGTCACTTATGCCGATCAGCGAGAAGGTGTCCACCAGGGTCTCCGCTCTGCCGGTATTCCGCACCCAGGAGAATCCGTTTTGCTGCGTCCCAAACTCGACATTGCCCGCGCTGCGCGGGAGGATATGCCAGGGCATGTGAATGGCATTGGCAGCGTTGCCCACTTCCTCAAAGTGCAGATAACCATCATACTCGTTGAAGGTTAGCGCATCGGGGTCGGCGCCGCCCGCGCCACCCTCCATCACCCAGTTGTGGAGAGGCCGAGCTTGGCGCGGCCGTACATACAGATGTACCGGTATCGTCACGCGGCCGTGGCTGGGGACCGTGAAGTATGAAGGCGCAGACAAACGTACTTCGCCGCCACTGTCCTCTTCAAAGCGGAATTCTGGGACTGTTTTTAGGAGAATATCCCGTCCGGAGTAGTTTTGGATGGTGACACGTTGTACCAGGTTTTGCTGATTCCACACGTCATGGAAGCCCCAAGAGAGGGAACCAGCGAAGGTATTTCTCTCCCAGGCGGCCAGCTCGGTGTGCAAAGCGGCGTCCACGCGCACCTCTCCGCCACCTATGCGGCTGATTGGCGCGATATAGCCACCAAAGAAAGCGGACGCGTTCATGATGTCTGTTTCGGCCGTGTTCATCAGCATCGCGCGAATTTCTGCCCAATTGCGCTGCGGGTAGGCTTGCATCAGCAACGCGGCCGAACCGGCGATCATCGGTGTTGACCCGGAAGTACCACTGAAGGGTTCTGTGCCGCTTCCTGACCCGGCGATAGCCGAGACCGAGGCCCCAGGAGCGCCAATATCGGGTTTAGCGAGATTGCTGCCAAATGATGGCCCGCGCGAAGAGGAGCCGACCATATGCATGACCAATGGCAGGCCGGTGGCTGGATCAAAGGCCACTGTAACGGTCCCTTCGTCTAAACCGGCACGGAGGGTGTCGGCATCGTCGAGGCTGATCATATAGCCGGGGATCGTGACCGGCGGGCCATCGCCAAAGCTACCGCCAAAGGGTGGCCCTGGAACGTTTTGGCCGATGATCCCGGCCATTCCACCGCCGACCTCGATATTGCGAATCTTGGTGCTGAAGAAGCAGGTGCCGCGATCAACGAGGACGATCTTCCCGGCCAACGAACCAGGCGGGAAGGGGGCATCGGCCGGATCAAACGACTCCGGATCATCGCCCAGCGAACAACCCTCGAGATGCCCGCCTGCGCCATCGCCATATTGCAAGAAGGCTTCGAGCCGTTCGGTCAGCGGCCCCGACCAGGGTTGGAAAACGGCCGCATACTCTCCGGCAATGCTGGCCGGTTCGAGGACTTCGAGGATCGGCTGCACGGCCGATGGCACAAAGGTTTGGGCTACCGTAAAGGCCGAGGTCGTCGCGCCCGGTGTGTCCATGACGTAGGGCTTATCTGAACCATTTCCGGCAGCGGTGACGACGAGGACGCCGAGCGCGGCCGCATTTTCCACGGCCAACGAGGTATCGTCATGGCGCGGGTCGCCATAGAGCGAACCAAGCGACATGTTGATGATGTCTACGCGGTCGCTAACATCCCCGTCCCCATTTGGATCAAGCGCAAATTCCAGGCCCTGGAGGATTGCCACCCCGGAGCAAGCAGTGCTGACCGAGGAGCAAACTTTGACCGCATAGAGCGAAACGCCAGGGGCTACGCCATTGACACCGCCCAGGATGTCGGCCACGTGGGTGCCATGGCCGGCCCCAGGGCCGTCGTCAAGCGGATCGGGGTCTGGCGCTTCCAGGATGCCGTCGCTGCCATCCCATGCCGAGCCAACGAAGTCCATGCCGCCCACGACTTTGGCGGTGGGGAAGCTGCCGGGTTCGATGATGTTGGGATCATCGGCCGCATACTCCGCCGTGTCGCCGGAGCCGCCGAGGTTGGCATGGTAATAGTCAATGCCGCTATCGAGAACGGCGACGCGAATGCCTGTGCCGTCGAAGCCCTCCTCTTGGACGGCCGTCGCGCCGATGTAAGGCACGGTTTCCGACAAGGAGACCTGATAATCACGCACCGGGCTGATAGCCAGTACGTTGGGGTTGGCGGCGAGGCTGGGCAGGGCGGCCGCATCTATCTCCAGGATGAGTGCGTTGAGCGCCAGCTTTAGTGTCGCCAACACCCTGGTGCTGCCATCCAGGCTACGGGCGTTGGCAACGACGGTGTCCTGTTGCATACCAATCGCCTGTCTTGCCGCCAGTTGGGCATTGACTTCCAGCCCTTCGGCCGCCGCCGCGGAGACGGATGGGGCATCGAGGCGGACGACCACGCGCACACGGCCGCTGCTGTTTAACAGGGATGACGCGATTCGGCCGTTTTGCAGGGTAGCGCCAGTGGCCGTTAGCGGCTGGTCTAACCGTAATCCAGCGAGGGTGGCCGGAGCTTGTTGGTTTAGCCGTTCGGTGCGATTTGGACGTGATCCCTCTTGCGCCAGGACGGTAGAAGCGGTCATCAAGAGTACAACAAGTACAAGCATCCACTTGAATGTCTTTTGAGGTTTTGGGTTCGTCGTGAACAAGGTAAATTCCTCCATCAGTTGATTGATTTGATTGACTTGAGAAACGCAAAAGTTGACGAAAGTCAATGGAATAGGGAAGAAACGATGCTTGTTCGTTATGGTTTATTATGGCTCGATAATCTGCCTCCTTTCGCCAATGGCGACGGCCGACTGTCTTTACCGATTACTCGGTTTATGCGCGTTTGTGACCGGCTCCCATCACTTGTTGCCATAATGATACCCGAAAGACACTAATAAGACACTATTTTAACCTACAAATGACCCAATGCCAATGAGAGAGAAGTCTTAGTGGCGCGGTTTGCCAACCTCCAAGCTCCCGGTTTGGCAAACCGGGCTACTACCTTTGACTGACCGGGTTGAAGTAAGGGGAAATAACAATTGTCAATTGACAATTATCAATTTGAAGGGGCTTAGCTAAGGAGCAAGCGAACGCCGAGAAGGGTGATGAGGACCAGGACGAGGTAGCGGAAGCGCTGAGGGCTAAGGCGGTTGCCGAGTCGGACGCCGAGGAAAAAACCGAGCAATGTCCCTGGTGCGGCCGCCAATATATAGTGCCAAACCAGCGGCGTCACATTCCCACTGGCAAAGTGAGCCGCGATCAGAAAATAGCCGATGGCCATAAAATAGACTTGTAAGTTGCACTTAAATTGCAAGGTCGGCCAGCGGCTGGCAGAAGCATACATCACAACCGGCGGCCCACCAGTGTTAAAAGCGCCCGTCAACACCCCAGATAAGAAACCGACAATGTACGTCCATCGCCGACCCTGGGGCAAGGGCATAGAAAAGCCGATCAGCTCATAAATACCATAGACGACCAGCAGAATGCCGAGGATGTGGGTAATGAGTGAGGGATCGGTTTGTTTCAGCCACAGGATGCCAAAGGGAATGCCCAGCACGGCCGCCAGAAACAAGGGGATAATCGCGCGGGGATCGGCCGTACGGAAAAAGCGGATGGCGTAAATGGTGGAGGTTGTCGTCGCGACAACTGCCAACACCGGCGAAGCGACCTGGATGCCCAGCACCGGGACCAGCAGGGGCATGGCGACCAACGCCAGCCCAAATCCGGCCGTCCCCTGTACCAGGGCGGCGAAGAAGACGATGATGACGACGAGCCAGGGCATAGACTAGAGAGAAGTAAGCAGTTGGTAGTAAGCAGTAAGCAGATGGAGAGACAGCGAGATGGGCGGCCGCTTACTGTGCCTTTCGATTGTAAGAGGTGAACAGTTGCCCCACTCCGTCCAACCCATGTGGATCAAAGTAGAGGGTGTTGAGTTGCATATCCACGGGTGGCTCGAAGGCAGAGCCGTCAACAAAGGTAGCAAAGGTTTGACCACCAAGCATCCGGCCGGTAAAGGTTAGATAGAGGCGGTCGAGCGTGTTTTCTGTTGCCAATGTATGCAGTACCTTTGGCCCGGCGGCCGAATAGACGGTTTGGTACCCTCTCTCCGTCAACGCCTTCCGCAAACGCTCTCCCTCCACTTGTTCATCCCCGGCCACGACGACTTCGCCCGTTTGCGCCTCAAGTTGCATTAACTTCATTGGATCGGCCGAGCCGCTGGTGAAGATTAGCACCCGCCGGTCGGCTTTGGTCAGCGCGTCGGGAATGGGAAAGTCGAGGCTATTGCTCAACACAGCAAAGTCGGGATGGGGTTTCAGCCCTTGGGATGAACGCCATTCTTGCAAGTCGGCATAGCGTGGGTCTTCGTGGACGGTGAGGATTTCCTGGGCGCGGCCGTCTACATAGTCACGTAAATAACGGCCGGTAGTGATGATCAGGTCGGCTTGCACGGCCAACTCTTGGAACAGCCGCCAATCACGGTCGTTGGCGACGTTTTTCGGCACGGTCAGCCCTGGCTTGCTAGGGTGTTTGACGGCGATGCGGCCGTCGAGACTGGTCACAAAGTTGGCGTAAATGAAGGCGCGGCCGAGGCGTTCCCCTTCCTGCCGCAACGCATGGCCCAAGTACAGTCCCTTTAGCTCAACTTCTTGCCCTGGCAAAGGATATAGTTGCCAGACTTGTTCCTCATTCACCATACACCTTTCCTAATTGTCAATTGACAATTATCAATTAACAATTAGAAGAACCACCCGTGACGTTGCTCTTTCCAGATGTCGGCCTCGTTGTGATAGCCGTTGCGCTCCCAGAAGCCGGGCTGATCGTCGGCACGGAACTCCAGGGCGCGGATCCATTTGCCCCCCTTCCAGAAGTATTTGTCATCGGCGCGCTGTCCGGGGATGACGCCGGCAACACCGCGCAAGGGGTAGCCATGCTCCAGGTCGAGCGGCTCGCCATCATAGTGCGTGGCGAGAATAAAACCGGGCTGCACAACAAAGGAGAGCGGTGTGTTGGTTGTATAGCCGTACTCGCAATGCTGGACGACAATCTTCGCCTCTGGCAAGGGCTTGATGAAGCCTTCATCAATGAGTGTCTTCACTGACACCCCTTCCCATTCCGTATCGAATTTGGACCAGCGGGTGACACAGTGGATGTCGAGTGTCACTTTGGTGCGCGGGAGTTGGTTGAACTCCTTCCAGTTCCAGCGTTTTTCTTCTTTGACCAACCCGAAGACGCGGAAATCCCAGGTTTCCAGGTTCGGCCGTGGCACCGGGCCATAATGTAGCACGGGAAACTTGATTGTTGCCGACTGCCCTGGGGGGAGCCGCCCTTCTTCACGGACCTTCTTTTCTAACTCTCGTCGTTCTTTTTGCTGTGCAAACATGTTGACCTTTGTTTCGGCCGTTGCCTCACCGCTTCAAAGCCCACTTAAGCAGCGCCCTGGCATAGTATTCGGCCCAATTGACATCGGGGGCTTCTTCACGATGCTCTTTATCCAGTGCGCTTAACTGTTCGGCGATTTCGCTTTCAGTCAGGCGACTTTTCAGCAGCGTATTCAACCGTCGATGCAGATGGTGGGCATACCATTTCGGCCATTCCGGATCATCCCCATCTGTTTCAATGAAAGCACGATGATGATCGCGCCGTGTTTCCAAAAGCAAATCAACTATCTGCTGGATATTCTCTTGCTCGTCCACTTATTTTCTCCGAGATGCACCGTTCCGTATGATCAAACGATAGCAACTCATAGTCAGGTCGTGATTTCGCTACTATACATTTTACCGACTTCCACCAAAAAAACCTGCAAATCCTGTCGGTGCCTTCACTAGCTTACCACTAAGCCAGGAAGATATGTAGCAATTTAGCTGATTCTCTATGGTTCATTCCGACTCGTGTGTTTGGACATTTCGTCGTTGGAGACTGAACGTACGTTTTGAGCTATAGAGAGGCGATAGCCGTCGGGATCGTGGATGACAAAGCGCTTATCGCCCCAGAATTGCTGGCGTAGCTCCTGGATAATCGTAACACCATTCGCTTTTATCCGTGTATAAAGCGCTTCGATATCAACATCATCGGCTAGTGTGACATACAAATCTACCCCGACGCCGAGCGGTGTATGAGGAGGAAGCTCCTCGTATTCTGTGTTGTCGAGCCAAAGCGTGGTTGGGCCGTATTTAACGCCAGCGAAAACAGGGCGGCCGTCTGGCCCAGGAAGCAATGTGCCATTTGGTGTGAAGCCAAGCTGTTCTGTGTAGAACGTAAGATTACCAATTTATCCAGCCGTCGGCCGTTCCCCCAGCACCAATGGAACCGTTACCGTCTGCCCATCGCGCAGGACGGTTAGCTGGATGGTCTGGCCCACAACCGTATGTTGGATGACATAGCCAATCAGGTCGTCGAACTCATTCACAGCGCGGCCGTCAACCGCGGTGATGATGTCGCCACCCAAACCCGTTTGTGGGTCGCCGCCGCGCAATCCGGCCCCGGCCGCTGGGCCACCGGAAGTGACTGCGCTGACGAGGACGCCGCGCGTATTTGGATCCAGACCGAGTGCTTCGGCCGTGCTCTGGGTCAGCGTGCCACCGGAGATACCCAGGTATGGATGGGCAACCTCACCAGTAGCGATAATCTGCTGCGAGACAACCTTGACGACGTTTGACGGAACGGCAAAGCCAACGCCGGAGTTCGCCCGCACCGGGGACTCGATGGCGGTGTTGACGCCAATGACTTCACCATTCAGGTTGATCAGCGGGCCGCCAGAGTTGCCGGGATTGATCGCCGCGTCCGTTTGGATCACGTCCGGGATTTGGTAGGTTGGGCCGTTGAAGTTACGGCCGCCGGGCATGGCACGGCTGAGGCCGGAGATAATACCGGTGGTCATCGTGTTTTGCAGGCCAAAAGGACTGCCGATGGCGACAACGATTTCACCCACGCGCACCGCTTCCGAATCCCCCAGCGGCAGGGCGGTTAGTTCGCCGGGTTGGGCGTCCACCTTGAGGATCGCCAGGTCAGAGTCCGGGTCGGTGCCGACGATGGTCGCGTCTTTGACACGGCCGTCGTGGAACATCACCTGTACCGGGCCACCGGCCGCCACCACATGGTTATTGGTGACAATATAGCCCGCGCTGTCAATGACAAAGCCAGAGCCAGAACCCTGGCTGAGGCCGACGTAGACCACGCCAGGATTGACACGTTCATACAGGCTGACCAGTTCTTCCTGTTGGGCGAATAGGTCGTTGGTTGACGGAACGGGTTGCTGTGTCTCCGGTTGGGTAATCGGTTCTTGAACAGGGGGAACCAAAACAGGGGATTCCTGGACAGCGGGATCGGCCGGCGGGGCACTCTCAATAATGGCGGGCTGTCCGGCCTGTAAGACGGGCTGGACGCCGGGACCGCCTGCAAAGAGCGTGCCACATCCACTAAGCGCGAATACCAATACAATCAACAAGAATAATGACGATAAGGCCGAGCGTTTCATTGTACCTCCAAAAGCTAAAGGGTTTTTACACATGATTCTATTTTCGTATAGGACTGTTAAAAAAGTGTAAAGCCTGGCTAATAAGGAGGTTAAACTAAATGTTCAAGGATGGAGGAAATTTGTAGGTCGGGTTGTTTACCCGACCTACAGTTTGAATCTTGCACTCTATTCGCGTGGGAGCAAGAAAAATGTGGCGAAGACGAGTAGCAGCAGGCCAATAATGCGTTGAGGAGTTACTGGTACGGGTTCGATACCCGATAGACCGAGGGCATCAACGATGGTGGCGACGACCATCTGCCCGGAGATGACCGCGATTAGCGTGGCCGAAACACCAATGCTCTGCACGGCATAACCGAGGGCGATGACTGTCAGCACCGTGAGTGCGCCGATGACCGTCCCCCATTGCAGGATGGGAGCGGAGAAGGTAACGGCCGACTCGCTGCGGCCGACTCGCAAAGCAACCATCAACAGACCGGCCAGTAGACCGGCGACGATGTTAACCAGCAGACTGGTTTGTAGAGGGCCAATTTGCGTGCTGGTGCGGCCGATCAGCGTTGATTGCACACCGACCGATGCGCCAATTGACAGGGCTAGAATGAGAGCCAGGTAAAATGCCATCTAGACCTGTCACTCCTCGGCGAATTGTCGGGCAAAATTGACGACAAAGCTGGCGGCCGATTTTTCAAAGAGCAACATGCCCTCGACCGTCGCATATTCGTTTGGGCTGTGCTGGCGGCCGCCATGTCCTAATCCACCCATGGTGATTGGCATACCTAACTCTTGGGTGAATAGATAGAGCGGCGCAGCCCCGGCAACCAGCGGCCACGCTTCCGGCTCGAAGCCAAAGTCGCGATAGGTTTGGGCCATTGCGGCATTGGCCGCATCCTTGATGCTGCCCTTTGAGGGCGGATACCCGGCCGACTCCTGGCGCACTTCGATATAGTCAAAACCATGCCGTACCAGGTGTTGGCGCACTTGCGCTGCCACCTCATCAGGGCGCATATTGGGGACGAGGCGAATGTCAATCTTCGCCCGCGCCTCATGCGGTAAAACGGTTTTCATTCCTTCGCCAGGATAACCGGAGAGGATGCCGTTGATATTCAGGCTTGGTTCATAAAGAAACTTCCGCAATAGGTCAACACCGCTAAGTTGATACTTAAAACGTTTGATTTCGTAATCTTTTTTCTGGGTTTCTTCGTCGAAGGTGTCGCCTAGCTTTTCCAGAAGCTCCATATCTTCCATCGAAGGCGGGGCGACGTGATCATAGAGACCGTCAATGGTGATGTACTTTTGGTCGGCCGTCAGCATCGTCGAAAGGGCCTCAACCAGTGACCAGGCCGGACTATGGAACCAAACGCCATTCATGCCATGTACATCACGGGTAGTAGGGCCACCCCAATCACCCCCACGACAGATCAATTCTAAGAAGACCAGTCCCTTGACTCCCAGATACATCACAACTTTGCCAGTCAGGTCTTGGGAATAGAAAGGGAAGAAGGCACCATCGGCCGCCAATTTATCTTTGTGTGCGGCGACAAAGGCAGGCAGATTGCGGCTGCCTAATTCCTCCTCACCCTCAACAACAAACTTAAGGTTTACCGGCAGCTTTCCGGCAACGCGGAGCAGGCTTTGCATCGCGTTAAAGAAGCCGACCAGCGGCCCTTTGGAGTTCATGATCCCCCGGCTGACCATGCAGGGGCCAAAACCCTCCACGTCAACGATCTCGCCGGAGAAGGGATCAACGCGCCATTCCTCGTTGTCCACCGGCTGTACATCGTACATGCCATAGATAAGTAATGTCGCTTTTGCGCCGGAATCAACGTGACCATAAACTACCGGATGCCCGGCAGTGGGAATGACCTCGGCCGTTCCGTCCAGCAGCCGGATTTGCCCGGCAACAATTTCCGCCATTTCCTGAATGCCAATATTAGCTGCGCTGATAGATGGCTGGCGGATAAAGTCTCGCGTTTGTTCCAGATGTTGCTCGAAGTTGTTTTCGATGTCCCGGTAGACATCATCGAGATTGATGTGCTTTACACTCATTTTGCACCTTTTCCACCTACTTATCCTACGCTGAAAGTCAGGATGCCGAGTTGGTGCAAGACGATGAAGGCAACCAGACCGCCAAGAGCGATGAAGGTGATCACAACATCGGCCGCGCCAAAGGGCGTGATCCGCAAACGGGAGCGCTTGCGCGTGCTAAAATCTAACCCCCGCGATTGAAACACAATTGACATCAAATCAACCCATTTCAGCAGCATCAACATCAGTGGTGTGAGTAATGCCCGCCACTGACGGATACGCTCACGCAAGCTACCCTTATCCATCTCAAAACCGCGTGCTCGTTGTGCGTTGTAAACAATCAGCAAACCATTGGTCACCATTGGTACGCAACGCAATGATGTGGTTGTTAGCATGGCCACTG
This sequence comes from uncultured Ardenticatenaceae bacterium, assembly GCA_964410625.1. GTDB lineage: Bacteria > Chloroflexota > Anaerolineae > Promineifilales > Promineifilaceae > CAYPHY01. Next base: position 176,082 of record CAYPHY010000004.1, on the reverse strand, counting down.
GATATGGGACGCCAACGCGGGTGATGGAATAGCTGAGGTCGGAGAGTCGAGTACTCTTGAGGATCATGATCACGACCAGGATAGAGCTGAGGATGAACAACGTCTTAGCCAGTGCAAAGTTCAAACTGACCGATGAGACATAGATGAAGGGCGGAATAGAAAGATAAACTGTTGGGCCTGCACCGGTTGCGCTGACTTCTTCACCGCCACGGGCGAAGACCAGGTTGCCAACGAACAAGACCATTGTGATCGCCAAAATGTAGGCTCCGCGCAGCCGCAACTCTTTGCGTAAGGGGATACCACCCGCCACACAAAGCAAGACCAGAGCAATGCACATCCCCAGGCTGAGTGTCCAGGGGAAGTTTGGTCCAGAGATATACATCCCACCAATGACCACAACAAAAAAGATTGACATTTTGGTCAATGGATTAAGCCGGTGGAGAAAGCGGTCATTTGGCTCATAGTTCATCAACGATTCGGCCATGTTCAATATTTGCAGAATCATGAACAATTCTCCTTAAGGAATAGTAGTCGCTGAGCAAAGCGGTAATCGCTAAGCGGAAAAATCAGGTTGCTTCCGTATGGCTGGCGGCCGTTAAGATAACACCTTCTCACCTTTGTTCAGTCCCAACCATTGCTCTACCGCTTCAAAGGTAGGCAGGTATAGAGATTGGTCGTGGTTGAGTTGTTTGGCCAAATTCAGAATACCTGGCGGGTGGAGCTTGGCTTCCTCCAGGATATCGGGGCGAAGGAAAATTTCGGCCGGTGTGCCGTCAGCAATGATCTTCGACCGGCTCATGACCACCATCCGCGATGAATATTCCAAAGCCACGTCCATATCGTGGGTGATCATCAGAACCGTCATCCCTTCTTTGTTAAGGCGGGCCACGAGATCCATGAACGGTTTTAGCGTTCGCTGATCCTGTCCGGTCGTTGGCTCATCAAGGAGAAGAATGCGCGGTTCCATAACTAGCACCGAGGCAATGGCGACGCGCTGTTTCTGTCCGATACTCAAGCTCTCCGGATCCCACTTCTCCAAACCTTGTAGCTCGACTAACTCCATCACTCGTTTGGATGCTTCCTGAATTCGTTCACTATCCCAACCAATATTCTTCGGGCCAAAAGCGATCTCAGCTTCTACGGAGTCTTTGAACAGCTGATGGTTGGGGTTTTGGAAGATCAAGCCGACGGTGCGGGCCATCTCGGCTACGGTGCGGGTTTTGGTGTCTTGTCCATCCACGAGGACACGGCCGCTGGTTGGTTTCAAAAGCCCGACGGTATGCAGCGAAAGGGTGGTCTTGCCCGCGCCGTTCATGCCACAAATGGCAACAAACTCACCGGGGTAGATTTGTAAATTGATATCGTCAATCCCCTTATGTCCAGTGTCATATTGATGGACGACGTTTTGAAATTCGATGATCGGCCGTTCCGTCCGCGCAACTGGTGGTTTAGAGGCGAGAGAGGTTTGCACAGGGCTGTGGTGGTTTGCCTGGTGGTTTACTGGGCGGCTGGCCGTGTGGTTGTTAAGCCGTGTGGCAAGTGGCTGCAAGGCTTCATCAACCGTAATCGGTATCTGCGGGTAGCTGATGAACTGCTTTTGTTCCAGGCGCAACGCGAACTCCGTCGCCACCGGAATCTTAACCCCACATTGTCTTAACAGCTCATACTCCCGCAAGACTTCGCGTGGAGTTCCCTGGAAAAGCACGCGCCCTTCTTCTAACACCACAACGCGATTTACCAGATCAATGACCGGGCCGAGATCATGTTCGACAAGGACGATGGTACGGCCGCTTTCATCACAAATGCGTCGCACTGTTTCATAAACCGACCGGGAGCCAACGGGATCGAGGTTGCCGGTTGGTTCATCAAAGACCAAAACCTCGGGTTCACGGGCGATGACAGCGGCGATTGCCACACGCTGCTTCTGACCGCCACTCAGCTTTGCCGGGGAATTTAGCTCTAGCCCGCGCAAGCCACAAACCGACATGGCCCACTCAACTCGTTCGCGCATCTCTTCACGCGGAATGTTGTAGGCTTCTAAGGACATGGCGACTTCATCTTCAACCGTCAGCGCAAAGAGTTGAATTTCCGGGTCCTGGAAAACCATGCCTACGTGGTTGGTCATTTGTGAAACGGAATGGTTCAACACGGACTTGCCGGCGACAGTGAGTGAGCCTTCGGCCTCGCCTTCAAATAAATGCGGTACCGCTCCGTTCAAGGCGAGAGATAGCGTACTCTTGCCACATCCGCTGCGACCCAGGACGAGCATAATTTCGCCTGGTTCCACATCTAGCGTCACGTTGCGGAGCGCCCAGTCGTTACCTTCCGCATAACGGAAGCCAAAGTTTTCGTAACGAATAATGGGTGTTCCCATGTTATTTCTCTCCAGCTTTTTTGTCGCAATTCAGACCGGTTTCACAACCTCACCCTGCATGTTGCATGGCTGATTATAGGTGTGAAATCGTACGACTGTCTCCCGCCTTGCGCGGGGGTGATGCAAAAAATCAGGTGATTGTTGATAGAAACCGGGCTTCTTGGTTTCTATTGGAGAAATACCTCTGGACAAGAAACCCGGTTTCTCACTTCTTGTTGCCGCTTCCTTAGCCTTCAGCGGCCGCAACCCAGGGGTGGCGCAGGAACTTACTCCGTGCAACCCAGGCGGGGGCATTGATCTGCGTCTTCGGTAAGCGTTTCTTCAAGGCGGGGATGCTCATCAGCGATTCGGCGATGACGCCGGCTGCCAGCAATTGGACAACCGTCGTTACCATACCGACCAGGAAGATCTCAAACGGCGTACCTAGATATAAGACGTTGGCAAAGTATTGGTAAGGGATGGAGATGATGTGTCCGAGCAGCGCTCCAATCGTCGGCCGAATACCGAATCGTTCGGTAAAGAAGCCGGTTGCCGCGCCGAGGATCATGTTATAAGGAATAGCGCCCAGCCAGCCCCAGAGAACCGGCGTATATAATGAACCGATAAATCCAGCCAATGCGCCTAACAACCAACCGCTTGTTCCTCCAACCATGACTCCGGAGAAGACATATAAGTTGATATGAATATTAGGTGCGATGGGAATGGCAAATAGAGTCAGGATCGAGCCGAGCGCACCGAGAACGGCCGTATACAACCCTGATTTCACCGTAATAAGGGGCTTCTTCTCCCCGGCAATCACTTGATTACTCATGATTATTTCTCCTCAGATTTCTTCACAGGTTAAACACGACGCTTAAGCTAAAACAGTAGACCATTTCTAGAAAGCTGGGCGATCAAGACAGAAAGACGTGATGTGATCATGGTGGCCTACCTTGTAAGTCGCTTACAAATAAGAGAATAAGATACAGATAGATCAATCGTTCCCCTGCACCTCCTTTTAATAGTTCATGGTGTGGTGCTAAGCCACTGTTGCGCCATGCACTAAAAACCCAATCCTTCTACAAAATTGCCCCCTTCAATGATCTTGCGGCCGTCAATTTCGACATCCACATTGAGGAGTACCGTATCAAAATGGCTTTTGGCAGAGGTTTGGCCGCCCAGTTGGGGGATGTTGTTACCCCCAAAGGCGATGTTGACCCCGGCGAGATAGCTTTCCCATTCGCCGGGATCATGGGGAACAAGCTGGGCACGGTGGTCAATTCCGAACCCGGTATGGGCGATAATATAGGAGTTGGGGTCGTCCCAAGATTTCAACCAATCGGCAAAGAGTTGTGCCTCGCGGTGATCCGTTTCAACATGGACAATGCGGCCGTCTTCAACGACTGTTTGGATCGGCGTCTCGGTGATGAAGAGGTGTTGTGGCGGCAGGTACATAGTGCCATAGAGCGCCAGCTTGCCATTGGCTTTGTCCTCCAACGGGGCAAAGGCAGCCAGATTAACCGCAAACGAATCCCAATCACCGGGACGATCAACAAAGCCGCCTTGCGTATGGATTGGACGGCCGCCACGCTCCATCACCAGATCAGTCCCATAACTGGAGGTTATGCGGAATATCTCGCAGTTGCGCAGTAACCCATAGGCAATGGTCTCGCGGCGGGCGATGAATTCCTCCGGCGGCCGTTTAATCACCGTTTCATCATCAACCAGGACTTGTAGCATCCGTGTACCGCTGTTAAGCACGGTATTGGTCGCCTGGGTATAGAGCCAGGGGTGGGTTGCCAGGTCGAATACAATGTCTGCAGCCGCCATGGCGGCGACGGCCGTATCGGGTGGCTCCTGCAACGGCCGCTCTTTTGTTTTCATCCGCACCAGCAACACCTCGGCCCCGGTAGCGAGGGCGGCGGTATAAAATGCATCCACCGTGGCCGGGTTCTTGGCCGTATCGGTAAAGACGACAACCTTTTCTGTGGGCGCGACCTTGCAAAAAGTCATCGCCTTTTGTGCTGAGGCAAATAGTTCGGCAAAACGTGGGTTCATCTTCAACTCCTCAAAATCGGGCAACGAATTGACACAATATATTGCCTACTAAGCCAGCTAAGCCATGACAAATATCTCACTCCAATCGGCCGCGCGGGAGAGGATTCGATGGCCATCGGCCGTCACTTCGATTAAATCTTCAACGTGCAAAATGGAGCCCCCGTTGAAACGGTGAATTGGTTCGATTGCCAAAACCATGCCCGCCTCCAGGGTAGTATCATTGAAGGGGGCGATCATTGGGTGCTCGTGCAACCCCAACCCCAGAGAGTGTCCAATGTGAGGCATTGTTAAGTTCAGGCCATTTTTTTTGAAGGCGTCTAAACAGACGCCGTATAGCTCGTTGGCGCGAATGCCGGGGGCGATGGCGGCAATGGTTGTTTCGTGGGCTTGCCACAACTTATGGTAGGTTTCCTGAAGCTCTTCGCTGGCCTCGCCAACAACGGCCGTGCGCGCCAGGTCGGAATAATAGCCGCCATAGTAACCACCCACATCACAACGAACGATGTCGCCAACTTCCAGCGGCCGGTTAAGTGGAACTGGGTGGGCTAAACTCGCGCTTGGTCCCGCCCCTAAAACCAGAAAAGCAACTGAATCGGCGCCATTACCCTGGATGTGATTTGCCATTTGATCGGCAATGACCTTGTCGCTGACCCCGACACCACCTAGCTCATAGGCAGAACGGATCGCGGCGTCGGTACAAAGCGCTGCCCTCTCTAATAAGGCGATCTCTTGGGTAGACTTGACCATTCTCAGCTCGTCAAGCAGCCGGTCGGCCGCTTTTAGCGTGGCTTTTGGTAGATATGATTGCAGTTCTTGATAGTAGTGAGCGCTGAGGACGCGCATCTCCAGCCCTAACGTACCGTTTTCCAGTCCCTTTTTTCGGACGGTTTCGGCAATGGTTTGCGCCGGTGAGGTCACAAACTCGACATAGCCAACGAGATCCTTGATGTGTGATTCGCGACGTGCCTGAGGCTCCTCAATGGTGCAGACGACCATACTCGGCTCACCTTCGCAAGGTAGGACAACGGCTGCCAATCGTTCCGGGATAGAGCGCTGGGTCATGATCGCCGTTCCACTTAAATAGGCGACATTTTCATAAGAGGTGGGAATAATGGCATCGAAACCTTGCTCTGCCATTTTTGCTCTTGCACGATCAAAGTTCATCAAGTTACTCCTTTAGGATTTACCAATTAGAATAGGTCGACGGTTTTAGTCATATAGCGACCGGGTTGCTCAAGCTTTGCCGGTCACCAGCTTGGCAGCGTTGAGGATGTGTTCGCGGAGCATGGCCGTTGCCACTTCCTTGTCGCCGCTGGTGATACTTTCCACTAATTCGCGATGGCGGGTGACATATATCCCTGGTTCAAAGAAGATATCGGCCGCAGCGAAAAAGGTGCGTAGCTGGTTGCCCATCTGCATCCAGACTTTATAGAGTCGCGAATGGTTGCTGTAGAAGCAGATTTGCTCATGAAACTTCATTTCAAAATCAACCAGCGTCCACAAATCCGTGCCTACTTCCAGCTTTTCCATTTCGGCAACGGTTTCATAGAGGGCTTCTACTTGTTCGGCGGTGATCTTTTCCACCAGGATCTCCACCGCCAGCGTTTCCAGCGCCAGGCGGAGCGTGTAAATTTCCCAGATATCGGTCAGTTCCAGTTCGACGACAAAGGTCCCCTTGCGTGGCTGGTTGCTCAATAAACCATCGGCCTCCAGTTGCCGCAATGCTTCGCGCAGTGGTGCCCGGCTTACCTGTAGCTTTTCTGCCAACTCCGCTTCAATCAGTCGTTCCCCCGGAGCGAGTTGCCCGGTGAGGATCGCCTGGCGCAGTGTGTCGGCGATCCGATCCGGCAGAAGTTTCCCCTCAATGTGAAAATCAATCGTATCTGTTGTCATTCATCCCCTTTATGAAATTAACATCTTAATAAGTTGCACGGATGACCTCTGCGCCCTTGAACCAGGGTTAAGGGCGCAGGGTCTAAGGGTGGCTCCCCCTACCAGAGATAGCTAGTCTCCCGTGAAAGGTGCTAATAAAGGCTCTCACCCGTCATTTAATACTTCACTTGCAGCTCTCGGCTGAGCGATGCACACATATTGTCCACACCGCTTTCCGTAACCACTACGTTGTCTTCTATATTAAAGAAAGGCGTCTTCACGCCAGGGAGTTCTACGGCCATTTCATAGGTGAACATCATCCCTGGCTCAAAGACAACCTTGCCTTCAGCATTTTGGAAGATGGGTTGAGCCGCAGATGGGATCAAGTTAGGTGGTTGATAGGGTTCCAGGCCGAGGTTGTGACCGCCGAAAGGCTGCCCATTAATCTCTTGCATCACACAGCCTTGTGAGTGGGCATAATCAATCATGGCCGACAGTACATCATCAATGACAACCCCTGGCTTAATTGCTTTATCGAGCAGTTCGTTCATCCCTTTGCGGCACTCGTAAAGTTTGATCTCGTCGGCCGTTGGTTCCCGCCCCAAAAAGATACCGCGATTGATATCGGAGCCATAGCGATGGAATTTGCAACCGATGTCTAGATGGACCCAACCACGGCCGATAGTACGATCAACAGCGTCGCAACTTAGCAAATTAAGGGCTTGGTCACCTTCGGCCATTACCTGGGCATGGGAAATGCTGTCGCCGCCTTCCTCATACATAAATTGGCTGACTAGGCGTGAAACCTCTAGCTCGTTCATGCCGATTTCGATGATCTCATAAATGCGCTCCATCGCTCGTGCGGCGGCCGTCACCGCAACGCGCATCCGTTCGATTTCCAGAGCAGATTTAATCGCCATCATCTTCCAGACGACCGGCGTGCCATCAACAAATTCCGCGCCAAGCTCTTTGGTCAGTTTCTCCTGAATTTTTAGAAACTTGAGCGGGTTGATCCCTACACAAAGCCCGTTGCCCCACTCGGTGCCGATCCGCATCCCTTTGCCAATGCCATAATCGCGCAAAATGTTGACCAGTTCCATCTCATCATCATATAGCTCGATGGATTCAGAAGTGGTGGTGTGTAAGGCGACTTCATCGCTATCAAAGGGGCCAAATCGCTGGCAATAAATGTCGGCGTCCGGGGTGATGATCGCTGTTGATTGCGGCGCCAATGCAGTGGGCGCGTCTTTGCCAACGAAGACGAAGCGGGAGCCGGTGGCATAAAAAACGTTGACGTTTCGAGCCAGGACGAGTGCATCGAGATCATTTTCTTTCATGATCTGACGCGCACGATTTATTCGCCATTGGTGTTCGGAGAGGGGGTGTTCAGGGTAGAGGGGTTCTGTCGTTCTTTGTAGTCGCTTCCTTGCCATTTCATCCTCATGATGGGGCCGCCGATAATGCTGACCCAATTGGAAAATAACTATTATTTTGTCGACTGTATCCTGTCGACAATCGACAAACCGAAGTATAGTGGTTCATGAGAAAATCGTCAATGATCATTTTTGCCCGATGAAAGGAAAAACATGATTAGGCTTTATTGTAGAAAAGCGTGCGAAGTTGCATTTTTTACGGCTGTTTTACCGACCCTTCCCAAATCCTTCACCTCCTACGTTCGTCAAATACGGCGCACTGGGTATAATTGTCCAGATTGGTAATGGTGCGAGACTCTGCTATAGGTAGTTGTACCTGGCGGGGCAGTGATGGGGAGCCGTTTTGCGTGTAGTATGGGTGTGGAGCCACCCAAGCAGTTATCGTTTACATCACCTACACTTTTGGGAAGGAGCCGTCCATGAACGCTATCAATCGCTTGGAACGCTTGTTGTTATTAGCCGGATTTGCTTTGTTGGCTGGATCGCTGTTGTTTGTGTTGTCCATCGGCCGTTCATCAGCCAGCACATCAGCCAACAACACCTTTCATGAAACGTTTGATGGCAATCCCGTTGTCCCCCAGCCTTGGGAGCCGGGCAGTTGGGATGTGACTGTCCATTCACGCGGCCGTGAGCATCTTTATGAACTAACGGCGATGCACGCCGGGCATGGTGAGTATTGTGAGCCACCGGCCGCGACCCATCTGATCAGTGGTTATGAGGAGGCGGTGTTCCAATGTCGCGACCATGTGATGACCGCGATCAATGACGCCGGATATGGGGCGATTTATCTGACCCCAAACCAGCTCATAGACTTTTCCGGCGGCGAAGCGGTTGTGCGTTTTGATGTCTCCACCCTGCGTACTTCCAGTCGCGATTGGATCGACCTCTCGATCACCCCGTATGCAGATCATTTGCAATTACCCTTAATTGATTGGTTGCCTGATCTAAGCGGCGAGCCACGGCGCGGCGTCAACATCCGCATGGATGTCTTTAATGGCGATACGATTTTCAAAGCGAGCGTCATCCGCAATCATCAAGCACAAGATGTTGGCGGTAACTGGTGGACGGGGTATGAGTCCTTCCTCACGCCGAGCGCAACGACACGAACCACCTTTGAGTTACGCATCTCGGAGACCCACTTGAAGTTCGGAATTCCCGCGCATGATTTCTGGTGGATTGATAGCGACATTGCTGCGTTGGGCTGGAATCAAGGTGTTGTGCAATTCGGCCACCATTCCTACACCCCCACAAAGGATTGTAGTAGCTGTAGCCCGAATACCTGGCATTGGGACAATGTGGTGATTGATCCGGCGGTGCCATTCACCATGCTGCGTGCCAACCGCCGCTATGTAGACCACACGACTAGCCCATCGGTGTCATTCAGCGCACCCGCACCATCGAACGCCTATCTTCGTTTTGCCGCTATCGGCAAGAACCTGGAGATCAGCACCAATGGTGGGAACTCCTGGCAAGCGGCCCAACCGCAGGCGCAGGAGCGTTATGATGAGGATAAATTCTGGTCATATTGGATGCCGATACCGGCCGGGACAACGGAGGTGCGCTTTCGCGGCCAGAATTGGTGGGGTGGCGTTTGGCACGTGCGTGATATCTCCATCTGGTCACGGCAGGGCGCGGCGCCTCGGCCAGCAACGGCCACGGCAACGGCCCAACCCACCACACCGGCCGCTACCGCTACACCACTCCCTCCCACTTCCACGCCACCGGCTTCGGTTAGCACTCTGCCCTTACAGGCAGGCGTTATTGAGAATGTGACCAACACGGGATGGAAAACCATCACCTTGCCGCAAAGTTATGATTCGATGGTGGTGGTTGCCAGCGTGAACACGGCCGCCGGACGGCCGCCGCTGGTAACGCGGGTGCGAAACGGGGTGGGAAACAGTTTCCAGGTACAGGTACAACGGGCGGATGGATCGAGCGCGGCCGTTGGCGGCGTCACCGTCCATTACCTGGTGGTGGAGGAGGGGGTCTATACGGCTGCGCAACATGGCGTGACAATGGAGGCGGTACGGCTCAATTCGACAGTGACCGATGGTCGCGGCCGTTGGAAGGGGCAGCTCTACACCTATAGTAACCAATACCATTCGCCGGTTGTGGTGGGACAGGTGATGACGGCCAACGATGCACGCTTCTCCGTCTTTTGGGCGTCGGCCAAGAAGAAGGCGCAGCCACCAACAAAAGCACAATTGAAGTTCGGCAAGCATGTGGGCGAAGACCCTGATAAAAATCGCGCTAACGAAGTGATCGGCCTGGTTGTGATTGAAGCGGGGAGTGGTGTGATCGGTCCGCGTGCTTATCGTGCCGGAGTGGGGACCGACACGGTGCGGGGCATAGGCAACAAGCCCCCATACAACTACACATTCAATGGCTTACCGAACGCGACGGCCGCGATTATCAGTTCGGCGGGGATGGATGCGGCCGAAGGGGGGTGGCCGGTGTTATATGGGGCGAATCCATTGGCTGGAACCAGCCTACAAATCGCTATTGAGGAGGATCAACTGCGCGACGCCGAGCGCAAACACGCGACGGAGCAGGTGGCGTTTTTACTGGTTGAATAAATACCGGGAACAAGCGTGCGCCTACAACTGAAGCAATCCACCGACTTGTTGCAGCCAAACGGGATGCTCCGTTTCCGGTAAGGCGAGGAGCTGCGGGATGAGGGTGTCTAGTTTGGCGTGGCGGCCGCCCCTCTCCGCCTCCACAACTGCCTCGGCCGCCAATTGGCCCCGTGCTGCGGCCGCTATTTGTTCCATCCACCGGCAAGTCTCATTCCAGGTGAAGGGGCTGGATTGGATGGCCGTTGCCAGCGTTAAAGCCAGGTCGCTCTTTCCTGTGGCGAGGGCGAGATGGGCCAGACCGGCAAGCGGCAGGGAGGAGATGTCGTTGCGGCCGGTGATTTCGGAGAGTTGCAGCGCCTCGCGGAAGCTATTCAGGACCTCATCATAGCGGCCGAGACCGAGGGCGGCGCGGCCGAGGCCAACCAGCGCGTAGGCTTCGCTCCAACTGAAGCGCTGTTCCTGGGCGATGGTGTGATAGCGGCGGAAGTGGTTGATGGCGGCCGTATATTGGCCTTGCGCGAGCGCCAAATCGCCCAGGCCACGATGGTAAAAGCCGATTCCCAGGGGTTGACCATACCGTTCAAAGAGGATCGCCGATTGCTCGAACCAGTGGCGGGCGGCCGCGTGATCTCCGGCGACGCGGTAAATCTCGCCCAATTCCCAACTGCTCCAGGAGTGGTCATAGACGTTGTGGAACTCTTCCGCTAAGGCCAGCGCTTCCTGCCGTAACTGCCTTGCGCGTTCGACGCTGTCATAGCGCAGACCATAGATGCTATACCAACTGAGGCTCCAGGTTTCCAGCCGGTAATTGCCCACCTTACGGCTCATCTGTAACATTTCTTCAAAGACGGGGAACATCCGCGCTGGCTCGCCCTGGCGCAAATACATCTCACGGCGCAACAGTAAGATCAGCCAGACTGCCCCCCAGTTGCCAACCGCTTCGGCCAAAGGCTCAGCCTGTTCCAGATAATCGAGGGCTTCGGCGTAGCGCTTGCGCAGACCCGCAACTTCGGCCAGATCGAGATAAGCCAGGGCGCAGAAAAAGCGATTGCCCATTCGTTCATAGGCGACCAGCGTTTGTTCAAGACAGTGGTGGGCTTCGGCCAACTCTTCATCGCTGGCAAACTCCCAGTCGAGAAGGGAGCCGAGGGCGTGGAGGGTGTAGGCTTCCAAGAGGTTGAAGAGTGGGAGATTAGAGACTGGGAGATTGGAGATTGAGTGTGGGGTATGTGACGGGCCACTGCCGACGGCTGACTGACTACTGTCTACTGGGGCAGCCAACTGGTGGCGCAGGTTGTAAATGGCGGTGGAGCGGTCAACGAGCCAGCCATAGATGCGGTTGAGCAGCGGATACCAAAAGCCGAGGTGGGAAACGGCCGCCTCACCCAGGGCGTTGACCATTTGCCAGGGCGTGGAGACGTCGCCGGTCTGAAATTCGCCGGTGAAGTAGTTCATATAGACGGCAGCGCGGGCGATGAGCAGCTTTGCCAAAATGATGTCAATTCGCACGCCATCTTCGGTGGAAGATAGTTGCTGCCGGGCGGTGATGGCTTGTTCAAGCAGCGGGGCCACCTCCGTAGCCAGAAAACGGATGTGGGCGTAGAAGAAGAGCGGTGCAAGCATCTTCTCCACTAAAAGCTCGAACTGCCCATGGGCGACAAGCCACTGCCAGGCCGAACGGATATTGTCAAAGTCGGCGGCGATGGCGTCACACGTTTCGATCTGCCCGTTGCCTAAGAGCGAAGGGAGTTGGGCGTCGAGAAAGGTGGCGAAAAAGTGGGCTTGCCGTTCGCTGACCCGTTGCTTGAGCGCGGCATCCTGGTCGAGCTTTTCCGCTGCATATTGTCGCAGCAACTCGTGCATTTGGAAACGGCCGTCGCCCACGCGTTGTAGCCAGGATTTGTTGATCAGCCCTAGCAAGTCGCGGATGGTGACGTTGGTGGTAATCGCTTCCGCTGCCTCACGCGAGAACCCGGCGCGAAGGATGGAGAGCATCGGCAGGACCAGCCGCTCGCGGTCGCTGAGCAGTTGCCAGGACGTATTGAAGACAGCGCGGATGCTTCGTTGCCGGTCGGGGATGCCGTGTAGCTCGGTATTGAGGATATCGAGATTGCGTTCTATCTCGGCGGCGATCTCCGGCAGGGTCAACACTTCCAGCCAGGCGGCCGCCAGTTCAATCCCCAGCGGAAGCCCCTGTACTTGCTGGCAAATGCGGGCCACGTCGGCAATGTTGCTGGCATCGAGGCGGAAACCGGGGATGACCCGCCCCGCACATTGAGCGAAGAGCTGTATCGCGCTGTAGTCGGCCGCTTCCTTTTCGATGTTGTTCCAGGCATGGACCGCTTCCGCCTCCGGGGTACGCATTCCGGCGACGAAGTAGAGATGTTCGCCCTGGACATTGAGCCGCGTGCGCGAGGTGGCGAGGATGCGCACACCAGGGGAGTTTTGAATGATCTCCGCCGGGAGGGTCGCGCCGCCGGACTCAACGAGATGCTCCATGTTGTCCATCACCAGCAGCAACTGTTTGCGGCGCAGAAAGTCAATCAGTTGTTGACGCGGGGACTCTTCTTCGCGGCAAAGGCAGAAGCCGACGCTCTGGGCGATGGCCGTGATCATCGAATCAGGTGACGAGAGGGGAGCCAGCGGCACAAAAAAGACGCCATCGCCAAAGCGATGGGTGCTTTGTCGAGCGATTTCGGCCGCCGCCTGAATCGCCAATCGCGTTTTTCCGGTCCCGCCTGGCCCTAGCAAGGAGAGCAGATGAACGTCGGCATCGGCGAGCATGTTGACAATCTGGTGCACCTCCGGCCAACGGCCGACAAAGCTGGTGGAGGGCATCGGCAGATTGACGATGAAATTGCCCGATGATTGCAGAACGGGGAATAGATGAGGCAAATCAGGAGCGACCAGTTGCAAGACTTGTTCAGGGCGGGTCAACCCTTTGAGATGGTGTTCGCCGAGCGGGAGCAGGTTGATGCCAGGCGGCAGTTGGCCTTCGACCAGCGCGGCCGCTACGCCGGAAAGCAAAACCTGCCCCCCATGACCGATGGACATCAGCCGCGCGGCGCGGTTGACCGCTGGGCCAAAGTAATCCCTTTCGCGCAATTCCGCCTCGCCGGTATGCAGGCCCATACGAACGCGCACTACATCGGGGTGGATCATGTTCCAACTTTCGGCATAGAGGGCGCGTTGGGCAGCCAGCGTGGCCGCGACAGCATCGGCCGCGGTGGGAAAGACGGCGTAGCAGCCATCGCCGGTGGTTTTGACGATACGGCCGTCGTGGGTGTTGACGGCCGTTTGCAGGATGTGGTCGTGGCGCGCCAGTGCCGTCTTCATCGCCTCTGGATAGCGTTCCCACAAAGAGGTGCTACCCTCGATGTCGGTGAAGAGAAAAGTGATAGTTCCCGTTGGCAATGGGTGGTTCATGCTCAACAGGAATTATAGCGCAAAATTGGGAAGGATGAAGGAGGAAGGAGGAAGGAGGAAGGAGGAAGGATGAAGGATGAAAAGATTTTCTTTCATCCTTCATCCCTCATCCTTCGCCCATTCTTCGGCTTGTTCGAGGACGGTTTGGGTGGCTTTTTCTTGCTTGTCGGGCGGGTAGCCGTGTCTGCTTAATCGCTTCCAGGGGTGATTGTCCCTGCACGCTCGTAATTCACGATAACGACCCCTTTCGGGGTGACTTCGCTTTCCGTGACCTTGAACGCCATCGGGATCGTACCACCGGCAAACAAGCGTTTGCCAACGCCCAACGTGACTGGATAGATCACCAGCCAGAACGCATCTACCAAATCATGCTTAATAAGCGTCTGCAGGAGCTCGCTGCTTCCCCAAACGTTCAAATCTGGTCCTGGCTGTTGTTTGATTTGGGCGACTTTTTCGGCAACATCTCCATTCAAGAAGACGTTCGGCCCCCATTCGTGCGCAGTCATCGTATTTGAGGCGACGAACTTGGTCGCCGTGTTGACGCCAGGCCAATCGTCCCCATGTTGCGGCCAGTACGGCGCCCAAATATTAAAGGTTTTGCGCCCTAACAACAGGTCAAACGGCTTGCCCATCTGACCGCTTACGGCCGTTCCCAGAAGATTGTCGGCATATGGCGCTATCCATCCACCATAGGGGAAGCCGCCGCTGGGATCTTCCTCTGGCCCGCCTGGGGCTTGTATGACGCCGTCGAGGGTGATATGTTCAAGGACTATAATTTTTCTCACAACGAACTCCTTTACGAGCCACGCAAAATCTTTTCCATCTTCTTGCCCTTTGCCAACTCGTCCACTAACTTATCCAAATATCGAACCTGCTGGGTCAAAGGGTCCTCGATTTCCTCCACACGATAGCCACAGATGACGCCGGTAATGAGGTGGGCATTGGGGTTTAGCGAGGCCCGTTGGAAGAAGGTTTCAAACGTTGCCTGCTCATCCATCAGTTCCTGAAGCTTCTCATCATCGAAGTTCGTTAACCACTCGATGACCTGATGCAACTCTTCTTTGGTCCTGCCTTTCTTCTCCACCTTTTCGACATACATCGGATAGACGGAACCGAAGGTTATTTTTGCAATACGTTGATTATGGTTGTTGGACTTGTTCATCGTTACCTCGTGTTTAGCGTTATTCTTTCTCGATCCTAAGCTATTATAACCCAAGTGACGACAAATTTCGTCGAATGATCGCTTCCAAGCGGCCGCTTTGGTGACAGGGTGACAAGGTGACAGGGTGACAAAGAGATGCTCTGTTCACCTTGTCACCTCCGCACCCTGTCACCTTCACATATCAGGGAAGATCGCCTGCAATGTGCAAAGCATTCACCTTCTGATTTAGCCCGCTGGCGGGGGCGCTGAAGTGGGGGCCGTCGAACTCGCCAGTGGAGGGGTCATAGCGGTAGACCATCGAGTGGCCGCCAGCGGCGTTGTCTACGTTGAACGTCCCCTTGGTCGTCAGATAGTAGGGACGGCCGCCGATGCCGGTGGAGAGGCTGAAGGTGCTGTTCTTCGGCATTCCTTCGGCCGAGCCATCCAACACCATATGCCAAAAACCGGCCGTCGCCTCTCCGGTGTTGGTGGCGCAGAAGCCGAGGATGTCTTCGCCCCGAAAGCGCAGCGGCGTGCCATCGTGGTTCTGCACGCGGCCGTTGCCGAAGGTGCTAAGTAGTAAATAAGCCTGGCAACTATTGCCGATGGGTGAAAGCTTTCCATCTAGCACAGCCAGGCCGTCCAGCTTCTCGCTGACGGTGGTCAGCTCGGCGTCGGAGCCATCGAAGAAGAGGCTGAAGCCGTTGCCATCGAAATGGACGGCGTCATGGCCGAGGACGTTGCCGATACCGGGCACGTTGACCTTGTTTTGGAAGAAGGTCAGATAGAGATCGTCGGCATCGTTGATATGGTTAATGTGGATGCCGTTGATGTCGTGGGCGTTTGACAGGCCGTGGCTGCTGCCATCGAAGAAAAGGCTCCACTTATACCCGTCCCAGAGGAGGATGTCTTCACGGCCGAAAGCGACACTATTGCTGGTCACACCCGGTTTTTCGGCCGACATGAAAATAGCGGGTTGTCGTTCAAATGCGCCGATGTCGCATTCATCCGTGGAAGGCACGCCATCACCATTTATATTGCGCGGCGCTCCCCGTTGGTCGAGGCCATCTACCGGCGCGGCGGTACAGTCGGCGCTGGGGACGGCGTCAACGGCCGGGCTACCGGCGGGCAAAGCATGGGTTGGGATAGGTTCCGGCGCAAAGGAAGGTCCGGCAAGTGGCCCGCCATTATCGCGCAGGGTTGTATCGAGGATGGTAGCGAGGAGGATATCGTCGTTGTCGCTGGTGGCGTTGATGTCGTCAGCGCCAGGAGTGAAGTTATAGAAGGCTTGCCCGCTGTCCAGGCCGTTATGGGCGAAGAGGTTGTGGGCGTTGGCGTAGATATTGCCATTATGATGGCGGATTTCGCTGCTAAAGGCGGCCGTGTTGCCGCTGACCAACGTGCGACCTAAGGTGATGTTACCATGTCCATCATAGATGCCACCACCCTGGTGGGCCGAATTGTCGCTGATCGTGCTGTTGTAGATGGACATGGTACCATCGCCGTTATAGATACCGCCGCCAATGCTTGATGCCTCGTTGCCACTAATGGTGCTGTTGGTGATCGTTACCACTGTTTCCTCAAGTCGGGCGTAGACCCCAGCGCCATATTCGGCCTTGTTGTCGCGGATGGTGCTATTGGTGATGGTGACATCAGAGATGTTGGTATGGATGCCGCCGCCACCTGAATAGGCGGTATTGTCTTCAATGAGGCTGTTTTCGACCGTAACGGAACCGGTGAGGCTATTATTGTTGATGCCGCCTCCTTCGTCAGACTTATTGCCGCGAAGTACGCTATTGGTGACGAGCATCGTCGGCCCGTCATTATAGAGACCGCCCCCTTCCATGAGACCTGTGTTGCCTTCGATGAGGCTGTTGTGAATGACGGCCGTGCCGGTCTCATTGAACAGGCCACCACCGCGGCGAGCATAATTGGCGATGAGTTGGCTGTTGTTGACGGTCGCGTAGCCATCATTGAAAATGCCACCGCCATTTCCCTGGGTGTCGCCGGCGCCGACTGTGTTGCCAGTGAGCAGGCTATTGTTGACTGTCAGCAGGCCGTTGTTGTAGATCGCGCCGCCTTCGGCCGAATCGGTTAAATAGCCTCCCGTCAGTGTGGTGTTGTTGATGGTCAAATCACCACTGCTGCTGACGGCGAGGAGACGGAAGTGGGTGGTGGATGGGTCGGTGTCGCGGGCGATGGTGTGGCCGTTGCCTTCAATCGTGATCTGGCTGGTGATAAGTGGCAGGCCGGTGTCGGCGTAGTAGTGATAATCATAGGCGGCCGTCAGCGTCACATCGGCCTGGAGATAGATCGTATCGTCCCCATCGCCTGTCATGCAACTGCCATAGCTGCCGTCGTTATTAGCCGAGCGAATGGCGTCAATGAGGGTACAGTTGATTTCGTCTACGGTGATGTCTGCGGCGTGGGCGATCTGGCTGGGCGCGGGGGCGCGGCCGAGGGTGAAGAGTAATGCCGCCCCGGCCAGGGTTAGGGCGGCTTTGCGCTGTAACCGTCGCCGGATGTGGCGGGGAAGGTTGCGCAGTCGCTGGTAGTGGAAGGCAAGGCGGGAGAGGAGGGAGCGGCCGCGATGCAGAACCAGGGCGGCTGCCCAGTGGTGCTTCTTCGTTGGTTGGGTTGTTGGTGGGGGGGCATCGGATGAAAGTGAAACATGGGTAGGACTGGACATTGGTGTTCTCCTTTGTGAGCAAGTTGATATAGCTTTTGTATGGTGCAGTGTACCTACCGAGCGTAAATGGATCGTAAATCGTAATTATTGCCGACAGATCGCTCTCTCGGCTGAGTTTACCTATCCTGGCTTCCAACGATGCTTAAGAACTGGGGTAGGACTCGTAGTTGGCCGGTTTAGACGATGACGCATTCGCAATCGATCTAAGCATGGGAATTGTTAAAAAACGCAGAGGCGCAGAGGGGCAGAGACGCAGAGATAATAAAGGGAAAAGCCTCTGCGTTGGATAGGTTCTTAATAAACCAACTCGCCGCTGAGAAACGCGGCCGTGCGCGGGTCGGCCGCTTGCTCGAAGAAGGTGGTCGTGGGGGCGACTTCGATGAGACGGCCGTTGAGCAGAAAGGCCACCCGATGCGCCAGGCGGCGGGCTTGAAAAACGTGATGAGTAACCAGGACAACGGTGGTTCCCCGTTCCTTGTTTTCTTCGCGGATGATATTCTCGATCACTCCCACATTGTAGGGGTCGAGATTGGCGGTCGGTTCGTCCAGGAGTAGAATTTGCGGCCGGATAGCCAGGGCGCGGACGAGGGCCAGACGCTGTGCTTCTCCGGCAGAGAGGGTGGTGGCCGGTTGCCGGGCGAGTGTGTGGAGATTGACACGCGCTAACCAGGCGTGGACATCTTCGTCGCTTAGTTTGTCGCCGCGCAGTTTTGGGCCAAATTGCAAGTTAGCGGCGACGGTGCGGCGAAGGAGGTTCGGCCGTTGAAAGACGGTCGTTATCTTCCTTCGTATAGCCAATGGAACTTGTCCGTTTATATCAAGCCCCTCAAAGCGAAGACGGCCGCTGCTTGGCGCTTCCAAAAAGTTGAGCAGGCGAAGGAGTGTGCTTTTCCCCGCCCCACTTGGCCCCACCAGCGCCAGGACTTCCCCGCGATGGATGGTGAGTTGTTCCAGGTCGAGGACTGTGCGGCCGTTGTAGCGTTGTTGAATGTTTTCAAGGCTATAAAGTGTCTGGCTCATTAAAATATAACTGTATTGGTATATTGGTGTAATGGTGTATTGGTCTATTGGTAAAGGTGGTAAATAGGCTAATACATCAATACACTCATACACACTTCTCTCACCGCGGCCGTCCTTGTTGCCAGTAGTAGAGCAGCAGGTTGGCGATGAAAGCCAGGGTCAGGAGGATGATGCCCAGGGCCATTGCCAGGGCAAAGTTGCCTTTGCGTGTTTCCAAGACGATGGCGGTGGTCAGGACGCGGGTCTGACTCTCGATGTTGCCACCCACCAGCATCACCGCGCCGACTTCGGAGATGATACTGCCAAAGGCGGCGACGATGGCCGCCAGCACCCCCAGCCGTGCTTCGCTGATCACCGTCCAGGCCAGTTGGCGGCCGTCGGCTCCCAGCGAACGGACTTGCAAACGAATGTGGTTGTCTACGCCTTGGACAGCAACCAGCGTTAGACCAATGACCAGGGGGAGGGCGATGATGGTTTGGGCAACGATCATCGCCCTGGTGGTAAAGAGCCAGTCAAGCGATCCGAAAATACCCCGGTTTGATAACAGCAAATAGACAAACAAACCGACCACGACCGGTGGCAATCCCATCCCGGTATAGATGAGGGGCATGAGGACGGGGGCGGCGGGGACGCGCGGCCGTAGCCCTAGTCCAACGCCAATCGGCAGACCGATCAGCATCGACAGTAACAACGCTCCGCCGGTGACCAGCAGCGTGGTTTGCAATACCTGGCGCAGGGCCGGGTCGAAGTCGAGCAACAGGCGAATGGCGTCGCGGAAGGCGTCGAGGAGTGTTTCCATAGATCTTCAGAAACCGGGTCGAAACCCGGTTTCTATATCTGTTATTGCGCGTCGGGATAGAAGAGGGGTTGGCCGAACTGATCGGTGCCAAATTCACCGATTTGCTCCTGGATCTCGGCCGATGTAATCCACTCGACAAATGCTTGCGCCAACTCCTCATTGATGTCGCCCTTATCGGGGTTGACCGGGATGACACCGTAGGGATTGAGGAGAGCGGGATCGGCGTTGTCGGCGATGGATTGACCACCGACAATGATTTCCAGGTTAGGCAGGTTGCCTTCACCCTTCATCGAGAGGTAGGTCCCCCGATCAGTGAGGGTATAGGCCCCGGATTCGTCGGCGAAGAGCAACGTTTCGCCCATGCCTTGCCCAAGCGATTGGTACCAGGCGTCGGCCGTTGGATCAGGCACATCTCCAGACCCTTCCCATAGGCTCATCTCTTTGGTATGCGTGCCACTGTCGTCGCCTCGCGAGGCGAAGGTTGCCCCCGAAGCGGCGATTTCGGCCAGCGCATCGGCCGCCAGCGCGGTCCCGGTAACCCCGGCGGGATCATCGGCCGGGCCAACGACGATGAAATCGTTGTACATCACATCGGCCCGGTTCAGGCCGTGACCTTCAGCGACAAATGCATCTTCACGGGCACGGGCGTGGACGAGGATCACATCGGCGTCGCCTGCTTCGCCCAGTTCAATGGCCTGGCCCGTTCCTACCGCCACCACATCCACACGGGCGTTGTGGGCTTCCTCAAAATCGGGGAGGATGGCGTCGAGCAGGCCGGAGTCGGCCGTGCTGGTCGTTGTCGCCAGGCGGAGGACTTCCGGTTCGCCAGGGCCACAGGCGGTGAGCAGTAGACAGAAAGCAGTGAGTAGTAGGCAGTAGATAGTTGCCCGTGAGTAGAGGGGGATTCGTAAGCGTTTTGGGGGTGATTGGGTTGATTTTGACGTAGGCATCTTCTCTCCATTGCTAAACAAAGGTTCCGTCGTTATGATAAACCATCATAACGATGGGGAGTCTAGCAGAGGGAGAAAAAAACGGCAAGACGATGATCGTCCTAAAGGGCGATCATCGTCTTATTGAGGAGGAGGAGGAAAAGCTAGATTAAGAGGCGGGTTCAAGACGCTCAAATGGCGTTTGGTTTTCGTAGCGACGATAGATAAACAACATCAGGGGGATAATGGCGATCAGATAAAGAAACCACAGCCAGGAGATGGGACGGCCGAAGTCAAACTCATCGAGGTGCAGCAGCGAGCCAACCAGCACCAATGCCGCCCAAATGGTACTGAGTTGGATCAGCGGCCGGTAAGCGGTGTAGCGTGGTTCAAAGATCGCCGCCGCCGCGCCGAGGCTGGGGAGGAAGATCCATCCGGCGATGATGCGGCCGATCAGCGGCGTCAGCTCCCACGGCCAATAGGGGATAAATAGAGAGGGGTTGATAAAGAGGATAATACCAATGATGGTGAAGATGACGCCGCCAATAATCAAGCCGAGGCGTAGCGGCCGAGGAAGAAGAGGCTCTGTAGATGTTGGCGGCCGGTTGCGCTTCTCGTTGAACCAGAAGGCAATGGGGACGAGGAAGGGGCCGGCAGCATAGACAATAAACCAGACATAGAAGAAGAGCGTGCCGTGATGGAAGCGGTCCCAATGGAGCAGCGTTGCCCCAAAGGCGGCGAGGATGAAGCCCCAACCACCGAGGGAGAACGGCCGCATTGGATGCCATCGCCCTTGTCGCAGCAGCGTATAGATGGCGATTGCGCCGGAGATGTAGCCCGCACCGATGAATACCGCGCTCATCGGCGGGGTGATTGTCCAGGAGAAGGTTTTATCCGTTTGAGTAGGCAGGAGGAATAGTAAGGGGCCAAAGACGGCCGAGAGTATCGCCAGCGGGGCAAAGGTGAAGATGGTCAATCGCAGCAAACGATCATCGCGTTCCATTACATATGCTCCTTTGTCAAAGGTGTAAGCAGTAGACAGTGGGCAGTAGGCAAGTTGCCACTCATTCGATACAGCGAATTTACTTGCTTGACAAACAGAATAGAACATTCGGATGGACAGGCGCAATGGACGCCGGATAGTTCAAAAACCTGTCAACCGGCGGAGCGGAAGGTATAACTTTTGATAGGGTGGGGGAGACTGAGAGACTGAGAGACTAAGAGATTGGAGATTGGAGATTGGTGTATTGGTTATTACGCATGAAATCTCCCCACTCCTCACTCTCCACTCCCCACTACCTCCCCCATCACCTCGCCGAAGCCGACGCGGTAGTTGTTGCCCTGGCACCAGCCGGTGAGGGTTAAGGTGTCGCCGTCTTCGAGGAAGGTGCGAGTTTCGCCGGAGGGGAGGGTGAGCGGCCGTTCCCCTTTCCAGCATAGTTCGAGTAAGGAGCCATAGGAATCGGCCGTTGGGCCACTGATTGTCCCCGAAGCCAGCAGATCGCCGGGGCGTAGATTACAGCCGTTGCTGGTGTGGTGGGCGATTTGTTGGGCGATGGCCCAATAGAGATAGCGGAAGTTGGTGCGGGTGATGGTCGTTGCGGCGGCCGCCTGGGAGGGTTGCAGCCGGGCTTCCAGGTGGATGTCGTATGTCCACTGTTCAGAGGCTTGCAGATAGGGCAAGGGTGGAGGAACTTGGGGTGGCGCGACCGTGCGGAAAGGTTCCAAAGCCGCTAAGGGGACGATCCAGGGGGAGATAGAGGTCCCCAGGCTCTTGGCGAGAAAGGGGCCAAGCGGTTGGTATTCCCAACGCTGGATGTCACGGGCACTCCAATCGTTGACCAGCACCAGGCCAAACACATGGTCAAGGGCATTCTCTATTGTGATTGGTTCGCCCAATTCATTGCCCGGCCCGATAAAAACGCCGACTTCTAATTCAAAATCAAGCTCCTGGCTGGCGGTAAAAGTGGGTGTATCGGTATTGGCGGGCTTGATTTGGCCTGTCGGCCGACGAATCGGCGTCCCGCTGATGACAACGGAACTGGCGCGGCCGTGATAGGCAACGGGTAGATGGAGCCAGTTGGGTAGTAGGGCCTTTTGCGGGTCGCGGAACATACGGCCGACGTTGCTGGCGTGTTCTTTGGAAGAGTAGAAATCGGTGTAGTCTCCGATCTGCGCCGGAAGGTGTAGGCTGGCTCCCGACATTGGAACCAAACACCTTTCGCGTAGCGAATCGTTGTCGCGTAGTGTGGGCGTGCCACTGTCGAGTAACGCTTGTAGTGTCGTGCGGACGGCCGACCAGACAGCACGCCCTTGCGCCATAAACAGGTTTAGGGTGGGCTGGTTGAAGACACCGGCTGTTGGCAGCAATCTCTCATGTTCCAAAATGCTTAAGTCGAGGATGAAGTCGCCAATGGCAACGCCGGGGCGTGGCAGGGTGTTGTCGGCCGTGCTGAAGATGCCATAGGGTAGGTTTTGGATCGGGAAATGGGAGTCAGGAGCGACTTTGATGAAGGATTTTAGAGACATCGCTATAAAGAAGGGTATTGGTAATGCCGGTTCGTAGCGACAATCCTCTGGATTGTTATGGCTCGTGACAATCCGGGGGATTGTCGCTACGGGCTACATGCGGAAGGTTCCATAGCGGCCGCTGGGGAGGGGGGCGTTGATTGTTGCCGAGAAGGCCAGGGCCAGGGCGATGCGTGTTTGTGCCGGGTCAAGGATGCCGTCGTCCCACAGCCGCGCGGTGGCATAATAAGGATCGCTCTCCCGGTTGTATTGTTCTAAAATCGGCCGCTTAAACTGCTCCTCGACTTGTCGAATCTCCCCCTCGGTCGGATTCTCGATACGCTGCAAGGCGCGACGCTTGCCAACCGTCCAGAGGGTATCGGCGGCCGATTCACCACTCATCACGCTGATCCGGCTGTTGGGCCAGCTAAAGAGGAAGCGTGGATCATAGGCACGGCCGCTCATACCATAATTGCCCGCGCCGTGACTGACGCCATGCAGCAGGGTGATGCGCGGGACGTTGACATTGCTGACGGCCATCACCATCTTCGCCCCATCTTTGGCGATGCCGCCGTTTTCATATTGGCGGCCGACCATAAAACCGGCGATATTTTGCAAAAAGAGCAACGGCGTTCCCCGTTGGCCGCACAACTGGATGAAGTGGGTGGCCTTTAACGCCGATTCGCTGAACAGCAGGCCGTTGTTAGCGACGATGCCGACGGGGATACCCAGGATATGGGCAAAGCCACAGACGATGGTCGGGCCGTAACGCGCCTTAAATTCGCTCAGGCGTGAACCATCCACCAGGCGGGCAATCACTTCACGTACATCATAGGTCAGGCGCGGGTCGGCGGGGATGACGCCATAGAGTTCATCGGGCGGGTAAAGCGGTTCTTCGGGCGTTTGCATAACCACCGAAATGGGTTTGCGACGGTTGAGCTGGCCGACAATATCGCGCACGCGTTCTAATGCTTCTGTTTCCGTTTCCGCGAAGTGATCGGCTACGCCGCTGAGTCGCGTGTGGACGTCGGCTCCGCCCAGTTCTTCGGCCGTCACCTCTTCCCCCGTTGCAGCCTTGACCAACGGCGGCCCGGCCAGAAAGATGGTGCCATTGCCTTTGACGATGATCGTTTCGTCGGCCATCGCCGGGATGTAGGCTCCACCGGCGGTGCAAGAACCCAACACTGCGGCGATTTGCGGGATTTCCTTTCCCGACATGCGGGCGATATTATAGAAGATGCGGCCGAAGTGGTCGCGGTCAGGGAATACATCAGCCTGGAGATGCAAAAACGCCCCGCCGGAGTCCACCAGGTAGATAGTTGGCAGATGGTTATCTTCGGCTATCGTTTGGGCGCGAACGTGCTTCTTCACTGTCTCCGGGTAGTAGGTCCCCCCCTTCACTGTGGGGTCGTTGGCGACGATCATACATTCCAGACCAGCGATGCGGCCGATGCCGGTGACGATCCCGGCCGATGGTGCTTCGCCGTCATACATCTCCCAGGCGGCCAACGGAGATAGTTCCAGGAAAGGGCTATCAGCGTCCAGAATCGCTTCGATGCGCTCATGTACCAGCAGCTTGCCGCGCTCTCGTTCGCGTTCGATGATGCGCGACGGCCGATCTCCCGCTACCTCTTGCTGTCGTTGATGCAACAAATCGGCCAGAGATTTATTATGTTCGTAATTTGTCTTGTACTCAACGCTATCGAGGTGGATGTGGCTGGATATAATGCTCATGGGCACGCCTCAAGAAATCGAAATACCTCGGTGAGGCATTCTGCTAAAGGTCTGGATGTATCTAGCCGCAAATAGGCATGAGTCGGCCTCGCCATATTCTCTATCCAGTGGCGAAATCGTTCTTCCCCGGTCATAACTTGCTCCATGTCACCAATGATCGCCGGAAGATTATCTATAGCAGTGAACTGGCTACGTAGAGCCTTGCGGTTTTGTAGACGGCGTTCGATCTCAGATAAGTCCTCGGTAACACATTCAATATAGCGATAACAGGCTCCCATGTCTTGGGCGATCTGCATTCCAGTATCGAGAAATGTTTGAAAGCGGCAAGGACTGTCCAAGACCACACTAAAACCTTGACTGAGCAATGATCTGGCCAGAGCTTGCATGGTCGCGTAAGAAACCCGACCGGCTAATTGCCGTTCAAGCCCGTTATCAAGCGCCGTACTTCTGATGATATCGTTGTCAATCACGATGGCGTTTGTTCGACGACCAATCTCGCGTGCAATGGTGCTTTTGCCTGAACCAGGAACGCCAGACATTTGAACGAGCAAATGTTTGTTCATTGTCTCATTGTTCATTGTGTTCATTAAATCGAGAGCTTGCGGGTTGCCAACCCGCGCTACAGATTGCCCATTTCCAACACTAGCTTGCCGATCAAGTCTCCATCTTGCAAGCGGCGGAGCGCGGTTAACCCTTCCTCGAAGGGGTAGATGGTGTCAATGATCGGCCGCAGATGGCCGTCGAAGATCAGTCCCATCACCTTCTCAAACTCGGCCGTTGTCCCCATGGTGCTGCCGATGATGCTCAGATGTTTGCCAAACATCAGCCGGTTGTCGAACTCAAATTTCGGCCCGCTGCTGTTGCCGACGGTCAGCAGACGGCCGCCCTTCTTTAAGGAACGCAAGGAAGTGTGATAGGTCGCCGCGCCAACATTGTCTACCACCACATCCACGCCGCGCCGGTTGGTAGCCTTAAAGACCGCTTTGCCCCAATCCGTTTCGTGGCGATTGATCGTCTCGTCCGCGCCCAATTCGCGGGCCAGTTGTAGCTTTTCTTCGGAGGAGCCAACGACGTAGATTGGCCCGGCCCCGGCCATCTTGGCAATCTGGATTGAAGCGGTGTTGACCCCACCCCCTGCACCAACGATGAGGACGGATTCACCTGCTTGCAGGTTGCCACGGGTGATGAGCGAGTGCCAGGCCGTGACAAAGACCAGCGAGGCGGCCGCTGCCTCCGCAAAGGAGACATGAGCGGGCAAAGGCAGCAGATTACGCGCAGGGACGGCGGTGTATTCGGCAAAAAAGCCATCGAGGTGTTCGCCAAGCAAGGTATAATCGTCGCACATGTTGTCGCGGCCGGTGCGGCCGAAATAATCCTGTGCCGGATTGCCGCAAATGGTGGGGTTGACAGCAACTCGCTGCCCAACCTCTATGCCCTGTACCCGCGAGCCGACAGCGGCCACAACGCCCGCGCCGTCGCTGCCCATCACATGGGGCAGCTTCAGCTTCAGGCTCGGCCAGCCTTCCATGACCCACAGATCGAGGCGGTTGAAGGCGGCCGCGCCGACTTTTAATAAGACTTCATGGGGGCCAATCTCTGGTGTTGGTATATCAGCAATTTGCGCGTTATCGATTCCGCCATGTTCATAAAAAACCAGTGCTTTCATCGTGATTCCCTGCTATGTCCCTACTCCCAAACTTCATCCAGATTATCTTTGTAGTACTCCAATGCTCCGGCGAAGGAAAGAATATCCTCATCTTTTGTAGTTTTTAGCAAGACATCCAGTAAAGTACTGACTGCCTTATCCTCTCGTCCGTCGCTATAGTAGGCTAGAGCGAGAAAGACACGGCCGCTGTTATTGTCTGGAAATTGTTCGACTGCCTTTTCCAGCACTTCAACCGCCTCTTCAAAATCTCCAACCACGCGCAACGAGCTGCCCAGGCAAACGAGACATTCTTGCAAGTCGGAACCGGCCAGACCGGCGGCAACGGCTTGTCGGTAGTAGGGGATGGCCTGTGGCTCTTCGCCCAACACATCAAAGGAACCGCCGACTTCATAGAGTACCAACGGATTGTCTGGATAGCGTTCTAATAGTTCCAGCAGGAGCGTTTGTGATTGCTCAAGCTCGTCATTGCGGCGCAGCGTTCTCGCTTCAGCGATTTGCGATAAAACCTCATCTCGGTCGGCGGAGCCATTATCTAGGTCAACCATTGTCTAAATTCCTCTTGTCGGTGATGATCCTGATTTGTCTTGTTGCCGATGATAGTCAGGGCTGGTTAAACTGGCAACCAAATGCGCTTGTGTTTACCGCCGAGATGGATAAACTTACAGGTACAGGACTTGTTGAGTTAAGAACTTTTCGCAACGAATTGGCGTAAACAGGAGTAGGCTCCTGGGCATTTGCGTTAAGGGAGTGCAAAGGTATAAGTCCCAAGATATGTGATGATCATCAAGCAGAAAACCCTCGGTCACTTGCAGAAGTGGCAGGATCGGGTCGTTGTGTGGCTTTCAGCGTCCGCAGCAGAGGACGCTCAACCATCTATCTATCTCAGTTATGCCTTTGTAACAATGGGACGAGAGGAGCATGTGTTGCCCTCCTTCCTGCTCGATGACTGGGGTAATGAGGTGAAGTCATTAAAGTTGTACTATTGGGTTCGGGAATTTGGCGAGCAGTTTCCACGAGCAGAACTATTTTGCTATGGACTGGATGGGGAATCTCGGCAACACTTTCTCCGTGAATTTGAGTTGTATGTACCTTATCCGTGCTACGCTTTTTCAAGCAAGCAGACGCCGTTGGCGGAGGCGCGGCGCGTGACGGACTTTGTGGTGGTCAATTCTGAGGAGCGTTTTCCGCGACAGATAGCGGGGATGGACCTACAAGATGAGATTAAATTCCCACTTCGCCGGGCGGCCGGGCGGTGGTGGTCGGTTCCAGCAGCGCAAGAGCAACTGGATTTTTTAGCAACAGCGAAAGTGGCAATAGGGCATGACAAAGCAGAGTAAACAACGGCCTTCGGAAGCTGTGCGGCCGTTTGCGCCTGTGTTGAGGGGGCTTTTGGTTTTCCTGTGTCTCCTCGTGGTCATTGGCCTTACCCTACCCGCGCGGGCGACGCGGCAGGAAACATCCGTGTTGGCCCCTGTGGTGGCCGGTAGTGCCTCTGGCTCACCTAATACGCTGGACACGTTCCTGGTTGAGGCCAACGATTCTGTAGGCAACGAGTCGGCCGCTGACCTGACCTTACTTTCGTCCTATTGGGGTCCAAATATCCAACAATGGTCAGACTATATCGCGATTTTGGCTGCGGCCTATGGCTTTCATCCCGATTTTATCGCTGCTGTGATCAAGCATGAGTCGGACGGTGATTATCAGGTGGTCAGCCACATGGGTGCGGTGGGTTTGATGGGCATTATGCCAGCCGGGCCGGGGTTGGAGTGGCGGCCGTCGCCCGAAGAACTACTGACTCCAACGGTGAATCTGCGTTGGGGCATGGCGATCTTGTCGGCCATTGTACGCCAGTCGGGCGGGGATGTTTATTCTGCGCTGGCCGCTTATAATGGTGGCTGGAACCAGGTTAATAGCCGCGAGCCACGCGACTATGCGGCCGATGTCCTGGATAGCTATGCGCGGGCGTTGCTGGTACGAAGCGGGCTTGACCCGGGTATGGCGGCACAATGGACGGTGGCAATTGAAATGGTGGGCGGGCACATGCCAGCGCAGGGCTTCCTGGTGTTGGGGAACCAGCCACCAGGCGAGCTACAGAGCTATGCCGCCCATACCCTCTACCGTTATGCGGACGAGAAATCGGGGCAAACCTACCATGTTCGTGGTTATGTGGTGCCAATCAGTTCCCTGGCGGCCCCGGTTGAAGCTGCGAATCTGTTTGACACGGCCGAAGCTCGTAGCGCGGAGTTGGTTGCGGAGCCGCCGGTTGCCACGTCGGATGAGCAGGTGGAGAAGTTACCCAATCGCGATCCTCGTGTTTTGTTGGCTTGTCTGCCTCGTTTGGATCGCCTGCGCGGCCATGCCAGCACGCGCTGGTTTGCTCCGTCGAATTGTCCCTCCGGACACCGTTAACCATATTGTTTGCCAGATTAAGGAACGGCCGCAGCAGTCGGCCGTTGCCTGTAACCGTTCAGACCTCTGAGCTTTTTCATCGAGTAACGTTCCAAGTTGGGCGGCAAAACCTCAGAGGTCTCTTGAGGGCCTGAACGGTTACATAACCCCTACTTTATCTTAAGTTGATCAGAATGGATGACCAGAGAATGAGTGTACTTGAAGCTTTTGTCCCTTATGAAACCCAACGACGCCAGACAGTTCAGGCTAGATTTCCCGACGGCCGCACGTTTGAAGCACCGATTGGCACGCAGATTGAAGCGTTTGTGAATGCGGCCAATTTGCCTCTTGATAGCCGTGTGATGGCTGTGCTGATGAACGGTAAGTTGCGTGAACTTTGTTTGCCTTTGATGGAGGATGCGGATTTGGTTCCGTTAACCAGTGGCTCTTCCGATGGCACGCGCATCTACCGGCGTTCGATTTCCTTTTTGTTGATTGCGGCCGCGGCCGAGGTGCTGCCCGGACAGGTGATCACCATCCACCATTCGATGCCTTTTGGGGGTTACTATTGCGAACGGGATGATGGCCTGCGCCTATCGGATGAGGAATTGGCTTGCCTGCGGCAACGGATGCGGGAGTTGGTGGAAGCCGACTTGCCGATCACGCCGGTGCGTGTCCCCTTAGAGGAAGCATTACAGCTATTTCGCGAACATGGGGACTTGGAAAAGGCTGATCTATTTTCCCGGCGGCGGAAGGATTACCTGACGCTCTATGAAATGAATGGCGTTCGCGATTACTTCCATGGCTTTATGGTTCCGCGCACGAGTTATCTGCAACATTTTGATTTACGCCACTATAAGAGTGGATTCATCCTTCATTTTCCTCGCCGCCACGAGCCAAATGTGCTCCAACCTTTTGAGGATGAGCCACGATTGGCCCAGGTATTTCAAGAGTATAATGACTGGCTGAACATCGTCGGTGTGGCGAATGTGACTTCGCTCAATGAAGCGATCCATAACCGCCGATTCCAAGAAGTGGTGCTGGTGGCTGAAGCGTTGCATGAGAAGCAACTGGCGAATATCGCTGACCAAATCGCCGCCCGACGGCCGCAAGTAAAGCTTGTCCTCATCTCCGGCCCTACATCAGCCGGAAAAACGACCTTTAGCAAGCGGTTGGCCTTGCAACTGATGGCCTCTGGCATCTTTCCGGTTGCCATTGGAATGGACGATTATTTTGTCAATCGTCACGAGACCCCGCGCGATGCAGACGGCCAACATGACTTTGAGGCGTTGGAGGCGGTGGATGTGCCCCTTTTCCGCCAGCATATGCAGACCCTGTTGGCTGGTGGCTCGGTGCATCTACCGCGCTATAACTTTCGCACCGGGCTGCGCGAAGCAGGGGATTTGTTGAGTATTGGCCCTGAACATGTGATTGTGGTTGAGGGCATTCACGGCTTAAACCCGAAGTTGGTAGAAGGGATTCCGCCTGAGGCGATCTATCGCATCTTTATCTCTGCGTTTACCCAATTAAATCTCGACAAGCATAATCGCGTGCCAACGACGGATACGCGCCTCTTGCGGCGCATTGTGCGTGACGCCTCGCATCGGGGTTATTCGGCCGCGCAGACCATCGCCCGCTGGGCCAGCGTGCGGCGTGGCGAGAAGAACCATATTTTCCCCTATCAAGACCAGGCCGATGTCTTTTTTAACTCCGCATTGGTCTACGAGCTGTCGGTCTTGAAAGTGTTGGCCCAGCCGCTCTTGCTCCAGGTTGAGCCGGGTACGCCGGAACGCATTGAAGCCAACCGGCTGTTGGCCTTTTTGCAATGGCTCGAACCGGTCCCGGTTGAGGACTTTGTGATGATCGCCAGCGACTCCATCTTGCGTGAATTTATCGGCGGCTCGATTATGGAATCCTTCGCCCCCTGGCATCGCTCGGCAACTTGATCTGACTTTCTGCGTAAAGCAAGTATCAAGTAGTCAGTTGGCAATAGCCAGTAGTCAGTCGCGCTTAGTTCTGTCTACAGGCCAGCGATGTACTCATCACCCACTGCCGACTGGCTACTATATTGAAGAATTGGAGATTATCAACATGCGGATCATTCTTTATCTGGGCAAGGGGGGTGTCGGCAAGACGACGGTGGCGGCGGCGACGGCTTTGCGCAGCGCACAACTGGGCTACCGGACGTTAGTTGCCAGCACCGACATTGCCCACAGCCTGGCCGATTCCCTCGATATGCCGTTGTCGGCCAAGCCGGAGCAGATCGCCGACAATTTGTGGGCGCAGGAAATCAGCGTGGTCGCGGACATTCACAACTATTGGGACACGCTACAGAGCTTTGTCTCTAACCTGATCAGCGGCCCGAATATGAACCGGGTGGTAGCCGATGAGCTATCAGCCTTTCCCGGCATGGACGAGATTGTTAGCTTGTTGCATATCAATAAGCAGGCTAAGGAGCAAAATTTTGAGCGCGTCATTATTGACGCCGCTCCAACGGGCGAAACGATTCGCTTGTTGACCATGCCCGATACCTTTCGATGGTATGCGGGGCATCTGGCACGGTTGGAATCGGCCGCCGTCGTCCGTGCCTTGCGGCCGTTCACCGGTCGTCTGCTCAAGGGGCCAACGGAAGTGCTGGATGCCGTCAGTCGTCTGGATGAGGCGACGGCCGAACTGCGGACTACCCTGAGCAACCCCGACATCAGTAGCTATCGCGTGGTGTTGCAGCCGGAGAAGATGGTTGTGCGCGAGGCAGAACGGGCGGTCAGCTATCTCGGTCTGTTTAACTATCCAGTGGATGGCGTGATCGTCAATCGCATTTTGCCCGAACTGGAAAACGCCGGGGAGTTCCACGAACAACGGCGGGCGATCCAGGGGCGTTATCTGGAGATGATCGAGAACAACTTTCGGCCGCTGCCTATCTTTCGCGCCCCCTACTATGCCCATGAGGTAGTTGGCTTTGATGCGCTCTCCCAACTGGCAACCGATTGCTTTGGCGAGACGGACCCGGCGACCATCTTCTACCGTGGGGCGTTGCAGGAGATCGTGGAGACGGCCGAGGGTTTCTTGCTTCGCCTGCCACTGCCCTTTGTCAAGTCCGGTGATGTGCGGTTACGCAAGCGCGGGGATGAGCTATTCATCACCATCGGTAACTTTAAGCGGGAGATGATCCTGCCGACTGTCCTGGCCAAAAGACGCGCTGTTGGCGGGGCGTTGCGTGACGGGACGTTGGAGATCACTTTTACCGAACAGGTGGAAACGGCCGAGACTCCTCCGGCGGCTGAAGCGGCGGCTGCATAAACCGGCCAGTCTCAGCATCGTAAAAGCCCACTTCTTGTGTCTTGAGGTCGTAGACCCAGCCGTGGAGGGTTAGCTCGCCGGATGATTCGGCCGCGTGAACGAAGGGGAAGCTGCGTAGATTCGCCAACTGGTTGAGGACGTGCTGCTCGACAATGGCGCGGTGGCGCTCTTCGGGTGGCAGATCGCCCAAGCGATAGCCAACCGTTTGTTCGGCCGGTCGAATGTGCTGTAGCCAACGCGTTAATGCAGACCTGGATGTTATATCAATCGGCTTTGCCAGCGCCCGTATCGCGCCACAATCGGTGTGACCACAGACAATGAGATGGGGGATAGCTAACTCATGGAGGGCGAATTCCAGAACGGCCGTCACCCCTGGCTCCGATTGGATATAAGGGGGGATGGTGTTGCCAATGTTCCGCAAAACAAAAAACTGGCCGGGTTCAAGACCAAAAAGCCCCTCCGGCATGATTCGCGAATCACTACAGGTTACAAATAAAACATGAGGCTGTTGCCCTTCGGTACTTAACTTCGTCAGTAGTGAGTGACATCGTTTGGTAAAAACGTGGCGTGATGCGGCCGAGGCATCTAAAAGTGGATCATTCAAATGACGACTCAAGTAGTATGTCTGGTTAGCGTTGTGAAGCGTCTAGGATAGTCAATCCTACTAACTCACGTAAGTCGGATAGGTACGCCACGTATGGAATAGACGATCTGCACTTCAACAAGCCCGATTTCGTTTTGCCGTATACGTTGACAATGTCTATAGAGCGATTCTAGATCAATTATACGTCATCTGCAATGAGATTTAACCGGAGCTGTCTATCGATCAAAGATCGGATGACGTTTTGATTGAGCGTCGGCCGTCCCGCCACAGCGTGTAAAGATAGACTGGCCCACCGAGCAGGCTGGCGGCTCGTTCGAGGAGGAAGACCAGCAGGGAAAGGGCGATGGCTTGTTCCGGCAGCAGTGCGGCCGCTAATAACGTGGGGGCCAACGTTTCGCGCACGCCTAATCCACCGATGGACGGGACCAGCAAGGCAATGGCAAAGATAGGAATGACGAGAAGTAGATAGCCCAGTGATACATTCAAGCTTAAGGCGCGGGCGGCCGCTGCCCACCATAATATTTGCATCAAATTGAAAATGACTGAGATAGCGATGGCCGCGAAGATGCGCCGCGAACCGCATCCGGCAATGGTTTGCAGCAGGCTATTGAGAAATGTCTGGACAGATGTTGGTAGTTGTCTGGGAAGACGGCGGAGGAGCAGGCCAGCTATGGTAGGGTGTAACAGGCACAGTCCGCCAACCAGGCCGACGCCACAGATTGTGCTGACGACGCCGAGCAGATCGGCCGGGAAATTAGCCGGACGAAAGGGGAGCGCGACCAGCGCCATGGCGAACAAGGCCAGTAAACCGGTGAGACGATCAATGATCACCGTCCCGGTGGCCGTTCCAGCGGGTATCTCCTGGGTCATTTCCGTCACGCGTACGATGTCGCCACCAAAGCCGGAGGGGAGAACGGCGTTGAAGAAGTTACCGATGATGTATAGTTCTACCAATCGGCCGAAGCGCACCTTTGCTCCTGAGCCACGCATGATCACAAACCAGCGATAGGCACGGACGACCAGACTCATGCCGATGAGCGATAGGGCGACGAGCAGCCAGAAGAGACCGTTGGCGTTGATGACGGCCGCCAGTGCTGTGCCGATTTCTTGCAAATCGAAACGAGTAACGACAAACAGCAACCCGCCAATGGTGATGGCGATTTTTAATAGATTGATGAGCCGTCGCCGTTGTTGGTTTGGGGCCTTTAAGGTTGATGGTTCTTCACTCATAGATTTATCGGCCTGAATTGTATCACGCTGCCCCAGAAACCAGGTTTTTCTAAAAAACCTGGTTTCTCTTATAATCCACTCTGGTATGGTAGAAGCGAGAGTTGTACCCCGTTCCTTTTTCGGCCGTCCCATTTGGGCGGCTGTGTTGGCTATTCTGCTTTTCTTCTTCCTTGCCCTGAACAGTCTCGTCGCCGACAGTCCGACGATGGATGAGCAGAACCACCTGGCGCGGGGTCTGGCCTTGTTGCAGAGCGGTGATCCCCGCTTCAGTTTGGAACATCCGCCGCTGGTCAATCTGTTGAGCGCACTGCCGTTGTCGGCGTTGCTTGATGTGCAAATGCCGTTCGACCATCCCAGTTGGGAACGGCGCGAGGGCTGGTATGAGTTTGCCGACCTGCTGCTGTGGAGATATAACCACGACGCCACGCGGATGATCTTCCTAGCCCGGCTGCCGATTGTCTTTCTGACCTTGGGGCTTGGATTAGCTGGGTATCATTTCGGCCGTCGCTTGTGGGGACAAACTCCGGCGTTGATAGCGTTGGGTTTGCTCCTCTTTGAACCAAACCTCTTAGCCCACGGCCGCTACACGACCACCGATTTAGGCGGCACGCTGTTTGCCTTTCTCGCCCTCTTTGCCTTGTGGATGCTTTGGGTGGACGGCCGCCAGTCATGGCGTAGATGGCTGTTGGCGGGTCTGGCAGTCGGGTTGGCGATGGGTAGCAAATTCTCGGTGATGGTATTTATCCCTGCCTGGGTTTTGCTGGCTGTCCTGCCCCTTTATCCAGCGGATAACGGGATGGGGATGATTACGGCCGCCCTCAAGCGTTTATTGCAACTGGCGGGGGCAGGCGTGGTTGGACTCCTTGTTGTCTGGTTGCTCTACGGTCTTGAGTGGCGACCGTTCGCTTTTGTTTCGCCACAACTGGTGGCGTTGAATGAGTGGCAGGGGCCAATGCCTACCTTTTGGGCCGGGATCGAGCAGATCACGCTTTTGAGCAGCGGCGGCCGTTCGCAAACCTTCCTCTTGGGCCAATTCTCCGAAGAGGGCTTTCTGGCATACTTCCCGATAGCCTTTCTGGTCAAGACGCCGCTGGTGGTGTGGTTGCTGCTGCCCGTTGCCCTTGTTTTGTTGGTGCGTGGACCGGCAACACGCCGCAAAGCCTTGTTCTTGCTCATCCCCGCGTTGTGGTTTTTTCTCGCTACCTTGCAAAGTGCCTTAAACATCGGCTATCGCCATCTATTGCCGATGATGCCCAATTTGCTGTTGCTGATTGCCGGGTTGGGTAGCTCACAATTGCATTGGCCGAAGCGCTTAACTCCGCGCATACCGTCAACTCGTCTGGGGAAAGTCATTGGCTCGGCGGCCGTTCTCCTGTTGCTAACCACCACCCTGTGGATTCATCCGCACTATCTCAGCTTCTTTAACCTGGCGGCCGGTGGGCCAGCAAACGGCTATCATATCCTGGTGGATAGCAATGTGGATTGGGGGCAGGATTTGTTGCGTTTACGGCGATGGATGGCTGCGGAGCAGGTGGAAGCGGTCAATCTGGCCTGGTTTGGCACGGCCGATCCGGCTTACTATGGCATCGCTTACACACCGTTGCCGGGGATCGGCCGCGACGAGTTTTTTCGCCGCTGGTGGGATCTCCCTTTTGACCGCCAACAACCGGAGCCAGGGGTGTATGCGATTAGCGTGACCAACTTGCGCGAGTTGCCGCTGCGCGAGGAGGAAAAGACGGTGTTTTCCTGGTTCCGGGCGCATGAGCCAGACGGCCGCATTGGTTACTCCATCCTGATCTACGATCTGCGAGAAGAGGAGAGGGTTGCTCCGTGATGACGCTCAATAATCGGGCGACAAGAGCGCATTGGCGGGGATGGTTGTTGGTGGCGACGGCCGTATTGCTGTTGGCCGCCGCCTTTCGCCTCCTCTGGTTGGCCGATGTGCCCCCTGGTTTGGCACAGGATGAAGTGCTGGATGCCGACATCGCGCTGTTTATTCGCGGGGGGGAACACGCCCTTTTCTTCCATCATGGCTATGGCCATGAGCCGCTGTATCATTACTATGCTGTCCCCTTCCAGGCGTTGTTGGGTGACAATATTCTCTCCATTCGTTTACCGGCCGCGTTTCTGGGCTTGTTGCTCGTTGCCCTGACGATGCGCTGGGCGCGGCGTGATTTTGGCTCAGTTCCTGCGCTGGTTGCCGGGTTGGGACTGGCAGTGAGTTGGTGGCCGATTATCTTCAGTCGCATTGGTATCCGGCCGATCCTCGAACCGGTCTTACTCACGCTTGCTGTTATTTTCTGGCAGCGACGGCCGTGGCTGGCCGGTCTGTTGCTGGGGTTAACGCTTTATAGCTATACGGCCGCGCGCGTTCTGTTGGCCTTACCCTTGCTTTTTGCTCTCTACTGGTGGCTGTTTCAGCGGCACTCCGGCGACAACACTCAACACCGGCAATACCGGGCGCAAATTCGGGCGGCGTTGATCATCTTCTTTGTG
Source organism: uncultured Ardenticatenaceae bacterium (assembly GCA_964410625.1). Taxonomy (GTDB): domain Bacteria; phylum Chloroflexota; class Anaerolineae; order Promineifilales; family Promineifilaceae; genus CAYPHY01. The sequence continues at coordinate 139,860 of CAYPHY010000004.1, read as the reverse complement.
GCCGTGCTGGTTTGCCTACCACTTGGCTATGTCTTGTGGACAAACCCCGACTTGCAGCAGCGGGTGGAGCAGCTTGGCGGCCCATTGCAGGCATTGCGCCAGGGCGATCCCCGGCCGGTGCTGGAGATGACGGCGGCGACGTTGGGGGTTTTTAGCTTTACCGGTGATCCGCGCTGGACGTATACGCTGCCGGGACGGCCGCTGTTTGATCCGCTAACGGCCATTCTCTTTTATGGTGGCCTGCTGCTGGCGATTGTTCGCTGGCGGCGGCCGCGCTACGCTTTCTTGCTTCTCTGGCTGGCGATTGCCCTCATCCCCAGTGCCGTCACGCCGGACGCCCCCAGTACGGTACGTCTGGTCGGCGCGATGCCGGTGATCTACCTTTTGCCGGGGCTGGCAGTGCAGTTCGTGGTAGCGATTGCAAAATCATCAACGACTGAGGCCCCTACAGGCCATCGGCCGCGTGCAAGTGTGGCACAGCGACTCAAATCGTTGCTGCAAACGACTGTTGCCCGTAGCAGTATGGCTATTTTGCTGGTTGTTCTCTTAATTCTGAACATTTGGCGAACGACGGCCGATGGCTTTCTTCGCTGGCCTGCTGACCCGGAAACCCGCCTTCGCTATCAGTCAGTGTTGCAGGAGATCGGTCGTTACTGGCAAGCCCAAGGCAGCAGTGTGCCAGTGCTGGCAGAGGTGTTTTTTGAGCCGATTGATGCTGATTCCTTCCGGCGTACCGTCGGCCGCCAAACGGCCGCGCGTTGGGTGCAAACAGGGGCCGGTGTAGCCGGGGCCGTTGTCTGGCCCGCTGGCCAGGAAGCCACCCAAACCAACCACATTTACGTACCGGAATACGCGCCGCTGGACGCAGATTTGATGTCATTAGCTGGTATACCGAACCAGCCCGTTTATCGCAGCCAAGATTCGCCCTCCTTTGCCGCCTACCATTTACCCGACCAACCGGCCGTCGCTCTGGAAGGTAGTGGTGGGCGTTTGGGACAACACCTGACCCTTCTGGGCTATGCCCTATTGCCGGTAGAGGATGGCCTGATAACAATTGTTACCTATTGGCAGGTGGAAGGAATTTTACCGGCCGACCTCTCCTTGTTCGCTCATCAGCTAGACAGCACAGGCCAGATCGTTACACAGCACGACGGCCTAGACGCAGCGGCGACCACGCTCCTGCCCGGTGATCGCTTTTTACAACGCCATTTGTTGCCGTTGACGATGGAAACAGCCGAGAGCCAGGGTGAACGAGTCTTCCAGGTTGGTGCTTATACGCGAGGGGACGGCCGCCGGTTGTTGGTGACAAACTGCGATGAGATAGGCGATATGTGTGCGCGGGCGGCCGATGCCATTCTCCTGGACGAGTAAACAGTTGTGGGCTGAAAATCCACGTCAATCCGCGAACTGTCCGCGATAATCTGCGTAACGCTTAACCGCTCCGTTTTACCGCACATTTAGTTGGAACAGAACACAAAATCAGCCTTGACACTCCACGCTGCTTTGCTATAATGCTCATTCGACTGTCCTCAGTAGCTCAATGGCAGAGCATGCGGCTGTTAACCGCAGGGTTGTTGGTTCGAGTCCAACCTGAGGAGCAAAAAAAGAAAGGGACGGCAGGCAGATCGCCTGCCGTTTTTTATTGCTCTGGGGTGGCACGTCGCGCAGCTTAAGATTAGAATGTAGGGATGATGAAAGCATATAAACCTGTGGCTCTAATTATTTTGGATGGCTGGGGTATTCGCGAAATGGCGCATGGTAACGCCGTGGTGCAGGGGAATACGCCGAATTATGATCGCTGGATGCGAGAGGGGGAGCGGAGCATCCTTGATGCATCGGGGGAGGCAGTAGGTTTGCCCGAAGGACAAATGGGCAACTCAGAGGTCGGCCATCTGAATCTGGGAGCGGGGCGGATCGTCTATCAAGACCTGACGCGCATCAACCTGGCGATTCGCGAGGGGAGTTTCTTCCAAAATGAGACATTGCTAGATGCGATCAATCGCGTGCGGCTACGGGGAAAAAAGTTGCATGTGATCGGCTTGTTGGGCGAGGGGGGCGTGCATAGCCATAGCAACCATCTATATGCGATTTTGCGACTGGCGGCCGAGCAAGGCGTCGCGCCGATCATCCACCTGATCACCGACGGCCGTGACACGCCACCGGAAAGCGGCCTGGGCTATGCTCAAGAGCTGGAGGCGTATTTACAGCAACATCCGGGGACTGTGGCCTCGGTCAGCGGCCGTTATTACACGATGGACCGCGACAAACGGTGGCCGCGAACGGAGTTGGGCTATCGGGTGATCGCTTTGCATCAGGGGTATGCGGCCGAGGGTGAATCGCCCCGTACCGCCCCATCGGCCAGCGCGGCCTTATCTGCTTCGTATGAGGCGGGGGTTACGGATGAGTTTGTCTGGCCGGTGGCGATTGATGTGGGCGAGCGGAATGTGTTGATCGAGCCGGGGGACGCGCTGATCTTCTTCAACTTTCGCGCTGACCGGATGCGCCAGATCGTCAGGAGTTTTGCCTATCCCGATTTTGACGGCTTCCCCCGCGACTTTATCCCCGACCTGGACATTTTGACGATGACCAGCTATGAGGCGGATTTTCCGGTGCGTGTGCTCTATCCCGATGTGGACGTCACCAATCCAGTGGCGGAGGTGATCAGCAAGGCGGGATTGCGCCAGTTCCATGCGGCCGAGACGGAGAAGTATGCCCATGTGACCTACTTTTTTAATGGCGGCCGTGAACAGGTCTTCGAGGGTGAAGAGCGACATCTGGAACCATCGCCGAAGGTGGCAACCTATGATTTGCAACCGGAAATGAGCGCGGAACCGCTGACCGAAGCGTTGTTGGCGCGATTGCAAGCGGAGGATGATGATTTTATCCTGGTCAACTATGCCAACCCCGATATGGTTGGGCATACCGGTGTACTGGAGGCAGCGATCAAGGCGGTGGAGACGGTGGACGCTTGCGCCGGGCGGCTGGTGGAGGCGATCCGGGCGAAAGGGGGTGTGGCGATTGTGACGGCCGATCATGGCAACTGCGAGCGGATGGTTGACGAGACCACCGGTAATCCCCATACGTATCACACCACCCAACCCGTTTCACTCTTTGTCATTGGTGACCAATACTATGACCTGCGGCCGCGCGGAATACTCGCCGATGTCGCCCCAACCATTCTGCACCTGATGGGGCTTGACCTGGCCGAGGAGATGACCGGCCGCAGTTTGATTCAATCCCACTAGACCCACTAGAAACCAGGTTTCTTCAAGAAACCTGGTTTCTAAACGACGGCAAAAATCCTATGGACACTGTATCTCAAAACGGCCATTCCTTCCTCGTTTTCATGGAGGAAGCGGAACGGCATTTGCAACAAATGCAGGTGATTGACTACTATCGCCAGCCGATCCCCTCGGCCGATGATGTGCGATTGGAGGGGATGGTTGAGCAGTTCATGGCCGCGAAACCGGCCGAACGGGAGCGTTTCCAGGCGCGGCTGACGGTGGAACAACGTTCACTGTTCGGGATTTACGGCCACCGTGCAGCCACCTTGAGCGTCCGCAATGGTTCTGAAGCGAAGTTGCTCTCCGGGCTGGTGGGGGCGGCCATTGCCAACTATGAGATACCGGAAAAGCGCAATGTCGAGGTGGCGTTGGCTATTTTTCACCATTGCGCCCGGCGGCTGGAGCTAGAGCCGGCCGAGATTTTTAACCGCGCGGCTGACTTTGCCTCTGGGGAGATCGGCCAGCGGATGCGTGATTTCGGCCGTCGCACCGACGTCACGCTGCGCCAGTACGGCTGGCGCGAATTTACCACGCCAAAGGGTGTGCGCTACCGCTTCGATTGGCGTTAAACAATCCACCCATAGGTTACTCATGGATGCCTTATTGCGACGGTAGCAAATGGAGTCCTCTGGGCTATGAACGCCGGTGATCAAGTATCTGTTTTCTTGTTAGGACCGGTCGAGGCCCTACTTGGTGACACGAAGGAAAAACAGGCGCAAGCGCTGCTTCGCCGTAAACCCAGAGCGCTTCTGGCCTATCTCGCTGCCACCACTCAAATGCACCATCGCGAGGCATTGGCCAACCTCTTCTGCCAGGAAGCGGCCGCGCCATTGCGCGCGTTGCGATTGCTGCTAAGCCGTATTCGTACACAAGTTGGCCCATTTATACTCCGTACCCAGGACGACTATGTATCCCTGAACCACCAGGCAGCCTGGGTAGATAGCCTGGAGTTTGAGCGTGTACTGCAACAGGATTTGAGCCAGCAACCTTTGCCGATCATCGAGTCGGCCGTCGCCCTTTACCGGGGCGAGTTCCTGGAAGGTCTGGCGCTGCCTGATGCGGCCGAGTTCGAGTTATGGTTGCTGGGAGAGCGCGCGCGAATGCGCCAGCTTTACGAGCGGGGGTTGATGGAGATTGTGACCCGCCTGACGGGTCGGGAGTCCTTTGACGCTGCTATCAGCCATGCTCGGCAACTGGTGCAAAGCAACCCACTCTTAGAAGCAGCCCACGCCCGGTTGATCTGGCTCTATGCCCAGACCGGCCGCCGGGAAGCAGCCGTGGCCCAGTTTGCGTTTATTCGCGAGCTATTGCGGCGCGAGTTGGCTGTGGAGCCAACGCCGGAGTTGCAGGCGTTATACGAGGAAGTGATCACCGGTCGCTTACCTGCCTGGAGAGTAGCAACGCCGGTCGTTGCTCCTGTTTTGGCCTTATCTGCCGATTTTGTCGGACGCCAGGCAGAGTTGGCTCAGCTAGGTGAAATCTGGCAGGCCGCACAGCAGGGGCAAGGGCGTGTTGTGCTGGTTGCCGCCGAAGCGGGTGGTGGCAAAACACGGCTTTTGCAGGAATTTGGGCGATCACTCGGGGACGGTGGCTTTCAGATCGGCCGTTGCTATGAATCCAATCAGGTCCTGCCTTACCATCCCTGGATTGACCTGCTGGAAACAAAGCTATCAATGATGAGGGAATCGGAATTGGCCGATTTGTCCCCTTTCGTCTGCGATTACCTAACGCGCCTACTGCCCGGTCTGGCACGGCGGCTGAGCCGTGGTTTTGCTGCACCCCCCACGGCCGATGGTCAAAGCGGCGAATTGGAGCACATGTTCACGGCTATTTATGAGTTTCTTGGCACTTCGGCCGTTCCCAATCGTCCGCCGGTTCTATTTATTGACGATCTGCAATGGGCTGACGAAACCAGTTTGCTGCTTTTCCATTTCCTGGCTCGCCGGGCTGGGCAAGCAGGCATCGTGCTCATCGGTGCATTTCGTTACGAGGAAGTGGAGGACGATCCGGCATTACAAACGTTGTTGCATGATCTCGCGCGTTTGGGAGCACAACGGATCGAGTTGCGGCCGTTAACCACCCCAGACATTGAGGCCCTGGCCGCGCAACTGTGGCCTACCTTGCAAGAGGCGCAACGGCTGACGGCGATCGATCTGATCGCCCGTTCGACCGGCGGTAATCCCCTGTTTATCACCGAGGTCTTGCGTGAGCTAGCCGGAACAAGCCAACTCCCGGCCGAAATGCCGGTTCCGTCGAGCATCCGTGATTTGATCGCCCACCGCCTGGCGAACCTGTCCCACAGCGGCCGCCAGGTCGTTGAGGCCCTTTCCATCTTTCACAGTTCGGCAAAACTTACTGAAGTCCAACAAGTCAGTGCGCGAAGCGAAGAAGAAACGGCACAGGCTATTGACCTGGGTCTGCGGCGTGGTCTGCTCCAGGCGGAAGCGGATGCCAGGCCTACCCGTTATAACTTCCACCACGACCTGGTGCGCGAGGCGGTCATGGGGCAGCTGAGCCATGCCCGTCGCGAACTGCTCCATCGCCGTGTTGCTCGCGCCCTGGAACCGGCCGGGGCCAAAGCCGCTGTGCTGGCCTACCATTGGGGAATGGCCGGGGATACGGCCAAAGAAGGGCATTATACGGCGCTTGCAGGTGAAGAGGCAGCCGCTATTTTCGCCCATGACGAAGCTGTTCGTTATTTTGAGCGTGCTCTGGCGCTGCTTCCTGAAACAACAAGAGCTGTTGAGGTTAAAAACAAGCTGGCCGACGTATGGGTGATCACCGGCAAATGGATAGAAGCCGAAACGATGTACCGGCAGGCGTTAGCGGCGGCCGAGAGGTTGGATGATCTCAGTTTACAGGCTCACAACCGGGCACTATTAGCGAGGCTTCTCAGCCGCAAAGGAGTGCTCCAGGAGGCATTGGCTGAGTTGCAACAGGCGCGGGTTGCCTATGAAGCGCTTGGGGAGCGCAAAGGGATCGCCGGAATCATCGGCACAATGGGAATCATCTTCTGGCAAATGGATGAATTTGACCGGGCGTTAGCCTGCTACGAAGAAGCCCTGCAAATTGACCGAGAACTGGGTAATCAAGCAAACGTCGCCATTTGGACGGCCAACATCGCCAATGTGTACCACGACCGCCGCGATTACGAAAAGGCATTAGCCGGTTATAACGAAAGCATCCGAATTCATCAGCAACTGGGTCAAAAATTATGGCTTGGTGTTAGCATAAGCAATCTTGGTAATACTTATCGTGACATGGGAGATTATCGGCGTGCGTTGGAATGTTATGAGCAGGCATTACAACACCGCCATTCCCTTGACGATAAAGCAGGTGTGGCGACTGTCGCCATCAACATGGGTAAATTGTACGCAAAGGCGGGCGCGTATACAGCAGCGCTCGTTTGCTTCCGGCAGGCGTTACAGATTGATCTGGCGCTCGACCGCAGGGAAAGCATCGCCGACACCATTGGTCAAATCGGCAAGTTGTCCCTGGCGGAAAGAGAGTATGAACAGGCGTTGGACTACTTTGATCTTTCTATCCCCCTACTGCGCAGCGTGGAAGCGAAATATTACTTATGTGAGCAACTGGTTGCCAAAGCAAGCGCGTTATTCGAACAAAACCGGTATGACGAAGCCGAGCTCCTTTGCCAGGAAGGCTTGGCGTTGGCGGCTGGAGTCAACCAAAATGCCCACTTCTTTGCCCAACGGCTGTCTATTCGCTTGGCGGTGGTTCAGCAACGGCTGAACGTTCTCGAAGCCATCAAGCAATTCGAGTCATTGGGACAGACAGCCACGGCCGAGCAGGAACAGGCGGCCGTCCACTATGAGATATGGCGATTGGATAACCAACGAGAGGACGCACGCCAAAACGCGGCCGATCTGTATCGCCACCTCTATGCCCAGACGCCTAATCTCACCTATCGTCGCCGCTACGAAGCATTGACCGGCGAAACCCTCCCCGCTCCCCCTCCTTTGCCAGCGTTGCCCGACGTGGTTGGGGCGGATCTGCCTGACCTGGAGACGCTAATACGCCAGGTTTCGCTTTTAACTTAATCACCCTCTTTTATTGCCTATTCAAATAGCCTGTTCTCTGCTTGCGGATACCCGAATGGATACATCGGGGCACGCACAGATATGAGCATCCGGCCGCGATAGATACGCCTGTGGATACGCCAACCCTTTATGATGGCTGCAACATTCTAATTGAAGGAGGTCTCTATATGAGTACCAACATGAGTATCAACGGCTATCTACATCCTGAAGTTTTGGTCACCACCGAATGGGCAGAGGCGCATCTGAGCGACCCCATGATTCGCTTTGTTGAAGTGGATGTGGACACGACCGCCTATGACACCGGCCATATGCCTGGTGCGGTTGGTTGGAACTGGCAACGGGACACGCAAGACACCCTGCGCCGCGACATCCCCGATAAAGCTGCCCTGGAGACGCTATTAAGCCGCTCCGGCATCAGCAACGACACGACCATTGTCTTGTACGGCGATAACAACAACTGGTTTGCCACTTATGCCTTCTGGTTGTTGACGATGTATGGTCATGAGAAGTTGCGCCTGATGGACGGCGGCCGTCGTAAGTGGGTCGAAGAGGGTCGGCCGCTCACCACCGACGCCCCACAGATTACACCAACGCGCTACGCGACGAACGGAATTAATTACCGTTTGCGTGCCTTGCGCCCCTTCGTTGAGGAGAGCCTGAACAGTACGGCTCGCGCCCTGGTGGACGTGCGTTCCGCCGGGGAGTTTTCGGGCGAACTACTGGCCCCACCTAATCTGCCGCAAGAGGGGGCACAGCGCGGCGGCCATATCCCTGGCGCAATCAACATCCCCTGGGTGCAGGCCGTGGCCGAAGATGGGACGTTCAAGTCCTATAATGAATTGTCAAAGCTGTATGGTAGCCAGGGGATTACAGCCGATAAGGAAATCATCGCTTACTGTCGCATTGGTGAGCGCTCCTCCCACACCTGGTTTGTGCTCCACTACTTGCTGGGCTATCCCAACGTGCGTAATTACGATGGCTCTTGGACAGAATGGGGCAGCGCCATCGGCGTTCCCATCGAGCGAATGTAGGATAGGTCCACAGTTGAGCTAAAGCGCTAACGGTTGTACGGATGGCTAAAGCCGGTCTGTCGCAGACAAGACCGGCTTTAGCGCTTGTACCAGGTGCAGGGCACGTCATGCGCCCACATGTCATGTGCCCACATATGGTGAGCGCAACTTTATGCCAAGGAGTAATAAAGCAATGTATCGGAAATTTCAAACCACCTATCTGTTTGTAACGTGTCTCGTTTCATTATTGGTGCTGAGTTTTGCCGCTATCTACAGCCACCGCGCAGAAGCTGCGGCGCCTCACCTGAGCACCAACCTATCCCCCTCTTTCCAATCCGCCTGCACGCCCATTATCAGCGGTGATCGGGCCGGTGATAACGGAACCACCCATGATCTGACTTTTGATGGAAGGGTAAAAAGCTACTTCGATAGCTCCTATGATAACTGGCAATATGTTGAGATTGATTTCAATTGCGTTGGTGAATTTGCTGGGCTGCGCCGCTACATGACCCGCGACGGCCGCGACACCAGCGGCAACCGCGGCCCGCAAGGTGAAGGCGTTTCGTTCTCGTTGGACGGTGTTAACTGGACGGAACTGACCGGCCCCAGAACGACCGGCTGGGAAAGCTACGTCAACTACGGGACGAATAATGAGGCGTGGCATTCTGTGATCTACGGCTGGTCGGAGTGGTTGAAGTTGCAGACGCCAGTCCAGGCCCGATTTGTTCGTTTCAACTGGGATGATAATAAGGATGCCCTGAACGAGATTGAGGTGGCCTTAACCGCCGTGCCGCCACCCACGGCCACGCCGACGCCAACGGCCGTTCCCAGCCAGGACAATGCCCCGCCTGATTTCGCCAACTTCGCTCCCACAGCTTGGGTCACAGACACCCATCAGGTCGAAGTTTCCATCGAGAGCACCGATAGCGGTTCAGTGGTATCAGGATTAAACCCCGATTCGGCCGTCTATCGTTACTCCACCGATGCCCGTAAGAACTGGAGCGCATGGCTACCAGCCACGGCCGACTTCCGCGCGGGCAGTCCGCAAACGGAACTGCTCTCCGCCACCATTGATTTCGGCCGCGACTCAGAGGATACCGGCCGTGAAGGGGATTCGCTCCATTGGGTGGCTTTTCAAATCAGCGATATGGCCGGAAACCCCGGCCTGAGCCGTGAGTATCCTGTACACATTGATACAACCCCGCCGGAGCCGCGCGGCTTTCTTCAACAGAGTCACACCCCCAACCAATGGTCAACCGATTCCACCGTTTTTGTCCAATGGATTCAGGCCCTTGAGGCCAGCAGCGGCCTGGCCGGTTATGATGTGCAATGGGTACAACTGACGGCACAGAATCCTGATTGCCCCAATCACAGAGGGGTTTCGGCCGTCACGCCACCGACCGCCAGCACCAGCCCGCCACTGACCGACGCTACCAACTGGCATGTCTGTATCTGGCCGCTGGACAATGCCGGTCATTGGGCGATTAAACCGCTCATCGGCGGCCCTTATTGGATTGATGCCCAACCGCCACTGGCCATCACGAACCTGCACAGCCCCAGCCACGGGGCGACCCGCTGGAGCAATATCGCCGAGGTGGAGATGGCTTGGACCATTCCGGTTGGTGGAGCGGCCGGTTATGCCTATGTCTGGGACCACAGCGCCAACACAACCCCGACGATGGCGAACACCACGACCAATACGCAGTTAACGACGATCCTCCCGGCCGACCACAACAACTGGTACTTCCATATCGCTCCATTCGATCAGGCGGGCAACTTCGGCCCAGTGTCCCATTTTGGCCCGTTTGGCCTTGATCGCACCGCGCCTGGTGCGCCCTTTATCCTAGGCCCGCCGAACGGCTGGATCACCAACACCGTCACCGTCCGTTGGACGCCACAAGGTGCCGCGCCAGGCAGCCCCGTTGACGCCTACTCCTACGAGTGGATTGTGAATGCCCCCGTTCTGCCCCCTGATGAGCTGGTTGACACACTCGAGAGGGAAGCGGCTAACGAGACACCTTTCCCCCACGGAGCAACCGTATTCCTGATTGTTAAAGGGCGAGACCGCGCCGGGAACTGGGGGCCAACGGCCGTTGCCGGGCCATACAACGTAGACGCTGTCGCGCCGAACTGCAAAGTCACCGGTGTCCTCAACGACACCCTTCTTTCCTCTGGCTCCTACCAATACCTGTCGTTGCTCACCGAGTTTGAGCTGGATGTGACTATCGAGAACCCGCCGGGCACCTCTGGTTCCCCAGAATGGGTAGATGTGGAGTATAGCCCGCAACCGAACGGGCCATGGACGACCTGGCTCTACCAGGGTTCGGGCGGCACATACGAGTTTAGTGGAGCGCAACAGAACGCCAGCTACTTCTTCCGCTGTCGGGCTGGCGACGAAGCAGGCAACGTGAATCCCTTTGCGCCGGAACGAACCCGTGTCACTGTCCATGTCCCCGACTTACGAATCACACGAGTGGAGGTCACCCAGGGCATTCAGGATACGACCAATAGTGTGCCATTAGTGGAGGGCAAGCCAACCTGGGTGCGGGTCTATATTGACGATCCAGGAATGCCTTCGGCCGTCGCCAATACGAACGTCCCCAATGTCGTGGTTGTTCTCTATGGGTTGGCTGCCAATGGTGCGCCGCTGCCTGGTTCCCCGCTTGGTCCGGCTTGCCTCGATCCGGCTGCGGGATGCACCATCTTCCGCACCATCCGGGGATTAGAAAGTAAGCCAGGAGAGAGTGAGTCAACAGTTAACTTCTACCTGCCGCCCTCATGGCTGGAGGATGAAATCACGCTACTGGCTGAAGTGAACCCGCCGATTCTGCCGGGCAATACGCGAGCTATGGTGGAAACCGCCTACGGCAACAATCTTTCGCCATCGCAAAGCCACGAATTCGCGCATAAGAATCCGCTAACGATCACACCAATCCGGATCAATTACTTGTTTGATCCGGCCAATCCGCTTTTTCCCGCGACCGATGCCTACGCCCAGACAGTCCCTTTTACACGCAAAGTCTGGCCTGCTGATGTTGAGCAGCGCGTCCTTGCCGGGCCTGATTTCCTGGATTTTACAGGCGATCTCACCACTGGCGCGGGATGGAGCCAACTGCTCAATGAGATGGTGCAGATGCGAGCCAATGCTTCGGGACCCTATGCGCGTGTCTGGTATGGACTGGTACCCCCCTTGGCTAATTCGGCCGTCTTAGGAAAGGCTTATGTGGGGGGTGTGGTATCGGCGGCGCTCACCGGAACACCTAATTCCGCTACCGCTATGGCCCACGAAATTGCCCATAACCTGGGCCGGGGTCACGCCCCGTGTGGTGCAACGTTAGGCCTCGACCCTAATTATCCCGACCCGGATGGTAACATTGGGGCCTATGGCTTTGATCCGATCACGGCCGAAGTTTATCTGCCCTCAACCAAAGACGTGATGACCTATTGTGCACCGATCTGGATATCGCCCTATACCTTTGAAGGGCTTTTCGATGCCACATCAGGGAACGAAATGTTGACCATCCAGTCGGCTGCGGAGCCATCCCAATCTTATCTAATGGTGTCCGGGCTAATCATGGAAGATGGGGTCTTGTTCAATCCCTTATACCGCTTCGGTCTGCCAGCAGAAAGTGCAGGCGCAGCGGACAGCGGTGCTTACCGTATCGAGCTACAAGACAGCAACGGCCGTCTATTGGCCGCCCGCGCCTTCGAACTCTTCGGTGACCTCACCGTCTTTAACCAGACGATGCCGGAGCCGGAAGGACTGGCACGTGTCATCTTGCTGCGCGACGGCCGTGTTCTCGGCCAGATCATCGCCAGCGACAATGCACCGGAGGTCACACTCCTACAGCCGGGCGGCGGTCAGGCATTGAGCGGCACCATAACTGCTCGTTGGACGGCGGCCGATGCCGACGGCGACGACCTGACCTTTGCTCTGCAATACAGCCCGGATGGTGGCGAAACATGGAGCCCCATCGTGCATGGGTTGACCGAAACATCCTACACCTTTTCCGCCCACGACCTGGCGGGAAGCGAGCGGGGCCTGCTGAAGGTAGTCGCCAGTGATGGTTTCCACAGCACGGCCGACACCTCAGACGAGATGCTGGAACTTCCCGACCATGCCCCCCAAGCGACCATTCTTCACCCCATCAACGGCGCACGGTTCACGCTGGAGCAGGTGGTGGTTTTGCAAGGGCAAGGGCTGGACAAGGAGGATGGCGAACTGCCGGCCGAACGGTTGATCTGGTCATCTGATCGCGATGGACGGTTAGGGAGCGGCCGTGAGCTGGCTCCACAAGGGTTATCCGATGGCTGGCACACGATCACCCTGACCGTTACCGACAGTGACGGCCGCCGGAGTAGCGCATCCGTTCGCCTCTATGTAGGCACGCTTTATGAAAGCTACTTGCCCTGGGTCAGGCGGTAAGGTGGTGATCAGTAATCGGTATTCGGTGATCGGGAAGCAGCGTCAAGCCCGATTACCGGATACCGATTACCACTACGTATGAAGGATAAACAAATGAACGGTAAGGTAGCAATTCGAAGATTTCTGCTCCTGTTCCTGCTCGGTACAGGGAGTATTAGCCTCCTGTTGGGCTTCGGCCGTGTCATGTTCACCTCGGCCGATACGACCTTTGCTGTCAACAGCAACGCCGATGCTGTGGATGCCAACCCCGGCGATGGGGTATGTGCTAGCAGCAATGGTGACTGCACGCTGCGTGCAGCCATCCAGGAGGCCAATGCGCTGGCTGGAACGGACACAATTGACCTACCCGGTGATACCTATAGGATCAGCATCGCCGGGGCGGAGGAGAATAAAGCCGCTACTGGTGACCTGGACATCCTCGATGATCTGATCCTCAATGGGGCTGGGGCCAGTGTGACCGTCCTCGACGGCAATGGGCTGGATCGCCTGTTTGAGATTAACGGCGTGGATGCAGTGGTGCAGATAACCGGGGTGACCATTCGCAACGGCAACGCCAGTTTTGGCGGTGGCGGCATTTATAATGGCGGTATCTTGGCCCTCAGCGATTCCGCTGTAATCAGCAGCACAAGCAGCTTCACCGGCGGTGGTATTTTCAACGCAGGGTCGCTAACGGTCAGAAACAGCCTCATCCAGGGCAATTCAGCCCAGGATGGTGGCGGTATCCTGAACACGGCCGCCCTGACGATCACCCACAGCACGATCAGGCGCAATGATGCCTATCTGGGCGGTGGCATTCAAAACTTTGATACCGCGACGATCTACAACAGCACGATCAGCGATAATATCGTCAAGTTTCACGGCGGGGGGATTCGCAGCGTTGCGGCCACCCCAGCCGGTCAGGCCAGCATCACGCTGATCAACAGCACAATTAGCGGCAATTGGGCCACTCAGAATGGAGGCGGCATTTTCAATCAGCAAAGCACTCTCGATTTGAGCAACGTGACCGTGACGAGGAACACGGCCGACGAACTCGACGAGGGAGCCGGTGACGGTGGTGGCATTTTTGCTGCGGTCGGAAGCGACATCAGGCTCCGTAACTCGATCCTGGCTGAAAATGATGATCGCAGCGGCGAAGCTCCCGACTGTTCCGGCTCGCTGACCTCCGACGGGTATAACCTGCTCGGCGATGAGACTGGTTGTGCTTTTGCTTTCACTACTGGCGACCGGTTAAACGATGCCCCCCAACTTTACCCTCTGCGTGACAACGGCGGGCCAACAGAGACCCACGCGCTGCGGCCGGACAGCGCCCTCCTGGATGGGGGAGAGCCAGCAGGCTGCACAGACAACAATGGCAACCTGCTGATCACTGACCAACGCGGGCTGGCGCGGCCGGCCGAGGGCAATGGGGATAGCACAACGTCCTGTGACGTAGGTGCTTTTGAGGCGGCACCGGTCACCTTCACTGTCAATAGCGAGGCCGATATCGTAGACGCTAACCCTGGCGATGGTGATTGCGACACGGGCAATCGAGTTGGGGACGAGCCGGAGTGTACGCTACGGGCGGCCGTGCAGGAAGCAAATGCCAAAGCCGCGCCAGACACGATCCAGCTGCCCGCCGGGACCTACCGTCTGGCTCTGGTTGGCGCGGGAGAAGACGCGGCCGCCACCGGCGATCTGGACGTGAACGACCCGCTGACCCTCAACGGCGCAGGAGCAGACAGGACCTTTATTGATGGCAACGGGCTGGATCGTATCTTTCACGTCCACCTTTTTCATGCGGCGGCGACTGCCTCTAATTACCTGAGCGGTGTGACCATCCGCAATGGCGACGATGGCAACGCTGGCGGCGGGGGCATCTACAACAACAATTTGCTGACAGTCGCCCATAGCACCATCATCAGCAATACAGGTGGCGTGGGTGGAGGCATTCTCAACTCGCGTACCATGACCGTCACTTACAGCACAATCGTCGGCAACACGGCGCGGCTTGGTGGCGGTCTGCAAAATCAAAATCTGCTGACGATGCTCAACAGCACAGTTGACCGCAACGTCTCCAATGGCCTGGCCGGTGGCATCGGCAACTCGGATGTTTTGATCCTCCGCAACACCACCGTCAGCAGGAACACGGCCGAGTTTGCCGGCGGTGGCATTCACAGTTTTGCTTCACCAGGGAGTACGGCCGCCACCATGTTGAGCAACAGTACCATCAGCGGAAACAGGGCCAAGAGCCACGGGGGTGGTTTGTTAAGTACAAGCGGCTTTCAGGGAATCAGTTCGCTCATCCTGAACAACGTCACCATTACCGCGAACACGGCGGACAGCGACGGCAACGGTGATGGCGATGGTGGCGGACTCTTTACCAATCCAGGCGAAGATGTCATCATACGCAACAGCCTCATCGCCGGAAACAGCGATGGGGGTGGCGAATCGCCCGATTGTGGCGGAAGCTGGCCCGCCGATGCTTCCGCTGGTTATAACCTGCTTGGCTCCGCTGAGGGGTGTGACTTTGTTCCGGCGGCCGGAGACCAGACCGGAACCAACGCCGACCCACTTAATCCGCTGCTTGGGCTGTTGGAGGACAACGGTGGTTCCACCACCACTCATGCCCTGTTGCCCGACAGCCCGGCGATTGACGCGGGCAACAACGATACCTGTGAAGCGGCCGATCAGCGCAACGCACCCCGGCCAGCGGACGGCAACGAGGATGGCGCGGCCGTTTGTGACATTGGTGTCTATGAGTACGGCTCGCTTCCCATCGTGCCAACTGCCACACCGACGGCGACTGTATCCTCTACCCCCCCGTCAACTCCGTCACCAACAGTGTCACCAACGGCGACAGTCACCACGACACCAACACCTGGCCCTTCACCAACGCCATCTTTGCCTACGCCAATAACCGTGCTTTACATGCCAGCTACCTTTCGTTAGGTAAACGATAGAAACCGGGTTTCGTAGCTTTATTAGACACACTTACTTTTACGCTAGAAACCCGGTTTCTAAATTCCTCAGCGATAGTCTTCCGTCTTGACAGCCCGATTTTCTCTATGTTAGAATGAATTTTGTGAAATAAATCACAAATAGTCGGAGAAGTCGAATGTCAACCCTATCTGGTAATCTATCTGCCTTTAAGACGGGTAAACCCAATCACCCACCAACCATCTACGGTCATCGGCTGTTTGGCACGATGCGCGAATTTCAGCGTGATGCGCTGGAAACGATGTGTCGCTATTTTTATGAAAAGGGTGATGCATTACGTTTTCGCTACTTTTTAAACATCTATGGCTATGTCTTTGCCCATCCCGATCATGTTCGGCATATTTTGCAGGATAACAATCGCAACTATTCCAAAATGCCACATCCGACGAATGTCATCCTCAAGCCGGTAGTCGGCAATGGGCTGCTGACCAGCGAAGGGGATTTTTGGCGACGGCAGCGACGGCTGGCGCAACCCGCTTTCCACCGGCGGCGGATCGCTGAATTTACGATCACGATGTCGGCTGCGGCCGAAGCGATGGTGGGGCGTTGGCAAACGGCCGCCTCCTCCGGCCAACCCCTCTACATCACCGAGGAGATGATGGAGTTGACGCTGGAGATTGTCGGCAAGACATTGTTTAGCCTCGATTTAATCGGCGCGGCCGATTCGGTTGGTGCTGCCTTTTATGATGCCAGCCAGCAACTGATGGCTTTGAACAGCCGGCCGTTGTCCCCTTACACAGTGAACATACCCTGGATACCGAGTACGCGCCGTCTGAACCGGGCGACGGCCGTTTTAGATGCAGTTGTTAACGACATCATCGAGCAGCGTCGCCGACGTGTGGATGGGGAGAGCAGTGGCGATGATTTGCTGGGGATGCTGATGGACGCGCGGGATGAAGAAACGGGGGCGCGGATGGACGATAAGCAGTTGCGCGACGAGGTGATGACATTGATGCTGGCCGGTCATGAGACGACCTCGACGGCGTTAAGCTGGACACTCTATCTCCTCTCGCAACATCCTGAACAGCGCGAGCGATTGGAAGCGGAGATTGACAGCGTCTTGGGGGATCGCTTGCCTGCGCTGGAAGACCTGCCGAAGCTGACCTTCGCCAACCAGGTATTGCAAGAGGCGATGCGGCTCTATCCACCTGCCTGGGCTATGGCGCGTTGGGGCCATGAAGCGGATGAGGTGGGCGGTTATTACGTTGCACCTAATTCGCCGATCACACTCAGTTCGTTTCTGACCCACCGCCACCCTGACTTTTGGCCGGACGCGGAGCGATTTGACCCTGAACGCTTTAGCCCGGAGCAGGAGAAGGGACGGCCGCGCTTTGCCTATATCCCCTTTGGTGCGGGGCCGCGGCTGTGCATTGGCAACCAGTTTGCGATGACCGAGGCGCTGCTGATCCTGGCGACGATTGTGCAACGTTACCGGCTTGATTTGGTCCCCGGCCAACAGGTGGGGATTGACGCGCAGATTACGTTGCGGCCGTCGGGTGGCCTGCCGATGTTTATTCGTGAGCGACATTGATAGAGTGAAGCGTGGGACGCAGATTATCGCTGATCATTCGCAGATTGACGCTGATCTTTTCTAAAAATCAGCGTCCGCTCTAAAAGTACAGACATAGATTTTATAAGGAATCGGTGAATATCTGCTCGATTTGTAGAATGTGCGGTTAAGGTAGTTGTGTCTGCATATATGTCTATGTTAAGGAGTGTGTGACATGACGGTTGAAATGACAGCTACAAATGGAAAGACGTTTGAATCGAAGGAAGCGTTAGCTGAGGCGTTGGCGCAGAACCAACGTGATCTGGCTGATGCTGATCTGGGTGGCCTTGATCTAACAGGAATGAAGTTGACGCGGATGAATCTCGCCAATGCCAACTTGTCGGGCGTGAACCTCCATGACGGTGTTTTGGCCGGAGCGAATTTGGGTAACGCCAATCTGACGGGTATTGACCTGGCCGGTGGGACAATCGCCGGGGCCAATTTGGGCAATTCATTGCTACGCAAAGCCAACTTGCGTGGAGCGCGAATCATGGGCGCGAACCTGGGCGAAGCGGACCTGGCCGAAGCTGATGCCAGCGGCAGTGTCTGGGTTGGGGCCAATGTCAGCGGGGTAGATTTCAGTACTGTCAACATGGATGGGGCTAAGGGGATGGGGACGAATTGGGATCAGGCGAAAGTCGCTCCGTTGGAGACGCCAGCGGCGTTGATCCCACCCTGGGTGGCGATTGTTTTGGCATTGCTGCCGGTTTTGGTGGTGGTGGGGTTGGTGCTCGGCCGCCTGAATCGTTCCAAACGTTAAGTAAAATACGAAAAATTGCTTGAGAACAGAAACCGGGTTTCGGCAACTTCTTTACGCAAGGAAGTTGCTTTAAGAAGCCCGGTTTCTGTTTGTAAGAATGTCACATCTCGTCAAAGGGGGTATAATAAGCGCGGAGGCAAACTATGCAATTCTGGCTAAATGGTACCCAAAAGACATATGAAGGTGATGCGGACTTACCGCTATTGACTTATTTGCGCGAGCATGAGGGGATTGTTTCCCCCAAGGATGGCTGTGCACCACAGGCCGCCTGTGGTTGTTGCGTGGTTGACCTGGATGGTAAGGCCGTCCTGGCTTGTGTGACGCCGATGAAGAAGGTGGCGGGCGGCCGCGTGTTGACCACCGAAGGTCTGGGCGAGTATCGCCAGAACGTTTTTGCCAATGCCTTTGTTGCCAAAGGGGGGGTGCAGTGTGGCTTTTGCATCCCCGGCATTGTGATGCAGGCCAACAGCCTGATCAACCATAACCCGGAACCGGACCGGGAGACGATTGAGAAGGCGTTGACTCCCCACTTGTGCCGTTGCACCGG
Organism: uncultured Ardenticatenaceae bacterium; assembly: GCA_964410625.1. Classification (GTDB taxonomy): domain Bacteria; phylum Chloroflexota; class Anaerolineae; order Promineifilales; family Promineifilaceae; genus CAYPHY01. Next base: position 121,250 of record CAYPHY010000004.1, on the reverse strand, counting down.
TTATAAAAAGATAGTAGAGGCGATTAGCCTGGCGGCCGATGCCATTCGCCGCGAAGAAGAAGTACCAATGCCGGAGTCGGACGGCCGCATTGGTTCGCGCCACCCCAAGTACCAGGCGCGTAACCTCGTCTTGGGGCAACACCGCTATGTTGATGACATTCGCATTGAGGGGATGGTCTATGGCGCGTTGCGGATGAGCGATCATCCACGGGCACGGGTGTTGGCGATTAATACCAGCGCGGCCGAGGCGTTGCCCGGCGTGTTGCGGGTGTTTACGGCGGCCGACATCCCCGGCGAACGGTACATCGGTCTCATTATCCCTGACTGGCCGCTGATGATCGCCGTTGGCGAGGAGACGCGCTATGTGGGGGATGTGTTGGCTTGCGTGGCGGCGGAGACCGAGGCGATTGCCCGGCAAGCGGCGGCGTTGATCGATATTGAATATGAGGTCTTGGAGCCGCTGACCGATCCCCATGTGGCGATGCAGCCGGATAGCCCACCGATTCACCCCAAGGGCAACATCCTCTCGCAGACAGCCTTCAAGCGTGGTGATTTGGAAGAAGCGCAACGGAAGTCTGCCTACATTTCCCAGGGCGTCTATCAGACACAGCGGATCGAGCATGCCTTCATGGAGCCAGAGTGCGCCATTGCCTTACCAGAAGAGATGGCGACAGGCAACGGCCATAGCGGTCAAGTGGGTGTGCAAATCCTCTCGCAAAGCCAGGGGGTGTATGAGGACCGGGCGCAAATCTCGCGGCTATTGGACTTGCCGCAAGATCTGGTGCGTGTGGTGCTGGTCCCCAATGGTGGCGGCTTTGGTGGCAAAGAAGACCTGTCGGTGCAAGGGCATACGGCGTTGATGGCCCATCTGCTGGGCAAGCCGGTGAAGGTGCGTTTGACACGAGATGAATCCATTTTGATGCACCCGAAACGGCATCCGATCTGGATGGATTATACGGTTGGTTGTGACGAGGACGGCCGCCTGACCTTCGTTAAGGTCAAATTTGTTGGCGACACCGGGGCGTATGCTTCGGTGGGGATGAAGGTGCTGGAGCGGTCGGCCGGTCATGCGACGGGGGCTTACCATGTCCCGGCGGCCGATATTGAGGCCATTGCCGTTTACACCAACAACATCCCCTGCGGCGCGATGCGCGGCTTTGGCGTCAACCAGGCTGCCTTTGGATTGGAAAGCTGTATTGATGATTTGTGCGAGCAGGGGGGCTTCGACCGCTGGCAATTCCGCTATGACAACGCGCTGCAAGATGGTGACGTGACGGCGACAGGGCAGCGACTGGAAGGGGGAACGGGCGTGCGGCAGACGCTATTGGCGATTCACGATGCCTTCCGGCAGTACCCGAAGGCAGGGTTAGCCTGTGGCTTGAAGAACACGGGCATTGGCAATGGGATGCCCGATGGCTCGATGGTGCGGATCACCATTGCCGCGCCGGACCATGTGATTGTTGATCATGGCTGGACGGAGATGGGGCAGGGCGTGAACACGATGGCAATCCAGACATTGTGCAATGAGACGGGGATTGATCCACGGATCATTGAAGTGCGGGTGGATACGGCCGCCGAACAGTATGCGGGAATGACCACCGCGTCACGCGCCACCTCGCTGATCGGTAATGCGATCATCAACGCCGCTGTTGCCCTACGCCGCGACCTGGAGACCCATTCGCTGGCGGAGCTGGTCGGCCGCCAGTATGAAGGGGAGTGGGTGGTCAACTGGACAAACAAACCAACGGCGAAAACGGAGGAGATTAAGACCCATTATTCCTATAGTTATGCGACGCAAATGGTTGTCCTCGACGAGCAAGGCAATATCGAGAAGGTGATCGCCGCCCATGACGCCGGGAAGGTGTTTAACCCAACGCTGTTTGAAGGGCAACTAGAGGGTTCAATCCATATGGGGCTAGGCTATGCGGTAAGCGAAGAGCTGGTGATGGAGGGGGGACGGCCGAAAAGCACGCGCCTGCGTAATTGTGGCGTCCTTCGCGCCAAAGAGATGCCGGAAATGGAAATTATCGGCGTGGAAGTCCCTGACCCCTATGGGCCATATGGGGCGAAGGGCGTGGGGGAGATTGGGTTGGTTCCGACCGCCGCGGCCGTGGCCAACGCCCTCTACCAACACGACGGCATCCGCCGCCACAAACTACCGATGAAGCCGGAGAAGAAGTGGAGGCGGGCGGGGGGTGGTTCGGTCGATTAATGGCCGCCTGATCAACCTGATGCAAATTCGGAATAGGGCGGAGTTCGGTCGGCCGAAACCCGAAGGCAATATTAGTGAGCAAAATCCTTATGTGCTGCTACATAAATGCGAAGTGCAGCAGCCAGACGGTTTTCCCATTCATCGCCTTGTGCCTTAAACCATTCTAAAATCTCTGGTTCAACCTTGATAGCGACCGTCATAGGTACTTTTGGCATTCGCCAGGTTGCTTTCTCAAAGAACTCATCCGATAGAGGCGGAATGTCCGAGGTGTCTATCATCTCATCAGTCAAAGAATCAAAATATTCCAAATTCGTCTCTGGAGGCTTGTTCATAGCTTTTCTTCTACATGTAAAGCAGTTGCTGTGCTCTTACAATTTACTCTTATCAATATATCAGGTATAGAGCTGTCATAATAAATACGCTTAATGAAAAAAAGCTCCTCCTATCATGCAATTTGCTTCATCACAAGAGTGGCGTACAAGACTAATATAGTATTGATTTTCCATCTCAAAGCCAGCAATAACTACTTCTGCTAAAACCTCGTCATTTATTGCATCTAAATATTTGTATCTATAATCAACTGTAGCTCTGAATTGGCGTTGCCGTATGACAAAGCAAAATACTATGGCAACGATTGGGAAGACTCCTCCCTTACCCTCGTTGACGTTTGTAGGTAAGTCCTCGGCTTGTATAAATAATCGAGGCTCATCATACTGACATATGGTTGTGGCTCTGTGAGATCCGTTATCTTTTGGTATCTGAGATAGAAGTTGGGCGCGATAGTCATGGTTTCTCAAAATATCAGTGTTAAATACCCTCGTAAGAGAAATCACCTTAAACTTATGTGGTACTTCTGTAGGGATCAGTATGTTTGGTTGCGAAGCTTTTAGCCGATCCGCTTTAAATTCTTGAATCCGCTCCCCCATTTTTACCCACACAGAGCATTCTTCTATTTCTGCTAGTGGAGAATTTCCACTAATGTAGTCAGGTGCAAACCACTTTTTTATTTGTCTCTCAGTTTCATTGTGAAGCAATCTAACCTGGATGCCTTGGTTAAAAGCGAGACGAATAGCCTCTTGTGTGAACCTATTTGTTGATACAGCTATTGCTTCACTGATTCCTAGAACATGCTGTTGCCCTATAATCTGTTCAATCCACGGGCGACCTTGAACATTGCTTCTATCGCGAACTTGAACGAATCTAAAAGCTGCTGTTGGATTAGGTAGGTGTGAAAAGGCAATATCGACTTCTGTGAGATCTCCAACTGAATTTGGAACCTTCACGGAGGAAAATGTATAAGTATTATGTAAATTCTGCAATATTGTTTCTATAACTGCAATGACTTTTTCTGTAAGTCTCCAAGACTTATCAGCATGGTTGGGTGAAAAGTAAATACTGGGTTTGCTCTCTAATGTTACTGTTGGCATAGTATACCTTAGATGTGAAGTATAGTATGTTTAGCACAAAGGTGCTAAGAAGTGATCGATATTATCTCATGCGGGGAATCGCTTAAATGTAAATATCGTATATTGGAAAGGTATATGTCTAGAGAAAATTTACAATCGTTCGATGAGATTGTTGTTCCAATTAAGGGTTTCCGTTGTGAAGCCAGTCCACGTTGGGTGCGAGTCGAGTTTGGTGGGGAATATGTGGGAGATACGCGGGGGGCGCTGTTGGTTTGGGATGAGAATGTGATCCCGGTTTACTTTTTCCCGCGGAAGGATGTGGTCGAAGCGTATTTAGAGCCGAGCGGCCGTAGCAGCAGAGGCCGTACAACCTACAATGTCTCTGTTAACGGCCGCACGGCCGAAAACGCAGCCTATAGCTATACCGAGCCAGAAAGGGAACGGGAAGCCCTGAGAGATTACGTTGCTTTTCGTTGGAACAAGATGGATGCCTGGTATGAGGAAGCGGAGCAGGTGTTCGTTCATGCCCGTGACCCCTATACGCAGGTGGATGTGATTCAGAGCACGCACCATGTGCGCGTCGTCGTGGATGGGGTGACGGTAGCGGATACAAAACGGCCGTCGCTACTCTTTGAGACCAACCTGCCCACTCGCTATTACATTCCCCAAGAAGATGTGCGGATGGATTTACTCCTTCCCAGCGACAGCCATACGCAATGCCCATATAAGGGTGAAGCCTCTTACTACTCAGTTAAAGCAAATGGGCAGGTGTTGAATGATCTCGTCTGGTATTATCCTGAGCCTATTCCTGAGCAGCCGAAACTGAAAGGGTTGCTGGCCTTTTATAATGAGAAGGTAGACATCTCTGTAGACGGTGAGCTTCAGGAACGGCCGCAAACCCACTGGTCCTAAAGCAGTAGATAGTGGGCAGTAATCGGTAGGCAGTTTCTAGGCTTTCGGCCGCAGTATTTCCTCGCCGGAAGCTTCTCCTGCTTCTGTAACGGCCGAGTGTGGTGTTTCCATCTGATGGATGGCGACAAATTCCGCGCCGTTTTGTTCAATAATATCAACGATTGACTCTTCGTTGTGCCCGTTCAATTTGACAATCACCAGCAAATCGCCTTGCATCAGCGCTTCTTTCACATTTAGTTCGTCTTCGGTGGCGGCGCGGTTGCCGTAGATGCCGCCTAGATAGGTGCCGATTGTGCCGCCAATGACTGTGGAAAGTAGCCCACCAGCGAGGGCTTCGCCGAAGCCCGTGATGGTGAACATCGTCGCCCCACCTAACATCCCCAACAAGGTGCCAATCGCTCCGCCGATCAGCATTCCTTGCCCTGTCTCTTCTTCGGCCGGTTCGTTGAGTAAATCTTGGACCAGGGGGGATTTGGCTGATGTCACCAACGATAAATCCTCTTGGGGAACACCTTCGGCCGCCAGATGCTCAATAACTTGTTGCGCGGTTCGCTCTTCTTTAAATCCTGCAAATATAGCTCGCATTTTCACTACTCCTCAAGGAAACAACAATATTCAAACGGGTAAAATCTGTTTGCACCTGTGGCTTGTAGGTTTATAGGTATTGTTGCTCGTTTGTTTTGTCGCATTAAAGTCTATATCGTTCATTATAATGAGTGCTGTCCGCTGGTGTATATGTATGGGATATATTTATACGGATGGGATAGGGAGGACTTCTCTCAGGATGGGTTCTTAATGAAGGCTGTAAGTTAGTAAGACTATACTTCCGTAGTCGGTTACTCTTTGAGACCGGTTATTTTTAGTATTGGTATCAATCATTCGCCGAAACACTGGGGCTTGTTTCGTGTGATTCATCGGTAAGGAATTGGGAAGGTTGTGAGTTTTTGGCGAAAACAGTTTTCAAGTCTGCGTATTCTTGTCACTCTCTCGCTCACGATTACAGCGTTGACGCTTGCCGCGTGCCAGTCACAAGGTGTTGGGGATAGCGCGGCCGAGGCGTTTCCTGTTACCCTCGCAAGTGATTTTGCCGCATCATCCACACCCTCTTACAGTGATAGCGGACAGGCTGTAATGGAGCAGACGGCCGCCGATCCTAATGTGAATCTCGGTGGATATACCTCACAGGTTTCGGTGGCGCAGGGAGAAAGCATTGGCCTGCATGTTTCCAGTAACTATCCCTCCGCTTATAACTTAACTGTCTGGCGCGAAGGTCCGACGCGGCAATTGATGCAGACCATTGAAAATGTGCCAACCGGCCAATATTCCTGTAATCGTGGTTACGATAAAGGTTGCACCTGGCCGGTAGTGGCGACGATTCATATCCCAGAGGATTGGCCTTCGGGTGTCTATACGGTGGACATCCCCACGCGAACCAGCACACTGAAAGCGATTTTTTGGGTGCGGGAGAACAACCCCGGTTCGACCAGCCCGATCCTATTTCTCTCCTCGGTCAATACCTATCAAGCCTATAATAATTTCGGCGGCAAGTCGCTCTACGGATTCAATTCCAGCAACAATAAACAGGCAGAGCGCGTCAGCTTTAACCGGCCGTTTGTGAACTCGGCCGGTCAATATTACGTCTGGGAAGACAAGTTCGTTAAATGGGCCGAGAACGAGGGGTATACGCTGGAGTATGCAGCAACCTACGATCTGGAGTTCCATCCTGACCTGTTGGAGCAGTATGAGGTTGTGATTATCGCCGGGCATAGCGAATATTGGACGTGGGATATGCGCCAGCGGGTGAAGCAGTTTCTGAGCCATGGCGGCCGTTTTGTCAACCTCAGCGGCAACACCATGTGGTGGCAGGTACGCTATGAGGACGACGGCCGCACGATGGTCGGCTATAAGGCATGGCGCAAAGACCCTGTGCAAACCCAGCAAGGGGCGACGGACATGAATTGGGAGCATCCCATTTATGATTCCTCCTTTTCGATTACCGGCGTCCATTGGCCCTTTGGTGGCTATCCCAGCGGCAACTTTAGCGGTGGCTATGGCGGCTATTGGGTGATGAACGCCGACCACTGGATATTTGATGGGACTGGCCTAAACGAAAATGATGTATTTGGCCTGACGAACAGCGCAACGACGATGATCCATGATAAGGAGTCGGACGGGATGCCCTTTAATTGCGCGGCCGATGGCTATACTATTCTCGGCTCCCCTGGCAATACGGGTACGCCGGCTAACTATACATTGCTCGGCATCGCCCCAATGTATAGCCAAATCCGGTCGCTGAATACCTTCGCCGTAATGGGTATATACACCGTTCCGGGAGGAGGCGCGGCCTTTAATGGCAATACAACAGGCTGGGCATTGGGGCTGAATGACCCGGATGTGAGCCGGGTGACAAAGAACATCATTGACCGTTTCCTGGCCGGAAATGTGCCGGAGGAGCCGGTAAAGCCGGATGCCGATCTCTTTTTCCATGATCGCTTTAATTGCACCAACCTGAATCATGGCCGCTTTTCGCTGAATAGCTGGCGGCCGACGATTCACAATTACAATTATGTCGCCACCACATTGACCGAGGCGAACCAGTTGACTGACGCCTGTGGAGTGGATGGGGCCGGTTTAGAGATTCGCGCTGGTGGAGCGCGAAATGAGATGAGCTACCAGTCGCAGATTCGGCCGAATTGGGGGACAACCAATGTCCTGTCCAGCAGGCTTTACCTTAACTTCGCGCAGTTGAGTTTGAATGAAGGGACACAGATCGATCTGCTGCGCCATTACAACGACAACCGTGATAATGCGTTGGTGGTCGTTGCTGCCTTGCAATTGACCAGGCAGAATGGGCAGCTGTATATGCGTTACCAGCCGAATGGGGCATCTTTCCCCTGGCGGCCGATCCCCAGCAATGGTTTCTTCCAGGTGGAGACGTTGTGGGACCAAAACACCAATGAAGTGGTGATGTGGATTGATGGCGTGCCTTATGTGGAACGGCTGGACCTCTCCAGCTACCCCTTGCTCAATCGGGCGGACTTTGGTTTGCTGGGCGTGGTTGGTGGTCACTCCGGCCGATTCTGCATCGACGAACTGATTTATGATGATCAGTCGCTAAACAGTGTGCCACCGCCGACACCTACGCCAACCCCGACAAATACGGCCACCGCGACGGCGACCGCCACAGCAACGGCGACGGCAACCGCCACGCCAACCTTTACGGCGACACCTACGCTCACACCAACGATGACGATGACGCCGTCTATAACCCCAACAGCGACATTAACTCCGACGGCAACCTTGACGCCAACGGCAACCTTGACACCCTCGCTCACGCCGACGGCATCATACACGCCCACTCCAACCGATACATTGACCCCATCGCCAACGGCGACCCCCTCTTCGACGCCGACGATTACGCTAACGCCGACGGATACGCCGACCCCAACGGATACACACACGCCGACGGCGACTTCTACGCCATCGGCTACACCGACGCACACGTTGACGCCGACGAGTACCTCTACCCCTGTGCCGCCGACGGAGACGCCAACGCCGACGAATACGCAAACACCGACGAGTACGCACACGCCAACGGCGACCTTTACGCCTTCCTCCACGCCAACCAACACACTGACGCCGACCAATACGGCGACGGCAACGGCTACTCAAACGCCGACATCAACCAGCACGCCCACCCTAACACCGACGCCTACTTCCACGCCGGTCCCTGTGCTGCCCGCCCCGCCTGGTAATGAGTTATATCTGACCTTCACCGGCTCTGGGACGGTTGGCGGTGTTGCGTTTAACAAAGAAGATATTGTGTTGAAGAATGGCACCGCCTGGTCTATGTACTTTGATGGTTCAGATGTGGGCTTGAACAATACCAACATCGGCGACTTTGTTTTGTTGGATGATGAGTCAATCCTGTTGACCTTTACGAACGCCTCGGTAACACTACCAGGAATCGGGAAGGTGACTTATAACGATATTGTTCGCTTTGTGCCGCTAACGTTGGGAGCGGACACCAGTGGTCATTTTGAGGTGTTCTTCCTTGGGCCAAACGCCTTCCTGGGAACGAAGGCCGAAGCGATTGACGCCATTGGCTTTGCGCCCGACGGCCGTCTGCTACTCAGCACCAATGGCGGCTTCAAGGTGCGCTCGGCAATTGATATATTGGAGGGCAAGCCGCAAGACCTGATCATTCTGACGACCGGCCATCCAAATGATTATTCCAGCGGGACATGGGACATTGTCTTTGACGGCTCGGATGTGGCGATGACGGTGGGAGCGGAGGACATTGACGGTGTTTGGGTTGACCCCAGCACAAACGATGTATATCTGACCACACGGGGTAGCCTCCAGGTGAGTGGTCTAACCGCAACGGGGTCTGATATTGTTGTCTGCGAGACGTCCGCCCTCAGTGATCCAACTCATTGCAATTTCTCCATGTGGTTTGATGGTTCGGCCAATGGGGTGTCGGCCGTGATTGATGGCTTTGCACGAGCTGGTTATGCCAGTGGCCCGCCAGTCCCCGATCCATCGCCAACGGCGACCTTCACCCCATCCGCTACGCCAACCAATACCGCCACTTCAGCACCTCCGACAGCCACCGGGACTGCGACAAGTACCGGCACGCCAGTGAACACCAGCACGCCAACGAGTACTAGCTCGCCGACGGCAACTTTTACGCCTAGCTCGACACCAACGAATACATTGACGCCGACCCATACAACGACGCCATTGCCGCCAACAGATACCCCGACACCAACAAATACTCATGAACCGACGGCGACCTTCACCCCATCCGCGACGGCGACCAACACGCTAACACCAACCAACACGGCAACGGCGACGGCGACCCATACGCCAACGCCCTCCAGGACGCCTTCGCCGACCGCAACGGCGACTTCCACCCCCGCGCCTGTACTGCCCGCCGCGCCAGGGGATGGACTCTATTTAACCTTCACCGGTGCGGGTAATATTGGTGGCGTGTCGTTTAATAAAGAGGACATCCTTCTGAAGAATGGCACTGCCTGGTCAATGTACTTTGATGGTTCGGATGTAGGCTTGAACAATACCAACATAGGCGACTTTGCCCTGTTGAGTGATGGGTCAATCCTGTTGACCTTTACGAATGCCTCGGTAACACTACCTGGTATTGGGAAGGTGACTTATAACGATATTGTTCGTTTTGTACCGCAAACGACGGGGACGGACACGAGCGGTCATTTTGAACGCTTCTTGGATGGACCAAACGCCTTCCTGGGTACGAAAGCGGAAGCGATTGATGCGGTGGGGTTTGCGCCAGACGGCCGTTTGGTGATCAGCACCAATGGTGGATATAAGGTCCGCTCGGCAACGGCCGCACTGAACGGCAAACCACAAGACCTGCTCGTGCTGACTACAGGACAGCCGAACGACTACTCCAGCGGTACGTGGGACATCATCTTTGATGGCTCGGATGTGGCAATGACGTTGGGCGCGGAGGACATTGACGGGGCCTGGATTGATCCGGCTACGAATGATGTGTATCTGACCACGCGGGGTAGCGTGCAAGTGCCAGGCGTGACGGCCACGGGTTCGGACATCATACGGTGCGAGACAAATGCACTCGGTGATCCAACCACCTGCACCTTCTCGATGTGGTTTGATGGTTCGGACAATGGCGTGTCGGCCGTGATTGATGGCTTTGTACGCGCCAGTTTGCCTGACGATCAGTCACCCATGCCTCAACCCAGCCCCTCACCGACAAATACAGCAACAGTAGTTGCCAACACGGCGACCCCGACAGCGACCAATACCAATGTGCCGGCTGCCTCGCCAACCGCAACTGCGACACCGAGCCATACGGCCACCGTGGAGCCGGGAACGCCCACAGCGACGGCAACGGCCGTCAACTCTCCAACGGCGACCGCCACATCACTGGCGATGGCCACGGCCGTTCCTGAACCAACATCAACACCAACACCTGCATCAACGGCCGTTATTTTGCCTGCGCCACCCGGCGATGTGCTTTATCTCACGCTGGCCGCTTCTGGTAGTGTCGGTGGGGTTAGCTTCGGGCCGGAAGATATTGTGGCCTACGACGGGACAAATTGGACGAAGGTTTTTGATGGCTCGGATGTCGGATTGGCAGGGGCTAATGTGGGCGATTTCGCGCTGTTGCAAGATGGCTCGATCTTGCTCAGCTTCACGGAAAACAGAACGCTCCCTGATGTGGGGGCGGTGAAGTTTTATGACGTGGTGCGCTTCATCCCCGATTCGTTGGGCGAGGAGACCAGCGGCCGCTATGAAGTGCTGCTGCGTGGCCCCGATCTCTTTTTGGGAACCAACGCCGAGGCGATTGATGCGCTGGGGTTTGCCCCAGACGGCCGCTTGCTGGTCAGCACCCATGGTGGATTCAAGGTTAGCACCACTGGGCCAACCCTCTCCGGTGACGCGCAGGACATCATCATGCTGACAACGAGCCAGCCAGGGGATTTCTCCAATGGCACCTGGGAAATGTGGTTTGATGGTTCTGATGTGGCGATGACAGTAGGCGGTGAGGACATTGATGGCGTCTGGGCACACCCTGGCGGCAATGCCGTTTATCTAACAACACGTGGTACCTTCCAGGTCTCCGGAGCCAGCGGAGATGGTTCAGATATTTTACTTTGCGAACCGATTAGCCTCGGCGAATTGACCCAATGTAATTTCTCGCTCTGGTTTGATGGCTCGGCTAAGGGGCTTTCGGCCGCTATTGATGGGCTGGCATTTGCTGGGCCTGTGGATGAGTTTATGGGGCAGTCGGCCGATCACTTATCACAAAGCCAGCACTTTTACCGACGTCGTTAATGTAGTTGATGACTTACACTTGCCAACGAGCCTATCAAGACCGGCTATGTATGATTACATAGCCGGTTTTTTTTGTGGCTGGTGCAATTACTTGTTTCATCGGGTCCGCGAATAGGAAGAAAACCACTTACCTACCTTGTCAATTAGGCTTTGCTGCATAGAGGTTTATGCCCTAAGTCAGTGGAGAGCACATACTTCCGTTGGGATTTTTACCTTCTTTTTTGGAGTTCATGTTTTTGTGGCAGGCGAACATACTATGACCAGTACCTACATACACATACGGAGGAAAATATGACTCAAATGAAACGTTCTCGCCCATTGCTCTTGCTGACGATCATCAGTCTCTTTTTGGTTGTCCCTTTTGCCACGGCTTGCTCCGAAATCCTGAATGCTCTTGTCTCAACCGATACGGCCGGGATAGTGGATGGCATTGAATTTGGCCCAGAGGACATCCTGGCTTATGATGTTGAGGGCGAAGAGTGGTCTTTGTTTTTTGATGGCAGTCAACACGAATTGCAGACCGGCAAGCACGATATTGAAGCCTTCTCGCTTCCAACTGTATACAGTGAAACCCTCGATAGCGACAGTCGCACCATTTTCATCAGCTTCCATCAAAACAAGGTAAAGGTTAATGGCCTGGGGCAGGTGATGGGCCAAGACATCATCAAGTTTACCGAAACGCTTAGCCCTAGTTCAAGCTATAGCTATTCACGTTACTTTGATGGGTCGGATGTGGGCCTCAGCACCGTTGGCGAGAAGATTGATGCATTGGACGTTTTGGACGGTGAATTTGCTGAATTCATTTCCGATGACCAATGTCCAGCCATCCTTTCAATCAGCACGTTGGGGGCTTATAGCATTCCCGCGAAGTTTACGGATGGCGCTGGCAGGCTGACTGGCGACGGTTCAGATGTATTGTTATTCTGTGCCACCAACCTGGGCGAGGACACGGCCGGTTTTTGGTTTACTGCCTTCAAGGGCAAAGCTGCCGGTATGCCCAAGAATTACATTGACAGTCTTGCTGGCTCATTCCTTGATTCCTTTTTCTTCTTTACGACTCCCGGTGACTTCGTTTTGGAGAATGCGGCTGGCGGTCATTCAGAGGTCTATGTATTTGATAGTGATGAGTTCAGTGGCCCAGAGTTTAGCGCATCGGAGCATGGGTTGGATGCATTTGTTGACGCATTACATGTCGCTCACTTCTGTGACGAAGATTGTATTGATGAGATAGATGATTAGAACTGTTGGCGAGTACGGCCGACGGCCGTAATTATTTCTGTAAGACCGGCTGTGTACAATTACACAGTCGGTTTTTTGCTTATCGGTGATATAATCCTACCTCTGAGGATTTATCGATAAGCAGGACGATGAGTTTCGGTCTATTACTTGTGTTACACACATAGGTTTTTAAGACCATGATATTGGAGAAGCACTTACTTCTTTCAGAATTTTTTACCTTTTCTTGGGGTTTGTGTTTTTCTATGGGAGGACAACCTATGTTCACTTCTGGGTTGGGGCTGCGTCGTCTTAACCAGCAATCTCATCCCAAGCATTTTCCCATATCACCGTTTCCAGCAACACAGCATCGTGAAGTGCATTGGCGCTCGTTTATTGTCGTTCATATACCTATGGTCATATGACTATGAGCATATATCTATGGGTGGCAATTAATAACAACTAACAATTGGCAACCCTGCAAACCCTTATGGAGGAAAACATGTTTCAAAACAAACGTTCCCGGCCACTGGTTGTAATGACCATTATCAGCCTCTTTCTGATAGTTCCCATGGCAACCGCTTGCGCTGACCTTCTAGCCGTCCTCGTCTCAACTGATACGTCTGGATCGGTAGACGGTGTGGATTTCAATCCGGAGGACATTATCGGCATTTATGAAGTTGAAGATTGGTTTATGTTCTTTGATGGCAGTGAGTACGATTTGCAAACAGGCAAGCACGATATTGAAGCCTTCTCGATACCATATATATTTACCGATACACTAGATAGCGACAGTCGCACCATCTATCTTAGTTTTTACCAAAATAAGGTGAAGGTAAATGGACTGGGCCAAGTGATGGGTCAGGATGTCGTTAAGTTTACCGAAACGATCAGCCCCAGCCAAAGCTATACCTATTCTCGCTATTTTGATGGTTCCGATGTTGGCCTTAGCACCGTCGGCGAGAAGATTGATGGGTTGGATATCTGGGATGAGGAAACTTTGGATTTCATAACCGAAGAAATAGGGTCAGGTCCTGTTTTGCCGTGCCAGGCAGTCCTGTTCATCAGCACTTTGGGAGCCTATGCTATTCCAGCCAAGTTCACCGATGGAGCAGGCAAGTTAACCGGCGATGGCTCGGATGTGTTGGCATTTTGTGCTACCAATTTGGGCGAGGATACGGCCGGCTTCTGGGTGGGCATTTTCAACGGGCAGGAAGCGGGCATGCCTAAGAATTACATTGATAGCCTGGCTGGCTATGCTGAGGTGTTCTTTACTTTTACAACGCCCGGTCCCTTTGCTGTAGATGATGCCTTTGGCGGTCATTCAGCGGTATATGGCTATAACGACGGATTTGTTGGCCCAGAAATTGACTTTCAAAAAATAGGGCTGGATGCCTATGTTGATGGATTACACTTCGGTGCTTTCTGTGATGAAGAGTGTCTAGAAGAAATAGATGGAGCTGGTTAATCGGTTAGTTAGCATATACGGCCGTCGGCCGTAAATGATCGGAAACTGGGTTCAGGCAACGAAGTTGCCTGAATCTGGTTTCTACAGTTGGAGCAAAGATGTTTTACAGAAGACGTTATCGCCCTTTACTTCCGCTGGCAGTCATTGCCGCAATGTTCCTGCTTGCCAGCCCTATCATCGCAGCTTGTGCGACCCCTACCGCATTGTTTGCCTCGACCGATACGCCCGGAACCGTTGACGGTGTGGAGTTCGGGGCTGAAGATATATTGAGCTTTTTTGGCACGGTCTGGGAACTGTACTTTGATGGCAGCGAATATGGATTGCAACCAGGCAAGCATGATATTGAGGCCTTCTCTGTTTGGCAACCAATCACTGATACGCGCGAAATCTACATCAGCTTTTATCAGAATAAGGTCAAGGTGGATGGTGTGGGGGCCGTAATGGGTCAGGACGTGATTAAATTCACCGAGATCATCAGCCCCAGTGCCAGCTATAGCTATGAACTGTTTTTTGATGGTTCGGATGTTGGCCTCAGCACGGTTGGTGAAAAGATTGATGGCTTGGAGGTCTTTCCATTCCCAATGGATGACTGCATGGCCGTCCTGGGTATCAGTACCTTAGGCCAATATAGCATCCCGGCGAAGTTTACCGGTGGGGCAGGTAAACTGACTGGCGATGGGTCTGACGTACTCCTATTCTGTGCGACTAACCTGGGCGAGGACACGGCCGGTTTGTGGTCTAAATTTTTCGACGGCCGAGAGAAGGAGATGTCTAAGAATTATCTGGACAGCCTTTCGCTAATTAGCCCCAGCCCTTATGAGGTAATCTTCACCACACCAGGCGCCTTTGCATTGGATGAGGCATTGGGGGGTCATTCAGACGTATATCTGTATGATGGTGAACAATTCTTTGGCCCGGATTTTAGTGCGGCGGATGAGGATCTCACTGAGTTCGTAGACGGTCTGCATGTGTTTTATGTCAGTGATTGGTGTTCTCTTCCTCTTCCCATTCCTATCTGCTAAGTGATTGACGGAAAGTATGTTTAGAAACCGGGTTTCTATCGAGCAATAGGATTGTCTAGTAAAAGCTAAGAAACCCGGTTTCTGTTCTCAAGAAACTTTCCGAAGCTTACTTAGAGGATAAAAGCCTAATCTACTATAGCCGGATGAAGAGATTTATCTCTCGTCCGGCTTTTTTTTGCCTACGCTACCTACGTTATCCCTACGGCTGTTATTTTACTCCTTGACAAATGCGGCCGTTTGCACTAAATTGCTTATGCATTAGTAAATTATGTATCGAGGCAAACCGATGTCACTGCGCGATCAAATCAGAAAAGGCAGCACCGAACTATTGATCCTTAGCCTGTTGGCCGATGAACCGATGTATGGCTACCAGATCAGCCAGGAGTTGGAGCAACGCAGCAAGGGGTATTTTGAAATGAAAGAGGGTTTGCTCTATCCCACCTTGCACCGGATGGAGAAGGATGGGCTGGTCAGCAGCCGTTGGCAGGCGGCGGGAGAGGCACGGCGGCGTAAATATTACTCGTTGACGGAGAAGGGGAGCAAGGTGCTGCGCGAGCAAACGGCCGAGTGGCAGAATTTTATGGCGGTGATGCAGGGGATGATTTCTTGAGATTGGAGATTGAGAGATTAGAGACTGAGAGACTGAGAGACGGATGAAGATGGTTGAGAAGGTGTTGAAGCAGATTGAGAAGCAGCTTGATTTGAGCGGTGAGACGAAGCGCGAACTGCTGGATGAGTTGCGTGGGCATCTGGAGGACGCGGCCGAAGCAGCACGGGCGAAGGGGCAGGACGAGGAAGTGGCAATCTTGAAGGCGGCCGAAGCGTTGGGCTATGACAAGGTGGGAAGCCAATTGCAGGAAGTCCACGCGCCCTGGGAATCGGCCGATGCGATCATTGCCTGTGCCTTGCCGGTGTTGCTGGCGTTGCTCATGCGCTGGCTCGTCTTTGCCCCAGATGGGACGGCCGCCGGTTGGCAACTGTCGGCCGAGGCCATTCATCTATTGTTGTTGCGTCCCACCTTTTGGGCGGTGGCGGCCGCTGCCTTGCTCATCCCATTCCTACAATTCCGCCGCTGGCGTTATGCCCTCGTTGGTTGGGGAATCTTTTGGACCTTAACCCTTGTTTTCGTCCTCTTCCCCGTCGCCAACCGCTGGTGAGTGAGTGGAGAGTGACGAGTGGGGAGTGGGGAGTGGAGAGTGGATAGGCTTTTAGTCTCCCAGTCTCTCAATCTCTAGTCTCCAATTCTCCAATTCTCTAAACAAAAAGAGGAACTATGAAAGACCTGGCGATTATTGAACAGATTTTGCGAAATCGGTTGCACTTTTTCCATGAAATCCGCGATGGTGTGGATTTGCAGGGGAAGATACGGGCAATGCTCATTTCCAGCATAGCATTTCTGGCGCTGTATGGGGCGGTGATGGGGTCGAGCCACAGTTTGTGGCAAGCACTCAGTTCGGCCGCCAAGCTGCCGGTGTTGTTTCTGGTCACGCTCTTTGTCTGTGCCCCCACGCTCTACTTCTTCAACATTCTCTTTGGCTCCAACCAGAGCCTGACCCAAAATGTGGCGTTGATCATGACGGCGATTGTAGTGACGGCCGTGTTGTTGCTCAGCTTCGCCCCGGTCACGCTCTTCTTTCTGCTAACCACCAGCCAATACCAGTTCTTTAAGCTGCTCAATGTCGGCGTCTTTGCCATTTCCGGGCTGATGGGTGTGCTGTTTCTGGCGCAGGGGATGCGGATTGTGGCGATGGGCGGCCGCGGTGACGAACGAGCCAACGAAAGGGGACGGCGGCGCGTCCTGCAACTGTGGATGATCCTCTACGCCTTTGTCGGCAGCCAGTTGGCCTGGACGATCCGGCCGTTTGTTGGCGCGCCGAGCATCCCCTTCGAGCCGTTTCGCCAGTTGGGTGGCAACTTTTACACCAACATCTTCGCCAGCCTGGGTGAGGTGCTTGGCTTCTTTATTGTGCGTTAGGGAGGTCGGATGGACGAAAAAACAAATGTGACCGACCAAATATTGGACCTGTTGCTGGATGCTCTGGTGGAACGACAACGAGCGCGGGCGGCCGCTGGCGATTTGATGGCAGCCAACGGGGTTACCCCGGAAGCGGCCGAAGAAGTGGTGGCCGAGGCGGTTGACGCGGCCGGGTGGCAAAGCAAGATGGAGACGGCCGCGGCCAAACAGCCAGAAGCAGAGGCAGTGGTAGTGGCTGAATCGCCGCCAATGGGCATATCAGAATCAGTTGACGAAGCTGGCGACATCGCTGTTGGTGGTGTGGTAGTTGATGAGCTGGAAGAGGACGAAGTGTTATTACCAGAACCGCTGCCGCCGGTCGGATTAGGGCGGATGCTCGGCCGTCTGGCGATGATCCTGGCCTTGTTGCTGATCATCGTCAACATCCCCTTCAATCGCTTCGGCACGTCACTGGCGCGAGCAATGCCCGATGAGGCAGCGCTGATCATTCACGATGGGCTGGTGCTAAAGGGCAGCGGTGAAAAAATCTATGTGCTGGAAAACAACCAGTTGCGCTGGATCTCCAGCCTCGATGCCTTTCAGCGATTTGGCTACCATTGGGAACAAGTGCACGAGGTTGAGGATAGCTTTTTGGCCGAGTTTGAGGAAGGACGGCCGATCCACCTCTTGCTCAAATGCCCGACCAGTCCCCATGTCTATGCGTTGGAAGACGGCCGTAAACGCTGGATCAAGGACATCCCCACCTTTGAAGCCGAAGGGTATGTATGGGAAGATGTGGTGATTACGTCCTGCATGGAGATTGACCGACTACCCCTCGGCACACCAATTCCGGCCGATGCGGGAACACCCCCTTAGGTCAGTAAGCAGTTGACAATGGAAAGTAGGCAGTTTGTCCTTCTACTGTCTACTGCTTACTGGAAAAGCTTCATCCAGCACCGGCGGCCGCTGCCACCCTCCGAACACCGTTTCCAAATAGTGGACGGCGGCGATGGCAACATCTTCACGCCAGGGGCGGGCGACGGCTTGCACGCCGATGGGTAGCCCGTCGGCCGCTGTGCCACAACGCACCACTGCCCCCGGCCAGCCGGTCAGGTTATAGGTCATCGTATAGCTGAATCCGGCATACTTTTCCAGGAACTCCCCCTGGCGAATAGCAGTGAAGGCAGCCGGGGGGGCGATGATCAGATCGTAACTATTCATCCACGATAGCAGTCGCAAGCGAAATTGATCCCAGCGGTCAAGCAATAGCGCGACCTCGTTTCCGGCGAGCTGTGCGCCGTCAAGGTAACGCACCAGGGAAGATTTTTCCGGCGGTGTCGCGGCCGTTGCCAGCAGCAAGCGCACCATTGCCCCACCATCCCAGCCGCGATAGAGCAGAGAAAGGATGTCGAGTGTTTCTTCGATCCCTGGCGGCCGTTCCTCAACCATCACCATACCAGTCAGCGCCAGCGCATCGGCCGCCGCTTCGACGGTAGCGGCAATCTCGGCCGAGGGGGTCATGATGCCGTTGTCGGTGTAGTAGGCGGCACGCAGGCCGGATAGGTTGACGGATTTCCAGTCACCCAGTGGCACAGGATGGATGAAGGGGTCGCAGCCGTCCGGCCCAGCAATGATCGGCAGGATCAGCGCCAAATCCTCAACATAACGCGCCATCGGCCCGGCCTGAGTTAATGAATCAACGACACTGCCGGGTGGAACGGCATGTCCAGTGCGCGGCACACGTCCGGCAGTGGGCTTGATCCCAGTAGTGCCGCACATGTGCGATGGAACGCGGATGCTGCCGCCGGTGTCGGTACCGATGTCGAACGGGATGATAGCAGCGGCAACGGCCGCTGCCGCCCCGCCACTGCTACCGCCGGGAGTGCGGTCCAGGTTGTAGGGATTGTAGGTGCGGCCGTAGACGGGATTGTTTGTCTCAAAGGCATAGGTAAATTCGGGCGTATTGGTCTTGCCGACGAGAATCGCTCCGGCCGCGCGTAAACGAGCGACGACAGTGGCGTCTTGGGTTGGAACATGCCCTGTGCGGCCCACGGTCCCCCAGGAGCTAACGACTCCGGCGGTATCAAACGAGTCTTTGATCGTCATCGGCACGCCATGAAGCGGGCCAATCCGCTCGCCACGCGCCAAGGCGACATCGGCTAATTCGGCCGCGGCCAGGGCCTGGTCGGCGGCGATCTGTACAATAGCATTCAGTTTTGGATTTACGGCCTGGATGCGAGCAAGATAACCTAGCATGAGATCGGTGGCTGATACCTGTCGGCTGCGGATGGCGGCAGCGATGGTAGCGGCTGAGGCGTCTAACAGTTGTTCCATAGCGATGAGTTCTCCTTGAGCGATACGATTATAGCCGAATGGATAGGATTGAAACTAAATTCGCTTAAATTCGCCAGCTGTTGAAACAGGTTAACATAATTTATATCAACTGGTAGATATTTGCTGTAGATAAGTGGATGCTAAAGCATCAGGCCAATATTCAACGGTTGGTGATCTTTCCTCGTTGAGACATAATAAGGTTTACGGTATCGTCATAGCGACAACGCTGTAGCGACAACGCTGTAGCGACAACGCCGTAGCGACAACGCCGTAGCGACAATCCTCTGGATTGTCCAGGCTACACAACAACCCAAAGAAGCAGCACCGTTCATCAAAGTGGCTACCAATGATTGATTTCCTGATTGAAAACCCGCTCCTCCTGCTATTCCTTGTTTCCGGGCTGGGGTTCCTCCTCGGCAGCGTGCGCGTCAAGGGGGTTAGTTTGGGCGTTGCGGCCGTTCTCTTTGTCGGCCTCGCCTTTGGTGCGCTCGACCCACGCCTGGGAATGCCACAAATTATCCTCGATTTGGGGTTGATCATTTTTGTCTATACCATCGGTTTGGCCAGTGGGGCCGGTTTTTTTGCTTCCTTCCGCCGCAAAGGGTTACGCGACAACTTGTTTGCGGTGGTGATTCTGTTAGCAACGGCTGGGCTGACGGCCGTTGCCTGGGTGGTGCTTGATTTGGAGGCAGCCGTGGCTGCCGGTCTTTTTGCCGGGAGCATGACCAGCACACCGGCGCTGGCGGGGTTGATTGAGGTGGCGGGACGGATCAATCCGGCGGCGCAGACGGAGCCGGTGATCGGCTATTCGATTGCCTATCCGGCCGGGGTGTTGGGGATGTTGCTGACCATATTTATTATGCAACGATTGTTTCGCATTGACTACCTCCAGGAAGCGAGGCAGTTACCCCATTTCCAAGCGGTGGAGCAGGAGATATATCTGCGTACGGCGAAGGTGACTCAGCCGGCGGCCGTTGGCCTGAGCGCACGCGACCTGCGGCAGCGATTTGGCAGCGAGTTGATTTTCACACGACTGCACCGCAATGGTGGGCTACGCTTGATGAGCGGGGACACCACATTGGAAATCGGCGATCTATTAAATGTGGTGGGGATGCCGGAAACGGTGACGGCCGTGGTCGCCTTTCTCGGCGAGGAGTCGGAAACACAACTTGGGCTGGATCGCAGCGAGTATGACTTTCGCCGCGTCTTTGTCTCCAACCCGGCGATCGCTGGCAGGCGTTTGGCTGATCTGCGGCTACCGCAGGATTTTGGGGCGTTGGTGACGCGCGTGCGCCAGGGGGATATTGACCTACTGGCCCATGCGGATATGGTATTGGAGTTAGGTGATCGGGCGCGGGTCATTGCCCACCGTAACAACTTGCCTGCGCTCTCCCGCTTCTTTGGCGACTCCTACAAGGCGCTGAGTGAGGTTAATCTGCTCTCGCTCAATTTGGGCCTGATCTTAGGATTGCTGCTGGGTGCGATTCCAATTCCGCTGCCCAATGGGATTGTGATTCGCCTGGGGTTTGCTGGTGGGCCGTTGATTGTTGGCCTGATATTGGGGGCGTTGCGCCGCACAGGGCCGGTGGTGTGGACGATTCCCTATAGCGCCAATTTGACATTGCGCCAGATCGGTCTGATCATGCTTTTGGCCGCTATTGGCGTGCGTTCCGGCTATACCTTTGTGACCACCTTCACGGAGAGTGGCGGGATATTGTTGTTCGCGGCCGCTGCATTGGTGACGATGGGGACGGGGCTGCTGGCGATGCTGGTTGGCTATCGGCTGTTGAAAATCCCCTTCGGCTTGCTAACGGGCATGGTGGCTGGTTTGCAAACCCAACCGGCGGTGCTTGGCTTCGCCCTGGAGCAAGCCGACAATGAGTTGCCCAACGTCGGCTATGCGCTGGTCTTCCCGGTGGCGACGATTACCAAGATCGTCGTCGCCCAGCTCCTGTTGTTGAGTCTAGGAGCGTAGCGACAATCCTCCGGATTGTCGTGTCACTCGGACAATCCGGAGGATTGTCGCTACGGAGTTGTAGTGAACAGGAATTGAATAGTTTCTGGTCTGGAAGGGGGGCGGTGATGTGCCTATCCTGTAGGCATGGACTACGATGGATTGAGTGACGAAGTACTGCTGGCACAAATTGGATTGCACGATGCCAGAGCGTTGGCGGCGTTATATGATCGTTATGCCGCGGCCGTTCTGGCGGTGGCAATGGTTGTATTGGGAAATTCAGCAGCGGCCGAAACCATCGTTGTCGAAACCTTTTGGGCGATCTGGCAAGGAGAGGGAACAATCCCGATTGACGGCCGTTCTGTTCGCAACCGGCTGATGCTGTTTACCCGCTATTTAGCACAGAGGTTGGGTGTTGGGGAGAGGAGCAGGGGAGAAAGAGAGCAGTGGAAGTTAAGTTAACAGAGCGGCCAAGCGGCCGCCAACAACGCCGGAAGGATTTCGCCGGAGGCCCCTTCCAGGCGGTAATCCATGTAGGGGGAGAGCGGTGTCGGTTGAGGGTTGATTTCAACGGTTGTCGCGCCGGAAGCGGCCGCTTCCAGTGGCAGTTGGGCGGCAGGTTGTACCAGCCCTGAGGTGCCGATGGAGAAAAAGAGGTCGCAGCTTTGGGCGGCTGTAAAAGCGGCTTGCAGCGCGTCGGGGGGCAAGCCTTCCCCAAACCAGACCACATCGGGCCGCAGCAGACCGCCACAGCGCGGGCAACGGGGCGGTACTTCTTCCGTCTCCTCCCATTTTTCGATCACGATATTTTCATCAAAGCATTTGTTGCGTTCAATGTTGCCGTGTAGCTCGATGATGCTTTGGCTGCCAGCGGCCGCGTGGAGATTGTCAATATTTTGCGTGATCAAGGTGAAGCGAGGGACGAGTTGTTCTAGCTGGGCGACGGCCGTGTGGCCGGGGTTGGGGCGAGCGCGGCCGATCAGCTCTCGCCGCCAGGCGTACCACTCCCAAACCAGGCGCGGGTTACGACGGAAGGCTTGCGGGGTAGCCAGTTGCTGCGGGTCATATTTGGCCCAAAGTCCTGTTTGGGCATCGCGGAAGGTGGGGATGCCGCTTTCGGCCGAGACCCCGGCCCCCGTGGAGACAACGACATACTGAGCATTACGCAACGTTTCCAATAGCGCGGTTGATAATTCCATCGAATCCAAAACCTCTGAGGCCTTGTCTCAAGTCAAGAACTCATAGGTTTATTTTAACTGACTACGGCCCACTGTCTACCGCCAACTGAGTGCTTTCTACTGGCAATTGACCATCAACATCCACCGGCGGCCGTTCCTCGAAGCCCATCACCGAGGGAATCAGAAAACTAACGGCTGCCATCAATATGCAAACGCCGCCAGCAATCCAGAACCACGGCCGCACCCCTGCCACTTCCGCCACCGGCCCGGCGACGATCAACCCCAGGGGAGCCATTGCCATTGCGCCGCTCATCACCAGCGCGAAGACCCGCCCTTGCATCTCTGGAGCAATGGACGCTTGCAGCACCGCGCCAAAAGAGCCGTTGACGATGGGGTTCATAAATCCAGCGAAGATGCTACCGGCCAACGCCAGCCAGAAGGCATTGGCGGGAGCGAGACCAACCAACCCCATGCCCGCACCAAGGCCGATGAGCGCCAGCATGGCGGTGACAACTCGCCGCCGGAAGCCGCCCCAAATGCTGAGGGCAATGCCACCGATAATGATCCCACCGCTGAAAGAAGCTTCTAGCCACCCTAGCTCCATTGCCCCGCCGTCAAAGTGGTCGGTGACGAGCAGGGGCATAAAAGCGGCCACCGGGTTGAAGAGAAAGTTGATCACCATCGCCATGACCAGGATGATCAATAGTGCAGGCCAGCCGCGTACATAATCCAATCCTTCCTTCATATCTTGCCAGAGCGAGGTACGGCCGCTGATCTCGATCTGCCGCTGTGGTTGGGGGATGTGGATGAAGAGGATAATGATAATCGCCAGCAGGGCGGTGAAGACGTCAATACTCAGAATACTCTGAATGGGCAGGAAAGCGAGCAAGAACGCGCCGAGCGGGGCGGAGAGGACATTCAGGCCACCGTTGAGCGTCTGGTTCATCCCCTGTACCCGCGTCAGATGCTCTTTGGGAACCATGAGGACGATTGAGGCGCCCAAGGCGGATTGGTGGAAGCCACCGCCGACAGCGCGGATGAACATCAGCAGGTAGATGTGCCAGATTTGCACCACACCGAGGAGGAAGAGGGCGATTAGGGCGAGTGTAGCCAGGGCAACGGCCCCATCGGCGGCAATCATAATCCGGCGACGGTTCCAGCGGTCAACCAGCGTGCCGATTAGCGGGGAGAGCAATACGCCGGGCAAAAGGCCCATTAAGGAGGCGATGGTCAAGGTGATCGCTGAGCCGGTTTCTTGCGTTAGATGCCAGATCAACGCGAATTGCACCAACTGGCTGCCGAGTAGAGAGATGGCCTGGCCTGCCCAAATGGCGAAGAAGCGACGTTGCCAATTCTCGAAAGCGGGTGGCTGTGGTGTGGAGCCGCCGGAGGGGAGAAGCGTTTCTGCGGCCGAGGTTTCAATTGCCATATCCATTTACCTTTTTAATATGTCTCGTGCTAGTCGTTCAACCAACTGAGGAATGAATCGCTAATTGTGTAGAAAATCAATTTTGATATTAATAAATTTAATACTTTATTTGATTTTCTAAAAACAATGACCATATAGTAAAGGCAATGGTTTGAAAAGTCAATAGACAGATTGAATTTGTTTATATTTGGGAAAATAACAGCATTGGTCGGGCGGCCCTGCTATTTCTCTAGCAAGGCCGCCCGACAGTAACCCAGCCGCATTAGAAGGCAACGCCCGCTCAAGCCAGCGCGATGATTCAACAATAGACGGTGCTCTTCAGAACGGTCGCTCTTAGCCCCGCGCGGCTTCGTGCCACTTATCTAATAGCGCCCTTTCTTTGTCACGGGAAAGGCCAGCACGCCATTGCCAATCGGCCGCGCGTGTGGCTGCCCAGGCCAATGTGTCGCGGATGGTGTCGGCCAGCGGCCGAAAAGTTAGCCCATCAGCAATGGCCTTGCTGATATCGAAGGAGTGGAACCCGGCCGCATCCGGGTCGGAGGAGGGAATCCACAGCGGCAACTCAATCCAGGGGCCGACTTCTTCGGCCAGCAGAAATTCTTCTGTGACCCAGGTGAAGGTGGCATCACTGTCGCTGACTTCCTTGCTGGTCTGTAATATCTCGCCCAGCTTCAGCGCACCAGCCGGGCCAGTGGCGTTGTAGACGCCACCCTTTCGCGCTTCGGCCATGCGGATGATCCAGCTTGCCAGATCGCCCACGTCAATCAGTTGCACGCGGTAATCGGGGGTTTCGGGGGCCAGCACTTCGCCTCCCTGGGCGACGCGCCAGGGCCAGTAGGTGAAGCGGTCGGAGGCATCATGGGGGCCAACGATCAGCCCGGCGCGAACAGTCAGAGCGCGGCCGGGGAAGTGGCGTTCGGCCGCCTGCTCACAGAGTGCCTTTAGCGGGCCATACGTTTCACCGGTGATTTCTTCAACGCTTTCGTCTTCCAGTGTCCCCACCGCCGCGCTTTCGTCCCGCCCGGCTGCGCCCCCGCCGCTATAGACGGAGAGACTGGAGACAAAGGTGTAGTGATCGGCCGCGTCAGACAGCAGCGCCGCCGATGATTCGACCACACGCGGCACATAGCCACAGGTATCTACTACCGCGTCCCAGTGACGGCCGCGCAGCGCATCCAGACCGCCATCACGGTCGCCATAGAGCTTTTCCACTTCCGGGTATAGTTCGGCGTTGGTGCGGCCGCGATTAAATAACGTGACTTCATGCCCATACGCCTGTGCCGCATCAATCAACGCCCGCCCCAAAAACTTCGGACCGCCGAGGATGAGTAGTTTCATGGTTCCTCCGGAGGAGGAGACTGGGAGATTAGGAGACTAAGAGATTGAGAGACTGTGTGCTTATAATCTCCCAATCTCCTAGTCTCCCAGTCTCCCAGTCTCTCAATCTCCCAATCTCTAATTCTCCAACTCCTTAATCTGCTCTTCAATCAACGCCACCGCTTCTCCCATCGTCTCTTTGTCGAAGGCGAAGCGTGCGCCGGCGGTGGCGAATAGTTCGGGCAGCGTCTTAGTGCCACCGAGCGCGAGTGCCTGGCGATAGCGGGCCAGCGCCCCGGCCTGGTCTTGCAGGGCGTTGCGCCAGACCTGCACTGCGCCGAGTTGGGCCAGGCCATATTCGATGTAGTAGAAGGGGGCGATAAAGATGTGCAGCCGCCGTTGCCAACTGGTGGCGAGGTCCGTCTCCTGGCCGTGCCAATCCACGCCGGGGATGAAGCGTCGCATCAGTTCCAGCCATTGGGCGTCACAGTTTGCGCTGTCGGCCGCTTCCTCGATGTGGGTATAAGCCCAATGCTGGAAGGCATCTACGACGGCGATGTAGGGCCAGAGCAACAGGATTTGCTCCAGATGTTCAATTCGCGCCCGCGCGGCCTCAGCCGCCGTATAAAAGCCCGCTTTGACCTGGCCGTTTGTGCCATTGGCCGCCAGATAGGGCGCGGCCAACAGTTCCATCCCCATCGAGGCGACTTCGTTAAACTCCATCGGCACCGACAGTTGGGGATAGTAAGGCAGGTGGCCGATAGAGAAGGCGTGGAAGGCGTGACCGACCTCATGGAGCATGGTCTGTACGTCCTGGTGGGTCCCAACGCCATTCATAAAGATGAACGGCCGCCGCGCCAGTGGAAAATAAGCCTGGTAGCCACCTGGTGCTTTGCCCTTGCGGTTGTCCACGTCGAGCAGGTTTTCGGCGATCATCATCTCGAAACCGGCCGCCACCTGGGGATCAACCGCGCGAAAGACGGCCGCCGTCTTCGCCAAAAACTCTTCGGTGGTGCGATATGGCTGTAAAGGTTCCGTCCCTGGTGGATCGACGGGTTGGTTAAAGAGGCCATCGGTGATGTCCCACGGCCGCAAGCTATCCAGCCCCAGTCGTTGGCGGTGGCGTTCATAGATGCGCGTGGCGGCGGGTACGCAATGCTGTTCAATCGCCTTTTGGAAGGTCTGGGCGTCTTCGGGGGTATAGTCGAAGCGCAGGTAGTTTTTCCAGGTGTAATCGCGATAGTCGCGGCAACCGGCATTGGCGGCGATCTGAGCGCGCAGTGCCAGCAGCCCCTGCCACACCTGGTTAATGGCCTCGCGGTCTTGCAGGCGGCGTGCCTGGGCCAGCCGCCATACTTGCTCCCGCTTTTGCCGGTCGGGTTGGTTGAGCAGCGGCCGTAACTGCGGCAGCGGCAACTCTTCCCCTTCCCAGACGATGGTTTGTGCCCCAATCAGCTTTTCATATTCCGCTTCCAGCTTCTTCGCTTCGACTTGCAGAGGCAGGTTCGCTTCGCGGAACAACTGTGCCTCGGCGCGGATGTTGCGCAACGGCACAGCCATTGTGGGCGGTATCGCCATTGCTTCGGCTACGGCTTCAATGTCGGCAATGGTTGTCCCAGAGGGTTCCGGCGCGTAATCGAGCAGCTTTTGGCGCAACTGTTGTTCGGCCGCTTCGGCCGCGGGGACAACATCCTCCAGAAAGCGGAAGAAGCGTTTTTCGGCCGCTTCGTCGGTTGTGTCCTGGTTGTAGATGACATGCAGTCTGGCCGCTACCTCGGAGAGCAGGCTGGACAGGTGCGTCCACTCCGCCAGCCATTCGGCCACATTGCTGGGGCGCAAGGTGACGGCCGATAGGCGTTGGAAGTGTGGTTGATAGTCAGCCCAGCTCCACTCTAATGCAGCGCGGGCGTCGTTGGGTAACAGGTTTGACATCATGGCCTCCTTGATTGGTTTAGTTGGAGATTGGAGATTCGAGATCGGAGACTTAGAGACTCAGAGACTGGGAGACTCTTCACGCTCCACTCCCCACTCCTCACTATTTACTGTCTACTCTACCTTATACGGCCGAATCAGGGAGGATACAAAAGGTGTAGTTTGGGGTTGTATTTTTCTCAAAATGTAGAGCGATTTGCCAAATCGCTCATTCAACGCACGATTTACCAAACTTGTACTGAGTAGTCGAAGTATCGTGTTACTAGGACTTGATTGCCGCCAGGGCCTGGGTGCGGCTGTGGACATCGAGCTTGAGATAGAGGTTGCTGAGGTGGCGTTTGAGCGTGCTTTCGGCGATCACAAGCTGCTCGGCCATCTCGCGGTTGGAAAGCCCCAGCGCCAATAGACGCAGGATCTCCTGTTCGCGGGGGGTGAGATTGGGCGAGGGTGCAGGGGCGGCGGGTAGGGCAAAGGCAGCGGCCAGCCGTCCTACGTAGTCAGGATAGGCTGTTGTGCTGGCGAGAAGCGCAGCCACCGCTTGCCCTTCATCAGCCAATGGGCGGATAAAATTCCCCGGTTCACCGAGGGCCAACGCCTGCTCAAAGCTTTGCTGTGCTTGCGGCCGTTGCCCCAGCGCGTGGTAAGCCAGTGCTTCCAGGGTAAGCGCCTGGATTCGCGCAGAGACCACATTCACAACGCTTTCTAACTCCTGACGCGCGGCGGCGGTGTGGTGGAGCGTCGTTTCCGGTTGTCCTTCGGCCAGCGCAAAGCGAGCCTCGGCCAGATGGTTGCGAAAGCGAAAGCGGCCGCTGCCCTGGCTGCGGATCAGTTCCAGCCAATGCCGCGCCGCATAATGGTCGTGCTGTTGCAGGGCAATGGACAGTCGTTGGTGAAGCACCCGCTGGCTCAGACGCTGGTCAGCGCTTTGGCGGGCCAGCCGCGCGGCATAATCGAGCATGGATTGGGCCGCTCCCAGGTCGCCTTGTGTCTGGGCCAGCCGCGCCCGCAGCAATTGGCCGAAGGTTGCCAGTGAATGGTTTCCCCAAATCTCGCACAGCGGCACGCTACGGTCAGCGTATTGCTGGGCGAGGTCTAAATCATTCCGGTAATAGGCGATGGTGCCCAACGTCCAATAGATCCAACCGGCATGGGGCTTCTCCATGCTGTTGTCCGAGGTGGGTGAGGCTTGCAGCAGACGGAGCGCATGGCGGCACGACGCCTCAGCCTCAACCAGCCTGCCCCACTCTAACTGCAACGACGCCAGATTGGCCACGGCCGAAAAAGCGAGATAGTCAGCCCCGGCCAGCGAGGCCAACGCTTCAGATTGGCGAAAGTGCTGTTCCGACTCGTGGAAGGAGCCGCCAACCTTATAAGCGGCGGCGAGGGCGAAGGTGACATGGGCGCGGGCAAAAGGATCGGCCAAACCGGGTTGGGCCTCGGCCTGTCGCGCCAGCGCCAACGCTTTTTCCGCATCATAAGTCATCGCCGCGCCGACGGCCATCACCGCCAGCGTCTCGGCCGCCAGTGGAAGTTCTTCGGCCGTCTGTTCGCTCTGGGCGGCCAATTGCGCCGCCAATTGCGGCCCTTCGCTGGCAATTGCTGCGGGCTGGTTAACGCTGGCAAATAGCCACAACCGGGCCAACGCCAGCGTCGGTTGCTGCAAGATAAGCGCTTCCGGCAGTTGCTCCAACCAGTTGCGAACTGTGACAATCTCCCCGCGATGCAGATGGTTTAGCACCATTCCAGCGATCAGCGGCGCGGCCGTCTCCGGTTGCCGAGCAAGCAGCCAATGGGACACCGCTTCGGTCGTCTGTCCCGCTTGCTGCAACCAGTGGGCGGCCGCCTGATGCAACAGGGGTTCTCGCTCCGGTTGCGTACGTTGCAGCCGTTGCCAAAGAAATTCGCGGAACAACTGGTGGTACTGAAACCATTCGCCACGGTTGTCGAGCGACACCAGGAAGAGGTTCGCCAGGTGCAATTGCTCTAGTTGCGCTTGCGCCTGGGCAACCCATGGTTGGCTATCGGCCGCCGGCCCGGCGAGAACGGCCGCGCACAACGGGGCGCTAAGGCGCTCCAAAATCGAAGTGTCGAGCAGGAAGCGCTGGGTGGCGGCCGTTTGCCGCGCAAAGACTTCGGCCAACAGATAGTTGGCAATCAGAGAGCTTTCGCCGCTGAGCTGGTCGAGCAGTGCGTAGACGGATTGGTTACGCTCCGTTTCCCCCTCCAACGCCAGGGCTGCCAGTTGTAGCCCGGCAGCCCAACCTTCGGTCCGCGATTCAACGGCGTTGATTTCTTCGGCCGCCAGCGATAGCCCCATCACCTGCTCCAGGAAAGTCGCCGCTTCGGCCGTGGTAAAACGCAAGTCGGCGGCGCGAATCTCAACCAGTTGGCCTCGCGCTCGCCAACGTGCCAGCGGCAGCGGCGGGTCTTCGCGGGTGGTGATGGTGATGTGCAGCGAGGGCGGCGCGTGATCGATCAGTAGGGCCAATGCCTCGTGGATAGTTGCACTGCTGATCAGATGATAATCGTCCAATACCAGCACATAGGGTGCGGCCGACAGGTTATCGGTCAAGCTATTCGTCAGGGCAGTTGCTACGCTTAACGGCTGCGGTAATTGGGAGCGGGCGATTTCTCCGCAATGGGGCGCAAACTTTTCCAATGCGGCGATGAGATAGGTGAGGAATCGCGCCGGATCGTTGTCGCGCTCATCCAAAGAGAGCCAGGAACAATGGTCAATGGTCAATTGATGATTGTCAATCGTTAATTGTTTTGACCAGTCGGCGACGAGGGTGGTCTTGCCATAACCAGCAGGGGCGGAGATCAGCAGCAACCGGGCAGCAAGCCCCTGGGTTAGTTTCTCGGTCAGGCGTGGACGGGCGACCAGCGACGGCCGCAAAGTGGGGGTTTGCAGCTTGGCTTGCAGCAGGTCAGGCAGCCTGGATGAGGACACAGAATTACCCTCTGCCTCCGGCGAGGCGAACGGCCGCCGGGGAGCGGCGCAGCGACCCCATTGCCCACACGCCCACCGCCGGACCGAAGGCCAGCAAAGCGAAGGCCCATTGCCAGCCAATTTGTTGTTCGAGGAGTGGGATGAGGCGGATGGTAATCAGGGTAAGTAAGAAGCCGAGGCTGGTCTGGAGGGTCAGTGCCGTGCCGGTGTATTCGGGGTGGCACAGTTCGCTGATCGCCGCCGAGAATTGGGCGGAATCGGCGACGACGGCGAAGCCCCAGAGCAGGCAGACGGCCGATAGCCAGAATGGATTGCCGCCGAAGAGCAGGCCGACGGTTAGCGCACAGAGACCGCTGAGCAGCAGGGAGGTGATGGTGACGGCCGTGCGCCCCAGCCGGTCGGCCAGTTGCCCGGCCAGCAGGCTGCCCAGCCCGCCAACGGCGATTACGGCGAAAGCAATGGTGCTGGCCCAGGCTGGGGCGAGGCCGGATAATTCAAAGCTTGCCAGCAAGAAAACGGGAACCCAGGCCCACATCGCATAGAGTTCCCACATATGGCCCAGATAGCCGAGGTTCGCCAGCACCAGGTCACGGTCGCGCCAGATTTCTCCGACATACTTCCAGTTGAAGCTCGGCGAAGCGGTCTTGTATGGCCCTTCGTTCACAAAGAGGGCGGCGAGCAAGCTGCCAGCGAGGGCGAACGCGGCCGCCAGATAAAGTACCGGTTGCCATGCGCCGACGCCGCCAAAGGCATTGAGCAGGTGGGGCGCGGCCGAGCCGATGGTCAATGCGCCAACCAACAAGCCAATCCCCAGGCCGCGATCTTCCTTTGTCCAGGTAGCCATGATTTTCATCCCCACCGGATAGACCCCGGCAAGAAAAAGGCCAGTTAGGAAGCGCAGAGGCAAGGCCAGGGCGAGGCCGGTAGCCAGCAACGGGATGAGCGCAGTCGCGAGTGCGGCCAATAGGGCGGAGAGGGTGAAGAGTCGCCGGGCGGGGATGCGGTCGGCCAGATTGAGCAAGGCGGAGCCAAACGCGCCAACGACAAAGCCGAGTTGGACTGACATGGTGAGCCAGGAACGGCCGCTATCGTCGAGATTCCAGGCGGCCGTCAGTGCGGGAACCACGGCCGAGGCTGAAAACCAGACGGCCATCGCCAACAGTTCGGCCAGGGCGAGGAGGAGGAGGGTGGGCCATTTGGAGTGGGTCATTGGTTTTGGCTACCATTAGGGTCAGTAAGCAGTCCCTACTTCTGACCGAAAGTGTAACACCACGCCTCCCCCTCCAACACCACCTCCCCATCCTGTCGCGTGACGGTAATTCCAAGCTGGGTGACGGGTTTGCTGGCGTGGATGGAGAGGAGTTCGGCCGTAGCCGTAATCGTGTCACCGATATAGACGGGCGCGGTGAACTTCCAGTTTTGGCTGAGAAAGACGGTTCCGGGGCCGGGCATATCCATCGCTACCAGCGCGTGCAGCAGGCCGGTGGTTAATCCGCCCTGGACAACTAGGCGGCCGAACTTCGTCCCTGCTGCAAATTCCTCGTCGAAATGCAGCGGGTTGTAATCGCCGGTCAGCTCGGCGAAGGTTTGTACATGGGCAGCGGTGAGCGTCAGGGTGCGGCTGGCGGTTTGGCCGACGGTTAGATTCATAGGCGCGTACCTCATAAAATGGTTAACGGTCAACGGTTAATGGTTTCGCAAGTATAGCGGATTGAACAGGAATTGGACATTTCTTGAGCTGGACACTTTCAGTGGCTCTCAAAGCCTCATTCTGTTTTCCGGCGGACTGACTTCGGTAATCGTCGGCCCTATCTGGAGGGTCTGGCTTGGTTCCGAATTGCGTAAGGGCGTGAGGGAAGCGGAGATGGCGGCCGTTCGTGCCGCATAGGAGAGGGGATTGGATAGTGGAGATTGGGGAATACACCAATCTCTAATTCTCTAATCTCTAACCTCCCGCCGTCCGCTGCGTCGTAAACTCCCAGGAGTAAACCTGCCCATTGGCCTCGACCTGGACGGTATAGAGCCGGTCAATGGGTAGCGGATGGCGGGGAATGATGACGATAGCATCTTGCTCGTTGAGGATTTTTCGCCCTTCGCTTTGCGCGTAGTCATTTGTGTTGTAGTAGTTGGTTTCGTCGAAAATACAACTTTCGATAGGCACACCATCCATCAAGACGATATGGTAGCCAACGTGAGGGGTCAGGTTGCCATCCCCCAATTGCAAGATGATCGGCGCGCCGGCCGGGCGGGTGTAACCAGGGCAGCTTTCCAGTGGATCAGGCCATTCGTTCATGCTGTGGCGGACGATCCAGGTACGGCCGCCGTTTTGTGGGAACATCAGCGGATAGGTGACATCATCGGCCGGACGGTTGCGTAGCGAGCGAACATCGAGGACAGCGGCCATGTTGACATCTCCTTGCAGGTCAATGTGATCGCCATAACCGACACGTGCCAGGCCGGGGGCCAGCATGGGGACGAGATGAAAGGGGGCCGACACCCAGAAATTGATGCTCCAGATGAAGTTGGCATCCGTTTGGGTGGTGGCGAAGATGTTGCTGTTGCGGGCGGCCGTGTCTCCCGCCGGGTTATAAAGCGGATTGCCGGGGTCTTGCCAATGGGCAATTGGGTCGTCATTGAGCGTCATGTATTCACTGTGTAGGCGGCTGCCCAGCGTCAGCGCGGCCAATTCGTTAATAGGGGCAACGCCGCCCATCTGCCGAAAGTCATTGAGGTAGGTCAACCACTCCGGGAAGACAATCAGCGGGGTAGCAGTGGGAACGGGAGTAGCAGTTGTGGCCGGCGTCGCAGAAGGAGCAGGGGTTTCGGTTGGTTGTGGGGTCGAAGTTGACGGCTCGGTAGGAACGAGGGTTGAGCTTGCGGTAGGTCCTGGTTCGGTGGCGGTGGGTGGTGGCAGGGTGTTGGTTGGCGCGGCCGGTGGTGGGAGTGTTGAAGTTATTTCGACAATGGTGGTGGCGGCCGATGTTGGTGTTGCTACCGGGGCTGGTTGTAGCGGGCGACACCCGATAACCAGCACAAACAAACAGCCCAGAAAGAGCAAGCGAGTTAATATTTGAATGGGACAATATACACGACCAGCATCGACCACATTGCATAGTGTAATGGGCATTTATGCCTATGTCAATATGCTGGTTAGGGGAAAATGTGTGTATTTGTTTTGCGTTTACCTGTACAGCGATTTTCCCAAATCGCTGGCTTGGCTGCTGTTGTGAAGGGGGAGAAGCCGCGATTTAGGAAAATCGCGTTACGTGTGTGTACTAATTAAGCGAGGAGGGGTCAGGGAAACGTCAGGCGGTAGATCGGGGCGTCTGGGCTAACGGTCCCAACGTAGAGATTGTTCTGATAATCATACCCAAATGTTGTAATCAGGCCGTCTACTTGCAGCGGGCCAAAAGTGGTCGCTGTCCACCCATCTTCGCCTTCCTGGAGCAAGAACAGCTCTCTGGCGCACAGATCGCTGAACAGGTAGCTGCCGTCGTATATGTTGCCGCCAATGACAGCACATATATTGCCGCCACGCTCAATAGCTTGGAGCGGATCAGTGAATCGCTCTGGAGCGGTACACTGCTCTGTTTCCTGAAGCTCTTCCACCACATCAACCACATCAACCACATCCGGCCCTTCCTTACACGGCCAGCCGAAGTTCGCGCCGATTGTCTCTGGGGAGAGGAGGTTGATCTCCTCCCAGGTGGCGTCCCCAACATCGGCGATGAAGAAACGGCCGCTGGCTGGGTCCAGATCGAAGCTCCAGGGGTTGCGTAATCCCATGGCGATGATTTCAACCGGTACGCGCACGCGAGCATCGAACAAGGGTTGCAGGTCGGCCATTGGTTCCTGGGAGAGGTCCAGCCGCATCAATTTACCCTTGACTGAATTCGGGTCTTGGGCCAGCCAGGGTTGCCAGTCGTCGCCGAGCGCGTAATAAAGATAGCCATCGTGAGGATGGAAAAGCAGCTCTCCGGCGTTATGGACAATTTGATCATCGGTGACCCGCAACAAGTGCAGTTCGCTAGCTGGATCGGCCGTCTGCCCATCGGCCGCCATCTGGAAGCGGGAAACGACGGAATCCCTTTCGCCGTCATCAGCCGTGTAGGAGAGATAGAAGTAGCCATTGCTGGCAAAGTCGGGGTGGAAGGCGATGTCAAGCAGCCCGCGCTCCAGATGGTCGCTATTGACCCGGTCGGTCAGATCGAGAAAAAGGACGGTGCTCCCATCCGGTTGCAACACGCGGACGAGACCTTGCCGTTCAACGATGAAAAGGCGTTCGTCTCCGGCATTCTCGATGGCCGTGACTTCATTAAAACGACTGCTTACTGGCTCGACGGCGATCTGCATCGGGATCACGATCATCGGCAACAGCACATGGCTCTCTGCGCGGGCCAGGCGAAATGGGATAACGGCCGAGTTGGCCGCCCAAATATTCACCAGTCCTAGTACGCCTACCACGAGGGCGGCTATGATACCTAAGCCATAAAGCAGTACTCTGCTTATTTTCATCATTACGCGCTGCCCCAATGGACGGCGCAAAGTAAAACAGTGCTAATCATCAACAGCTGCGTCATGCTTCAGTCGTTCTGCTGCTTTGTGCCAAGATTGAATGGTCTGCAGAAGTGTTGTACTCCTCTTGAGTGATCCTTCATAGATATTGTCCCTAATTGAGCAGCAAAGGTCAATGTTTCCTGCTTGACGATGACCCGCTTCGATGTATAGTGTATAGGTTGAAAACGAGCAAGCACTCTCCTGGCTGGATGTTATAGGTGTTACGCTTCTAAGTTAGGACTTGCCCATTTTGACACGAATTAGCGCAAATTTGGCGACCGAATAACACGAATTGCTGCCTTCTATTTCGTGATATTCGTGTTGTTCGTGTCGATAAGTTATTTGTTTGCGCAACTCCTACAAGTATAAAATCGTGCAAGCTACACTATCATCTTCCCAACCTCTTCACTCTGGAGCCGTTGCGCTGGGTGGTGAGGGGTTGGCTGGTGGCGTGCCGGGCATTGCCAGTAGCGGGAACCTTCAGCTTGGCGGCGATTTGGCGACCGCGCTGCAAAATCAATTGATCCAACAGAGCTTGCAAGCGGTGTTGGCACAGGCGCTTTCCGCCGTTGCGCGGCCGCGCCTGGAAGAACTGTTTGAGATCGTCCGCGATCCGGCGGCCGTTCCTGCCGCCTTGTTTGGGACAGAGATGGGTTATGCACCGCTTGGCCCCTTGTCGTTGTCTTATCTCGCTTCTGGACGTGTCCACGAGCAGCGGGTCGTTGAAGCGTTGGATACAGGGTCACCGCGCGTCTTGCTCCTGGGACGCAGCGGACTCGGCCGCACGCGGGAAGCGGCTGCCTATGCTACTCGCCTCTGTGCGGAAGGATGGACAATCTGTGTCGCCCGGCTGCAAAACTGCCGCAAGATGGGCGCGGCTGATGGGGTGTTGGCCGACCGGCGGGTGTTGGTGATTGTTGACGATCTACACCGCCATATAGGGGCCAGCGGGGAAATGGTTGCCCCTTACCTAGACCGCCTCCACGCCTGCCTGGCTGAAATCAGCCGCGATCCGGGGATGAAGGTGCGCGTTTTGCTGACGTTGCCCACCGGTTTGCCGCCGGAAGCGACAGATGGCGGGATCGGCAACCATCCTTTATTGCAATCGTTTCGCGTCCTAGAATTGGAAGAGTTTAAGCTGGAGGCGTTGGAAATCCTCCTCGCTGCGGCGGCCGATGGCGCAGGCGTCCCCCTTTCCGGCGATGAGATCACGGCGATGGTTGAGCAGAGCGACCGCACGCCGAAAACGTATGTCGCCAATGTCAACCGCGCGGCGCGGGAAGGACGGCCGCTTTCGTTGAAGGAGTGGCAGAACACGGCCGCTGGAACCTGGGCGCGAGCCTTTGCCGAGATCGCCGCCACCTACCCGCAGGCAACAGGAGTCTACCAGTTGCTCCACGTGTTAGAAGTGGCCCAGCTTCCGGCACGGGTGGAGACGGTGCGGCGGCTGGGGCTGGCGTTGGTCGGTGATGACCTGGGCGGCCCCCTCTCGCGTTTAGTCCATGATGGCCTCTTGCGCCTGGAGAACAACATCCTCCTTCCATTGGCGGCCGACCAGATCGGCGGCACATTGCAAGCGAGGGAAGCGTCCTTGCCAGAATTGGCAGCGTATTGGGAGGCGTTGTTGGCCGCTCTGCAAGCGGCCGATCTGCCGCCCGATATCCTCGCCCAAGACCTGCTCTCGTTGAGTGATACGCTCGATAGCAGCGGAGAGGCAGCAGCGGCGGGCGCGGTGTTGGATGCATTGCTGGCCCGGCAGCCGGGCAACGAAGCAGCCTTGATCCGGCGCGGTGAGCTTCGCCTGCAACAGGAAGCTTATGAGGCCGCGGTTGATGACCTGACCCAGGCGATTTCCGGCGAAGAGGCGAGCAGCCATGCTTACTGGTTGCGTGGTCTAGCCCATTTGAAGCGGGGAGATTTTGCGGCGGCCGAGTCTGATTTGAGCGTCGCCATTGCTGGTGGAGAAACGGCCGCTTATGAAGCGCGGGGGCTGGCCCGTTATATGCAGTATAAGATGGCTGATGCAGAGGAGGATTTAACCGCCGCCATCGAACAGAAAGGTGATAATCACTATCTCTACCGGTTGCGCGGCTTTGCCCGTTATGCCTTGAATCAGTATGCGGCGGCCGTTGCCGATTGGACACGATTGATCGAAGCGGGAGAGGCAGACCCCTCTCTGCTGTTTCAGCGTGGATGGGCGCATTATGAAGCCCATGATTTGGCAGCCGCGGAGGCGGATTTGGCGCGGGTGCTGGCAGCGGGGATCGAAACGCCCTTTATCTTTTGGATTGTCGGCTGGCTGCGCCTATCGTTGGGACAAGTGGCAGCGGCCGAGGCTGATTTCACTCAGGCCATTGCCCGCTGGCGGGATGATCCCTATTTGGGTGGCCTGCAAACCCTCGCCCGGTTGATGGCTGAACAACAGGCAGATTTGGCGACGGTGTTGAAGCAATATCCGGCTTTGTCCCAAGAAATCCTGACTGCTTTTTCTAGCATGGGGCCGCAAGGAGCGGAGCCGCAGGAAGCAAACAAGGAACCAGCCACAGACGTGGAACTGGAGGCCTTTGCCGATTTATGGGCGAAGATCATTGAAGATCGGCTGGTGGCGCAAGGGATTGATATCACCGCCATGCACCAGCTTGGGGCATTGCCCTATCAGTCACGTGCTCACGCGCGGTTGGTCTTGCGGCGTTTTGTTAAGGCGGAAGCGGATTACCAGGAGGCACAGGCTCTGGGCGGCGACCCGGCCAGTGTGCATTATGGCCTGGGCATGGCTCGCGCCTGTCAGGGGGAGTTGGAGCAAGCGGTGGCGGATCTGCAAACGGCCGCCGAGCAAGGTCTAACTCATCCTGGCGTTCATTTCTGGCTCGGCTGTCTATATTATTTGCTGGATAGGCCGGAAGAGGCTCAGGCCGCGCTACATCTGGCATTAGAGAGTGGTTACAACAGCATCGTCACCAGGCTGCTGCTTTATGCGCTGGAGAAGTTTTCGCCCGGTTCGGCTCTGGGCGCGGAGGCGGCCGTCCATCTGCTGGTTGGTTTGCTAGGCTATGAGTTGCAGCAATGGGCGGTGGCCGAGGAGGAATTTGACCAGCTGTTGGCGCAATATCCAGAGTGGACGCCGGTTCTGGTGCTTCGTGGCTGGTGTCGCTTTGTGCAGCAAAAGCTGGCTGAGGCGGAGCGTGATTTTGATCGTGCCTTGGCCCAGGACGCAGGATTGGGGCAGGTGTATTATGGTCGCGCGGCGGCGCGTTTGAACCAGGGCTTGTTTGAAGCAGCGGCGGCCGACTATTCGGCCGCGCTGGCAAATGGCTTCGTTAACGCCAATGTTTATGTGGAACGGGGCGCGGCGCGGTTGGAGTTGGGGGATTTGGAGGGAGCCGAAGCTGATCTGGAGGAGGAGACCGCGCTTGCACTGGATAGCGGCCAACTACACCATGTGCGGGGCTGGTTATGCTTTCGCCAGGAGCGGTATGATGAGGCAACCTCCGAGTTTGCAGCAGCAATAGCGCGTGGATTCGCCGGGCCGCTAACCTGGTATGGGGTGGCGGCGAGCAGGGTCCACTTGCGTGATTTTCCGGCCGCGGAGGTAGCCTATACCCAGACGATCAACATGGGCTTCGCCTTGCCTGATGTCTATCTGGAGCGGGCGTTGGTGCGCTCGGAGCTAGGTGATGCTGCTGGCATGGAGCAGGATTTGGATGCGGTGGTAGCGGCCGGTGCGGGCAATGGCCTTGTCTATGAGCAGCGCAGTTTGCTGCGCCTGAATCGCGGCGACTATGCGGGGACGGTGGACGATACGACAATGGCGCTTGGACTTGGTGAGCAAGATTTGGTGCTATATTTGCGGCGCGGGCTGGCGGAATATGTGTTGGGCAGTTACGAAGCGGCCGTTGCCGATTTGACGACGGTGATCACGGCCGTTGACCCCGACATCTACCCTGAGATAGCGATAGCCTTCCAGTGTCGTGCCATTTGCCATGTCGGGTTAGCGGACCTGGAAGCGGCACAGGTGGATTGTCAGGTGGCGCAGGAGGTCGCCCCCGATGATGCGGCGACGCATGAGTGTTGGGCGTGGTTACATCTGGCACAGGGTGATTGGGAGGCGGCCGTTACACGCTGGCAAAGCGCGTTACAGCGAGACGGGCTTCCCAATAATCATGTTGGCTTAGGTCTCGCTTATCTTTTGTCCGGTCGGTTGGAGGAAAGCGCGGCGCACTACCGGCAGGGATTGGCATTGGTTGATCCGGCGGAGACGGCCGACCCCTCGACAATAGCGCTCGCCCTGCGCGATTTGGAGCATTGGAGCGAAAGGTATGGGGAGCGGGTGGAATCGGCCGAGGCACAGACGACGTTAGCCAAGATTCGCCGGTCGCTAACCGAGGAACAAGAAGGGGCCAATGATAACCAATGATTGGTTTAGCGAAGCCAAACGACCAGATGCGGGCGTCTAGCAAAGTGTTAGGCCAGTGAACTTGCTTTATGGTAGAATGAGTGAAATAGAGTGGGAAAGAGGTAAAGAGTCATGGCAACTCCTGCGCTAGAGAAAACATTGGATTCCCATATTGATTATGATGATCGAGGACGGCCGTTGATCGCGGGGACAACAATGAAGGTCATTGAACTCGTAATGGGTCAGCAGGCTCATGGCTGGAGTCCAGAAGAGATTCATTTTCAGCATCCTTATTTATCAATGGCTCAGATTCACGCGGCTCTCGCCTACTACTGGGATCATAAGGACGAACTGGATGCTGCTATTCGCGAAAGCTGGGAGTATGCCGAGAAGGCTCGCAAGGAAGCAGGTGAGTCACCTTTGGTACGTCGCTTAAAGGCAGAGGGGTACCTTAAATGACAGTCGCTCTCTACATGGATGTTCATGTAGATCGAGCGATAACGATCGGATTGCGGCGACGCAGGGTTGATGTATTGACTGCTCAATAGGACGGGTTCCGAACTGCACCGGATGATGTTTTGCTCGACCGCGCGGCCGAACTTGGACGAATCATTTTTTCCCAAGATAGAGATTTTTTAGTAGAAGCTAAGCGGCGTTAGGAAGAAGGGATACCCTTCTTAGGTGTCTTTTACGCCCATCAGTTAAGCTCGACGATTGGAGCCTTGGTTCATGATCTCGAACTGCTGGCGAAGTTGGCTGAACCTGAAGAATTGCTAGAGACGGTGCAGTTTTTACCGCTCTAATTGCAATACTTATTTCTGAGTTCCGCCTTTTGTACCTTGCCCATCGCATTGCGGGGCAAGGATTCGACGAAGATGACTTCCCGCGGGGCTTTGTAGTGGACGAGATGTTGGCGGCAAAAGGCGATCAGGTCATCGGCCGTCACCTCTACGCCTTCTTTCTTCACCACCATCGCCACAATCCGTTCCCCCCATTCATCATCCGGGCAGCCGATGACAGCGCAAGCATCAACGGCCGCGTGGTCGGCCAACACCAATTCCACCTCCGGCGGATAGACATTCAGACCGCCGGTGATGATCAAATCCTTCGCTCGCCCCTTTAGCTCAAAGGTGCCGTCCGGTTGGCGCAGGCCGAGATCGCCGGTGCGGAACCAGCCGTCGGTGGTGAAGGCGGCGGCCGTTTTCTCCGCTTGTCGCCAATACCCCTTAAAGACATGTGGCCCACGCACCCGCACGTCGCCCACCTCTCCATCCGGTAGTGGTTCCTCAGTTGCCGGATCGACAATTCGCGCCTGTGTTCCGGGCAGCGGATAGCCAACCGACCCAGCCCGCCGTTCGCCGTGTAGCGGATTGGAGAGGTTCATTCCGGTTTCAGTCATTCCGTACCGTTCGAGGAGCGTATGGCCGAAGGTATCGCGAAAGCCATAGAAGAGATCGTCGGGCAGCCGGTCGGAGCCGGAGGTCATCAGTCGCACGTGGCTCAAGTCGTGGGGCGTTTTGCCAAATCGCGTTTCGCTGTCTCCATCGCTTGTGCGCGATTTACCAAATCGCGCTACAGATTGGACGAGGCGACGGTGGATGGTGGGCACGGCCATAAAGACGGTGCAGCGGCGTTCGACGAGGGTTTGCAAGGTTTGTTCCGGCTCGAAGCGGGGAAGGAGCACAGCCGTTGCCCCCGCATGAAGCGCACCATGCAAGGCGACGACCAGCCCGTGAACGTGAAAGATAGGCAGTACATGGAGCAACAGATCATCCTCGCGCCAGCCCCATGCTTCGTGCAGCGCATCGAGTTGGGCGGTCAGATTGCCGTGGGTGATTTCGGCCCCTTTCGGCCGTCCGGTTGTGCCGCTGGTGTAGATCATCAAGGCGGTGGTGTGGGGGGAGAGTGGGGAGTGGGGAGTGGGCGACGAGTGCGTCGCTAGTGGAGAGTGATGAGTGGAAATTAGAGATTGGAGATTGGAGATTGGAGATTGAGAGATTGGGAGACTAGGAGAGTGAGAGACTGCTGACTGCCCACTGCCGACTGCTGACGGTCGACTCTCCTCTGCTCCTCTGCTCCCCTGCTCCTCTGCTCCCCTGCCTAAATAGATCGCGCCATGGAGCGAAGACAGGCCGCTTAGGATTGGCTCAAGACGGGTTTGGGCTGCGGCGTCGGCGAAGAAGAGGCTGGCTTCGGCGTCTTCGAGGAAATAGAGCAGTTCGTCGGGAGGGTAGGCGGGGTTGAGGGGGAGCGAGATGGCACCCAGGCGCATGGTAGCGAGGTGGATCAGGATGGCGTCCAATGTCTTTGGCAGTTGCCAGGCCACGCGGTCGCCCGATTGCAGGCCGAGGGAGAGGAGATAAGCGGCCGTTTGCTCAATTTGCTGGCAGAGACGGCCGTAACTGACAGTGGAGAGTGGTTCGCTTCCTTTGTTCCCTAAAAATTCGATGCAGGTTTTTTTTGGGTGTTTGCGGCCGTGGGCTTGAATCCTCTCAATCATGAACATTCTTGTCCTAAACTCCTGTAACAAGTGGTGTAAATTGAACGAGCAAGTTTATGTTATAATCTGGAGAATAATAGTTTACAATAGTGTGATATGCCAACTGCCCTGATTGTTGGGCCATATCGCTTCTACTTTTGGTCGTATGATTGTATTGAACCACGCCATATCCATGTGCAACGTGACAGGCAGCGAGTCAAGTTTTGGCTAGACCCTGTGACGATGGCGGATAATATAGGATTTCTCCCACAGGAGTTACGTCGAATAGAACGTATTGTTGTTGAGAATCTTGAACTTCTCAGGAGTAAATGGGATGAGCATTGCTCAGGAGCTTGAAATAATAAAGTTGAAGCTTGCTCAGGCAGAAATTACAAATGTATGCGTTGAGGATGATACGTTAACGGTAGACCTGGCTGATGGTCGCACTATCTCGGTTCCTATCTTGTGGTTCCCGCGCCTGGCTTATGGCACAGCGGCCGAACGAAACAATTTCCAAATCTTGCGCGATAGCATCTATTGGCCTGATCTGGATGAAGATGTTGGCTTGCCAACGCTTCTCCTTGGTCGAGGTCGTGGAGAAAGCCCGCAATCTCTCCAACGTTGGCTCGATCAGCGGCAAAAGTCGCAATAGCCTTTCCGAAAATAGCAAACACCTTAGCAACCTTTGCCTTTGCATTTAGTCTGGTTTGCTAAACGAGGGCTGCGGGTTGGCAACCCGCGCTACAGCATTTCGCGT
Source organism: uncultured Ardenticatenaceae bacterium (assembly GCA_964410625.1). GTDB lineage: Bacteria > Chloroflexota > Anaerolineae > Promineifilales > Promineifilaceae > CAYPHY01. The sequence goes on along the minus strand of CAYPHY010000004.1, from coordinate 78,944 downwards.
GAGTCAGTTCTATTTCTCAGATACGTTCCCCAAAATCAAACAGGTTGCTGTGCCGTGGGCGTAGAGCTTGTCGTTGTCGTCGTATAGTCGTGCTTCGGCCGTTGCCTGGCGACGGCCGTTGTGGATGATCTGCCCGACGCAACGCAGGCGGCCGGTGGAGAGGGTGATCGGCCGCACATAATTGACGTGTAGCTCAATGGTGGTGTAAGCAACACCGGCCGGGAGCATGGAGTAGACGGCACAGGCGGTGGCGGAGTCAATTAGGGTGGCGGCCAGCCCACCGTGAACGGCTCCAGCAGGATTGTAGTGGTATTCGGCCGCTTCGCCGGTAAAGACGATGCGCCCCCGTTCCACTTCGGTCAGATAAAAGTTGATCAGATCGCTAATCGGCGGCGGGGGGAGCGAGCCATCGGCGATGGCTTTCATTACGGCGAGGCCGTCCATCGTTTGGGCGGCGTCTATGGTTGGTTGGGGGTCAGACCAGGTGAATGTGCGTTGGCGAGTTGTGTCGTGCATAGGGCAGGTAATTTACCACAAAGATGCGAAGACACGAAGGAAAGAAACCAGGTTTTGGCAACTTCGTTGCTTGAAAAACCCGGTTTCTAAAGCTACTCAACCGTCACACTGCCCATTCCGACATGGATGGTCAGGTCTACGCGATGGTCGGCCGTGTCATAGTCGGCCGAACGATAGACTTTTCCGGCGCGGGGGAAGCGGCCGCGGTCGACTTTTACCTCAGCCATACCGGCTTCGGCCTCAATTTGTGCGGCTACGCCTTCGGGAATTCGTAGCGTGACCGAGGCCATACCACTATCAATGGCGGCGCGGGTATAGGTGGCCTGGGCGGGGAAGGTAACGCGACTGTCGCTGGCGCCGGTCTTCAGCCGGAAGCGGCGCACCTGCATCTCGCTCAGGTCAAGAATGGATTCGGCCGCTCCCGTCTCCACATCCAACTCTAGCGGGATGGCATTGTTGAGGTGTATGTCCCAATCCCGTTGTTGGTGTCCCCACTTCCAGGGTGCGGGGCCGCTGCCATTGGGCGGCCGTAAATGGAGGGTGACGCGCTCCCCTTCTTCTTTACGGTCATATTCCAGTCCTGTGCCGAAGTAACCGTTTAGTAGTTCATCTGGGGCGGCGCTGCCATCTACGGTCAGTCGCCCTGCGCCATATTTGAGAAAGAGGCGTGCTTCTTCGACCCCTTTCAGCCCCATTGTCACTTCTTCCGGTTGTGGGCGACGGCCGACACTACCGAGGATAACCCAGAACCCCCAGGCTATCAGCATCAAGGGCCAAAACACGCTCCAGACATTAAACCAGAGCAAGCCCATGCTTTGCAGCAGGAAGAGAACACCGAGAAGAACAAGGAAAAATCCCCAAAAAATTGCACCGCGATTCATAGTACTGTCTTGGACACAAATTAGCCGAATATCACGAAAATGGACAGTATATCTGTAAGATTCGTGCGCGAATTTGCGCCATTCGTGTCAGAAATTTATCAGTCCCAAAGGCTGCCGAGCAACACGCCAACGCCGGCAATGATCAGGAATACCGGCCACACTCGGCCCCAATCGAGTTCAAAGAGGAAAATAGAAGCGACAAATGTTAAGATAAGCCCACCGATCAGCGAGCCACGTCCTTCTTTGCCGAAGTGGCCGTTGGCCTGGCGTGTGCGCAGAGCATTGCCAAAGGCCCCAAAGGCGGGAATGAGGATGAACAATGCCCACCAGTTATTGAGTTCAAAGCCGGTGAATTGGTTGAGCAAGAAAATGACGCCAATGCCGATCAACACCAGCCCGGCGATCCAGGCGTTGTTGTCTCGCCTGGCAGGCCGAGCGGAGGCGTGGCCATGCACCGACCCCATCTCATGTTTTTCCGCTTCTTTATACTGATCCATGTTTTCGCTCATGATTTGCCTCTCCTGTGTATAACATTAGTTACTACTGGCGGACAGATAACCAGGAGTCGCCTCACTTCTGTCACGCCTCTACTGAATGTTCTCACTCCTAATACGGAGGCGAACGGCCGAAAGTTGCACAATAACGGGATTCAATCAGGATGCTTTCCAGCGACGATGGTCTACCATCATACAGGCGTCTTGCACGGTGTCCAGTCCGGCTGCTTCCGCCAGCCGGACGGCCTCATCGTCGCGGATGCCCAGTTGCAGCCAGACCGCTTTTGCGCCAACTTCAACCGCTTGCTCGACAAACGGCCGTACCTTTTCGCTGCGTTGGAAGATGAGGACAAGGTCAATTGGGTCGGGAACGGCCGCGAGTTCAGGATACGCCTTTTCGCCCAGGCTCTCATCAAGATAGGGGTTGACGGGGATGATGCGATAGCCTTGTTCCTGTAAGTAGGCGGGGACATAATAACCAGCGCGGTAGGGGCTGGAGGAAAGGCCAACGACGGCGATGGTCTTGGTTTCGGTCATAATTTTTTCTTTGGTGTTCATGGGCAAAACTCCTTGAGTAACCTATATGTAGCGCGATTTGCCAAATCGCGCCACAACTTAACCGTAATCCTGCTGGTTTTGATGGACAATCCGGAGGATTGTCTCTACAAGTTTGTCATTCACCGTTAGCAAGCGTAAACTAAACGGCGACATATCATATGGTTGATTCTGGGTGTACTTAATCCCACTTTACACACTCACGAACCGTAACAACAGAGGAGTAAACCCCATGCAAAACATTGGTGGATTTATCAGCAACTATGGTGTTGATAAACATGGTATGCAGAACGCAGCCAACGTCTATTGGAACTTAACACCGCCGGAACTATATGAACACGCGCTGTGCCGGGGTGAGGGCCAGATTTCTGAGCTTGGTGCATTCGTCGTTTGCACCGGAGCGCACACCGGCCGTTCGCCCAACGATAAATTTGTAGTCAAGGAGCCGAGCAGCGAAGAACGTATCTGGTGGGGCAAGGTGAATCGGCCGATCGGCCGCGAACAGTTCGACAATCTCTATCGCAAGATAAGCGAATTTACCAAAGATAAGGATATTTATGTCTTTGATGGCTATGTTGGCGCGGACCCGAAGTACCAGATGCCGGTGCGAGTGATCACCGAATATGCCTGGCATAATCTCTTTGCCCGTAATATGTTCATCCGCGAATCGAACGGCGAGAAGCTGGTGAACCAAGTGCCAGAATTTACGGTCATTGATATGCCTAATTTGCGGGCAGACCCGGCCGAGGACGGCACGAACAGCCAGACCTTTATCCTGCTCGACTTTGCCAAGCGACTGGTCTTGATCGGTGGCAGTGAATATGGAGGTGAGATCAAGAAGAGTGTCTTTACGGCGATGAGTTACTATCTACCGCTGCAAAATGTAATGAGTATGCATTGCAGTGCCAACTTTGGCAAAGACCGCGATGATGTGGCGTTGTTCTTTGGCCTCAGTGGAACGGGCAAGACGACATTGAGCAGCGATTCGAGCCGTTCGTTGATAGGTGATGACGAACATGGTTGGAGTGACGACGGCGTGTTTAATTTTGAAGGGGGCTGTTATGCGAAGGTGATCCGCCTTGACCCACAGGGCGAACCGGAGATTTATGAGACGACACGCCGCTTTGGAACGATTCTCGAAAATGTGGTGATGAAAGAGGACACGCGCGAAGTAGACCTGGATGATGATTCATTGACCGAGAACACGCGCTCCAGCTATCCCATTTCGCAAATCGCCAACTCGGTAGCTGATGGGATGGGCGGCCATCCGCGTCATATCTTTTTCCTGACGGCCGATGCCTTCGGCGTTTTGCCACCAATCAGCAAGTTGAGCAATGAGCAGGCGATGTACCACTTCCTCAGCGGCTATACGGCGAAGGTGGCGGGGACAGAGCGTGGGGTGACCGAGCCAACGCCGAACTTCAGCACGTGCTTTGGCGCGCCGTTCATGCCTTTGCATCCTGGCGTTTATGCTGAACTGTTGGGTGAAAAGCTACGCAAACATGGTTCTCAGGTGTGGCAGGTGAACACAGGTTGGACGGGCGGGCCATATGGCGAAGGCAAGCGGATGAAGCTGGCCTATACGCGGCGGATGGTGTCGGCCGCGTTGAATGGCGAACTGGATGACGTGGCGACGGTGCAAGAACCATTCTTCGGCCTCTCTGTGCCGCAGCATGTCCCTGATGTGCCGGATGAAGTGCTGTTGCCGCGCAATACCTGGGCAGACAAGGAAGCATATGACGTGCAGGCACAAAAGCTGGTGGAGATGTTCCAAAAGAACTTTGAGCAGTTCGCCGAATATGTGACCGATGAAGTCAAGGCGGCCGGGCCGAAGTAAAAAATGGTGTATTGGTATATTGGTGTACTGGCGTATTGAATGGCCCTATACCACTGACCAATATTCTAATATACCAATATACTAACATTACCCACCTACTATTTGATAAGAAATTGCGATCTCGTACTTCAACCGGCGCGAAAGTTTTGTATAATGATGGCTAGTGGAGTAAACCATTATGTACGAGATACCGCTTTTTCCACTCAATACGGTGCTGTTTCCTGGAATGCCGCTGCCGTTACATATCTTTGAGGACCGCTACAAGGAGATGATCGGCCGTTGCATCCAGGACGGCCAGCCCTTTGGCGTTGTCCTGGTCGAGGAGGGGGTGGCCGAAGGTGGCCCGGTAGCCAGACCACATGAGATTGGCTGCACGGCCGAGATCGCCCAGGTGCAGCCTCTGGAAGAGGGGCGGATGTTGATCATGACTATTGGCCGTGATCGTTTTCGTATTGTGGATTTGAAGTATGATCGGCCGTATCTCGTTGGTGTGGTGGAGGAAGCACCGCTGGAAATGGGGAGCAGCGAACAGTTGCAGCAAGCGGCCGCTAATCTCCATCCACTTGTAGCTGAATATTTAACGATTCTCGCCCGTGTGGGCGAAGTGGAGTTTGATGTTGAGCAGGTTCCCCAAGATGCAGAGGCGTTAGTCTACCTGGCGGCTACATTGATCCAGCTTCCACAAGAGGAAAAACAAAGCTTGCTGGCAACGGATCAAGCATCGAAGCTGCTTCGCAACCTTTACCGCCACTATAAATCAGAAGTGGCCCTGATGCGCTGGATGCCGGAAAGCGATCAGGGGATTTTTTCCAGTAATTGAGCATGAGAGATTGAAAGAGGCTGATGATGCTCATACCGCCAGAAGTAATAGAATATTTTACCATTCATTTAAGCCGTTCAAGCCTGCGATGGAAGTGGGATGAAAGTTTTGCCAGGCGAGAGAATTCCAAATACTCTGGAGTAGCTTCATGGGCTTCAGAGTTATCGCAAGAACAGGCATCAGAGCTTTTTACCGTTGCTATTGGCTATGTTTCCCAGGCGGTGGCCGAAATCAACATTTATCAGAATGCGCTGGCGATGCTTAAAGGAGGCGCTAGTGAGCATGAAGTGGACAAGTGGCTTGCCCAGGTTGGATATAGCGTCCAGCACAATCAGCTAGGGACTGCGCTTGTCCAGCGCATCTCGCAAGGTTTTCAAAACATTATGCAGGTTATCCAAAACTTCATAAATGCGGTCGCGCCGAACATTCCGATGCAACTTGGCGAGACTGCCTTTGAGTTTAGCGTTACCCCTTCTGTGACGCTTACCTTTAAGTAGGTCTCTATCTATTCTCCAGCCTCCACCGTAATCTCCCCCACACCGCCCTGAACTTTGACGTTCACTGTTACCGGGCTGACTCCGTAGGCGTCGTTGATGTAGGCGTTGCCGTCGCGGCGCAGACCGACGACGTTGACCGAGCCAAGCCCTGTTGTTGTTTCCAGGCGCACGCCAACGGCCGTTGGCAGTGTCACCGTTGTACGGCCGACTCCACCAACGATGTCTACGTCGAAGTTCTGCGTATACGCACCGTTGAGATTAAGCAGTGTTTCGCCGACGCCATTGCGCACGCGTAGACGGGTCAGGTTCAGGCGACTCATATCAAGGGTGTTTCGACCCAAGCCGAGATTGATCGTCATATCCAGTGGCGTGGACTCATTGAATCCCAACGTCCAGATATATTCAATGTCGTCGCCGGGGATGCCTTCGAGGGTATATTCGGGTTGTTTGACCTGCAGACGGCCGCGCGTGCCGGTGACGTTATAGACGACTTCCGGTCGCCATTCGGCGATGTTGTAGGTGAAGTTGGCGGTCATCAGCGACGGGGATGCGCCGCCAACCTGCAATTCCCCTGTGCCCATGGTGATTTCGACTTCGGCGGCCGTTGCCCCGCCGGCGTCAATCGTCTGCGATTCGACTTGCGTCGGGCCGACGTTGAGCCGCAGTTCATTGGGGATGAAGCGACAGGCAGAGAGGACGGCCGTGAGCAGCAGTAGAAAGGTTATTCGTGTTATGGTATTGGTATTTCGAAAGTGGGACATGTTACCCTCCGTATTGAGACAGGGTTAGCGGCCAAAAAGCTGGCGCTTGCTAATTATACAATACGAAGGGGGAGCGGCCGATGTTGCGAAAATTGGATATTATCCTTAACAGAGATTACCTGTCCTTTATACCAGACAGCAATCTCCCTTATAACGTCTTTGGCTTGAATATTTTCATCTACAACTATCATGTTAAAGGTCAGGCAGCAAGTGGGTACATCTTTTGCGCTTTAAGAGAAAATGCTTCTTCGGCAAGGCGAATTGCCTCTTGAACGGCTGCATAGGAAAGGCGACTAGCTTCATATTGATCTATCAATTCTTCAATGCTATAGCCTATGCCTAAAAGCGCGAGAATTTGACTGACCTCCAGCCGTGTATACTTAAACGTCGGCCGACCACCACAAACACCGGGGGCAACGACCACGTATTCCCCTAAAGGATAGTATTCATAAAGAACATCCCCTACCATTTCATGAACGAGTTCTGGTGTTTTTGTTGATTCCATAGTCATAGAGGAAAGTATACCAGAAATAAAAGGCGCGTGGCATTCAAGATTACCACACGCCATTCATTTGACTTATCTTTAGCCCCTTACTGATTACGGCTTACTCCGCCGGTTCCCATTCCACTGTATCCAATGCCGTATTCCGCCCTGGAATGGTCTGGCCGGTAAACTCGACGGTGACGGAGAGGAGGTTGCGCCAATCGGCCGCTTCTGCACCAGGGGAAGGCGTGAAAGGAATGACGAATTCGATCAGTCCCACGCCAGGGAGAATAGACTGGCCGCCACCACCGCCACCCCCTCCGCCCCCTTGCGCGGTAGATTGGCTCGATACGGCGGTTGTGAAGGAGATGGTGCCGCCGTCGTATAGATCGCTGAGGTTATAGCCGACTCGTAAGATGAGGGGGAGCGGATCGTCGTTGGCGGCCGTTTCTGCCCCTTCTTCGGCCGCTTCCACCACTTCAACGAGCCAGATTTTATTCACCGCTTCCACCTGGAAATCATGCAAGATCACCGTGCGCGTGGCAGAGGCCAATTCTTGATCATCATGGTTGATTGTCGCGTTGAGCGTCAGCGTTGCGGACTGGTCCAGTTCGGCCGTTTCGGCGCTGAAGCTTAATACCTGGTCGCTTGTTTCCTCGTTAAGCTCCACTTCCTCAAGGGCAACGATATTGCCTTGCTCATCTTGCAGCGTGATGTGCATGGTTGCCGTCTCCTTTGTCGTTAGCTGAGGGAGAAGCTCAGCGGTGAGTATCGTCATCCCATGTTCATCTTCGTTTAGATAAAGGGTGCGTACAATGACCCCGTCTTGTTGCAGCGGATAGCGCAGGGATTTCTCATTGGCTGAAAGGGTGGCGTCTCCAGGGTAGAGGTTGACGTATTCACCCAACGCTTCATCAAATACATTGATTCGCGCCACCAGTTCCACCCCCTCCTTTAAGGCGGAGCCATCTTCGCTGATGAAGTCGCTGTGTAGGGCAAGGGAACCTTCGACCGTTCCGCCCCCTTCTTCGATGGGGATGATCACCGCTCCCATTGTTCCTCCGGCTTCATCCTCAAATTCGTAAGCAGCGACTAGTGCAGCTTCGGCGTATCCGGTCAGGGTGTATTGTAGCGTCACGCCGATTTCATAAACCGGTTCCGCCACCGGGTCCAGGCCTGCCAGCAAACGCGGCGGTGTGGAGCCGATGATCGCGACGTGATTTTCTCCGACGGGATCGGCAAACGGGGTAGGGTCTGGAGGTGCGGGGGTGGAGATGATGGTCGGGACAAGTTGCATTGAGCCATCTTCAAGAACGGCCGTTGGCTCAGTGGTGGGCAATGCCCCTTGTGCAGCCCCATCCCGGTTGACCGAGGAGAGAATTGACCAGAATAGTAGCGGAATACCCAATATAACAACTAAGGTTGCCAGGGCGACGGCGGGTCGAAAACGAGGTTTGTATTGTTGCTTCTGTTCCATTTGTGCTTGCTCCATCAGGTGGGCGCGTAAACGGCGTTTGAAGGTAGGGGACAGCGGTTCGACCGGCGGCCGACTTTGCTGCAATCGCTTTTCCAGCTCTGAATACTCAGTTTGAGGAAACATCGTATTTCACCTCCGCTATCATCTCCGCCCCTGCTTCTGGGGCATCAGACGCCATTTGTGCGCGTAATCGTTTCAGTGCGCGGTGCAAGCGAACGGCCACATTGCGTGATGAGCAGTTGAGAACTTCCCCAATCTCTGCATGGGACAACGCTTCATAGTAGGCGAGGCGTAAGATTTCCTGGTCACGAGCCGGGAGCCGCCGCAGCGCGGCGCGAATTTCATCGCGTTCGTCCTGGGCCAAGACGCTCTGTTCCACATTGTCACGGCTGAAGAAACGGCCGATCAACGGCAGAACCCCCTTTTCTTTACGCCAGATCATCCGAATCTCGTTCCGCGCAATCTGGTAGAGCCACGCGCCGAAGGTAGTCCCGCGCCACTCATAACGCGGCAGATTCTTGAGGGCTTTCTCGAATGTGGCGGCAACGATGTCTTCGGCCGTTGCGCTGTCCTCTGTCTCCCGCTGGGCATAGGCGAAGATTCGCTCGACATAGCGGTCGTAGAGCAGCGCAAAGGCTTCCGGGTCGTGGCGTGCCCGCTGCACCAACTGTGCTTCATCATTGAACATGTATGCTTTCCTGATCGATCAAGATTCGCCCTTATAATGCACAAGCGGCCGAATTATTTCAGCCAACAGAGCAATAGAGCAATAGACAGGCCATTAAGCTGAGTTCGACAGCAATAGACCACAGATTATACGGATTTAACAGATACTTCGCTTCGCTCAACACAGGTTTTCACGGATTTCGAGCCAGGAAATTCATATTGATCCGTTTAATCCGTATTCATCTGTGGTTAAGTCCGACAGCGATTTAACCAATGTTTATCATAGAATGATCCAATCCATAACCTGCGTTATACGGCGGTTCAATCGCAAATGAACGCCTGGGCTTTGCTCAACGGCGGCCGTTGCTGATAATTATCAACCGATTCATCAAAACTGTTTCTAGGGACATCCCTTGTGGCTGCCGTAGACGCTGGCAATGTCCAACTTTTAGGGTAGGTACAAGTGTTGCCCCTACAAGCAGTTCATCATCAGAAAGGAGTGTGTGCGAGAAGATGAACAAGCGATTGAAAACGCTGGCCTTGTTGTTTGGTTTGTTGTTTGGTTTATTATTGATGGTGGCGTGCGGTGGAGGGCAAACGGCCGCGCCTGAAACGGAGGTGGAGCCGGAAGTGCCGGTAGCTACTGAGGCCGGTGATGTGTCTGCTGATGTCCCTGTGGCTGAAGAAGTGGACCTGGCGGCCGTGAAGCAATATACGCTCGACAACGCCCGTGAGATGAAGGCGGGATCGGCCGCCCTGGCGGCGACCGCCCAGGAGTACTACGATTTAATGGCCGGCTACAACTTTGATTATGAGGCGGCGTGGGCGGCCGAACAAGCTACGCTGAGCGAACTGGCGACGCGGGCCAAAAGCAACTGGCAACAGGCCAGCCAATATTATGAGTTAGACGAAGGGATTATCGCCGGTGTGCCGTCTTTGGCCTTTTATGATGTGTGGATTGACGCCGGGCCGAGCGCGGCAGAAGACCCGGCAGAAGCTTACCAGTGGACGTTGGAACTACCCGACGGCCGTACCTTGGAAAGCCCCGGCAACTTTTTCCATAGCCTGCTGGAGCCGACTATCTGGGGGACAAACCCCGAATTTCGAGGGTTGGAAGCTGATCTGGATGGAGATGGAATGATTGAGATTGGCGAAGCCTTGCCGGAGGCCAATTTGCTGCTGGCAGCGGCACAAGGGCTGGATGGAGCGACGGCGGAGATGATCTCCGCTGTCGAGGGCTGGGAACCGACGCTCAGTGATGCCTTCACCGCGCTGGTGGTGATGATCCCGACGATGAATGAGTATTTTGAGCAGTGGAAGCTTTCCTCCTACATTGCTGGAGAAGTGGCCGAGGAGCAAGCGTTTGTCGGTTTCAGCCGTCTCTTTGACATTTCCGGCATCCTCACCGGGCTGGATTTCACCTATGGTAATCTCTCGCCACTGGTGGAAGGGAGTGATCCGGCATTGCACGGCCAGATCGTGGATGGTTTTGCCGACTTGCGTGGTTATGTGGATGATCTATTTGCTCAGGAGCAGGCGGGGACGCAATTCACGGCCGAAGAGGTTGATCTCTTTGGCACAGAAGCGCAGAGCAAAGCAACGGCGTTGTCGGGTCAGGTGGCGCAAGCGGCCGCGCTGTTGAATGTGGAGATTGCGGAGTGACAGGTAGGCGGGGTGGTGGTATGCTGGGGGCCGCCTGCTAACGGGCCTGCATATGAAACGAAGATTCGCTATTCACACTCTGCTGGTTGCTGTTTGCGTGCCGCTGCTGGTTGCCGCCTACTTGCTCCAGGCTTTCTCCTCTGTTTCGGCCGCCGCGCTCCCGCCGAAAGCGGAGGAGCAACCGTGGCAGGTGGCCGATGCGCTTCAAGACGCCTTGTTTCGGGCGCAAAGTGAGTTGTTGGCCGGTGATCAGGCGGCGGCGCAAGAGAGTGTGGTGGCGGCGCAGGAGCAGGCGGCCGCGCTTGGCGAACTACCGGCGGACAGCACTGCGCTTCTGGCAGAGGCATTGACGGCCGCGGAAACGGCGGTGCTGGGTGGGGATGAGGTGACGCTGGCCGGGGCGCGTGGGTTGGCGCGGGGTGCTGTCTATTGGGGCAGCTACCAGTTGTTGCGCCAGGCAGTCCAAGAACAGGACGAGAGTGCCGCTCAGCAATGGTTGTTGGTGCGCGACTTCCGCCCCAGCACGCGCTTCACCCGCCCCGGTGCGGATGCGACATTGGCGTTGCGGCAGATGGCGACTGCTCCTGTGACAGAGACATTGGAGCGAATAGATGCCGATTTGTTGGATACCTATCAGGCTCGCCTGACCGAACATCTGACCGCCTCGGTGCGGCTGGATGAATTGGCGACTCGCCGGGCGGAATCGGCCGGGATCGCCCAGGGGTATTGGCGCATACTGGCCCCGGCCTACGCCGAACAAGCAGGGGAGGCGGCCGCGGCGGAAGTAACGGCACAATATGGGCAACTGCTTCCGGCGACGATCAGCGGTGACACGGCCGCCATGGAGAGGCTCGGTCGGGAATTGCTGCTGGTCATCAATTCATTTCGTGCGGCCCCGCTCTCACCGGCCGAACAGGCACGCCGTGCCGGTCAACTGTTGCGCTTTTTGAATCTGGTTCCGGTGGAGTATGATCGGGGCGTTGAGAATGAGACGATTCTGATTGATTTTGAGGTGCAAGAAGCGGTGACATTCATGGAGGGGGCGATGACCGCTTTTGCCGATTTGCGCCTTTCGCTGGAAGAACAGGACCCGGCGGCTGTGGCGGAGATTGACCGGCAGATGCAGCAGGTGATGGAGGATGTGGACGCCGCCAATCGCAAGCTGTATGTGTTGCCACCGGAGCAGGTCAAGGCGCAGGTGGCGGCCATTGTCAAGACGCTGGAACTGCTTTTTCCAGCGGAATGGTTTGAACTAAACACCGACGCTGACTTTGATGTGCTGGCCTCGGTGTTGGACCAGGTGGAAACGGCCGTTCGCAGCGGTAACTATGCGCTGGCGGAATCGGGCCGCCTGGAAGCGTACGCCATCTTTGATTTTGGACCGGAACCGCGCCTGCTCGCTTTTGCCCCGCAATTGGTGGCGCAAATTGACGGGCTGTTTTGGCAAGGGTACAACGGGCAGATGGGACTGGCGCAGGCGATTGCGCTGCAGGCTACCCCGCTGGAAATCGGCGTCATTCGTGGCGAACTGGACAAGGCGCTGGCGGAAGCACAACTGACGCTGGGAGACCTGCCCAGTGCGCCGGGGGCGATCGTCACCAACGCGGCGATCATCGTCTTTCGCGAGGGGTTAGAGTCGGTGGTCATCCTTGCCGCGCTGATGGCGAGTATGGTCGGTGCCTATGCCCATTACCGGCGGCCGATGGTGCTGGGTGTTCTGCTTTCGCTGGTGGCAACGGCCGTGACCTGGTTCCTCGCCCAACAAGTGCTAACTTCCCTCAGTCGCTTCGGCGAACGGCTGGAGGCGGTGGTTTCGCTGATCGCCATTGGCGTGTTGCTGCTGATCACCAACTGGTTTTTCCATAAGAGCTATTGGAAGGATTGGATGGCCGGTTTCCATGCCCAAAAGCGACGGTTGCTGAGCCAGGAAACGGGGCAATTCGTCGGCCTGGTCTTGCTTGGCTTTACCAGCATGTACCGCGAAGGGTTTGAGACGGTGTTGTTCCTACAAGCGTTGGTGTTGGACGCGGGGACAACGGTGGTATTGGAGGGGGTAGCGCTGGGGGTGGTGGCTGTGTTGGTCGTCGGTTTCATCACCTTTCGCCTCCAGGCGCGGTTGCCTTATAAGCAGATGTTGGTCTGGACAGGGGTGCTGATTGGCCTGGTCTTGATCACGATGGTCGGCAAGACGGTCCATGTGATGCAAGCCGTCAGTTGGCTGCCAATCACGCCAGTCAAGGGGCTGGTCTTGCCCTATTGGGCCGGGCTATGGTTTGGGCTGTATGCGACGTGGCAAGGGTTGTTGTTGCAAATGGCGGCGGGCGCATTTGTCATTGGCAGCTACTTTCTGGCGGAGAAAATTCAGGAGCGACGGCGGAACGAACTACGCCGGGGAACGGCCGCCGCGCGGCCGACTACCGGCGATTAACCTCAATCGTAGCGCGGGGTGCCAACCCGCAGCTTCAAAATTCCAAAACCCGCCTGCAATTTGTTGAGTTCTGAAGCGCGATTTACCAAATCGCGCCACGTTTGTCTTGACAAGAGCTAGAAAATCTAATACCATTAGGAAAATCTAATGATATTAGACAAAATGGCAGAATCACCGACCAGAAGAGAACAGGTTCGCCAGGAAACGATTGAAAAGATACTGGCTATTGCCCGCGAGGAAATGCGCGAACATGGCGTGGCCGCCCTCAGTTTGGGGACCATTGCCCGGCGGTTGGGGATGCGGCCGCCTTCGCTCTACACCTACTTTGACAGTAAGCACGCTATCTACGATGAGTTGTTCCGTCGCGGTTTTTTGGAATTCGGACGCTACCTGGACGAACGGCCGCACCAGGACGGCCCGCTGCGCGACAACCTGCGTAGTGTCATCACTGCCTATATGCGCTTTGCCCAGGAGAACCCGGAGTTGTACCAGTTGATGTTTCAACGGCCGGTGCCAGGCTTTGAACCATCGGCCGAGAGCATGGCCGTCAGCCTCAATAGCCTGGAAACAGCACGCGCCCAGTTCGCCCCTATTTTTAACAGCGGGGAATTGCAGACCAATCTCCCCTTTGAGCAGGCGCGTGATCTCTTTATCGCTTTGCAGCATGGGTTGACTGAGCTGCACTTAGCCAACAACCCCGATTTGCCGGTGGGCGAAGGTCGCTTTGGCAAGCTGGTGGACGCGGCCGTGCAGCTCATCCTTGACGCCTGGAAAAAACCTTAGAGATGTTTGATGCAAGGACGCCAAGAAATACTTTGCGACCTTGGCGTCTTTGCGTGAGCTTATAGGCTTACAGGAGGTAAAATGACCATTGCATTGGGAGCAACCGCAGTCAAGAATGCACTCAATATTCCGAAACTGACCCATGCGGAGGCGGGAGTCTTATCACGGACGGAGTATGAGCGCGTGCTGGCGGTGTTGGAGTCGTTGGATGGGGACGATTGGACGCGGCCGACCTATTGTACCGAATGGGATGTGCATGATATGGTCGCCCACCTCTCTGGCTCGGTCACAGGCAGCGCATCGTTTGCCGAATTCAAAAAGCAGTATTTAACGAATCCCTACCTGCGTCAGGTTGACAAGCTGGAGGATGGCATCAACCGCTTGCAAGTAGAAGAACGGGCGGACAAGGCTGGGGCCGAACTGGTGGCTGAATTTCGCCACAACGGGCCAATTGCCATTAGCAAGCGGCAAGGGCTACCCTGGTTGGTGCGGAAAATCCCTTTGCCGATGGGGACATTGGGTTTCTCCCCGCTGGAGTATCTGATGGACACGATTTTCCCGCGTGACGAATGGATGCACCGCTATGACATTTGCGCAGCAACGGGGAAGCGGATGGTGGTGACGGCCGATCATGACGGCCGCCTCGTCGCCCTGATCGTGCGTGAACTGGCGCTCCGGCTGAAGAAAGAGATGGGCCGGCGTGCCGTTTTGCTACGCTTAGTGGGAGCAATAGAAGGGGAGTATCTATTCGGCGGTGGAGCCACGCCGGACTGTACCATTGAGTTGGACGTATTCGACTTCAATCTACTGGCATCGGGGCGGATAATGGCCGATGAGGCGATGGATCGGGCGGTTATTTCGGGTGATACGGCCGTTGCCCACTGGTTCCTGGCCCATACGGAAGTACCGTATTAGCCAGATGTCAATCTATCAATCAGTTCTTGTAACCGGCGCAACTCGACCTCTAGTATGTGAATACGTCGTTGTAGAAGTTCGTGTGCTTGCTTTGCTTGTTCATAAGCTTGATGTAGCCTTTGCTGTTCTTGAGCTAAGAGACGGTGTGCAACCAATTGCGGCCGATTTAAGTGCAACCAACGGATATGGAACCAGCCACGTGGAGTTAGGCCCTGGAGATAACCATTTACGGAAAGAATGATATGTTCGTTGAGGTTGTCTTTTCTGGGGTGCAGTAAATGAAAGGACGGGGGTGCACCAATTGACGGCCAATAATTTGTTTTGAACCGATTACAGGTAGTGCAAGAATACACCAGGTTATCTAATGCATCACTCCCACCATGTGCTAGCGGTTGGAAATGGTCGATCTCTAAAGTTCCACCGACCTGAACTTCAGCAATACCACAATATCCGCAGCAATATGCGTAGGTTGTGCGGACTGTCTCTCGTACTTCGGACGAAAGACTCATGCGGCCAGTTTCTCGCCGGTTAAAAATGTGTACTTTTGCTGTAAAGCCTTGTGTCTTCTAGCAAAATCAAGAAGCCATCCTCGTGCTTCATTCACAAGCTGCTCTTGTTGGTTTAGTAACTTAGCCAATTCTTCATTTTCTGTTTGCAGATTATGCAAACGTTCGCGCAGTGCTTCTTGTTCGGCCTCTAGGGTTGCCATTGCCGGAGCAAGGGTGGCTGTTTCTTCGGCTTCTATTGCTGTAATTAAATTAGCTAATTCTTCCGCTTCAGCAGCCGTCAGGCTTCCCTCTAACTCCTTAAGTCGCAGTTCTAGTAGCCGGTTGCTTTCTGTTTCGTCGAATTGCTTCATGATTAATACCTCAATGAGATCATATCATTGGTGAGCAGCCCTAGCATTAATTAATACAACGCTATACCCAGAAACCCGGTTTCTAAGCTAGTCGCTATTCTGGCAAAATGATTTTAGCCAGGCTGTCGGCGGTAAGCAACTGTTCGCTCCGTTCATTGAGGCTGGAAATGTCCTCAATGGCTTGAATACGGCCGACAAATTCAGGTGATGTAGAAGGTTCGTTTGCCATTAGACAGATTAGGAATTTTGCACGTAGCGTTGCTTCCACTCGTAGAGCTTGTTGATCGCCTGTAGTGGGGTAAGGCTGTTCACGTCGAGCGTTTCCAACTCTTCCAGGATGGGGCTGGTTTCGGGGAAGAGGGCGATTTGTTGGCTGCTGCTCAGGCGGCTGGGTTCAACGGCCGCCGTCGGCGCATGACGCTCTAAATCTTTGAGGATTTCGGCCGCACGCAGGATCACATCACGCGGCAACCCGGCCAATTGGGCGACGTGGATGCCATAGCTGCGGTCTGCCCCGCCAGGGACAATGCGATGGAGGAAGGTGACGGTATCCCCCTCTTCGGCCACGTCCACGTTGTAGTTGGCGACCTGGGGCAGGAAGTCGGCCAGCCCGGTCAATTCGTGATAGTGGGTGGCGAAGAGGGTGCGTGGCTTGAGGCGCGGGTGGTTGTGGAGATATTCGACAATCGCCCAGGCCAGCGAGAGGCCGTCATAGGTGCTGGTCCCACGGCCGATCTCATCCAAAATGAGCAGCGAACGGGCAGTGGCGTGGTTGAGGATTTCGGCCGTTTCCACCATCTCCACCATGAAGGTTGAACGCCCGGCGTGCAGTTCGTCGTGAGCGCCAATGCGGGTGAAGATGCGGTCAACCAGCCCGATTTCGGCCGCTGTTGCCGGGACAAAGCTGCCGATTTGCGCCAGCAGGGTGATCAACGCCACCTGACGCAGGTAGGTGGATTTACCGCTCATATTGGGGCCGGTGATGATCTGAATGCGGTTGTCCGCGGCAAAGGCCGTGTCGTTGGGGACAAAGCGTTCGCCGGTGGCCGAAAGGTTGGGTAAGGTGCGTTCGACCACAGGATGACGGCCGTTTTCAATGTGCAGCGTGGTGTCGTTGGTCAGGGTCGGCCGGACATACCCCTGGTTGGCAGCGACCTCGGCCAGCGCGGCGGCGACATCCAAACGGGCGAGGATGCGGGCGGTGTTCAGCAGCCGTTCACCATATTGGGCTACGTTCTGGTTGACCTCGGTAAACAGCCGCCGTTCGATGTCCAGAATCCGTTCCTCGGCGTTGAGGATTAGCGTCTCATACTCCTTCAGTTGCGGTGTGATGTAGCGTTCGGCGTTGGTTAGCGTTTGCTTGCGGATGTAGTCGTCGGGGATGAGGTTGGTGTTGGCGTGGGTGACTTCGATGTAGTAGCCAAAGACTTTATTGAAGCCCACTTTCAGCGAGGGGATGCCCGTCCGTTCGCGCTCTTGTGGCTCCAAATTGGCGACCCACTCTCGCGCGTGGGCAGAGGCGGTCATCACGCCGTCAAGTTCGGCCGAAAAGCCAGAGCGAATGACGCCGATTTTATTGAAGTTGGTCGGCGCGTCTTCGCTGATGGCGCGGCGCACCAACGAGCGCACTTCGGCGCAGGGATCGAGTTTGGCACGTAAGTCGGCCAGCGCGGGGCGGTCGTCAAGCAGCTTGCCCAGGTCGCCCAACGATTCGAGGGCGATGGCGATTTGCTCCAGATCGCGGGGGATGGCGCGGCCGCTGAGGCTGCGGTTGGTCAGCCGTTCCAGATCAGGCAATCCCTTCAGCGTGCGGCGCACCTGAGCGCGGAGCAGCGCGTCGTCGTAAAAGGCGGCCACCTGATCGAGCCGCCGGTTGATGCGCTCGATGTCGAGCAACGGCCGCGTCACGCGCTGGCGTAGCAGCCGTGCCCCCATAGGCGTGACAGTGGCGTTGAGCACATGGAGCAATGAGCCGGAACGGTCCCCGCCGATGGATTCAGTCAGTTCCAAATGGCGGCGGGTGGTCTCGCTGAGCGCCATGTAGCCGTCTACGCTGTAGGTGGCGAGGCGTTGAATCTGGCCGACGCTTCCTTTTTGGGTTTCCTGCAAGTAGTAGAGGATCGCCCCGGCCGCGCGTGCTGCCAACGGCTTCTGCTCGCAGCCGAAGCCTTCGAGGGTCGTCACCTGGAAGTGGCGCAGCAAGGTATTGCGTGCCGTGCCGATTTCAAAGCGCCAATCGGGGAGTTTGCTGACCGTGCGTGCCTGGTCTTGCAGCGAGAAATCACTGTCGGGGACGAGCAGTTCGGCCGGGGCCAGCCGGGCCAGTTCTTCCAGCAGGTCGCGGCGGGTGGGGAGCTGGGTGGTGGCAAATTCGCCGGTGGTGATGTCGGCGTAGGCTAATCCGGCGCGGCCGTCTTCCTGGATGACGGCCGCCAGATAGTTGTTCCGTCCTGCGTCGAGCATCCCCGGCTCGATCACCGTCCCGGCGGTGAAAACACGGATCACCTCTCGTGGCATCAGCCCGTTCACCGGCTGGGCGCTCATCTGCTCGCACAGCGCGATCTTGTACCCTTTGGCGATTAGCCGGGCAATGTACCCTTCGGCCGCGTGATGGGGGACACCGGCCATCGGCGTGCGCTGGTTTTTGCCTTGCGGCCGGCTGGTGAGGATCAGGTCGAGTTCGCGGGCGACAAGCTTGGCGTCGTCGTCAAACGTTTCGTAAAAATCACCCAGGCGAAAGAAGACAATGGCGTCGGGGTGCTGCGCCTTCACATCCAGATATTGCTTGCGGCTGGGGGTGACGGTACTTGTAGATTTACTCATTTTCTTCACCAGAGATTTGGAGACTGAGAGACTAGGAGACTAAGAGATTGAGAGATGGCTATCTGTTGGATTGGGTACTTCAGAAGTGAACGATAGCTCTTCTGCGGTGAAGAGTGGGCGGTCTGACCATAAGGCATTAAAAGGGTCATCGTTGACTGTCAGATATCCTACTCCTTGCTCTCGGCGATGGTATGATGTTTGAGCTTTCTCTACGTCTTCTAGTCTTTCAGTCTCTCAGTCTCTCAGTCTCCTAATCTCCCAGTCTCCTCTTTATTAGAACTATAGTGCTAAATTGTACCGTTCATGGAGCATTTGTCGAACGGCCGTCCAGGTGGGTTCGACGGTGGGGATGGCGAAGGTGGGGTCGTGTTGGTCTTTGAAACCGCCGGAGGTGACGAGGCAGACAACAGGGCCGTTGAAACGACGGCCGTTGGCGATGGCTTGTTTGCAGGCGGCGAGGGCAGCCGCGCCACTCAGCTCCGCCCAAACCCCCTGGCGGCCGAGAACGGCCTGCGCCTCTAGCATTTCCGTGTCGCTGACGGCAATCGCTTCCCCTTCGCTCTCCTGCACGGCCAGCACGCCGCGATAGCTGTTTTCGTTGACGGCGATGCTGTAGGCGTGGGTCGGGGGCCCATCGACATGGGCAACCGGCGTGTCGTCGGCCAACGCCCGTTGCAAGGGGGCCAGGCTGGCTGGTTCGCAGGCGATCATCTCCGGCCGCCGGTCGGCGCGGCCGAGCGCGTATAACTCCTTAAAACCGGCCCAGACACCATAGAATAGCTCGGCGTAGGCCGTCGGTACAAAGACGGCCGCCGGAACTCGTCCGCCCAACTGTTGGAACAGTTCATAGGCGATGGTCTTGTACCCCTCCGGACCAAAGGGATGGCCGGTGTGGGTTTCTGTGATGTTGCTAACGGGATGGAACCCGGCGCGTTGGACGAGTTCGCGCATCAGCGGCCGTCGCGCCTCCCGCGCCACCGGCACAACGGCCGTACCATAGACGCTGACCCAACGTTGGATGTGGCTGGCCGTCCCCTCGGTGATGAAGAGCACACAGGGCAGACCGGCGCGGGCGGCATAGGCAGCGGCCGCTGCGCCATGGTTGCCGGAGGAGGCGACGACGATCCCCGGCGCGCCAACGTGGACGGCCGCGCTGACGGTGCATAGGTTAAGGCGGTCCTTGTGGCTGCCGGTAGGGTTGAGACTTTCATTTTTGATCCATAGTTCGCCGTCATAGCCCAGCCAATCGCTGGCGTTCGGTAGCGAGAGCAACGGTGTGCCCCCTTCACCCATCGAAAGACCAGGGGCCAATGGTGGCAAGAGCGCCTGCCAACGTTCCAGACCGGGCAGCGGTGGCTGGTCAAAGAAAGCGGGGTCAAAGTCGGCCGTGTCATAGGCCAGGGTTAGGGGGTATTGCAGATCGGCCGTGCTCGTCTGCGGACAACCTTCGACCAACGGGGGCCAAAGGGGATAAGTCAAACTGGGATCGCCCAGGGAACGTTGGGCTATGGCAAGGGAGGTTGTTGTGGTTTTCATAATTGGCTTATTGAATGCAGGGGGTGGAGTAGCAGGGGAGCGGAGGAGCAGAGGAGAATCACCCAGTCTCCCAATCTCTCAATCTTTAATCTCTAATCTCTAATCTCCAATCTCCAATCTCCAGTCTCTCAGTCTCTCAGTCTCCGCCTTCCATGCCGCATACCACTCTTCCACGCGGCGGCGATGGCGGGGTTCGAGTTTGGTCAGCGGCCGTTGCGAACGTAGCAGTTCGTGGGCTTCGTCGTAATTCATCCCACGATGGGCCATCAGGTAGGCGGCGAGGAGGGTGGCGGAACGGCCGCGCCCCTTGGCACAGTGGACGAGGACGTTGCGGCCGTCTTTAACTTGATCATCAATCCAATCCACGGCGGCGGTGATCGCTTCGGCCGGGGGAACGATGATGTCGGGAACGCGCAGTTGTAGATGAGTGATGCCGTGCTGGTCGTAGAAGGCGACGTCGTCTTCTCGTTCGGCGCGAATGTTCAATACCGCGCCGATGTCCTGGTCGAGGATAAATTGGTAGTCGCGCAAATAGGTTGGTGCCCCCCCTAGCCACAGGCGTGGCGCGACGGGGTCAAACCAGTCATGTTTCTGTACTTTTTCGTACCAGAAGCGGATCGTTGGATAAAGTTTGTCAAAAAACCAGTGGAACAAGCTCATGCATTTAGCATAGCGGAGAGAGGACAGTTGGGCAACATGTAGCGCGGGTTGTTTGCCCAGTAGGTCAGTAGAAACCGGGTTTCTTCGGAGAAACCCGGTTTCTAAAGGTTAATCCATGTTAATTCATTCGGCGTCAGCATTCCACAAGGGCCACGCTTCGCGGACATCCAGGCCAACGTAGTCACGGCCGTTGGCGATCAATTCGCGGAAGGCGGTGATGTCGGCGCGGAGGGCGTCGCTTCCGGCGGCGGCAAGCTGATCGCTCACCGCTTCGGTTTGGGCGATCATGCTCTCGGTGACGAGGGCCGGGGCGGCCGTGTCGGGGTAGAGCAATGCCTCAATCAGTGGGAACCAGGTTTCAAGCAAAGCCTGGGTATCGGCGCGGAGCGTCGGGTTGGTGGCCAGCAATAAGGCCATTTCCAGCCGGCTGTTTTCGTATAACGATATGAGGGGTTCTCCGACGGCCGTACCGCGCAAGACCTGATCGCGAAAGTCGCGCAGCAGTTGCAAATCTTCAAAAACGCTCGTCCGGCGGGTGAGGATCACCTCCGCGCCACAACCGGGGACACAGCCTGCCGGTTCGCCGGTGCAGCCATCCGCTTCGGGGTTAAGCGAACCGTTGAGCGGCATGGTCAGGGCGTTGTGGGCATTGAGCCGCCCGAAGCCGGTGCGGTTGCCTTGTGGAGTTGGAGGAATGTGGACAAGGCTTGGCAGGAAGAGTTGGAAGTCCAACGCTTTATCAGCAGGCGAGGGGGGTGTCGGGGGGCTGATAATAATCGGGCCGCCCTCTTCACCGGTATCGGCGTTCGCCTGTGCGGTTGCCGGGAAGGGGTCGGCCGTTTCCGCAAGCCGCCCCCATAGTTCGACATGGCTCATGCCAGGGTTGGCGGAAAGCAACAGCCCGGCCACACCGGAGACATGAGGCGCGGCGGCCGACGTACCGCTGGCGGTGCGATAGCTGCCGCCCAGGTCGGCGCTGTAGATGTCCTCACCAGGGGCGACGATGTCCAGGTCGGGACCGCGATTGGAGAAGTCGGATTCCTGGTCGGCATGGTTGCTGGAGCCGACGGCCATCACACGTGGCGAAGCGGCGGGATAGCTGATCCCTTCCTTGTCACCATCGTTGCCGGAGGCGGCAATGAGCAAGCTGCCGCGCTCGAAGGCGTAGTTGATCACCGTCGCCACCGTTTGCGAGCAGCCGCAGTTCGAGGGGAAGCCGAGGCTCATGTTGATGATTTGTGCGCCGGAGTCGGCTGCATATTGAATGCCCTGTGCTACCCAGGCGGCCGTGCCGGAGCCATCCCCATTCAACACTTTAACCGGCAAAATCTGGCAATTCCAGCAAATTCCGGCGATGCCCTGGCCGTCGTTGGCGTCGGCGGCGATGATGGCGGAGACGAATGTCCCGTGGCCGTTGTCGTCCAGCGCGTCTTCGTCACCGTTGGCAAAGTCGCGGTCAATATCGGTGCGGACGCGGCCGCCATCGAGGTCAGGGTGGGTATAGTCCACGCCGGTATCTACGACGGCAATCAAGACGTTGCCGTTACCCTGGGTGATCTCCCACGCTTCCGAGGCGTCAATATCGGCGTCGGCCAGTCCGCCCGTCTGCCCGTTGTTGTCCAGGCTCCACTGGTTGCCAAATTGTGGGTCGGTTGGCAGGTCGAAGGCGGTGTAAATGCGGTTGGGTTCGGCATAGGCGACGGCCGCGTCTTTCTGGTAGTCGCTGATCATCGCAAAGAGGTCGGTCCCTGGCGGGACGGTCAGTTTATAGATACCGGCCAGGTTATGCTTGACGGCCAGGGTATCGGTCGCTTTCAAGCTGCGAAACAGCGGTTCTACCTGCTCGACATCATACTTGATATTGAGTAGATCGAGGGAAGAGATATAGGACTCGCGGCCGAGGTCATTCATATCCTGCAGCCGCTCCGGGCGGATGCCGATCAGGATTTCATTGGGGACAAAGCCGCCTTCCAGCGCCGGGTCTGGCTCGGCCGGAGTGTCGGCCTTGCTCAGCGAAGCGGTGGAGAGGGCGACGGCCGTCAAAAAGAGGATGATAGCCAATGAAACGAAAAGCTGTTTACGGTACTGCTGTTTCATGTAAGAAATCCTAAAATCAAATACAGCTAAACGGGGACAAATCGCAACGTTATTTCATTCAACCGTCACCGGCGCATTCGACTCCGCATACTCGATGACCGGATCGGCTTCGTAGGCGGCGATCATCGCCTCGATATTGGTGCCGCGCGGGACGGTGAGCTTAAACACCCCGGCCAGGCCGAGGCGAACGGCCGTTTCGTCGTCGGGCGAGAGATTGGGGTAAACGGCCGTCATCTCTACCACGCCCCACGCTTCATTCAGTGTGTCGAGGGAAGGTAGGCCGGTAGCGGTTGGCGTGATGGTGGCGGTGGGGTCGGCCGTTGAGGCCAGTTGGGGAATCCACTCCGGCTTGACGGCGATCAACAGTTCGCGCGTGCCAAGCCAGGCGCAGGCGATGGCGGAGTAGAGAAGAGCAATCGCAGTGATAGACAGACGGACGACCATGTCAGGAGCTTATCATGGACGGCCGTGCATCGTCTGTAAACTATCTTTCACTTCCTGTGTATGTTTTGTAGCGAGGACTTGGTTTTCAATCTAAACCCACAGGCTCCGGTTTAAGGTTAATACAGTGTTTCAATAGTGATTACAACGTCATTCCGAGCGAGCGAGGAAGCCCTGGCGATTCCGTTGGCCAGCGAATTGATAGGGATTCCTCGCTCCGAAGACTCCGCTCGGAATGACAGTTATTGAAACAGTGTATTAACTATCCCCAACCAGGGTACATCTTGGTTAGTGGTTCAATACCAACGGTAGATAAAGCCCCCCACCAGGAACCGGGGTGGGGGGAATGGTGGCGGTGGGTGTGGGTGTCGTTGTTGCGGTTGGCGTGGTCGTTGGCGTGGCGGTCGGAGGAGCGCCTTCAGGCTGGTGTTCAAACGCGCCGACGTCACATTCAGTTGATGATGTGACCCCATCGCTATCAACGTTACGAGGCAGGCCGCGTTGGTCTACGCCGTCTACTGGCGCGGCCGAGCAAGCCGCGCTCGGCGCAGCGTCTATAGCCGGGCTGTTAGGTGGCAAGGCGTGGGTCAACGTCTCACCGCCATTGTCGGCCAGCACTGTCTCCAAAATCGCTGCCAACGCCTCCAGTGGGGTGAAGTCTGTCGCCCCTGGCGTAAAGCCATTGATCCCCGCATTCCCGGCAAAGCCTAATAAATTGTGGCCGTTGGCGATCAGTATGCCATTCAGATTGTCTACCTCGCGACCTGTCACGGCCGTGTTACCGGCGATCAAGTTGCGCTGCAAGGTGGCCGTGCCGTTAAAGTTCCGCACGCCCCCGCCAAATTGGCCGCCTGAATTGCCCGTTACCGTGCTATTGCTCAATGTCATTATGCTAGAATGGTGGTTGAAACCCCCGGCAAAAGTATTCGGAGTGGTCACTCGATTGCCGCTTACCGTACTGTTGGTCATCACCAACTCGGAACCGGCCAGCACGCGCACGCCACCACCCGCCAACAGCGCAACATTATCGTCCACAGTGGTCTGGGTGATCACAGAATTCGACGCGCCAATGTAGAGGCCGCCACCATAGGCGGCCGAATTTCCGCTGATCGTACTATTGTGGAGCGCCATGTTCGCGCCAACAATGGCGATGCCGCCGCCATTGCTGGAAGCCGTGTTTTCGATAAAGGTACTGCCCTCAATGGTGATATAGCTATTGTCGGTATGGAAGTCAGCCCCGCCACCGTGATATTGAGAAGAATTGTTCCTGAAGGTGCTGGAAGTGATTGTCGCCGAAGTCTGAAAAATGTGGACGCCACCGCCGTAGGTTTCGGCCGTGTTGCCATCCAATAAGGCGTCAACCAGCGTCACAGTGTCCTGAGGCGGCCGTGGCTGCGGCGGCGGGCCAAGCACGATGGCGTGAACACCGCCCCCGCCGCTGCTGGCTTTGTTACCAAGCAATTCGCTACCCTCGATGGTCAAGTAGCCGCCGTTAGTAGAGATGCCGCCGCCGAAGACGGCCGTGTTCCCGCCCAGTGTGCTGTCGCTGATTGTCAATGTCCCCTCATTGACGTTATAGACCGCGCCACCGACACGCGCGGCCGTATTGCCAATCAACTCCGTGCCGGTCATCACCACCTCTCCGCCGCCGTTGACCAGCGCCCCACCGCCATAACTGCCTGACGCAAAACCATCATGCAAGCCCAAATTATTGAGCGTCAGAGCGCCGCTGCTGGAGACAGCCAGGAGGCGGAATTGGGCTTCGGCCGTTGGGTCACGGCCGATGGTTGCGCCGTTGCCCTCAATGACAATTTCGCTTTCGACCAGCGGCAAGCCCGTCGGGCTGTCGTAGTAGGTTGCCAGGGATTGGGTGAGCAGGAAGTCGCCGTTTTGTGGCAAACTGACCACATCCATCCCCGCCGGATCACCGGCATCACAATCATCATACACCAGGCCGCTATTGGTGTCGTTGGCGTTGACCAACGCCTCAATTAGCGAACATTGCCCGTTGTCGCTGATGGCCACCTGTCCATCGGCGACGCTAATCGTGTTTGCTCGCGCGGGGGAGCGGCCGAGGGCCAGCAACAAGGCCGCCCCGGCCAATGTCAACCCCGTTCGCTGCGTCCAACTGCGACGGACACGACGTGAATGGGTTATCAACCGCCGGTAGACGTGGGCGAAGCGCCAGAAGAAGGGACGGCCGCGACCGAGCAGCAAACTGAGCCACCAGTCGCGGCGTGGGAGCGTGGTATTTGTCACCGCCAGGGGCAACGGCTCTGGACGCCTGGGTTTTGTCACCAGTCCAATGGTTGTACAGATTGAATGAAATGTCAAGTCGGGTAACGACTAATTAGACAGCCAACCTTTTAACATCTCAAAGCTGGCTACTACGTCCTCCGTCGGGTCGGATAGTTCCGGTTCATGTTCGACGCTGATGCCGCCTTGATAGCCAACCTCCTGCAAAACCCGCACACACTGTTCAATGGGGACAATCCCCTGACCATAACGGACGGTGATGTGTTCCTCCGGCTTGCTTGGGGCCAGCACATCTTTCAAGTGGACGTGAAAAATGGAATCGCCTAATCCGCGAATGACTTCCACCGCATCAATCCCAAACGTCCCAAACCAGCCGGTGTCCACCGTTGCCCCGATCCGCCCCTGGCCATCGTCGCCAATCGCCGCGCGAATTTCGTCCAGCGTGGAAATCCCGGGATGGTTTTCTACGCCCAACTTCAGATCGTACTCTTGTAGCTTGGCAACCAGGAAGGGGCGATCTTTCTGCAATAAGGAGGTATTGCCGCCGAGGACGGGACAATCGAGCGCGGCCGCCAGCTTGCAACGTAACTCAAACCCTTCGGCCGTCGAACCAAACCAACCGGCCAGACTGGAGACGGTGAAGCCATATTTCGCCAGCAGGTCTTTGGCAATGGCGATATGCTCGGCCGTTGCCCATTCGGGATGCAAATGCCCATCCCAGATGTCAATCGCCTCAAAGCCCATCGCCGCGACCTCTTCCAACAACGTTTCAAAGCGTTCGCCAAAGGTATCCAGCGGCCGAAAATGGGCATTCACCGAGCGATCCCCCTGCCCCCATCCCCCGGTCATGTTATACCCCACCTCACGGGCAATGAAGTTGGCGGTCATGAAAGAGATAGTATTCATATCATTGTTCCTTAGTCGTCAGTAGTCAGTAGGCAGAAGAGCAGGGGAGCAGAGGGGCAGGGGAGAGGAGTACGCAATCCCCAATCTCTAAACTCCAATCTCCTAGTCTCTCAGTCTCCTACCCTCTCTGCCCACTGCCCACTACCTAAATCAACAACGGGTCAACCCCCCGCAAAATCATCCCCTGTCCGCGTGAGCGATGCTCCTCGTTCGTTGGCGGATCGGCCGGGTCGCGCATTTGGACGAGGATGGTCGTCCGTGCTTCATTGCTGGTGTTCACGCCGGAGCCGTGGATGGTCAGATAGCTGAAGAACAACACATCCCCCGCTTCGGCCGGGCAAGGAACGGCCGACTCCAGCGGATACTCATCCAGCGGCAAGTGCCAGCCCCCTTCGCTGTTGTGGGACAACGGCCCCAGCTTGTGGCTGCCCGGCACTACGCGCACGCAACCCTTCTCTAGTGGCGCGTCATCCATATGTATGATCGCCGCGATCATCGAATGGTTGGCATGGGGGAAAAAGGGGTGGTCCTGGTGCATCGGGAAGGGCGAGCCTTTCTCCGGCGGCTTGATAAACATCTTGTTGTGGTGCAACTGCACATTGGGCGAGCCGATAATATCGGCTGCCACACTTGTCAGCCGATCATCTACCAGCAAGCGGGCGAAAGAGGCCAGATAATACTGCACATCGTGGCAATGCTGGAGGACAGTTTGTCGGCCGTTCATCTCCAGTTTGCGTGCGCTGCCCCACGTCGCTTCCACATTGCGTTGTGCCGCCAGACGCTGCATCAGGTCGTGCGCTTCTGCCCGCAATGCGGCCGCCTCTTCGCGGCTAAACATCCCATTGACCAATAAATAACCATTTTCTCGATAAAAGTTGAGTTGTTCCTCGCTTAACATGGTTGTCTCCTGAATTGATTAGTGTGTTGGTATATTTGTATATTGGTGTATTGGTCTATTTGTTATTGGCAACGGGGCAGCAAGCAATACACCAATAGACCAGTACACGAATAAACAATTTCCATCTTCTAACCATACACCTTCACCGCCGTCTCCACAGTCACCAATGCCTCCGCTTGTTGGCCCCAGGGACGGCCGTTGATCGTGATGTCGGCCGCCAATCGTGCGCGGCGAACGGGCTTACCGGCCGGAGGCGTCACGGTGAAGGGGACCGCCGCTTCCTTTCCGGCGATGGTTATCTCTTGTGCCCCTTCCGCCACCTGCCACCCTTCGGGCGTGATGAGCTGCACGCAGGCAACGGCCGCTTCTTCACCAGGGTTGAAAATAGTAACCGTGAAGGTATGGGGCTTGCCGGCGGCAATGGTCGCCAAATAGGGCTGAATTTGGGCAACCACACCACCGGCGCCGAAGCCCAACACGGCCGGATGGAGCAGCTCGCGGTGCAGGCGGGCCAGTGCTTCGCCTCGTTCATCTAGTTCATAGAAGTAACTCGGCCGCACCCATAGCGGCTCGTGGTGTCCACTGAGAATGACATCGGGGTTCAACTGCCGGTAGAGCGCGGCACTGTCAATGTAATCATCTATCTCAAATCCATTCTGATAGACATAGTTCCAGCGGAGGCCACTTTCCCCCTCATATTGATCACCTGTTGCCAGCACGCGCAGCCCATCTGCCTCAAAACTGATCGCCACTGCATAGCGTGTATGCCCCTGCAAGGGGTATAGTGATAGTTCGTACTCGTGCCAGCGGATAGGTTGCCGTAGGGGCAGCACGCGGTCAACCGGGATAGGATCATACCAAATACAGGGGATGCTATAGTTAAAGGGGTGTTCGAGGACGTCGGCAAAGTTCTCGGCCGCCCACACCTCTGTCCCTTCCATCAGGCGCAGCAAATTCATTCCCGCTACATGGTCGTCATGATAGTGAGTGGGAAGTGCCACCTCTATCTTTTTAACGCCAAACTGTTCTTTTAACATCGGCAAGGTATAGAGCCACGGCCGCCGCGAGGCGCGGTCGTTCCCCCCTGGTGTGCCGAGAATAAAATCATAGCCAAAGTCTATGAACAGAGCGCTCCCGTCCTCGGAAAGCAGCACATAGCTGTTGGCCATGCTGGTGCGATTACGCAACAGGTGCGGAGAGATGATGTCATACGGCCGTTTGCGAAAAGGGAAGAGACGAGGGTTTTGCTCGCGGTAGCGCGTCAGCTCGCGCAAGCGAGACACCGTCTGCTCAATCGCCGCGGCCGGGTCTTCAATTGGGTTGCCATGGGAGGGCAGCATTAAATCAGGCTGCCAATCACCCAGGGAGAGCAAAGCAAGGATAGTGGCTGCTAACCCCTCGCCGCCGTTGTAAGACCATTGCGTGGCCGCCAGCGACCACAATTTACCCGGCCCGGCCAGCAAGTCGCCAACAAAGGCGACACGGCGGCCGTCAATTTCCGCTAACAAACTGATCGAGCCGGTTGTGTGCCCTGGCGTTGGCCAGACCTGAAGCTGAAGATCGTCAAAGCGATATTGACCATAGTCACGAAGCGTGGCCGCTACCGGGACTGAGGTTAACAGGGAAAAGCGGTCTTGCCGCGAGTTGTAGTTGTTGAGTACTTCCCGCGCCTGCCAATGTTCGTCCACACTGTGAAACAGGTCTTGCTCGATGTGTGGGACCCAGATGGGAATACCGGCTTCGGCGGCGCAAGGCAGTCCCTGCCCCTGGTCGCGATGGTGGTGGGTCATCAGTACCGCCAGTACCTTGTGGATGCCCAGTTCGGGAAGCTGTTCCAGGACACGGCCGCTGCCAAAGTCGAGCAGCACGGCCGTCTCCCCACTCCGTAGCACATAGACTCGGCAAGTGTCCTCATAACAGTAGAGATGTTCAGAAAGTTGTTGCATATCACTCAGTATCGTCGTGCGGGTAAAAAACCCGCGCTACAAAATGATCGAATAGATTCACGCGCCCTTGCTCCACCGCATCAACGGCATAGAGATAGAGCGCCAGCGACCAGGATTGGCCGCTGTAGCCCATCGGCCGTCCCGACACGCCATGATGCCACTCGTTAAACTCCCACTTTCCACGACGGCCGTTGTGGTTCATCTCCGTTAATTTTAGCAACTGCTCACCTGCCTCTTCTAGCCACCCGGCCTGCACTAACGCGGCGACGTAAAAGCCGCCGACAAAAGGCCAGATGCCGCCATTGTGGTAATGGTTGGGCTGGTTGAGATTGCGGTAGCGATAGTAGTCGCGCCAATCTTTGTCCCCTGGTTGCAGCGGCGGATAGACCACGCGCACCGGATAGGGTTCATTGAGACCGCAGCCGTGGATGTAGTCAAGGATTTTGTTCGCCTGTGTCTCCCCGGCCACGCCAAAGAGGATCGCCAGCAAGTTGCCCAGCGTCTCGAAGCGGTCGGCGTAGTCACGGAAGGCCATATAAGGCAGGTAAAACGGCCGCTCCACCAACTCCGTCTCCACCCGCCGCAGCGGATAGAGCCACTCCTTGCGCTGGTCACGCACCCAGGCATAATCTACCGGCGCTTCCGCCCCCACCCACAGCAGGGTATTGATTTTTTGCACCACATCGGCCGCGTTCTCCTGGTAAAAAGCGGCCGGTAAACCGAGCGCGGTCGCCATCTCTCCCATGCAACGCCAGGCGGCCGCATACAGCACATTGTCAAAGAGCACATTGTAACGGTTGGCGAAGAGATCAGCCCAATCCATCGCCTCATGTACTTCCAGCAGGCCACACTCGTTGCTGTCCTGATAGCGCAGCCACAGCAACGCCTTTTCCAGGCTCGGCCACACCTCGCGCAGATAAGCTTCGTCACCGCCCATGCGGTAGTGGGTGTAATGGCCGATGATGTACCACAAGTTGCCGTCCACACAGCCGGAGTGGGCGGTGTCCTCGACCGCAACGCCCTCTTTCCCCGCCACCTCAATCCAGCCGCCATGGGCGATCAGTGCCGGGTCAGGGATATTGGTCAGGCCGACGTTGTGCGGTATCTTGCCCAGCGGCGATTGGAACTGGCGCAGGGTGTCGAGCGAACGGCGATGGACGGCCGCGCCCTCCGCCCCACATAGCCACAACCCCAACCCGCAGATCATACTATCCCGCGCCCAGACCTGCTGGTAAGCCTGGTTGGAGCCAACCAGGCCCAATTCCCCACCGTTGGCTAACAGCAACTCCCTGGCCCGTTCCCGCCCTTCCTCAATTAGCTCGTTGATCATGTTGATGATGACATCATTTACGCGAGTTGAAACCCGCGTCTGGTATAGGAAACCTGTTGAAACAGGTTAACATAATTGTCGAACTGTTATTGCCAATGGCCTGCCGTCTTCCAGGCAGGATCATCAGCGCAGCCAGCGCTACCGAGGAAGTGGGTCATTTTTTCGATCACCAGTTGTTCAACGGCCGCTTGTGCGGCTGCCAACTGCTCCTCCGGCAATGCCGCCATCTCCGCGCTGCTTAATCGCTCGCTGCGTCTTAACGCCCCCAACGCTGCCAGCTCCACATCGGTGGCGATATTCATCTTGCTAATCCCACCATTGGGCAATCCAATCGCCCGCCGCACCATCTCTGGCGGAACGCCAGAACCGCCATGCAACACCAGATGGACAGGCGTGCGGGCACGAATGGCCTGGAGCCGCGCATAGTCTACCTTCGGCTGGCGTACTTCGTAGACGCCATGCGCCGTGCCACAAGAGACGGCCAGCGCGTCCACCCCCGTTTCAGCCACAAAGTAAGCCGCCTCGTCAGGGTCGGTATATAGCTCCTCATCGCTTTCCGTTTCAACAAAGTCGGTCGTGCCAATGCGCCCCAGTTCCGCTTCAACCGAGATACGGTAGAGATGGGCGTAGTCGGCCGCTTCCCGCGAAATCTCAATGTTTTGTTCCAGCGGGTGTTCTGAGGCGTCAATCATCACCGACGTGAAACCCGCAGCCACCGCTTGCTGGATCACCTCTAGCTCTTTGGTGTGGTCGAGATGTAGCACAACGGGCACGGTGATCCCCTGTTGGGCAAGCTGGCGGTAAAACTCATCAGCGAAGCTTTGCGGCGTCACCCCATACCGCTCAAACTCCCGCTGTGAAATCTGGACAATCAGCGGTGAATTCGCCTTCTGACCGGCGCGTAGAACAGGCTCAATCAGCGGTAGCGTACGCGGCGAAAAAGCACCCAGTGCGTAGCCCCCTTTCTCGGCAATCGGCAGGGCTTCTTTTAAGGTCAATAAATTAGCTGGTCGCTTGCGGCTCATAGTTGTCCTCGGATTTCCCGCAGCGGCCGTTGCCAGGCGAGAAATTGCTCCTCATACAGTTGGCGGTAGCGTTCATGTAGTTGGGGGCGGGGTGTGATGGTGGTTTGTGGCGCATCGGCAACGGCTGCCAACGCCTGCTGCTGGTCACCAAACAACCCGCTGGCAACACCGGCCAGCAAGGCCGCGCCCAGCAACGTCGCCTCGGCCGCCGCCAACAACAAATGCTCACAGCCGGTCACATCCGCCTTGATCTGCAACCATGCCCGGTTATGCGTTCCGCCCCCGGCCACGACGATGCGCTCAATCGCTGTGCCAGAGACTGGCTCGGCCGCGCGACGGATCGCCTCGATTTGGTAAGCTGTCCCTTCCAACACCGCCTGGAGCAGATCGGCGCGGCCGTGCTGTTGCCCCAGTCCAATGAACGCCCCACGCAGGTCAGGGGCAGGCCAGGGGGAGCTGCTTCCGGCGAGGTAGGGAAAATAGAGCAGATTGCCTGGCGCTGCTGGTGCTTCTGGCAGTAAATGGGTCACTTCCTCATACGTCAGTGGCGGCTCACCGAGGATGCCTCTTAGCCACTCGACCGAGCCGCCAGACATGGAGAGGCCGCCGAGCCAATAGTGGCGGCCGCCAGCCACATGACGGCCGAACGTCAGCCCGGAGGCAAACGCCGCCTCTCCCAATCCCCCCTGCGGCAATGCGCCGATCAGCGTCTCCGCTGTTCCCATCGAGTCAAACACCTGCCCTGGTTCAACGACTCCGGCGGCAAAGGCGGCACAGAGATGGTCATGCCCGGCCAGCGTGACCGCCGTGCCCACCGCCAGGCCACTCTCCGCCACTACGTTCGGCCGCACCCGGCCAACCAACGTCCCGGCGGCCACCGGCCGGGGAAACAACTCCGGCGCCAGGCCAAATTGCGCCAACCATTCGCCGTCCCATTCCCCCTCGGCCAGCGAAAAGGCATAGGTGCGCCCGGCTAATGAGTAGTCGGTGGCGATCTCTCCGGTCAGACGGTACACAATGTAGTCGGCAACGGAAAGCCAGACAGCACGCTCTGGGACGGCCGCTTCCCGCACTCGCAACCAGAGCAACTTCGCCAGACTACACTTAAAGCTGGGGTAAATGCCGGTGCGGACGAATCGCTCGTAGGGCGTGCCGCTCTGTTCCAGCAAGGGGGTTGCTTCGGCTGCGCTCATATCAAACCAGGGTAGGAAAGGGGTGCAAGGTCGGCCGCTTTGCCGGTCGAGCAACAATCCCGTTTCGGCCATGCTGCTTACCCCAACGGCCGTGACCTTTGCGCCGTCGGAGGAAGCAGTGGTCTCGGCGATCACCGTAGCGGCCGTCTGCCACAACGCTTCCGGCTCGTAATAGTCATACCCCTGGGTGTGGCGGCAGGTAGTCATCGGCCGTTTCGCCAGGGAGCGCAACGCCCCATCCGCGGAGAATAACCCCGCTTTGCAATGTGTCGTGCCGATGTCTATGCCCAGTAACACGAGCGGTTCCTCTGGGGATAGTAAGCAGTAGACAGTGGTCAGTAGGCAGTTGCCAATCGCTTACTTCATTGACTGTCTACTGCTAGCTGTTTACTTCCTACTGCCCACTCTCTTCCAAAACTTGTCTCATCCGCTCCATGCCCAAACGAGGGCTAGAGAGGAATTTATCTCGTATCTCCTCTGGCAGGGTGGCAACGACGCGGGCCATAGAGGCCTGGGCGAGGACTACGACATCTACCTTGTCGGCCAGTGCCGTCAGGGCTTCGGCCAATGTCTGGTCATGTCCAGTTTTGTCCCCTTTCATCAACTTTTGATAGGCTTCGGAGACGAGGATAGATTCAAACTCGACAGCTTTCCCGGCGGCTGCCTTCTGCTGCAACAAGGCTAGCGTCGGCTGCAATGTCGTTGCCAGCGTTGCCGCGACGCCGATCCGTTCCCCTCGCGCCACGGCCGCTTCCGCCATCGCCTCATCAATACGAATGATGGGAATGGAGAGCAACGGCCGTGCCTTCTCCACCACTTCACCAACCGAGGAACACGCTTCGAGGATACCATCGGCCCCCACTTCCTCGCCAAAGCGGGCATATTGCAGCACGCGCCCTTCAACGGCGGAAACGTCCCCCCCGTTTTGTGCCAGTTGCGGCAGGATGGAGTCATCCACAAAGTTGATGATCTCATAGGTCGGTAACAGTTCGGCCGCCAATGCCTTCAATGGCTCAATCGTCGCCGGGGTGGTGTGGATAATCGCTAATTTACTCATGGTTCAGGTTTAGGATGGTTGATGGTTACGCAGATAACGCGGACGCGACGCGGATTTCGCGGATTTTTCTTGTTACCTTTGTGGTTAATCTCTTCGATATACTCACGATCTGGAGTTGCTTGTTGCTGCTCCTTTCCTGACTCATTCTCACTGTAGAGCGATTTGGTAAATCGCTCGTTCAAACGCACGATTTACCAAATCGCGTTACAACCGTTGCCGGTAGTCTGCCCATGTGCGGCGGATGAGATCGTAATCTTCGGCCGTCAGGGCTTCGCCCGTATGGTCAATATGGCTCGTATAATATAAGGAAGGCACACCCAGCTCGGCCTGTAGTGGCAGATAGGCTTGCCAACCGGCGCGGTTAGGGACGGGCCAGTTGTCGGTGTCAATCAGCGCGTCGGGTAGGGCGATCCCGGCAATGCGTGCGCGGTGGCGCATCGCCTGGTTCACATCCTTCTCCACATTGATGTCGTTGAGCCGGATCATATCCACCACATCCGCCAGATAGGGGTGGGGGGTGTGGGTCATCACCAGCGCGTCGGGCTTGGCTGCTTTGGCGGCCGTATAGATCAATCCCAGGTATTGCTTCAGCAATTCCAGTCCCCAGACATCACCATAGCGCTTCATGCCGGGGCCGCTGGGGGTGCGGGCGGTGAAATCAATTTTAAAGCCATCAGCGTCATACCCTTCAGGGGACAACATGCGGCGTACCGCGTTTTGTAACCGCTGTTGGTAGGCGGGGTTGGTAGGGTCAATGGCAATCGGCAGCCCGGCCGCATTTTGAATACACTCTTCCGTCGGTATGCCCTCCGGGTCCCACGCTTTCAGCCACAGCAGCACCTTACGCCCCTGCGCGTGTTGGCGGCCGATGAAGCCGGGTAAATCAGGCCACTTTTCCGTGTCCACTTCATTTTCGGCGTAGTGTGCCTGCCACTTATCGTCAAGGACGACGATGCCGGGATTGATCTCGTTCGCCGCCAACGTATCCAGGAATTGCACATACAGCGCTTGCCGCGCGTAATCGGGGGCGCGGCCGTTTTCCATTCGCGCTACATACCCTTGCGCTCCCCAGCCACAAAAGCTTGGCTCGCGCCACCAGGCGGGCTTCGCTTGTGGTTGTTGTGACGGAACATAACCGGCATGGCGAAGTGCCTGAACATGTTTGGCCAGCACCTCATACTCGTTTGTTCCAAAATCGAAGGCGATAGTTGGCAGTTGGTAGCGGCCAGACACGGACGTATACCCCTCATAGTCCAGGGCCAATGAGAAGTGGCCGCGGCCGCCACGATAGCGATAGGCGGTATAGTTGTTTTCACCAGGACGGGCCTCAACCCCCATGCTCATCCAACCCGTTGCCGCTTCCAGGGCAAAGCAAAAGGGTGGCGGGGTGAAGAACCAATCATCCCGCCCTGGCAACGGCACGCCCATTAAGTCAATCGTCGAACTGCCATCCCCATTGAAGTAGCTGATCTCATCTTTGTTCGGTTCGGGGTTGAACCCCTGCTTGAACGCTTGATCAGAGACAAAAAAGCCGGAACCCCAGCGCACATGGCCGGAGTAATAGCCGCCGAAGAATTGCGCCTCGGCTAGTTGCCCCTCGCCGACCAACTCAACCTCATATAAAAATCGCTCCGGGAAGCAGCGGAAACGAAATATTTTATCTGTCCAGACACTACTGCTGGCAGAGACAGTCAGCGTGACAACATCATCTTCTTCGCTGACGTGCCAGTTGCTCATGGCCGTGGTGTCATCACGGCCGTTCAGGGGATGAACCGAGGACAAGACAAAAAGTGTTGCCAGCGGCTCCCCATTTTTTCCCATCACATACACAAACGGTCTGTCGCCGAGAACTATCAGATGGTAGTTTTCGGCCGAAACCGCAGGTGTACCGTTTTGAATCGTAACCTGCATGATTGTTAATTTGGTTTACTGGTCTAGTGGTGTAATAGTCTAATGGTATATTGTGGTATATAGGCAGTGGCTACTACCAACAATTATACCAATACGTTAGTAAACATTCCATGTAGAGTCGCTATCCCTTCATCCCCGTTAGCGTTACGCCTTCGATGAAGTAGCGTTGGAACATGACAAAGATGATCAACACTGGCAGCATCACCAGCAGACTGGCGGCCATCAGCCAGTTCCAGGCAGGGGAGCCGCCAAAGGCAAATTCATATTGTCGCAGTCCAATTTGTAGCGTGTAGAGCCGCTCGCTTTGTAAATAGATCAATGGCCCCATAAAGTCTTGCCACGCACCCTGGAAAGCGAAGATAGCAATGGCCGCCAGGGCAGGTTTGGTCAGTGGCATGACAATGCTCCACCAGATGCGTAATTCCGAAGCCCCATCCACTTTGGCCGCCTCGCTTAACTCCAGGGGGATACTGCGCATAAACTGCCGCAAGAGGAAAATGTAAAACGCGCTTCCGGCAAAAGCGGGGACGGTCAGTGGCAGAAATGTATTGACCCACACACGTGACCCCTGGAGGCCAAACGCGGGGAGCTTGGCAAAGAGGATAAATTGCGGGATCATCGTTACCACAGCGGGGAGCATCATCGTCGCCAGCACCAGCTTAAAGACGTGTTCGCGGCCGGGCCAGCGCAGCCGGGCAAAGGCATAGGCCACCATCGAGGAAGACAACACTACCCCAAAAACACTGATCAGGGTGATGATCACGGTATTGGTCAACCATTGCCGCCACATGCCAAAGCTGAAGGCGTCAATGTAGTTCTCCCAGGCGATCGGGCGGGGGATCCAGTTGGTACCAAAGAGGTCTTGAGGAGTCTTCAGGGAAGTAGAAACCATCCACAAGAAGGGGACGATCCACAAGACAGCGATCCCGGCCAGGATCAACCAGGCAATGAGCCGGCCGAGGGAAAAATTCTTAATTGCATTTTCAATTGAAAAGGGTTGACGCGCTGGTGTTCTGATTTCAGATTCTGTCATTGATACGTCTGCCATGGCTCTAGTCCTCGTCTTCATAAAAGACCCAACGTTTGGCAAGGCGCAGTTGGATCAATGTAACAAGCAGGATAATCACGAACAGGATCCAGGCCATCGCTGAGGCATAGCCCATTTGGAAGCCAGACGGCCCGGTGCGGCCGAAGGCGCGATTGTAAAGATAAAGCACATAAAACAGTAAGGACTGTCCCGGCCCACCCGTAGCGGAATTTTGCCCAGAGAGAATGTAGGCGGTGGTGAAAATTTGGAAGGTGCCGATGATGCCCGTCACCACCTGGAAAAAGATCGCCGGGGTCAGCAGCGGCAGGGTGATATTACGGATTTTGGCCCACTCGCCTGCTCCGTCAATTTCGGCCGCTTCATAGAAGCTACGCGGAATCCCTTTTAAGGCTGCCAGATAGATCAGAATATTCCCTCCAATCCACCACATGCCCATCACCACCATACCCGGTTTTGTCCAATCGGGACTGACAAACCAGCCTGGGCCATTGATGCCAAATACCGCCAGTCCGCGGTTCAAGAGGCCATTCGGGGCCAATATCCATTGCCACAGGAAAACGGCCGCTGCGCCCGATAGGACATTGGGCAGATAGATGATGGAACGAAAAAACTTTTCGCCACTCAACCCCATGTTGAGCAACATGGCGATGACAATGGAGGCGACGGTCACGATGGGCAGCTTGACGATGACCATCCAAAAGGTATTGCCCAATGCCTTATAAAACCAGGCATCGGCGAAGAGGTTCTGAAAATTTTGTAACCCGATCCACTGGGGGGCGGTGGTGATGTTGTACCGGGTAAAACTGGCATAAAAAGAGAAGAGCATCGGCCCGGCAGTAAAGACGAGAAGGCCGATGATCCAGGGGGCAGCAAAAAGCCAGCCAGTCAGGGCTTCTTTGCGGGCCGGAGAGAGCAGATACTGCTTCTCGCGAGCGGCCGCTTGTGCCGCCTCCTGTTGATATGCCTGTCGAGCCTCCATAACGGCCTCCTATCTAGTGGAGAGTGACAAGTGGAGAGTGGCGAGCAACCAGATGCACTCATCACTCGCCACTAAATTAACCACTCATCACTCGCCACTAACCACTAACCACTCATTCGCCGCTCTGCTCCATGGTGGATTCAATTTCTGCCTGCGCTTGTTCCATCGCTTCTTGCGCGGTCAACTCGCCGGTCATCACTTGCGGCCAGCGGGTGTTGAACTGTTCTGTGAAGTTGGGATAGCCGGGAACATAGGTGCTGCCCTGGCTATGCTCCATGATGCCCATGACGGTCGCCCAAGCGGGATCCGCCATCAGTTCCGGCGAAGTAGCCGATTCCTGATTGGTCGGAATCGCCAGCGTGTCACGTGACCAGGAAGCCTGACCCTCGGGGCTGGTAGCACACTTGATAAATTCCCAGGCACCCTCAGGATTTTCCGCACCAAAAGGAATGGACATGGCAAAACCACCACTCCAGTTACCCGGTTCGGTGTTATAGGGCAGCGGAGCGACACCCCATTCCATGTTTACCTGACTGCCATCTTCCAATGTAACGCGCGGCCGATAGAAGTTGAGCTGCGACAGATAACCGGCTACATCGATAAACATCGGCATGGCCCCGGACATGAACAAGTCATTGGGGGCTGCGCCAAAGCCAGCGCGGAAGTTTTCGACAGCCTCATAGCCGCCATAACGATCCATCCACTCCTTGTACCATTCGAGCGTCTCGATCAGGGCAGGATCGGTCATGTTGGGAACGCCGTCCACAACCTGTTGCCAGCCATTGGTCCGCGCCCAGAAGTCGGGGCCGACGTTGTAGAGCGGGAAGCCAATACGGGTATAGGAGCCGTCGTCCGCCTGGACATCTAGCGCATCGGCATAGGCTGCCAGCTCTTCCCAGGTCTGGGGGGGAACTTCGGGATCGAGGCCAGCTTCGGCAAATGCCTGTTTGTTCCAGAATAGCACGCGCACGTCTGTCTCAAACGGGATGCCGTAGCTATCCCCTTCATAGAGCGTTTCTTCAAAAGCGAAAGGCCAGAAGACGGAAGTGTCGAAATTGTCTTCCTCAATAAAGGGTTGCAAGTTTGTGGCGATCTGGTCGCGGCCGCGTTGTGGGAGCAGCGGCCGATCTTCGATGATCACATCTGGCATACCGGAACCGGCGGCAACGGCGGCGATGTTAGCCGTCCAGATGTCACCGAAGGGCTTGAAGGTTTCGACGATCTCCAGGTTGGGGAGGTACTCACCACAGATGGCGGCGAGGCGGCGAACGGCCGTGCGGCGGACTGGCGAACCCCAGAAGTGCCACAGTTCAATGTCGCCTGATACTTCTGGATCGAGCAGGGCGGCCGTGCCTTCGACCGGCGCTTGGCCTTCCACCTCAACCACTCGCGTCACCTCCACCTGTTCGGTAACGGTCTCGCCTTCCACAATGCGTGTCACTTCAATCTGTTCAGTGACTGTCTCGCCGGCCACTTCCACCACGCGCGTCACTTCAACCGTTTGTGGCGCACAGGCGATGGCCAGCACCAGTACAATCGCCAGTAGGGCAAAAATACGAACTGTCCTTCTCATACGATTATCTCCTTCTCAAGAAAGTGGGTAAGGGTTTCCCAAAAGGGTGTTGGCAACTTGCCGTTTCCAGTTGGGTAAAATAAAAATCCTTAATCGCTGAACGACTGGCGGCCGGGCGGCAACTAAGGAAGTTTACTTGATGAAAGTTAGAGGTCATTGGTGTAATAGCGTTAATTCTTAACGGCGTTAATTCTCAACCTAAGAATGACGGATCGCATAACGCTCAATTCGAAAATGTGAAAAGTGTTAACATAGTACAGTAAAGATTGTTCAATGTCAACAATGTGATGGGTATAAATATGATTATTTTATCCAAGATTTGTCGCAAAAATATGTTGACAATGAACATCACTGTTATTTATACTGAATAACTATTACAGACAGTGTAAAAGCGTCGGAGTCTTGACAAAGATGTGAGCTTTTCCAGAAACAGGGTAATATTTTTAGTACAGCTAACAAACAGCTAACAATGGCTCGGTCTAAATGTGTCAATTTGGCGCAAGTACCTGTGATTGCCAATCAAGCCTTTGCACTTAGATAGTACAGTTGAAGAACAATATGATGCTGCGACCAAGTGAACGACGCCAACTCATTCTTCAGGATATTGATGACCTGGACGAGAACTTAATACCGCGTTTGAGTGAACAGTATAACGTTTCGGAGATGACCATTCGCCGCGATCTGAAGTTCTTGGAGGAAAGTGGGCATATTAAACGCACGTACGGGGGCGCGATCCGCTGGCCGCCAAGCTCGACGGAGGCTTCTGTGCTGGATAGGGAGAGGCG
This sequence comes from uncultured Ardenticatenaceae bacterium, assembly GCA_964410625.1. Lineage (GTDB taxonomy): Bacteria > Chloroflexota > Anaerolineae > Promineifilales > Promineifilaceae > CAYPHY01. Next base: position 38,845 of record CAYPHY010000004.1, on the reverse strand, counting down.
GGAAGAGCTTGCGGCGCGGCGCAAGGTGAGCATTGCTCGTTATGCGGCCGAGCACCTCGTGGAAGATGGTGACATCATTATCTTGGAAGGGGGGACGACGGCGACGGCGATGGTCCCATATTTGGCGCCGCGCGAAGACTTGACCGTGGTTACCAATGGCTTACGCACCACTGAGGAGTTGCGGCGGCATTTGCCATTGAGTGCGACGATCCTCTGCACGGGGGGGATATTGCGGCCGGAGTCGAGCACCTTTGTCGGCCCGGCAACGGAGCGATTTTTCCGCGAATTCCATGCCAATCGCCTTTTCCTTTCGGCCACAGGCTTTACCTCCAAAGCGGGGATCACCGACCCCAAAATTTTGGAAACGCAGGTGAAGCGGGCGATGATCAATTCCGCCAGCGAGGTGATTTTGTTGCTCGACAGCAGCAAGTTTGGGGTTAAATCGCTGATGAATGTGTTAGAATTGAGGGAGATCGCCTTGTTTATCACCGATAGCGACGCACCGGCCGATATGCTTGAGGCGTTAGATTTGCATGGCGTGCGCGTGCAGATCGCCCCACAAGGGGATGAAGTTCAGCCAGAGTATGATGGATGGTCTGCAAGCACTACGTTTAGTAGCCCGTGATTTGTGGGAAGAGGCGTCTTTGCTGCTGCTGGTCGGCTTAATCGGCGCACTCCTCAGCTTATTAATCTTACCCCTGCCCTTTGTGTTGGCGGCCCACTATGCCACAGCCGCCCGCATCTCCGAAGATCGCGTCGTATCGCTAAGTAGCTGGTTTAGCGAAGGATGGGCGAACGCCCGTTTTTATTATGCCTGGGTGGTGGTGTTGGGGTTGGTAGCGGCCGTTTTTGTCAGTGCGATCCTCTTTTACGGCCGCATCACCGCGCCGTGGGCGATGGTGTTGCGCTGGCTCTGCGCCGTCTTTCTCGCCATCTGGCTCTTTCCCCAACCCTATGTCCCCGCGCTCTATTGGCAACAGGAGGACCGCCGCCTGCGTACTGCGCTGCGCAACGCCTTTTTGATCACTGGCCGCGATCCATTCTCCCAATTGATTTGGTGGATCCTATTGCTGCTGTTGGGTGGTCTGATGGCTTATTATATCTGGCCGCTGTTGCTGATCTTGCCGGTGTTGGCGGCCGTTTATGCCACCCGCGTGTTGCAGTTGAAGGTATCGGCCGTGCCGCGACGGGAAGAGTAAGAGGGTCTTCGTTGGGGGGCGTCTCAAATAACCGAGGATGAAGGGGGATCAAAGGGATCAATACGCAGCCCTAGCAAATAAGCGTATAGCGCGAATTGTTTATCCGCGTGTTGCGAGCGCTGCTCAACAGGGCGATGAGCGCGAATAGGGCCAGCGTAAAATCCAGCCAGACATCTACACGCCAGTTGAGGAATTGGGGCATGGGATCGCCACGCAACAAACCGACTATTCCGTGAATGGTGCTGAGGGTGAGTAGGGCAAACCAGAATTGCCAGGCGGCCGTCCGGCGATTTCGCAGCCAGAGGAGAAAGGGTAGCAGGAGTAGCGAGAGCGCGAAACCAATGAGTTGTGTTTGGTAACGCACGGCAAACACGCCAAAGTCGTCGGGCAGGGATGCGCTCAGTAGGCCGGGTGTTGTTTGCGCACCATACCCACAACCTTCAAACCAGCAAGCAGCCCATCCAGCGGCCGACAGTAAGGCCATTGCCGGAGAGAGCAGTGCAGCATAGGCTGAAAAAGGGCTGTTTTGTCGCCTGCTCCAGAGCCAAAGGGCAAACAATCCGGCAATTAGCACGCCGTGGTAACTGAGTCCTCCACGCCAGAGTTGCCAGGTTTCGGCCGTGTTTTCACGGAAGTAGTCGAGATGGACGAGAACATAGGTGAGACGGCCGCCGGCTAAGGCAGCGGCCGCGGCAAACAATACCCCGTCTAACCAATGAGGTAGCGGGTTGCGGCGGGCCAGCCATGCGGTCAGGGCGAGAGTGAGCGCAATGCCCAGTGCCAGCAGCAGCGTGTAGCTATGGAGAAAGAAGGGGCCATATCGGGCTAGAATCGGGTACATCTATTCGTTAGTTTACACAGTGCTAGTTGGTTTTGAAAAAGCCCTGTTTCAGTGTATAACCAATTCAAAGTATGTTTAGTAGAGTGCCGATTGCGGTTCCAGGTAGATGGTAACTTCACTTAATCATTAGGCAAGGGATGAGACTCATGCGCAGGACAGAAGCAACCAGACATATACATGATGTAATCGGGGTGCAAAAGCGCATTGCGTTGGTTGCCCATGACAATAAGAAGGACGACTTGCTGGAATGGGCGGAGTACAACCGCGAGATTTTGGCACAGCATAAGCTGTATGGAACCGGCACAACTGGCGGGTTGCTGGAGGCACGACTAGGGTTAAAGATCGAGAAAATGCAGAGTGGCCCACTTGGTGGCGACCAGCAACTTGGGGCGAGGATTGCCGAGCGCGAGATCAACTGCTTGATCTTTTTTTGGGACCCTTTGCAAGCACAGCCTCATGACCCGGATGTGAAAGCGTTGCTACGCATTGCCGTTGTCTGGAACATCCCCATTGCCAACAATCGTGCTTCGGCCGATTTCCTGATTTCCTCGCCACTGATGTCGGCCGAATATACCCGTGTGCTAACGGATTATGAAGATTACCGGCAGCGACTTGCGCCGCAATTGACTCAGGCGTTACGCTGAGCATAGTTTTTCGACACGAATGACACGAATGGCACGAAATACAAAAGTAAATTTGTTATCCGCGCGTAAAGTTTGTGGCAGTTCGTGTCAATATGCGTAAGTGCTAAACAGTTAACCATTGACAATTCACAATATATCATTATTAAGGAGCAACCGTGGATATCCAAATACTCCCCTTAGACCCCGCCCAATCGAAGCCGGCCCCGGTCAATGACTTTGGCTTTGGCAATAAATTCTCTAACCGCATGTTTGTGCAGCACTATACCGCTGGTAGAGGATGGCATGACGCCCAAATTGTACCCTATGGCCCGTTTGAATTGGACCCGGCAACGGCCGTTCTCCACTATGCACAACTCATCTTTGAAGGCACAAAGGCGTATCGTCGGTCAGATGGCGACATCAATTTGTTCCGTCCCTGGGAGAATGCCAAACGATTTAACAATTCGGCCAAACGAATGGCGATGCCGGAGGTGGATGTTGAAGATCATGTGACGGCGATTGCTAAGCTGGTGGAGATGGAAGCGAAATGGGTCCCCGAAGCGGAAGGGGCGTCGTTGTATATTCGGCCGTTTATGTTTGCCAGTGACCCGGCGCTGGGTGTTCGTGCCAGCCAGACTTATATTCATTGCATCATCGTTGGTCCGGTTGGGCCTTACTTCAAAGAGGGCTTTAACCCTGTGCCCGTTGATATTTGTGATGATTATGTGCGGGCTGTTCGTGGTGGGGTTGGCGATGCCAAGACGGGAGGGAACTATGCCGCCAGCTTGTTAGTAGGCGAAAAAGCGGCCGCTCGTGGTTATTCACAGGTGTTGTGGCTGGATGCTATCGAACGGCGTTATGTGGAGGAAGTGGGGGCGATGAATATTTGCTTCGTCTATGAGGGGCGGCGAATTGTCACGCCAGCCTTAACGGGCAGCATTCTTCCTGGCGTTACCCGTTCATCGATCATCACCCTCGGCCGTGATTTGGGGTATGAGGTGCGTGAAGAGATGGTGGATGTCTACCAGATGCTCGACGACATCAAATCAGGCAAGATCACCGAGGTCTTTGGCTGCGGGACGGCGGCAGTGATTGCCCCGGTTGGCAAGTTCGGCTTTAAGGATGAAGAGATTATCATCAACAACAACGAAGCCGGTCCCGTTGCCAGGCGGTTGTTCCAGGAGTTGACTGATATTCAATACGGCCGTGTTCCCGACCGTTTTGACTGGACATATACGATTCATGCGTCGAATGGGAAGTAGTAAGGGGTTTTTTGACACGAATTGCACGAATGACAGGAATAAGGACCGCTTTCTGATAGTCCTTTGAAGGTTTTTGATAGTTTCTGGCGGGGGAGCCGGTTAAACTTGATTTATCGTACTGTTCGATATGAATGAAGAAGGTAAGAACGATGGATCAAGTTGCAATTTTGGGAGTGGGGCAGGTGCCTGTGCGCGAGCATTGGGGGCTGTCCATTCGTGAACTGGCGGTGAGTGCCGGGCGAGCGGCCCTGGAAGATGCTGGCGTGGAGCGTGTGGATGCGATCTACGTTGGCAACATGACCAGCGACCGCCTTAACCGGCAGCGGCATTTGGGGGCGTTGGTGGCCGACCATCTGGGACAGCGTGGCGTAGAGGCGGTGAAACTGGAAGCGGCTTGTGGCTCGGCCGGTTCCGCCATGCGCCAGGGGATATTGGCGGTTGCCAGCGGCGAGATGGAACGGGTGCTGGTCATCGGTGTGGAGAAGATGACGGAGTCGCTGGGAGATGAGACAACGGCCGCCTTAGCGACAGCGGCCGATGCTGACTATGAAGTGGAGCATGGCGTCTCCTTTGTCGGCCTGAATGCGCTGGTCATGCGCCGCTACATGCACGAGTATGGCTACAGCCACCGCGACTTTGCCCCCTTTGCGCTTAATGCCCATGCCAATGGGGCCAGGAACCCCAATGCCCTCTTTCGCGCGGCCATTTCTGAGGAAGATTATGAGGAAGGTCGGGTGGTAGCTGACCCGATTCAGCTTTATGATGCGTCGCCAATTGGTGATGGCGCGGCCGCCTTGTTGCTGGTGGCGGCCAAGAAAGCGCCGCAGGCGGTACGTGTCTTGGGGTCGGCCGCTTCCACCGACACACTGGCGATCCATGATCGCGAGGATATGTTGCGCTTGAAGGCGGCCGAACAGTCGGCGCAGCGAGCTTATCGCCAGGCGGGGATTACGCCAGAAGATGTTGACTTCTTTGAACTGCATGACGCCTTTAGCATCATGGCCGCCTTGTCGCTTGAAGCGTGTGGCTTTGCGGAGCCTGGAAGCGGGGTGCGGTTGGGGCTTGAGGGGGAGATTCGGCCGCAGGGCAGAATCCCGGTCAGCACGATGGGCGGGCTGAAGGCACGCGGCCACCCTGTTGGGGCGACCGGCCTTTACCAGTTGGCTGAGGCGACGTTGCAATTGCAAGGCCGGGCAGGGAAGGCACAGCTAGAGAGGGCCACTATTGCCATGACGCAAAACATCGGCGGCAGCGGCGCAACGGTTGTCACTCATATTCTACAATACCCAGACTAAACAAATAAACCAGGAGTGGGCACGAATCAAACGAATAAACACAGATTCTAAGCGGAGAATCTGTGTTTATCTACATCCATCCCGTTTACTTCACAACCTTCATAACGATTTTATGCAAGTAGCGACTCAGACGAGTAATCATGGCACGTTGATTGGGGCGACGGCCGTGCTGATGTGGGCGACGTTGGCTCTGCTGACCAATCTCAGCGGCACGGTCCCGCCATTCCAATTAGTAGCGATGGCCTTTACCATCGCTTTTTTGATTGGCCTTTTGCTGTGGCGACGAGAAGGCGGCCCTTTGATTGAACATCTGCGCCTACCCGCCAACGCATGGGCGTTGGGAATTTACGGCCTGTTTGGCTACCACTTCTTCTACTTCATGGCACAGCGCAATGCCCCGGCGGTGGAGGCCAGTCTGATCGCTTACCTCTGGCCGTTGCTCATGGTAGCGTTATCCGCCCTGCTGCCAGGGGTGCGTTTCCGTTGGTATCACATTATCGGCATCGCGCTTGGTTTTAGCGGAGCGGCCGTCCTGGTGACACGTGGCGTTGGGCTGTCCCTCGATCCCGCTTACCGGCTTGGCTATCTTTACGCGCTGGCCTGTGCCTTCATATGGGCTAGTTACTCGATGCTGACCCGACGGCTGAGCGAAATACCAACCAGCGCGGTGGGGGCGTATTGTGGGGTGACGGCCGTGCTGGCATTCATCTGTCACCTGCTCTTTGAACAGACGGTCTGGCCTGTTGGCTGGCAATGGTTAGCTGTACTTGGACTGGGCTTAGGCCCGGTGGGACTTGCCTTTTATACCTGGGATTTCGGGGTGAAGCGTGGCGACATTCGCGCGTTGGGCGCGTTCTCTTATGCTGCGCCGTTGTTGTCCACGATTTTGCTGATTGCCTTCGGCCGCGCCCCGGCAAGCTGGTATGTGCTGGTCGCCTGTGGGTTGATTGTGGGTGGCGCGGCATTGGCGGCCGTGGATTCCTTTCGACGGTAGATGCTTTTGGTCAACTGTGGTTCATGTGGCGCGATTTGCCAAATCGCGCTACAGCGTTACTCGATCTGCTCAAGTTCTACCAAGTGAGATCAACATGTCGCGCAAACGGCCGAGCTTCTGTTCTCCCAAGATAGCCCACGGGTTGTAGAAATAAGTATCGGTAAGGGTTTCCGCCGCTTCTCGTATGTTTTGCCCTTCATCCGTTAGCCGGTAGCGGCCGTTCTCCTCTAATACAATCCAACCGCGCTTTTGCAGGTCGTTGAGAGCGGCCGTGTGGTCGGCAGAGGAGTAGCGACGACGGTCGAGTTGTTGGGCGAGCGTCTCGGCCGAGTCCGCTTGCCCGGCCCACACCATGCCTAACATTTCCCAGGCTAGAGGCGTAATCTGATGAACGCTGCGCCAGGCAGCCTGATGCGCATCGTCGCGATAGGCCCCTAAATCCATGCGATAGTGGATAAACCAGAGCAAGGGAGCAGAACCCGGTAAAGGTTGAAGGGCGTGCTTGAGTCGGGTTTTGATAGCCCATTGCTCAGGCGGTTTGCGAGCGGTGGCTATTGCCTGATGAGCTTCTAATACAAGGGGCCATAGCTCATTGAGATTGTTCATAAGTTCAAGAGTGTGATTCAGCGTTTCGTTAAAACTGATTATACCGTGACTTCTGCCTGGGCGGTATAATTCGTAATTGCGTCATTCATTTCGTTTAGTACTATAGAGTCCTGGTAGTGGGTTACCCTGGTTGGTTGTCCTGATAGTTCACGCGAATGGGGCCATTTTCACACTTCGTGTTCATTCGTGTCGAAACCTATAGGCAGAAACGTGGAGCGGACACAGTTACGGCAGATTTTGATCAACTTTTTCGCCGAGAGCGAACTGGAAGACCTGTGCTTTGACCTGGGTGTGGATTATGAAATCCTCGGTGGAGAAGGCAAGGGGGGCAAAGCGCGGGAGTTGATCGAATATATGGAGCGCATCGGCCGCTATGATGAACTGGTAAACCAGGCGCGGCAAAGACGGCCGAATGCACCCTGGACAGATGGTGTCGCTCTAACGGTAACAACCGCTCTGACCTGGCAGACGGTTTTGCAATATACCGGCCAACAAGGAGAGCGATTCCTACGTGCGGCACAAGGCTCTCCGGAGCAGCCCAACATTTTTATCCCCTCTTTATATACGCGGCGAACGGCCGTCGAAGCACAAGTGCAATCCTTCCTCGAGAGTGGGGCAACGGCGTTGATCCTGCTCGGTGATCCGGGTGTGGGCAAGACGAATTTGCTGTGCCAGTTGGCGTTGGATCTGGCGGCCGATAATCATGGCGTCTTTTACTATGATTGTGGCGGCTCGGTGCAACTAGACATTGAGCAAGATGTAGCCAGAGACTTGAAGCTAGAAAGCGCGGCGCAATTATCCACGAAACTGAAGGAAGTGAGCACATTAGCGGAGAAGGAAGGGCGTCATTTTGTGCTGATCTTCGATGCGCTGAATGAGTTTTTCCAAGAAAACCAGGTGGGGGTGGGGACCTTTTTGAAGCGCATTGATGCCTTCATCGGCCGTTTGCCTGAGCAGCGCGTGCGGGTCATTCTCAGTTGCCGCATCGCTACCTGGCAGCAAATGGAGCGGCAAAATGCCACGCGCCTTTTCTGGCAGCGTTACTTTTACCAGGAGCAGCAACCATTTCTACGTCTCGATCCGTTTGATCAAGAGGAATTTGCCGCGATTTATGAGGCGTATCGCACTCACTTTGGGCTACAAGTTGGATTGCAGGAGTTACCGGCGGCCGTGCGCGACCGGCTGCGTAACCCGTTGCTGCTGCGGATGATGGCCGAGACATATCGGGATCGGCCGGAGGTGGTACTCCCCGAAAGTTTGTTGCTGGGGATTTTTCAGCGCTACTATGAAGAGCGAGTACAGCGGCTCCCCGATCAACTGTTCCTCACCTGGCTGGTAGAAGAGATGATGGCGCAACAGCGCATCGCCTTGCCATTGGCCGAGCTGGCTTCCCATCCCCAGTTGGGGCCGGAGATATTGAAAGATACAGTGGATAGCAGTTACCGGCGGCTGCTGGATGAAGGGGTATTGAGCGAGATTGACGGTAGCGGTGTTGGAGCGAAGGTGCGTTTTACTTATGATCAGCTAGGGGCGTATGCACTGGCGCGACGTTTGCTGAGACAATCGGAAGGTGACCAGGCTATCCTGGCTGTCCTGTCGCAGCTGTTGCACGAACAGCAGGCTTTTCCACTGGCCTGGGAAACGGCACGCATTATGCTATATCTGCGGCGCGATCAGGCTTTGTTTGCGGAGATCGCGCAGGCGGCCGATGTTGAACTGCGCGAAGTGGCGATTCACGCCCTGGTCGAAATGCACGCGGATGATCCCGCCTTTGTCAGTGAAGTGGTCAGGCATTTATTGCAGATGGAGGGGATGGAAGCACAGCGAACGGGATTGAAAGCCGCCTACTACATTGGGCCGAGGACGCGAGACATTTTTTTGTGGGCGGCCGTGCAAAACCAACCAGGATTGCGCCGGGAAACGAAGGATGTGCTTTATCTTATCTGGCGCAATGATCCAGATTTTACCTTTGATTTACTCCACGAATTGACGAAACGAATTGAATTGAAATCGCTCCTGAATTTGCGTCTGATTCTGGAGTTTATTGTTGATCTGACAATCACTATCTACATCAACCATTGTGAACAGCAGGAACTGGCGCAGCAGACTTCCGACCTCTATTACGAGTTGGCGATTGAACGCCTCCATCTCAACCTTCTGGATACCGGCTTTTTGGGACCGGCCTTTGAAAAGTTGATTTTTACAGCGATCAGCACCGCTTTGGCGCAACCAATTCTGGAGACGTTTTACCAGACCGAGTTTGCCACGCCGCAACAGTTACTCGAACTTACTGAGGAAGACAAGGATAGGCTGAAACGAATTTTGCATTTGATCGGGCCGGATGGGGAGCTGGAGGCGGCAGCAACCGATTTGAAAGCATTGTTAGCAACCGATGTCTCCTTTCACAACTTGTTAGCCGCCCTGGCGCTAGCAGTCAACGCTTATCATGACTTTGCCGCGACCGAGCCATTGTTGAAGCGGCTGTTTGATGAATTGAATGGACACGGCCGCTTGTGGTTGTTGCAAAGCTTCGCGGTGTTGCTGCCGGATACGCCGCCAGAGTGGCTAGGGCTGGTAGAAGAATTCACACGACGGCTGGCGGCCGAAAACCCAGAGGTCTTCTACGCCGAGCAAACGGGCTTCCTGGCGCGGTTTGATATTCTCCTGTTGCCATTGGGGCTGGCCTATGGCAAACGAGCAGCAGGCCTCCGGGACTCGACGATGCCTTATTTTGAACAACTTATTCATGAGCAGGTGGCGGCCGAGAATTGGCCGCAAGTGCGGCGGGTTCTGGCAGGGTTGGGGCCGGTTGGCTTTTACTATCCTGCGACAGTCCTTGCCACGTTGCAGGCAGCCATCACAGATTTTACTCATCTGGAGATCGAGAAGGCATTAGTGGCGCCATTGTGCCTGATGCGCCTGTTACATCTGGACGAGGTGGACATCTTCTTGCAGCAAATTGAGGCGAGTGAGTCATTGCGGCGTCGCGTGGCGGCCGAGGCAAACGTCGAGTCACTCGGCCGCTATATTTATCGCCTGGGAATGTACAACCATACCGTTCACTCGGCCGTCCACGCACCCAAAATCCGGCGCAACTTCATCGTTGGCGGATTTGAAGTCCTCATCAATACGACCAATCCGCAGCGTTTTGTGACTTATTATGCAACTACCTCAGTACGGATGGCCCGCGAGGCAGGGTACCGCTTGATCGAATGGACGCTGCCGGATGAAGAGTAGGCAGTTGACAGTATTATGCAGGACGACTGTCTACTGCCCACTGAACCACACGGAGGGACAAGTGAATACGGGAAGAAAAATAGGGCAATTGGTCTGGGACTTGGGGGTGTTCGTGCGCTTTGCGCTGTTGGGGGGGACGTTGGTGATTGTGTTGTTGGGAGCGGGATCGGCCGCCGGGCAGGTGTCGGCCGTTGCATTAATGTGGCTGGTGCTTGGAGCAACGGGGTTCCATGAATTCACTTATGTCTTAAATGATTTGATTGATTTGCCGATTGACCGGACGGAACCGCGGCGGGCGGAGTCGCCATTAGTGCGCGGGACGGTGCGGTCGTGGCAGGCGGCGCTGTTTACGTTGCTGCAAATTCCGATCCCTTTTGCTGTGACGGCCGTTTTGGGTGGTAGTTGGCCGGCTTATGGCGCGTTGGCGGCCGCTTTTCTGTTGATGGCGATTTATGATATTTGGGGTAAGTCAACCATCCCACTACTGACTGACTTTGCCCAAGGGGTATCGTGGGGCTGTTTGGGCTTGTGGGCAGCATTGGCGGTAGGCGGCCAGGCAACATTGCTAACCTGGGTACTATTCGCCTATCTGATTGTTTACATAATACTCATCAACGGCGTTCATGGCAGCCTGCGCGATCTTCCCAATGATTCACAGTATGGTGTGCGTTCGACGGCCGCCATCTTCGGGGCGCGTGTCGAAGGAGAGGGGATTTATATTCCGCAGCGGCTGAAGCAGTATACGCGCTTGTTGCAACTGTTATTGTGGCTGATTATCGGCTGGTTGCTGTTCGAGAATTGGTTTGGCTACCGGCCGTTGGTTTGGGGCGCCACGGTTGCGGTAGAAGTGGTGTTGGCGTTGCTCTGTTGGCGGTGGTTAAATCGCGCGTTGGCAGCGGCCGATGACCGCCAACAAATGCTGGCAAATGGCGGCCTACATCTGATGGCTTCCTTTGCGGCCTTGGTTGTTCTCTTTTGGGGATATGTCGGGGTAGGTATTGCGGCCGTGCTGACTCTCTTGTTTATTGCACCAATGCTGACTCATGCCTGGATACGGCGGGCGATTGGTTGGCGGGTGGGGAGATCGGCCGTGCCGGATGTCGCCAATTTGCCGAGCGTTGTTGAGACTGAACGGCCGAGCATTGAAATGCCCGGCTGATATAGGAAACGTGTTCAAAACACGTTGGGGATGGTAGGATTAGGAGGCTCAGATTTGAAGGGAAAGGATAAGTGCTTTTGGTTGGTTGATTATGGTTGATTATGGTTAATTATGGATGAGAATATTGTCGCGTTGCATCGCTTTATTGTCGATTTCTTCTCGTTGGGGGAACTAGAGAACCTATGCTTTAGCCTATTTGTTGACCATGAAAACTTTGAGAGCCGGGGGAAGGAAGCGAAGGCGCGTGAGTTGGTGCTATTTATGCAACGGCGCGGCCGTTTGCCCGACCTGCACAGCGCACTTGCCCGCGAACGGCCGGAGATGTACCGGGAACGATTCGGCCGCGTGCAGACCTCAGAGGTTTTCAAAACCTCTGAGGTCTCGCTTCATCACAACCCTCAACAAATCTTCATCAGCCACGCCCATGAGGATGCGGAGTTTGCGCGACGACTGGCGGCCGATCTGCGGGCTGATGGCCGGGCAGTGTGGATCGCACCGGAGAGTATCCGGCCGGGGGAACGGTGGGTAGAGGCGATCAATCGTGGCTTAGAAGAGAGTGGTATCTTTGTGGTTGTGTTAACGCCGGCGGCCGTCGCTTCGCGTTGGGTAAACACGGAGACGAATCTGGCGATTGGTCTGGAACATAGCGGCCGTTTGCGCTTTATCCCGTTGGAGGTGGAAGCGTGTCGGCCGCCGTTGCTCTGGACGGCCTATCAATCTGTGCCGTTTCGTCATCAATATGCGGTGGGCATTGCGGACTTAAGAGCGAGATTGGGCAAAGGGACGGTACAGAATCGGTTTATACATCAGAAGAGTGGGATTGAGTTCATTCGTATTCCGGCGGGTGATTTTTTGTATGGGGAGGAGAAGCAGACGGTGTATTTGCCGGAGTATTGGATCGGCCGTGCGCCGGTGACCAATGAGCAATATGCGCGATTTGTGGCTGATGTAGGCTATGAAGCACCTAACCATTGGAAGGGAAAACGGCCTCCGGCTAAGTTGGCCGATCATCCAGTGATCTATGTAAGCTGGGATGATGCACAAGCTTATTGTAAATGGGCAGGATTACGATTGCCAACAGAAGAAGAATGGGAAAAGGCGGCGAGAGGGACAGACGGCCGTGAGTATCCCTGGGGCGATAAGCTACCTAATGCTCGACTATGTAATTTCAAAAAGAATGTCGGGACAACAACACCAGTAGGTCGATATTCGCCCCAAGGTGATAGCCCTTATGGCTGTGTGGATATGGCTGGAAATGTTTGGGAATGGACAGATTCCGCGAATAATGAGCACAAGGACTTTCGTGTGCTTCGTGGTGGTTCCTGGTATCCTACTGCCCCTTTTCATATGCAAGGGACACACCGCTTCCAACTCGGCTTAGGAAGTCAGAACCATGACGGGGGTTTTCGTGTAGGTGCTTCCATATTTCCCCCCTGAACTCCAGTTGATGATTGATCGGTCGTAAGCGCAGCAGATGGAAACGGATAAGAGGATAGCGGTAGACCGATCATTCGTTTATTCGCTTTGTATTCGCTACGGTTGAAGCCAAAGCTTAGATGCGCAACTGCTCGGGCATCAAGCCGAGTGCGTCGGCTATCTTTTGCAGCGTAGTGCGTTGCAAAGATGCGTCTGGTTTTTCCATCTGGGAATAGGCGGATTGAGAAATGCCCATTTGTTGGGCGACTTCTTCTTGGGTTAGTTTCTTGAACTCGCGCCAGGCTTGTATGAGACTCTGGCCCTGCACGATGTGTTTGTCAACCACGTCATGTGGAATCGTGATGTCTAAATTTTCTTCATCCATATTTGTCTACCTTCTTTGCCATTTGGAGATTGGTGATTTCGTAGCCTGCTTTTTTGTAGAGGGCGATGGCAGCGTGGTTGTGGCCGAAGACGTGGAGGGCGATGGTGTCAATGTCTAGTTCGCGGACTTTGTCTTCCAGGGCGTGTAGGGCTTGTCGGCCGTAGCCTTGCCGCTGAAATTGCTCATATATCTGAAAGTCATAGATGAAGGCGGTCGGCCGTTGGCCTTGTTCGCGCACGGCGAACCAAAGCAGCCCGACGATAGCCTCAGATGACTCATCCTGAATTGAGAAGAGGTGTTGGTCCTTGGAGGCTAACCCATCGGGAAGGAGTTGCTGGTACTGAGCGGCCGATTTTTGTAACGCTTCGGAAGGATGCCAATTGCCAGTTTTGACATGCTCCTGGGCATATTCCGCTACTCCACGTTGTAAATAGGCTTGAAACTGATCCTCAGTCATGGGAATTAAGCGTACCATCGGTTGCTCCTTGCTATCTTTGCCTGAATCCATGATACTAAGTATTGTCATCGAAGCGATTTGATTATCAGGATAGTCGCATGGCGCTGGTGATCGACTATATGTAAACCAGCAGATTGTGTAATGGTCTATTAGTATAGTGGTCTATTGAAGCGTTTAGCAAATAGACTAATAACCAATACCCCAATAACTACTATACTGCTCCACTTTTCTTTTCAAGGAGTGTGTAAGATGCAACCAATACAAGGGCTGCACCATATCACGGCCATTGCCAGAGATGCACAGCGGACGGTGGATTTCTACCATCATCTGCTGGGGCAACGGCTAGTGAAAAAGACTGTTAATTTTGATGATCCAGGGACGTACCACCTCTATTTTGCCGACAAGATCGGCACGCCGGGGACAGTGATGACCTTTTTCCCCTGGCCGTATGTGAAGCGCGGCGTGGTGGGAAATGGGGAGACGGCCGCGGCCGCTTACACCATTCACCAAGACTCCGTTGATTATTGGCGCGAACGGTTGACGGCCGCTGGCGTGATCCTTGGAGAAGCGCAAACGCGCTTTGGCGAACAAGTGATCCCCTTCAAAGACCCGGATGGGATGGGGCTGGAACTGGTTGCCAGCGACGCTCCGGCGACCTTCCACCATTGGGAGGAGGGACCGGTTCCGGAGGAACATGCGCTGCGTGGCTTTCATGGGGTAACGCTGTGGCTGGAGCGAGTGGAGCCAACGGCCGAGTTGCTGATGAATGGCATGGCCTACACCTTTGTTGGGCAGGAGGGGAGTCGCTACCGTTATCAGGGTGCATCCAATGATATTGGCCTGTATGTGGATATTCTCCACCGGCCAGGGCAGCCGCGCGGCCGTTTTGGTGGCGGTTCGATCCACCATATCGCCTTCCGCACGGTAGACGATGCTGAGCAGCTTGAATATCAGGCGGCGTTGCGCCAACTAGGGCAAAGTGTGACGCCGGTGCAGGACCGACAATACTTTCACTCGATCTACTTCCGCACGCCGGGAGGGGTCTTGTTTGAAATCGCCACCGACGCCCCTGGTTTTCTCTACGATGAATCGGTCGAGGAGCTAGGGACAAGCCTCAAGCTGCCGCCCTGGTATGAACCGCGACGAGCAGAGATTGAGGAGGCGTTGCCGGAGATTGGGAGACTAGGAGACTGAGAGAATAAGAGATTAGAGATTGGAGATTAGGGTTAGTAAACAGGGGGCGGTGGGCAGTAGGCAGTCAGAGGAATTAATACTGCCTACTGCCCACTGCCACTGACTACTTCATAATAGGGAGTTAGATGGTATGAGCGAAAACGGACCACATCAGGGACAGCCGGTGTATGCGGCCGGGGTCCCTTTGGAAGAAGCGCGAGGGGTAGTGATTTTGGTGCATGGGCGGGGGGCATCGGCCGCCAACATTTTGGAACTGGCGGAGGTGTTTGAGCAGCCGGACCTGGCTTATCTTGCGCCCCAGGCCAGGGGCAACACCTGGTATCCGAATAGCTTTCTCGCCCCGATGGAGAGCAACCAGCCGGGGTTGTCGTCGGGCTTGCGGGTGATCAGCGATCTGGTGAGTCAAGTGGAAGAAGCGGGTTTTGCGGCCAAGCAGATTGTCATCGGCGGCTTTTCTCAGGGGGCTTGTCTGGCAAGTGAATTTGTCGCCCGCTATGCCCGCCGCTATGGCGGCTTGCTGGCTTTCAGCGGGGGTGTGATCGGCCCGCCAGGAACGCCACGTGACTATCCCGGCTCGCTGGATGGGATGCCTGTCTTTCTCGGCTGTAGCGACGTAGACCCGCATATCCCACTGGCGCGAGTGGAGGAGACGGCGGCCGTGTTTACCGCTTTGCAAGGCACGGTGACAAAACGCATCTACCCACGCATGGGCCACACGATCAATCAGGACGAGATTGACCATGCGAAACGTCTTTTGACGACGTTATAAGATGACAAACGGCCGTTATCACTATATCACCTGGTAAGCTATAATTGCATAGAGGTTAATTGTTATGGTCATGTTGATGCAAACACCCCCAAAGTTGGTATACGATGATAGTGGTCACCTTATTGAGGTCATTGTTTCTGCCGAGGATTACCTGGCGTTTCTGCGACAATTGCTAGAGGAAATGGATTGGGAATCGTTACCACCTCATTTACAAGATGCAGTTGATCGACTCCTAATAGATGAAGTCCGCGGTGAAAAAGCAGAGGCAATTGAGCTGAGCTTGCTCCTGGATGAGGAGTTATAGAAGCTGTGACCTATAGGGTCTTACTTACTCCTTCGGCAATTACGGAGCGAAAGCGTCTTACTTTGGAGGCGCGTAAGCGCGTTGATCTGGGATTGCAAAAACTGGCGAATGATCCGCGACCATCGAATAGTCGCAAATTGGCGGGGAGTCGCTTTGATTGGCGATTACGTATTGGTGATTATCGCATTCTCTATGAAATAGAGGATGATGCAAGACAAATTACAGTATGGCGAATAGCACACAGACGCGAAGCATACAATAGATAGAGGCGAATCATGCAAAAGTTACAGACACAGGGTGTTCATCATATTACACTAATTGGCGCTGACCGGCAGAGTTCGATTGATTTTTGGGAAGGGGTGTTGGGGATGCCCTTCATCTTTGAGCAGCCGAATCTGGATGTGCCGGAGGAGAGTCATTTATATTTCGATCCAGGAGACGGCCGCCTGATCACAGTCTTTACCAATGAAACTCGCAAACCAGACCCGACACCCAATCCAGAAGGGATTGGTAATCTTCACCACATCGCATTCACCGTCTCGCGGGCTACTTATACGCAGGTGCAAAAGCGACTGGAAGAGCGCGAGATTTCAAATTCGGGTGAAATTGATCGCGGGTTTATGTACTCGATTTACTTCCGCGATCCGTTGGGGCAGCTGTATGAATTAGCCTCATATAAGTTTGAGCCACCGGTGGGGGCCACTCACGCCGATGTCTTGCATGAGGCGCATTGTTTGCGCGTCGAACGCGGTGATTATGCAATTAGTGACGAACATCTGGCGGATGCGATTGAACGATTGACGCAACGAGCAACACGGACGCTCTCGGCCGATCGTTCGGCCAAAGACCCGTATGCAACTGTAAGACAATAAGTGCTTCTTGAAGCTGATAAATGTTAACCAAACGCTCGCGCGGTTCCGGCGATTGTTAACATTGATTGCCGTTAGTGGCGTGGTTATGGGGTGTCGTGGCGGCGTGGATGAGAATGGAACAACGGCCGTCACGATAGCCCAGGACGGAACGGCCGAACCGATAGTAACAGTTTTTTGAGCAGTATCGGCCGTGAAAAAAAGCTCACGCAAAGTCGCAAAGGTCGCCAAGTTATCCAGTCTCCTATCTTTGCTCTGCGACTTGGCGTACTTTGCGTGAGCTTGCGGATTTCCTAAGCAGGCCAACCGAGGCTGATTCGGCCGCGCTCCGCTTCCACCTGTCGAATTGTCACTTCAACCACGTCGCCAACGCCTAGCCTGATCTCCTCCGGTATTTGCGTGCGATGGAGCAGGCCGTCTTGCTTGACGCCAATATCAATAAACGCGCCAAAGTCCACCACATTGCGTACAGTGCCATTGAGCAACATGCCAGGGCGTAGATCATCCATTGAAAGGACATCGCTGCGCAGAATGGGTGGCGGTAGTTCCTCACGCGGGTCGCGGCCGGGACGGACGAGTTGCTCAAAAATGTCCTCGAGGGTGGGGACGCCGGTGTTGAGTTCGGCCGCTAACTGCTCGAGCGGTTGCTTTTCATGGAGTGCTTGCAACGGTTGGGCACGTTCGGCCGCTGGTGTTTGCGGCGAGAGAGCTGCTTTGGCCAGTAAGGCGGTTGCGACCCGATAGCTTTCGGGGTGGATGGCGCTGGCGTCCAGCGGATTGTCCCCCTCGCGGATACGCAAAAAACCGGCTGCTTGCTCAAACGCCTTCGCCCCCAGCCCGGAAATATTGAGCAATGCCTTGCGATTTGGGTAAGGGCCGCGCTCATCACGGTATTGCACGATGCGTTCAGCCAGGGTCGGGCCAATTCCGGCTACATGGGTCAACAACGCTGGTGAGGCTGTGTTCACCTCAACCCCTACGCGATTGACAACTGATTCAACCACATCGTTGAGGGAAGCGGTCAACTGCTTTTGGTCAACGTCATGCTGGTAGAGGCCAACGCCGATAGATTTGGGGTCAATCTTGACCAGTTCGGCCAATGGGTCCTGGACGCGACGGCCGATGGACACCGCTCCTCGCAAGGAGACATCCAGCTCCGGCAGCTCTGCCCGCGCCAATGGACTGGCACTGTAAACGCTGGCTCCTGCCTCATTCACTATCAGGTAATGGACGTTTTCCAGCTTGCGCGTCAGCCGGGCTACTAACTGTTCCGTCTCACGAGAGGCAGTGCCGTTGCCAATGGCGATCACGCTCACGCCATGACGCTCAATGAGCCTGGTCATGGTTGCCAGTGCTTCACCCTGGCGATTTTGCGGCGGGTGAGGGTAAATTGTGCCGGTATCCAGTACTTTGCCAGTTGGCCCAATGACGGCTACTTTGCAGCCGGTGCGAAAACCGGGGTCGAGGGCCAGGACGGTTTGACCACTGACTGGTGGCTGGCTGAGCAGCCCGCGAAGGTTGCGAGCGAAGACGGTGATGGCATGGGCATCCGCTTGTTCAGAGAGAGTACGCCGCACATCTCGCTCGATGGCCGGGATTAGCAACCGTTTGGCGGCATCCTCAATGGCTGCTTGTAGCTCGGCCGCCAGCGGAGAGGCTCCGTCTGGCCGAAAGTTGCCGCGAATCGCCAGCAACCAATCCTTTTCGGGGATTTCGATGCTAACGCGCAGCACTTTTTCGGCTTCCCCGCGATTGATGGCCAGGATTTGGTGCGGCCGCAAACGGGATACGCGCCCTTCATAATCATAATAGAGTTCATAGACGCGGCGTTCGTCCTGGGCGTCTTTGACTTTCTGGCAGTGAATAGTAGCCCATTGCAACGCTTTTTCGCGCAGCCGCTGGCGTACATCGGCGTGGTCGCTGATGATTTCGGCGACGATGTCCCGCGCTCCGGCGAGGGCGTCATAGGCCGTTGGCACTTGCTCGTTGCGAAAGGGGGCGGCGAGTTGCGCGGCCGTCTTGTTGCTGCGCGGCTGCTCCAGGATAAGCGTTGCCAGCGGTTCCAGACCCTTTTCGCGGGCGATGCTGGCGCGGGTGCGACGTTTAGGCTTATAGGGTTGGTAGAGGTCTTCCAGGGCAGTCAGCGTATCGGCCGCCAGCAGTCGTTGGCGTAGTTCCGGGGTCAATTGTCCTTGTGCTTCAATGGCGGCAAGGATCGTCGTCCGGCGATCATCCAGGGCACGTAATCGTTGCAGCCGGTCGGCCACGTGCCGCAGTTGCTCTTCGTCCAGGCTGCCGGTCATCTCTTTGCGGTAACGGGCGATGAAGGGGATGGTGTTGCCGCCGTCGAGCAGTTCGATGGTAGCGGCGACCTGGTGCGGCCGTAAATTTAGCTCGGCCGCTATTTGTTTATCGTATGACATAGGCAGGATTGTATCAGAGGATAGAATGGCTACAACGGATTGAGATGACAACAACGCATAGGGAAAGCAGCGGATGGGTTGTTACCGCTTATCCGTTTATTTACCTATCCGTTGTTGCTTTCTCGCCCGGCATGTTAGAATGAACCTATACTGTAGTTGGTAACAGTGGGAGAAGTGTAGACAATGGCAAGTTCGGTGTTACTGGTTGAAGATGATGTAACCCTGTCTGAAACCCTGGAATATAACTTAGTGAACCAGGGATATGAGGTGATCCGCGCCGGTGATGGGCCGACCGGTTTGAATCTGGCCCGTGAGCGACAGCCTGATTTAATCATCTTGGATGTAATGTTACCGGAGCTGGATGGTTTTGAGGTTTGCCGCTTATTGCGTAAGGAGATGAGTGTCCCTATCCTGATGTTGACCGCCCGCACGGATGAGGTGGATAAGATTGTCGGCCTGGAAGTGGGTGCGGATGATTATCTGACCAAGCCGTTTAGTATGCGTGAGTTGCTGGCGCGGGTGAAGGCTTTATTGCGGCGGGTAGAATTCATCCGGGAAGACCTGGCTGCCCAGCAGAATGGCGGCACATCTGGGCAAGAAACAACGGCCGACGCAACCATCAACCAACCTCTATTGACGTTTGGCAATCTGGCGGTGGACCAAACGCGGCGAGAGGTGCGGGTAGACGGCCGTCCAATTCGCCTCAAACCAAAGGAGTTCGATTTGCTCCTTTTCCTGGCCCGTCATCGCGGCATTGCCCTCTCTCGCGACCTTATCCTGGAGCGCGTTTGGGGCTGGTCATTTGACGGAAACAGCCGCACGGTGGATGTCCATGTCCGCTGGCTGCGCGAAAAGATCGAACCCGACCCCAGCCAAGCGACGCGCATTGTCACCGTGCGTGGGGTTGGCTACCGGTTTGATGGCTAAGCGAGGAGATTAGGAGACTAAGAGACTGGGAGACTCTTATCTTCTAAATCTCCCAGTCTCTTAATCTCACAGTCTCATACCTATGCTTCCTAAAATTCGTTGGCGCGTTATTCTTCCTTTTTTGCTGATCAACAGCGCGGCCGTTGCCATTATGCTGTTCTATTTAATGCGGCCAGCTTGTGTGAATGATCCCGATTGTGTTTGGCGCGTGGTTGAGCTGGTCGGATTGGCTGCGGTATTGGCGACGATTATCGTTGGCATTGTGGTCGCTGAACGGACGGCACGGCCGATCCGCAATTTGACCGAGGTTGCCCGGCGTATTGCTGCCGGGGACACCAGGGCGCGAATCTTGCCCACCACGCGGGATGAATCGGGCGAGTTGGCACGAGCGTTTAATGAGATGGTTGAACGCCTGCAAGAGCAAGTGGAGGTGTTAAGCGCGGAACATCAGCAGTTTGCGGCCGTGTTAGACTATATGGCCGATGGGGTGTTGATTACCGACCAGCTTGGTCAGGTGACGTTGCTCAACCCGGCGGCGGGCCGCTTGTTGGAGAGTGCTGAAGCAGAGGCGTTGGGGCGGTCGTTTGCGGCCGTTGTCCGCCATTACCAGTTGATCGAGCTATGGCAGCGTTGCCGCGAAATGGGCGAGGAGCAAGTCGAGGCGGTTGAGTTTGGCGCTGACCAATTCTTACAGGCGGTCGTCACGCCATTTCAGCAACAGGGGAGTGGTGGGTATCTGGTCATCTTACAAGACCTGACGCAGGTGCGGCGTTTGCAGACGGTGCGGCGGGACTTTATCAGCAACCTCTCGCATGAGTTGCGTACGCCGTTAGCTTCGTTGCGGGCGGTGGTGGAAACGTTACAAGACGGGGCATTGAATGATCCTCCAGCAGCAACGCGCTTCCTCGACCGCGCCCAGCGCGAAGTGGATACGATGACGCAGATGGTGGAGGAGTTACTGGAGCTTTCTCAGATTGAATCGGGACAGGTGTCGCTCCAGCTCAGCCCAACGGCCGTTTCTGATCTCATCTTAATCCCGGTCGAGCGATTGCGGCCGCAGGCTGAACGTGGAAATATATCGCTGCTGCTCAATATCCCGGAGTCCCTGCCTTATGCACTGGCCGATGCCGGACGGATGCATCAGGTGGTGACCAACTTGCTGCATAATGCGATTAAATTCACCCCCCCTGGCGGAGAGGTGCGAATTGAAGCGACAGCGGGCGGTTCTGAGGTAATCGTAGAAATCCATGATACGGGGGTCGGGATACCGAAGAAAGATTTATCCCGTATTTTTGAGCGTTTCTATAAGTTAGACCGCGCCCGCTCGCGCCGTATAGGGGGGACGGGGCTGGGACTGGCAATTGCGCGGCACATTGTCCAGGCACATGGCGGCCGTATCTGGGTTAAGAGCAAAGAGGGGAAGGGGAGTACGTTTTATTTTTCGTTGCCGACGGAGGTGAAGGTGGAAAATGAACAATGAAACAATGAACAATGAAATAATGAACAATGAACAATGAACAATGAACAATGAACAATGAACGAGTTGCAGGCATTGTTCATTGTCTCATTGTCTCATTGTTCATTGCTCCACTGTTGTTAATCTGTCCATAACATCCCTTTAGCCAATCGTTAACACGCCGTTGATTGGGTGTTAAATGGCTTTTGCTAATCTTCACATAGTAGGACATATAAAAGCTTGTTGGCCGATAGGCTACAAACAATGAATGTGAGGAGAAGCACAATGCGATTGAAGTTTGTTATCTTGATGCTCTTGTTGGTTTCGCTCCTGGCTGCTTGTGGTGGTGGGACAGAGCAAACACCGTCGCCCACCGAACCCGTCGCGGCCGAGCCAACGCAAGAACCGGCAGAGGCCGAAGGAACGGCCGAAGAAACTGCTCCTGGTGAACTGCCTATGCCCGATCCGCTGGCAGTTTCCGGGGACATCATCACTGCTGGCAGTTCGACGGTCTTCCCCTTGAGCGAGCGGATGGCTGAACGGTATCAAAACGAAGGGTTTGCCGGGCAAATCACCATTGATAGCATTGGTTCTGGAGCGGGCTTCGAGCGCTTCTGTGTGGCTGGTGAAACGGATATTGCCAATGCCAGCCGGGCGATTGAGGAAGAGGAAGTGGAGTCGTGCCGGTCTATCGGCCGTGACCCCATAGAGTTCCGTGTTGGCACAGACGCGCTGGCAATCGTGGTCAACCCGGCCAATGACTTCATAGATAATCTATCGTTGGAGCAGTTGGCACTGGTCTTCAGCACGGCCGAGACGTGGGCAGATGTGGATCCCAGCTTCCCCAATGAGCCAATCGCTCGCTACAGCCCTGGAACGGACAGCGGCACGTTTGACTACTTTGTTGAGGTCGTATTTGAAGAAGATAGTGGCCCCATTCTTTCTTCCTCAGGCACACAATTTAGTGAAGATGACAACGTATTGGCCCAAGGCGTGATCGGCGACCAGTATGCAATTGGCTACTTCGGCTATGCCTACTATGAGGAGAACGCCGACGACTTGAAGATTCTCAGCATTGATGGCGTAGAAGCGTCGCAGGAGAATGTGGACAACAGCAGCTACCCATTGGCACGGCCGCTTTATATTTATAGCACCGCTTCGATCATGCAAGAGAAGGCACAGATAGCGGATTTCATCAACTTCTATTTGACCTTTGTGAATGAAGAAATTGTTGACGTTGGCTACTTCCCGGCTAACCCAGAGGCGTTGGAGACGGCACACCAAAACTGGCTTGCGGGAATGGAACAATAGTAAAGTTGGTGGGAATAGGATTTACTTTGATACTTGAGGCGCTGATAGGCGGCCGAGCAGGATAAACAAGCGACAAGCGAGGATATGTGGCGATTCACCACCATCCTCGCTTGTCGCGTGCCAAGCAGGATGAAGGAGAAGCGTATGGAATCAAATGCTACCCTTGAGCGGCCGTTGGGTGGGGCAAAGGATGTCTCGAACAGCCTGGCGAAACGGCCGCGCCTGGGGGAGATTATCATTGAAGCTTTATTGCTGCTGGCAGGCGTCGCTTCCGTTGCGACGACCATTGGCATTGTCTTTGTACTGGTGCGTGACGCCTATGACTTTTTTGCCTTACCGGAAGTGACGTTGGTTGAGTTTTTCACCAGCACCACCTGGCTGCCGCAAAACGGCAACTTCGGCATCTGGCCGTTGCTCAATGCGACCTTGATCGTCAGTGGTATCTCATTACTTGTTTCATTGCCGATTGGCCTGGCGACGGCGATATATCTGAGTGAATACGCCACTCCCCGTATCCGAGGGATTATGAAACCGGTCCTGGAAGTGTTGGCCGGTATTCCAACGGTTGTGTATGGCTATTTTGCATTGACCTTTGTCACCCCCTTCCTACGTACGATTTTTGGGCAAGAGATTGTGCAAATCTATAACATGGCCTCGGCCGGTCTAGTGGTTGGCGTGCTGACCATCCCGCTGGTTGCATCGCTGGGCGAGGATGCACTACACGCCGTCCCCCAATCGCTACGTGAAGCGTCCTATGGCATTGGCGCGACCCGGCTGGAAACGTCTACACGGGTGGTCTTACCGGCGGCCTTGTCCGGGGTGACGGCCGCTTTTGTCGTTGCCATCTCGCGGGCGGTGGGCGAAACGATGATCGTTGCGCTGGCAGCCGGGGCGGGGCCAAACTTCACCTTTAATCCCTTTAATGCGGCCGAGACGATGACCGGCTACATGGTGCGGATCAGCGGCGGCGACTTGAGTTATGGTTCGGTGGACTACCAGAGTATTTTCGCCGTTGGTCTGGTTGTTTTCCTGCTAACGTTGGCGCTAAACCTGGTTAGCCAACGGATCGTGCGCCGCTTCCGGGAGGTGTACGAATGAGCGAGCAGCAACAAGACCTCTTCCCGCAAGGGGTGGAGGCCGGGGCGCAGATATTGGGGCGACGACGGCGAGGGACGCTCTGGCGCTTCCTGTTTTTGGGGGCGTTGGCGTTGGCCGTTGTGGTGCTGTTGGTGCTATTGTTGACGATCATCAACCAGTCGTTTGGGCTGGTGGCTGAGGAAAGCAAAATCCCTGAGCGGGAGTTGGTGTTGGGCTTCAATAAGACACAGGTGCTTGATGCGCCTGATATCGCTCTGACGAGCGAGGATGATCGGTCGCTGGCTGACGGCGTTCGCGCGGATGTGAATGGGGTGGGCTTCTTCCCTTATGCTGCTTACCAGGCAAACCGCGAAGGGTTGAGCGTGGTGGCGATTGATGGGGTTTTGCCCACGGCCGAAACGGTTGCCGCGGGGGAATATCTGGGCGGGCGGCCGTTGCTGCTCTATTCCACCCCACGGATTTTGCAGGAAAAGCCACAGGTGGCAGCATTTATCATCTACTACCTGCAACATCTGGATGAGATAGTCGGTGAGGCAGGTTACTTTCCGGCCGATGAAACCTTGCTGGCGGAACAGGCGCAAGCGATTGCGGAGGCGTTGGAGGTTGAGACACTGCCGCTGATCAACCCCGCTGAGGTCGAGGGTGACATCGTTATTAGGGGAAGTTCAACGCTCTCTCCCTTGACGGAAGCGATTGCCGCGCGATTTGCGGCCGATGGCTATGCAGGCAACATCGAGATAATGGGTGATGGGACGATGGCCGGTTTTCGCGCTTTTTGCGTGGATGAGGAAGGGGTGGATGTTGTGGCCGCCAGCCGCCTCGTTTTGCCAACGGAGTTTGCGGCTTGTAGAGCCAACCGGCGGCCGTTGCGGGAGTTCCTGGTTGCCAGTGATGCGCTGGTTGTCGCGGTGAACAGCGCCAATGATTTTGTGACCGGCCTTAGCCAGGAGCAGTTGTTGCGGCTCTTTACCACCGCCACCTCCTGGGCGGATGTGGTGGAGGGGTGGCCGGGGGAAAGGATCACGCGCTATATCCCTTCGGCCGACAGCGGCACAATGGACTTCTTTATCGAGCAAGCATTTGGGGTGCAGACATTGGCGACTGTTCCGCGTGATGGCCTGGTGGGGTTGTTGGTGGATAATATCTCCTTCGGCCGTTGTCGTGCCCTGGAACGCCAACAACGCTTTTACGAAGATCGTCTGGTGTGCGAGACGCAAGAGGTTTTTGATCAGGTTTGCGCCGGCGAAAATCCGGCGATGGCCTGTACGGCCGCGCCCTATGATGCGGCTACCTTGATCCAACTGATCGAAGGGGATGTCATCCAACCGAGGGTGCGGCAAGCGTGGTACCTGTTGCCTTCGTTGCTCAACCGCGAGGAGATTGTGCTGGAAGCGTCGCAAGCGTACCCACATGCTGATATTTATCTCCGTTCGTGGGTTGATCGCAGCTTTGTCAGCAGCCCACAATCGAGCGTGCCGGAGATCGCCGGTGTGCGAACTGCCATTCTCGGTTCGTTGTGGGTGGTGGGCATTGCCGTCTTGTTCAGCTTTCCGCTGGGCGTGGGCGCGGCTATCTATCTGGAAGAGTATGCGGATAAGGGCAGGCGTTACAACCGGATCATCCAGACGAATATCAGCAACCTGGCCGGTGTGCCGTCCATCATCTATGGCATCCTTGGTCTGGCCGTCTTTGTGCGGGCGTTGGAGCCGATTACCAGCGGGGCGGCCTTTGGGCTGGCGGACCCGGCAACGGCGAACGGCCGCACCATCCTTTCCGCCGGTCTGACGCTTGGCCTGCTTGGTCTGCCGGTGATCATCATTAGCGCACAGGAGGCGATCCGCGCCGTTCCCAGTTCGCTGCGCCAGGCCAGTCTCGGTTTGGGCGCAACGAAATGGCAGACGATCTGGCACCATGTATTGCCCAATGCCATTGCTGGTATTCTGACCGGCGTGATTCTTTCCATGTCGCGGATCATTGGCGAGACGGCACCGTTGGTGGTGGTTGGTGCTTCAACCTTCATCACCACCGACCCGACCGGCCCCTTTTCTAAGTTTACATCGTTGCCGAACCAGATTTATCAGTGGACGGCACGGCCGCAGGACACTTTCCGTAATATTGCCGGGGCTGCCATTGTTGTGTTGGTGGGCTTGCTTCTGGCACTGAACGCAACGGCGATTTATCTACGCAATCGCTATAGCAAGCGTATAGGGTAAGTATGATGAGTGATAATCATGTTTCCGCCAATGGTGGAAGGCAGATGGCGATTGAGGCACGAGATTTGCATGTTTACTATGGCAATTTTCGTGCCGTTAAGCATATTAATTTACAATTTCGGCCGCGCCAGATCACTGCGCTGATCGGTCCTTCCGGTTGCGGCAAAAGCACCGTGTTGCGGGCTTTTAACCGCATGAACGACCTGATTCCAATTTCGCGTGCTGAAGGGGAAGTTCTCTTTCATGGTAACAACATCTATGATCGCGATGTAGACCCTGTGGAGGTACGCCGCCGAATCGGGATGGTGTTTCAAAAGCCGAACCCCTTCCCGAAAAGCATTTATGAAAATGTGGCCTGGGGGGCAAGGATCAACGGCTTTAAGGGGGGCAAGGCGGATATGGACCAGTTGGTAGAGCACTCCTTGCGCCAGGCGGCAATTTGGGACGAGGTAAAAGATAAGCTCGATCAGAGTGGTTATTCGCTCTCCGGTGGGCAGCAACAACGATTGTGCATTGCGCGAACGATTGCGATCAAGCCGGAGATCATCTTGATGGACGAGCCTGCTTCGGCATTAGACCCCATCTCGACACTCCGAATTGAGGAGTTGATTCAGGAGTTAAAGAAGAACTACACGATCCTGATTGTGACCCACAATATGCAACAGGCTGCCCGTGCTTCCGACTATACCGCTTTCTTCAATATGGATGATGATCGCGCCGGTTATTTGGTGGAGTTTGGGCAAACCAACGAGCTTTTCACCAACCCGAAGAATGAGTTGACGGAGCAGTATATTACGGGACGGTTTGGCTAGTAAAGAGTGGGAAGTGGAGAGTGGGGAGAATTCATTCACTCTCCACTCATCACTCGTCATTCGCCACTAATAAAGGGAGTGAAAGATGAGACGGACGTTCGACCGTGAATTACAGTCGCTTGAGGAGCGGGTGCTGGCGTTGGGCAGCGAGGTGGAGGAAAACCTGGGTAAGGTGGTGGGAGCGCTTGTTGAGCGGAATGATGGTGTTGCCAGGCAGATGGTCACCGCCGACCGTTGGATCAATGAACGGCGAATTGCCATTGGACAGGAAGCGTTGCGGCTGATCGCGACGCAACAGCCGATGGCGCGTGATATGCGGCTGATCGCGGCCGTAATGGAGATTGTTGGCGAGTTGGAGCGAATCCACGATTATGTGAAAGGCATTGGCAAGATCAGTTTGCATCTGGGACAGTCGCCGGTGTTGCCCTCGTTGGCAAGCCATATGCCAGAAATGGCAGCGATTACGGCCGATATGCTGCACCGTGCCCTGGATGCCTTTGCCCGCCGCGACGCTGATCTGGCTCGTGCCATACCCCATGACGATGATCAGGTTGACGCGCTGTTTAACCAACTATACGGCGATATTATTACCTATGTCTCGGCCGCTGCGGCCGATCCCGGCATTGTCAACCGCGCCAACCAGATGGAATGGGCGTTGCATAATTTGGAGCGTTCGGCCGATCGCGTGATCAACATCTGCGAATGGGTGGTCTACATGGTGACGGGCGTCTATGCGGAGATGGACTCGGAGTTTGAAGCCCCGCCTGTCGTAGATTCGGCTGGTGATTGAGCGTTGGAAGGATACTGGGGACTAGGAGACTAAGAGACTGGGAGACTAAGAGATTGAGAGACTAGCTACTATAATCTCCCAGTCTCTTAGTCTCTTAATCTCCTCTTCTCTCCTTAGCATTTCCCCAAAACAGGTGAAAGCACGCGCCTGAGACGGTATGATCGGCTGTGATGAGTGATCTCCGTTTTGGGCGTTTGCTTTTGTGGTTGTTGTTTGGGTTAGGGCTATTGCTTGTAGTAAATGGCCTGGGTTGTACGCTTGCTACTGATGATACCCTACCACCTATTCTCTATATTGGTCATGATTCCAACGGCCGAGCACAGCTTTTCCGCGCTGAGATTCACGGCGAAAGTTCCAGCGTAACACAACTGACGGATATTCAGGATGCGATGCTGATTGATTTTGCGCCATCGGCCGCTGGTTATCCTGTGGCGTTGAGCGTGCAAACGGCCGATGGTGGCGGTGTCTGGCTCTTGTCGGAAGACGGCGTAGAGATTAGCCGCCTGCTTGATTGTCCCCAGGCGGAGTGTAGCAGCCCCGTCTGGTCGTCCGATGGCCGACGCCTGATCTATGAACGGCGGGGATTGAATGAGGGTGACGGCGTTGCGGGACGGCCGCATCTGTGGTGGTTAGATACTCACAATGGGAAAACGCTTCCCGTGCTGGAGAACGACCACTCGGCCGCCCAGAATGCGCGGTTCTCCCCGGACGGACAGTGGCTCAGTTATGCGGTTCCGGCTGAAGAGGGAGTAGAGGTCTATAACCTGAAGGACGGCCGTCACTTTCTTTTACCCAGCCAGGTGGGGGCGGCCGTGGCGTGGAGCGATGATAGTCAGCGGATGCTCATTTCTGACCTGGAATTGATCACCTATCATGGCGACGACGGCGAGGACCACCTGGGGCATAGCCATGAATATGAGGAAGCGGTCCAGCTTTATCTGGTTGATTTGAGTGATGGAACGTTTGATGGCGACCGCATCCGGCTTAGCCCACAGGTTGGCGTGGATGATGGGCTGGCGGCCTGGTCGCCGGATGGGGCGTGGATCGCCTTCGGCCGCAAGCCGCCAAGAACGCAAAGCGGCCGCCAACTGTGGCTGATGCGCTCTGACGGTAGCGACGCTCGTGCCCTGACAGATGATCCGGCGATCCAACATGGGCAGCCGCATTGGTCGCCGGACGGCCGTTATTTGCTGTTCCAACGCTTCGCTACGCTTGAACCGGGCGCTGTTCCAGAGATTTGGCTTCTAAATGTTGAAAATGGGGAAATGCAACAGGTCGTAACGGATGGTTTCTTGCCAGATTGGTTATATTAATCAGGAATTACGCAGTTAAGAATTTTTAGCAACGAATTAGCACGAATTTACGCAAATTATGGTCTAAAATTCGCGTTCATTCGCGTAAATTCGATGCAAATGCACAAGTTCTAATTTCCTGAGTGCGGAATGATATCGAACTAGCGCACAATTTACCTGGGAGTGACCCCTTGTTTGCTATTACAATACCATCAAGAGTAGATAGGCGATCAGGCCGAGGACGACGACGGTGATCAGCACGAGGAAAACGACCACGGCCGTCAACAAGCTGTCGCGTTTCTTGCGTGGTTTGGCCTCTTTCGTTTTGGGCTTTGCCAAGGTGGGGGCGGGGGCTTTGCTTTCGGCCGCTTCCGGCAGGGCTGCTGCTTCGGCTTCGGCGGCAACGGGCTGGCGCTGCAATGTCTCACCTGCCAACGGCCGTATCCATTCCGGCACATCAGAAACAGC
Organism: uncultured Ardenticatenaceae bacterium; assembly: GCA_964410625.1. GTDB lineage: Bacteria > Chloroflexota > Anaerolineae > Promineifilales > Promineifilaceae > CAYPHY01. The sequence goes on along the minus strand of CAYPHY010000004.1, from coordinate 9,445 downwards.
ACCATCGGCCGCAACGCCGCCGTTGAGCGTTCCCTCTGCTACCTCGCTTTCCCCAGGCGTCTCGCTGAGGCTGGCTCCATCCTGGCTGAAGGAATCGGCCGCGATTGAAAGATCATCATCAATGGGGGCAGCCGTGCTTAGCGAATTGGAGAGCACATGGGTAACGGATTGGGGAAATTGCGCCAATTCTGCCCTGGCACGTTCGTGGGAGGGGTCGAGGGAGACGGTCTTGAACAAATAGGCTGCACGCCGCGCGGGTGAGTCCACCAAATGGCTCATCAAGTACCATGCCTGGGCGTTATCAGGGCTGTTTTCCAGGATTGCAGCCACCAGGAGTTGCGCTTCTTGGGTTTCGCCAGTGCGGGCAACGGCTATTGCCTCGCGTATCCTATCGTTCATGTTGACTTCCATCCCTCACTTTCGCTTATGTCAAACATTGTACCATGACTCTGTGGGAAAGGCGAGAGCGCTTGATGGTACGATAGTCATAAGGCAAGATACATTATCGCTACATTATCGCTTCGTCGCCGCGGCAACCAGCCGTGCCAGACTTTGGCCGTCAATCAAGGTCATCGGCTTGTCCTTCGCCCATTCATAGGCCCCCTCGGAGATGGGGGCGGTGGTGACCAGGAAGGCGTGGTGGACACGCTCGTGGATCATCGTCCCAAACAACTCGCGAACGACATCTGGCCCGACGGTGTTGCGATAGCGCTTGCATTGGGCAATCGCCCGCTTGCCATTGGGCTGGATGATTTCCAGATCAACCCCTTCGTCCCCGCTACGGCCGCTGACATTGACCCGGTACCCCTTACGCCGAAACAACGCTGCCACATAATGCTCAAAGGCTTTGGGACTTAGTTCATAAAGGTCATCGAGGGTGAGGCGGGTGAGGGGGGCGACTGGTTCAGAAGCGGGGTTGGCTGGCTGCGGCCGTCGCCGGTATTGCACAACCATCAACACCCAGACGAAAAAGAGGGTGAGCGCCGTCGCCAACTCAAGCAGGTAGACCACATCGCGAACGGCCTGGGGGACAAGGGGGTGGAAAAAGAGCGGTGTGGCGATTTGCCAGTGGAAAAGGAGCCAGGTGAGATAAGCGGCCGTCAACAGCCCGACGATCCACCAGCTGCGGCGGTGAGCGCGTTGAATGCGTTTGGGGCTCGGCGCCGGCCGCCGCGCCGTTGTATTTCGAATGGCGGTCCTTTCTAAAGAAAAACGAAGCAAGGTCATAAGCTTGTTCCTTGCGGCCAATTGTAAAGCGGTAGGGCGCAAAGCTCAAATAATCATTCGCCGTCTCTTTCGGCCTGGGCTATAGTATGGGCTATGTCACAAATTGTGTCACAGATTGTTTCATGGTTGCAGCGGCCGATCAGCAAACGGCAACTTGGCCTCGGCCTCGTCTTGCTGGGGCTGCTGGCTATCGTTGGGATGTTGGCGGTTGACCTGCTCGGCGCAGGACAGTTCCAGGGCATTGGCCCGGCGCAACGGCGGGTGATGTTGGTGGCCGGGCTGGTGGTGGTGTTGGGCCTCAGCTTGTGGCCGTTGGGAGATCGGCCGGCATGACGGGGCGGGATTTCACCGGCCGTGATCCGGCCGCCTCCACCACACAACCAATCAATGCTCAACAGGAAGGGGGCTGGGGAGCGGCCGTGTTGGGCGTCTTGCCCAAGTTGCTCATCGGCCTCGCGCTGATGGCCTTCCTGGGTTATCTGGTCGTTTACTTTATCTATGCCATTGAGCTATTTCGCTTTCCCTTTGATTATGATCAGGGGGAAGGGTTTGAGCTGGTGGATACGTTGTTGTTTAGCCAGGGGGAGTGGCCTTATCGCAATAACGACAGCTATCCCTTCTACTCCTCCAACTATCCGCCGCTGTTCCATGTCGTCATCGTGCCGCTGGTCTGGCTCTTTGGCCCACAATATTGGACGGGGCGGCTGGTCTCCTTTCTAGGGACATTGATCACCGCCGGGGCGATTGGTTATGCCGTCCAGCGTGGGGGGCGACGCTGGTGGCTGTCGGCGCTGGCGGGGTTGAGCTTTCTCGCCTCTAACTATGTCTACCATGTCGGCCCGCTTTTCCGCCAGCATATGTTTATGGTCATGTTTGAAACGCTGGCGGTGGTGCTGGTGGCAGTGGCGGTTGAGCGGGAGGAGCGCGACGGCCGTTCCTATCCGCGCCAACTATTCCTGGTAATGGTCTTGTTGCTGACAGCAGGGTATACGAAACAGTTAGCCTATGCGACGGTGGCGGCGATCTTTGTTTTTCTCTTTCTGCGGCGGCCGTTGCGGGCGATTTTGTGGGCGGTTCCCTTTGCGTTGGTCACGGGCTTGATCTTCCTCTGGATCAACTGGGCGACCGACGGCCAATGGCTATTGAACACCATCACCGCCAATGTCAACCCTTTTATCCCCGGCCAGGCGGAAGGGCTATACCGACAATGGTTCAGCCTCCATCTGGTGCTTACTGTTGCGGCCGCGCTCTATGCGGTTTACCAATTATATGTCGGCCGTCTATCGGTCTATGCGATCTGGTTTGCGGCGGCGGCGATCAATGGCGTTAGTGCCGGGAAGTGGGGGGCGGGTGAGTCGTACTTTGCGACGGCCGTCGCTGCCAGTTGCATCTTAACCGGGCTGGCTTTCAGCCATTTGCTGCGTTGGGCGGAAGATCGCTCGCTTTCAACGCCTCGCCCAGGATGGCTGCGTATAGCCATAATAGTACTAATCCCACTGCTGTTCCTGTTGCAGGCGGACAGGCTGTTCCATATGCCGACGCACACGCCTGCTTTAGAGGCGGTTGCCCGCGCGTTGGGCAAGCCGACGGAAGTGTGGATCGCGCCACAGACCTCTTGCTCGGAGCCGCGTCCGGCAGAGCGTATCCCCTATGTGGATTCGGCCGGGGTGTCGTTGCTCGGCCGTCCGCCGAATGCAGCGGATACGGCCGCCGGGAAAGCGATTGCGACCTTGATCGCGGAGGGGGAGACGGCCGCCTTCAGCGAGGATGCCGGGTTTAACCTCTATCTCGGCCGGGACGTGGTGACAAACCCGACGCAGTTGCTCAATCTGTATAACAACAATGCTGTGGACTTGACGGAGATGCTGGCAATGTTGGACCGGCAAGCGTTTGATACGGTGGTCTTGCGGGCGCAGTTTTACCCGCCGCCGGTTTTGGATGTGATTGGGCAGCGGTATGAAACGACCGACTTGGTGCAGATGAATGGCTTTGTCTATTGTGTGATGCGGCCGCGTTCGTGAGCAAAGGATGATTGGAAACAAGACACGCGGCTACCGGGTGGAGCTTCCGGCCTTTAATGGGCCGCTTGATTTGTTGCTGCATCTGATTGACCGGCAACAGCTAGACATTACGGTCATCTCGCTGGCGCAAGTGACCGAGCAGTATTTGGAGCAGATCGAACGGCTGAAGGAAGATCGTCTGGAAGAGTTGGTGGATTTTATCGTGATTGGGGCGCGGTTGGTGCTGATCAAGAGCCGCGCGTTGTTGCCGAAACCGCCATTCCTGCCGGGGGATGAGGAGCTGGAGGAGGACCCGGCGGAGGCGTTGGTGCGCCAATTGCGGATTTACCGGCGATTCAAGGAGGCGGCCGCCTGGTTGGCGGCACGGGATGCAGCGGGACTACGTACCTACTTGCGAGTCGCGCCCCCTCCCAAACTGGAAGCGCGACTGGATATGAGTGGTGTTACTCTGGATACGTTGCGCCAGGCGATGGAAGCGGTGTTGGCCCGCGCGGAGACTCGGGAAGAGAGCATCCAGATCATCCAGCCGCGCATGTTGACTATTGAGGAGCAGACGACGCGCTTGCGCGAACGGATTCGACACGGTCGCTCGTTCGATTTTCGCGAGGTGTTATCGGCGCGGCCGGACAGCGTTGAGATCGGCGTGACCTTGCTGGCGATTTTGGAACTGGTCAAGCGGCAAGAGGTGGTGGCCTACCAGCCTTATCTCTTTGGCCCGATACGGATTTCACCACCGGTTTCACCACCACTCCTGGCGATGGCCGACGCGCAGCAAAATGAAAACGGCAATTCCTATCAGGAGGATGGGGAGTAGATAACGGAACACCAGCCCCCCGCCAAAGCGCAACAAGGCCAAGAGAAACAGCGCACAAACAACCAGCAGCAACCAGCGATCATAGTTGTGCAGCGGGGTGGATTCCAGTTGGCGGCGGCTTTGTGCGGCGCGGCACCCCTTGCGATGACCGACGCGCAACGGCTGGCGGCCGAGTGTCCACTGGCAACCACATTGTTCGCATTGCAAGCAGGTTTGGTCCGGCTGTCCCGTTTCCTGGTCGGTGCGTCGCAGGATACGGCCGCCGCAATGGTCGCAATCAAAGCCTGAATCGGCCCAGCTTGTTTTGGTTTCGATCATCGGCCCCATTAGACCACGGATTTGGGACGGATCAAAACGGATTTGCACGGATGCTTGTTTTATCTTCATTTATCGCACATATCTTATTGTCACTATTTTGCACTTTCAGAGCGAACGCTGATTTTCGCTGATACTAGGCAGATTTACGCTGATTTCTTTTCTAAACATCTGCGTGCAATTTTATTGTCCATCAGCGATTATCTGCGTCCTCTCTTCTGCTTTTAAAAAATCTGCAAAGTTAGTGTTATTGTAATAGCATGGCAAGTCTCCACAAGATAAGGCGGCAAAAACGACTCGCACCAATGGTTGAAGCCTGATTGACAAGCAATCGGGAGAATTGTATGATGCGGCTCAGAATCGGCCGTTTCCGAAGAGGGTTATCGAGAGATGGTTGCTGGTGTTCCAAGAACACAAAAAGGATGTCCGGTTTTGTCTACAGTTTTTAATTTTGCTAACTGCTTCGGCCGCTTTGCAGGATGATGGCTGGCTCACCGACAAAGCAGAACCAACACATGAAGCAGTCCTATCTTGTGAGTGGGTGATATTGGATACTATCTTTGCATCACAGACCGAACTGGCAGTCGAGAGGACCCATTGACGAGCGTGCAAATCAGCGGTCAGGGACAGACCATCTTCCACTATGATGCCAACGGGCAGCGCATTGCCACGGTGTTGCCGGGTGGGCAGAAGATTTTCACCCCCTTCCCGGAGTATGAGGAGGAAGTGCCAACCAGCGGGGCGACGACGGAACGGAGCAACTATTTTCTCAATGGGCAACTGATTGCGGTGCGCGTAGCGGTGACTGGCGGTAGCGACACGCTCTATTTCACCTATGCCGACCATCTCGGCAATGTCAGTGCCTTGACAAACGGCAGCGCTTTCGTCAATGGCAGTCTGGCACGATACGAACCCTATGGCGGCTTCCGCACCCAACCGCAAACCAATCCGGGAATTACCGATAGAGGGTTTACAGGGCATAAGAGTAACAACACCGGCAGCAATGACCTTGACCTGATTTATATGAATGCGCGGTATTATTTGCCAGAGATTGGGCGGTTTATGAGCGCGTTGTTGTTTAGTGATATTCCGGCAGCCACTCCCCATGTGCTTCGATAAGATCGTCCACTAATGCCCAAATCTGGTCGAGGTCGAGTTCGGCCGCGGTGTGGGGGTCGAGCATGGCGGCGTGGTAGATGTGTTCGCGCTTGCCGGTTAGGGCGGCTTCGACGGTGAGCGCCTGGACGTTGATGTTGGTTTGCATCAGGGCGGCCAGGTGGGGTGGTAGGGAGCCGATGCGCGTCGGCTGGATGCCGTTTTTGTCTACCAGGCAGGGAAGCTCAACGCAGCAGCCTTGTGGCAGATTGTCAATCAACCCTTCGTTGCTCACATTGCCATAGATGACGCGCGGCTGGTTGGTTTCCATGCTGTGGATGATAAACGAGCCATACTCATGGCTGCGCTCGACGGCCAGCGGGAAGTCGGCATTTTCCAGCAAGTCTCGCGCTTGCTCCCAGGCGGCGATCTGGCTCTCGCAACGGCTGATGTACTCGTCGAGGGGGATGTTGAAGCGTTCGATCAGGTCGGGGCGGTCGCGCTTGATGAACCAGGGGACATACTCGCTGAAATGCTCGCTCGATTCGGTGACAAAGTAGCCGAGGCGGGTGAACATCTCATAGCGCACGCGGTTCCAGTCAGGGACACGGCCGTCCGCCACCACTTGCTTGATTAGTGGATAGAGGTCTTCCACGCCAGCGGCGGTGCGCCGTTCAAAGCGCAGATAGAAGGCCATGTGGTTGATCCCGGCGCAGAGGTAGTTGATTTCGTCAATGGGGACGTTGATGTTGCGGGCCAGTTGGGCGGCCGTTCCCTGGACGCTGTGGCATAGTCCGACCGTCTTGATCTTGGTCGCTCGGTTCACTGCCCAGCAGTTGATCGCCATCGGGTTGACATAATTTAGAAACAAGGCGTTGGGGCAGAGCGCGGCCATTTCGTCGCACATCTCCAACATGAAGGGGATGGTGCGTAAGCCGCGCATGATCCCGCCAATGCCCAGCGTGTCGGCGATGGTCTGGCGCAGCCCATACTTCTTGGGGATTTCAAAATCAATGACCGTTGATGGCTTGTAGCCGCCGATCTGGAACATGCCGATCACATAGTCGGAACCGTCGAGCGCCTGGCGGCGGTCGGTGGTTGCTTCGATCGTTGGGCTGGCCTGGAGGGTATCGGCTACTTTTTGGGTGACAACGGCCGAGGTATGCAGTCGCCGCTCGTCAATGTCGTGGAGGCTGATGGTTGCGTTCGCCAGTTCGGGAAAGCTGAGAATGTCGCCGAGCAATGTCTTAGCAAAAACGGTGCTACCTGCGCCGATGAGGGTGATTTTAGGCATTTGATGCTTTACTCCGTTGTGTCATGGGGTTGAAGGACTTGCATTGATAGGGAGGAAGTTCAGGTGGCCTCTGGCTAGGGTTAGTTTCACCGGGATGGTTAGCGGTGTTCCTTGTGTGCCATCGGGGGCGGTGATGGTCAGTGCGCCTTGGTAAGTGCCACGTGGGCGGCCGTCACTCTCGATCACAACCGCCACATGGCGTGATTCGCCGGGTTGTAGGGTTCCGTTGGGGGTGGGGAGTGTTGGGATGAGCGCGGCCGTCGCGTCGGCCGAAATGGTGTAATTGAGCGGCCCCAATCCCTTGTTCTCCAGGCGCAACCAGCGCGTGGCGGCGAAGGGCTGGGTGTTGACGACGCGCCAGAGTTCAATAACGGCCGGTTCGGCCGACAGTACACCGGTTGGCAGATCGTAAAACTTGGGCATCTCAAGCAATGCTGTTTCCGCCGGACGATTGGCAACGGCGTAGTAGCGCATCTGCTCACATTCGGGGTAGTAGCCAGCCAGGTTAAAGTTGAGATTAAAGACAAACATGCCGCGCATCCAGGGCCAATGCTGGCGGGCGTAGAGGAATGAACCGGCGAGGTTGTCCGCCTGTTGTTGCTCGGAGACGATTTGCCACTGGCGGCCTTGCCAGCCGGGATCGTTGAGGCAGTGGTCGGGCGGCCGTACAATCCAGCCATATTCCGTTGCCCAGACACCCTTATTGCCCAGGCCATTGGCAACCATCAATTCGTAGAGCTTCTCTGTGCCGCGAAAGCAAAAGCCATTGACGCAGTTCTGGCGAGGATCGGCCGAGGCGACGTCGGGCGGGGCGTCGAAGTCTGCGCTGAAACCGTAGGGATGGTAGCCAACGCCATCAAGACAAGCACCACCGCCCGCGTCGGCAAACTCCTGGAAGTAGGCGCGTTCATCCTGGAAAAGTCCGTTATGGCCGGGATGTCCTTGCCAATTGCCACTGACGCGGCCGGTGGGGGCCAGTCCGGCGGAGATGACGATGCTCTGCGGGTCGGCGGACTTGATGCGGCCGTATGCTTCGCACAGCAGACGGGCATAGTCGGCGGCAATGGGAGCCGAACCCCAGCCATAGCTGGCGTCGAGATTTGGCTCGTTGCCGATCTCATAGGCGTCAATCCGGTTGCCAAAGTCACGCGCTAAATCTTCGAGCGCATCGCCAAAGCCGTCGAGGTTTGCTAAATGTCCGGCGTTGGCGTCCACTCGCAGGAGGACATTGACCGGCAAACGCTCTCCTGGCGGGTTGAAGACCTTGATCCAGTTGAAGCCCAACGATTGGACGCGGCCGATGTCCCATTCGGCGACGTTAAAGCCATAGGCAAATTCATTTGGGGCGAACTCGCTTGCGGCGAATTCATTTGCGGCAACCTCATTGGTTGTCTGGGGTGGTGGTGTGCTTTTATCGGCCGCTACGACTATGGCTGTCGGGCGCACTATCCAGCAACCAAGCAGGATTCCAGTGAAAAGAATGAGTATTCGTGTGATTCGTGCCATTCGTGTCGGAAAAACCTCAGGGCTGTTACGAACAATCTGGAGGATTGTTGCTACGAGGATTGTCGCAATGGGGGTCAAGTCAGGCGATGTTTCAGCACGCGGAACCAGCCACGAAACTGGATTCCGGCGAGGATAAAGGCGGTGAGCAGGGGGGGGTATTTGTCCTCGTAGAACTTGCTGTAGAAGACTTTCATCGCCCGTATAGATTCCTGGGCGACCTTGACCCGCGTTTCTTTGGGCGGCCGCGCAATATCGGCCGATTCCTTACGCAGGCCGGAGCTGGCCCCCTTGTAATGAAGTACTTCAACATGAGGATAGTAGATAATTTGATAGCCTGCTTGCTGGATGCGGTAGCAGTAATCAATATCTTCGCCGTAGAAGAAGTAGCTTTCGTCCCAGCCGCCCAGTTGCCGGTCGAGCTTTTTGGGCATCATCATAAATGACCCGGCAATCACCGGCACAGGGTGGGTTTGCGAGAAGTCCTCGTAAGAGCGAAAGTAGCCATTAAAAATCGGCCGGTCGGGGAAGAGCTTGCTGAGACCGGAGAAGTGGCAGAAGGCGTTCCAGGGGGTGGGAAAACCGCGATGGTTGTCGGGGTCGCGCTCCCCGTTGGGATAGACCAGCCGCACCGTTAAAGCCCCCACGTCGGGATGTTCCTGGAGGTATTCGAGTGGCTCAACCAACGCCCGACGGCCGACGCGCGTGTCGGAGTTGAGAAAGAGCAAATAGTTGCCTCGTGCCACGGCCGATCCCTGGTTGTTGGCGGCCGAAAAGCCACGATTGACATTGCTGGCGATGAGCCGCACGTGAGGATGCCTGTCAGCGACCATTTTCGGGCTGCCGTCGCTGGAGCCGTTGTCCACAACGATGATTTCTACGCCACCGGAGGGTGCATCCGCGTCAGCCAGCGACATCAGACATTCATCAAGCAGATGGCAAGTATTATAAGAGACGACAATAACAGAAAGGTCCATCAGTTCTTGAGCGGTTCCCGTATGGTGGCGGCGATGTGGGCAGTTGCGTTTGACCATTCACAGTATAACGAGGTGGGTGATATACGCAAAGAAATATGAACAATGAATAATGAACAATGAGACAATGAACAATGAATAATGAACAATGAGACAATGAACAATGAGGCAATGAACAATGAGACAATGAACAATGAGACAA
>CAYPHY010000003.1:214378-288253 GCA_964410625.1 uncultured Ardenticatenaceae bacterium | reverse complement strand
GGATGAGGGATGAGGGATGAGGGATGAGGGATGAGGGATGAGGGATGAGGGATGAAAATGGTCAATTGTTAATTGTTAATGGGGGATGGATGATATGGGAAAGGATGGGGAAGCATTGGGGGGTGGCATGGATGGATTGTCTCCGAAGCAGGTGCGGGCGTTGGAGGCTTTATTTGCTGGAAAGACGAAGCAAGAGGCGGCAGCAGCGGCCGGGGTGCATCCGTATACCATTACCCGATGGTTAAAGCTACCGGCGTTTTCTATTACGTTGAGTCATGAGATTCGAGAAGCGAACCGGATGAATTCGATGAGAACGGTGCGGACGGTCGGGTTGGCTTTGGAGGTGTTGGCACGGGTGATTGAGTCGGATTTGCATCCAAGTCTGAAGATTCAGGCGGCGAATGTTATTTTGCAGCATCATCCTGAGATTGTTTATGGGCCGACTGAACGGAAGTCCTGGGAGCATCAGGCGTTGATTGATGAGTTAACAGGAGGGTTGCTGGATGCGTTGCCGGTTAAGGAGGATGGAGGGGTGCAGTTGCGGTTATTGGAAGGGGAGGGGGATGAGGGATGAAGGATAATAATTGTTAATTGTGAATTGATAATTGTCAATTGTTAATTGCTGCGGGTTGGCAACCCGCGCTACAGGGGGTGGTTATGATGAGACGGTTAATACCGCATATTGTGTTGAATAGGCGGTTTAGCTTGCAGTCGTTTGAGGCATGGCATCCGACATTGAATCGGGCAATCGAGCAGTTGTATGAGTGGAAAAAGCGGCAAGTGTTGGAACCGTATGCCTCGTTGATTATTTCGGGGCCTGCACACACGGGAAAAACGCATTTAGCCAGTATTGTCTTTTGGTCTGTAACACAAACGGTTCAGGGTCAGAAGATCGGAGAGCCAACGGGTTTATTTTATACAGCACAGGGGTTGTTGCCGGAGTTGAAGCTTGGGCATGTTGACAAGGTGATTGGAGAGTCATGGCCGATTGTTGTTGATGATGTTGGCGAAGAGTACTTCGCTTGTGAACAGTTCGACCCTGGTACTCATGTATTACCATTGAGGAGGAAAAGGCGAAAGAGGCGGGAACGGGTGGCGATAAGGAGCGAAACGGAAATTGAGGAGGTAGGCGTTGGCGCTGAGTACAGCGAGTACAACGCGAGAGTGCGGCATGACCGGTACCGGCGGTTGATGCAACATTGTTTTATTTATCAGTTGCCAGTAGTGGTTGTGACCCAGTTGCCGATTCATGATCGGAATCATGATTTTGTTGATTGGATTGGCTATAGGGCGTGGGAGATTCTTTGCCGGATGGCTCCGACGGAAGCGATTGTAGACTTGGCGGGGATGCCAGCGTATACGGGAAGGATGAAGGATGAAGGATGAGGGATGAGGGAGGAGGGATGAGGGATGAGGGATGAGGGATGAAGGGTGAAGGGTGAAGGATGAGGGATGAAAATTGATAATTGTGAATTGTTAATTGTGAATTGTTAATGGGTTGCGGGTTGGGGTTATTAACCTACAACCCGCGCTGCAGGTGAATATTGGAGATGTTATGGGCCAGATGAGTTGGCAGGATATGTTGCGCCTACCGAGTGGTAGGTTGCATGTGTTTGTTGCATTTTGGATAGTGTCGTTACCAACAAAGACAGCGTTGCTTGTTGAAATGACCGGCTTGACATTAAAAACTGTCCAAGCGCATTTGGTTGCTCTTTGTGAGCAAGGGTTGGTTGTGCGGGAACGGGGACTGTTGTCTTTGTCGTTGGAGGCTCTTGCATTGGGCTATCCGTTTGTTTTTTCGCCTGCGCCTAATGATGTTGTTGTTAATCATAGTATAGATAACAACAACATGAATATATATGGGGGTGAAATAGGTAAAAATTTCCCTCAAATCGGGGGTTTTGAGGGTGTTGATAGGAAAAGTTTACTTATTGAAAATGATGGGAATAAGCAGATTTTACCTATGGTTGAAGATGTGGATGCGAAAAGTTTACCTATCAGTGATGAAGATGATAGGAAAAATTTACCTATTGGTGAGGAAGATGATAGGAAAAGTTTACCTATTGGTGAGGAAGAAAATGGGAAAAGTTTACCTACAACGGTAGTAGGGAACGCCCAACAAGTACGTGAGAACGCCTTAAGAGCGATTCTTAAGAAGTATGGGATTGATTGGAATTGGAAGACGGCGCAACTGGCGGGGTGTTCGTGGGTGACGGAGAAGTATGTGGCGGCGCATGTGGGAGCGCGGCGAAACAACTTGGGACTAGCGATTACCTTGATGCTACGTGGGGTTCCTGCTCCGAAGCAGGAAGTAACAGCAACATTTTGGGGCGAAACGGCCGACGATGAGTTGATTTTTGATAGCTGAGTGAACTTATGGACAACCAAGCAAACGAAGCATCGGGTGGAAGTAGGAGTATAGCTGACGACATCGTCGCGGTATCACCACGAAAAAGGCGTTTGTTAGATACCCTGGAAATTCACTCCAAAGAAGTTGAGAACGCCATTCGTTTGACGCGACAATGGAATGTAGAACGGCAAGACCGACGAGGACTTTCATTGGTCTTTTGTGGGCCGCCAGGGGTGGGAAAGACCCACCTGGCGCGGGCGGCGTTGTGGAGTGAGATTTATACGGTTGACGAGTTTGTAATTGCACCAGTGGGACGCTTTTATGTGGCTTATGATTTATTGTTGCGACTGTCACTGGAAGATGGACAAACGCTAACGGCAACGGTCAATCAGGCGGTGGGGAATGCGCCGCTGATTGTGGTGGATGATGTGGGTCAAGATGTGCAACTTCCGTTTGTGGCGGCAGCGTTGCAAGTGGCGGAGCGTCATGCTCGGATGCACGCTTTTATTAATTATTGCTATGAGCAGCAGGTATCTTTAGTCATAACTAGCAATCTAAAGGCTGGAAAGGAATTACAGGATTGGATCGGGCCAAGGTGTTGGGATAGGCTGGTGGAAATGGCACCTTCCCCTTATATCTTTCAGTTTCAGAATACGCCTTCGTACCGCAAGAAGCATTCAGGGTATACGAAATAGGATAGGGTAATGTGATGAGCGTGAATGAACTACGACAAGGCTTGGTGGCTGTTTTGGGGGATGTGCAGTTGTTCTCGGCGTTGGTGCTGCGGCTGCGGTTGCGGGATTATCAGGCGGAACCGCTACGGGCTATTGTTGAGTCTATCCGCAAGAGAGAAGGACTGGAATTCTTGTTGGTGTTTCCTCGTCAATCGGGCAAGAACGAAGCGGTGGCGCAGTTGTTGGCTTATTTGTTGGTGTTGTTGCAGAAGGTGGGGGGGAATATTGTTTATGCGGCAATTGGGGATGGGCTGGGGCGTGGTATCCGGCGGCTTGAGGAGCATTTGGATAATCCGCTGACGGCGGGGAGGTGGCGCAAGGGGCGACGGCCGGAGTCGCGGGGATTGGGTAAGGCGGGGGTGGTGTTTTTGAGTTCGCATCCGGTGGCGAAGGCGCGTGGGGAGACGGCGCATCATTTGTTGGTGGTGGATGAGTTGCAAGACCAGCATGGGCAGCATTTGGAGTCGGTGTTTACGCCGATGCGGGCGGCGAATAATGCGACGGCGGTGTATTTGGGGACGGTGCGGACATCGTCGGACTTTTTGTGGGTGAAGAAGGGGGAGTTGGAACGGTTGGAAGAGGTGGATGGGGTGCGGCGGGTGTTTTTTGTGTCGCCGGAGGAGGTGGTGAGGGAGAATGGGGATTATGGGCGGTTTTTGGCGGGGCAGATTGCGAAGTATGGGGAGAACCATCCGATTATTCAGGCGGAGTATTTTTTGCGGCCGTTGGATAGTGAAGGGGGGCTTTTTTCGGAGTCTAGGCGGCGGTTGATGATCGGGCAGCATTACCGGCGGGGAGGGCCGGGGGGAGCAGGGGAGCGGGGGAGCGGGGGAGCAGGGGAGTGGAGGAGCGGAGGAGCAGGGGAGCGGAGGAGCAGGGGAGCGGAGGAGCGGGGGAGCAGGGGAGCGGAGGAGCGGGGGAGCAGGGGAGTGGAGGAGCGGGGGAGCAGGGGGGAGGTTGTATGTGGCGATGGTGGATGTGGCGGGGCAGGATGAGGGGAGTACTGAATTGTTGCTGAGTAATCCGGGGCGGGATTACACGGTGGCGACGGTGTTTGAGGTGCGGCCGGGTGGGGGAGCAGGGGAGAGGCCGGTGTATTGGGCGGTGGATGTGTTTGTGGACCATGGGAGCAGGCATTTTCAGGAAAGTCCTGGGCGGCCGAGTTTGGCGGGGCGGTTGTTGGGGTTTTTGGAGCATTGGGGGGTGGGGCATGTGGTGGTGGATGCGTCGGGGGTGGGGCAGGGGTTGGCGGATTGGTTGATGGCGGAGATGGGGAAGCATCGAGTGACGGCTTATGTGTTTTCGGGGAAGGGGCAGAAGGCGATGTTGGGGAGCCGGTTTGTGGCGTTGGTGGAGACGAACCGGTTTAAGTATTGGTGTGGGGATGAACAGGAGGTGGGGAGTGATGGGTGGTGGTTTTGGCAGCAGGTGGCGGCGTGTGGGTATAGTCTTCCTGCGCGTGGGATTTATGAGCGGGATTTGCAGTGGGGGGTGGCGGAGAATCGGACGGTGGAGACGCATATGGGGGTGGAGCGTGTGCATGATGATCGGTTGATTTCGGCGGCGTTGGTGGCGGAGTATGATTTTATGGTGCGGCAAGGGGAGATTTCGGTAGGGGTGGCACAGAGTCAGGTGGTTGCGCCGGTTAACCCATTGGCAGATGTGAAGTTACCTGTTTCCTCGCGGGTTGTGAAGTGGGACATTGATTTTGAGTGAGGGATGAGGGATGAGGGATGAAGGATGAGGGATGAGGGATGAGGGATGAAGGATGAGGGATGAGGGATGAGGGATGAGGGATGAGAATTGTGAATGGTGAATTAAGAATTGTGAATGGGCTGCGGCTTGGGGTTATTAACTTACAACCCGCGCTACGAGGGGGAGGGGGCGGTGGATAGGATTTTGACGGGGGATTGTTTGGAGGTGTTGCCGAGGTTGGAGCGGGGGAGTGTGGGGTTGGTGTTTAGTAGTCCGCCGTATCCGGGGCAGCGGGGGAATGGGCAGTCGGTGGAGGAGTGGTTGGAGTGGTTGGGGCGGGTGGTGGATGAGTTGGGGCGGGTGGTGGTGGAGAATGGGGTGGTGGCGTTGAATGTGATGTTTCGGCGGCGGGATGGGGGGTGGTTTGATAGCCGGGTGTTTACGGGGGTTCCGGGGGTGTTTGAGGAGCGGGGGTTTCGATGTTTGGATTGTTATGTGTGGCACAAGACGAATGGGCCGATGAATGGGCCGTTGGGGTATTGTGATGCGCCTGGGTATGAGATGGTGTATGTCTATACTAATGCAGATGATCCAACGCAGATAACGTTCAACCGGCAGTATAAAGCGTATGCGGATAAGAGTATCGCCAGTAATGGGGAGATGCGGATTGGGTATGGACGAACAAAAACAGCAAACAAAAAAGGGGCGAGGCAGACGAATGTGATCAGTTTGCCGACGAATGCGAGTGATGGGAAGCGGCCGAGGGCGAAGGGGGTGTCGTTTCCGTTGGCGTTGGCGGAACGGTTTATTTTGCAGTATACGCGGCCGGGGGAGGTGGTGTTGGATTTTTGTGCGGGGGTGGGGACGACGTGTGTGAAGGCGAGGGAGTTAGGGCGTGGATTTATTGGGATTGAGGTGGATGAGGGGGAGTCGGAGAGAGCGCGGGAATGGCTAAGTGCATATTCCGGGGAGTGTGGAAATAGTATGAGACTACCATAAGTCAATGGCGAAAGGTCTGTTACAGCAGTAAGTCGAAAGGCAAATCGCTAATGTCCCGCAAGCGGTGACCATTCAATAATATCTCAATTGCTTCTTTCTGATCTTTGTTCCCCACTTTCTCAACTGCTTCCTCCAGTTCTGCAAGAGCAAAATGATAGACGCAATCCAAATCCCCTGTTCCTAAAGCCAGGGAATTAATGCGGGTAGGTAATGGTTCTCCAGTTACGGCAACGATATGAGGTAAGCGTCCCTTTCGATTTCGGATAAGGTTTAGCACTTCAGCGCGGGTGTTTTGCGCCCGGTCACTACGAATCGTCCACTTACAGGATATACTGGCATGAAGTAGCCATTGATTCTGGCCGATATTTGATGCTCGTAAGGGTGTACGTGGTGCAACATAGTCGTTTTCGTCCAAGACTTTTCTTTGTGAATTGATTTCTGCATCGGTGAAAGGTGCTCGACTTACCACAATGTCAGGTTTAATGATATAGTCTTGTCCTAGTGTTGCAGCTAAAACGGTGTCGTCCTTTGCGATCTTCTTGAGAACGGCTAAGTGCTTATATTGCTCAAAGTCAGAGATAGAGCGTTTTGTCGAATATCGCCACGTTCCTGGCCGTAAGTGGGCTAACAGGTCAAATACATTCTGAATAAAGTCTTTGGTTATTGTCTCGAAGTTTCCTCCTGTTGTCTGTGCAGCCAGTGCTTCAGAGCCAATCTCATAGTCCAGTTTCCGAACGATATACTTAGCAATGGCAACACTTCCCGGATTGCTCTTATCAGCAAAGTTAGGATAAATCAATCCATCTTTCGAAGTATTGCGGATGACCTTCTCGAAAAGGCGTGCATGGTAAGATTGCCGAAAGACGCCCACAGTTTGTTGTATTTCATCCATTTAGTGGCTCAATTTGTTAACCTGGTTTGTAGAAACCGATTACGTATTCCTGATGCATTCGCTGTTGAATTTGCGACTCGTTATTTGTGTGGTTGCTGGCCGGGAGCATACGCCGGTCTCGATCCAGGTTGCGTACAGCTATGTGGGGAACTTCAAATCCAATAGACTCCCCAATTTCAGCGAGGCATAGCGCGGTCTGTGTATCTGTACCGCGCATGGTAGAGCTTCCGACAACGACAATGGCCGATGCGTTGTTCTTGAGGACACGGTACATCTCGCGCAGGGTTCGGGTCATTTCAGAATAGTAGCGGTGTAGGATTAGTCCTTTCTTATTATCCCTCTGGCTAATTTTCTCAACCATAGCGGCCGTCTGAAATGGCAAATCCTCGTAGCACATGTCTTTGGTAGACTGTCCACCAATGTATTCTCGTCGTAATTCGGTCAAGTCATCTACGCAGGCGCCAAGCCAGGCGAGGGAAAATTTATGCGCCCTCATATAGTCAATTGCGTTAGAGGCATAGGGTGGCGAAGTGACAATCAAATTGACACTGGCATCCCTAAGCGGTAAGGTTTGAGCATCGCCTTCCTTAACTGTCGCCGGTATTTGCCCCACCTGTAGTCTGCTAATGCTTTCCAAGTTTTGCTCAAAGCGTCGTTTCCAGTCTTCAAATGGCGAACGCAGTTTCTTTGTCAGAAATTGAATACGCGGGGATGGATCATTGATAAACTCGTGACCTAATATTACGTTTTGTGTTCGACTATAGACCACTTTCGCGCGGTGGGGGCGTGTATGACCTAAATCAAAAGCCATTGAAACACCGCCTGACTTGGTTATTATGATGGCAGAGAAAATTACTTCAAAGAAGGACTTAATGTCAGAAGCATCCAATTGTTCTACTTCATTGGCAAGCGCTAGTAGCTCTAGTTGGGTTTCTTTGGCGAACCAGTAATTAATAAACTTCTTCGTGTTCTTATCCCAGCGTTCTTCAAGTTGTCTTTCAAGACATGCTCTCTTGAATTGCACTGATTCTTGTGCACGAGTCAGAATATGGTGATTTAGCTGAACCAGTTGATGAGGATCAAGCGGAGAAACTTTTACCTTTGTCAAGAGACAAGCTAAGGGATCGATATCAAAGCCAATCGCCTGCCGTCCAGTTAGGTATGCCTCTAACAGAGTTGTACCTGAACCCATCATAGGGTCCAGAACAGTATCACCGGGCTTAGTTAAGCAAGTGATGAATTTACGGGGAAGTTGTGGTGGAAATTTTGCGGGGAAAGAGTGTAAATCATGAGATGAGTAGTTGCTAGCTTCATCGTGGAAATCTAAGTTACTGAAGAGCAATGAAACAAGCCTATGACGATAATCATCGGGGTGAGTATTGAATGAGGATTCAGCGTATTCGATAGAAGTTACTAGATCGGTCATTGAATCTCCAATATATACAGGACTCACACTAGCAATTACTCATGAATTTTGTTGTAATATCCCGCATAAAGACCATATTATAGCTCAATCATTTGTATAGACAAAATTAGTGTTTAATCGCTAAGCAGTATCGTTTGAGGTATCGGTCGTGAGCATTTGCTCAAGGTGCAACTGCTTCAAATTGACATTTACGGGTGAATCATTAACAATTGGCGGATGGTGATTCATAAGTGTCCGAAGTGTTTTCGGGGTGAGCGGCAGGTGAAGGATGGGCGGACGCCTTCGGGGAGCCAGCGTTGGCGGTGTAAGTTGTGTGGTTGTCGCTATACGCCGGAGCCGAAGGAGCATGGGTATGATGAGGAGGTACGTTTTCAGGCGTTGCAGCTTTATTTGGAGGGGAAGCGGCTGCGGGAAGTGGCGCGTTTGTTGGATGTGAATCATCAGAGTGTGGCGAATTGGATTAATGCTTATGCGACTTATTTGCCGCCGAGTGTTGCGGAGAAGGCGCGGCTGGAGGGGCTTTATTTGCTTTAAGGAGGTTGTTTCGTTTGTTCTTGTCTTTTGGACGCGGATGAATGCTGATTTTGTTTTGGTATTCTGTAACACCACGTATTTAGACATTTCGTTGACACAAGTGGTGGGGGTTATTATAGTCTTAGTAGCTTGATAGCTGGTTGACTGGTTGAAATGGATTTCCTCGGAAAAGAGACAAGGAGAATTAAATGGCATCAGTATCCTACCGACATGTGTACAAGCGATTTGGCGATGTGAGTGTGATTAAGGATTTCAACCTTGATATTGCCGACAAGGAGTTTATGGTCTTTGTTGGGCCTTCGGGTTGTGGAAAGTCTACCAACCTGCGGATGTTGGCGGGTTTGGAAGAGGTCACTGAGGGGGATATCCTGATTGGGGATCGGGTTGTCAATGATGTGCCGCCGAAGGACCGGGATATTGCGATGGTTTTCCAGTCTTACGCGCTTTATCCGCACATGAGTGTGTATGACAATATGGCTTTTGGCCTGAAACTACGCAAGACACCGAAGGCGGATATTGACCGGCGGGTGAAGGAAGCGGCCGAAATTCTGGGCCTGGCGAATCTGCTCGACCGGAAGCCGAAGGCGCTTTCGGGTGGTCAGCGGCAACGTGTGGCGGTGGGCCGGGCGATTGTGCGCGAACCGGCGGTGTTTTTGATGGATGAACCGCTGTCTAATCTGGATGCCAAGTTGCGCGTGACGGCTCGCGCGGAGATTAGTAAGCTGCACAAGCGGCTGGGGACAACGTTTATTTATGTGACCCACGACCAGGTGGAGGCGATGACGATGGGCGACCGCATCGCTGTGCTGGCGGATGGCATTTTGCAGCAGGTTGATACGCCGCGCAATCTTTATAATGAGCCAAACAATGTCTTTGTTGCCGGTTTCATCGGCAGTCCGAGCATGAATTTCTTTAACGGCACGCTTGTTAATGAAGAAGGCAAGTTGTTCTTCGATACTGGTGACTTCCGCGTTGCTATACCGGCCGATCGAAAGGAAGCGTTTGGCAGTTATGTAGGCAAAGAGGTGCTGATGGGTGTACGTCCAGAGCATATCCATGCACCAGAATTTGCTCCAACCAACATTGCTGCATCGCCGGTGCAAGCCGCAGTTGAAGTAGTCGAGCTTTTGGGGCATGAACTGCACCTCTATCTCAACTCCGGCAAGGTGTCGTTTGTGGGCATCGTTGATCCACGTATGGGTGTGTCCGCTGGCAATCGTATTGATGTCGTCATGGATATGAATAATGTCCACTTGTTTGACAAGAATACGGAGTTGGCGATTCGTTAGGGAATCTCCGAGATTGGCAATTAGAGAGTAGTGATTTGTTTTGGCCGCTGCTCCGGCATGGCATGAGAAGTCATGGGGCGGCGGCTTTTTTTTATGGCTATTGCAGCGCATGGTGTGGGGGATAGGTTCCCGATTCAATTTGCCTGGCGGCTGCCGGAGGGGGATTATCTGCGGGCGGTGTTTGAGGCGGAGGTGCTGCGGTTGGTGGAACCGGCGGACAAGTATGTGGTGCGGTTGTCGCGGTTAGTTGCGGGGCGGGAGGAGACGGCCGAGGGGGAGATGAAGGCGCAGGAGGCGTTTTCGGCGGATTATTGGGGGTTGGTCGGCCGGTTGGTCGGCCGGGTGATTACGGTTGCTTATGAGGCGGAGGACGGCCGTGCTTTGCACATGCGCCTGGAAACGCTGACCGGGGAGCATGATTTTTTCTTTCGCTTTTCAAAGCAAAAGCCCGATTTCTCATCTGGTCTCTAAAAGACTATTTTTCATCTACTTTATCACCAGCGGCAAATGTTCGGGCAGAGCCAGGCGTAATTCTATAAGTGGTAAAACAGCCGTATTCTGCAACTGTGCTAAGAAGCGGGAAGTCATAGGTTAATTATACTGTGATGATCGAGTCAGGTTATCGGACGGCCAGCAATAGGCTGCTGCCAGGTGCCTGCCGCAGCGGGTGAAACTCAATATTGCCGAAGCTAGTGTCGGTTAGTAAACTGGTTAGTTCGTCGCGGGTGAAAGTGCGGCCGTCGGCAAACAGGTAGTACATAAACCCGACTAATTGCACCAAAGCGTTTGTCGCTGAACCAAAAACACTACTCGCCATCTGGTCAAAAATAGCCACCTTGCCACCTGGTTTCAGCGCGGCGTGGGCTTTTTCCAACAGCCTGCGGTTGGTCTCAAGGTCATAGTGGTGGAGCAGGTTGAAGAGCAGAATGACGTCCCACTCCGTGCCCCAGTCTACCTGCCACAGGTCAGCGGTATAAAGGTCTACGCGATCAGTGAGTTGGGCTTTTTCCATGTTTTGTCGTGCTGTTTCCAAAGCAATCTCGCTGTCCATGATGGTGGCGGTTAGCTGTGGTAGCGCCTGGCAAAAGGAGATGGTAAACTGCCCATGTCCGCCCCCCACATCCAGGAGGCGGGTTGTCGTTGATGGCAACGCTACTTTTTTGACAATATCTGGCCCGACAAGGTTGGCGTTGCTTTGCATCATGGTCTGGTGGGCGTGGCTGAGTCCGGGAACGTTGGCTGTGAATTCGTAAAAGTTAAACGGCCGTTCCCCACTGCGCACAATCTCTGGTGCATGGGGCCACAATTGGCTTAGGAAGGCACCAAAGGAGGTCATCGCCGCTGTCATGTCCAGCACCGAGTCCCCAAAGAACCATTTTTCGGTCATAGGAGTATTGTGATAATGGCCATTCCGTTCGGCCACGTAGCCAATCGCCGCCAGTGCTGCCAGCAAGCGGTGTGTGCCACGTTCCTGCAATTGCAGGCTTTGCGCTAGTTCGGCGGGCGTAGAGGGCCGTTCCGCCAAAGCAGTGAAGAGGTTGAGGTGTACGGCCGTGCTCAACGTCTGGAACGCCAACGCGCCGGCTAAATCAAGCATGGGCGCCGGGGCGGCGTTCAATGTAAAAAAGGCTGTTCGTTCCAGAAAATTCGGTTGAACGGGCATAGAAGTCTCCGGTACTGTCGGCGCACGACATCATGGTTTACCCGACACTATACCTTAATAGAACCTTTTTTGTTCCACTACTAGAGGCAGTGGTTTAATCCGTCAATTAAATTATTGATCTAACGCTCAAATATACGCCGCCAGAGGTCGTTTTGTAAGAGGTTGTCTGGGTCGCAACGCTGTTTTAAGGCACGGAATCGGCCGATTCGTTCTTCGCCCAAATAGGCTTGGGCGATTTCGGGGCGGAGGGTGCTGTCTTTGGCGAAGTAGAAGCGGCCGTTGGCGGCGAGCACAATCTCATCCAGCTCGCGGGCCAGTTGGGCGATGGCGGCGCGGTTGCTGTCGCGGATGCGGAAGTCCATTGCCAGGGAGTAGCCGTCTACGCCGTAGCTGATGAGGAAATCATCGGGGCGATGGCGTTTCAGCACGGAAAG
This sequence comes from uncultured Ardenticatenaceae bacterium, assembly GCA_964410625.1. Classification (GTDB taxonomy): domain Bacteria; phylum Chloroflexota; class Anaerolineae; order Promineifilales; family Promineifilaceae; genus CAYPHY01. The sequence continues at coordinate 276,237 of CAYPHY010000003.1, read as the reverse complement.
ATAGTTGGGGAAGCCGCGCCGTTGACACCAGGCGAGTATCTCCTTGAAGGCGTCGTAGGCGTCTTGGCGGGGGATGAAGGGCTGGTATTGGATCAGGCCGCCGGGGGTATAGGCTCGTTTCCAGTCGGGGACGTAGTCGAGCAGAAAGTGGAATTGGGCGTGGGGCTGGCGGTAGCTTTTTGCGCCGCTGAGTTTTCCGGCGAGGTATTTACCGGTGTTGACGAATTGCATACCGGGGTTGTGGAGCATCGGCCGCATCAACATCCAGGTGATGGAGCGGGGGACGACGCCGAAGAGGTTTGGCCCCAGGTGTTGGTTGTCTAAGCGCATGGTTTGGGCGGCGAGGGGGTCGGCCCCGGGGGGGAGGTAGTTGGCGCGGTGGACGTCGCCGCGGCCGAGTGACTTTCCTTTGGCAAAGGAGTCAATCCAGCCCACAATGTAGTCTGCTTCGGGGACATTGGCCTCGAAGTAGGCAAACATGCCGTCTAAATTGGGTTGGGTGCGTGTCTCGACGTTGAGCAGGCCGGAGTAGACGCGCTTCATCTGCAGGGTGAGGCTGGTGAAGATGCCTAACATGCCAAAGCCGCCAATGGCGGCATAAAAAACATCGCTGTTTTCCTGGCGGCTACAGGTGATGACTTCGCCGGAGGGCAGCATCAGGTCAAATTCAAGGATGTGGTCGCCGATGGGGCCAACTTGCCAGGCGTTTTTGCCGTGGACGTTCATGGCGGCACAGCCGCCGATGGTGGTGAAGCTGGTCCCGGTGGAAACGGGGGGCCACCAGCCGTCGCCCAGGGTGTATTGCCAGAGGTCGCTAATCATCACGCCTGGTTCGACGCGAACCTGGCCGGTGGTGGGGTTCCAATCGAGGATGCGGTTCATACGCCGCAAGTCAAGCAGGATATTTTCGCTGTTGACGGCCGCGTCCCCATAGCTATTGCCGCCGCCGCGCAGGCCGACGCTGCGGCCGCTGCGCCGGGCGAGGTGTAGGATTTCGCTGATGGCGGCGGCGGTGTTCGGCCGGTAGACATGGCACACGCCGCTGCTGGCCCCGCCCCAAGCCCACACGCGCTCCATCCGTTCAGCGGGCAGAGAAGCGGCCTGTTTGTTTACTTTCCCATTCGCGCTTCGGGCGGCCGTTGTTGTTTTCCTGATTGATGGTTGTTGCACTTTGCTCATCGTTTTTCGCTTCCAAGAGGAGATTGTAACACAGTTTTATGGTCCTAACCTTGCGCCCAGACGTTGAGCGGCCGATGTTTACCCTATTTTGCCGCTATGGGGGCGAGATAACAAGAATAATTGTCACCAGAGTTGGTGATTTTCTTCAGTAGATGAGTTAGACAGTGACTGTTATAATGGTGTCCGGTCAGCGTGCTTGGCACCGGCCGACTGGCGACTCATCCTCATGCGGGTACCAGGTAGTGTGGTGGCTGCATCTCAGCAGAGCAAGGAGCATCTATTGAACTGAATAACCGTCTATCTTCATTTGGCGCACTTTACCCCTGATAAGTGAATGATTTCCTTAAGGAAAAGGAGGAATATATGACCACGTTACGTTCGCAGCAGACTGGTTCGGAGATGACGGCCGAGGAAATCTGGACCGTTGAAGCGGGTGAACGGCGTTCACCTGGCGTCATTCATATCGTCATTCTGGCACTCTTGATCGGTATCGGTTTTGTTGTTGGGGCCTTTGGCAGCATTAGCTTTCCGCTTGGCTTTGGGGTCAACTTCTTCTGGACAGGCATTGCCGTGCAACAAGTTGGCCCTATCTGGTTTGGTGGATGGGGTGTGTTGGCTGGTGTGATCTTCCCCTTCTTCTCTAATGCCGTGGCTGGGACACCGTTTTATGTGTCGGCCGCTTACATCCCCGCCAACCTGGTTCAAGCCTTCCTGCCTGCCTGGGCGTTCCGCCGCTATAAAGCCGATCCCCGTCTGAAGTCAGGGCGTGATTACCTGATCTTGTTGGTGACGATGGTTATTTCTAGTGCATTCGGTGCGCTCTGGTCAACGCTGGTCGTCTTGCGCAGTTTCGGTTTGCTCACCACCGACTCAGTGCCGCTTTTTGTTTGGGGTTGGTTTGGCGGCAACTTGATCGCGGGCATCGTCTTTAACTTCATCTTGCTCAAGGCCCTTTCGCCTGTTGTCATCCGTATGCCAGCTTTTGTGAAGAAGTGGTGGGCCTAATTAAGGAATTCCGGGTTTCTCCTGGCTCCTTCGAGAGAAAGCAGTATTGCTGACTAGAAACCCGGTTTCTATGCTGAGGGAAGCGTGAGGAAAACATTACTTGGATATGTGCCGGATGAGTCGCCGGTATATTCTATTCATCCCTTTGTCAAGCTCTTCTTTCTATTAGTGGTTAGTCTATTCCCCTTGTTTATCGCTGCCCCAGAGTGGAATCTGTTGCTCGTCTTTGTGCAATTGGTTTTGCTCTGGTATAGCCGCGTAGACCTGCGTACATTGAAGATTTATGTGCCGGTCGCCATCTCTATGGGGACGATGATCCTGATTTCCTACACCATTTTGGGCGGCCGACATCCAGAGTATGAGGTTATCACCACGTTCTTCGGCGCGCCGATTTATTGGGAGCGTCTGCGGGATGCGATTACCGTCTATTGCCGGATTCTGCCGATGATCATGACGATGGTGTTCTTCCTCAGCACCTCCCGCGAACGTGATGTGATCGTGGCAATGCGAAGCATCCGATTGCCCTTTGTCGTCACCTATGTTTTTGCGATGGCGCTGCGGGCGGCCGGGATGGTGATGGAGGATTTTCAGATCGTGCGGCAGGCGGAAAGGGCGCGTGGCTTCGACACGACGGGAAAGTCGTTGCCTTATAAAATTCGCCAATATGTGATGTATATGATCCCCCTTTTTGCGCTCTCGTTGCGGCGATCTGAAGAGTTTACCAATGCGCTGGTCGCCAGAGGGTATACGTTCGTGGGTGAGGCTGCCCGCGTGAAACGTGCCGACTATGTGCTGACCCATTATCCATTCACGCCACTCGACGCCTTTCTGACGGCGCTGATCGCGCTGACGTTCATCGCCATCCTCTTTTTGCGCTTTGGCCTGAACTACTTCACGCTGGAGGGTTCGTGGCTGCTTAATTGGATACATGGGGTTGTTGGGTGATGTTGGAGATTGGAGATTGGAGATTAGGAGACTAAGAGATTGAGAGACTGGGAGATTAAGCCTCTCAGTCTCTCAATCTCCTAGTCTCTAATCTAAACTATTGTTGTTATGAGTCCTATTATTGAGGTTAAAGATTATTCGTGGCGGTATCTGCGGGCGAAGGAAGCGGCCGTCAAAAATATCAATTGGCAAGTTGAGGAAGGGACGTTCGTCGGCATTATCGGGCCAAATGGGTCGGGCAAGACGACGCTGGCTTATTCATTGGATGGCTTGATCCCTGGTCAATATCACGGCATTAAAGAGGGCGAGGTCAAGATTTTCGGCCGTGAAGTAGAAGAGTACCCAAGAGGGGCACTGCAACGCCTGGTGGGGGTGGTGTTCTCTGATCCCGAAGCCCAATTTACGGCAATGACAGTCGAAGATGAATTGGTCTTTGGGCTGGAAAATCTGGGCATGACGGTGGGGGAGATCCGTGAGCGGTTGGAGTGGGTTGTGCAATTGACCGGCCTGGCCCACTTGCTGGATAAGCCGCCGTATGAGATTTCGGGGGGGCAGAAGCAACGGGTGGCGCTGGCGGCCGTGCTGGCGATGACCCCCAAGCTGCTGATCCTCGACGAGCCAACTTCCATGCTCGACCCGGAGAGTCGCCGCAAAATCTTTGCTGTGCTGGCGCAGATGAAGCGGGAACAACAGAGTACGATCATCGTCATCGAGCATAGCCTGGAGAACCTGATCCCCCTGGCTGACCGCATGGTGCTGTTGCATGAAGGGGAGATTGTGCTGGACGACCAAACGCAGCCGTTCTTGCAACAGATGGACCTGCTTCTCGAACGGCAGATGCAACCGCCGGGGGCGATTCAATTCTTCCACCAATTAACGAAAGCGGGCTATAGCCAGGGTGAGTTGCCACTAACAGCGCAGGCGGCCGCCAGGCAGCTAATGGCTCTATTCGACCAGCCCGCAAAGCACACAGACCAGACCAGTGCGGCCGTTCAAACGGCGGTCGGAGGATAGCAAGTGGCCGAAACAGAACCATTCATCCAAATCAGCAATATGAGCTACCGCTATGCCGACGGCACAGAGGCGTTGACCGATATCAACCTGACGATTGGGATCGGCGAGTTTATCGCTCTCATCGGGCAGAATGGCTCCGGCAAGACCACGCTGTCGAAGTGCCTCAATGGCCTGTTCAAGCCGACGACCGGAACTATCACGGTGGAAGGGTTGAACACAAAACAATCGGCCGTCGTGCAGATGGTACGGCGGGTGGGTTATGTCTTTCAAAATCCTGACCACCAGCTTTTTAACGCCACTTGTTATGATGAGATCGCCTATGGGCCGCGCAATATTGAGCTAGAGCGGGAAGAAGTGGACGCCAGGGTGCAGGAGGCGGCGCGGGTTGTGGGGCTGCCAGAATCGCTGTATGGGGAGCACCCCTTTTTCCTGCCGAAAGGGATGCGTCAACGGGTGGCGATTGCTTCTATTCTGGCGTTGCGGCCGAAGGTGATCATTGTTGATGAGCCAACAACGGGCCAGGACGCGCAGCAGTCGCTAGAGATTATGGATTTCCTGGTCGAACTGAATCGCCAGGGGCACACGGTGATCATCATCACCCACGACATGCCCATTGTCGCTCGCTATGCGCGGCGGGTGATTGCAATGGCCGGGGGGCGGATCCTGGCTGATGGGCCAACGGCCGACATCTTTGGCCAACAGGATGTATTAGAAAAGGCGTCGCTTGAACCGCCGCAAATCACCCAACTGGCACAACAAACCCAATCCCTTGGCTTTGATCCTGGTACGTTGAGCGTAGAAGCGATGTGGGAGCAATTTAAACAGATCAGAAGCGCAAGCGTCGAAAGATGAATGAAGGTATGAGTTGGACGATCAATCCAACCAGCCGCCAGCGGCCGGGGATGTAGACCGTCTGCTTTCGCGCCTCGATGGCGCGTACCATCTGTTCGGCCGCTATCTCTGGCGAAACGACCCAAAAGGTACGCGGAGCGTTGGCTAGTAGCACCGTATCAATGAAGCCCGCCTTGAGGGTTGTCACCGTCACCCCATAGCGCGAGAGACGATTACGCAGCGCTTCCAGGTAGGTATTGAGGGCGGCTTTGCTGGTGTTGTAGACGGGGCCACCGACGCGGCCGCGGTCTCCGGCCAAGGAGCTAATGGCGGCGATCTGCCCGCCGCGCGTGCGCTCGAAGCGTTCGGCAGCCTGATTGAGCCAGGCGATTGCCCCTAAAACGTTGACTTTGATGGTCGCTTCGTCTTTGGCGAAGTTATATTCGTGCAATTCGACAGCGGGTTGGACGCCGGCGACGTAGATGATCAGGTCGAGGCCGCCCATCTCGCGCACGATTCGCTCGAACAGGGCTGGCACTTCCTCGAAGCAGGTCACATCATGGGGATAGACGAGGACGCGGGGTGGCTCGGCGGGATGGTTGAGCGAAGTGGCTAAATCATCCAGCAATTCCTCGCGGCGAGCGAGCGCAGCGACGGTGTAGCCGCGATTTGCGAGTTGGCGGACGAGGGCGGCCCCCACGCCAGAAGATGCGCCGACGACAATGGCTCGCGGCCGAGGTTCTAGCGGCCGATCGGCCGGTAGTCGGTTGGCTGGTTGCCGGTCGGCCGTCGTTGTTTCATTCGTCAATGTTTCGCTTAGCTCCTTAAGTGAATTACGAAAAACCTCTGAGGTCTAAGGTTCGGGTCTTTCCTGGTAATCGGCTCAAGACCTCAGAGGTTTGGTTTGGATTCGGTTTAGTTACCCATCAGGAGCCATTTTAACAGAATCGGGAGGGGTGTAAAGCGACGGATTGGCGACGCTTATTCGCCGTTGGCCGTCTGGTTGGTCAGCGCTTCGGCCGCAATCCCTAGCAGTTGTTGAATTCGCGGCAGCATTTCAACCGGATTGGGGTGCAGCCCTTCTTGCAGCAGCGCACTGGCGTAGAGTTGCTCGATAGATAGCGGGATCAAGGGCGAATCAGGGTGCTGGGTGACCAATCGCGCCAAATCGGCAATCAGGGGATGGCGGCGATTGATCTCGAAGATTTTTTGCGGTACTTCATAATCTCGCCCCATCAGGCGATAGATGCGCTGCATATCTTGCTCCGGGGCGTCCTTTGGTGATACCAGACGTACCGGGCTGTCTTTTAGCACCTTAGAGGCGCGTACTTCAACCACTCGATTGCCCAGGGTGGTCACACAACGGCCGACAAAGCGATTGAAGTCCGCTTCGGAGATGAGACCGTTCTCGCCCGCGGCCGTCTCTTCCTCTTCCGGCAAGTCGGGCAGTTCCAGACCGGCACTGTCCACATTGAGCAGCTTCCTGCCCTTGTACTCGGTCAGGCTGGTTGCCAGCAAGAGGTCCAGTGGATCAGTCCAATAGAGGACTTCCAGATTTCGCGCTTTGAAAGCGTCGAGGTGGGGGCTGTTGCTGGCGGCCGCGAGGCTATCGCCGATGATATAGTAGAGACCTTCCTGATTTTCAGCCATGCGGCCGACAGCCTCATCTAGCGAGGTGAGTTGCTCGCCTGACTGCGTTGAACGGTAACGGAAGAGGGGCAATAGTTCATCTTTTGCCGCGGGATCAACCACCGCACCTTCCTTTAGCACGACTTTATACTCTTCCCAGAATTGGCCGTAGCGTTCGGTGTCTTTTTCGCCAAGCCTCCGCAGTTCGCGCAGGACACGGCTGCGGATTGTTTTGCCTAGTTGTTGCATCAGACGGTTGTTTTGCACCGTCTCGCGGCTGATATTCAGCGGCAAATCTTCTGAATCCACCACCCCATCCACAAAGGAGAGCCAGGTGGGAAGCAGATCGGTGGCGTACTCCTGGATCAGCACATTGTGGGAGTAGAGCATTGGGCCTGCGCCGCGACGCAAGCGCAATGGCCCGGCTTCGCGCCTGGCAGGCACAAAAAGCAAAGCCCGCACCTGCACCGGGGCGTCGGAGGCGAAATGCACTGTCAACAATGGCTCCTCAAAGTCCATTGTCATCTGCTGGTAGAAGCGGTTGTACTCCCCTTCTTCGACTTCGGCCGCTGCTTTGCGCCACAGCGATTGTTGCTGGTTGGCCTGGGTTTCGCCGACAAAGATGGGGTAACGCACGTAGTCGGAATATTTCTTCACTGTCTGGCGCAGCTTCCACTCATCGGCAAATTCGCTGGCGTCGGGCTTGAGCGTGATGTGGATTTCGGTGCCACGGTCGGCTTTGTCGGCTGCTTCGATTTGGAAGCTATCCCCGCCATCGGAAATCCAGGCTACTGCCTCAGCGTCCGGCAGATAGCTACGCGAAACCACGCGCACGCTTTGCGCGACCATAAAGACGGAATAGAAGCCAACCCCAAATTGGCCGATAACATCATTGGGGTCTATGGAGCCTTTCTCTAACTTCTGCAAAAATTCCCGCGCCCCTGATTGGGCAATCGTACCGAGGTTGCGCTTAGTCTCCTCCTCGGTCATGCCAATGCCGCTATCCTTAATCACAATCTGCCGCGGTTGGCCTTCCTCGGTCTCAACCACATCAATGTGAATCTCCAGTGGCGCCTCCGCATCCAATACATCGCGATTGGTCAATGATTCAAAGTATATGCGCGTCAGCGCGTCGGAAGCGTTGGAAACCAGTTCACGTAGAAAGATGTCGCGGTCTTTATAAAGAGAGTGGGCTAAGATGTAAAGGAGTTGCTGAATCTCCGCCTTAAAGCCGTATGACTCTACTGTTTGATCTGCTGTCTGTTCTGTCATTGCACGTCTCCTGTTCAAGGGAAAGGTGAAATAGTCAGTAATCCTCTGACGTTTCGATATGATTTACAAGTCGAGACTAAGTTTTAGACCCCAACGCTTTTCAATCAGAGCTTCTTAATAGGTTTTTGCCAACGATTGATTATTCCCTTACTGTTTATCCTATATACGCTGGTCTGACAACCAATTGGATGGTAACTGCATCATGTTAGAACGACATAAATCTCCTCCGCCACCGGCCCTTGCAGCGTTATTTTGGCATTTTCAAGCTATTCTGTGGATACTATAGCCGTCGCTCGATGGTTGCTAAGGTCGGCAAGGGATTGAGCGAGGAACCCCAAAACCCCTTTAGTGTATGAGGAGAGGATCAAAATGAGGAAATTATATGGTTTAATCATGGTGTTGATATTGGCCCTTTTGGTGGCCGGCTGCGGCGGAGGGGGTAATGCTCCGGAGCCGGAAGCTTCTGGCACAGGGGGGCAAGTTCCGGCGGACACGGCCGCAGAAGAAGCAGACGCCCCTGCTGCTGCTGAAGAGGAAGCGGAAGAACCGGCCGCGGCCGAAGTGGATGACGCCGCTGCTGCTGAGACTGACGAAGAGAGCGCGGCGGCCGAGGAAGAGGAAGCGGCCGCTGATGACCCTAATCAGATCGCCGGTATGCCTACCTCTGGCACAGACCCCGACACGGGGCTAGAGATCAACCCGCCCACAATTGTCCCCGGCGTAGACTTCATCGTGCGTGGCACGGTGATCAGCTTTAACCTCACTCCCCAAGATGATCCGGAATTTTTAATTGAATCACCCGCAGGGGTGCGTTACCGCGTCAATAGCCAGCCTGTGCCAGAGATCTCTTTTGAGGATGGCACTGTGTTGCTACCTCATCAGTACCAGCGCGGTGTGTTTGCTCAGGCAACCGTGCGCCAGGAAGAAGGCTCTGGCGTGACCTCCGTCGTAGTTACCGACAATTTGATGCTACTGAGTGGCGACTAATAGCTAGTTTTTTCCCAGCAATTCATTCTTTAAGTCGAGTGGCGAGTAGGTCGGCTAGTGTCGGCCGGCCTATCTCTTTTAGCTCGTAACGCACGCGCTGGGCAGGCTTTTGGATATTGATCAGCCTGCTCAAGTCAATAGGTGTGGCAATAATCACCAGCTCCGCTGGTGAGTTATTGATGGTTGTCTCCAGGTCTGCTATTTGTTCGCGGCCGTAACCCATGGCTGGAAGCACCGGGCCGGTTGTCGGATATTTTTCATAGGTACTGGCGATGGTCCCGACGGCATAGGGACGAGGGTCAATGATCTCGGCCGCTCCAAATTGGCGTGCTGCCACCACCCCTGCCCCGTAAGCCATCTCGCCATGCGTCAGCGTTGGCCCATCTTCGATCACCAGCACGCGCTTACCGGCGATAGCGGCCGGATCATCCATAAAAATGGGGGAGGCGGCGCGGACGATCTGGGCGGTTGGATTGGCCTGGCGGATGTTTTGCTCGACGGTGGTGATGTTTGCGGGTTCGGCCGTGTCCATCTTGTTCATAACAACTATGTCGGCCATCCGCAAATTCGTCTCCCCCGGATGGTAGCGCAGTTCGTGTCCCGGCCGGTGGGGATCAACAACAACGACATGGACATCAGGCTTAAAGAAGGGCAAATCATTGTTGCCCCCATCCCAGATGATGATGTCCGCTTCTTGCTCCACCTCTTTTAGGATGGCTGCGTAGTCCACCCCGGCATAAATGACCGCGCCACGCTCCACATAAGGCTCATACTCCTCTCGCTCCTCAATGGTGCATTGGTGGCGGTCCATATCCTCATAGCTGGCAAAGCGTTGCACCGCTTGTGCAGCGAGGTTGCCATATGGCATAGGGTGGCGAATGGCGACCACGCGCTCATAGCCCAGCTTTTCCTGCAAAATCGCCAGGATGTGGCGCGAGGTCTGGCTTTTTCCGCTTCCAGTACGCACCGCGCAGACGGAGACCAGCGGCTTGTTGGCCTTTAACATCGTTTGACGCGGACTGAGAAAGCGAAAGCCAGCACCGGCCGCTAATACTCGCGAGGCCAGATGCATCACATATTCGTGCGACACATCTGAATAGGCAAATACCACATCCTGGACATGATGCTCTCGAATCAACTTTTCCAGGTCCGCCTCCGGGTGGATGGGGACGCCATCCATATAGAGCGAACCGGCTAAGACAGGGGGATATTGGCGGCCTTCGATGTTGGGTATTTGGGTGGCGGTGAAGGCGATCACCTGGTACTCCTCGTTCCCGCGAAAGAAGGTATTAAAATCGTGGAAGTCGCGACCGGCCGCCCCGGCGATAATGACACGCGGCGGATGATTCGACGAGTAACTTGAGTCGGCTCTTAGGGGGGTATTCATCGTAAAGCTTGCTCCTTTATCCACGTTGCCACCCAGCGTTTTGTGGCGAGTGATTAAATTGGGACTGGCGGCCACGCGCTGGAATGGCTCGATGATGGTAATAGTGAACGCTCATGGCATAACCATCCTCTATCATATATGAAAGCGATCAAAACTGCATAATGCGTTTTTCTATACGCAATATACCCATTTGATATTATGAAAAGTAGTGCTATAATGCTCCCTAGATGATTACATAATGTTCATGGACAAGCGCCCTTGCCTGGCTCGCACACGGGGCCTTTCGCTTGCTATTCCTTCGTTTAGATCCGCCCGCCACGGCTAATGGACAAGCAAAGGTGACGCGCCTTTTTATAAGGCTGCCCTGACTAAACGCCGCGTATTGGGAAACATCAATGATCTTCATCCAGTTGCTAAACCAGGAGTGACCGGCGATGGAAGAGCAAGTGCTCGCCTTTCTGGACTATTTGGAAAAAGAGTATCAATATTCCGACAATACGATTGCTGCTTATAAGAACGATCTAAATCAGTTTCTTGAATTCGTGCAGCAGGATCGTGCCTCGGTGTTGAACGACTGGTCGGAAGTTAGTGAACAGAATTTGCAGAGCTATTTACACTATATGCGAAATCGCAAGCCGAAAGGGTACGCGACTTCGACCATTGCCCGCAAGGTAGCGGCGCTCAAGTCCTTTTTCAATTTTCTTTCTACCCATAACTATATCCAGGATAACCCGGCCAGCGAGATTGACTCCCCGAAGGTTAAAAAGCGGCTGCCACAAACGCTGAGTATGGATGATGTGGAAAAGTTGCTGCAAGCACCGTTGGGGGATCAGGCGCCGAAAAATTTGCGCGACATCGCATTGCTCAATGTATTATACTCCACGGGAATGCGCGTGACGGAAGTGGTATCGCTGCAACTGGATGATGTGAACCTGGAAGAGTCCTATCTGCGGCCGCCGGGCCGCGAAAGCGATGTGCGCCAAATCCCTTTTGACGAACCAACCCATCAATCGTTGGAATCTTATATTGAGGAGGGACGGCCGCATCTGGTGAAAACGGAGGATGAGAAAGCGCTTTTTCTCAATCATCGCGGACAGCAGTTGACGCGCCAGGGGCTGTGGTTGATCATTAAGGGGTATGCCCAGGAAGTGGGGTTGGATGCGGAAGTGACGCCCCACACCTTGCGCCATAGCTTTGCCGTTCACAAGCTGATGAGTGGTTCAAAGCTGGAAGAGGTGCAAAAGTTGTTGGGCCATGCCAATATCTCGACCACCCAAATCTATACCCAACTGGAACCCGAAGCCCAAGGGCAAGATGGCAATCACTCAAGCAACGTGGGCGAGACAGCAACTAAAGCCCATAGCACCTGACGAAACATTATGGAGCCAAGCGACATCATTAGCAGCACACGAATAGCGGCCGATTATTTGCGCCAACGCACCAGCCACCGCCCAGAGATCGGCCTGGTGTTGGGATCAGGCCTGGGTGGATTGGCGGATGCGGTGGAAGATGCTGATGTCTTTCCGACGGCCGACATCCCTAACTGGCCCGTTTCCACTGCGCCGGGGCATAGTGGGCGGGTGTTGCTCGGCCGTCTCATGAATAAGAGCGTTGTTGTCCTCCAGGGGCGCATCCACTTCTACGAAGGGTATTCGATGGATGCGATCACGCTGCCGGTGCGGGTGATGATGGCCTTGGGGATCAAGACCTATATCGTCACCAATGCGGCCGGGGGCTTGAACCCGGCTTATCAGCCCGGCGATCTGATGGTGATCAAGAACCATATCAATATCCCTGGTATGGCCGGTTTTAATCCTTTGCGCGGCCGTAATAATGATGAGGTTGGTCCGCGCTTTCCTGACATGACAGAACCTTATGACCCCCATCTGCGGCGTCTGGCGCATGAAACGGCGCAGGGATTAGATTTTGAGCTGCGTGAGGGGGTTTACGCTTTTGTAGCCGGTCCCAGCTATGAGACCCCGGCGGAGTTACGAATGTTGCAACTGATCGGCGGGGATGCGGTGGGGATGTCTACCGTCCCGGAGGTTGTGGTGGCCCGCCATGCTGGCGTTCGCGTTCTCGGCATTTCCACCATTACGAATCTCGCCTTGCCTGATCCGCCGGAGGGGACGGTTCTGACCCATGAAGAGGTCTTGGAGGCAGGGGGGCAAGTTGTCCCGCGCCTGACCAGCCTGTTGCATGGGGTTCTGCAACGCCTCTAACTCAGTCGGCTGGGAATCCTTACCCAACTATCTAAAAATGGTTACGCAGATGACGCGGATAGAGCGCGGATTACGCGGATTTTCGTCGCTTTTGCTGTGCGGCCGCGCATGACATCTCTCCTGAAAATCCACTAATTTACACGAATCTACACGAAATTAGATTTTATTCGTGAAAATTCGTGCAAATTCGTGAACCGTATTTTCACCCCTGTTGGCGTGGAACCAAATCGCTCGTGACAACACCTCTGGAATCGGCCGAAAAATTACACATTGCGTTAGAGTATATCGCCGGGCAGAGGCAGATGGGATAGACTCAACACCTACGCTCATATGGAACGTCTCTATCTGTTTATCATCCGCAACGACGTTTGGATTTATATTATCAGTTTTCTCGGTATTGTTTGGTATTTGGCCGAACTCTATCGCTCAACGCGCTTGCTGCGGCGAGCGGTGTTTAACCTGGAGCGGGAAACTGGAGCGCGGATTCGCAATAATGCACTGGGATTCATTATCTTCTTTGGGGCGCTGATCGGCATTGTCTACTATGTCAACACACGGGTCGTTCCTACCCTGCCCCAAGAGCTGCTTTCGCCGCCCACACCGACCCCCAATGTCTTTGCGACGCCGCTCTCTTCCCCCACGCCATTAGGGGGAGCCGCAGGGCAGGATGCACGCCCCACCCCTCCCGCGCTGGCCCCAACAGTAACCCTTCCGGGAAGCGAGCCGGTGGTTGGGCCGGATGCACCGCCGGGTGAAGTCGCCACGCCGGAAGTGGTCCCCACCGCTTTTGTCGGTTGTCCTGATGCGCTGAATGTTAGCGAGCCGCGTGATGGCTCGGCCGTTGGTGGCGACATCACCTTCATTGGCACAGCCAACACGGGCGAAGGGCATACCTATATGTTGGAAACCAACGGCCCGCAAACGGCCGGTGCGTGGTCGGAATTGCTGAATGAGTTCGTAGCGCAGCCGGTGGTTGAGGATGTGCTCGGCCGCGCCAACCTGGTGCAATGGGCTAGTGGGCCATACCTGGTCCGCCTCCTTGCCCGCGACGCCGCAGGCAACGAGGTCGGCCAGTGTGTGATTCAGATTACGTTGGATGCGGGATAGTTGGTCTATTGGTCTATTAGTGTATTGGTATATTTATGATGCTGGTTAGACCGATAACCAATAGATTAATAGACCAATACACCTACTTCTAATTGTTCTCTTCGTATGGCTCCACATCGGTGGCTTCGGGGCCTTTGCCGGTTTCCTCGACGTCATAAAGCACCCACTGCCCCTCTGGGAGTTCCATTGGATCGCCAACGGCCCCCGAACGATGGAAGAAGATTTCCTCATCGCCACCGCGCAAGATGAAGCCGTAGCCTTTTTTCATGTTGTACCATTTGATGCGGCCGATGTATTTGCCGGTCATCGGATCAATCTGGATAGTTTCTGGGCCGACGATTTCCGGCTGCGATTCAGCTTGTTCGCGGCGGGGCGCTTCGCGCTCGCTCGAACGGGACTCCCGTTCTCTCGGCCGCTGCTCATAAGCGCGTGACTCATCACCGCGACGGCCGTCGGAGCGGCGATTGTCCAACTGTTCTAACGCATCTGGCTCCACCGGCAACCCCGCCTCGCTCAATCGCCTTTGCATCTCTACTGTAAAAATAAAGCGCTCCCCTCTGCTGTTCTCTGTCCAGTGGTCACGAAAATTCATAGTGTCTTCCTTCTCTACAGGAGATTAGAGAATGGAGATTGGAGATTTTGATAATCTCCAATCTCTAATCTCCAGTCTCTAATCTCTTCTTCCTTCTACCCTACTCCGAACTTTTCCCATTTAAGCGTGGCAGGGAAGATAGCGCCCCTGTCACGCGATTGCGTGCGCCCAGGGTCAAGACGGCGCGTGGCTTGGCTGCGCGGCCGCCGACCAGGGTTTCACTCAACCGGAGCTTTTTGGTCGCCCCGGAAGCGGTCTTAATGATAATTTGTGTCTTTTCGGTACCGACGAGGCCAGTGACGACTTCGGCCGCGCCCTTAGGCAAGCGCAGGTTGATCACACCCTGCCCATAGCGTCCCTGGACTGGGTATTCAGCCAGCGCGGTAGCTTTCGCCAGCCCGTTGTCGGTGATGCTCCACAGGAAGCTATCGGCCCTGGCCACGTCCATCGCTACGACCCCATCTGTTTCATCAGCTAATTTGATACCTAAAACTCCACCAGCAGGCAAGCCCATCGGCCGCACATCCCCTTCCTTAAAGCGGATCGCCTGTCCGGCGGACGTGACCAGGATGACTTCATCATCACCGCTTGTCAGCCGCGCCCAGCCCAGGGCGTCGTCCTCTGGTACATTCATTACCGTGAAAATATCGCTGGTAATCCCCGGTAAATCCTCTAAACGCACTCGCTTGACCACGCCGCCTAACGTCGTCAGAAACAGATAGCCGGTGGCGTCGGCGGGAACGACCACGGCGGCCGCCATATGTTCCTTACGCACCAACGCGGTCAGATCGGCCCAATGGCTGCCTTCGCCCACTTCCATCGCCTCCGGCAATTGGTGGACGGGGATGCTGACGGCGCGGCCGACGGCAGTAATCAAATAAAGTATATCGCGTGTGTTGGCCTGTAACAAAGCCAATGGGGGTTCGGCCGGCTTGCGCGTGACCAGAGCCGGTTCGTCGGTTGGGGTGCGGCCAATTTTGCCCTTTTCGCCCACGACGACCCAGACGTTGTGTTCGGGGAGTAGGTTGGTGATCGGGCCATCGGCCGAGGCCAGAATTTTGGTGCGGCGGTTGTCGCCATACTTTTCAGCGACGGCCTGTAACTCTTGCTTGACCACGCCGCGCATCAGTTCCGGCTTTGACAACAAGCGTTCCAACTCTTTGATCAGCGCTTGCTTTTCTTTATATTCATCCTGAATCTTGCGCCGTTCGAGGGCGGCCAGGCGACGAAGCTGCATGTCGAGGATGGCCTGGGCCTGGATTTCAGTCAGTTTGAACTGTTGTCGGAGATTGTTGCGGGCGGTTTCGGCCGTGCGCGAGCGGCGAATGAGGGCGATCACTTCGTCCAGATTGTCCAGCGCGACCAGCAAACCTTCAAGGACATGCGCCCGTTGCCGTGCCTTATCCAGGTCATATTCACTGCGACGGCGCACGACCTCCAGGCGATGGTCGAGATAGACGCGCAACGCCTGTTTCAGCGTTAGCACGCGCGGCTCGCTGTTGACCAGAGCCAGCAGGGAGATACTAAAGGTGCTTTGCAGCGGCGTCAGGCGGAAGAGATCGGCCAGCACCTTCTCCGGCTCGACATTGCGCGTGGTTTCGATGATGATCCGCAGGCCATGCCGGTCGGACTCGTCGCGCAGGTCGGTCAACCCTTCGATCTTGCCATCGCGATGCAGATCGGCGATACGCGAAAGCAAGTTGGTCTTGTTGGCCTGGTAAGGGAGTTCGGTGATCACAATCCGCGACTTGTTGCGCTCCATCTGCTCGACATGGGCTTTGGCGCGGACGATGACACGGCCGCGACCCGTCCCATAAGCGTTAGCCAACACATCCGATTCGTTATCACCGTCGCGATAGCGGAAGATCATCCCGCCGGTAGGAAAGTCTGGCCCCTGGATAAACTGCATCAGATCGGCGACGGTGATGTCGTCGAGCTTTTTCCAGTTGTCGAGCATGTAGACCAGCGCGGCGACCACTTCACGCAGATTGTGAGGTGGCACGTTGGTCGCCATGCCAACGGCGATACCGGAGGAGCCATTGACCAGCAAATTGGGGATGGTGGCGGGAAGGATGGTGGGTTCGCGTAGCGTGTCGTCAAAGTTGGTGCCAAAGTCTACGGTGTTTTTTTCGAGGTCTTCCAGCAGGTCATAACCCATCGGCGACATGCGGGCTTCGGTGTAGCGCATGGCAGCGGCCGCGTCGCCGTCAATCGAGCCGAAGTTGCCCTGCCCTTCAACGAGGACATAGCGCATGGAGAAGTCCTGCGCCATGCGTACCATCGCATCATAGACCGGCTGGTCGCCATGAGGATGGTACTTACCCAACACTTCGCCAACGACGCGGGCGGACTTTTTATAAGCACTATCGGGGCGCATCCCCATGTCGTGCATCGCATAGAGGATGCGCCGTTGCACCGGCTTCAGCCCATCACGGGCGTCGGGCAAGGCGCGGGAGACGATCACGCTCATCGCGTAGCTCAGGTACGATTCGCGCATCTCCTGATCAATGTTGATTGTTTTAACGAGTCCTACTTCCATAATCGGTAATCAGTCTATCAGTTATGAGTATAGTGGTGTAGTGATTATTCAGCTATTTCGGGAAGAAACACGAACAGAAACAACCGGAAACAACCACCGTTTATGACAATCTATATTACCCGCATAACCAGTTTTACAGGAGAGATTGTCGGCCGTCAATCATTGAAAAATATGTTCTATTATAGCACAATATAGGGAATTATAGGAGAGATGTCAAACAAAAAAGGCACATTGCTGTGCCTCTATGCGAAGGGGAAGGTAAGCGTTAATCGGTAAACAGTAATCGGTGAAATCATACAAAGATCAAAGGACTGCAAGACCAAAACTGATTACCGCTCACCGATTACCGTTTACCAGATGTCAGGCGATTCCACATAAATATCGCCATTCTCTACTTTTACGGCATAGCTGCGGACATCTTCGGTGGCGGGGAGGCTGAGGACTTTGCCATTGCGGACATCAAAGCGTGCGCCGTGACGAGGGCATTCAACGGCATAATCAATCAGGTCGCCATTGCCTAATGGCCCGCCGTCATGGGTACAAATATCGGCAATGCAATAAATTTCCCCATTGACATTAAAGATAACCACCGTATCTTCCTCAAACTCGTACCAGATACGTTCCCCCTGTGGAATGTCTTCGACGCGGCCGACTTTTACAAATTCAATCACTGCTATAAGCCTCCATATATATCCTGTTCTGCTATGCGGGTAACATCAACAACAGCATCACCACCGGCGTTTTAGCCACGACGCTGTGGGGCAAGCGGGGGGGCATATAGGCCCAGGTCCCCGGCCCGGCCGTCTTTTCTTCTGTTCCCAGGGTGAGATCGGCCGTCCCCGACAAAAAGTGCAAAATCGCCGGATGGGTGCTTGTATGTTCGGAAAGCTCTTGCCCGGCAGCAAAGCTAAACAGGACAGCCTTCACTCCCCCTTCTCTGCAAAATGTACGGCTCAAGATGCTGTCATCGGGAACTTCCGGCGCCAGGGAGGACAAGTCCTCCACATAAAAAGCTGTCTCATTCATTGACAAGATTATACCTCGTTTTTCCCTGTATCGGAAACGATCACCGCCTCTAACGCCGCCAAAAAGGGCTGAGCGTCCAGATGATAGGTATCAATCGCATCCGCCACACGACAGAACGAGGCCAGCGCACAGCCGACGCAAGCCATGTGGTAGCGCTGGAAAACCTCGGCCGTCTGCGGCCAACGCTTGAATAACTGCTCAATGGTGAGTTCACCAATCGTCTCCGGTGGCATGTGATTGTCTCTCAATTACTTTGATACGAATAACATGAACAGGAGTTACGGCCTCAAGAATAAGACACACCCTGTGCCTGTTCATGTTATTCGTACCCTAAACGATTGACAGACTATCCACTAGGAAGGTGATCGCTACTGCTGAACGTGAATCGAGCGCAGGTAGGCGACAATGTTGTAAATGTCGTCGTCGGTTAAAGCCGGGTTACCCCCCTTCGGCGGCATGTCAATGCCTGTTGTATTCAGCGGGTCCGAAGACGGCCGTCCCGTCTTAATAAAAGTCACCAACTCGTCATCGCTCTGCTCCTGGACAAATTCACTGGTCGTCAGGTCTTTGCCCAGACCGGCCACGCCCTTTGCCTCTGGGCCATGGCAGGCGACGCAGGTGGTCGAGTAGGCGGTTTGCCCGGCGGTGGCGTCTCCGCTGGCGGTGGGTGGCGGTGGCGTGTCCTCAGCGGCCGAACCGCCACCGCCGCCACAGGCCACTAACGCCAGACTAATCAGAAGGGTAAGGGTCAACAATAGAAATAGTTGCTGTCGAGATGTCATCATTTACTCCATTCAACTGTTTTAGGATTTAGGACTTACGCAGTTAAGAATTTTTTGCATCGAATTTACGCGAATGAACGCGAATTTTAGTACATTGTTTCAAAAGTAACCCAACTGTCATTCCGAGCGGAGTCTTCGGAGCGAGGAATCCCTGGTACATTTCTGGTACAGGAGGTTGCAAGGGATTCTTCACTCCGTTCAGAATGACAATTGTTAAAACCTTTGAAACAGTGTATTTAGAGTTATTTTTCGCGGAAATTTGCGCTAATTCGATGCAAACTTAACTATATCAATCGGAATGACCAGAGTGGCCGCCCGAAAATAGATCGCCGCTTTGCGCGAGCGTCATCATCTGTTCAAAGTCAATCGTCATGCCGCCACCATCAGCCACCAATCGCCCCGCGCTCTCTTGATCGGCCGTTGCCAGCACGCTATCCCCCATTGGGGTAACGATCTGTTCGCTGATCACAAAGGTCGCTTCATCACCACGTAACCACGAATCGCCGTAATAATCGTGGACCCAAAAGCGGTGGACGGACTCCTGATACTCCAGGTGGTACTTTACCATATCGCCGATGCTCTCAAACTTACGCACGTCACCATCAATGGTCACATAGGTGGCGGCGAAGCGGGAGTCGCTGATGATCATCCCGCATTGATCACATACATCCACGCCGAGTTGGACTTCCGGCGGCTCATCCAGGGATTGTCGCGCACGACATCCAAGCGCTATGAGCAATACGAATAGCAGTAAGACCAGTTGTAACGGCCGCTGCTCCCTGAACCCTGATAGCACACTCATTTCACCCCTCACTCACCGCGCCGGTTGAAAAGCAGATAGGCCAGGGAAAAGGTCGCCAGCACCCAGGCCAGCAACAAACCGAGGAGCAGGAACTGGAGTGAATCGCCGAAGAGATGAACGGCATATTGCCCCACCGGGCCGAGGGTATCCAGCGTCGCCCGCAAGCTGTAAATCGCTCCCAGTTTAAAAAGCTGCAAAGGGCTGGCCAGCAACGTTCCTAGCAGGGTGGCCGGGGTCGGCCGAAAGCTGAGCGCAAAGCCGATCAGCCCCAGGTCGGCCAAAAAGACCAGTCCCAGCCAGATGAGCAAGGCCGCCCCGGAAGCGGTGGCCGCTTTGCGCGTTAGGGCGCTGATCACAAAGCCAATTCCTAACGTCGCCAGCGCCAGGAGCAGGCTGTAACCAGCCAATGCCAGGTAAGCCTGGGCGTTGCTGCCCCCGGCCGAGGCCAAACCCAGCCCAGCCAGCCCGAAACCCAGCGCGAGGGCGGTGACAACGGCCAGCGCCGCGCCAACCGCCTTGCCAAAGAATATCTCGCCACGGCTGACGGGTTGGGCGAGCAAAAACAGCAGCGTTCCGCGCTCACGGTCGGCCGCCAGTGTGGTCGCCCCTACTGTCAGCCCCATCAATGGGACAAATAGCAGCAGGGCATTGACCAGACTGGCGGCCGTGCGACTGAAACCCCCCAGGCCAGCATAACCGGCCGAGGCAAGCCCGGCTCGCGATAAGGCGAGCGCCAGGAACGTGAAACCGGCAGCATAGAGCCAGAGCCACTTATTACGCAGCGCCTCTCTTAGCTCCCGTTGAGCAATCGTCCACAATAAGGAAAGTTCCATCCTACGTTATCCTAAGCCCCTAGGCCTCTAACTCCCTAAGCCTCAATTTCAAAGTCCGTCACCTCGACGCCCTTGCTCTGTAGCGTTTGCAGCAAGCGCATCTTTTCACCATTGTTCACCCGCGTGACGATGCTTCCCCGGCCGTTCAAGTGGTAACTCAGGCCACACGCTTCGAGATGTTGCAGGGCAAACGGCCGTTGTCCTTCTGTCACCCACAGCGACATCTCGACCTCCGGCAACAAGCGGGCGCGTAATTCGTCCGGGCGCAACGTCTCCACCAGTCGGCCGCGTTCTAGCCATAACACGCGGTTGGTCAGCGCTTCAATCTCTTCCAGACGGTGCGAGGCCAGCAGGATCGTTTTTCCTGCCTGGCGCAATGCCACCAGTCGCTTCAGGTAATCGCGACGGCTCTGGGCATCCAGGTTGGCCGTCGGCTCATCAAGCAACAGTACGGGCGGGTCGGCCAGCAGGGCGATGGCCAACGCCAGACGTTGCTTGAGTCCCCCCGACAGCGCAGGGACCGGCTTGCGAAGGTGTTCGGTCAGGCCCAGCTCTTCGAGCAGCGGTGTGATCCGCCCGACATCGGCTTTTTTCAGCCGAGCATAGAAGCGAATCGTGGCCTGCACACTCCAATCATAAAAGACAGCTTCCTGGGGGACATAGCCGATGAAACGGCGGGCGGTCTTGCCCTGCTTACGAACGTCAATCCCCTGTATCTGAACAACGCCCTGGAAGGGGATAAGACCGAGGATCGCCTTCAGCAGCGTCGTCTTGCCCGCCCCGTTCGCTCCCCAAAGGCCAATCGCCTCGGCCGTTTCCGCACAAAAGGAAACGCCGTCCAACGCCTGGACGCGGCTGTAGCGTTTGCTCACATCTTGGACGTTCAACGTAATCGGATTCTCGATCATGGTTGATTGCATCATTTGTCTCTAGCCACTAAGAGAGTAAGTCACGCAGGAGAGTCGAGAACTTTGTGTCTTTGGCTCTTTGTGGCAAATAATCAAAGTCGCGGTCGGCAAAGGCGACGGCCGCCAACAATAGCCCCAACCCCAAAAGCCCAATCGAAACCAGCACCAGCACAACAGGCGAAGCGGCCGCCGGTTGGGCGAACAAGGGGATATCAAGCGGTTGCATCAATGGTTTGTCGTCGGTCAATTTGGGCTGCGGCCGGATCACCGGAAACGACTGTCCGGCGAATTCAATGGCCTGGACGGCCGGGCTATAGGCCAATATCCGCAGGCGCGGCTCCTGGTCGGTCAAGCCCTCAAAGAGGCGTTCGGCGCGGTAGGGCAACTCTCCTTGCCCGTCGCCATCCACGTCAAAGCCAGTGTAATCGCTCCAATAGTTGCCCTGCCACTGGTTAATGCCTGGCTGCCCGCCCCCTTGCAGCACCATCTGGGAAACGTTCTCCCAAAATGTATTGTTGCTAAAGACGTTGCCGCGCACGGCCGGTTGCAGGATTGCCCCCACGTCGTTAAAGGCGATGATGTTCTGCTCAAAACGGCTATAGCCCTGGGGAGAAAAAGGCGTTCCGTCGAGAAAGACGCCACCGCTGTTGTCTACCAGGACGTTATCGGTGACTGTAATTTGATCTGCATCCTTGAAACCTAGCGCATAGCCGCTGGGGCCGCGCTGGCCGCGCATCAAGTTGCCTTCGATCACCACATTGTTAGTGTACATCGTGTAGACGCCGACAGAGTTGTTCAAGAATTGGTTGTTCGTAATCTGTGCGCCGTCGCAGTACATCAGATGCACCCCATAACGGCCGTCGCGAACCACATTCTCGCGGATCACCACATCCGGCGAATACCAAATCACAATATCACGGGTCTCGTGGACGACGTTGCGTTCGATGAGAGCGTTGGGGCTATACCAAAAGCGAATCCCATCCCCCTTGCGGCCGAGGTCATATTGCGCTTTGCCGCCAATATCGTTGCCGCGCACAGTTGTGTTTGGCGCGTCGGCGACGTAGACGCCAAAGAGGACTTCTTCCAGGCGGTTGCCTTCGACGATTGCACGGGGGGCGGAGACGGACACACCGGCGTGGTCGCGGTCCGGCTCATTGCCGCTATTACGCACCACAAAACCCTGAAAGTGAATATCGGGCGCGACCAGCTTGACGACTGCGCCAACGCCCTGCCCGTCAATCACCGGCCAGTCGCGGCCGATTAAATGAACGGACTTGTCCACGATCAGCGGGCCATCATACGTGCCACCATACACCTCGATGATGTCGCCCGGCTCGGCCGCTTCCAACGCCGCCGTAATGCTCGTAAAGGGGCCAGCGGCTGCCACCACCAGACGATTGTTGTCCTCAGCAGTGGCCGACAAACCGGTCACCGGCAGCGATAGCCAGTAGACCAATAGACCAATAACCCCAATAACCCACACCCATCTCACCATATCGGTTATGCCTCGACTATTGCCGCGGTCTGTTGACCAACCCGTTTACGCGCCTCCACCAGCGGCTTATAGGCAGCGCGGTGGAACCAAAGCGCGACCAGAACGACCAGGACGGCCGCCAGCGCCAGATAGAACCCAATCTCAAATTGGGCGATGGTGGCAAACTGAGCCACTTCTCCCCGCCCCAGAATAGGCGGCGTAAATGGCTCAATGGCCCCGCCCAGCGCCGAACTGGGATCAATACTGTGACCGTAGCGATAGAGAATCCACCACAGGTCGGCAATGAAAATGATCGGGAAGGTCAAGGCTGGTATCGCCAACACCCCCGCCCACCAATTATGGATAAAGACGCCGGCGATCAGCAGGAGGCCGATGACGACGATGGAGGCAATGGAGATGGATCGTTCGAAGCGGCCGCCCTCATCCAGCGGCGGCATCCCCAGATAGTGATTGAGCGCGTCAATCTCGCGCATATCCCCTTCCAGCCGGTTGACATAGACATCTACCATCAGCCCTTGCGGATATTGCGGCGCTTCCATCCTCATGCTCCAATAGGGCAGGAAGATCGAGATCATAAACAGCAGGGCCGCCAGCATCAGCAAGGCACTCGGCAAGAGATAGTCCATCAACCGCCGCGTGCTGCCATCCGGCAACACCACCTTCACATCTGAAGCAAACATAATAAACCCCAAGAAAAAGGCTGAAGGATGAGGGCTGAAGGCTGAAGGATGAACTTTTCCATCCTCAGCCCTCAGCCTTTATCCCTCATCCTTCATAATTTCTCCTCACCCTTCCGGTTCGACGAGGAAGTAACCTAACATTTCTAGGTGCAGTGCCGAGCAGAACTCGGTGCAGTAATAGGTGAACGTGCCGGGGATTTTGGCGTCAAATTCGACGGTCTGTGTCTCTCCCGGTTCCAGGCTGAGGTTGATGTTGTAGCCGGAAAGGGCAAAGCCATGCGTCGCATCGCGCGTCTGCTCGATGTTAGTCATGTGCCAGATCACATGGTCGCCTTCCTTCAACTCTACTCGCTCTGGGGTGAAGTGGGAGCGCACGACTGTCATCCAGATTTCTACCTGGTTGCCGTTGCGTTCAATGCGTGCTTCGCTTGGATCGGTCACGGCGTTCGGGTCTACGCTCATCGTCTCCGGGTTCCAGCCCACTTCGGGATAAACCTCAAAGGGGTCCAGCTTGTCGGCGCTGATAATTTGCGCGTAATGGGGTTCAGCCATTCCAATCGGCATATCATAGAGCAACTGCATCTGATCCCCTGTCCGGCTGACGTCCACAAGCTGGAAGTTCTGGGGCAAAAGTGGGCCGATGTTGGCAAAGCGGTCAATGCTCCACTTGTTCAGAGCAACCACGTATTGGCCGTCCGGTGTGGCGGTGTCTCCTTCGGCCGCCGCGATGTGGCCGATGTTGTAATGGACGGGCAATTTTTGCACCAATGTCCAGCCATCTTCGGGATTCAGTTCGTCATAGGGGCCGCCGAGCGTCCAGCGGGCAACGGCCGAGTCGAGGAACAACGACGTATAGGCATACCCCTTGTCATCATAGACGGTGTGCAACGGGCCAAGCCCTAACTCTACCTGTGCCTCCATGCTGTCATCTAGCGGAATGACCGGCACGCCATATTGATCACTGTCAAGACCACCAGCGGCAATCGCCGCTTGAATCTTTTCAAAGGAGTAGACTGTCACATGGGGGTCAAGCTTGCCGCCAACGACGACATATTCGCCACCAGGCGTCACATCAGCACCATGCGGGCTTTTCGGCTCCGGTGTGAAGTAGAGGATGCCTTCGTCAATCGCCGTTTGCAGGCGAATAACTGCCATGTCGTTGATCATCTCTACCTGACCGGCGTTAAACACCTCTTCCGCCTTCTTCCAGTCCATAATGTGCAGATAGTCCGTATCATTTTGCGCCGTTCCGGCCTCAAATGGCGGGTTGCCCAATTCGATACCACCCGTTGCCATCTCGGTATTAAAGGAGTTGCAGAAAATCCAGCCCTCGCTAACGCCCTTGCCTGCGTCACAAAGGTCTTGCCAATAGGGGGGCAGTTCGATCTGGAAGGATTTGGCTGAGTCTACGCGGCCGCTGCTCTCGTCAAACGCCCAGAACGTCACCAGACCACGATAAGCGGTCTCATACTCATCCAGGGAAGCATATTCCCAACCGATGGGCGCAGCATACTGTGGCCCTTCGACAACATATTCCGTATTGGGCGTGACGAACGCGCCTCCATGATCGTTGATTGCATTGGGATTCTTGATAATTTGCTTGGTCTCAAAGTCGCGCAGGTCAATCACCGCCATGCGGGCATTGGCCTTGTCGTTGATGAAGAGGAACTGGCCGTTGTATTCCCCGGCCGTCTCTGACAAGGCTGGGTGATGGGTGTCGCCCCAATAGAGGGGAGTCTCTTCGTCAACAAATCCTTCCTCAAGAATGGCGTTGGTCGAGCCGCCAAAACCAAACCCCTGCCAGGGTTCGGGCGTGAAGACGGCAATCTCTTTCAGGATACGCATGGACGGCACGCCAACGGCGTATACCTGTCCCGATTGCCCGCCAGAGGCAAACATGATGTAAGGATCATGTTGTCCGGTCGGCATATAGGTCTTTAGGGCTGCATACATATCGGCTGGGGTCAGCCCTCGTTCGGCAGCCACCGCGGCGGCATCGGCCGGAAGACCCGTCTCCTGGGTCGTAATCTGGGCCTCGCCGCCCCCTTCCTCGCGGCACGCAATAAGCGCGACGGCGAAGACGATCAGAAGCGTTATAGACAAAAGGCGTTTCATGGAAGTACTTTCTCCTATGATAAAATCCGCCCGGAAACCATAGAGGAGTTCGCAGGGGATCCACTCAGTTAAGCAGTTGCTCTCGTGGTAGAGTGCCAGAAACGCCAACAGAGTTCTTTGCGCCAGCGCAAAGAACTCTGTTTCTTCGAGACGAATCGGTCGAATTTCCCTGGCGACAATGTGGGTGTTCGTCAAGGAGACCACGGATTAAATGGATGGAACGGATT
Source organism: uncultured Ardenticatenaceae bacterium (assembly GCA_964410625.1). Taxonomy (GTDB): domain Bacteria; phylum Chloroflexota; class Anaerolineae; order Promineifilales; family Promineifilaceae; genus CAYPHY01. The sequence continues at coordinate 250,660 of CAYPHY010000003.1, read as the reverse complement.
TACACAGATTCAACCCAAGAAAATCCGTGTTAATCCGTCTAATCCGTATCTATCCGTGGTAGATAGATATTGAATCTCTGGGGAATGTGAAAGGTTTATTCTTGGCTGTGGGGCAAGTCTTCGGCAATAATAACCAGTTGGTGAGATTTACGCAGCATGACACGCTCGCGGCCGAGGTCTACCAGCCCTTGCTCTTCCCAGCGGCTAAGGATGCGACTGACGGTATAGAGGGTCGTGCCGGTCATCTCCGCCAGGTCTTGTCGCGAGAGGGGGATGTCAATCAGTATCCCGCCTTCGACTCGCTTGCCCATCTGCCTGACCAGACGCAAGAGGGCGCGGGCTATCCGCCGCTCCACCCGTTCCGTTGCCAGTTCGCGATAGCGGTCTTGTAAGTCGGCGAAACGGCGGGCGATCAGCCGCATTCCGTTTAAGGCCAGACGGGGGCTGCTGAGCATCAGTTGCAAGGTTGTTTCCGCGTCCCAACTGATGGCCAGGCAATCTTCAATGGCTTCGGCCGAGACGGGATAAGGCATACTGCTCAACGCAACGATGATCCCAACACCATCTCCCGGACCGACATAGTGGACAATGACTTGATGCCCCTCAGCGGTCACCTGCGTCAACCTTGCGCGTCCTTGCAGCAGGATGTAGAACAACGTCGCTGGTTCCCCTTCATGGAAGAAAAAGGTGTTGGCTGCCACCTGGCGGTAACGGCCGACCTGGAGAATAGGTTGAAGCGCGGTCGCGTCCAGCCCTTGAAAGATGGGGGCACGTGTCAAAGTGGGGAGCAGTTCGGCCGTTTCAGCATTCATCTCTCGTTGCCGTCTAAATACAGTGTTTCAACAGTGATTGCAACGTCATTCCGAGCGGAGCGAGGAATCCCTGGCGATTCCGTTGATCAGCGAATGGATAGGGATTCCTCGCTCCGAAGACTCCTCTCGGAGTGACAGTTGTTCAAACTATTGAAACAGTGTACTGGACCATTTTACCACTAAACCAAAAAGACCCGAAGAATTAACATCTTCAGGTCTTGGCGTGTTTAGAAACTAAGTTTCTCTGACCATGCCTGTTCTATTAGTGCATCTGCACCTGAAATGACAAGCCTAGCGGTTTAAACTCCGCCGTTTCCTCTTGCGCTAACTTGGCTTCAATTTCCTCGAACTGCCTGACAATCTCAGGTGTGTACAGTCGCTCCCCACACAATAAACACACTCCCACCTTAATTCGCAAAAGAGCTGTGTTGGCTCCACCATATAATACTTCTGTGACTTCCCTTTCAACTACAGGGCCACCGCAGCGAGGACATTTCTCTACGTATTTTTTCTTCATGTTTACGTTTTCCGAATTCTCCAATCAACCCACCGACTCTGATCAGGACGATAAATGGTGATTAAGATGGCTATCTGACTATTCGCCGCATAGGCCCATACAGTGTGAATTGGGCTACCGTCTTGGTTCTCGCCATATATCAGGCAGCTTGGATACGGGTATCAGTGGGATAATCTTCTATGATTTCACCACTTTGGGTTGAGTAGAGGATTTCATCCAGAATTAAATTATCCTCTTTCGCTTCTCTGCGTGCGTGTTGGGTGATGTTAATCCGGTCGGTTTTGATAGCGTTAATAATGTGAGCTATATCCATGTAGTCGCGTTGCTTTACGCCTGACTATGTAGCGTATCTGGTTCCGGGATTCCATACGCGCCAGCTTTTAAGACCTTGAGCGCCAACAATGCGCATTTCACTCGCGCCATGCTCAACGGTACGCCGATCAGTTCCAGCAGGCGTTCTTTGGGGAAGTGGCGAATTTCCTCTAAGGTCATGCCCTTGATCTCTTCCGTCAGCAGGGAGGCGGCCGCCTGGCTGATCGCGCAGCCGTCGCCGTCCCAGGCCACTTCGGCCACCCGTTGCTGCTCGTCCAGGCGCACGTCAATCCGCACCACATCACCACACAGCGGGTTGTCTTCCTCATAGGAGAAGTCTGGCGCGTCGAGCGTGCCCTGGTTGAGGGGGTGTTCATACAGATCGATGATCTGTTCGCGGTAGATGCTACTGTCCATCTTTTAACTTAAACACCTTGCGTACGCCGTGCAAGCTACTGATTAGTTTATCAATCTCTTGCCGCGTTGTATAGAGGTAAAAGCTGGCTCTGGCGGAGGAGTTGATGCCCAGACGACGGTGGAGGGGTTGGGCACAATGATGTCCGGCACGAATGGCAATGCCATCTTTATCTAAAATTTCGGCAATATCATGGGGATGGACGCCTGCCAGCGTGAAGGCGGCAAGGCCGCCCCGTTGCGCGGCCGGTGGCCCCAACAGGCGCAACCCCGGCACTTCGCTCAGCGATTCGAGGGCGTAACCGGTGATCATTTGTTCGTGGGCGTGGATGTCGTCCAGTCCGACCTCGCTGAGATAATCAACGGCCGCGCCCAGGCCAATGGCTTCGGCGATCCTCGGCGTTCCCGCTTCAAACTTCCAGGGCAGGTCGTTCCAACTGGAACCCGCTAGCGTCACACGGCGGATCATGTCGCCGCCGCCCATGAACGGGGGCATGGCTTCCAGCAACTCTAATTTGCCATAGAGGATGCCGATCCCCGTTGGCCCACACATCTTATGGCCGGTGAAGGAGAGGAAGTCGCAGTCCAGGTCCTGCACATCCAGCGGCATATGGGGGGCGTGCTGCGACGCATCTACCATTGCCAATGCGCCGACGGCATGAGCGGCCGCCACCAGTTCCTTAATCGGATTGACCGTGCCGAGTACATTGGAGACGGCCGTGAACGAAAACAGCTTCGTGCGTTCGGTCAGTAGGTCGGGCAAGGTAGAGAGATCGAGCGTGCCATCCTCATGGAACGGCACATAGCGCACCACCGCCCCTTTCTCCTGGGCGATGATCTGCCAGGGGATGATGTTGGCGTGATGCTCCATCTCCGTTAGCAGGATTTCATCGCCAGGCTGGAGATTGGCGCGTCCCCAGGTATAGGCAACGAGGTTAAAGCCCTCGGTGGCGTTGCTGGTGAAGATGACTTGCGAGGGGCCAGGGGCATTGATGAAGGCGGCGATCCGCGCCCGCGCCCCTTCATAAAGGTTGGTCGCGTCTTCGCTGAGGCGGTGGACGCCGCGATGGACGTTGGCGTGGGTGGTGCGATAGTAATGATCCATCGCTTGGAGGACGGCCGCCGGTTTCTGCGATGACGCACCGCTATCCAGATAGACCAACGGCACGCCCGGATAGACCTCTCGCGCCAATATGGGGAATTCCCCACGAACCTTCTCTACATCCAACACAGCTTCCAATCTCCACATTTTTCGACACGAATGGCATGAATTTCACGAAATAGTCTTATGACTTGTTTTTCGTGTCTATTCGTGTCATTCGTGTCAAAAATCTAGTCTCCACTCTCAGCTTTCTTCGACGGATTCTCAATCGGCACGCCGACCAGATTGCCCCATTCCGTCCAGGAGCCATCGTAGTTGCGGACGTTAGGATAGCCGAGGAGATAGGTGAGGACAAACCAGGTGTGGGAGCTACGTTCGCCAATTCGGCAGTAGGCGATCACATTTTTATCAGGGGATAAGCCTTTCTCCCCTTCGTAAATGTCGCGCAGTTCATCGGCCGACTTAAACGTTCCATCCTCGGCCACGGCACGGCTCCAGGGGACATTGGCTGCACCTTTGATGTGGCCGCCACGCAGCGCACCCTCTTGCGGCGAACCGGGCATATGGAGTAGTTCACCGCTAAACTCGGCCGGGCTACGCACATCCACCAATGGCTGCGCGGCGCGGACATGGTCTAGCACCTGGTCGCGGAAGGCGCGGATACGAAAGTCAGCGCGGGCAGCGGGCTTATACTCGGTCTGCGGGAAGGAGGGCTTTTCTTTAGTCAGTTCGCGCCCTTCGGCGATCCACTTTTGACGGCCGCCATCCATAATGCGGCAGTCGGCATGGCCGAAGAGCTTAAAGACCCAAAAGGCGTAGGTCGCCCACCAGTTGTTCTTGTCGCCATAAAAAACGACGGTGGTGTCGTTGCTGATACCGTTACGCGACATCAATTGAGCGAATTGCTCTTCATTCAGATAGTCGCGGCGAATAGCGTCGTTCAGGTCCACTACCCAATCAATGTGGACAGCATTGGGGATATGACCGGTACTATAGAGCAGTACATCTTCGTTTGATTCTACCAGGCGAATTTTGTCGGTGTTGTGCAGGTTTTCAGCCACCCAATCGGTGCTGACCAATACGTCGGGGTGGACATACCCTTTGTCTGCCATGTTTTGCCTCCTCAAAAAAAGACTCACGCAAAGACGCAAAGGTCGCCAAGTTTTTCCTTCGACTTTGCTCAGCGCTTGCACCGAGGGTGTCGAGGTGACAAGCCTTTGCGTTCTTTGCGTCTTTGCGTGAGATCTATGGTTGCTCTGCTTAGCCTATTTTTTCTAAGATGCGATCGAAGATTCGCTCGCGGACGCCTTCAAAGGGGATCCGTTGCATCACCGGATCGAAGAAGCCTTGAACCACCATGCGCATGGCAATCGGCCGCGAAATCCCACGACTCATCAGGTAAAAGACCTCTTCCTCATCCAAGCGACCGGTTGTCGAAGCGTGGGTGCAACGCACATCGTCGGCTTCGATCTCCAGGCCAGGGATGGAGTCGGCACGCGCGGTCTTGTCCAGCATCAGGTTGCGATTGGCCTGGAAGCCATCAATGCGCTGTGAATCCCGTTGCGCCTTGATCATCCCCTGCCAGACGGTACGCGACACATCCTTCAACGCCCCCTTATAGAGCAGGTCGCTGACGGTATCGGGCGCGTTGTGGTTTTGCTGGGTGTCCATGTCCAGGTGCTGGCGGCCGTTGGTGAAGTAGATCCCCGACATCCGCGCCCAGCCACCGGGCTGGTCTAGCTCTGAGGTCTGGAACACCTTCGTCAGGCGCGTGCCCATGATGCTGGTAATCCAGTCCAGCTTGCCATCACGGCCGACACGGCCGCGCTCGTGGTTAAACTGCCATACATTGCGGCCGAAGTCTTGCAAGGAAGCGTAGCGCAGGTTGGCGTTGTCACCCACCAGCAATTCAATCGCGCCATTGTGCAACGCCTGACCACTGCCATCGGGCGAGCCGTATTCGTCCATGAAGGTTGCGTCCGCCCCTTCGTCTAATACGACAAGTGTGTGAGTGAAGGTGCGGCCGTTGGTCGCCCACAGCGCACTGTGCAGGGGCGCAGCGGCGACGACATTGCGCGGGACATAGAGGAAAACGCCACCGCGCCAGAACGCGCCATGCAAGGCGGCAAACTTCCCTTCGTCGGCACGCACAGCCTGGGTCATGAAGTATTTCTGCACCAGGTCGCCATGTTCGCGGACGGCCGTGTGCATATCGCAGAAGATAATCCCCTGCTCCTTCAGCACATCACTCATTTCATACTTGGTGACGATACCATCCACCTCTACCAACACACCACCGGCGACATCTTCGGTCAGTTGTGCGCCGAGGTAGTCGGGCATGGTGGCAGCAGCAGTGCCGTTTGTATGGTGGCCGTTCAGCGAGGGGCCAAATTCATCCAATTTGAAGCGGCGAATATCGGTACGCCGCCACTCTTCATCCTGCGTCGTCGGCACTGGCAGGCTTTCATAAATCTCCCAGGCCTGCAAACGGCGCTGGAGCATCCAATCAGGCTCGTTCAGTGAAGCGGAAAGGGCTTCCACGGCCTGGCGGCTAAAAGTTGCCGTCGGTGTCGTCAAAGTTGCGTTAGCCAATTGAACCCTCCATCTGCAATTGAATCAGGCGATTCATCTCAATGGCGTACTCCATCGGCAGTTCCTTCACCAATGGCTCGATAAAACCATTGACGATCATCGTGTTTGCCATTTCTTCGGAGATACCGCGGCTCATCAGGTAGAAGAGCTGCTCCTCGCCAACCTTGCTGACCGAAGCTTCGTGGCCGACGGTCACATCCTGCGCATCAATCTCAATGTAGGGATAGGTGTCGGAACGGCTGTGTTCATCCAACAACAAGGCGTCGCAAACCACATTCGACTTGCTGGCCTCGGCATTGTCGTTGACCTTAAGCAGGCCACGATAGGAAGAACGGCCGCCATCCTTGCTGATGGACTTGGAGATGATGCGGCTGGTGGTGTTCGGCGCCACATGGACAACCTTGCCACCGGCATCCTGGTGCTGTCCCTTTCCGGCAAAGGCGATAGAGAGGATTTCCCCATGCGCCCCTTCGCCCATCAGGTAAACAGCGGGGTACTTCATCGTCACCTTCGAGCCAAGATTACCGTCCACCCACTCCATCGTCGCCCGTTCTTCGGCAACGGCGCGTTTCGTCACCAGGTTATAGACGTTGGTAGACCAGTTCTGGATGGTGGTGTAGCGGCAACGGCCGCCCTTCTTGACGATGATCTCGACAACGGCCGAGTGCAACGAATCGGAGGTATAGATTGGCGCGGTACAGCCTTCGACGTAGTGGACGTAGGCCCCTTCGTCAACGATGATCAACGTGCGCTCAAACTGTCCCACGTTCTTGGCGTTGATGCGGAAGTAAGCCTGCAAGGGCATCTCGACATGGACACCGGGCGGGACGTAGATGAAGCTACCGCCGGACCAGACGGCCGTGTTCAACGCCGCAAATTTATTGTCGTTATGGGGAATGACGGTGGAAAAGTACTCTTTTACCAGGTCAGGATACTGCGCCAGGCCGTCGTCCATACCGAGGAAGATCACGCCCTTTTCTTCCAGGTCCTTCTTGATGTTGTGGTAAACAACCTCCGACTCGTACTGTGCCGCCACACCAGAGAGGAACTTTTGCTCCGCTTCGGGGATACCCAGCTTGTCGAAAGTGTTTTTAATGTAGGATGGTACATCCTCCCAGGAGTCTTCCTGGCGCTCGGTTGGCTTAATGTAGTAGTAGATGTTGTCGAAGTCGATCTCGGAGAGATCGGCGCCCCAGGTGGGCATCGGCCGTTCCATGAAGTGATGGTAAGCCTTCAGGCGTAGGTCGAGCATCCATTCCGGCTCCCCTTTCATCGTCGAGATTGAGCGCACGACCTCTTCGCTCAACCCTTTTTCGGCCTTGAAGACGTAATCCTCAGCATCAGCAAAGCCATATTTGCTGGCATAGTCCTGATTGACCCCAGCTAGAATTTCATTTTCAGTTAGTTCTTGTTCAAGTACAGCAATATCAGCCATGTGAACAACTCCTCAAATCGGTAAACGGTGAACGGTATTCGGTATTCAGACTTTACTGATTACCGATTACTGATAACTGATTACCGTATTAGACAGTCCCTTCCGTCTCCGCATGACGAGCGCGAACCCAGTCGTAGCCACGCTCTTCCAGTTCCAGCGCCAGTTCGGGGCCGCCGCTTTCGACGATGCGGCCGTCGAGCATGATGTGGACGTAATCGGGCTTGATGTAGTTCAAAATGCGCTGGTAGTGGGTGATCAGTAGCACGCCCATGTTGTTTGTTTCGCGCAAACGGTTCGCGCCTTCGGCTACCACGCGCAGCGCGTCAATGTCCAGGCCTGAATCCGTTTCATCCATAATAGCGATCTTCGGTTCCAGCGTCGCCATCTGCAAAATCTCGGCGCGCTTCTTTTCGCCACCGGAGAAGCCTTCGTTGAGGTAACGGCCGGCAAAGCGCTGGTCAATATCCAGCACATCCATCTTGTTTTTCAGCAAACGGCGGAATTCGGGAATAGAAATACCGGCATCGTCTGGGTTTTCGGCCTGACGGCGCGAATTAATCGCCTGGCGCAAAAATTTTGCTACGGTCACGCCGGGGACGGCAATGGGGTATTGGAAAGCCAGGAATAGACCAGCACGCGAACGCTCGTCGGCTTCCATTTCCAGCAAGTCTTTGCCATCAAAAATCACCTGTCCGGCCGTCGGCTCATAAGATGGATGACCGGCCAGTGTATAGGCCAATGTGCTTTTGCCGGAGCCATTCGGCCCCATCAACGCATGGGTTTCGCCCTGCTTCACCAGCAAGTCAATCCCTTTCAAAATGGGCTGATCGCCCACGTTGGCATGCAAGTTCTTAATCTCTAACGCAACAGTCATTGGGTGTAAACGCTCCTCTTAAATGAGAGTAGAGACTGGGAGACTCAGAGATTAGCACTCTTGCGCTCTCTTAATCTCGCAGCCTCTTCGTCTCTTGATCTCTTTCGTTCTTTATCAGTCCAGAATTATAGCATAGGGGTTAGGCAACGTCAATAATTATCATAATTATGATAAAAATAGCAATAATTGACAGGCTGTTTACCGGCTGCTATAATGCAATCATGCACCAATAGTCTGTAAGCTAGGTGTCATTGTGGGCCGCCAAGATACATAGCCGTAGAAACAGGGCTATTTGTTCAACAAGACTTTGTTCAACAAGGTAATGAATTTTTGAATTTTAAGCGGATAAAGGATTTTGGATTTTATGTGGCGTTGCGGAATGATAATCTAATCTGTCGCTTATTAATAATTGCCCGTAACCCAAGTGTCTATCCCTTGCCTTGATCAGGAACATTCTATCCGTGAAAAACGTAACAAGCAACAAAAAACAAAGCACGCGCGATGTAATCCTCTATGCGATTAAGTCGTCTAACCAGGCGACTGTTGAGGATTTGGCAGAAGCGGCCGATGTCTCCCCCGTTACCGTGCGCCACCATCTGAATGCATTACAAGCTGATGGATTGATCGAGGCCAGCAGCGTCCGGCGCAAGGTCGGCCGTCCCTACTATGTCTATAGCATTAGCGAACAGGGACAGGAGCTATTTCCCAAACGCTATGTGCGCCTGACCAGCCGTTTGCTAGATGAGTTGAAGGACAAGCTGCCGGAAGCGGCCGTGTCCGAAATCTTTCGCGGCGTGGTCAATCGAATTGTGGACGAGCATCGCGGGGAGTTTGAGCATCTACCATTTGAGGAGCGCCTAAACTATCTGGTGAGACTGTTGGCCGATGAGGGATTTCTCTCCTCCTGGGAAAAAACGAGTGACGGCTACCGCTTTGTCGAGTATAGTTGTCCTTACATTTCCATTGGCAATCAGCACACGGAAGTTTGCAACTTCGACCGTGAGCTGATTCTCAATGTGTTGCAGACGCCCATCCAGCAGCATACCTGTATGCTCGATGGCGAAAACTGCTGTGAATTTACATTTAGACCAGACCAGAAGGAGCTTACATTAGGGTAATCTCTGGTACAAAAGTTACAGGTAGGACGGAGCCACCGCAGCTAAGTTTTGCCAGGCAAAAGCAGGTTGTTTATTTTATTAGGATAGCTTCGCCTTACCACTCATGAGGAAAGCGTTAAATGATTGCTAGTAAAGAAGATGAATTGCTCGAATCACTGCGAGCAGTGATTGATCCAGAAATTGGCCTGAATATTGTCGAGTTAGGTTTAGTGCGCAATCTCGACGTTGACGAGGAAGAAGAGAAGGCGAAGATCACCATGATCCTGACCACGCCTTTCTGCCCCTATGGCCCACAATTGATCGAGCAGGTGCGCCTGGTGGGATCACAAGTGATGCCGAACGGGGCAGAAGTGGAGCTTGGAACCGAGTTATGGGATCCATCGATGATGGAAGAAGGGGCCGGGGGCGACTGGGGGTTGTTCTAGTTGATCTTTTCGACACGAATTTCACAAATGACACGAAGAGGAAGTGCGCTCTTTGCATCGAATTTACGCGAATGAACGCGAATTAACATTTATTCCACGAAAATTCTTGGCTGTGTCAGTCTTGACGAACTTAGGTTGTAATCATTCGTGCTATTCGTGAAATTCGTGTCAAAATATATAAGGCTGAAAGTTAAATTATTCAGGTTGATCGAGGCGGCTTGAAATCGCGCATCGGCTATCTCCTGCTAAGCGTCGTCACGGCCGTGACGACGCTTTTCTGTTTATTAAGCCTGCCCGCTTTGGGGTGGGGCTCACCAACCGCGCTTGCTGATGCCGACGACTATGGTGCAAAAGTCGCACCTGAGCTAGCCCAGCAACTTGCCCAATCATCCAACCCAGACGCTCCCCTGCGCTTTATCGCTTATTTGGAGGCAACGGCCGATCTCTCCGCCACAGCCCTACCAATAGCGCGAATAGAACGACGAGCAGAGGTAGTCAATCGGCTGCAAGGCATGGCCGAAACCAGCCAACAGTCGCTGCGTCGTTTGCTCGATAAGCTTCAGAGCGAAGGGAGGGTGCGGGATTATCAGTCGCTGTGGATCATCAACGCCATTGCGATCACGGGGGATGCGGCCGCCCTGGAAGCCATTGCCCAACAACCCAATGTGCGGTTGATCGCGGCCGATCAACAACGTCGCCTCTTTGACCAGCAACCCACCTTTTTGAGCCAGACGGTAAGCACAACGGCCGCCTTTGACGGTGGCTTTAATCAGGGATGGACAGGCAATGGAATAGATGGAAGAGAAGAAGTTTGGGGGATTGAGCGCGTTCGCGCCCGGCAGGCGTGGCATGGACTGGGGGTTGATGGCACAGGGATCACCGTCGCCATTGTAGATACGGGCGTAGATTGGCAACATCCCGATCTATTGCCCAACTATCGCGGTAATCGGGGGGAGACAATCAACCATAGCGGCAACTGGTTCAACGCCTCGCTGCCCACTTCGACCATCCCGCTTGATCTAAATGGGCATGGGACGCATGTGGCGGGAACGGCCGTCGGCCAAAACGGGATCGGCGTCGCTCCTGGTGCGCAGTGGATCGCCGTCGCCATCGCCGACGCAAATGGGTTTATCTATGACAGCGCCGTTCACGCTGCCTTCCAATGGCTCCTGGCTCCGGCGGGGGACCCCGCGCTGGCGCCTGATGTGGTCAACAACTCCTGGGGACTGGATGGGCAAAGCCTGGTTTTTTATCCCGACGTGCAGGTGTTGCAGGCAGCAGGGATCATCTCCGTCTTTGCCACCGGCAACAATGGCCCGCTCCCTTCTAGTATCAACGCCCCCGCCAGTTATACCGGTACATTGGCAGTCGGCGCGAGCGATGACGTTAACGCGATCACCTGGTTTTCGTCACGGGGGCCGTCGTTGGTGACGGCCGAACAAAAGCCGTTGCTGGTCGCCCCCGGCGCGCGGGTCCTCTCCGCCTATCCCAACGCAGCTTATCAACTGTTCAATGGGACATCAATGGCTACGCCGCATGTGGCGGGGACGCTGGCGTTGATGCTGTCCGCCAACCCCGCGCTGAGCCAGGAACAAGCGGCCGATATTCTGGCGACAACGGCCGTATCGCTGGCAACCTCCCCACCCGATAATGACGCGGGGTGGGGATTATTAGATAGCTATGCGGCCGTTGCCGAGGCACAAAATCGCCTTCCCCCCTCGGCCGCATCCCCTGGGGTATTACAAGGGACGGTTCGCGCGGCGGGGCGGCCGTTGGCGGCCGTTCCAGTGACGATCACCACCGCTGCCGGTGAAGCAGTGGCGTTTACCACCGACGAGCAGGGGCAGTACAGCGCCTGGCTAAAACCAGGAAGTTACACCGTCGAGTCCGCGCCCTTTGGTTACAAGCCACAGCAAATAACCGATGTCATCGTTCGTAGCGGGGAAACAACCACGCGGCCGCTGTCGCTAGAGAGGCTGCCTGGGGGAAGGATTCAAGGCGTGGTTAGAGAGGCAAGCGGCGGACGGCCGTTGGCGGCGACGATCATGGTTGAAAACAGGCCAATCACTGTACAGACGGGAAGCGACGGCCGGTTTGAACTCGATTTACCAGCCGGAAGCTATATCCTGACCATCCGGGAAAAAGGGTATCGCCTAAGCCGGATGCCGGTGACATTGGCAGCGGGGGACGAGGTTGAACTGAATGTGGCATTGGAAAATGGCCCGGCGGTGCTATTGGTGGATTCGGGTCAATGGTATTACGACTCCTATATCCCTTACTACGAAGCGGCACTGACCGCCAATCGCCTCAACTATGATATTCACCGGATTCGCAACCCGCTCAGCGATACCCCCTCTGGGGAAGAAATGGCCGCCTATGATGTCGTCGTCTGGTCTGCGCCGATTGATTCGCCGGGCTACATTGGGGCGAATAACGTGATCACCGACTATCTGGGGACGGGCGGCCGTTTGCTGCTCAGCGGCCACGACATCGGCAGCTTTGACGGCAGCGCCATTGGTCTGGAATGGTGGTGGCACTATGATTTGCAGGGGCGCTATCTGGGGGAAGGGTCGGTAGATGAGAGTGATTTGCCCATTCGCGGCGTGGGCGAGCTGTTCGAGGGGTTTTCACTATCCCTCAACGGGCCGGATAGCGCCGACAATCAATTGACGCCGGACAAAAGCGAGCCGCGCCCCGGTTCGCTGACACAGCCGATATTCGCCTATCCCGATGGGACAGCGGCCGGGCTATTAGCCAGCCACTGCTTCCCCTATCGCCTGGCGTATCTGGGCTTTGGCCTGGAAGGGGTCAGCGGCGCGGATGCGCGGGCCAATCTGATGCAGCGGCTGATGGGGGCGTTGTTTGCACCACGTATTGGCTCCGGCATCCAATGGTCACCGACCAAGATTGATGATTTCGCTTTGCGCGGCGATTCGCTGGTCTATACGTTGACGGTACGCAATTTGAGCGAAACGATTACCGACACGCTGCATATCTCGACCAGGGGCGGGGAATGGGCCAGCTCGCTGTTGACACCGACGCTGACGCTGGGGCCATGCCAATCGGCGCAGACTGTCTTGCGTCTGGAGGTTCCCGATGACGCGGCGGCCGACGCCCTGCATCATTTGCAAGTGACGGCCGATTCCGCCAGAACGGGGACGAGGGCTATTTTAGAGGTTGAGCATAAAACACCGGGGCGTATCTTGCTGGTGGATGATGATCGTTTCTTCAACGAGGAGGCCGCCTACACGGCCGCGCTCGACGCCCTCGACCTACGCTATGATGTGTGGGAGACGGGTTGGGGCAATATCGCGCGTGGCAGCCCACCGGCCGCTTTTCTGCAAGCCTATGATCTCGTCCTCTGGTACACTGGCTATGATTGGTTCCAGCCGATCACCGCGGCGGAGAACGAGGCTTTGTTGCGTTACCTGGATGGGGGCGGCCGTCTCTTCCTCAGCAGCCAGGACTTTCTCTTCTACCACTTCGACGAAACGCCATTGGCGCGTGAGTACCTGGGCGTACTCAGCTACACCGAATCGCTCACCTCGACAAGGCTCTATGCCAACCCTCAACTGGCCCTTCCCCGCCGGCTGAACGGGCCGGTCTCCTTGCAATACGGCGGCTATCAAAATTTCAGCGATGGGTTGGTCCCAACTCAAGGGACAATGCCCTTCCTTTGGGGCGACCAGGGAACAGCCGTTGGTCTGGTCAACCAGGATGCGGAGGCTGGTTGGCGGACGGTGTTTTGGGGCGTGCCGTTGGAGAAGATGGGCGAGGCGGAGCAACAAGCGGCGATGAATGGGGTTGTCGGCTGGTTAAGCGATGTGGGTGATTCCACCTGGGCGGCCGACCGGCGGATGGCGCAACCAGGGGAAACGATTACCTATACCTTGACGCTGCGGGCGATGGAATCGGCCGCGCCTGTGCCGGTGGTGATCACCAACACCCTGCCGGAAGGGGTGACGATCCGGCCTGACTCTATTCGCGGCGGGGCGAAGTATCATGAACGTTCGCGACAACTGCGCTGGGAAGGGACGCTGGCCCCGGGGGCGGAACGGCAAATCAGCTATCAGGTGCGCGTGGGGCGCAATGCGGCCGACGGCACACGGCTAGACAACAGCGTGACCATTTGGGAAGGGAACCATGGCTGGACGTTTGAGAAGGCAACGGCCGTGTGGGTCAACACACCCGATCTGAGCCGGTCGGCGTTGCTGGCTGTCTCCAGCAACCAACCGGCCAGTGACGAGCAGCCCGTCCCGTGGCGCTTCGTGACTTACACGCTGCGCGTCGAAAATAGCGGGGTGACGGCCGCGGCCCCGGCCAGCGCCACCCTCCACTTGCCACAACGACTCCATCCGCTCACCGATACATTGCAAGCCGACACAGGGGATGTCACCTTGCAAGAGCATCAAGTGGATTGGCAGGGGAATTTAGCGCCAGGAGAAACTATCTCGGTCTCTTTGACGCTGACTCAAACATTACGCTATGGGGTGTGGTTGCCGGCGACGGCCGTGCTTGCCGACGGCGTGACTGATGTCATCGTGCGTGATGGACTGTACTATCCGGCGACCTATCGCTTCTACTTCCCTGTTTTTACGCGCTAGAACCACGGATAGGACGGATCGGATTCAGGCGAATTTTTTACGAACAGAAACCGGGTTTCTTAGCTTTCACTTCACTGAACCGATTGTTCAATAGAAACCCGGTTTCTAGAAGTTATTAGACACTGGCAAAATGGTGGCCTATTTGCTGGTTCTGTTGCAACTCACGGGCGGCCGCCAAATCCATCGTGGCTCCCAGACGCTCAAAAACGGGAATACAGTTCGCCAGTTCCGCCTCGGCCGCCTCCGGCTCATCACGCAACGCATAAAGATGGGCTAATGACAGTTGGCTGCAAGCCAAGCCGTATTCATCGCTTACTTCTCGTAGCGTCTCTTGCGCCTGTTCCAGCGTCCACTGCGCCTCATCATACTCTTCTTGGGCAATGGCAACCTCACCGAGGACGCGCAGCGCGTGACCTTCTTCAGCGGGCATCAAAAGGTCGAGGGCGTGGGAAATAGACTTCTCGATCTCTTCCCGCGCCTCCTCTAGCTCACCCAGGCGTAGATATGCTTCAGCCAGCCGCCGGTGCATTTCTGGCAATAGATCGCGCACTTTGGCTTGCTCAAAGTAATCCTGGCTGGTGTGCAGATGTTCGATGGCCGCCTTTAACTCTCCGCGTTTGATTTGCGTCGCTCCCAAATTGAGATGCAACGCGCCCATCACCCACAGCGAACCGCCGATGCGTTGCTGGGCGGCCAAAGCACGCTCATAGAAGGTGAGTGCTTCGTCCAGGCGACCCTGGTTTAAGGCGATGCCGCCGAGGTTGTTGTCTACCAGGAGACGGCCGTAAGCATCCCCCATCTGGCTAAAGAGCTGTCCCGCCTGACGATAGTAACGGTCGGCTTCGGTCCAATTGCCCAGGTCAAAGTGGGCAGTTGCCAGTTGGTTTTGCGCCTGGGCCTGGCCGTGTAGATTTTCAATCTCGCGGTAGAGCGTTAGCGCTCGCTGGAAATGGTCAATGCCGCGAATAAGACGGCCGCGCAGCCGGTCAATAAGCCCCAACAAATTATGGGCGCGGGCTGTGATAGATCGATCACCCAATTCCTCACCGGCCAACAGACTGGCCAGCGCCTGCTCCCGCGCCGTCTGGTAGTTGCCCAGGCGGCTATGGATCAGACCGGAGATCAGCCGCATCTCCAACGCTTCCGGCTTCACTTCATTCCCCAGAGCAGCCAGGCCGCGATCAATCCACTCCAATGACAGTTCATATTGCGCCCGCATCTCATGCAAGCGGGCGATCCAACGGCAGGCACGCGCCTGGCTGTCTATATCCTCTCGCCGTTCGGCGATGGCCAGTGCCTCGTGCAGATGCTCGGCCGCCTGCTCAAACTGACCACTGGTTAGCAGCAACTCACCCAGTGAGAGATGAATCTCCTGGCGTTGGGCGGCCGTCTCCGCTGTGGAAAGGTGCGCCGCGCTATGCAGCGCTTTCTGGAAATGATCAATGCTTTGTAGGTTAGCAAAAAGCTGCTTCGCCTGGTGACCGGCTAATAGTTGGTAACGCAAGGCACGCGGCCAATCTTCTCCCAAATAGGCATGGTAGGCGATCTGCGTCACCGCCTCCGGCTGTTTGCGCTCCAAAATCTCCGCCAACGAACAGTGTAAAATGCGCCGTTGGGTGAAGAGCAAGGTTTCATAGACCACTTCTTGTGTGGTCTGTTGGCGGAAGGTGTAGGCTTCGGAACCGAGCTGGGCCAGCCAGTCGCGAAAGACAAAATCGCGCTCCTCTAAGACCTGGGCCTGGTTGCGCACCGTTTCATCGTCTAGCCTGGCGGGATGGGCCTGGGAGAGCACATCTACGTCGAAGGTGTAACCAATGACGCTGGCCACCTTCAACGTTGGCTTGTGGGTCTCCGGTAGGCGGTCAATACGGGAGAGGACAATGCCATGAACGGAGTCGGGGATGCCCAGGCTGACGGCCGAGAGATCGGCCGCTTGCGAGAGCGTCCACTCATTCCCCTCTTGCACCAGTGAATTACCGGCGTGGAGCGCGGCGATCATATTATCGGCCAGGACCCATTGCCCCTCTTTCTGCACCAACTGGCCCGACTCACGTAAGGTGTCTACCAATTCGACCGTATAGAAGGGGCTACCCTGGGCACGGGACTGGATCACGGCCTGGGCCAGTGGCGACACGGGGCCATGCAGGAGGTTTTCCAGCAATTGGGCCGCATCGCGTGGCTCTAGCTCGCGCACAGTAATTGTCTGGAAGTAAGGAAGACGCTCCAAGGTTGCCAACGAGTCCTCGTCTTCTTCGAGCGACGGCCGGTAAAGCAAGGCCAGCATCAGCGGCAACTGCCCCACCGCACGGCCCAACGCCTCAGTCAGCATACGAGATGCTTCATCCATCCAGCGGGCATTGTCAATGATCAGTAATAGCGGTTGGGTTTGTGCCCATCCAGCCAATATCTCAATGACCAGCGAAAAGAGGGTCTCCTGGCGGCGGCGTGGGTCAAAGGCGGCGGTTGTCGGATTATCGGGTATGGGCAAGCCAAGCAAGTCGCCTAAGAGGGGCAAGCGCACCTCCCAGGCGGGGTTTAGCTGCAAGAGCGTTTGGGTTAAGGTCGTTGCTTGCTCGTGGGCAAACATCTCGGCAGGCTGCTCGGCAGGCGGCACGGCCGTCAAACCCAACACCTGGCGCAAGAGCTGTTGCCAGGGGTAATAGGCGGTTTCGCGCGTGCTACGCTGGCAAGTACCGGCGACGACTTGAAAACCATTGGCAACGGCTCGCTGGCTGAAAGCGGCAGCCAGGTGGCTCTTGCCAATACCGGCTGCCCCCTGCAAGCCAACGATTTGTCCCCGACGAGCGAGCACCTTGTCGAGCAGGCGTTCCATCTGTGCCAGTTCCATCTCACGGCCGACGAGTGGCGTAGCGAACTGGTTGGGCTGGAAAGATTGGGCGGTATGTTTGCCGATCAGTTCGGAAACGGCAATTGGCTCCGCGCCTCCCTTCACCACCATCAGGCCAAGCTGCTCATATTGATAACTGTGGGCGGTGGCATCGGCTACACGGCGGCGCACCAAAATCTGGCCGGGCTTTGCTTTGCTCATCATCCGCGCGGCCATGTTCACTTCGTTGCCCATCACGCCGTAGGTATGGCGGATAGGCGCACCACACTCCCCAGCCCAGGAACGGCCGCGACTTATCCCAATCTGAATGTCGGTGATAAAGCTCAGATGAGGGGGCGGGGAACGCAGCTCAAGCGCGGCGGCGACAGCACGTTCGTCGTCGTCATCATGGGCTACCGGTGCACCGAAGCTGGCATAGAGAAAGCTCCCTTTGTCGCCCATGGTCAGTTGGATCATATAGCCGTCATGACGCTGGCAGACGCTTTGCACCCAGCGGGTGAAGGCGTCGAGCTTTGGCCCCGCTTCCTCGTCGTCGTCATAATCTATGCCAGCGAATTTGAGGAATAGGGGGACGGACGGCCGTAATTCGGCCAAGAATCTCGCCCCAGCCTGGAGGCGTTCATAGACCGGTGGCAAGACCCACTGCTTGACAACCTCTTCGGAAAGGGCATCGGCCGGTGGTGGGACCAAAGGTTGTGGAGCAGGGGATGTATGCAATCTGCGAACAACGGCAAAGCGTTCGCCGTCGTCTGACTGCCGCCATTCGGCAATATCCACCTCTTTAGCCAACGCTCTTGCCACCCCATCGGTGATGACAACATCCCCCTGTTCAGCCATCTTCTCGGCGCGGGCCATGCGATCAACGGTCCGCCCGGCCAGGATGTCAATCAGTTGGATGGATGGATCACCCACATAGAAACGGCGTGCCGGCCCAACGGCGATGGCGATTTTGACGGCCAAATTAATTGGCGTCCCGGCCGGTGTATAGACGGTGGCAAAGCGTTTCATCGCGTCTTGCATCGCCAGCGCACAGGCAACGGCGCGGCCGCCCGTGTCGCCATCCAACCAGCAAGTAATCGAGTCACCGGCAAAGCCCATCACACTGCCGCCATAGCGATGCAGTTCACCAATGAGTGCCTTCCAGACAGGGTTGAGTTGATTTAGCACCTCTTCCGCCCCGCGCTGGATGCCTAACTCATGGGCCAGGGCGGCCGTCAGCGGGGTGAAGCCAGATAGATCAGCAAACAGGGCAGTACCTGTGGTGCGTTCAGGAAGGGAGTTACCTGCCGCCAGCGCATGGCGGCGATCCATCGGGATAAATGCAAGCAAGGAGTCCATAATCAAGTTTGTAGCAGCCTTCCCCGCGCCCCAAAGCAAAAAGCACGAAGAAAATCAACACTCGCCTAAGTATAGGCGCATTCTTGCTCACCAGCAATGAGCCTTTATGACATTTTCATAAGAAGAAAATCACCTGTCTGAGTACACTGTTTCAAAAGTTCGAACAACTGTCATTCCGAGCGGAGTCCTCGGAGCGAGGAATCCCTGTCAATTCGCTGGTCAACGGAATTGCAAGGGATTCCCCGCTCCTCTCGGAATGACGTTGCGATCACTATTGAAACACTGTACTGAGTGCAATAAACAAAAAGGCCGCTCATCCACAGGACAAGCGGCCTCTTGACAGAATAGGACTTACGCAGTTCATCATTATTCTGACACGAATGATACGAATTTCACGAAGATACGAGGCAAAATTCGTGTCATTCGTATCAAAAATGCGTAAGCCCTACCGGAGAGACTACACCCAACTAACTGAGCATTATGCAACCGTATCTTCGAGCGGCATAATCACCCAAAGGATCAGATAGAGCAGCACCCCTCCGGCTGCGAACAGAGCTAACAAGACGAAGATCACCCGAATCAATGTCGGGTCCATATCAAAATACCGTGCCAGACCGGCACAGACCCCGGCAATCATTCTTCCATCATTTGTACGCGTTAAACGTTTGTTCTCATTCATGATCAATTACCTCCGATCTTTTACCTCCAGTCTTTTCATCTTTACGCAGTTTAGGACAGCAGGTTGCAAGAATCCCCCCATTCTGCCGGGAATCGGCCGTAACTTATCAACCGGCTTAGGGTTGATCTATAGGAGTGTCGGGAAGCGAGTTGGCCTGGTGGCGGCCGAACTCTTGGCAATCAGAACAAAATATGCCCACTTCTTGACAAACTATCGCTTGCTCCTAAAATTGCGGGGTTGCTGCCTTGCATAAAAAGGTGACGAACTCAAGGAGCGATGCAGCCGGTGGTGTTTCCGGCGCAATGTATCAAGTGGCTTGAATTACAGATGTTTGCAGGAATGAGTTTAGGCACGGGCTACCTTTCGCCTGAAGTTACTTCTGCAGGCCAAAAACACATTTAGAGATCCTATAGAATGCTGAAGGAGAGGCTGTCAATGAGCGATACAGAAGACCGCGTGCGCGATATTATTGTGGATATTTTAGGTGTGGAAGCTGATCAGGTGGTGATTGGCGCTCGCTTCCGGGAAGATTTGGAAGCGGACTCGCTTGATCTAGTAGAGTTGATCATGGCTTTTGAAGAGGAATTCGATGGCGAAATTTCGGATGAGGAAGCGCAAAAGATCACAACGGTAGGGGAAGCCGTCACCTACATTAACGAACACATGCGTAATTAAGAGAGAAAATCAGAAACCGGGTTTGGGCAACCAAAGGTTGCTGGAAAAACCCGGTTTCTAATTACGATACCACTCATATAGACCAATCCCTGCCATTAGCAGATGCCCCACTGCATTTAGCCCCACTCCTGGCCCAATCCCGACTGACATCATTAAGATTTGACTGACCAACGGCCGTACGGCCAGATATTGCCACGTCGGCAACAGCAAGCCTACTAAGCCAAGCACAATGAACAGGAGCCAGGACCAGCCCGGCTTCCGTGAGGGTTGCCTGCTGGAAAAAAGGCCGCTCACCAACGCAACGACCCACACCAGACCAACCAACACCAACCGCAGTAACCATTCGCTTTGTGGCTCACTGGTGATCGCTTGAATGGCAGGGAAGGCGAGCAGGCTGACGGCCGCTGCCACTCCCCGCATCGCCCAGCTCTGCCACCGCCTGTTGCTCCAGCCTATCGTCACAAGCGCAATCGCCAGCCCCAGCGTAATGGGTGGTAAATAAAATAAGTTCCTCCTCGACCCCACCCCCAGAAACTTGATCCACTCGCCGATTTCCAGGCCGATTAACTGTAGTCCGGCCGCCGGGCCGGGCAACCAGACCATAAAATAGCCAATGAGGATCGCTGTGAAGCCGAGGTGCAGAATGGTTTGTCGTGTTCGTTGGTTAATCATGCTGGGTAGCAGGTGGCAAGGGGTAGGTGGCAAGTAGCAAGTAGCAGGTGGCGCACGGTCGTCGGCCGCACGGGGCTGAAAGCCACCGTGCTAAAAGGCAATGTGCCCGAAAGGGCAAGGGCACTCGAAATGAGAAAAGAGCATCCGATTTAATCGCCATACCACTCTCCACTCCCCACTCCTCACTCCCCACTCTCCTGCCGGCGGCGTTCGAGGCGTTGTGCCTGGCGGGCGGCCGCGCGTTCAAAGCGTTGGCGTTCCTCTTCCGTTTCACAAATCAGCGGCGGCACGCTGGTCGGTTTGCCCTGTTCGTCCAGTGCGACATAGACAAAGTAAGCAGTATTGGTGTGGGTCACACGGCCGCTGAGAACATCCTCAGCCATGACGACAACTTTGGTCTCCATGGAACTACGGCCGACCCAGGTCACTTCGGCGGTCACGGTCAGCAAATTGCCGATATGGACGGGGGAATGAAAGGCCATCGAGTCCACGGTTACGGTCACCACTGGTCGCCGGGCGTGGCGCACGGCCGCCATGCCTCCCGCCTCATCACACAGCTTCATCACAAAGCCACCATGGACATTGCCCATGATGTTGGCATGGGTGACGCCCATTAACTGCGTCAACGTCACCCGCGATTGGCTAACCGTTCTTCCGACTTCATCCTTCATCCTTCAGCCCTCATCCTTCCATTGCTAATATGCGTAAGAACGCTTTATCTGCTTCCGTCAATTCGACCGTCAACAACATCTCCGGCCGTCGTTGCCAGGTGCGGCGCAATGCCTGCTCACGTCGCCAGCGTTGGATGTTGGCGGCGTGGCCGGAGCGTAAGAGTTCAGGGACTGTCCAACCACGAAAGTTTTCCGGCCGGGTGTAGTGGGGGCCTTCTAGCAGTCCGGTAGCATGGCTATCCGATTCGGCCGCCCCTTCTGCGCCTAATACCCCTGGTAGTAATCGCGCCACTGCATCTACCACCACCATCGCCGCCAGTTCACCGCCGGTCAACACGTAATCACCGATAGATAGTTCGTCCGTTACTAAATGTTCGCGCACGCGCTCGTCTACACCCTCATAGCGGCCGCAAAGCAAAATGAGCCACGGCCGCTCGGCCAATTCTTGCGCGATCTGCTGGTTAAACACCCGGCCTTGTGGGGTCAACAGAATGATGTCTGGCTGGGCTTCTGGTTCCTTGCCGACCACAGCCTCAACAGCGGCGAAGATTGGCTCCGGCTTCAAGACCATTCCACCGCCACCACCGAACGGGGGTTCATCGGTGACGCGATGCTTGCCGGTGGCATAGTCGCGGATGTTGTGGACGTGGACGGAGAGCAGATCGGCCGCTTGCGCCCGCTGCAAAATGCTCTCATTCAAATAGCCGGGGAACATCCCCGGAAATAAGGTCAAAATATCAACCCGCATAGCTCGTATCGGTATTCAGTAATCAGTAGTCGGTATTCAGTGATGCGGAACTATTCGCGAATATTTGCGTTTAGTCGTTGCAAAGTATCCAGGCAGGTAGGCCGCCTGTCAAGTGGGGGCAGGGTACAAACGTGGGACAAGCATGGGGTTATCGTCTTGCCAGATTGCCGCGTTACAGGTAAAAAGCATAATCATGCGAATTTTGATTACCGGCGCAAATGGACAACTGGGACGGGCGTTGCAACAGGCTCTGGTCGAGCATCAACTGGTACCGCTCGGTCACGCGGAGTTGGATGTCAGTGACCGCGCGGCCGTCTTTGCTGCTGTTGCCGCTGCCCAACCAGAGCTGGTCATCCATTCGGCCGCCTATACCGATGTGGATGGCTGCGCCCGTAACCCGGCGCTGGCATACCGCGTCAATGGACTGGGAACGCAAAACGTCGCCCTAGCCTGCCAGACATGGGACATTCCCATGCTCCACGTCAGCACCAACGAGGTGTTCTCCGGCGATCATCCGGCCGGTTATGAAGAGTGGATGCCGCTCAGTCCGCGTAATGCCTACGGCCGTTCTAAGGCAGCGGCCGAGTTCCACGTTCGCACTTTGTTGCCATGCCACTACATCGTCCGTACCTCCTGGCTCTATTCGCCGGGCGGCCGTAACTTCATCCACGCCATCCTCAAACGCGCCCGTGAAACGGGGCAGTTGCGCGTCGTCGCCGATGAAATCGCCAGTCCAACCTATACCGGCGATTTGGCCGAGGCAATCGCCCAACTGATCACCACGCGCCAATATGGAACCTACCATTTCACCAACAGCGGCGTTTGTTCGCGTTGGGAATTTGCCAATGGGATTGTGCAACAGGCAGGATTGGCGAACGTGGTCAATACTCCGATCTTAAGCAGCGAATTTCAACGCCCCTCCAGCCCGCCTCCCTTTGGCATACTGCATAACATCGCCGGGGCCGCGCTGGGGATCACGCTGCGGCCGTGGGCGGAGGCTTTGGCCGATTGCTTGAGGCAACTGCGATGAGCAGACGTTTGGTCTACCTGGTGTTGCTGCTGCTAATCAGCGGCTGCACGGCGGAACTCCCTGTTGTTGAGCCAACGCGCCCTCCTGTTGAAACGGGGACGGCCGATACTCTGCTGCAACCTTCCCCGTCGGCAACTCCGGCCGTTTCACCGACGCCACCACCGCCCCCGCCAAGCCCCACATTTCCAGCAGACTCGACGCCGATTCTAATCACACCAACCACACCACTACCCACAACCGCGGCTGGCGAAGAGGGTACGCCTGTGGTCAATGCCATCCAGGAACCGCTGTTGATTGATGGCGAGCGGGGATGGATTGTCGCCCAGGGACAGGTGAACACGGAGCCGAAGACGGTTGTCCTGGCCACGGCCGACGGCCGCTTGCTCGCCAGTTATGAGACAACCGGCAAGCTCGCGCTCGACCGGACACGAAACCAGATCATCATTGATACAGGCGACAACGGACTGGTTGTGCTGGATGCGGAATCGGGATTGGAGTTGGCACGCCTTGATCTTCCGGCGGCCGAGGAGTACGCCGCCCCGCAAGTAGACCCGGAATCGGGCTTGATCTACGCCTTTCGCGATAGCGACATCCATATCCTTGACCCCGTTCGCCTGGGCAATTCGCAAGTTATTGCCAGCGGCATCGAGCATAGTGTATGTGATGAGCCGGGTGGTCCTGCGCCAATCAGGCGCTCTGATTATGACCTGGTTAACCACCGTCTTTACCTGACCTTTCTCACTGCTGTTTGCACGCCATGGAGCAGCGTGACGCTGGTGGCCTATGACACAACGGCCGAGGCAACCCTGACAGAAATCGGCCGGTTAGACGCCGACCCTAATTATCAGGCCGTCGTCTTTCTCGATCAGGTATATGGGATGAGTATCTCGCGGTTGGGGCCGACTTCCTTCTGGGCCTGGGACCGCGGGGCAACACCCTGGTTCCTGGAGACGGAGGCGTATGGCGGGGCAGCGGCGGGGATCGTTGCCGATTGGGGGCGGCAACTAATTTATGAATCCATCGGCGGCCGGGTGCGTGTGGTTGATCCGACGACCCGGCGGGCGCTCCACGAAGTGGAGATTCCACTGTTGGCCGAAGGCGGCCGCCTGGCCGGGCATGATCCAATCAGCGATCAGCTTTACCTGCTTACCACTTCCGGGCAGTTGCAACCGCTGGCGGCCGAACGTCTGACCGAACAGGCGGTCATCATCCCACCGGAAGAAGAAACGCAGCAGGAAACGGCGGTTATTTCTTTGGCAGTTTCGCCTTCCTGGAAGCTTGATCAAACGATGGCCGGATTGTGGGAGAATGGCGACTGCCCGGTAGAAGGTGGCCTGCTCTATCTGCTGCGGCCGGAGCAAGGGTGGTTCCGGTCAGTGGTCAGCGAAGCCGGCGATTGCGAAGCGATAGGCGCGTTTGCCTTTACACCTACCATTGGTGTGACCGGCGAACTGTTTGCCGCCGATAATCGCCTGGGGGCGGTGTTTAAGTCGGCCGATTTTGGACAGTCCTGGCAACAAGTTGGAGCGCCCTTGTTAGACGCGGGGCGTTTCCGCCAACTGCTGGTCTCACCTGCCTATGGGTTAACCGCCGACCGGACGTTGTTTGCCCATGCTGACAATGGGGCGATCTTTCGTTCGCAGGATGGTGGGCAAAGCTGGCGGAGGCTTGACATCCAGTTGGAAGAAGTAGCGATGTCGGCCGAATACGACGAAGAGGGCGTGTTAATCGGTGCAACGAATACCGAGTTGTATATTTCTCGTGACCAGGGTGATAGCTGGCAATTGATCGGCCGCACGCCGGGCGACGAACCGTTGATGATGCTCAGCATTGCCCCTCTCTTTGAGCAGTGGCGAACGCTCTTCGCCTTTAGCGCTGGTGGGAACTTCTATCGCTCGTTGGACGGCGGCACTACCTGGGAATTGGCGATCAGCACCAGCCCGGCCGACCGGGTACAAATTGTCTATGCAGCCGATATCGAGGTCAACCGGCCGATCTTCCTGTTGCATGGTGGCAGCCTGGACGCCTCCTATGATGGCTGGAACTCCACCTGGAGTGCCCCTACCCTGCCGCCAACAATCAAGGCCCCACTGACAGCAATGGCGATTTCCCCGAACTTTGCCGAGGATGGCACGCTGTTTTTCGGTACGGCCGACGGGCAGGTGATCAGCCTGGATGCCGGTCTGCCTGAGTAAGCCTGATGAACATGCCAACACCACATGTATCGGTCGTCATCCCCCACTGGAACGGCCGTCACCATCTTGACGACTGTTTAGGTTCATTGCGTCGCCAGACCTTCACCAACTTTGAAGTGATCCTCGCCGACAATGGCTCTACCGATGGCACACAGGCCTATGTCCGCGAACAGTACCCGGAAGTGTGCCTGTTAGAGCTAGGGCAGAATCGCGGTTTCACCGGCGCTTGTAATGCCGGATATGCGGCCGCGCGGGGAGAGATCATCTGCCTGTTGAACAACGACACGGAGGCGGAACCGAATTGGCTGGCGGCCGTTGTGGATGCCTTCGACCGTCATCCTGAGGTCGGTATTGTCGCCAGCAAAATCTTGCTCTTTGACCGGCGCGATCACTTCCATGCTGCCGGGGACTACTATCGCATTGACGGCATTCCCGGCAATCGCGGGGTGTGGGAACGGGACGAGGGGCAGTATGAGCGCGAGGAGTATGTCTTTGGGGCGTGTGGGGCAGCGGCCGCCTATCGCCGCCAGCTAATCGAAGAAATCGGCTTTCTCGACGATGACTTCTATTTCTCCTGTGAGGATGTAGACATTGCCTGGCGGGCGCAGCTGGCGGGTTGGCAGGTGTTGTATGTGCCATCGGCCGTTGTCTATCACAAGCTAAAGGCCTCCGGCGGCAGTGGTGCGGTCGGCAGCTACCATGACGGCCGTAACTTTCTTTATTTGATCTGGAAGAATTATCCGACAAGTCTGCTCCGTCGCCACTGGCGGTTGATTTTGCGGGCGCAGAGGGAGATTAGCGCGGCCGCCCTTCGCGCCTGGCGTGGCGAGGCGGCGCGGGCGCGGCTGCGCGGTCAATTGGCGGGGTTGTGGGGTTTCTTGAAGATGCGGCCGAAACGCCGCCAAATCCAGCAGGGGCGGCGCATTGACGATGCCACCTTGCTGGCACGCCTACAGGTTGACGCTACCCCTGGCGAAAGGTAAGATACCTTCGCGATTGGAATGAGACGGCGAAGTTGCTAAGATGAAAAAAGTCAATCCACTAATTGACACAAATCTTCACGAATTGCATAAAAGATTCGTGTTCATTCGTGAAAATTCGTGGACATTGTTTGAGAATGAACAAGAATCCTTTACTGAGCTTGATTATCCCTGCCTATAACGAAGGGGCGCGGCTACCGCAAACCTTGCCTTTGGTGGCGGAGTTTGTGGCGGCGCAACCTTTTGGCGTTGAGGTGATCATCGTCAACAACAATAGTCGCGATAACACCGGCGAAATCGCGCAATCCTTTGCCCAAACGTATCCCTACATACGTGTTTTGAATGAACAGCAACAGGGTAAGGGGGCGGCCGTGCGTACCGGCTTGCTGGCGGCCGTCGGCGATTATCTCTTCATGGCCGATGCCGACTTCTCCATGCCCGTCGAGGAGATCGCCAAGTTTCTCCCCCCACAACTATCCGGTTATGACATCGCCATCGGCAGCCGCGAAGCGCCGGGGGCGGTGCGCTACAATGAACCGCATTACCGCCATCTGATGGGGCGTGTTTTTAATTATTATGTCAAATTGATGGCGATCCCTGGCCTGGAAGATACGCAGTGTGGCTTCAAGTGCTTCCGGCGGGATGTGGCGCTGGATGTCCTCAGTTACCAGACGATTGACGGCTGGGCGTTTGATGTGGAGTTGCTCTATATCGCCCTGCGGCGTGGCTATCGCATCGTCGAAGTTCCGGTCCACTGGTACTTCCGCTCAAACAGCCGTGTCAGCCCTATCCGTGACACGATTGATATGGTGCGGGAAGTGTTGCGAATCCGCTGGAATAGCTGGAACGGCCGTTATGATCCCCCCTCACGTACCGAAGCAATCGCCCCGCCCCCCCAGTAAACCGTGCCTGATCTAAGCCTCGAACATGCGCTGGCTACCCAGTATGGTGCAGGCTTTGTCGCCGGGTTGGACGAGGCCGGGCGTGGAGCATTAGCCGGTCCGGTTTACGCAGCGGCCGTCATTTTGCCGCTCTACGATCCAGTTGTTTTCTCTTCGCTACACGAAGTAAACGATTCCAAACTGTTAAGCGCAACCACGCGCGAGCGTTTATTTGAGCTAATCTGCACCCATGCCATGGCCTATGGCATTGGCTCCGCCCCGGCGACTGTTGTTGACCGAATAGGGATTGTCGCCGCTAACCAGCAAGCGATGCTGGCGGCCGTTGCCCGCCTGCCGATCCAACCAGACTATTTGCTGATTGATGGTCGTATGCGCCTCCCTACCAGCCCTATCCCCCAAACCGCGGTGGTGCGTGGGGACAGTCTGAGCTTGAGTATAGCGGCCGCCTCTATCCTGGCGAAAGTGAGCCGTGATCGCTATATGGTGGAGCTAGACGGCCGTTATCCCGGCTATGGCTTTACCCGACACAAGGGGTATGGGACGGCTTACCATCTGGCGGCATTGGCGACCAACGGCCCCTGTCCAGAACACCGCTTTACTTTTGCTCCACTGCGGCCGCCAGCCATCCCCTAGCTCATTCTCCCATTTTGAATCAATCTCATCATTCTCCTTGACAATTCTCGATTCCTGTTTATATTTATTCTCATTAGAGAATATATTGATCGAGAATAACATATGGAAAATGAAATATATCAAACCTTACGTCAAATTTATCTCTATCTAGCCGATGGCGACCAGCAAACCCTGCAACCATTTGACCTGGATGTGCCTGAATATGAGACATTGTGCCTCTTAGACGGGGAAGAGGGTTGGCGAATGGGTGATTTGTGCGGCCGTTTGCTTTGCGACAAAAGCAAGATGACGCGGATCATAGACCATCTTGAGAAACGAGGATGGGCTAGACGCGCTCCCGACGCAAGCGACCGGCGGGCGTGGCGAGTTCTACTGACCGAAAAGGGTAAAAGTTACCGCCAACGAGTGAAGGCGGTACATGAACAGTCGCTGCGCCAACGTTTGCACGTCCTGGACGGGGATGAGCAAGGACAACTGCAAGCGATTTTAAGCAAACTGCGGGATAGCCTAGCCACAAGCTACATCCCCACCAATATCAATCCAAGGACAATCAAACTGCTATGAACAACGACGATCTTTCTCTACACATTGCCGCTGCCCCAGGCCATCTACCGGCGTCTGAAATTGAGAAGCGGAGCGCGAAACAGGCGGAACAGTTCCGCCACGACAACACCATCTCACCGCTTGCACCCCAACCGCATGAGGAAGTAGAGGTGTGGGCAACTAGTGGGAGTCAAGTGGCGCTTGACCGCGCGGCCGTGTGGTATACGACCGACGGCTCTTTGCCAACGGCCGAATCCTCTACCGCAATAATGGAATTCATCGATGTCATCTGGGAACCGCTCGCCGGTTTTCTCAAACGCTGGTGGGCTATTCTTCCGGCACAACCGGCGGGGACGATTGTGCGCTACAAGATTGCGGGATGGACGGCCGCGGCCAGCAATGACCCTGATCGATTTGCGAGTGACGGACAAGGTTTCTGGTTCAACCATGAGGGAGAGATGGGCATTACGACCTTTGCCTATCGCGTTGAAGCGGATGGCCCGGTGCATCCCAACTGGTTCCAGGACGCAATTGTGTACGAAATTTTTCTTGACCGTTTTCACCCCGGAACACAAGCACCCGAAGGCGCAGACCAGGAAAAGAGAAATGGGCAACAAAGCTCGTGGGAGATTGGCACATGGGGAGGTGAGGATTTATTGGCTAAACATGGTGGGACGCTGCGAGGGGTATTGGCTGCTCTGCCCTATCTGGCGAATCTGGGGGTTAATTGTCTGTGGCTATCACCGATCAATATCTCCCCCACATACCACCGTTATGACCCGATGGACTATTTCGAGATTGACCCAGTGTTGGGAAGCAACGACGATTTACGAGCGTTGACAACGGCCGCCCACGAGTTGGGGATGCGCGTGCTGCTCGATTTTGTACCCAGCCATTGTTCTTGGAAACACGCCGCCTTCGTCGCTGCGCGGCAAGATCCTGATGCGGCGACCCGCTCCTGGTTTACTTTCTACCAATGGCCCGATCACTACCGCTGTTTTATCGAATTTGATCCCTCGCTCCCCTCAATTAATACCAACAGCCCGGATGCACGCCGCCACATCATAGATAGTGCTATCCATTGGGTGCGCGACTATGGGATTGACGGTTTGCGGATTGACCATGCCATTGGTCATGGGATGGATTTTTGGACACAACTGCGCCATGAGTTGACGGCCGTTAAGCCAGATGTCATCACCATTGCTGAGGCGACGGATACGGCCGATAATCTGCGCCGCTATCGCGGCCGTCTCCATGATGTGCTCGACTTCCCGCTGAGCCGCGCTTTGCGTCTGACCTTCGGCACCGGCCACTGGTCGGTGGCGCAATTCGATACCTTTCTGGATCACTATGAGCGCTATATGGAAGATGGGCCGGGGCGAGTGAGCTTCCTTGATAACCATGATATGGACCGCTTCTTGTTTGTCGCTGGTGGCGCGGTGGCGCGGTTGAAAGTGGCTGCGCTGTGCCAGTTCTCACTGCAACCGCCGCCAGTCATTTACTATGGGACTGAAATTGGCATGTCACAAAAACAAGACAAGGATGCGGGCGGTTTCGGTGGCGATGCGGTGGTGCGGTCAAATATGGTTTGGGACTCGGCCGCCTGGAACCAAGAGCTGCTGACCTTTTACCAACAGCTTATTCATCTACGCCAAAGCCACCGTGCTTTGCGCTATGGGACCCGGCAACGCCTCCACCTTGATGAGCAAAAGCAGACGTATGCCTATCGTTGTGCGGCCGAAAATAGTTCAATATCGACGGCCGGCGGCATCGTTGTTGTGTTCAACTTATCTAACGAGGAACAAGTTGTCCAATTGCCAACGGCCGACTATACGGTTATCCTGACAACAATTGACTCGCTTCAAGTCGCGCGTGATGGTATCATCCTACCCCCCTGTTCTGGTGCCTGGTTATCTACTGGTTAGGATACCTATTAGGACTTACGCAAGTTTAGAATTTTCGCAACGAATTAGCGCAAAGATTGCTGTGCGAATTTTCGCGAAAATGAGGTCAAAATTCGCGTCAATTCGATGCAAGGGTGTAACTCCTAACCTATTATTGTTAACCAGACAATCATACAAACCTGTTTGACAAAATAGTTCGTTGGCGTACAATTCCATGTGTTATTATTCGTTCACGAACGAAAGAAGGACGATTCATGGAAAACCGCTATCTGCCCACCGAGGAGCAACGCCAAAAATGGATGGGGTTTGTTCAGAACATTCATCCTGATCTAGACCCCCGCGCCATTCGCCTGATGGACGAGATGCGCCTGGTGGCTCACGCCGTCCACCAACTGAATGAGACCAGTCTCGCCGCCTCCGGATTATCTCCGGCACAGTTTCGCGTGTTGATGATGCTCCTCTTTTGCGAGCATACGGGAGCCTCCGATGGCTTAAACCCTTCGGAGATCAGCAAGTATCAGGGAACCAGCCGCAACACGATCAGCGCCCTGATCCGCAGCCTGGAAGAAAGCGGGCTGGTTGAACGCCTCTTAGACGAGCAGGATCGGCGCAAGTTCAACATTTTTCTGACCAACGCAGGGAGAGAACTGGTAACGAATCACGGAACATTCCATATGCGAGCGGCCGGGGAGATTTTCAGCATTTTGAGCAGCGAGGAAATGGAAACCTTGAGCGCATTACTGCAAAAGCTGAACCGAAATGCCACCCAGATGCGTAAACGTCCATGTATTAAGGACAAATAGTAACCAAAGGAAAGATCAATGCAAGTCGCTGCAAGACCATCCAGGCCCCCCCGACGGCCGCGCAGGGCGGGCGGACAACGCAATAACGCCCTCGGCCGCTCCATCCGCTATTTGTTTGGCTATCCGAAGCTGACGGCCGTGGCTACCATCGCGCTGATCGTCGCCACCGTCGCTCAGTTGGCCGTGCCGCAACTGATCCAGCAGATTATTGACACGATCATCAACACCGCCACCTATCAGGCGATTTTCGACCTACCCGCTAATATCCAACAATTCGCGGCCGACCGGTTGGGGCTTGATCTGGCGGCCGCGCAAGTGGAACTCGACGCCGCCCCCCGCGCAATTTTGTGGGCGACTGTCGTGATCGTCGTCTTTGCCATCGCTCGCGGACTGTTTTCCTTTGCCCAAAATTTTGCCTCGCAATCGTTGTCGGAAAACATCGCCTTTGACTTGCGCAACGATATTTTCTCCAAAATCCAGCGGCTGAGCTTTAGCTACCACGACCGCAACCGTACCGGCCAACTGATGGTGCGTGCCACCGATGATGTGGAACGGCTGCGTATCTTCATTGGCCAGGGCTTATTGATGGCCTTGCAGTCGTTGATCCTGCTGGTCGGCACGTTGGTTATCTTGTTCTTCACCAACTTACAATTAACGCTGGTGGTGTTGCCACTATTGCCGGTTGCCATGATCATCTTCATGATATTCGGAGCGATAGCCCAGCCGATGTTTGTTGAGGTGCAACAACGCCTGTCCCATGTGAATACGGTCTTACAAGAAAATCTGTCCGGGTTGAAAGTGGTGAAGGCATTTACCACGGAACCGCGTGAACAAGAGCGATTTGGCGAGGCGATTGATCGTGAACTGGCACAGCGCATCCACATCAGCCGCGTCTTCTCCTTCTTGTTCCCGTTCATCTTTCTAATCGCCAACTTGGGACAGGCGGCCGTGCTTTACTTCGGCGGCCGGCAAATCATAAACGACACGCTCACCCTCGGCGAGTGGCAGAAGTTCAGCCTCTATCTCGTCTATCTCTTCTTCCCGATGGGCCAGCTTGGCTTCATCATCTCGCTGATGGCGCAGGCATCAGCCAGCGCGACGCGGATTTTTGAGATACTGGACGCGAAGAATGATGTGGAAAACAAGCCAGGGGCAATTGAGCTGGATGAGATTGACGGCCGCGTCGAATTTCGCGATGTCACCTTCCGCTATTTCAGCAGCGGTGAAGCCGTTTTGAGCGATGTGAATTTGACGGCCGAACCGGGGCAAACAGTCGCCTTGCTCGGCTCGACAGGCAGCGGCAAGACGACGATCATCAATTTGATCCCGCGCTTCTACGACGCCAGCGAAGGGCAGGTGTTGATTGACGGTCGTGATGTGCGTGATGTGACGCTGGAGAGTTTGCGGAAGCAGATCGGGATTGTCTTGCAGGAAACGACGCTCTTTAGCGGCACGATTCGCGAGAACATCGCTTTCGGCCGTCCAGACGCCACCGACGAAGAAGTGATAGCGGCGGCAAAGGCTGCGGCCGCCCACGACTTCATTATCTCCTTCCCGCAAGGCTATGACACACCGGTGGGCGAGCGCGGCTCGACGCTCAGCGGCGGCCAAAAGCAGCGGATCGCCATCGCCCGCGCCCTATTGCTCAACCCCCATATCTTGATCCTCGACGACAGTACCAGCAGCGTGGATTTAAATACGGAGTATGTGATCCAAAAGGCATTGGATACGTTGATGGAAGGGCGCACCAGTTTTGTGATCGCCCAGCGAATCAGCACCGTGCTGAACGCAGACCAGATTTTGGTACTCGATCAGGGACAGATCGTCGCTCGCGGGACGCATGAAGAACTGATGGAAGACAGCCCCATCTATGCCGAGATTTACCATTCGCAACTGGCAGAAGATGCGGTTCATAGCAACGGAGACACCGAACATGTTTGATCATGGCGCACGCGCTCTTGGAATGGAACAAAGTAAAGCCAAAAGTGTTGGCGAGACCCTGGGCCGCATATGGGTCTATTTCCGCCGCTACACGCTTTCGCTGCTAGTGGTAGCGGCACTGATTATCGGCGGAACGTACATGCAAATCTTGATCCCCGATCTGACCGGTCAGGCGGCCGATTGTTACCTTGGCCCCTTCGTCGCTCAGTTGGCGGCAAGGGGCGGAGATGGCTCCGCTCCGGCCGCGCTGCCTGAAGGGGTTGACTTGCAGGCTTTTCAGGGTTCAGAAGCGGCCGAGACCGCCTTCAGCAACTGTACCTATACCACGCCCGATCTCACAGCGACGGCCGCAGAGACATTGGCCGGACTGACCCAACTTATCTTGCTGATTGTCGCGCTCTTCATCGGTAGTTCAATTGTCAGTGGCTTGCAGTTCTATCTGATGAGCCGCGCCGGTTATCGCGTCCTGCGTGATCTTCGCGCCCACGTCTTTCAACATGTCCACCGCCTCAGCCTGGGCTACTTCTCCAGGCATGAGGTCGGCGACCTGATGAGC
This sequence comes from uncultured Ardenticatenaceae bacterium, assembly GCA_964410625.1. Classification (GTDB taxonomy): domain Bacteria; phylum Chloroflexota; class Anaerolineae; order Promineifilales; family Promineifilaceae; genus CAYPHY01. The sequence goes on along the minus strand of CAYPHY010000003.1, from coordinate 217,337 downwards.
CGCTTCACCAATGATATGGACACGCTGCAACAGATGATCGGCTTTGGCCTGATTTCGGTGTTGCAGGGCGGTCTGCTCATCGTCTGGACGGCCTATGCGATGTTTGCGCGTAATGCCCCTTTTGCGCTGATCAGTCTGCTGCCTCTGCCGCTGATGGTCATCGCTACACGCTGGTTCTCCAACCAGGCCCGTAAAGCGTTCCGCCGGGCGCGGCAAGAGCTGGGCACGGTGAATGCTGATTTGCAGGAAAGTATCTCGGCCGTGCGTGAAGTCCAGGCCTTCAGCCGCGAGGACGAAAATATTGAACAGTTCCGTAGTAACAACGCCGCCACCCGCGACGCCAACATCCGCGCCCAGGCGTTCACCAGCGCATTGGCCCCCACGCTAGAGGCATTGGGCTATGTTAGTATGGCGCTGATTGCCGGTGTGGGTGGCATTTTGATCCTCAACGGTGGCGGACTGTTGGGCAGCACCATCTCGGTCGGGTTGATCATCACCTTTATCGGCTACTCGCAGCAGTTCAGCCGCCCGGTGCAGCAAATCGCCGTCTTATGGGGTAATCTGCAAAGCGCGATTGCCGGGGCGGAGCGCATCTTTGGACTCCTGGACGAGCAGCCTGATTTGGTGGATAAGCCAGACGCCGTTGAGCTTCCACCCGTGCAAGGGCATGTTGAGTTCCGTAATGTTTGGGCGGAGTACAACCCAGGAGAGCCGGTGCTGCGCGGGATCGATATCAGCGCTGAACCGGGCGAAACGGTTGCCATTGTCGGGCCGACCGGCGCAGGAAAAACGACGATCATCAATCTCTTGCCCCGTTTTTATGATGTAACTGAGGGTGCAGTGTTGGTGGACGGATACGATGTGCGCGATGTAACCCACGATAGCCTACGCCAGCAAATTGGGATCGTCTTGCAGGACACGTTCTTGTTTAGCGATACGGTGATGAACAATATTCGCTACGGCCGCCCCGACGCCAGCGAAGTAGAGGTGATCGCTGCGGCCAAGCTGGCTCGCGCAGATGATTTTATCGGCCGTTTGCCCGATGGTTATAACACCGTGCTGGGCGAGCGCGGCGGCGGCCTGAGCCAGGGGCAGCGGCAATTACTGGCGATTGCTCGTGTGGCGCTGATTGACCCGCGTATCCTGATCCTCGACGAGGCGACCAGCAGCGTGGACACGCGCACCGAGCGCGAAATTCAAGAGGCATTGAATACGCTTCTGGAAGGCCGGACGAGCTTCGTCATCGCCCACCGGCTTAGTACCATTCGCAACGCGGACCAGGTATTGGTCTTGAAAGACGGCCAGATCATTGAGCGCGGAACGCATCAAGAATTGCTGGCCGCGCAAGGCTTCTACTATGACCTCTATCAAAGTCAGTTCCGTCGAGAGATCACCGAGGAAGAGGAAGCGGCCGAGCTTGAAGAGTTTTTGGTACCGGGAGATTAACCAACGTCACGCTTAGAGCATCATATTGCTTCAATCGTATAGAACTCGGTTTGCCCAGATACGACGAGGTCGGGCATGGCGGCTTCCGCCTCTTGAACTTGAGGGTTCGAGAATATCTCTACTCGAAGCCGCTCCCACTCGGCCAGGCTCTCTACCTCGACTTCCAGAACGACCGTATCGAATGGGCCACTCAAATCAGTTAGAAGGCGACCCTGCACGCTCTGATTGAACAACGAACCAATGATCGTCAGCGACTGTTTGAAACCGGACAGGACTTCACTCGACTGACCGATCTTGGCATGACAGACAAATCGTATAAGAACCATGATCAACTCTTTTGATTTCCTTTACTGATTACCAGTGGCCCTTACTTCTGAGCAGTGGCGACTACAATGCGCTGCTGATACATCAAGCTGCCATCTTCCTTGAAATTCCGCCACTTTTTGACGACGTCGCGCTCTAACGCGGCAAGAGTTTCTTCATCCACTTTCGCCACCAGTCCGGCGAGAGGGGTACTATGCACATATTGCCAGAGGAACTCCTTTGGTGGTGGGAGTGTCAGCACCTTATGGTCTGCCTGGACAGCAATGTTGCGGAACTCTGCGTCGCTCAGGAGTCTTTGAATCTCCGTGGTGTCGTGCAATGAGAATACCTGGGTTACGAATCCCGCAGCCTGGGAACTGATATGTTGTTCCAATTCCTGGGTCAGGATAGCGAACGTTTTCGCCGTCGGCCCCGGTACACTTAGAATGAGTCGGCCGCCGGGTACCAAAACCCTTCGCATTTCCCGCAACGCAGCCAGTTGGTCTGTCATAAATTGAAGGCCCATCTGGCATAATACGACGTCGAACGCCTCATCCGGCAGCGACATCTCTTCGGCACTCGACTCATACCACTCGATTGCCATATCCGCCGGCGTGACCGACCGGGCAACGGCCAACATGCCGGGGTTCATGTCGAGTCCGATGACAGTCCCGTTTGGGCCGACCTGTTGGGAGGCGAGCCGCGCCACGATACCGGTTCCACAGGCAACATCCAACACCCGTTCGCCGGGGCGTAGCGCTGCCAGACGAATGAGATCATGTGCTAGCGGCTCACCAATGGCCGGGACAAAGAAACGCTCGTAGTTTTCCGGCGGTTTTGAGCCATATGCTTCATCAAAAAACTGTTGTCTAGACATTCCTATACATCTCCTTCCTTGTGGGGATTTGGTGGATCTAGCTACATACCATTTTCCAAAAATGGACGCAGACGAACGCGGACAAACGCTGATTTCATATGTGTTTGACCACATCCAAATATCGTTGGCAACCAAAGTGATATGTAAGTAGTCGGTGAGATTTCATCTACTATTTCCAACATAAGCCAAGGACACGCTATCGTCTTGCCCCAAATGGGGTATTTAAGCGGGGTATTTTTTAGGAAGGGGAGGGGAGAGGGGAATGGCTGCTAGTCGAACAAGCCCAGTTCTCTAGCTCTGCTAACAGCCTCAGTGCGATTGCTGACGGCCATC
>CAYPHY010000003.1:0-214278 GCA_964410625.1 uncultured Ardenticatenaceae bacterium | reverse complement strand
CAAGCCCAGTTCTCTAGCTCTGCTAACAGCCTCAGTGCGATTGCTGACGGCCATCTTCCCGTAGATGCTGCTGGTGTGCTTCTTGACGGTTTCTGGGGAAATGACCAGTTGTTCGCCGATCTCGCGGTTGGTCAGCCCGGCGGCGAGCAGTTGCAGAACTTCCTGCTCACGAAGCGTAAGCGGTTCCGGTGGCATCCCTTCTGCAGCAGAAAGTGCCGGGTCAGTGCCAACGGCCGCCAGTAGCCTGTCAACGTACTCTGGCAACACGCCGCGGGAACGGGCCTCTAGCAACAGCCAGGCCAGAGGAAGTCCGAAATCGGCAAAGAGGCATATATAGCCTTCGGGTTCGGCCGTTCGCAAGGCGCGTTCCAGGGTGGTCAGAGCGCCCGCCTGGTCGCCCAGTCGCCAGCAGCCGAGGGCCTGGAGCGTCAACGCCTCGATTGCGACACCCATCCGGCCCTCCGCTTCAGCTACCTCGATCAGCTGCTTAAGCAACGCCAATGCTCGCTCAAGAGACCGCGAATCCCCTTTCGCAATCAGCACGCGAGCGATTGCCAGATGGGTCGCCTCGCTCTCTGGTTGTCCCTGGAATGTCTCGCCTGTCAATAGTGCAGCAGCCCAATCAACGGCCATCCGCAACCTATCCTCTGCCAGCCAGAGTTCGAGTTGCAGGCGTTCAAAGCGACCCCTCCAGTCTGGAAAGGGAGCATTCTCTAGCAACGGCCGTGCCTGCTCCAGGTAGTCGGCCGCTGCTTTAATGTCACCTTGTGTCAGCTTCAGACGGCAGGCGAGCAAGTAACCGGCAATCATTGCCCGCACATCACCGCCCAGTTCAGCGCGTTCCAGTCCCTGGAACAGATGCGCCTCGGCTTCCGCTAACTCGTTCCACTCATAGAGAATCTCGCCCATGCGGATAAACACCCAGCCGATTAAGGGCAGCGGGAAACTCCCCCAGGTATCTTGCGCCTGGATGACGGCGAGGGCCTTGCGCCAGTAGGCGGCCGCTTCGCGAAGCTGGCCTTGCATCAGGTAGAGGTCGGCAAGCGCACCAAAATGGTGCACCGACTCGATACGGAACGCCGGCGCGTCTGGGAAATTAAGCACCTTGAGGTAAGAGGCTTTGGCTTCTTGCCAGCGCCCATTGTGGCGGTAGGTATCGCCCAGTGCGCCATAAATACTCGGCCGAAAGCCAAACTCATCCTCTTCGGGCAGGTCGAGAAGTGCCCGGTGTGCAAAGGCTTCAGCCTGGACTATATTGTTTTGGAAGCAAGCCATAAAGCAGCGACAGGCGGTTACTCTGGCCAATTCCCTGTTCATATCCTTACCACTGGCAAGCGCCAGGCGTTCGATTTCGTCAAGGCGGCGGGCAAAAGCATCAAGCTGGCCGGTAAAGAACAAGAGGAATGCCGGGAAAAAGCTAAGCTCCAGGTAAGTGATATACCACGCCTCTGGCAGCGAATCGAGCCATCGTTTCACGGTTGTGAACTCGCCCCCCTTTAACTTGGCAATGCCATAGTGATTGGCAATATCAATTACGAGTTCAGCGTCGTTGCCCGCAACGGCATACTCGAAGGCTGGCTCCGGTAGATCACGCGCCAGATGCCAACGCGCCGCCCGGCGATGGAGATCAGCGACTTCAGCGGGATGGCGGCGGTTCAGCTCGTCACGCAGGAAGTCGGCAAAGAGCTGGTGATAGCGGAACCACTCCCGGCTGTCATCGAGCGGAACCAGGAATAAGTTTTCTCGTTCCAGAATCTCAAGCACTTCCTGGCTGCCTTCCCTTCCGGTGACAGCATCGCACAGTGAACAACATAAGCGATCAAGGATACTGGTTTGGAGCAGAAAGTGTCGTCGTTCATCCGGTAAGGGAGCAAGCACATCCTCAGTGAGATAATCGGCGATGAAGCGGTGACGGCCGCTAACAACCAGTTTATCGCCACCCACAAGACGGTGGCGAGCCAGCGCCACCAACTGTAGCCCGGCGATCCAGCCCTCCAGTTGCGCTTGCAGGCTTTCTACTTCATTATCGGCCAGAGCAAGCCCCATCCGTTCATTCAAAAAATCCTTTGTCTCTTCCGGTAAGAAAGCTAAGTCCTCGGCGCGAAACTCTAGTAGCGCCTGGCGAGCGCGATAGCGGGCAATCGGCAGCGGCGGTTCCCCGCGACCAGCCAGCATGAAGTGAAGTGTGGGTGGCAAATGGTCAAGGAGAAAAGCGAGCGCGTTGTGAATGGAGGAAGCTTCAATCAGATCATAGTCGTCGAGAATAAACACGGTATGGTCAGGTATGTCATTGGCAGCATTGATAAACGCGGTTAAGACGGCCGCGCTGTCCGGCGACAAACCGCCAAGAAGCAACCCCAAGGGGCTTTCGCGAATACCCGGTTGAACCTCCTCCCATGCCGTCAGCAGGTAGCGGAGGAAACGTTCAAGATCGTTATCCTCCTCGCTGAGCGCCAACCAGGCAACCGGAAAGCGACTCGAATTCGCCCACTGTGAAAGTAAGGTTGTCTTGCCATAACCGGCCGGTGCCGAGAGCAAAACAAGCTTGTAATGCGGGGTTCCACGTTCGAGGGCGTCGATGAGCCGTGCACGGCGCACGGCATTTTGAGGCTGTGGTGGAATCCGTAGTTTAGTTGCTAACAGAAGGGGTTCCATATAGAGTGAACTTTGCCTTCACTCACAGATGCTTTTCAAAGAAGGCGACGGCAATCTTGGGATTGTCGAGCAAGTATTGTAAGCCCTGATAGTGATGGGAGCCGTCAACAAAGAGGGGGCCTTGGGCAGCGGGGGTCACGGCCGCCATCTGCGCGACTTCTTCGGGGCTTCCCCAGCGGTCATGTTTGCTCTGGATATAAAGCACAGGGGTTTCTCCAGCCCCGGCGGCAGCAAAGGTGGGTTGGTAGCTGGTCAGGCGCACTCCACCGGCCAGGCGATACAGCAGTTCGGTCAAAGACAGCAAGAATCCACCGATTGTCCCAAAGACATCACGCGCAAAACGACGGGCGTAAAGGGCAGCGCTGGTGGGTTCGACGGCAACGGCCGCTTTGATCTGCTCCGTCTGTGGCAGGGCATAGAGAACGGTATTGCCGCCCATTGAAAAACCGATCACCCCGATGCGCCCGGCGTCCACATCGGGTCTGGTTTGCAAATAGGCCAGCGCACCGAGGAGATCGTTGGCTTCTTGCTGTCCGAAGGTGACCGGCCGTTTAGCCGCGCTTTGACCGTGATTGCGTAAGTCAAAGGTCAGCACGTGAAAGCCTTCCTCATGTAAGACACGCGCCAAACGCATAAATTCAACAGGTGAGGCGCTGGTGATATTTGCTACCACATCCTGTGCCGCATCCCCCAGGCGGTTCCAACCCCAACCGTGAACAAGGATGATTGTCGCCCCGTTATGGGTTTGGTGAGTTTGGGTCGAGGAACCGGCCGCCGGAATAAACCAGCCGGAGAGCCGCACCCCGTCCTGTGCTGGAAACTGCACATTTTCATATGCCAATCCCAGATCGGCCGGGGTCATCCACAGCCGTTGTCGTGCTGGAGCAACCATTTTTCGCGCCGTAAAAGCGACCAACACGGCAAATACACCGGCGACAACTCCTGCCAGTGCTGCTAAGACTTGCATTGTACGTCGGAACAGTCTCATCATTTTGCTCCGTTAAATAGATCGTTTTCACGATAGCCGTTCGGTGCCGGGGGATAGGCGCGGATAAAGGTTTCCTCAGCCCATACCCACTTTTGCAGCCATTCCGGCAAGAGACGAGCGCGACTGCTGCCCCCACCCTGGCTGGGGTGTTGGGCACTGGCCTGCTTCTTCACATCCCAGTAGTCACGATAGTTGACCCGCGCGTGGATACGCTTTGGTGAATAGCCGAGGCGCGTAAGGTCTATGTCTTTGTTGCGACCGGCGTGGGTGGGGTCCTGCCCGCGCAGGCGCATCAGGGTAGTCCAGAGCTTCACGTTGCGATTGGACATGGCGGTATAGTAAAGACGCTCCGGCTGATAGGGTGGTAATCCGATTTCAGGGTAGTTTGTGGCGTCTCCGGCAGCGTGGAAAGCGGCCGTTGTAACCTTGCAACATTGAATGTGGTCGGGATGAAAATAGCCGCCCGTCTCGTCATGGGTGATAACGACTTGCGGCCGAATCTCGCGGATCAGCTTGACCACGCGACAGACGGCATCCTCTTGATTTGCCTGGACAAAGGCGTCGGGGTGTTCGTTCGCCGGGTCGCCGATATAACCGGAGTCGCGGTAGCCGAGCATGTGGAGCGTGCCGCCGAGGATATTGACGGCGGCTGTCACTTCTTTCAGTCGCACGGCCGCTAACTCCTGCAAGGTATGTTCATACCCCTCGGCTACTGAACCGGCCACACCGTCCGTAGCAATGGCGATGTGGACATCCACTCCCTGATCGGCGTACTTCGCCAACGTGCCACCCGTGCCAAAGGATTCATCATCCGGGTGGGCTAAGACTGCTAATAGTTTGCGTTGTTCGTTCATTGTTTGTTGTATATTGGTTTATTTGTGTATTGGTGTATTGGCGTACTTATCCAATCACCTATATACCATTATACCAATATACTCATACACTAATACACCCCTATATCTATCCTACCCGCAGGGCGACGGCAAAGCCAATGGCGTGGGTATCAGTGTGGGACAGGCTGATTGACCAGTGGTTTAAGCCTTGTTTTTCGGCCAAGGCATGCGCTTCGTTGTGCAAGACCAATTCGGGGCGGCCGCGGCCGTCGCATACCACTTCAATATCTACCCAACGCATATCGCCAATCCCCGTCCCCAACGCCTTTGCCACCGCCTCTTTGACGGCAAAGCGGCCAGCCAGCCGTTCCGCCCGTCCCGCGCAGTAGGCTTGTTCTTGCGCGGTGAAAAAGCGATCGGCGAAGCGACGGCCGAAACGGGCCAGCCCCTGCTCAATGCGGGCTACTTCGATCATGTCTACGCCAACAGCTAAAGGAGTCATGAGTGGGGAGTGGGGAGCGGGGAGTGGGGAGTGAAAAGGCTTTGTATTACTCTCCACTCTTCACTCCTCACTCCCCACCAATTCAGGGTCCGGCAACGGCGATGGCGATCTCGTCGGTGCTGAGGTACTTTTGGGCAGCGGCCTGGATACGCTCCGGCGTGATGGCGCGAATCATATCGGGGTAGCGATGTAAATAGTCCAGCCCCAGACCAAAGAACTCCATGTCGGTGATAATATCGGCGATTCCGGCGTTGGTTTCCAGGCTAACAGGCATAGAGCCGGTGCGATAGGCCTGGCTGTCGGCCAGTTCTTCGGCCGATACGGGTTCATTCTGAATGCGGCGAATCTCATCCAGTATCGAGTTGATCGCCTGGTCCACCTTGTCCGGGGCGACCCCAGCGCTGGCAACCCAGGGGGTCGGCCCCTCACTGCCGCTTAGCTGGCTATAGGCATAGTAGGCCAGGCCTTGTTCCTCGCGCACCGATTTGCCGATGCGCCCCATCATGCCGAAGATGCCGAGGATGGTGTTCATCAGGCTGGCGTCCAGATAGTCTGGCGCGGCGCGGCGCGGGCCTGGCAGGCCGAGGATCAGGTCTGATTGGCTCTTTTCTGGCATGGCGACGTGTTGGCGGATCGTCTCCGGCGGCCGTGGCGCGTCCGGCACGGCGGGCATTGCTTTTTGCTGTTCGGGCCGCCAATCACCCAAGATGCCTTCGATCTTGGCCAAAGCATCCTCATTCTTGATCGCCCCCACGACAGCGATGATCATCCCCTGCGGGCCATAATAATCATGGTGGAAGGCAACGAGGTCATCGCGGGTGATTGATGGAACGGTATCCAAATAACCGGCTGTTGAACGAGCATAGGGATGACCATTATAGAGCAACTCGAAGAACTTCAGCCGCGCCATGCGCCGGGTGTCGTTGGCCCGCATCTGCAAGCCGGTCATCGTTTGCCCGCGCACCAACTCAACTTGCGCCTGGGGAAAAGTGGGCTGGCGCAGCGATTGGCTGAGCAAATCCAAAATCAGGTCTACGTCTTCGACCAGGCTGCGGCCGGAGAAGCTGGTGGTGTGGCGGCCGCTGCCAAACGATAAACTGGCCCCCACCGACTCCAATGCCTCGTAAATCTCTTCAAAGGTGCGGCTCTGCGTGCCACGCATCAGAAGGTCGGCGGTGAAGTCGGCCAGCCCCGCTTTTTCCGCCGGTTCCGCCAAAGCCCCGGCACGCAAGACACCATCAACCACCACGGATTCGCTGGCAAAGTTTTCATAGACCAGCACGACGATCCCATTGGACATTACGTGACGATGAATTGTTTCTGGCCCTGGATAGGCATTCTTAGACATATATTTTTCCTTGTTTTCATACCTATTACTATTAGGACTTACGCATTTTTGACACGAATAACACGAACTTTACCTGGTATCTTCGTGAAATTCGTGTCATTCGTGTCGGAAAAATGATGAACTGCGTAAGTCCTAACCATATTAGTTATTGGTCTATTGGTGTACTGTTGTTGAGAGAAGTTCGAGCATAATGTTAAACTAACGAACATACCCATACACAAATACACCACTATACCAAAGTCCGCTCACTCATCAATTTCGCGCGTATGTTTAATTACAAAGAGCGTCATATCATCTTGGGGCAACAAGCTGCCGGTGAAAGCGTTTACGGCCATCTTAATCGCGGTCACAATCTCATTTGAAGTGGCGGCCGGGTCCGCCTGCAACAGCTCGGCCGCGGCCGCCCGCAGCCGTTGTGTGCCAAATTCTTCCATGTTGGCATTCGTCGCTTCCGTTATCCCGTCCGTATACATGATCAAGACGTCTTCCGGCTCAAAGATGGTGACGCGCTCCTCAATCTGTATATCTTCCAACACGCCAAGCGCCATGCCCCGCGCCGAAAGCTCGGAAAAACGGCCGGTTGACGCCTGCCAAAAAAGGGGCGGATTATGCCCGGCATTGGCATAAACCAGGCTTTCATGGCGACTATCTAGCTCGGCGTAAAAGGCGGTCAGAAACATATCGGCCTGGCTGTCTTCCTGGATGAAGCGGTTGGCCCACGTCAGTACCTCGGCAGGGGATCGGCCGCGCAGGGCGACATTGCGAATGGTCGTCCGGCTGAGGGCCATAAAGAGGGCGGCGGGAACACCCTTATCGGAAACATCGGCAATGGCGATGCCCCAGCGTCCCGGATCACCGGGCAAGGGAAAGAAGTCATAAAAATCCCCGCCAACCTGACTGGCGGCCTGATAATCAGAAGCGAAATCCCAACCCTCGAGCATCGGGCAGGTATCGGGCAACATGCTCAGTTGGATTTGTCGGCCGACGGCCAGCTCCTCTTCAATCCGCTGCCGCCGGATTTCTTCCTGGTGCAGCCGCGCCTGTTCAATGGCAATGGCTGCCTGATTAGCCATCAGGCGCAGCAGGCGCAGTTCTGTCTCGGTGAAGCGGCGCGGTTCGCGGCTGTCAATCGCCAGTGTGCCAATGGAAAGCCCATCCACGACCAACGGGACGATGGCGGCCGAGCGAAAACCTTCTTGCAACAACCAACGGCGAAGCTCATCACCGGAGTTGGAATCGGCCGTCGCATAGTAGGTTTCCAAATCATCAATCACCAACAGTTGCTGCGTGTAGGTCACGCGGCCGGAAGCGGAACTATCGTCCAGCGGCACTTGATAACCATGCTCCACAGGGTCAATCCGCCAGCCAGACGCTGCGCGAAAACGAAGATAGTGCAATTCTTCGTCCGGCATCATTAAGGAGCAGGCGTCCGCCCGCAACAGGGTACGCACCTCATTGACGATATAGTCCATCAAATCGTTCAGGTTGCGACGACTGAGCAACTGGTTCGACAAATCGAGCAGGGCGGCCTGTTCGTGGATGCGCTGCTCCTGTAGCAGGTCATACAGTCGCGCCCGCTCCAGAGCCACCCCCATCTGATTGCCGACGTTGGTCAGCAGGCTTAAAGAGCGCGGTGTAAAGGAAGACCAGTCCGGAGCAGCGACGTTTAATATGCCCAATATCTCCTCGCCCGAACGAAGGGGCACGGAGGCATGGACGTTCAGCCCATAGCGCTCCCCGTTAACCTCGGCCAGACGGCTGCAACGCACTTCATTATAAGCTTCCGTCAACTTCCCATTCAGGCAAAGCCCCTGGCAATCACAGTTCTTATCCCATGCGCGGGGACTGGTAACGACCAGGGCGGGGGGCAGGTTGTAATGGGCAGCCAGGCGAAAACCACGGCCATCCCACCGGTCTACGGCCGTCTCATCGCGCAGAAATATCCAGCCCGTCTCCAGTCCCATCAACGCTACCAGCTTCGCCAACGAAGTGGTTAATGCGCCCTGGACATCAACCGCCTGGTTGAGCGTCTCGGAGATAGAGCCGAGCGTCTGCAGATCGCTAATCAGGTCTGCCTGTCCACTCATGGATACCCATTTTAACACAGGGCGCTGTGCTTATACATCCGGCTCGTAGATGCCTACGGTGCGGTTTTTCTTGTGCAGGTAAGTCTGGCGGATGCGCTCAATGTCGTCGAGCGACACTTCAGCCAGCTTGTCTAAGACGGTTTCATACCAACGGTAGTCGCCGGTGGTCGCTTCGGCCGCGCCGATGATTTGCGCCTGCCCGGAAATGCTCTCCCCAGCAAAGGCAAATTGCGCCTTCGCCCGCTTGAGCGCCTTGTTTAGCTCCGCCTCGGTAATCGGCTCTGTCGCCAGGCTGTTTATGGCCGCGTCCAGGGCAGCCTCGACCTCGGCCAGCGAGCGCCCGGCGCGGACAACGGCATGGACGGTATAGAGATAAGGATCAATGGTCGGGCCAAGACTGCCGGAGACACCGGCCGCCAGCTCCGTACTGACCAATGCCTTATAGAGGCGCGAACTGCGGTTTGAGCCGCCCCCGGCAAACATCCCCAGGCTGCTCCCTCCGGCAAAGGCGGCGTTGAGCAAAACGAAGGGGTAGTAGTCAGGATGGGTGGCGTTGGGAGCGCGATAAGCATAGGTGATATAGCTGGTGTCGCCGGGGCCATTGACCGTCACCCGCCGTTCCCCATGTTGCGGCGGTTCCTCACGCCGGACTGGGGCCACCGGCTCGGCGGCGGGAATGGAGCCAAACAGTTCCTTGATACGGCCGAGCATGGCGGCCGTTTCAAAATCGCCGACGACAACCGCAATCCCATTATTGGGCGCATAGTGGCGACGATAGTGATTAAAAAGATCGTCACGAGTCATCGTTTGCAGATCAATCATGTCGCCAATGACCTCGTGGTGGTAAGGATGGACGCGAAAGGCAGCGGCCGATAGCTCCTCGTTCAGCAAGAAGCGCGGGTCGTTCTCATACATCGCCCGTTCAGAGAGGATGACCGTGCGCTCTGATTCGACCTCTTCATCCTCCATGTTGGTATTGACCATCCGATCAGCCTCTAGCTGTAAGGCAATATCTATACGATTGGAAGGCATGGTCTCATAGTAGGCGGTGAAGTCCAACCAGGTGAAGGCATTCCAGGAGCCGCCCTCGCGGGAGATCATCCGGTCGAGCTGCTCACCGGGGAAGCGGGGTGTCCCCTTGAACATCATATGCTCGACCCAGTGGGAAATGCCGGTGATCCCCGGCCGTTCGTTGCGGCTGCCAACCCGATACCAGACCATGAAAGTGGTGACAGGCGCATGGTGCATCTCTTTTAGCACGACCGTCAGGCCGTTGTCTAATGTTGTTTTTGTGACTTGTGATGACATAGATTTTATAGATTGTTCGGTTTATCCGGCTGATTCAGTTTCTTCCCTTGATTGTAGCGCGATTTGGCAAATCGCATAGACAACCGCGCCAATTGAAAAGGGGTAGGTCGGGTTGTTTGCCCGTGCTACGGTAGCGATTTAGGAAAATCGCTGTACGAATAACGGCGTTGGATAAACAATGGGTAAACAATGCCTGAGCGCGGGGGAGGCGTTGTTGCGACCAGGGGCAGGAAGAGTTAGAATGCGGCCGTAAGGACACACCCTATGCTCGATTCCACCGGGTCGGAAACAACAACTGAGCTTTCTCCCATCCCCGTAACCGGCATCACTCCCCCATCTACGGCCGCCACTGGTGATACAGATCCGGTTAGCGACGGCCGCGACCCGGAAACCAGTACAGGGATCGTCCGCGCGGCGGCTATCCTCTCCATCGGCAATATCGCCAGCCGCGTCCTTGGTCTGGCCCGCGAAATGGTGAAGGCGCAACTCTTTGGCACCTCTCCGCTGCTGGCCGCGTTCCAGGCGGCCGCTTATGTCCCCACCAGCCTCTTCGATTTAATCATTGGCGGCATGGTCAACTCCTCGCTCGTCCCCGTCTTTAGTGACTATGCGACAAAAGAAAAGCGGGAGGAGCTATGGGATGTGTTGAGCATGGTGCTTAGCACGGCCGTTGTCGTCTTGCTGCTGGTTATCGGGCTGGTGGAGCTATTTACGCCGCAAGTGGCCTGGCTCGTTGGCACACTGAATTTTCAAGATGAGGCACTATCGGCGGCCAGCATCCACCTGATGCGCCTGACCACACCGGCCGTCTTTTTCCTCGGCGTCGCCAGCATTTTAACCGGCGTGCTGTACGCCCTGCGCCGTTTTACGCTGCCTGCCTTCATCGGTGCGGCCTTTAACGGCACGATTGTCGTTGTTGCTTTGCTTTGGCCGGGGGAAATTGATGCCCTGGTCTGGGGCCTGCTCCTGGGGTCGTTATTGCAAGTCCTGCTGCAACTACCAGCCTTGCGTGACGCCCGTTTTCGTTGGCGATTAGATTGGCGACATCCCGCTATTCGCCGCATTCTGAAGCTGTATGCACCTATCCTCGCCGGGTTGGTGGTCAACCAGTTGGCGATTATGCTGAGCTACAATCTGGCAATCCGTACCGGCGACCGCAGCCTCAATTATATGAACTATGCGACCACGCTCTACCAGTTTCCCATCGGCCTGGTGGTGACGGCGCTTTCCATTGCCACGCTGCCCACCCTTTCGCGACAGGCGTTGGAGCATTTGGAGGGCTTCAAACAAACATTAGCTGAGGGGCTGCGGATGGTGCTGTCGCTGATCCTGCCGGCGACCACCGGCCTATTTGCGCTGGCAGTGCCGATCATGATGCTGATCTTTCAATATGGGCAGTTTACGGCCGAAGACACCGAACGCACCGCCACCGTCTTGCGTATCTATCTTTTCGGGATGCCCTTCGCGGCCGTTGACCAGATGCTGGTCTTTGCCTCCTACGCTCGCAAGGATACCTGGCGACCGGCGTTGGTCGGTTTTTTCAGCATTCTGGTCTATTCGGCGACAGCGTTGCTGTTGTTGCAGACGTTGGGGTTGCTCAGCCTGATGGTCGCCGACGCGGTGAAGCATGTGGTCCATGCACTGGTGATGGTCTGGCTGCTGCGGCGGCAGCTGGGTGGGCTGGCCGGATATGGCGTGGTCGGCAGTGCATTGAAGTCGCTGGTAGCGGCCGTTGCCAGCGGGTTGGCTGCTTATGGGACGGTCTATGGACTGGAAGCCGTGTTGCCCCAAAGTGGCACGGTCATCGGCCGTCTGCTATTGGTCTGCGGGGGCGGACTGGCGGGTGTGCTTGTTTATGGAGCGGCCGCGTGGCTGCTCCCTATCCAAGAAATCCGCTCACTGCTCCAAACGCTGCAACAGCGACTACGCCGGGCAAGCACTCAAGGAGCAGGATAAAGCGCTCTCATCCTTCACCCTTCATCCTTCAACCCTCATCCCTTCTCCTTCTCCTTTTCCGGGTGTTCAATGATGATTTTTTCCGACACCCCATCACCCTGGCGTAGTTGCTCCTGATAACGAGCGACTATATCTTGCGGGGCCAGTTCGACAAAGACCTTTGCGCCAAGCAACAACACCGTGAGATCGTCAAGCTGGCCGATGACCGGCGCAATATCAGGCAGGAAATCAAGTGGAAAGATGAGATAGCCGAGCGCCAAAAAGGGCAGGAGTTTCAGATAGATGGGTACATCGCGGTCGCGCATCAGATAGTAGACTAAACGCACTTGTTGCCAAATCTCAGCCCAAAAGCCCGGCTCTTTCACGCGGTTATTGGTTGTTTTTTTCGTCACTTCTTAGCTCTCCTCTGTAAACAGTTACGCGGATCACGCGGGTTTTCATATCTTGTACTACGCGGTATCTGCTCCATAGTTGCAAATCGCCACCTCTCAGAAGGCATGATGGACAAGCAACACGGCTCCTAAGCAATCCGTTTATTTCTTAATCCATTGCTGAAATCATAGCACAGTTGCCGAACGGAAGGCGAGTGCTACAATCCATCCGCTTATGATCGTATTTATCATTCTCAAGTTGATCGTGGTGATCGCTTTTTTGGTCCTTTTTTTGCGACGGCCGAAACCGGCCAACGCGATTGGGCTGCTGGCGGTGACAACGGCCGTCCTGCTGGATACCTTCCTCGGCACATTCAACCGGGAACAGATGCTCGGTAATTTGGGCTTCTTCTTTTATATCATCGCCGGGTTTCTCTTTGCCGGTGGTGCAGTCTGGTTGTGGGCGATGCTGCGGCCGATGGTTGGCGAACCAACGGAACGAGTGGCCGGAGGCGTGCCGATGGTTGTTCGCGCGGCCCCTACCACGGCTATACCGGCAGCCAAAACGCGTGACGACCTGGGCGTTGACCGGCAGATGCTCTATGACCAGATACGGCAACGCTTCGGCCGCGAGGATGTGCTCGACCTGATGTTTGATCTGGAAATTCCCGAATCGGAAGTGGTCACGCTTGACCAAAATCTTTCCCAATTGGCGATCAACATTATGGACACGGCCGAGCAGCAAGGGAAAGGGCACGCGCTGGCATTGGCGATTGAACGCATCCTTACCCCCCTACCGCCGGAGCATTTGCCACGCCTGGAAAAAGTGAATGCCGAATCCCCCCCGACGGTCTTGCGCCAATATTTGCTGGCGCACTATGATCTGGGACAGTTAGAGCAAATAGCGGCCGATCTGGGTATTGATTGGGAGACGCTGGGGGCAGGCAGCAAAAAGGAAAAGGTTCGCAGCCTGTTACAGTACCTTTACCGGCGCAACCGGATTGAGGATTTGATCGCCTGGATGCACGCGGCCGCAGCAACGGCCGAAGGCAGCGACACAGAGACCACCTCGGGGCCAATCACGAGATAAAACAACTAGCTGAATCAAATAATGCAAAGACGCAGGCCCGCAGAGAAAGGATAATGAATACAATCCTCTGTGTCTCTGCCTCTCTGCGCCTCTGCGTTAAACCCTCTGCTTAACTATGGCGCTGGTGTAGCCGTCGGCGTTGGTTCGGCAGCGATGTTTGGCACGAAGATCGTCTCTCCGGCGAGCAATGGCCCCGGATTCGCCAGTTGTAAGATGGCCGCCGTTGTCCCGTACCGTTGCGCCAATGCGCCAAAAGTATCCCCTGGCTGCACCACATAGGGGAGCACACAGGGCGGGCCGATGATCGCCCCCTGGCTTCCGGCGTTGGGGACGGTCACCTGCCACCCTGGCAATATCCGGTTAGGATTGGCGATGTTGCGGTTCGCCTGGAGAACGGCCGCATAACTCGTGCCATAGCAGCGTGAAATCTGCAACAACCATTCCCCTTCGGTCACGGTATGTTGAATCGTCGTCCCTGGTGTAACCGGAACGGTTGTTGGGGCGGCCGTTGGCTCGGTGGTGGCATCTGGGCTGGCTTCTGGTGTGGCTTCGGCCGTTTCTGTTGCCTCTGGTGCTTCCTCGCCTGTGCTGGTCGGTGATGGCTCATCGGACGGCGCATCGGGCGACGCTTCGGCCGTCGGCGACTCTTCAGCCTCCGGTGTCCCTTCGCCTGGAGCGGGATAGGGTGCGGGGTAAGCGTCACCAGTGGCGGCCGTTTCCCCCCCTTCTCCTTCCGGTTGGGGTTGGGATACGCCCGAATCATCATTGCCGCTGGCAGCGACGGCCGTTGGTGTAGGCAAAGCGTCGCCTTGTGCTACCTGATCCCCACTATCCGTGAGGGGCGCGATTGTTGGTGTGGGGGCGGGATTATTATCAAGCTGGCAAGCAGAAAGCAAAAGCAGCACGCTAAGACACAAAACAGAAATGTGGATGTATTTCTTCATCTCTTCCCTCCAACCACGCTGTTTCCACCCTGGCTGATAGTTGGCGCCAAGCCTTGCCCTTCACGCCCCTTTTCATCTACAAGCTGGAACCAGACAGTGGTGCTTCCAATTGTCGTTCATCAACGCTATCAACGACCCAATAAAGTGATAAATAAGTTGTGTGAGATATGTCAACTAAGCCCACTATTATGTCCATTTAAGCCATAATGACAACAACAGATATAGAAATAGATACATCTTCAATATTTTAATCTAATTGGTGGTGGATTCGCTTCACATAAACAGGGGGATGGTGTATACTATGGCATATTGTGGTGAAAAGTGGGGCAAAGTGGGGCAAATGAGCGCATCGTTTGACGAAAACCATGTTAAAATGGAGCAATGCGAACATTTGTTCTAATAACTAGAAATCGGGTCTCTCTGCTTTTTATAAAGAAGAAAACCACTCATTGACAGAAACCCGGTTGCTTAGTGGCTTATAGAAGTTCTATTAAAAGAAGCAGATGTTCTTAGGCGAATTTTCACACACGATTGATAATAAGGGGCGACTGACCATCCCGGCCAAGTTTCGCGGTCTGTTGGCGGCCGGGGTCGTGGTGACGCGCGGCTTTGACCAAAACCTGATGGCCTTTACGCTTGAAGGGTGGCAGGAGTTGGCCGAGCGCGTCAATCGCTTGCCGATGGCCGACCCCAACGCCCGTGAATTTCGCCGCCGTGTTTTTTCCGGAGCGATAGACCTGGTCCCCGACCGGCAAGGACGGATCTTAATTCCTCCCTATCTTCGCGAGTTTGCCGGGATAAACGGGGAAGTGGTGATCACCGGCAACTTTAATTACGCCGAAATTTGGAACAGCGATTTGTGGCAGGTGATGCGTGAAACGATTGAAAGCGAACCAGCGGCCGATCGTTGGCAGGCGTTGGGAATCTAAATAACGACCCTGTGTATATTGGTGTAGTGGTTTATTGGTCTATTCGGTAGAGGAAGTCGGTTTTTTGGACAATGTTAGCGATGGCAAATGGAGTGGATGACGCAGAGGGCCATGTCCCGGTCTTATACCATGAGGTGATGGAGTTCATGCAGCCTCGCCCCGGCGGCCGTTATATTGACGGCACTGTCGGGGCTGGTGGTCACACGCTGGGTTTGCTCGAACGCTCGGCCCCTGATGGGCAGGTGCTGGCCTTCGACCGCGACCAGGAAGCGATCGCCTTTGCCCGGCAACGGCTCGCTGAATTTGAGGGGCGTGTCCACTTTGTCAACGACAGCTATAGCCAGATGGCGGAAGTCGCGGCCGACATGGCGTTTGCGCCCGTTGACGGTGTTTTGCTCGATCTGGGCTTGTCCTCGCGCCAACTGGCCGATCCGCAGCGTGGCTTCTCCTTTCTAAAGGAAGGGCCGCTGGATATGCGCTTTGATCCGGCGCAACCAACCACGGCGGCCGAGTTGCTCAACACCCTCCCCGAACAAGAGCTGGCTGATCTCATCTATCGCTATGGTGAAGAACCGCACAGCCGACGGCTGGCTCGGCTGATCGTCGCTAACCGCCCACTGACGACAACGAAGGAATTGGCCGATCTGATTGCCGGAAAGGCAAGACGACGCGAGCGCATTCATCCGGCGACGCGCGTCTTTCAGGCGTTGCGGATCGCTGTCAACCAGGAGTTGGAGCTTGTCGAGGCGGGATTGAAGGCGGCCGTTTCCCTGTTACGTCCGGGCGGCCGCTTGTTGGTGATCGCTTTCCACTCGCTGGAAGATCGAATTGTGAAGCAGTTTATGCGCCGTCTGAATCAGGATTGCATCTGCCCGCCGCAACAGCCGGTTTGCACGTGTGACGCGCAGGCCAGTTTGCGATTGGTGGTGCGGAAGGCGATCAAGGCGTCGGCCGAGGAGATCGCCGCCAACCCGCGCAGCCGCAGCGCGCGCTTGCGCGTGGCCGAACGACTCGCCCCGCAGGCTGGGAAGGAGGTGGGCTATGGCTTCGCCTAGAAACCAGGCGCGTGAACTGGCGCGGCGACTGGGCTGGCTGACCGAAGCCCAGGCAGTCGCTGGATGGGGTGTAATCCTCGTCCTGGCCGCTTTGTTGGGGGCGATCTATTTGAACCAGGCCAGCCGCATCGCCGCCATCGGCCGCCGGGTACAAATCCAGCAGAGTGACCTGGACGAATTGAAGCGGGTCAATGGCGAACTGGAACGGGAGATCGCCGAGGCACAATCGTTGGAACGGCTGCAACAAGATGCTACCCGGCTGGGCTTCCAACCGGCACAACCGGATGAGATCGAGTACATTGTTATCCCTGGCTACCCGCTGGAAGAAGTGGCTCCCCAACCCCCCGCACCGGCCGAGACAGCGCCGATCGCGCCAGAAACGATGCGGGAAGCGGTCTGGTTGACGCTCCGCCAAAGCGTCAACGCCCTGATACAAGGAAGCGCGAATGAACAGTAGCCAACAAAAACGAATGTTCATCATTGCCGGACTATTGGCGCTGGCGACGCTGGTCGTGGTCGGCCGTCTTTTTGCTTTCCAGGTGTTGCAAGATGAAATCTGGGCGCAGAAGGTGGTGGACC
The DNA here is from genome assembly GCA_964410625.1 of uncultured Ardenticatenaceae bacterium. Taxonomy (GTDB): domain Bacteria; phylum Chloroflexota; class Anaerolineae; order Promineifilales; family Promineifilaceae; genus CAYPHY01. The sequence goes on along the minus strand of CAYPHY010000003.1, from coordinate 197,633 downwards.
AGGTGACGGTGGTGGAACGGCCGCAGCGTGGGATCATCTTCGACCGCAACGGAGCGGTGTTGGCGGCCAACAAGGCGGATTACCAGATCGGTGTCTCGCCCAATCTGATCAATGACCCGGATGAGATGGCAAACCAACTGTCCCCGATTTTGCAACGGCCGCGCTATGAGATTCTGGCGGCGTTGGAATCCGGCTCTCCTTACGTTCTTTTGGAAGGGCGCGTGTCGGCCGAGGTCGCCGACGCCATTCGTAATCTGGATGATACCGATGGGTTGCAGCTTGACCCGTTGCCCCGCCGCTTTTATCCGCAAGGGGATTTGCTTTGTCACGTTCTCGGCTATGTAGACTTCGACAACAACGGTGGTGGCGGGGTTGAAGGTTACTACCAGAGTGAATTGGCCGGAGAGGCAGCCAGCGGTACAGTCAATATCTCCCCGCTGGAAGAGCAAACGAGTGTCACAGCGCGGGAAGGGGCTGACATCGTACTGACGATTGATCGCACCGTCCAATACACCGTCGAGCGTCATTTACAAGAAGCGTTGGCCGAGTATGGGGCGGTCAGCGGGACGATTATTGTGATGAATCCGCGCAGCGGCGCGGTCCTGGCGATGGCCAGCGAACCTTGCTACTCGCCAGATAAATTCTATGAGACGGAGGAAAGCCTGCTGCTGAATCCGATGGTCAGCAAGCAATTTGAGCCTGGTTCGGTGATGAAGATCATCACCATGGCGGCCGCGCTCGACTCCGGTACGGTCAATCCCAACAGCACCTATCAAGATAACGGCGTCCTGGAAGTAGGGGGGCATCGCACCGTCAACTGGGACCGTAGCGCGCCGGGAACGGTGGATATGACCACGCTGCTCTCCCGTTCGCTGAACGTGGGTGCGGCGACGCTGGCAACCTGGATGGGGCCGGACGTTTTTTACAACTACATGCAGCGCTTTAACTTTGGACGGCCGACGGGCATTGATTTGATGTCTGAGGCCTCCGGCCTGATGCCACTCCCCGGCAGTGAACTGTGGACCGAATCCTTGTTGGCAACCGACTCTTATGGACAAGGGTTGGCTGTCACCCCGCTGCAAATGACGGCCGCCGCGGCCGCGCTTGCCAACAATGGCTATCTGATGCAGCCCTATGTGGTGCAGGAGATTCACGGCAGCAATGGTGTCTTTGTCCATGAGCCAACGGTGCTCAGCCAGGCGGTCAGCCCGGAAGCGGCGCAACAAGTGACGGCGATGATGGTCACGGCCGTCAGCCGTGAAGTACAGGCCGCCCTCGTCCCTGGTTATACCGTAGCCGGAAAGACGGGCACGGCGCAAATCGCCGAGAACGGCATTTACCATCCAACGGATGTCATCGGCACCTTCATCGGCTGGCTCCCGGCCGATGCACCGGAGATTGTGATCTTTGTCAAGCTCGACCGGCCGACCTCGGCCCCCTGGGGTTCGCAAACGGCCGCGCCTGCCTTCTCTAAGCTGGCGCAAGAATTGGTCGTCCTGCTCGACATCCCGCCCGACGAGGCGCGGCTGAAATCGGAGATTGCGGCGGCGAGGGAGAATCAATAGAGATTAGGAGACTGAGAGATTGAGAGATTAGTTTGAGTCTCTCAGTCTCCTAATCTCCCAGTCTCCTTCTTAGCGAGATGTTAAACCTGGGTCACATACTTTCGGCACTGACAGATTACGAGGCCACCGGCAAGGAAAAGGGGGTGGCGTCGGTGGTGGTTGACAGCCGCGAGGTTAAGCGCGGGTCGCTGTTTGCTGCCTTTGCCGGAGAGAAGGTAGACGGCCATGATTTTGTGGCTGAGGCATTCCGGCGTGGGGCGGTTGCGGCGTTGGTTGAACGGCCGCCAACGGCCGCTTCTGGCGACAAGTGGGTGCTGGTTGACACGCGCCAATCGAATGTGCAAGCACAGGTGGCACAGGCGGGTGGGCGGCCGTTGTGTCTGCTGGTGGACGACACATTGCAAGCGTTGCAGAGCGCGGCCTGTAGCTGGCGAGCGCGTTTCCCGATTCGTGTCATCGCCATCACCGGCAGTGTCGGTAAGACTTCGACCAAAGAGTTGACCCATGCCGTCTTGTCGCGCCGCTTCCGCACGCTGAAGTCGGAAGGCAATCAGAACAACGAGATCGGCTTGCCCCTCACCTTGCTCAACATCCGCCCACAACACGAGCGGATCGTGGTCGAGATGGGAATGTATGCCAAAGGAGAGATCGGCCTGCTGTGTAGCCTGGCAATGCCGCAAATTGGCGTGGTGACGATGGTCGGCCCGGTGCATCTGGAACGCTTGGGGACGATGGAGGCGATTATCGAAGCCAAGCGCGAGTTGATTGAAGCGTTACCGGCCGACGGCGTTGCCATTCTCAACAAAGATGATGAGCGCGTGATGGAGATGGGTGCCCACACGAAGGCGAGAGTGTTTACCTATGGCCTCGACCCCAGCGCCGATTTGTGGGCCGACAATATTCGCTCCATGGGATTGGATGGCGTTCGTTTCCGGCTCCACCACCGCCGCGCCACGCTCAATGTGCGCGTGCCGTTGATGGGACGGCATAACGTCCACACCGCGTTGCGGGCAGCGGCCGTTGGTCTGGCGGAAAAAATGTCCTGGGATGAAATTATCACCGGCCTCAGCTCCAATAGCGACCAACTGCGGCTGGTGGCCGTTCCAGGGCCGAATGATTCTATTATGATTGACGATACTTATAATTCCAGCCCGGATTCAGCAATGGCGGCCTTGAACTTATTGCAGGACCTGGACGGCCGCCGCATCGCCGTTTTGGGCGATATGTTGGAACTGGGCCAGGTGGAAGAGGAAGCCCACCGGCTGATTGGGCGACGAGCGGCCGATGTCGCTGATATTTTAGTCGCCGTCGGCCGGCGCGGGAAGATGATTGGGCAAGAAGCGCTGGCCGTCGGCATGTCGCGCGATAAGGTGCATCTGATTGAAGACACACCGGGCGCGATTCCGTTGTTGGAAGAAGTGGTGCAACCGGGCGACTTTGTGTTGATCAAAGGCTCATTGGGCATGGGCATGTCGCGCATCGTCTCCGCCTTAGGGAGGAAAAGCTAATGGGTGTTGCCTTAACAATGGCCGGTGCAACCTTCCTGATGGCTGTCATTTGGGGCAGCCCCCTGGTGGAGTTGATGCGCCGCCTGAAACTGGGTAAGCAAATTCGGATTGACGGCCCGCAGACCCATATGGTGAAGATGGGCACTCCGGCGATGGGCGGCATTCTGATCGTCGCCTGGACAGTGGTGATCACGGTTGTGGTCAATATTGTGCAGTTGGTGCAGTCTATCGAGATCGCCGAAAGTGTGGTCATTCCGCTTGGCGTGATGATCACCTATTCCATCTTGGGCGGCATTGATGATTATCAGGGGTTGCGCAAGCGGCCGGGCGAAGGGATGAAGGCGCGGGTGAAAATCTGGTTCCAATTGGGGATCGCGCTGGCGGCCGCGCTGACGCTCTACTTTGTGGTCAATGACGGCCGAGGCCTGATGGCCGTTCCCACCGTTCCCGTTCTACTCGACATCGGCATCCTCTATATTCCAATAGCGACGCTGATCATCGCCGGAACGGCCAACGCGATGAACATCGCTGATGGGTTGGACGGTCTGGCCGGGATTTTAGCGGCAACCGCCTTTGTCGCCTATGGCATCATCGCCTTTTTACAGGAGCAACAAGTTTTGCTCATCTTCAGTTTTATCGTCGTCGGCAGTTGCTTCGCCTTTCTCTGGTACAACGCCAAACCCGCGCAGATGTTTATGGGGGATGTCGCTTCCCAGGCACTTGGCGGGGCGTTGGCGGTGGTGGCGTTGATGACCAACCAATGGTTGATTTTGCCGGTGATCGCCTTTGTCCCGCTGGCATCAATGGCCTCCTCCTCGTTGCAGGTGCTTTACTTTAAGCTGACGGGGGGCAAACGGCTGTTCAAAATGGCGCCGCTGCACCATCACTTTGAGTTGATCGGCTGGAGCGAAACGCAGATTGTGCAAAGATGGTGGCTGGTCGCCATCCTGACGGCGATGGTTGGGATTGCGCTGGCGTTAGTATAACAGTCTCCCAATCTCCCAGTCTCCCAGTCTCTCAATCTCAGAGACTAGGAGACTGGGAGATTAAGAGATTAGAGATTGAGTTAATGGATACGTTTGCAGGGAAGAAGTTGGTTATTTTGGGTTTGGCCCGCCAGGGGACGGCGTTGGCTCGCTTTGCGGTGCAGGCGGGGGCAACGGTGGTGGTCTCTGATTTACGGCCGCCCGCCAAACTGCAATCCGCCCTGCAAGAGCTATCCGATTTAGACAACGGACGGCTGATGTTTGTCCTCGGCGAACACCCGGAAAGCTTGCTGGATGGGGCTGATATGTTGGCGATTAGTGGTGGCGTCCCGGCCGATGCGCCATTGGTGAAATTGGCACGCGAGCGTGGCATATCGATCACCAATGACTCCATCGAGTTTATGAAGCGCACACCGGCGGCCGTGATCGGCATCACCGGTTCGGCCGGTAAGACCACGACGACGGCACTGACGGGGCATATGGCCGCGCTCTCAGGACGGCCGACCTGGGTTGGTGGCAACATCGGCCATTCGCTAATCGCCGATCTCGACCAGATGCAGCCCGGCGATCTGGTGGTTCAGGAGCTTTCCAGCTTCCAGCTAGAGCTGTGGCAGGGGATCGCCCCGCAAATAGCGGCCGTGCTGAACATCACCCCCAACCACCTCGACCGCCACCGGACGATGGCCGCCTATACGGAAGCGAAGAGCAATATTTTGCGTTTCCAAAAGCAGCAAGATGTGGCTGTGCTCTCCGCCGATGATCCCGGCGCGGCCGCTTTGCGCTGGCTGGTTCGCGGCCGTTCGCGCTTCTTCAGCCTGGAACAGCCGGTCACAGATGGGGCTTACACCGCCGATGGTTTTATCTGGCTCAGCGAGGCGGGACAAAAGCGGCAACTATGCGCTTGTGAGCAGATTCAGTTGCGCGGCCGTCACAATATCCTCAATGTGCTGGCAGCGGTGGCGTTGGCCGATTCGGCCGGGGTCCCTGACGAGGCGATGGTGGAGGCGATCCGCACCTTTCGCGGCGTCCCCCACCGGCTGGAACTGGTTGGCACGATCAACGGCGTGCAATACGTCAACGACTCGATTGCCACCGCACCAGAACGGGCATTGGCAGCGTTGGCCTCTTTTCGCGAGCCGGTCATTTTGCTGGCGGGCGGCCGTGATAAGGAGATGGTCTGGGATGAGTGGGCGCGGCAGGTCGGCCGCCGCACGCGCCATGTGGTCTTGTTTGGTGAATTAGGGGCGCAGTTACAGCGGCATTTGAACGGCAACACAGCCGTCACCCGCGTTGGCACATTGGAAGAGGCGGTAGCGACGGCCGCTGGTTTAGCTACACCCGGCGATGTGGTGCTGCTCTCCCCCGGCGGAACCAGCTATGACGCCTTTGAGGACTTTGCGGCGCGGGGGGAGTGGTTTCGGGAATTGGTGAGAGGAATAGAGAGTAGGAGACCAAGAGATTAAGAGACTGGAGACTGGGAGATTGAGGAATTGTCAGTCTCCTGGTCGCTAAGTCTCCTAATCTCCGAGGAAAAGGCTATGGCAACGATTACATGGAACAGACGACAAAAGGGGCGGGTTAGGGCAGCGACGCCGGTGCTGGTTTTTGATTATTGGATGTTGCTGGCGATTGCCGGGCTGTTGGTCATCGGCATGTTGGTCGTCTATAGTACCACCTTCGATCTGGGGATGTTGGCGAAAGATGATTCCGCCTATTACATTAAACGGCAGGCGGTAGCGTTGGGGTTGGGGTTGGCAACGGCCGTTGTCCTATTGCAATTCGACTATCACCTTTTACGCTATCTCTCCGTCCCGCTGATGCTGCTTTCGCTGGCGGGGTTGTTGTTTGTCCTCTTTTTTGGAGAGACGATTTTTGGCGCACGGCTCGGTATCTCCGAAGGCTCCTACCAACCATCGGAGTTGACCAAGCTGGCGATGATCCTCTATATCGCCCATTGGCTTTCCTCGAAAGGAGACCGGATCAAAATTCTGAATTATGGCCTGATTCCCTTCTCTGTCATCGTTGGTGTGGTCTGCGCGATCATGGTGCGCCAACCTGACTTGAGTACGGCCGCGCTGATCGCCCTGGTGAGCTTCACGATGTTCTTCATCGCCGGGGCCGATTGGCGACAGATTGGCGTTGCCGCGCTACTCGGCGGTGCGGCTTTTGTCTTTCTGATGTTTACGCTCCCACACGCCGCCCAGCGCGTGGGGGATTACACAACCTCCTTGCGCGATCCTGAACTCGCCAGCTACCATGTCCAACAGGCGTTGATCGCACTGGGGCGCGGCCACATTTTCGGCGTCGGGCTGGGGGCCAGCACCCAAAAGTTTGGGGCCTTACCTGCCGCCCATACGGATGGCGCGTTCGCGATTTTGGGCGAAGAGCTAGGGCTGTTTGGCACGCTGCTGGTCATCGGCTTGTTGGCCTTGTTGGTCTGGCGCGGCCTGCTGACGGCCAGCCGGGCGCGAGATAGTTATGGTTTCCTATTAGCCGTCGGCATCACTTGTTGGCTGGCGTACCAATCGTTGGTCAATATCGCGGTGATCACGGCCGTGATCCCCTTCACCGGTATTCCTCTGCCATTTATCAGCTATGGCGGCTCTTCACTGCTGATTTCTGTGATTGGTGTCGGCATTTTGCTCAACATCTCGCGCGACGCGGCGGTGACGGGAGGAAGAAGGGTGAGGGATGAAGGATGAGGGGGTGACAGGGTGAAGAGGTGACACGGTGACAGGGTAATCGTTCACCCCCTCACCTTGTCACCTTATCATCTTGTCACCCCGTCATCTTTAAGAATATGAAGGTACTCGTCTGCGCCGGGGGAACAGGTGGTGGGATTTATCCGGCGTTGGCAGCAACAGCCGAGCTACAACATCTCGGCGTCCCACAAGAGGGAATTTTGTGGATTGGAACGAAGGGAGAGATGGAAGAAACGTTGGTTCCGCGCAGCGGGCTGGAATTAAAAACGATTAGCGGCGGCCCAATTGTCGGTGTTCCGCCAGCAACTCGTCTTCGCAATGCGGCGCGTCTGGGGCGCGGGATTGCGGCCGCGGCTGGTTATATCCGCCGCTTCCGGCCCGACGTGATGCTGATGACCGGCGGCTACGTTGCCGCGCCGGTCACGCTGGCGGCGCGGCTCCACGGCGTGCCAATCGTCATCTATCTGCCTGATGTGGAACCAGGTTCCAGCATTCGCTTCGCTTTGCCCTTCGCGCGGAAGATCGCCTGCACGACGGATGGTTCGGCCGCCTTTGTACCACGCGCTAAAATGGTCGTCACCGGCTATCCGGTGCGCCCGGAGATACGGGCAGCAACCCAACTGAGCCGCGAGGAAGCATTGGCGCAGTTTGACTTGCGCCCGCAGCGGCCGACGCTCTTTGTCTTCGGCGGCAGTCGTGGGGCGCGGGCGATCAATCAAGCATTGATCGCTATTTTGCCGCAACTGTTGGCCGATTATCAGATTATCCACATCAGCGGCACATTAACCTGGCCCGAAACAGAGGCCAATCTGGCGACGCTTTCGGCCGAGCAACGAGCTTACTACCGTCCCTACCCTTATTTGCACGAAGCGATGGGCGCGGCCTTTCGCGCGGCCGATCTCGTTGTCGCTCGTTCCGGCGCGAGCATGTTGGGTGAGTGTCCCGCTTTTGGCCTGCCATCGGTGCTGGTTCCGCTGACTTTCGCCTGGCGATACCAGAAGGTCAACGCCGATTATCTGACGGAGCGCGGGGCGGCGGTGCAGTTGACCGATGAACGGTTGGCCGGTGAACTGTTGCCAACGGTGCGCGATCTTTTGGGCAATCCAGAACGATTGGCGGCAATGGGCGCGGCAGCACGCTCGCTCGACAAACCCCAGGCCGCCCTGAATCTGGCCCGTTTGCTGGCGGCCGAAGCTCGACGGCGACATGCCAATAGCGACAACCACAGCGGAGACAACGACTTATGATTAGCCTCGGCACTATATTTTGGTTACTGGTTCTACTGTTTGGCCTGATGGGGATGTTGCGCGGCTGGACGCGCGAGATATTGGTGATCACGGCCGTTGTCCTGGCGCTATTTACCCTCAATCAGTTTGGGCCTTCCCTCTTTGGCATCTTAGGCCATCCGGCCAGCGTAACCATCACGCCGGAGCAATGGCGGCAGGAGTTTTATTTTCTGGCGATCACGATGGGGATCATCACTTTTTTTGGCTATCAAGGGCCAGCGGTTGTTGGTCGGGGGGTTGTAGACCGGCTGCGGCCGCGCGACACGATACAAGAAAAAATCTTAGGGTTGATCGCCGGTTCGGTGAATGGATATTTGATCATTGGCTCCATTTGGTGCTTTCTGGAGTTCAAAGCGATCAGCGCCAGCAATTGGGAAAGGTTCCCCTTGAACATTCCCTATCCTTATCCGTCTAATGTCATGATTCGTCCCGCCGTTGAACTGAATGGGCTGATCGAAAACTTGCCCATTCCCTTACTGACTTCCAGCCCTTACATCATTCCGGTGATGTTGGTACTGGTGATGCTGTTTGTGTTGGTTGTGTTGTTATGATGGAGTCTTGGGTGACTAAGAGACTAAGAGACTGAGAGAGTATGAGATTAGAGAGTGAAGGATTGGAGATGTTGAGGACGGAGAGTGAGGGATTAGGAGGCTGGGAGAGTGGACACTCCACAGTCTCGCAATCTCCCACTCTCTCAGCCTCTCGCTCTCTCCACTTACGACCTGGGGCGCATCTACACCTCGTTGGCATCGGCGGGTCGGGGATGTCGGCGATTGCCAGGGTACTGCTCGGCCGTGGCTTTCGGGTCAGCGGGTCTGATCAGCAGCTGAACCAGCAAACGGCCGAGCTACAAGCCAATGGCGCGACCGTCTATGAGGGGCATCAGGCCGCCCATATCAGCGGAGCGAATGTCGTGGTCATCTCCTCGGCCGTTCCCGCCGACAATCCAGAGGTGGTCGCTGCCCGCCAGTTGGGTGTCCCCGTTCTGAAGCGCAGCGATCTGCTTGGGCAGTTGATGGCTAACAGCATTGGTATCGCTGTCGCCGGAACACATGGCAAAACCACAACCACCGGCCTGATCGCCACCATTCTCCTGGAAGCGGAGTTAGATCCAACGGTGATCGTTGGCGGGATCGTGCCTTCGCTGGAGAGCAACGGCCGTTTTGGCGAAGGGCCATATTTTGTGGTGGAAGCGGATGAGTATGACCATATGTTTCTCGGCTTACGGCCGGAGGTGGCGGTGATCACCAATATTGAACATGACCACCCCGATATGTTTCCCACGCCGGAAGCTTACCGGGCAGCTTTTAGCGCCTTTGTCGAACTGTTGCCTCCCGGCGGCCGGCTGATCGCCTGTGAGGATGATCCCGGCGTGCAACAGTTGCTGGCGGAATTGAGTTTGTCGGACATCGAAGTAACGACCTATGGACTAGGCGATAATGGGACAAAGCACCAGGCTGAGTATCGCGCCCTTGATTACCGGCCGAATGCCCTCGGCGGGACAGACTTCGTGGTCGAGCAGGATGGACAAACGATTGGTCTGGCCCGCTTACGGATTCCTGGCGAACACAATGTGCGTAATGCGTTGGCGGCGATCATTGTCGCCTTAGACCTGGAGATTGATTTTAACGATATTCGCCGCGCCCTGGCCGCCTTTGGTGGCGTCAACCGTCGCTTCCAGGTGCTTGGGGAAGTGGGCGGCGTGGTGGTGATAGATGACTATGCCCACCACCCCACCGAGATACGAGTCAATCTGGCGGCCGCCAAACAACGCTATCCCGGCCGTCGCCTGTGGGCCGTGTGGCAGCCCCATACCTATAGCCGCACACGGCTGCTGCAGGAGGCGTTTGCCGGAAGCTTTGACCATGCTGATCGGGTCATCGCGCTGGACATTTATCGCAGCCGCGAACAACCAGACGACAGCATCAGCACCAGCGATGTGCTGGCAATGATGGATCATTCCCACGCCGTTCACATTCCTGAACGACGGGCAGCGGCTGACTATCTATTAGATCGCCTTCAGCCGGATGATGTGGTCATCACCCTCGGCGCGGGTGATGGGGATATGGTTGGGCGGTGGGTGTTGGAAGGATTGCAACAACGCCGTAATAATTAACAATTGTCAATTGTCAATTGATAATTGTCAATTGACATTTTATCGGGAGAACGGGTGAACAAGCTAACCACAACAGTCAGTAAGGTCGAGCAATTTCGCGAGATATTCGGCGATCAATTGCAGGTGAACGTATCTATGGCTCGCTATACATCGGCACGTGTGGGTGGCCCGGCGGAACTGTTTTTGTCGGTCACCTCGGCCGAGGAGCTACAGCGGGCGGTGGAACTGGCCTATACGCTCAACATCCCCTATTTCGTTCTCGGTGGCGGTTCTAATATTTTGGTCGCCGATGGTGGAATCAGCGGGCTGGTGATCCTCAACAAATCGCGCAAGGTCACTTTTCGCCACACCGGAGCGAGCGTCATCTGCACGGCCGAATCGGGGCTGAACCTCTCTTCCCTGGCGCGGCAATGTATTTCGCGCGGCCTCGGCGGGCTAGAGTGGGCGGTTAGCGTCCCTGGTACAGTCGGCGGAGCGGTGGTTGGCAACTCCGGCGCTCACGGTGGCGATATGGGGAGTAATTTGCGGGCAGCCATGATTTGGGAACCGGGCCTTGGGGTACGGCTCTACAATCGGGATGAGTTGGACTATGACTATCGCCACAGCACGCTCAAAGCGGAGCGCGATCATCCTCGTTCACGCCGCGTGGTCTTACAAGCGGAGATGGAGTTGAAGCCAGAGTCAACGGCCGTGCTGACCGCCCGTGCCAACGGCTTCACCGCCCACCGTAAGGAGACACAGCCGGGTGGGGCCAGCGTCGGCTCGATGTTTAAGAACCCGGAGAACTATTACGCCGGTTATCTGATTGATACCGCTGGTCTGAAGGGCTTTCGCGTTGGCGGGGCGATGATTTCGGAGAAACACGCCAACTTTTTCATCAACGACGACACGGCAACGGCCGAAAATATCCGCAGCCTGATCGCCGAAGCCTGGAACAGTGTCCGCGAGCAATTTGGGATTGAGATGGAGTTGGAAGTGGAGTTGGTGGGCGATTGGAGTTTTAATGATTAGCAACGAATTTACGCGAATTATCGCGAATTAAAAACAGTTCTAATTCGCGCCAATTCGTGTTAATTCGTTGCAAAAAATTTATGAAAGCAGGAAGGAAGATTCGCGTTGGGGTTATATTTGGCGGCCGTTCGGGTGAGCATGAAGTCTCGTTGGCTTCGGCGCGTTCGGTGCTGCGGGCGTTGGATGGGGAGAAGTACGACATAGTCCCCATCGGCGTCACCAAGGCGGGACGATGGATTGCCGGTGACGAGGTAGCCGCAGCGTTGACCGCTGGTGATGCGCCGATTAGTTCGTTGGCTTTGCTCCCCGAAAAAGCGGCCGAACCAGCGGCAAGCAGCGAGGAACAACTGTTAGCCCTCGCCAATCATACGCCAACGGGGGTTTCTGGTCTTTCTTCGCTCAATGAGGTGGATGTGATCTTCCCTGTCCTGCATGGGCCGCATGGCGAGGACGGGACAGTACAGGGGTTGTTGGAATTGGCAGGCGTGCCTTATGTGGGCGCAGGAGTTGTGGGATCGGCCGTTGGCATGGACAAGGCGATCTTTAAGCAAGTGATGGTTGCCAACAACCTGCCGGTCTTGCCCTGGCTGCTGATTACACGAAGTCACTGGCTTGCCCAACCGGAAGCAGCCCTTGATGAAGTGGAGGCAAAGCTAAGCTATCCGGTCTTTAGTAAACCGGCCAATCTGGGGTCGAGCGTGGGCGTAGCGAAGTGCTATTCTCGCGAAGAATTGGCAGAGGGCATTACGGAAGCGACGCAGTATGACCGGCGGGTGATCATTGAGCAAGGTATCCATAAGGCACGCGAGCTGGAAGTGTCGGTCCTCGGCAACGACGAACCACAAGCCAGCGTCGTGGGTGAGGTACGGCCGCGACGAGATTTCTATGACTATGTGGCTAAATACGTCGCTGCGCCTGGGTCAGAGGAGGAATCGGAATTGATCATTCCGGCCGACATCCCCACCGCCATCTCTGAGCAAGTGCGCGAGGTCGCAGTACGGGCTTTCCAGGCCAGCGATTGCGCCGGAATGGCACGGGTTGACTTTTTGCTCGATCCGGCCTCATCCCAACTCTATCTGAATGAGATCAATACCATTCCTGGCTTCACCACTATTTCAATGTATCCCAAGCTGTGGGAAGCCAGTGGGTTGAGTTACCCGGAATTGTTAGACCGTTTGATCGAACTGGCGTTGGAACGCCACGAGGAAAAGCAGACCTTCAGGACATCGTTTGAGGTAGGCGAAGCATCATGACATCTTCCAAGAACAAAAAATCACGTCTACGCAAACAACCGCGGATGCGCCGGGTGCAATCGGCAACCGCCATTCCGCTGCCGGGCAAGGCCAAACGACGGCCGTTGGGCGTGCCGCCACGCGCTCAAATGCCGTCAACGGCCAACAAACGCCGTCGCCGCAATAGCCAACAACGGATTCGCCAGCCGCTTTCTGCACTCTGGGGCATGGTGCTTTCGCCCCGCTGGATTAGCTTCGCTCTCCTGGCCGCTACCATCTATGCGCTGGTGCTGATCGGCCGCGATCCGCGCTTTTACCTGACCTATATTCCGGTGGAAGGAACAAGCGCCATTGTCCCTGATAACATTGTCGCCCGCAGCGGATTGGCGGGAAGCCACATCTTTGCCGCCAATCCGCAAGCAGCGGCCGAACGCATCACTGAACTGCCCGGCGTCATCTCGGCCACCGTCACATTACGCTGGCCGAACAACGTCGTCGTCGGCATCCGTGAGGAAACGCCGGTCGCCGTCTGGCGTGAAGGGGATCAGGCCTATTGGATCAACGAAGACGGCCGGCTCCTCCCCGCCCTGGCACAGTCGGTGGGGTTGTTGGAGATTGTGTCGGAAATTGATTCTGAGCAGGCGAGAGCAGAGATTGGAGAGTTGGAGATTGGTGAAGATGAGGGAGAAGAGGTTGAGCAAGCGGCCGAACAGGTGGCGGAGATACCGTTTATCTCCGCTGATGTGTTGGCCGGGGCGATTCAGTTGCGCGAGTTACGGCCGAATATCAACCAACTCTATTACCGGCCGTCAGGCGGATTGAGTTATCAGGACGGCCGAGGGTGGCGCGTCTACTTTGGCAGCGGACAAAACATGCATCAGAAACTGGTTGTTTATGAAACCCTGGTCGAAGAGTTATTAAGTCGAGGGATTCAGCCGGCTTATATCGGCGTTAGTAATCAGGAGCGGCCGTACTATCGAGCGAGTCGAGAGTGAGGAGTGACGAGTGGAGAGTGGTTAGTAATTCGCGGATAAATTAGATAGCTATTCACTAACTACGAATCGCTCTCCACTCGCCACTAGTAGAGGAATGGAACATGGAAGAGATCATCTTTGGCATTGACATCGGCACGACGAAGATTTGTGCGCTGGTGGGGGCGATTCGCCACCAACAGTTGCAGATCATCGGATTGGGCATCCAACCGGCAAGCGGGATGCGGAAGGGGATGATCATTGACGTGCCGGCAGCGGCCGCCGCGGTCGCAGCAGCGGTGGAAGCGGCCGAGCAAACGTCTGGTTATCAACTTTCGCAAGCGTTGGTTAGCCTGGCGGGTGAGCATATTAGCTCGACCAACAATCGCGGCATTGTCGCGCTACACAACAGTAGCAACGGTGTGGGGATTGAGGATATTGAACGCGCTCTGGAAACAGCCCAGGCGATTCCCATCCCCCATAATCGCCAGATCGTCCACCTGATCCCGCGGCATTTTGTGATTGACGATCATGATGGCGTGCGCCAGCCGTTGGGGATGCATGGCTATCGCCTGGAGGTAGAAGCCCACATCGTCACCGGCGCTACTTCCGCGCTGCTCAACCTCTCCCGTTGTGCCGATGAGGTGGGTATTCGTGCCGATGAGTTGGTGTTGAATGCATTGGCTTCGGCCGAAGCGGTGCTGGAACCAACGGAACGAGAGATGGGCGTATTGGTGGTGGACATTGGCGGGGGGACTACCGATTTAGCCCTCTATAAGCAAGGCACGGTCTGGCACACGCGAGTCATCCCCATTGGCGGCTACCATATCACCAACGACATCGCCATCGGCCTTCGCGCACCTTATGAAATCGCCGAACAGGTAAAAATTCAATACGGCGACTGTCGCCCGGAGCAGATCGATCCTGCCTTTGTCTTTAATGTGGAGCCATTTGGTGGAGAGAAGATCCAGGTCGGCCGACAAGATCTGGCCTATGTTATTGAAGCAAGAGCGGAAGAAATCTTCAACCACATCTTGAAAGATATTCAGCAATCGGGCTACGATGGGCTATTGCCAGCGGGGGTCGTATTAACCGGCGGCACTGCCCAATTGCGTGGCATCACCGACATCGCCGAGCGTATCTTAAACGTTCCGGCGCGTGTCGCCTTGCCTAAGAATCTTATCGGCCTGGTAGACCAACTGCAAAGCCCTGCCTTTGCCACCAGTGTTGGTCTGCTACGCTGGGGATTAAGCGATCACCACGTTTATCGGCCGCGCACGTCACAGCAGGCCGAGTGGAGCCGGCGTGTTGGTAGTTTTATTCGTACTTTGTTACCGGGTTAGAAAATGAGACTAGGAGATTAAGAGACTAAGAGATTGGACAACTCCAATCTCCCAGTCTCTTAGTCTCCTAATCTCCAAATTTGAAGGGGTATAGAAGATGCAAAACGAACAAAGAGGAAGAGATGTACAAAGGATGCCCACGACGGAAGGCTCGGCGTTGATTCGCGTGGTAGGTGTGGGCGGTGGCGGCAGCAATGCCGTTAATCGCATGATCGCCGAGAACATCGCCGGAGTGGACTTCATCGCTATCAATACCGACCAGCAGGCGTTGTTGGGCAGCCAGGCACGGCAGCGGATCGCCATTGGTGAGCGCACCACACGCGGCCTCGGCTCCGGCGGCGATCCGGAGACGGGCGCACGCGCGGCCGATGAGTCCACCGAAGAGTTGCGCCAGGCGCTCATTGGCTCCGACATGGTTTTTGTCACCGCCGGAATGGGCGGCGGCACGGGAACCGGAGCCACACCCGTCGTCGCGCGGGTGGCACGCGAGGCCGGAGCGTTGACCATTGGCGTGGTCACTCGGCCGTTCACCTTTGAAGGGCCACAACGGGCACGGTCGGCCGAAGCCGGGATCGAGCAACTGAAGGAGCATGTGGATACGTTGATCGTCATCCCCAACGACCGCTTGCTGGAAACGGCCGATAAGCGTATTTCATTGCTCGACTCCTTCCGCATGGCCGATGACATCCTACGCCAGGGCATCCAGGGCATCAGCGAATTGATCACCGTCCCCGGTCTGATCAACCTCGACTTCGCCGATGTGAAGGCGATCATGTCCGTCGGCGGCGCAGCGTTGATGGCGGTGGGAATTGGTGAAGGGGAAGACCGGGCGCGGGTAGCGGCCGAACAAGCCTTGTCAAGCAAGTTGCTTGATGTGACCATTGACGGCGCGCGGGGCATTCTCTTTAACGTCACCGGCGGTAGTGACTTGAGCCTGTTCGAGATCAATCAGGCGGCGGCGATCATCCGCGAGACAGCCCATCCTGATGTGAACTTGATCTTTGGCGCGGTGATTGATGAGAAGATGGCCGGGAAGATTCGGATCACGGTGATTGCCACCGGCTTTGACCATTCCACGCCGATGCGCCACATGAGTTCCCACATGGCCGGACAAATGGCGGCGCGGCCGGTTGTCATGTCCCAGGTTAACCAGGGAAGTCGGGATATTCCCGACCGGCCGCCGGTACGTGAATCCACGCGCGTCGAAACACCACAGCGGACGGCCCCGACCCACAACGAGCGCGAGACCTTCCGCTTCACCGACGTAGACATCCCTGCCTTCCTCCGCAAGCGTCAATAATGCAGGCATCTTCGTAGGGGCGAGGCAACCGGCAAAGCAAACAGCATCCCTCCGGTTGCCTCGCCCCATCGCGAAAGATCAACGGCCGATCTGGTCGCGAAAAACGGCGATTTGTGCGCTGTGTTCGCGCTTGTGGCCGTAAAATGTATAGGCGATGAAGTCGTCCAGGTCATACTCCAGGCCATACCAGGGCAAAAGCCCCGTCTGCCGGTACTGCTCGGCAGGCAGCCGGTGGGCCAGTTCCATCACGCGCCGGTAATTGCCTTTGTATTCGTCCAGCGTTTCCGCGGCCGACCATCCCTCTCGCTGTCCAACTTCATCGGTGTTGAATTGTTCGGGATCGGCCGTCATCCGCGCCACCATCGGCATCCCCTTCCCTTCCAACAACGAATAGAAGACCTCTTCTAAGGCAAGCTCAAAAGACGCGAGATGGGCGATGATATGCTTCACCGACCAAAAGCCCACCACCCCTGTCGTTTCCCAATCATCGTAAGGCAATTTATCAGTAACCCCCAACACTGTCAGGTGACCATATCGCAAAACATCTATGGCATTCATAACCAATCCTCGTGACCTTATGCTATAATTCCTTGCAAAAGGAAGCCCATGGGAAAACAAGTATTATTGACGATTCCAGACGATTTATACCAGCAAGCCGAGCAGGTCGCCAAATCTCGACGGCAAGAGGTAGAACAGCTTTTAACCGAGTCTATTGTTTTACCTTCCGAAGTTGATGAGGCTGATGAGCCTGGCAGCACAATACCTGACGAAGAGTTTGAACGAGAACGCGCTGCATTCTTGGCAATGCATCCAACGTTGCTACGAGATTACTTTGGCTATCACGTGGCCTTTCATCAAGGTAAGTTAGTAGACCTAGACCAGGACCTAGCCGTATTAGTAAGGCGCATCAGGGCACAATACGGCAAAAAATTTGTGTTGATTCGACAGGTCGAAACTGAACCGGAACGAATTTATTACTTTCGTTCGCCACGCTTCGCCGAGTAACAACGATGCTTGTATATACCTATGACTATGACACTGCTTACGCCGGCCCTGCTTTACCAGTCGTTGAGATAGAAATAAGCTCCTCCGTTCCGTCTGAAAATCGTCTACTGCTCCGTGCTTTGGTAGATTCCGGTGCGGATGCAACGATGATACCGGTACGTTACCTGAATAGATTAGACATTGTGCCTGTTGATCAGAGACGAGTCCGTAGTAGCGCTGATATCAGTTATTTGGCCGATATCTTTACAGTCGCATTAAGGGTTGGCCCTTTTTTTCACGCGGCCCTAAGAGTCGTTGGCAACCGGCAGAGTAGAGATGTGATCCTCGGCCGCGATGTTCTCAATCATATGATTGTCACATTGAATGGGTTGGCGCAAGTTGTCGAGTTAACAAATTAGGGTATAACCAGCTCAGGGATAGCAAGGTGAAGTGTCCATACTGCAATAGCAAGAAAACGAAGGTGATTGACACCAGCCACGATTCGCGCGGCGGGATTCGGCGGCGGCGGGAGTGTACCAAGTGTAATCAACGTTTCACCTCCTATGAACGGCCGATCCTCGCCACCCCGATGCTGGTTAAAAAGGATGGCACACGCGAGGAGTTCTCGCGTGACAAACTGCTGGCTGGTTTGCGCGTGGCCTGTGCCAAGCGGCCGATCTCGGCGGCCGATATTGAGCGCATTGCCGGTGAAATTGAAGCGGAGCTACGGCAAGTCAACCGCGCCGAAGTGAAAAGTCGCGTCGTCGGCGACCTGGCTATACGCAAATTGAAGGAGCTAGACGAAGTAGCCTATATCCGCTTTGCCATTGTCTACCTGCGCCTCGACGATCTGGAAAGCATTCGCAGTGAGATTGATCGGCTGTTGCATGAATGAGTGGCAGGTGGCATGTAGCAAGTGGCAAGTAAGACCATCCGTTTATTTCTAAATCCGTTGTTGTCTTTTAAGGAAGCACGCCAGGGCTGGGAAACGGCCACGGCCGAAAATCCAGCGCACAATCGTTTGTATCCCGCCAGTATGGAAAGCGTTCCAGGCTTTGGTTAAACGAGGGAACCAAAGCGCAACTGGTAACGCCGAGGTAACTTCCCGCGCCATAGGTCACGACATCAACCACTTCCCCCTCTGGCCCCAGCAAGATCACTTCATCACCCATATTGCCAAGTTGTAACAACGCTTGCGGATCGCCCCAGGCTGGATCATCCAGCATATCCGGCACGACCGCGTCGCTGTTGATGATCTCTAAATCTGGGTTGCGGCCGTATTGAGATTGAAAGGCAGTAGCGGCCGTCGCTACGACCAAAGTGTCTCGCGGAGCGATGATTGTCCCTGATGGAAAGAGGCGCATGTCCTCAAAGTGGGTGGGATCGGCCGCGTCTCCCAGGCGATAACCGGTTAAATCAATTACTTCCGTCGTTGGATTTGCCAGCTCAATGAACTCCGCATCATCTGGTCCCGGCGGATCATATAGGATTTCGCTGATCAGTACATGGTTGGCCGCGCCCTGAAAGTTGTGAAACAAGGTTGGTAAATAAGCCACCGATGGGGTATCGCGGACAAAGAGGTCTGCCAGCAACGCATAGGCTTGGTCTGATTGTACTTGCAATGCCACTTCGCGATTGCCCTTATTCGATAGCTCGGTCCCATTCAGGCTGCCGATGTGGATATAGCCTCGGCCGTCAATCTCGACCAACACCATCTTGTTGTGAATCCCCAAACCGGTCGGGTTCACCAATAAGCAACTAAGCCTTAACCGTTCGCTTCGCGCAATAGAATTAACATAATCACAAGTGGCAGTATTTCTGACGGCACTGCTTTCGTCAGTGAAAAAGCTATCTAAAAGTAATTTTACCGTTGCCCCACGACGGGCGGCGGCCACATACGCTTCCAGGCGTAGATTGGGGTCATCGGCCGCATTGCTGGTTGTGGTCCCCCAATAGGGTCGCTCAGACAACTGTTGCACCAATACGGTATCCCCTGCTCCAGCGCGGCCGATCAACCCCAACAGTCCATTGTTCAGTCGTAAGCTGTTTTCTGGTGACTGGAGGATTTCCATCGTCCACGTGCCTCGGAAAACGGCCGCTTGCGGATAGCGCACGGTGTAGGATATCCCCCCACTCTCATGCTTCGGGATAAAGCCGATTGCCGGAGAGCCAAAGGTAGGGTGTTCAGCATCCCAACGGAAGATGTCTATTCGCGCCGGGTCGCTGTCCCTGGCGAATAGGGTTGCCAGATGCTCGACTACTTCCGGTGCATCGGTCAACAAGACAACTCCCCGCCGCCCCCATGTCCCATCACGCTTATCATCGTCGGGCATACTGTTGGGACTCATGTTCTCGCTGCTGATGACGGCGATACGGCCGTCAATCACCAGGTATTTGGCGTGCATAAAGCGGTAGCGGTCGAAGATGCGTTGTGCTGTGTCGTTGCCCATAAACCAACAGGCGCCACTGGCCGCTTCAAGATGCTGGCAAATGTACTTTTCCTGGTCAGGCAACCCGCCAACCGGCGCACCCTCCAGCAAAACGGAAACCTCTACGCCACGTTGTGCGGCCGTTGCCAATGCCTCCGCCAACCCAAGATGCTCAAAGGTCAACGAAGCCAGTTGGATGCTCGTTTGTGCCTGGTGGATATGCGCGACGAGGGTTTCATAGGCATTGTCGGGAGCAATGGCAAGGGTGATGGCCGCTGTGGTTGTGATTCGGTGGGTGAAGAAGTAGTCGTCGGCCGCTGTTGCATCCCAGCCTGGGTAAAGGACTTTGCGGCCGTCGACCATATCGCTGCCGGTCTGCGCCCAATCTACTGCTTGATTACTATCTGGCACAGGCAAACCCGTCTGTGGGCTGCGCCGCCGGTAGAGGATTTGGCCTTCTTCACCAAAGACATTGCTTACCTTGTAGGGCTGCACGGCTGCGCCGGTCCAGCCAATAATGGTTGTGTCTCCACTCTCATAAACAACCACATCCGCCACCTCACCGGCCGGGTTTAGCAGTATCACTTCATCTCCGGCGTTGGCAAACCCAGGCCAGGTGTCGAGTTGTAGAGCAGCGGCAAAGCCAAATTGGCGGGCAAAGGCGGTGTTGTCGTTGGTCAGCCAGACAGCCTGGTTGGGATCCAGGGGCAAATTCGTGAGAATAACGGCCGTGGTTGTCCCCCCATCGCTCAGTTGCCAACCATTTAAATCCACTGTTTCATCGCCCACATTACGCAAGCGCACCGCTTCATCAGCATCAAATAGCTCATAGCCATCATAAAGGATTGCGTCAATGAGGATTGATTGAGTGGTGAGGGTGCCGGCGGCCGCATGGAAAGTAGCAACGGCGGTAATTATTAATTCCAACGAAATAATGACTGAAATAAATAGGGAGTAGACTCGTTTATTTGCCATCAAGCTATCACATTTACATAGAACCCATTGTTGGACGTAATCTTCTCAACCAACTGGAAGTGACCCTTATTGGTCCGGCTCATGAACTATGGATCTCTTGAGTCGTTGTTTTCGCTGCCAGCGTAGTTGGACAATTAAGATACCTACGGCCGCAAGCAGTAAGCCCAGCCATTGACGGCCGCTCATCTGCTCATTGAGAAAAAGCACAGCCAATATCGGGATTTGGATCATCATCGTGTTGTTGATGATGCTCGACTCCATCGCCGAAAGGCTGCGCAGGGTGTGGTTCCAGAGCGTGAAGGCGAAGGCGGTGTTGACGACTGCCAGCCAGACAATAATGATCCAATGGGTCAATGTCAGACGCGGAAATCCTTGCACCTGAATGCCAATGGTGAGCAGCGCAATCGCACCGATGCCCATACTGACGATTGTGATTGTCAGCGGGCTTAGCGATTGGCTGCGATTGACAGAACGGCCGAGGATCGAAGCCAGCGCATTGCCCAATACGCAAACAAAGGCCACCACTACACCGATTATCTGGTTTGCAGGTAGGGCGGCCGGATAAAAGTAGACCACAACACCAATTAGATAAAGCCCCAGCCCGCCCCACTGCCAAATGGTCGGCCGTTCAGCCAGCAGAATCATACCCAGCAAGGCGACGACGGCCGCGCTGAAGCTCAGTACCAGATTGGTCGTAATCGCCGGAAGGTAAGAGAGTGCCAGGAATTGTGATCCCTGCGTGATCGTATAGAGTATAAGCCCTAGTATGGCCAGGCGTAGCCAGGTGGCAGCAGGCATACGGCGAATGGTGGACAACTGTTTCCTTTGCAGCGCAAAGGGCAACAAACACAGAAAGGCCAGCAGATAGCGCAAACCGGCAAAGGTCAGCGCAGGAATGTCTTGGAGGCCGATTTTGATCAGAACCCAGGAGGTAGACCACAAAAAGGCAACAAACAGCCCCTGGAGAACGGCCGTTACATGAGTGGATTCTTGTCCCGGCACGTCTACACCGGTCAACTTACTTTTCTGCACAATAACTCCTTTACCACAATGATACTTCTGAAAGCCCGTTGGGACGATGTTTACCGTCCGCGAAAACCAGGTTACACGGATCGTTTACCCGTGCATCCGTTTGCTTATGGTTTGCTCGCGCTTTTGTTATACTAGGGGCCTATGCGCTATATAGCTGTCCTCCTAACCATGTTAATGCTACCCTTAGCAGTGGCCGCTCAATCCAGCCATGCCACCGTGGATTGGCAGAGCAAAGTAGACCCGGCCGTCTGGCAACAAACGGCCGCCAACGGTCAGACAGAATTTCTGATTGTTTTGGCTGAACAGGCCGACCTCAGTGGCGCGGCCAACCGGCCCACTAAATCGGAAAAAGGTCATTACGTCTACGAGACATTGACGGCCGTTGCTCGCCAGAGCCAACAACCCCTTCGCTCCTTTCTGCAAGCACAAGGGATCACCTATCGCTCTTATTGGGTTGCCAATATGATCTGGGCGAAGGGGGACGAAACGGCCGTGCAAGCCATCGCCCGCCGCGCAGACGTTGCCACGATTGAGGCGAATCCCTGGGTGCAGCTTAGGCAGCCGGTGGAGGAGCAGAGGAGCGGAGGAGCAGGGGAGCAGGGGAGCGGGGGAGAGTCTTCCCATCTCCCAGTCTCCCAGTCTCTAATCTCCA
This sequence comes from uncultured Ardenticatenaceae bacterium, assembly GCA_964410625.1. Classification (GTDB taxonomy): domain Bacteria; phylum Chloroflexota; class Anaerolineae; order Promineifilales; family Promineifilaceae; genus CAYPHY01. The sequence goes on along the minus strand of CAYPHY010000003.1, from coordinate 175,541 downwards.
ATCTCCGATCCCCAGAATGGAACCTGGAGCAAATCAATGCCACAGATGTTTGGGCGCAGGGTATTACGGGGCAGGGAGTCGTTGTTGGTGGGCAAGATACGGGCTTTGATTGGGAGCACCCGGCCTTGATCAACCAGTATCGAGGCTGGGATGGAACAACGGCCGATCACAACTACAACTGGCACGATGCCATTCATGGCGACAACCCCAATACTCCCTCCGGCAATAGCTGTGGCTTCAACGTGCCGGAGCCATGCGACGACCAAACGCATGGCACACATACAATGGGGACGATGGTTGGGGATGACGGCGGGAGCAACCAGACCGGCGTGGCCCCTGGCGCAGAGTGGATCGCCTGTCGTAATATGGAAGATGGATGGGGGACTCCGGCCAGCTATAGCGAATGTTTTGAATGGTTCATCGCCCCCTACCCCATTGGCGGCGATCCGCTGACCGACGGCGATCCGGATCGCGCCCCCCATGTGGTTAATAACTCCTGGAGTTGCCCCGAAATCGAAGGTTGCACGATGCCCGACATTTTACGACAGGTCGTGGAAGCGGTCCGCGCGGCCGGAATCGTCACCGTTCAATCGGCCGGGAACAGTGGCCCAGGTTGCTCAACGGTTGCTACCCCGGCCGCTATCTACGAGACTTCCTTCACGGTTGGCGCAACCAATGAGTCTGACCAGATCACCGGTTTCAGCAGTCGCGGCCCGGTTGCGGCCGATGGCAGCGGCCGTCTCAAGCCAAACATCACCGCCCCCGGCCAATCCATTCGTTCAGCCATTCCTGGCGGCGGCTATGGTATCAGCAATGGCACCAGCATGGCTTCCCCCCATATCGTCGGGGTCGTCGCATTGTTGATTGCCGCCGAACCGACGCTGGCCGGACAGGTAGAGGAGTTAGAGACGCTGATTGAGCAGACGGCCGTGCCACTGACTACCACTCAAGGTTGTGGCGATGACACGCCTGCCAGTGTCCCCAATAATGTCTATGGTTGGGGTCGTGTGGATGCGCTGGCGGCCGTTGAGGCAATTGAACCGCCTCCGCCACCTACGTGCTATGTGCTCACATTGACCCACAGCGGTATGGGCAGCGACCCGGTAGCTTCGCCTACGAATTCGCCTGGTTGTGAGGCTGGTGAATATCACGCGGGGACGCTCATTGAACTGACGGCCGCCCCTGCCGATGGATGGTATGTGGAAAGTTGGACGGGAACGGATGATGACAGCAGCGACAGCACGACCAATGTGGTCACCATGCCAGAGCATGATCACGCTGCCGGGGCGGCCTACGCGCTCATTCCCGAAAGCGAAAGACTTTTCATACCCGTTGTTGCTCACTGGGGAGGGAACGAATGAAACGGGCGGTCAGCATCAGTTTGGGCAGTTCCAAACGGAACAAATCTACGGAAATCGAACTGTTTGGCGAGCAAGTGGTCATCGAGCGTCGTGGGACGGATGGCGACGCGGAGAAGGCGACGGCCCTGTTTACTGAATTGGATGGAAAAGTAGACGCGCTGGGGGTTGGCGGCATTGAACTAAATATCCATGCTTTTGGCAAGCTCTACCCGCTTCGGGCGGCCCACAAGCTGGTAAAAAATGTCCGTCAAACACCAGTTGTGGATGGCAGCGGGCTGAAGCAGACGTTGGAACGGCGGGTGGCTGACACGCTGATCGCCGAATTGGGGCCGCAATACCGGTCGGGGTGCGTGCTGCTGACGGCCGCCATCGACCGCCTGGGCATGACCCAATCCTTTGAAGACCATGATTATGAGATTGTCTATGGCGATTTGATGTTCGCCCTCGGCCTGCCTATTCCCATTCGCTCGGCCGCGGGCTTCCGCCGCCTCGCCAAAACCCTCCTGCCGATCATTGGCTATATGCCGATCAGCGTCCTCTATCCCACCGGCGATAAGCAGTTGGAGATTGTGCCGCGCTTTACGGAGTGGTATGAGTGGGCGACAGTGATTGCCGGAGATTGCAACTATATCAAGCGCCACATGCCGGATGACTTGAGCGGCAAGGTGATCGTCACGAATACGACAACCGAGGAAGACCGTCGGCTCTTTAAGGAGCGTGGCGTGGCGCATCTGCTGACGAGTACCCCTCTCTTTCAGGGGCGTTCTTTCGGCACGAATATGATGGAAGCGGCGCTCACGGCCGTTGCCGCCAAAGGTCGCACGCTTACCCCAGCCGAACTGGACGAGATGTTGCAACAGTTGGACATGCGGCCGGTGTTGCATACGCTGCAATGAGATTGGAGATTGGAGATTTAGAGATTAGGAGACTAAGAGACTGAGAGACTGATTACTGTCAACTGTCTACTGCTTACTGAGATAACTATATGCACTGTATTATCACCGCCGGTGGTCGGCCGGACCCGGAAGACCCACTTTACCCGTATATTCAAGACAAACCAAAGGCGTTGCTCGATATGTGCGGCCGTACGATGTTGGAGCGTGTCGTTGATGCACTCCAGGGATCACAGTATGTCGAAGATATTGTGGTTGTTGGTTTGGGCAGCGATATGGGCATGACCTTCCAGCGGCCGATTTACCATCTCCCTGACCAGGGTGGCATGGTTTCCAACGTCCTCGCCGGGATTGGCTGGATTCAGGAAAATCGGCCGGGGGCTGAAGTGCTGATGGCGTGCTCGGCCGACATCCCACTGATCACCAGCGCGATCATTGATGATTTTGTCGAGCAGTGTCGGCCGTGGGACAAGGGCGTCTACTACAACTTCGTCAGCCGCGAGGTGATGGAAGCGCGTTTCCCTGGTTCGCGGCGCACCTTTGTCAAACTCAAGGGGGTAGAGGTTGCCGGGGGGGATGTCATTATCGGGCAAGTCAGCCTGGCGGAAAGCAACCGCGAGCTTTGGGAGGGTATCACCAATGCCCGCAAACATGCCTGGCGCATCGCCCGTGTGGTTGGATTGCGGATGATGCTCAAGTTTCTCTTCCGGCAGGTGGGCTTGCGCGATATAGAGGAGACAATGGAACGTCTGGTTGGCCAACGTGCCAAGGCGATTCTCAATCCCCATGCCGAAATTGCGATGGACGTTGACAAACCGTATCAGGTGGAGCTGGCGCGGGCGGAGTTGAGTAAATAGAGTGTATTGGTATATTGGTGTATTAGTTTATTGGTGTATTGGTGACTTGAGCATCACCATCTCCAATAGACCAGTATACCATTAGACCATTACACCAACATACCATGCATGTCAGGAACAACCGGCAACACAAGCCCACGTCTCGCCATCCCATTCCCACATATCAGTTAGAGGCTCGCCGCCAGGGCGGCCGACGCCACCAAACAAAACGACTCGTTGCCGGGCTTCGTCGTAGACCATACTGTGGCCTGAACGCGGGGGCGGCCCGGCTACTTCCAGTTCAGTCCACGTTCGGCCGTCCCAACTCCAGGTGTCGTTGTAAAACTCGTCGTTTGCTCCCCCAAAGAGCAACCAACGCGCCTTTGTCTGTTCATAAACCAATGCAGTCGCTGAGCGAATGCCCGGATACGGTTCAACGGCCGCTAATTCCTCCCACCTACTTCCATCCCAGGCCCAGATGTCACCCGTATTGGTCGCAAAGTTATCTTCGGTGGGAGAATGACCGCCATAGAGGATGATGCGGCCCTGCGTTTCGTCATAGACCATTGCCGCCGGAAAGCGCGGCGTTGGCCCCTCATTGCTCACTTGGGCCCAGCTTTCGCCGTCCCATTCCCACGTATCTTGAAGGATCGCTCGACCATTAGAACCGCCGAAAAGGACGACACGACCACGCCCAGCATCATAGGCAATTCCGGCCCCTTCGCGGCCGACCGGCTCTGCTTCCGAACGCAACACCCAATCGCGGCCGTCCCACTCCCAGGTATCGTTTAAGCGACGACCGCGCCCTTGTAGCCCACCCACCAGTACCAGCACATCCCGCTGTGTGTCATAGGCCACGCCACCAAAGTTCCGCCAGCGTGGCCCATCAGGATCGGCACTCAGCAACGACCAACGCGCCCCATCCCAACTCCATAATTCAAGTGGATCGTCGGGTGGTTTACCCGTTTCCGGCCCGCCATTCACCAGTAAAACCTGCTGCAAACCGGCATGATAAACCAGCTTACTCCACTGTCCAACCTGTAGTTCAATCTCAGGGGCAGGTGATGGGGTCGCTGATGGCTCAACCGGTTCGGTCGCTGGTGTTGGCGTTGCCACGGGCGTTGGTGTCATCAGGTCTGGTGTCGCCGGTTCCGCTGTGGCGATCTCTGTTTCCATCTCGGCCGTCGTAGATGGTATGGCAACCACATTTGTTGCTGCCGCTGTGGGCGTTGCAACGGATTCGGCCGCGTTACAACCAACTAACGCGATCAAAAATAGGAGGAGGGAAAGATAGCTAGCAAGTAAGGGCAAATATGCTTTCATCCAATGCATTTTACCCGCTCCTTTCATTCTAGCTAAAGCAGTTTCGTATCAGTTTGCACTAAAAATCCGTGTCAATCCGTGTCAATCCGTGTACTATTTGACCGCTATGCTCAACAATAAATTTATCGCTATCGAAGGGGTCATTGGGGTTGGCAAGACCACGCTGGCGCGGCTTTTGCAACCCCATTTTACGGCCGAAGTCCTGCTGGAGGTCTTTGAGGAAAACCCCTTCCTGCCCTTCTTCTATGAGGATCGCGACCGTTACGCTTTCCAAACGCAGATATTCTTCCTGCTCAGCCGTTATCACCAGCAATACCAGGCCGTTCCCGGTGCGCTGCAACGCGGCTCGTTGATCGCCGACTATACGTTTGCCAAGGATGAACTCTTCGCCTGGCTGAATCTGCGTGATGACGAACTGGCAATGTACGGCCGTGTCCACGCTGCCCTCAGCGAAAAAATCCCGCGTCCCGACCTGATCGTTTATTTGCAGGCCGAACACGAAACGTTGATGCGACGCATTGCCCTGCGTGACCGCCCCTATGAGCGCGATATGGACCCGGAATATATTCGCCGGTTGGCGGCCGCCTATGACAACTGGTTGGCCCGCCTGAGTGATGTGCCGGTGCTGATGGTTGAGACCGACAATCTGGACTATCTATCCCGGCCACAAGACCTGGAGTTGATCAAAGAGCTGATCCAGGAAGCCTTAGCAAAGCAGGCAAATGGTCAGGACGATACAGCGGCCGAGCAATTGCGTACGCTCCAACAAGGCAATATGGCCGCCTTCCAGCAGTTCCACCGTCGCCTTGATGAAAGTAAGGGCTTCGACCCCGACCTCTTCTTTAATTTTATTCTCCTTGTCGAGGAGATGGGCGAACTGGCGACGGAGTTGGTGCGGATTTGGGGAGAGAGTAAGCGGTTGGCAGTGGGCGGTCAGCCGTTGAGTGAAACATTACCGGAAACGATCAGACAACATCACACAGCCCTGCGTAATGAGTTGGCCGACTTGCTGGCTTATATCCTGAAGCTGGCAAACTATACCGGCATTGATCTGGAACAGGCTTATTTAGAAAAAATGCGGCTGAACATTGACCGCCATTGGCCGCCCGAACGCAGCACCCAGTAGCGACAATCCTCCGGATTGTCAATTCGTTCGGTTGCACGGACAAACGGGGACGTTTGTCCCTACGAGTTATGAAAGTTAGCGATTTTGACTATCACCTACCAGCGGAATTAATCGCCCAGCGGCCGGTTGAGCCACGCGACGCCAGCCGCTTGCTCGTGCTCGACCGTGAGAGCGGCGAGATCAGCCACGACCATTTCTACAACCTGGGCGACTATCTACGGCCGGGCGACATCCTCGTCGCCAACGACAGCCGGGTCATCCCCGCGCGGCTCTTCGGCCGCAAACCCACCGGCGGCAAAGTCGAAATGCTCCTGCTGGAAAAGGAAGATAGGGCGACCTGGCGGGCATTGGTCGGCGGCCGTCGTTTGGAGGTTGGGCAAACCATCACTGTCCTCGACCACGCCGGGAACGAAAGCGGTCTGACTGCTACCATCACCGCCACCGGGCCGGAATCCATGCGTGTTCTCGAATTTAATGAACCGGTTGAAGCCCATTTCGCCCAGGTCGGCCATACCCCCTTGCCGCCCTATATCCACGAGACAACGGCCGACCCCGAACGTTACCAGACCATCTATGCTCGACCGGCAGGCTCGGCCGCTGCGCCAACTGCCGGTCTGCACTTCACAGGCGATCTGCTGCTGCAACTGCGTGAGATGGGAGTGTTATTTGAGACGGTCACGCTCCATGTCGGTCTGGATACCTTTAAGCCGGTGACGGCCGAGGAGGTGACGGAGCATGTGATCCACAGCGAGTGGGCGCGATTGACGCCGGAGTCAGCGCGGCGAATTAATGAGGCTAAGCTAGCAGGCGGCCGGATTATCGCCGTTGGTACGACTGCGGTGCGGACACTAGAGACGGCCGCGCTTCGTTCCGCAGGGATCAGTGGCACGCTGCAAACCATCAGCCAACGAGATGCAACGGGAGAGACGACGAATATTTGTCCGTGGCGGCCGACGGCCGCTTTTGAGGGGCCAACGGATCTTTTCATCACCCCCGGCTACCGCTTTCGCGCTGTAGACGCACTGATCACCAACTTTCATCTTCCTCGTTCTAGCCTATTGATGCTTGTCTCTGCTTTTGCGGGGCGTGAGCGGGTGTTGGCGGTGTATGAGACGGCCGTGCGGGAGCAGTATCGCTTTTTCTCGTTTGGGGATGCGATGTTTATTCAGTAATTTGACTGCCGCTTCTCGCTCCGCTTGGGATTACTGACGATGCTTTCGCGTTTGGCAAATCGCGCTACATGGATCGTGTTATCGTTCTGTAAGATTTTGCTGGTATAGTGGGAAGTGGGTAATGGGTGAATCAATCACGCGCTATAAACCAATAGACCAATACACCCATACACCAAAATGTCGTAGGATGGCTGATTATGGCGAGCAAGTTGACCGAGATAGGGGACGTTCTTGTCGTAGATGACGAGCAATCGGTAACGGAGGTGGTCAGCCTCTACTTGCAGCGCGAGGGATTTAAGGTACGGGTGGCACGAAATGGGACGGATGCGCTGGCGGCTATCCATCATACCAAACCAGCCCTGATTGTCCTCGATGTGATGCTGCCGCAAGTGGACGGGCTAGAGATTATCCGTCGCCTGCGGCAAAATCCGGGCTTTGACACGCCAATTATCATGCTCACCGCTCGTGGCCAGGAAACGGACCGCATTTACGGCCTGGAGTTGGGGGCGGACGACTATGTAACGAAGCCTTTCTCTCCGGCCGAACTTGTCTCTCGCGTTAAGGCTGTGTTGCGTCGCACCCACGGCCGCGGCAAGCTGGGAGAACACGAACATCCCCTCGACTATGGCACATTGAGGATCGATCCCAACACCCGCCAGGTTGTCGTCCATGGTCAGGAAGTAGAACTAACGGCGACGGAGTTTAACCTCTTATGGTTTATGGCCTCTCATCCCCGCCAGGTCTTTAAGCGCAACCAACTATTAGAACATGTCTGGGGCTTCTCTGACTATGTTGATCCCAGCACCGTGACCGTCCATATCCGCCGGCTGCGCGAAAAGATCGAAAAAGACCCTGGCAATCCGGTTTGGCTGCTAACAATGTGGGGAGTTGGCTATAAGTTTGAGCCAGGGCTGTAACGCGATTTGGCAAATCGCGCCACGTTACTCACTAACCTCATGCAAGCCACAACCTTTACCCAACCCGAAAATAAGTTTAGCGGCTGGTTCGGCCGTGCCCCCTGGCGCATCCTCCTCGTTGGAGGGGTGATTGCACTTGGTGTAGCGGCCGTTCTGATGTGGGTGCTGATGGCCCCACCCATGGAGGAGATCACCTCGCTGGTGACAACATTGGCGATTACCTCTTTGATCTCCCTTGGCATTGCCTACATCGTTTATCGTCGCCGCTGGGCACGTTTTTCTTCGCTGCGGCTGACCTTACTTGGCACTTATGTATGGGCGGCCGTGCTGGCGCTCTTCAACGTCTGGGTGATGCAACGGCAAATGTTTGTCAGCGAGCATGATTTGATCCTCAGTGGCGTTCTCTTGCTCTTTGCGGCGATCATTGCCACCACCTTTGGCCTCTTTGTCTCTGCCAGCGTCACCGACAGCCTGCGCCAACTGGCACTGACCGCCGACGCGCTGGCGGCCGGCGATTTAAGCGCTCGTATAACGGTCGTCGGCCGTGATGAGGTAGCGCGGGTGGCCGATTCATTCAACCAGATGGCGGCGCAGTTACAGGCGGCGGCCGCCCAACAACAAGAACTTGACACCCTGCGCCGCAATCTCATCGCCTGGACATCCCACGACCTGCACACGCCGTTAACCAGTATCCGCGTGCGCGTCGAAGCGCTGAATGATGGATTGGTTGAAGACCCGGCCGAAGTCCGTCGTTATTTTCAAAACATTCGTGCCGATGTGATGGCCTTGAACACGCTGATTGATGACCTGTTTGAACTGGCCCAACTCGAAGCAGGGGGGATCAAGCTTGAGCTATCGGCCCATTCGCTGCGTGACCTCGTTTCTGATTGCCTGGAAAGCTTTCAGGCATTGGCAGAGCAGCGCCAAATCCAGTTGACCGGCGATGTCGCCGCCGATGTAGACCCAGTTTGGCTCCACGCGGGCAAAATCAGCAGGGTACTCAGCAATCTGGTTAGCAACGCCCTACGCCATACGCCAGTGGGGGGAACCGTCCACCTGGCGGTCAGGCGGATGGCTGAAGAGGCAATAGTAAGCGTTGAGGATAACGGCTCCGGTTTTAAGACGGCCGATCTCCCCCATCTGTTCGAGCAGTTCTATCGTGGCGAACAGGCACGCAGTCGGGCGACGGGTGGAGCCGGGCTAGGGTTGGCGATCAGTCGTGGTATTGTGGAAGCGCATGGCGGCCGTATCTGGGCCGAAAACCGCGCGGAAGGGGGAGCGCGGATTGTGTTTACACTGCCGATAGCTGTCCGCTAATACCCGGTCTTCGCCTCGCTTTGAAAATTGGGGATAGCACGCTATAATTCCTGCGGTCTGTTCAAAATTTAGCATTTACCGGCCCTTTGCTAATGAAAAATTTACGTGACTCGTTTAGCATAGTGCCAGCTTTAAGCGGCCAGATTAATAGCGGCTGGATACAAGTAAGATTCATTCCTAAGAAATAGTCATATATACTGTAATATCATCAACGAAGAAGGATTAGTTAGATGCCAACCTATACGTACAAATGTACCGATCAGGGACACCAGTTTGAGGTACGCCAACGAATGACCGATGCACCGTTGGGTGAATGCCCTGTTTGTGGCGGTCCAGCGCGGCGTGTCGTTGGTTCTGTTGGTGTGGTCTTTAAGGGCAGTGGTTTCTACGTCACGGATAATCGCAATAGCAACGGAAGTGGGGCCAAAGCGAATGGGTCAAGCACCAACGGCGCTTCGACCAATGGGGCTAATGGAGCTGCCAAAGAGAGCGAACCCGCCAAGAAAACGGAAAGTGAACCTTCTAAGGCAAAGGCGGCCGTTGCTGATTAATCAATTAGACTATCAGATTTGGAATCCGCGTGTGGCCTGGATCACCTTCTGACTATAGTTCTTAACGAAGGTTTCCAGTTTTTCAGTCAAATACGCCCATTCATCGCTACGCAAAATCGCGCGCAAATCATCGGCCGAAGGCATAATACCTTCGGCCATTTTTTGTTCGCGTTCGCCATAGGCCGTGTACCAGACTTGAATGTCGGAGATGCCCATCTTGTTCATCGCCGGAATGAGTTCGTGAACCAGAAATTCAAAATATTCTGATTCACGATCCGGCCGCACGTCCCAGCGCATAATTAGCTTCGCAGCCATAATTCTTATCCTAGCTTCGGCGTCAGCAAGACCACTTCCGTCTCTTCCGGGAAGTTACCGGAACTGACCTTCAAGCTGCTTTCTTCCCGCGCATCCGTCGCGCCCATTTCTTTTAGGAAACGATCTACCTCTTCCAGTTGAATCTTAAGCTTTGGCAACTGGTAGTGCATGGGGACAACGATATTGGGTTCCAACATCGAAACCAGTTCCGATGCCTTGGCTGCATTCAGGCTATTACCACCGCCAATCGGAACCAACAAGACATTGACCAATTCCAATGCCTCAATTTGCTTTTGCGATGGCACTTCGCTCATGTCGCCCAAATGGGCAACGGTCAACCCATTAAAGTCGAACAAGTAAACAACGTTCCGCTGATCGCTGTTTTTCGCCTGGGTACTGATACCGGTGATGAAAACACCACCGATTTCATACTCGCCCGGCCCGGTTAAGATGTGTTCCGCGCCACTGACACCATTGGTGTAATTGTGCCCATCGGCGTTGTGGCTGACCGTGACGACATCGCTTTTCAGTTTTAATTCACCCAATCCAAGCTTGGGTGAATAAGGATCGGTTATAATAGAAGCATACTTGCGCTCAACGAGGCGAAAGCAGCTTAAGCCATACCAGGTTAATTCCATGAATGTTTTCTCCAAATAGTTACGATGTAATTATACCTGAGTAGTGGGCGGGTTCAAAGGGGGAGTGGCAAGTGGGTGAAAGGTAAGCGGTAAACGGTGAACGGTAAGCGAGTTGGGTTTTCATTCACGGATGGGCTAAGAAGGCTGGAGATAGGCGGCGGCCGTGTTATAGGGGACTCGCCTACTCAACTCGTGATTCCGCCAACGGCCGCTGCTTATGCCGATGCCCAAATAGATGATTATACCTCTCTGGGGGATGGGGACAGGCGCGGCCTACTGTTTCGCTGGAAACCAGGAACCATCCTTGAATTGCGAGCGCGTTTTTCCCATGCGGCCGAAGCGCTACAAGGAACGGCCGGGTTTGGCTTCTGGAATGCCCCTTTTGGCGATCCCACTGTGCGACGGCCGACGCTCCCGCAAGCGGTGTGGTTTTTCTTTGCCTCACCGCCCAGCGATCTACCTTTCTCCCCAGATGACCCCGGTCGAGGTTGGTTTGTAGCGACAATTGACGCGAGACGGCCGTCAGCTCTGGCGATGATCCCTTTCGCCCCCTTTGTACTCCTCGGCAACCAGCTTACTCCCCTACGCCGTCGCCTGTGGCCGTTTGTCCAGCGGCAGTTGGGGATTAGCTTTAAGCCACTGCTAACCTCGATGACTGCATGGCACACCTATCGTCTGGAGTGGCTGCCTGACGGTTGTGCCTTCTACGTTGACGGTACACTCCATCACCAAACAGCGTTTAGCCCCCGCGGCCCGCTTGGCTTCGTTTGTTGGATTGACAACCAATACATGGTGCTGACGCCACGCGGCCGATTTGCCTCAGGAGTAATTCCTATTAAACAGAGTCAATGGTTCGAGGTAAAAGGTCTACACGCATATAGATGCTAATTGGGCCAGGCAACTTCTAAGGCGTGACACTGCCCTCTAGATAGCCAACCATAAGGAGTGCCTGGAGCTGGATTTAAAATTATCATCTCAACAGGTGTACTGTTGTTCCTACTATAGTAAAGAACCTTGACATGAACTGTTGGAAAAGAAAGAGTAAAATTCGATTTCCAATCGCTATCTTTCCACCCTGCTAACGCATACCAGGAATAAAGGATACGGCCACCTGTCTCCTGTACCACATACTCTCCTTCTTGGGCAACATCGCCGCCGACATCGAAGTTAATTCTTAAACAACCACTTTGAGAAGATATTTTATCGGGTGATGTAGGTGTCTCAAGTAAAACTGTTCTAGTTGATGGGTCTGGAGATCGAGTGCCTTCTGGCGTCCCTGGTAATGCTTCGGTAACCCGAGTTACTTCTACCAATCGAGTGACCTCTATGACTCGTGTAACTTCAACTTCCCTTACAATTTCTGTCTCTGGAACTGCATTGCTACCCAGTACTGAGAAGCGGATTCTTGAATTTCCTATCTGGCTAGCTTCATCGAATGCTTTATCTTGAAACCAATAAGTTTCCGGGGTTAGGTCTATCCGATAGTATGCAATAACATCTGGGTCAGCCCACCAGTCAACCAAATTATTAACAAAAAAGCCTAAGGCAAATCCTGTGAGATCAGAGAATGTACGGGGGAGTTCTGCTTCAGCTTCTAATAAACCTTCCAAAGAAAATAGCAGTATCTCCATTATCGCATTGGTAGGGGTTTCAATCTTAGAACTTGGTCCATCTTCATCAAAGGCCAGAAAGTAGATGATTATTCGTTCATCAGGTGCAACTTGATTAACGGTTAAAGAATAATCTTCTAGTGTGACTTCCTGCCCAGAAGATATCAGCACAAAATTACCTTCGGTCGGAAAGCTGAATTTAGCCGACTTACCAGCTCTTCTAACAGCCAAGGTATGAACACTTAATTCACCTTGTCCATCCTCGTCCCCGACCTCGTCTCCAATGAGAATAGAGTCCACTCGAATTGAAATATTTCTAGTTGTATTAGTTGCTGGGCCTATTGCTCGCGGTCCGAAAAGCGGAGGTAGAATATCACTAAGTTTTAGGGCATCTGCACTTCTGATTATGATGATGAGTATTGTTAACAAAATTGATATGGCCCATACGATCGTCTTCTTTCTTGGCGTTAGATTCATTATGAAATACCGGCTCCTGACGACTATCAACTAGAACAAATGAATGGAACAAAACCATTATATCATCATGTTGAACCCAGATACAATGGTATAATCCCGCCATGTCCAGACAGAGAACCCGCCGCGAACGGCCGCGCCAACCGGCAACGCCGATCTTAAATTTACCCTTCCGCCAACTACAAAATCCGCTTGCGCCTTACGAATATCTCACCGCCGAACAGATCGAAACGATTCACCAGGCTTCGCTCCACATCCTGGAGAACATCGGCCTCGACTTCCTGGATGAGGAAACATTGGACATCTGGCAAGCGGCCGGGGCCAAAGTAGATCGTTCAACCCATCATGTTTGGATAGACCGCGGGTTGGTCGAGGAAGCGCTGACCCATGCGCCGTCTCGCTTCACCTGGCGGGCGCGGAATCCGGCCCACAATGTGGTGATTGGTGGCAACCATATCACTTTTGGCCCATGCGGAGGGATGGTCTATGCGTCTAGCGTGGAGTTCGGCCGTCGCCCCGGCACAATGACCGACTATGAAAACTTCCTCAAACTCTCGCAAATGCTGCCGGTGTTACACTTCGCCTCCTGGGAACAAGTCACCCCACAGGACATCCCGCCCAGCACGCGCCATTTGCAACGACTTTATGCCAGTTTCACCTTGACCGATAAGGTGGTGATGGAGGCGGCGCACGGCCGTATCATTTCGGCCGATGTGCTGGAAATGGCGCGTATCGTCTATGGGGATTTGGAGGGTGATCCGGTGACGGGGGACGTGGTTAATGTCAACAGCCCTTTGCGCTATGATGATCGAATGCTAGGCGGGCTGATCACCTACGCCCGCGCCGGACAGGTGACGTTCATCACCCCCTTCATCCTCGCCGGGGCGATGAGTCCGATCACCATGGCGGCCGCGCTGGCCCAACAAAACGCGGAAGTATTGGCCGGGGTTACGCTCACCCAGTTGGTGCGGCCGGGTGTGCCGGTCATCTATGGCGGCTTCACCACCAACGTGGACATGAAAAGCGGCAGTCCCAGCTTTGGGACGCCAGAAGGAGCGTGGGCCATGCTCGTTGGTGCGCAACTCGCTCGCCGTTACAACCTCCCCTATCGCGGCAGCGGCACGCTGACCAACGCCAAACTACCCGATGCCCAGGCCGCCTATGAAACGATGTGGACGCTCTGGCCTGCGGTTCAGGCACACACAAACCTCATTATGCACGCCGCCGGATGGCTTGATGGTGGACTGACTGCTTCTTACGAGAAGTTCATCATTGATGTCGAAAATCTGGCGATGTTTGTCCACTTTCTGGATGGCTTTGCGATTGATGAGCAGACACTGGCGCTCGATATGATCGCCGCCGTTGGGCCAGGTGGGCATCACTTCGGCACAGCCCACACTCAGGAACGCTTCCGCACCGAATTTTACCAGTCAACGCTGGCCGACCGTCAAGGGTATGATATGTGGGCGGCCGCTGGCGGCCAAGACACCGTCCAACGCGCCCACACCATCTGGCGCGAACTGCTGCATCAATACGAACCGCCACCCACTGACCCCGCCATCCGTGAAGCACTCGCCGATTACGTTACCCGCCGCACGCCGGAGGTGGCAAACGTCAACCTGTACGACTAGAAGAAAATCCGCGTTATCAGCGTTTAATCCGCGTAAATCCGCGTAACCATTTGAGGAGCAAGCATGTTGAAGCTCGATCTGACAGACTACGACTATACCGACGACCTGGCAATGGCGGCGACGATTCCGGCACGCTGGTATATTGATCCCGCTTTCCTACAACTGGAAAAGGAGTGTATCTTCTGGCGCACCTGGCAGCCCGTCGGCCGTCTCGACATGGTGCAACGCCCCGGCGACTTCTTCACCTGTGATGTATTGGGCGAACCGCTGGTCGTCACTCGTGATCTCAACGGGCAGCTAAACGCTTTCTATAACGTCTGTCGCCATCGCGCCGGGCCGGTCGCCACTGGCAAAGGCAACCGCCGCACGTTGCAATGTAAGTATCATGGCTGGTGCTATGGGTTGGACGGCCGTCTCCGTAGTGCACCAGAGTTCGATACAGTGAAAGCGTGGCGTATGGAAGATGTCTACCTGGAGCCAGTCCGCATTGAAGCGTGGGGGCCATTTATCTTCGTCAATCTCGATCCGCAGGCTGCGCCGTTAGCCGATTCGATGGGCGCTATTCCAGAAGAGGTGGCGGCCGCCGGCTTCAACATCCCCAACATGGGCCTAATCGAACGACGCGATTATTATGTAAACTGCAACTGGAAGGTCTACATCGATAACTACCTCGAAGGGTATCACTTGCCCATCGCCCACCCTGCCCTGTACCGCGAGGTTGATTATGATCAATACGAGGTTGTGACTTATCCGACTTACTCGAAACAGTATGCCCCATTGCGGCCGTCGAGCGATGTGCCCGGACACGACCGCGACCGGCGTTACATGCGTACGGAAGCGGAGGAGGATGCCCTTTACTATTGGATGTTTCCCAATGTGATGTTCAACTTCTATCCCGACAACTTGCAACTCAACATCATCCTCCCCCTCGACCATGAACGGACGCTGACCATCTTTGAATGGTACTTTGAGCAACCAGGGACGGGCGCAGGCTGGGAAAGTATGCAACAATCTATCGCCTTCAGCGACCAGACACAGAAAGAGGACATCGAACTATGCGAAATGGTGCAACGAGGCTTGCAGAGTCGTTCTTATAATCAGGGCCGCTTCTCCGTCCGCCGCGAAAACGGTGTTCACCATTTCCATTCCTTGCTTTACCAATATTTCACACAGAAATAGATTGTTACGCGGATGACGCGGATACAACGCAGATTGACGCGGATTTAATTTCTTAGTCTCGCAAACGCTACAGCGGATAAGGAAAGAAACGGATGAAAGCGAATACACGATCATCACGATCTCTCGACTATCTTCTGGTAGGCAATCGCTTTTATCCGTTTATTTCTCCATCCGCAGTAGCCTCCCCATCTCCAACCCCATGACCACCTTCTTTCCCTTCGACGAACTGACTTGGCCTGAAGTGGCCGAGTTGCCACGAAATATACCGCTTATCATTCCTCTAGGAGCAGGCTATGACCTGGATAAGCTGGCGGAGGGCCTCGGCCGTCCCGAACAAATCGGCTTGCTTCCCCCCATTCCTTATGGTTGGCGAGGTAGCGGACTGGCGGTGGATGAAGTTCTGTTCGGCCGTCTTGCCGCCAATCTGCTCAACAGCCTGCGTGACGACGGCTTCACCCGCGTTCATCTGCTGCAACCCGCCGGACTGGACTTTGGGCTAGGAGCGAGCGCGATTATCCAACACCACCGTAGCGAGTTACATGATGCGCCCCTTATCCCGGCCGACAGCGAACGGGATAAGGTCGTGCTGCTGCCCATCGGCCACACGGAACAACATGGTTATCATCTGCCCCTTTCTACCGATAACCTGATTATTGAAGCGATTGGCGAGGGAACGGCGGCGGCCGTCCCTGACCTCGCCACTTCCCTGCCCACCTTTCCTTATGGGGCCAGCACTCACCGTTCCTCCTTTGCTGGGACGTTGAACGTCGGCGGCCGTGCCTTTGAAGATTTCTGGCTCGGTGTGGTGGATGTACTGGTGACGCGAGGCTTCAAACTAATGTACCTGATGAGCGGTCACGGTGGTAACTGCTCCTTCCTCGTTAACGTCGTCAAGTATGCCGGGGAACGCCACCGTCGTATCTTTTGCGCCACCGCCTGGCTGCACACCTCCGGCCACATCGCCGCGCCGGTCGTCCAGGGTAGCCGCCATTCGGCTCGTGGCGGCATGGGCCACGCTGGAGAGCTGGAAACGGCCTTCATCCTCCACCTGCGCCCTGACCTGACTCACATGGAGCGCGTGGTAGATGAGATAGATTTTGTCTCCACCACCAGTTATTACATGGACTGGATCGAAGGGGGCGAACTCGTCGCCAATCCCCCCTGGGACGACGACACAGCAACGGGGGCCTATGGTGCAGGGAGTGTGGCTACGGCCGAAAACGGCCGTCTCTGGTTAGAAGCTGGAATCGCGGAAAAGGTCGCCCATGTTAAAGAGATTCACGAGCAACACGGCCGCCGCGAAGAACGCCGCAAGAATGGTTTTGGGTTATGGGGAACACATTCTTCTGGCTCTACAACAACCAATTAAGGTTACCAGGAGAGAGGCATAGTTCCTATCTAAAAAGTAGTGTGATGTTATCGTCTACCTTCTGCTTCGTCATTTGCTTGAAAGGTCGCAATATCCACCGGCCGCCCCAACAACCCAAACAATCCCTCCACCGTCGGCCGTTCCGCCAGCGCAAACACCTCTTCCTCAATCGCAGCCACCCTTTCGGCCGACAACACTTCGCTCGCCAACCAGCGGTATTTCAGTCGCAAATCATCCTCTGTCAATGGCCCGTTCAATGGCCCATTGCCCTCTCCGCGAAATGTGGTGATGGGGCTTTGGAAGGCGCGGCCGTCGCTCAACTGCATCTTCACCCGCGCCAGCATCTGTTGCGGAAAGAGCGCGGTCAAATCAGCGGCCGATCGCAACACCACTTTCCCGGCTAGGGCTTGTGTCTTTGGGTCTTCTAAGTAGGGTTCGAGCAACTGGCGCGACCCCAAGCCATACCAGCTTTCGTCATTGTTCGCCCACTTCACGAGTGCGGCCGCTACCGGAAAAGGCAAGCTGTACTGCGCTTCATCAGTGGCTGTCGGTCGAGGGTGTGCCAGATGGGTCGCCTTCTCAAACGTCTCTACTTCAATGGTCTCGATTTCATCCAACGGCGGATGATGTTCTCGCGCCAACGCCAGACAGGCTTCAATGGCTGGTTGCGCCCACCAGCAGACGCCATGCGCCTTGAAGCCCTGATCCAGCACCATCCAGTGCTGCCCCAGGTTGGCCCAGATATCAGCGACTTCCGATGATTCAACAGTTAGTGCCGGTGCGCCACTAAAGCCCTGCTGTGCCAACATGCCTGCGCTAACGCCGACCATTGCGCCCCAACCACTGCCATCCTTGAGCATCGTCGGGTGATCAATGCAGCGCATCATCTGCGAGCGCGGCCCATAATATTCGGCAATCCCCAGCGCGTGGCGGGTCTGCTCCAGATTTAGCCCATGTAAACGACTATAGAGCGCGGCCGAGGAGAGTGCCCCCCACGCCCCGGAGGTATGGTAATCGCAGGCCGTAGCGTGGAGGGCAATGCCCGCCCGGCAAGCGATATCATACCCCACCGCCATCGCCGCCAGAAACTCCGCGCCGGTCAACGGCCGTCCACCCGCGGCCACTCGCTGTTCCGCAATCGCCACCAGCGAGGCAAAGATATGGACGCCAGCATGGCCGAGGCTTTCCTTGTGGCTATCGTGGATATCGAGCGAGTCAATCGTTAACCCGGTGGCTAATGCTGCACCCGGTGCGCTGACCCGTCGGCCGTCGAGTAACAACGTCGCCTGATCGCCACCATAGACGGCCGCTGCATACTCATAGACAATCCGTGACTGCTGCGTTTGTCGGCCGCCTGTCAAGGATCCGATCAGATCAAGCAGGCAAACGGCCGTGCGTTGTCGCACATCAGCGGGCAGATCATCATAGGTTGTTTCATGGAGAAAGCTTATTGCGTCGCTTAACAACAGGTTTATCTCCAAAAATAATAGAGGAACGCAGATTTTCAAACCATAAAGCTTAGCGTTGGATTTTCTTCGAGCAGAATCGGCCGATCAATAAAAAATGGTTCAATATCATAGGCGGTTCGGCCGTCTATCGCCAATTCGCTCAAAATTTTTCCGGCGATAGAGGCGAACTTAAAGGCGTGGCCTGCTCCAATAAAGACGGAGACATTGGGCTGCTCCGGCAGGTTGCAGAGCACAAAGTCGCGGTCAGCAGGCATGGTGTAGAGGCAGGTCTTGGTGTAGAGTGGCTGGCCGACAGCCGTTGGCAAAATCCGCCGCGCAAAGGTGTCTACTCGCGCCTGGTTCTCTGGGTCAGGTTCAAAGCTGCGTGTCTCGGCCGTCACTGGCTTACCCCCAACATCCTGTGCGATCTTGATCCCCGGCTCGCCATAGACCGGAAAGCCATAGTAGCATGGCTCGTCCATCCAAATCCAGATTGGAAAACAAGCGGGCATACAGTCGGCCATGCGCGGGGTGTTGTAGTAGGTCACCTGCTCCTGGGTGATGGTCAGATGTAGCTTGCGGCCGAAGTGGGCCAACACCCGATTCGACCACGCGCCAGAAGCTACCACCAGATGACGGCAACGATAGGTGACGCCTCCGGCTACCACTTCAATTTCATCCCCTTTGGGATGAACGGCGGTCACCTGCACATTATCGCATAGCATTGCCCCATGCTGCCGCGCCAGCCGGATATGGGTGGCGTTGGCTTTGGCGGCCGTGGCAATGCCGCTCTCTTCCTGGTAAATCGCCTGTACATCATCAGTCAGTTGGAAGGGAGACCAGCGGGACATCACCTCAGCGGCCGAGAGCCATTCAAACGGAACACCGGCCGCACTCATTGCATCGGTATAATCGCTACTGGGAATTACCCCTCCTGCGGGAAAGAAATCCAGCCCGCCGGTTTTGATAACCAGTTGCTCTCCGCTTTCCGCCTCTACTTCCGCCCAGGTCCGATAGGCGTGTTTTGCCAGTTCCACATAAACCGGGGAATGATAGGAGAGGCGAATGATGCGCGAATGGTCTTGCGACCCGCCGCGCACATGGGCGATCTCGAATTGCTCCAGGCCCAACACCTCCCGCCCCGCCCGGCGAGAGAGCCAGTAAGCGGCCGCGCTGCCAATGCCGCCCAGTCCTAAAACGATGTATTCGTAGTTCGTCTTCATAGTCGTGGATAAAACGGGACGCAGATTTTCGCTGATAATACGCAGATTATCGCTGATCTCTAATAATATCGGCGCAAATCAGCGTTGCATCTGCGTCAATCTGCGTCCCTCTTTCATGATTCGTTGTAGCTCATCATGCGGCAGGGCGTAGGCAGTACGGCCTTTATAGCCGGTCATGGTCTCGGCCGCGATTAGGACGTTGAGGATCGCCTCTTCAACCGCTTCGGCCGCCGCGCTGAACAATGGACTCATATGATGGTTGGGGACCATCTTCAATGAGGACGGTTCCCCTTTGGGCAGGTCGTTGCCGGTGGCAAAAGCAAGAAAGATGTCGCCACTGCCGTTGTGACCGATACCCCCTACCCGCGCGAAGCCTACCGTTGCTCGCTTAACCAGACGGCGGCATTGAAAAGACAAGAGTGGGGCATCTGTCGCCAAAATAATAAGTACTGAACTACTGGAGGGTGGTTCGGGTGGCGCAACGTCGGACCAGCCAGACGGGACGCGCTCGACATCAATCATGCGGCCGACCGGCACGCCATCCACCCGCAAATCTTCCCGCGCCCCATGGTTGGCCTGGACCAATGCGCCAACGGTGAAACGGCCGCTACTCGTCTCCGCCACTCGCGACGAGGTGCCAATCCCACCCTTAAAATCATGGCAAATCATCCCCGTGCCACCGCCGACATTCCCTTCGGCCACTGGCCCCGATTGCATATTCGCCAATGCTTCGTAGACATGTTCACGCTTAATGTGGAAAGCATCTAAATCATTCAGCCAGCCGTCCCATGTCTCACCTACGACCGCCAATGAAGAGAGTTCGGTCAGTCCTTGCTCCTGACCATAGGCGACCATTGCTTCATGCGCCGTCCCGACATGGTGGGTTGTTGTTAATACAATGGGGTACGACAACATCCCCGATTCTTCCAACCAGTGCATACCGGTCAACTCGCCGCAACCGTTAAAGGAGTGGTACGCGGCAAAAGCATGGTTGTGCCAGATGTCGCCATCGCGTGGCACAATGGCCGTCACGCCTGTGCGGGCAACGCGTGGCTCATCATAAATCAGCGTACAATGCCCGACCTGCACGCCTGGCACATCGGTGATGGCGTTATAGGTTCCGGTTGGCAAGGCGCCAATGGTAATGCCCAAATCTCTTAATCGCGGCCGTGTCATCAACACTCTCCTCAAAGGAGCGACGAATTGCACGAATTAACCCGAATTAGATACTATTCGTGCTAATTCGTGGATCCTACTTTTACGCCACAGGCTCTACACCTTTCAGCGCTGCTAGCCGATCCACATAATCGGCCAGGACGGCAAAGGTACGCTCAACCGCTTCTGGCGTTGTCATATCCACACCAGCCATTTTCAGCGCATCCACCGGATATAATGAACTACCCGCGCTCAAGAAGTTGAGATAATCCTCAACCGCGCCCGCTGTGCCTTCTAGGATACGCCCGGCCAGCGCATGAGCGGCCGAGATACCTGTCGCATATTGGTAGACATAGTAATTGCTGTAAAGATGGCCGAAGGTCGCCCAAGTGATGCCGACGCGCTGGCGATCTACGTGCATCTCGTCGCCATACCCTTCGCTGAACAGGTCGGCCATCAGCGCGATCAGATCATCGGCCGTTACCCCTTCACCACGCTCGACGCGCTCATGGACTTCCAATTCAAAACGGGCCAGCGTCGGCATGATAAAGAAATAGCGATGAAGGTTATTCATGGCTTCTTCAATCATGGCGATCTGGAAATCGGGGTCGTTGTTGGTCTCGAATAATTGGGCGCGTACCATCGCCTGATTGAAGTTCGACGCGACTTCGGCCGCGAACAAAGAGTAATCACCATAAACAAAAGGTTGATTTTTACGCGTCAGGTAGGAGTGCATCGAATGGCCGAGTTCATGGGCCAATGTGCTCATCGCCCCCAGGCCATTATCATAGCTCATCATGATGAATGGGAAGGTGTCATAGCTGCCGCCGGAAAATGCGCCCGCTGTCTTCGCCTGGTTGGGATAAATATCCACCCAGCGATCTTGCAAGCAGCCTTGTCTCAGGGCGGAGACATAGGCATCACCCAACGGCCGCATCCCTTCGCTAATCCACTCCACCGCCTGCTCGTAGGACACCTTAGGCGTATTGTCGGTCAGTGGCGCCCAAATGTCATAAGGGTATAACGTTTCCACCCCCAATGCTTTGCGCCGGATCGCCCAATATTTGTGCCAGGTGGGAATATGTTTCTTATAGGTTTCGATCAGGCTGTAAAAGACTTCTTGGGGGATGTTCTCGGAAAACAACGACGCTTCCAGCGCTGAGTTATAACGCCGTGCTCGCGCATAAAAGACATCTCGCTTGACCGAGGCGAGATAGTTGCTGGTGAGGGTGTTTTTCAACGCCAGATAGCCATCCATATAGCTTTCCCAGGCTGTCCGGCGCGTTTCGCGATCCGGGCTTTCGAGCATGGTGTCAATGTTTCCCTGCGACAACTCAATCTTCTCGCCTTCCCTGGTAGTCACCGGTCCAAATTTGAGATCGGCTCCGGTCAGCATCTCTTCGGTGTTGTCCACCTGGGCGAATGGCTCGCGGGCCAGGGCTAACACTTCTTCCACTTCTCCAGAACGCACGTGGGCTTGCTGGCGAAATAAGTTGCTGAAGTATTGGTGGTAGATTTTCAGGCGCGGCTCGCTGTTGACCCAATCGAGTACAGTTGCTTCACCGATGGACAGGATTTCCGGCTCAGCAAAGGAGGCAGCGGCCGCAAAGCGACTGAATAGCGCACTGGCCTGGCCGACCATACTGATAGCGGCGGCGTTCGTTGTCTCAACCGCCTGGGACATACCGGCGTAAAAATAAAGCTTGTGTATTCGCCGCGTGAACGTTTCCGATAGCTCTAGCCAGTCGGCTAACGTTTGGGCGCTATCACCTAATTTACCCTGGAAAGGGGCCAGTGCCGGTAGTTCTTCGGCCACCGCGCTCAGTTCAGCCGCCCATGCTTCCGGGGTGGCAAAAACGCTTTCGGCATTCCAGGTGTGGGCGCGGTCAATTTGATTACGTGGCGGAACGGCCGTTTCGGTCGTACTCATTTGTCAACTCCTCTAAATGTGAAAAATGGCTCGCGCCAAGAACGACAAACTTGCTTGGCAAGCCGGCAAAGTATAAAAATCTTGGCGACCTTTGCGCCTTTGCGTGAGACTGCATAAAGTTTATACATGGTCGCGGGGGATGGTTGTTATCCAGGATTTGGTAAAGACGCGATTGTCGCGTTCATATGCTTCCAGGTGGTTACTGAGATGGAAGTGGGTGGCATCGGCCGTCATCTTGCTCTCTGTCTCAATTCGCACATCCCACACCTCACGCCGGTAGGCCAGCTTGCGCCGGATGTGGACGGCGGCCGACAAGGGATCGCCCTCACGAATCGAATAAATCTCATGGCCGAAATCCTCAACTTCTATGCCGCTATCGGTGAACAAGAGCCTTCCTTCATCGCCGATTAACTCCAGCCGCGTTTCGCCACCAACCACATCTTTATAGATCACTTTCCGTTGTTCGCCTGTGCGTAATGGTTCGGTTGCCAGTGGCGGCGATGTTTCCGGCGGCAGAAAAGCGGGCAGTTCCTCATCCTCCGGTCGGGGGGTGCGAACGGGCAAGCGTAAAAACGAGGTCTCACCAGCGATCACGGTGAGCCTCACCGGCTCCGGCGAGGGCCAGGCATGGTAGAAATAGGTGGGTGAGATGGCCACCCGTAAACGATGGCGAGCGGCTACGCGATAACCAATCACATTCAACTGCACTTTCACCCGGTAACGCCGCCCTGGTTCCAGCGACTGCGGGTCTTCGTGGCTGTCACGATGGGTTAGATTGAGCAGGCCCCAACTGAGTAGCTTCGACACACCATTAGGGGCGACTTCGCACAAGCGCACCGCCACCAGAGCCAGCGGCCGGTCCACCGCCAGTTCCAACTCCGCCTCAGGATTGCCCAACAGTTCCACCGCATCAACCAGTGGTGGGCTGGTGAAGGTTAGCGACTCGCCATCGGCCGCCCGCTGATCGAGCGGCAATTCGCCAGGGACGCCATAGGCTCCCCACTGTCCACCGTCAAAGCCATGCGACTGCACACCGAGGATGCTCACCGGCCGTTCTAGCTCCGGCCGTGCCGCCAATGTCTGGCTCACGCCGTCACAATTGAGAAAGAAAGTCGTCGGTTTCACATTGGGTGAAGGCCAGGCTGGTTCGGCCGCCCAATAGCCGGGGCGGTCGTGGTAATCAAGCGTGGGGGGAATGCTATCCTGCATATAGACGCGCAACAGCGGTTCATCCATAATGCCCGTATCAATCCCCTTCAGCCAGTAATCCCACCAACGCAGGCTTTCCTGCAAGAAGCCGATGGCCGGGCCGGGAACGGCCGTTTCGGGAAAATTGTGCACCCAGGGGCCGATCAAGCCCTTCTTTGGCCCAGCTAACCCGGCCAGCAGGCGCGGAACGGCGTTGTTATAGGCATCGGCCCAACCACCAATGGCATAAACGGGGATCTCAATCGCGCTGTAATCTTCACAAACGGAACCATGCTTCCAGAATTCATCCCGTCGCTGATGGCGCAACCACGCTTCTACAAAAGGCGGCGACTGCTCCATGCGTTCCAACCACATCTCGCGCCAGCGTTCCCCGACGAAACGCGGGTCTGGTGGCGCGGCGTTGTAGGCAAACATGATGGAGGCCCAGGCCAGCATTTGTGAGGTGAGGACACAGCCACCCATGTAGTGGACATCGTCGGCATAGCGGTCGTCGGTGAAGTGCATCGGGATGATCGCTTTCAGTTGCGGCGGCCGTCGCGCGGCAATTTGCAGGCTGTTGAACCCGCCCCACGACTTGCCAAACATGCCAATGTCACCTGTACACCAGGGCTGGTCGGCAATCCAGGCCAGCACCTCCAGCGCATCGTCTTGCTCCTGTTGCAAATATTCATCATAGAGAATGCCGTCAGAGTCGCCGCTGCCGCGCATGTCTACGCGCACGGCCGCATAACCATGTCCGGCCAGATAGGGATGGCGTAGGGCATCGCGCACGGCCGTGCCGTCGCTCTTGCGATAGGGCAAATACTCCAATATCGCCGGGACCGGGTTCTGCTCCGCATCTTCCGGCAGCCAAATCCGTGCTGCCAGTCGCGTCCCATCCGCCAGCGGAATCCAGGTGTTCTCAATCTCGCGTATTGGATGAGGAAAGTCAGTTTTAATCCCCATTTTTGCTCCTTTTTCAATCCGCAAATGCTAAATTGGCTACTGTCTGCTGTCAACTGTTGGCTTTTTGCTCCACTCGCCGGAATATAGCAGTGCATGTTACAATCGGCAACGAAATTTGAACTTGAGGTTCATATTATGAACACAACAAAAACATCTGGGCTGCGTAGCAAATTTCGGCCGCGCGGCCGTCTCTTCTCCTGGTTCTCCTGGCAATTGTTTCAGGAGTACCTACTGATGATCATCGGTGCAGCATTGCTGGGACTAAGTATGCACCTCTTTTTCATCCCAAGCCAACTTGTTGCTGGCGGGGTGAGTGGCGCGGCACAAATTGTCAACAGCTTCACCGATTTTCCAATTGGCGTGCTGGTCTTCCTGGCGAATATCCCCCTGTTTTTTATCGGTTGGCGATATTTGGGCGGCCGTCGCTTCCTGGTGCGAACGATTTTCGCCTCGTTTATTTATTCGGCCGTTGTAGATGGCCTGGAACTGTTCTGGCCCAATGTGCAGTTAACGAGCGACCTGCTGCTAAATGCCCTCTATGGCGGCATCGTGGGTGGCGTTGGTGGTGGGTTGGTCTTTCGTGCTCGCGCGACCACCGGCGGCACCGACATCCTTGCTCGCACGCTGGAACGACGCTGGGCGATTCCCATTTCCCAAGCCTATCTCTATACCGATGGCATTGTTGTCTTTTTGGCGGCCCTGGCCTTTGACTGGGAACACGCGCTCTATGCCATTGTCGGCCTGTACATTGGCGGCGTGGTCACGGAGGCGGTGATGACCGGCAGCAATGTGGTGCGTGTGGCCTTTATCATCACGCGAGAGCCAGAGGCAACGGCCGCGCGGGTGATAGACGAGTTAGGGCGTGGCGTGACAAACTGGACGGGCAAGGGGATGTATACGGGAGAGGAACGGCCGATCTTGCTCTGTGTCGTCAGCCGCGTCGAGGTGGTGTTGCTGAAGGCTATTGTCCACGAAGTAGATCCAACCTCCTTCGTCATCGTCGGCCAGGCGCAAGAAGCATTTGGGGAAGGGTTTCGCCTGCTGGGAGAAGAAGCATAAATTATTATTGGACAAAACAAAAACAAACGGTACAATGTGATTTGAACGTATCGTTCACATTGTGAACAAAGAAATCTGCGTAATCAGCGTTGTATCCGCGTTATCAGCGTAACTATATTTTGGAGATCGCCATGCGGCCGACAATCAAGGTGATAGACGATGCGCTCATCGTCCGTATTTTAGAGGAGGCAAAGCGTGTACTGGCCGAAATCGGTATGGAGGTACGCGGGCCGGAATTTCGGCAACGCTTGCTCGACCATGGCCTGAAAACAGACAACAAAGGGGAACGAATCCTCTTTCCTCCAGATGTGGTTGATCAGGCCATCGCCACCACACCACGCTCCTTCACGCTCTATAGCCGCGACGGCCGCCCCCATGCCGAACTGGGCGGCGATAACGTCCACTTTGTCCCTGCCTCCAGTGGGCTGAAAATACTAGACCACCGCACAGGCCAGACTCGCCTCGCTAACTCGACCGACTTCGTTGAGTATGTGCGCGTCACCGACGGTCTGCAACACATCGCCTATCTGGCAACCGCTTTTTCAACCAACGACGACATTGAAGCGCAGGTATCGGATGCCTGGCGGCTTTATCTCTGCCTGACCAACTCCTGCAAGCCGGTTGTCTCTGGAGCATTTACCGAGCATGGCGTCGGCCGCATGGCGGAAATGATGCAGCTCTTCCGCCACGACAAGGCGGACTTAATCGCCCGGCCGCTCTCCATCTTCACCATCACCGCCACCGGCATGTTCCGCTATAGCGAAGATTCCTGCCAAAACTTGTTGGATTGTGTCGAGTGGGGGATCCCCATCGAGGTCGTGCCGGTGACGCTGATGGGCTTGATCGCGCCGGTGACGCTGGTGGGGGCAACGGTTTTCCACACGGCCGATGTGCTGGCGGGTATCACGATGGCGCAAATCATCAAGCCGGGGGCGCCGGTGTTGTTTGGGGGCGCACCGGCCGCCTTCCACATGCGTGCCGCCACCTCCCCCATGTTGGCGATTGAGGCGTTGAAGCTGGATGTGGCCTATGTCGAAGTAGCGAAATATTTAGGGCTACCGACACAAGCTTATATGGCACTCAGCGACAGCAAGTTTCTCGACGCCCAGGCGGGAGCGGAGACGTTTGGCAGTGCCTTACTGGCCGCCATTGCCGGAGTCAATTCTGTCTCCGGGCCAGGAATGCTTGACTATGTGCTGACCTTTAGCCTGCCAAAGTTGATCGTTGATGATGATCTCTGCGGCCAGGCGTTGCACTTTGTACGCGAGATGACCGTCCTTGAAGATTTACCGGTCGTTGATCTGGTACGTGAGTTGATGAATGAGCAACATTTAATCACGGCCGAACACACGATGAAGTATTGGCAGGAACAGTTATACTTGCCCAATCCCGTCATTGACCGCCTGAACCGTGAGAACTGGACGAGAGCTGGAGGGAAGCGGCTTGAGGAACGGGCAGGGGCCGCTGTCGAAGCGCGATTGGCCGCTTACCAACCGGTGGCAACAGACCCACATATCGTTGCCGAATTACAAACGATCATCCGTTCCGGTATGAAGGAAGATGCTCCCTTGCCGGAGGTGCCGGTGGCAACTGTGACAAAAGCAGATTTGGACGAGGAAGGTGGCGGCCGTCGCCGACGAAGACGCTCCGGCCGGTAATGTATCCATGACCAAGAACGAACCCTATAGCGGAACGCAGTCGGTTTTGCGGGCGATGACGATGCTGGAAGCGTTCAGTGACGAGAAACCGACCTGGCACGTCGGTGAACTGGCTGAGGCAGTGGGACTCAACCGCACCACCGCTTATCGCTTACTGACCGCGCTAGAGAGCATGGAGTATGTGGTGCGCGATCCGGCCACCGATAGTTATCGCTTAGGAGCAGGGTTGATCGTCCTCGGCGGCCGTGCCCAACGGGCTAACTCGGTTCGCGCCATCTGCCATCCTGAGCTAGAAAGCTTGGCCTCGGTCACGGGCGACACGGCCACGCTGGAAGTGCTGGCGGGGCGTGAGGTCGTGATCATTGAGGAAATCTCCGGCGACTTCCTGACCAGCGGCAAGCAGGAAATCGGCACGCGCTGGCCCGCCCACACCACCTCGACCGGCAAAGCGATTTTGGCCCATTCACCGGCTGAAACGGTCGCCGCTTTTCTCCGCGAACCATTACCGGCCCTGACCGAACGCACGATCACCGATGCGGCCGTGTTTGAACGCTGCCTGGAGGAGGTGCGTAAGAAGGGGTATGCGACGGTCAATGGTGAATTAGAGCTTGGCTATGTGGCTGTTGGCGCGGCCGTTTTTGATGTCAAAGGAAACGTCGTGGCGGCGGTCAGCATCGGCGGCCCCAGCGTTCGCCTGACCACGCGGCGGATCAACGAGATCGGCGCACTGGTCAAGGAAGCAGCGGGAAGAATTTCGCGACAGTTGGGGTATAGAGGAGATTAGAGATTAGAGATTGGAGATTGGAGACTGAGAGATTAAGAGATTAGGAGACTAGCGGCTACCACTTCCACAACCTCATTGTCTCATTGTTCATTGTCTCATTGTTCATTGTCTCATTGTTCATTGTCTCATTGTTCATTGTTCATTGTTCATTGTCTCATTGTTCATTACCGAGTAACTGCCTATGCCTTTACCAACACCTTTTCACTCCCGAACGGCCGCTTTGTGCGAAAGCCATGAGTGGCGCAACTGGTCGGGCTATCTGTCGGCCAGCCTCTATGAACCATCGCATGAACGCGAATATTATGCGATCCGCAATAGCGCGGGGCTGATAGATGTCTCACCCCTATATAAGTATGAAGTCACCGGCCCCGATGCCGGGCGGCTGGTAGACCGGATCATGACCCGCAACATCGCCAAATGCCGTGTAGGACAGGTGATGTATACGCCCTGGTGTGACGCCCAGGGGAAAGTGATTGATGACGGCACGGTTTCGCGGCTGGATGACAACCATTACCGGTTGACCTCGGCCGATCCCAATCTGCGCTGGTTCCAGGATGTGGGGTATGGTCTGAGTGCCCAGGTGGTCAACGTCTCGCAAGACCTGGCCGCGCTGGCATTGCAAGGGCCAAATAGCCGCGCCATCCTCAAGGAGATCGTCAGCGGCGTTGATCTGGACAAGCTCAAATATTTCCATCTGGCAGAGGGTCGGGTAGACAATTTCCCAATTACTATCACCCGCACTGGCTATACGGGCGACCTGGGGTATGAGCTATGGGTGCGGCCGGAGCACGCCGAACCGTTGTGGGACTGCCTGATGGATCGGGGGGCAGGGTACGGCATCCTGCCCGCCGGTATGCTTGCCCTGGACGCGGCACGAATCGAGGCGGGGTTAATCTTGATCGGCGTGGACTACGTCTCCAGCCTACATGCCATCATCGAGAGTCAAAAGTCATCCCCTTATGAGATCGGGCTAGGGTGGACGGTGAAGCTGGATGGTGGCGATTTTGTCGGCCGTCGCGCCCTTCTCAAGGAAAAACAACAAGGCTCTACCTGGGCGTTCGTCGGCTTGCGATATGACTGGAATGCGCTGGAAAAGCTGTATGCCGAAGAAGGGTTGCCGCCACAAGTGGCGGGGCGTGCTTCGCGTTCGGCCGTGCCAATTTATAAAGCGGGGTCGGGCGGCCGTCAGTTCATCGGCCAGGCCACCAGCCACGTCTTTTCGCCAATCCTCAAGCAGTATATCGCCATTGGCACCGTGCTGAACCCACATGGCAAATTTGGAGATCAAGTGGATGTGGAAGTGACGGTTGAGTATAAGCGCAAGCTTTGCCCAGCCACCGTTGTCAAAACACCTTTCTTCGATCCACCACGAAAACGCGCATAAAAGCACGTAGCACGGGTTGTCAACCCGTAGCTCTCGGTTCAGCAAACCGGGATACATGGAGTATTATGAACAACCATCATTACGATGCAATCGTCATTGGCGGCGGACATAATGGGCTAGTCGCGGCCGCCTATTTAGCAAGAGCGGGGAAAAAGGTGCTCGTCCTGGAGCGTCGCCATCTCGTCGGCGGCGCATCCGTCACCGAGGAAATCTTCCCCGGCTTTAAGTTCACCGTCTTTTCCTATGTCGTCAGCCTCTTCCGGCCAGAGATCGTTCGCGACCTGAACCTGCCGGGGCATGGCATGACTATGTTACCGCTGGAAAGCACGCTAACCCCCCTGCCCGACGGCCGCTATCTCTACCGCAATAACGACCATTATGACACCCTACGCAGCATCGCCCGCTTTTCGCAGCGGGACGCGGATGCTTATGATGAGTACGGCCGTAACATGTACTTCATGGCGAAGGCGGTTAAATACATTCTCGGTATTATCCCTCCTGATCCGACCAAGCTGAATCCGCGCGATTGGCTGGGACTACTCGACATGGCCCGCCATTTCCTCAACCTGGGGGAAGAACAACTGTACCTGATGGCAAAGTTGATGACGATGAGCGCGGCCGATTTTGTTGAGCAATGGTTTGAGTCGGAACCGTTGAAGGCGACTGTCTCCGCCAGCGGGATCATCGGCACGTTCCTGGGGCCGCGCTCTCCCGGCACGGCCTACGTCTTGCTGCACCACTACATGGGCGAGATTGACGGGGCGTACCGTGCCTGGGGTTTCCACAAAGGGGGAACGGGCGGTCTGGCGGAGGTGTTGGCACGGGCAGCACAGGCACAAGGCGTGGAGATTCGTTGCAATGCCCCGGTATCACAGGTCATTGTGAAGAACGGCCGCGCCACCGGCGTCGCCATGCAAAATGGGGACGAGTATACCGCTAACGTCGTCTTTTCCAGCCTCGACCCCAAGCAAACGTTCCTCAATCTCGTCGAGCCACAGCATTTACCGGCCGATTTGTTGCAATCCATCGGCCGTTTCAACACCTATGGCTCGTCGGGTAAGGTCAATCTGGCGTTGGATGCCGCGCCGGAGCTGGCCTGTCTGCCGGGGGTCGGCCGTCATCTGGCCGGGGCGATTTCGATCAGCCCGGACACTGATTACCTGGAACGGGCGTATGATGATGCGAAGTATGGTAACTTTTCGCAGCGGCCGTATATTGATTGCATCATCCCTTCGATGATTGACCCCGATATGGCCCCGCCGGGCAAGCATGTGATGTCCTGCTTCGTGCAATACGCCCCCTACAAGTTGCGTGATGGGGAATGGACCGATGAAAAACGGGAAGCGTTTGGTGATGCGGTTGTGGATACCTTAGCCGAATACTTCCCCAATTTGAAGGATATTATTTTGCACCGGCAGGTATTGACGCCGGTAGATATTGAGCGCACAACGGGCATTTCGCAGGGCAACATCTTCCACGGCGAATTGAGCCTGTCCCAGCTATTCTTTCTCCGTCCGGCGGCCGGGTACGCCAAATACCGCACGCCGATTAAGGGCTACTACCAATGCGGCTCCGGCACGCACCCCGGCGGCGGGATCATGGGTGCGCCGGGGCGGTTGGGTGCGTTGGAAGCGTTAAAAGATGGTTTTTAGGACGACAGACTACAACGGATAAAGAAAACAACGGATGGGTAGTTGCTCATCCGTTTATTTCCCTATCCGCTGTACTCTTCCCAGCTAAGGTATACAGATGAATAACCAATACGATGCAATCATTATTGGCGGTGGGCATAATGGCTTAGTTGCCGCCGCGACGCTGGCTCAAGCAGGCAAAAAGGTACTTGTCCTCGAAAAGCGAAATGTACTCGGTGGCGCGGCCGCCACTGAAGAAATCTTCCCCGGCTACAAGGTCAATACCGGCGCGACCGATGCCGGGATGTTCCAGGATGAGATCGTGCAGAAGCTCTTTCTAAAGATGCATGGCCTGGAATTTCGCGAAAGCCCGGCGGCCGTCTTTGCCCCACAGCCGGACGGCCGCGCCCTGACCATCTGGCGCGATGAAGCAAAGACAGTGGAAGCGATCAGGCGTTTTAGCGAGCGGGACGCCGAACGCTACCCGGCCTTCCGGCGACAGGTGAATGAGATGGCCTCCGTGCTACGCGGGATGATGTTGCTGACGCCACCCGACCCCTTCGCCCGGCACGTCAGCGATCTGACATCCTGGGGCAATGTTGGGCTAAAGCTGAAGCGACTGGGCAATGAGCAGATGATGGAGTTTATGCGCATCTTGCCAATGGCTGTTAGCTCCTATCTTGATGAGTGGTTTGAGAGTGACGCATTGAAAGGGGCGTTGGGCGCAGCGGGTATCACTGGTATACGTCAGGGGCCGCGCTCGGCGGGGACAACACTGATGTTTCTCTACCAAAACATCCTCGGTTTCCCCAACAGTCGCTTTGTGCTGGGCGGCATGGGACAGCTTTCGGCCGCCCTTGCCAGTGTCATTCGCCAGCATGGCAGCGAGATTCGCACCGGCACGGCCGTTGCTGAAGTCGTCCTGAGTGATGATGTGGAACCAGCAGCGGTCGGGGTACGGCTGGAAAGCGGTGAGCAGGTAAGCGGCCGGACCGTCCTCTCGAATGCCGATCCGCGCCGCACCCTCTTTGGGCTGGTTGGGCCGCAACACCTGGAGCCGGAGACGATGCGCCAGGTACGCAATATCATCTATCGCGGCTGCACCGCGCGGGTCAATCTGGCTTTGAGCGATTTACCGGCGTTCAACGGACAAACAGATACCGCGCAACTCAGCGGCCATATTCGCATTGCCCCTAGCCTCGATTATTTAGAAAAGGCGTATGATGCAGCGAAGTACGGCCGTGTCTCGGCCGCGCCCTATCTGGACATTGTGATCCCCACCTTCACCGATCCGGCGCTGGCCCCCCCCGGCCAACAGATCATGACCGTCACCATGCAGTACGCCCCCTATGAACTACGCGAAGGGGATTGGAATAGTGAACGTGAGGGATTAGTTGATACGATTTTAGACACTCTGGAAAGCTATGCCCCCGGACTCAAGCAACAGGTATTACACTGCCAACTGACCACACCGTTCGATTGGGAGCGAGAGTACAGCCTGACCGAGGGTAGTATCTATCATGGCGAAATGGGGTTGGATCAACTATTGGTCATGCGACCGATCACCCATTGGAGCCGCTACCAGACGCCAATCAAGAATCTATATCTCTGTGGGGCAGGAACCCACCCTGGCGGCGGCGTCACCGGCGCGCCCGGCTATAACGCCGCCCGTGAGGTATTGCGAAACGGACGCTAACGACCTTGGCAGGTGCACTATCAGTGTATTTGACCAGGATTAGGCACGTTCTTATACTTAGGACTTACGCATTTTGACACGGATGGCGCAAATTTGCGTACGAATTTCACGAATAAAGAGGACGAACTTCGTGTTATTCGTGTCATTCGTGTCGAAATGTTATCACTGTGTAAGTCCTGCTACTCTATAGGTAAGCTACCAGCTTATGAGAGGAACACATCACCTGTAAAGGCTCATGGTCATCATCTATCTGGGCATTGGCTGGCTCTCTGGTATCTGGCTTGCCTCTTTGCTTGGCCTGGATAGTGCTACCTGGCTGATTCTCGGCGGATTAACGGCCGTCGCCACCCTCCTTCTGCGCCATGATCCAACCTTGCGCCTCTTGCTCGCTTGTGTTGTCGCCTTTTGCCTGGGTGCGTGGCGTTTTCAGGCCAGTGTACCAACGATTGATGAATCCCATATCGCTTACTACAACGATGCGGAGGGCGTGACGCTTTCCGGCCGGGTCGTCGAGGAGCCAACCGACCGCGACACGGCCGCCTGGCTGCGCGTTGCTGTCGAATCCATCACGCTCGAAAACGGCCTCTCTCGTCCCATCGGTGGCTTGCTCCATGTCGTCACCGATGCGCTTTCGGCCGCCGACTACGGGACGCCCCTGCTACTTAGCGGCCGTTTAGAACGCTCCGACTTTGGGCAACGGGAACATGTCTACAGCGAAATGCGCTACCCGGAGATTCGGCCGCGGGCGCTGGCGGCCGACCAGCCAATCACATTTTATGATACCGTCCTCCAACTCAAGCAACGAGCACGACAGACCATTGAACAGTTGATCCCTTCGCCAGAAGCAGCCCTACTGATTGGTATTTTGCTTGGCGATGACAGCGGGATGACGGCCGATCTCGACGAAGCCTTCCGGCTGACGGGGATGACCCATATCATCGCCATTTCAGGTTTTAATATCGCGCTTCTCGTCGGCTTTGTGGATGCAACCGGCGCGGCCGTGTTGCCTCGTCGTTGGGCGGCATGGTTGGCTATTGCAGTCGTTGGATTCTATACCATCCTCGTCGGCGCGGCTCCTTCGGTAGTCAGGGCGGCTTTTATGGGCGGCATGTATCTCGTCGGCCGTCGTCTGTTGGGGCGGCCGACCTTTCCCTTTGCCCCTTTGCTCGTCGCTGCCATCGTGATGACTATCTTTCAGCCCTCTATTCTCTGGGACATCGGCTTTCAGCTCAGCTTTACCGCTACGTTGGGGCTAATGCTCTATGCCGAGCCACTGACACGCTGGAGCAAGGCGCAGCTATCACAGTGGCTCGAACCGGGAGCCGTTGGGCAAACGCTGCGGCTCTTCAGCGAAGGGGTGATCGTTACCCTTGCCGCGCAAGTCCTCACCCTGCCCTTGCTCCTGGCTTATTTCGGCCAGTTGCCGGTGTGGAACCTTCCCGCCAATTTATTGATTCTCCCAGTCCAGCCAGGCGTGATGATTTCGGGCATTTTTGCCACGGTCACCGGCATGATCTCGCCGGTACTTAGCCAGCTATTTGCCTGGATTTCCTGGTTGCTCTTACGCTACACCATTGGGATGGTGCGCTTTTTCGCCGCCATCCCTGGTGCGGCCGTGCCACTCCAACTCTCTCCCTCGGCGCTGGCTGCCCTCTATGCACTCATCGGTGGCGCGACCTGGCTGATGCTCTTAGAACAGCCGCGCCGCGAAGCATTGCTGCACGGTCTTCGTCGCAAGCTGCCGGTACGTGCAGCTCTGGCTGGAAGTCTGGGAGTTGCCGTCCTGCTTTTCAACTGGTCATGGTCACAGCCAGACGGCTATCTGCATGTTTATTTCTTAGAGATGGAACAGGGAGAGGCGACGCTGGTGCAGACACCCAGCGGCCGTCATCTATTGATCAACGGCGGCCGTTCCACAAACATCCTCAATGAACATCTCGGCCAACACCTTCCATTTTGGAATCGCTCGCTGGATGTTGTCGTGATGACCGAGGATGATGAGTGGCTAGTCAGCGGCCTGGCCGAGGCCATTACCCACTACAAGGCCAAACAGTTGCTGGTCGGCCGCCAATCAACAGAAGCAAACCCGGCCTATACGGCCGTGCTAGAAACCGCCCAGGAAAATCAGATTCCAGTACACACTACTACGATCGGGGAGCGGATCAATCTGGGGGATGGCGTTTTCTTACAGGTATTGGATGCTTCGGCTGCGCTCGCCCTGCGCATTGAGTATGGCAATTTCTCCCTGCTGTTGCCGGGCGAGCCAAACGAAGAGATGGAACTAGGCGGGCCGGCCGTCGTCGTGAAAGCGACTAAAGCGGAACATGAGCAAACGACATTCCTAGAGCGCGTCCGGGCGCAGATCCTGGTTGTCACAGCCGATGCGGTAGAATTTTCAGGTAAAAGCAAAGTGGAATGGACAACGGCCGCCCACACCGCAGGGTCGGCCGTCTTGTTTGCCAACGAATACCGGACCATCGAGATCACTAGCGACGGCCGCCAGATGTGGTGGACAAGCGAATAAAAGGATGAGGGAGGAAGGCTGAAGGATGAAGAAAGCTTTTCAGCCCTCAGCCTTCATCCCTCATCCTTCAGCCTTTCGCTTTATCCTTTGCTTAGAATTCACGCCTGTGACATGCAACGGAAGGGATTAGGGGATACAATCGTTGCCTGTTGAAACATTGGCAAATAACTGACGCTTCATTGAACAGATATTTTCAGATTCTAGTAGGTGGGTTGCTGCTGGCCTTGCTCCTGGCTGCCTGTTCGCGTGATCCTGGTACGATTGAGGATGACGATCTCGCATCCCCTACCATACCACCGACGCAGACTCCTCGTACCGGGGCGAGCTTTCCCACCTCCACTCCCTCGCCCGAACCTACCGCTACGCCAGAGCCGACGGCCACGCCAACTCTGACGCCCACACCGATCGTCCCCATGTTGACCGTTACCGACCAGTCTGTAACGGAGGCAGGAGAAGTGCGGGTCGCAAGCGTTGCCGTACCGGAATCGGGCTGGGTTGTTGTTTATACCAGCGAAGGCGAAATCCTGGGACAAACGGCCGTTGAAGCGGGTGTTCATGAAGATGTTGTGGTTGAAGTTGACCCATTGGCGACGACGCCGAATTTGTCTGTACGTCTCCACACCGATGCCGAACCGGTGGGAACATTCGATTTTCCCGCGGCCGATGTGGCGCTAGACGAGGAAGTGCATACCATCGCGATCACCCTCGATTTGCCCAATCCGGTGATTCAAGTGAGTGATCAAGTGGTGGACGAAAGTGGGCTGGCGCAAGTTTCTGTGGTTTACGCCCCTGAGCCGGTCTGGCTGGTCATCCATGACGGCCGGGACGAAGAAATCGGCGCACCCGTTGGCCAAGTTTATCTGGAAGCGGGATTGCATGAGGATATCCCCGTTACCATTCGCTGGCGCGAGGCGGCCCCTGACTTATACGTCGTGCTGCACGAGGACACGGAACGGCTGCAACGCTTCGATTATCCCCAGGCTGACCTTCCCCTTATGGTTGAGGATGAACCGGTAGCGGCCGCCTTCACCGCCACCTATCCCCCTGATATTCTCGTCTATGACCAGCCGGTGATTGATGGTCAGATCGTTATTGAACGGGCGATTAGCAACGGCCCTGGCTGGGTGGTGGTCCACTTCGCCAATGAGGACGGCACGCCGGGCCTTGTCATCGGCTTTGCCCCGCTGGAGGATGGATTGAATGAACGGATTGCGGTTGATCTGATTGAGGCGGCCGTGACGCCCATCTTGTTCACACGGCTGCACGAAGACACGGTTCCGGGTGACGATTTTAATTATCCAGCGGCCGATGGCCCGCTGCGGGAACCAGACGGCCGTTTGCCGCAAGCCATTCCAGTCAATACCCAGGCCGGAGGGTATGTGATTGCCACCGATCAAATATTGGACGATGAGGATGAGGTGACGCTCTCTCTCGTTGTCGGCCCCGCGCCCATGTGGGCAGTTGTCTATAATGATGACGGAGGCCAACCTGGGGCAATCATTGGTCGTATGTGGCTAGGCGCCGGGATTCATCGCCAATTGCAGATAGAGATTGATTCCAGCCAGGCCACGGAGCGGTTACACGCAGTATTGCACCAAGATGGGGATGAACGGGAAGTGTTTGACTTTCCCGATGGTGCAGATGTGCCTTTGATCCGCAATCGCGCGGCCGTTGCCGTTTCATTCCTCGCCCAACCCCCTCAAACTCCCACCCCCTAACACTTTTCACGGCAGTTTTATCGCTTTCCGCTCGACAATTCACGTCACTTTTATGTGCTATCCACCTTAGATGTGGCACTATTCTGGTTGCATATATCAAGTGCGCAGTGGGCTGCGCGGTGCAATGATGTGTACTCAGATACGGGGCCGAAAAGAAACAAAACGCCAATTGGTACCATTAAGAGGACAAAGCCCCCAATATTTATTTGGCGACCTACAATTGGAATTACTATTCTGTGGCACAGGCGAAGCCGGGAGCTTTCGATTGAAACTTGATGACAACTGTGGTTTCGCCATAGCAAATCCCCAAAGGCGAGTCCAGGCACCGTTCCTACTTTTTCAGGGATTATTAATAGCGAGATGACGCCGAAGGAGTTTTAAGAAATGGCCTTTAGTGCAAGTACTGCTCAAACGCGCGAGTTAACCGAATTGCGCAACCACCTTAAGTGGTTGGATGAAGAACGGCGTAAGTCAGCTCGTAAATTGGGTGAACTCGAACAGCGATTCGCTCAACAAGGGCGGGATCTGAGTGAGCGCGAGCAACGTATCCAGGAGTTAGAGTGGCAGCTAAATAATTTGTCAGAGCGGCTGGACCGTCTTCCCCAAGACAACAATGAAACGACCGCCCTTGAGCAACGCATCCAAGACCTGGAGTGGCATTTGTCTAATGTCAACGCCCAGCTTGTGCGCCTCCCCAAAGTAGATGAAGAATTGGCTTCGTTCAAAAACGAATTTGCGCAACTGATTGAGGAGCAACGGGAACGTCAGCGACAGGTTGAATCAGAGTTACAGCAACGTCTGGCGGCCGAACAAGAAGACCTCGATTACAACATTCGTCAATTGGACGAGCGGCTGCAAATTCAAGAGCGATTGGAGAGCGAGTTACAGGCACAACGCGCCGCCAATGAGGAGATAGTGCGCCAGGTTAGCGAACTACGCGAACAATTCCCCGACTCGCTTGCCCACCTGGAACGAGAACTGGTAGCGAGAGTTGATGCGGAATCGCACACATTGACCAATTCCCTTTCTACTTTGTCTAGCTCCTTCGCTCAGTTGGAGCAACAGTTCCTCTTCCGCCAGGCGGCCGATAACCAGTTCGAAGAACAACTGGAGGAGGTTCGCAGTTCACTCTCACGGGTCGTTTTCATTGAACAAGACCTGACGAACATCGCCGCCCGTGTGGATGAGCAAATGGCGCAAACCTCTACCCGTGTCGAAGAAGAAGCGAACCAATTAATCCAAAACTTGACGGCCGATATCAACGAACAAATGCAAAGCGTGGCGATGCGTGTTGAAGAAATTCAACGGTCCATCCCTCCTGATGTTCGTGAGGCGATGAGTGGTTTGGAGCAGCAACTGGCAGAGGTGCGCCAGGCCAACGTAACTGTTGAACAGCAACTAACCGAAGTACGCCAGGCCAATGCAAATGTGGAACAACGACTGGCAGAGGTAAAAGAGAGTGTGCCGCCAGATGTCCAGGACGCGCTTCTGGTCTTGGAGCAAAGGATCGAAGATGTTCGCCAACTGATTCCAGCGGACATGCAGCCGATGTTGGCTGATTTGACGGCCGAAATCGAACAACGTTTGGACGCCGTTCAACAATCTATACCACTCGACATTCAACAAATAGTGAGTCGTCTGGAACAAGAGATCGAATTGCGCCAGGCCGAAGAAGTGCGCCTCTTGAATCTAATCGGTGTGCAGGAAGGTAAATTAACACCGCTTGCCGAGCAAGTGGATTCGCTGCACGAAATGTTGGAAGTGACGGAAGAGCGCATTGGACGTAACAGCGAGGTCTCTGAACAGCTACAACTCCGGCTACAGGAATTTGATGAAACTATCAAACCCCAGGTCATGGGCATTAGTGAGCAATTGGGGCAGGCGGCCGAGCGGCTGGGGATCCTGAGCAATAGCACCGCCCGATTGGAAGCGAGCGTTAAGTCCCTTTCCGAAGAACAAACGGAACTGCGTACCCAGGCGAATGCACTGGCCGAGCAGGTCAGTCGCGGCGATAAAGAGGTGGAGCGACAGCTTGATACCTGGCGCACCACGCTCGACGAACAAAAGGACACGATTGACCGCTTTGCCCAGCAGTGGACGATCTTATCCAACCAGTATAAAGAAGCACGCATGGCCGTCCAGAACTTTGCCCATTGGCAAAAACAGCTAGAGCAGCAACGTCGCGAATCTTCCGAAATGCTGCGGGTGGAGTCCAACCGGATGCAAAGCCGTTGGGATGGGCTGCTGTTGGAAATTAACGAGCGACTGAAGAACTTCGAGATCGAGTTGGAGCAGAAGTGGAAGAACTTTGAAGTGGATGCCGAACAAAAGTGGTCGGCCGTGCGCCGCAGCGAACAGCAATGGCGCGAGGAGCTTGCTTCCATTGATGAGCTATTAGTCAAAATGCAACAGGACAATCGCAATCTTATCTGGCGAGTACAGGCTGCCCAGGCCGATGCAATCAAGAAGTGGCCGCGCCTCTGGTTGGAAGAAGTGGAGAAGGCTGTGGAGTTAAATCCTAATCGCCGCCTCCCCGCCTCAACCGGAGCGCCGTTGCGAGCCGATATGAGCGTGATTGATGCCCTGGAGCAGGGTCTAATTAAGATTGATTACGAAGATGAATTTGACCAAAGTATGGAGCAGTAATAGTGGAGAGTGAATAGTGGTTAGTGATGAGTGGATAGAGAACTGTATTCATCTATCCACTCATCACTAACCACTAGCCACTAGTCACTGAAGTAGGTGATTAACATGTCTGATAAGCCACGTGGTGCTAGTTTACAGGCCATTGCCATCGGTTTGCTCTTGTTGGCTATTTTCTTTGGCTGGCTATCTTATGTACCGGGGAATTTTCTCGACAATTTTGCCAGCAACCTCAGCACAATGCTCGTTGGGGTTGTGTTGACCATTCTGATTCTCGACTCGGTCATCAAACGTCGTGAAGAACGATTGTTGGAATTTTTGGAAAACCAACGCCTGCAACAAGAAGAAAAACAACTGGAGCGGGAGCAAGAGCTATTGAAAACGCAGCTAGTACGAGAGATCGCCAGTGGTGATGCCGGACTAGCGATGCGGGCATTAAAAGAGTTTGATGACAAAGGGTGGCTGACTGATGGCTCATTGGTCAATGCTTATTTCGCTGGGGCTAACTTACCCAAAGCTAAACTAAGTTGGGCTAATCTCAGCGGTGCCTATTTGAGCCGTGTCAATCTGGAGCAAGCGGAGCTTGGCTGGGCGAACTTCACCGGCGCAAATCTCAATGAAGCTCGGCTCATCCGCGCCACCATGAATCTGACCAACTTAAGCGAAGCGAATTTGCGCGGCGCGAATCTTAGTTTGGCAAACTTGACCGAAGCAAATCTGAGTAATGCCAATCTGGACAGTGTGGTCGCCAGCGGCGCGACCTTTGTTGAGGCGGACATGAGCAAGGTCAGTGCCGAACGGGCTTTATTCAGCGGCGCAAATCTGAGTGGCGCGGAGATTGTCGAGGCGAATCTAGGTTTTGCCAACCTGGAACGAGCCAATCTTTCCGGCGCAAACCTAGGTTGGACAAACTTTAGCAAAGCGAATCTGGAAAACGCAAATTTGAGTAATGCCAATCTCAGCGGTGCACATCTCGAAGATGTGCGCCTGCAAGGGGCCAACCTGAACGGTGCATTTCTTTTTGGGGCGAAGATCAGTCTGAAGTTGCTTTCTACCGCCCGTTCCCTTACCGGAGCGACGATGCCCGACGGAACCAAGTATGAGGAGTGGCTCCACCGGCAGACACAACCGGAAGCGACCATGCTAGAGCCGGTCTTTGAGATGGCGGCCCCTCTTGCCCCGTCCCCCCTCGATTATGTCCCCTCTGAGGATGACGAGGATTTCTAACCCCCATTCTTCTAATCTCCTAATCTCTGAATAATAAAAACAAGAGGCCCTGCCAAATTCATGACAGAGCCTCTTGTTTTGCACCGTAGCGCTACTTGCTCTTACGAGAAGGTAGCGCTACGGTGCGGTTAGATAAATAACTATCCATTAGCACCACCTCCTCTTGATATAGGATGGCGGGCAGCTAAGCTGCAATCAATGTATAATGCGTAGGATTATGGCACATGTATTGATTGCTGTCAATCAATTCTCATAATTGGCAATAGGATGATGAGGCAATGAACAATGAGACAATGAACAATGAAGGGTTGTTCATTGTCTCATTGTTCATTGTTTATTTCACTCAATACCGTGATCAGTCGGTCTATCTCCTCGGCCGTGTTGTAATGGACAAATCCGATCCGCACCAGACCACCACGATCTAACACACCCAGTCGCTCCATGACGGCAACGGCGTAGTAGTGACCATTCCACACATAAACACCCTGCTCGCCTAGATAACGCGCCACCGCCTCTGGTGTGTGGCCTTCCAGGCTGACAGCGAAAGTCGGCGTCCGTTGTTCCAGTCGTTCTACGTCGGTGATGCCAAAGACGCGCAAGCCGGAGACCTTTGTCGCTTCATTGAGGAAATAGTCGCTCAACCCCATTTCATACGCTTTAATCTTTTCCATTGCTTGCACCAGGCGTTCGCGGCGTGTCCCGTGGTCGCCACCCAGTTCCGCCAGGTACTCCACCGCGGCCGTCACCCCCGCCAAACTCTCAAAGCTTTGCGTGCCAGTCTCCCACTTCCCCGCCGGTTTGGACGACGACGGCCGTACCTTGTACGCCTGCAAGCTGTCCAACAGTTCATACTTGCCATAGAGCGCACCGGTGTGAGGGCCAAAGAATTTATAGACCGATGCAGCGAGAAAGTCGCAATCCAATGCCTGGACATCGATTAAGCCGTGTGGCGCATAATGGACAGAATCCACATAGACCAATGCCCCGGCGGCATGGGCCAACTCCACTACCCGGCCAACGTCGCTGATGCTGCCTACTGCGTTAGAGGCGAAGGTCACAGCCACCAGCCGCGTGCGCTCGTTGAGCAAGTCGGGCAAGGTGTCTAGCCGTAAGGTGCAATCGGCGGGGTTAATGTCGAGCCAGCGCACGGTGACGCCGCGATCTTCGGCCGCCAGCAACCAGGGGGCAATGTTGGCATCGTGGTCTAGTTGGGTGACGATGATCTCATCCCCTGGCTGCCACGTTCGCGCCAACGCCCGGCTCATGGCAAAGGTCAGGCTGGTCATATTTTGACCAAAAACGATTTCTTCAGGGTTAGCTGCGTTGAAGAGATCGGCAATGGCGGCGCGGGCGGCGGCCGTTATTTCGTCCGTCTGCTGGCTGGTGCGGAATGGGCCGCCGAGATTGCTGCTACCCTGCGCCAGATAGTTGCTCATGGCATCAATCACCGACTGCGGGGCTTGTGTACCACCGGGGCCATCGAAGAAAATGGGGGAACGGCCGTTGACTTGCTGTTGTAGAGCGGGGAATTGCGGCCGTAAGGAATCAGGGTCAAAAGGATTTGCTATGCTTGTCATCCTCCTATTTTACACGCTAATTCCCAAAAGCCCCTTTTCATCTTCGCTAATCCTGATAAGATAAAACACATCACTAGCCAGGCACAAAAAATGCGATAAGTATGAATCGAAAACAAAAGCGTCGATATCTTTTAGCTATATACTCGGTTGTAGCTACCATAGCCTTTGTCATGGGATATATGGCATTTAATCAACAACATGAAACTTGGCAAGCCTTGTTTCTAAACCTTGCTTCTGAATTTTTTGGTGTTGTACTTATATTTTTGCTTGTAAACGTTTTATTTTTTATAGATGACTGGGACTTGTCTGAAAAGGTTAGCCAACTAATCTACAAACTTAGTAATCCCTCCGCAAGTGATTTTTTTAGGAATCCTCCAGATGTAGCAGAACTACAACAGTATATTCAATTTGCGAAGAGGGTAGACTTGCTTGGTGTAACTCTTACCGTGACCTTAAACAGGAATTTTAGTGCCTTGCGACACAAGCTACTAGACGGAACTGATATCCGCATCATCATTATTTATCCGAATGTACAAACTCTCAAGGCAGCAGCAGAAAGAAGCGAGTCTGGAAGCGTTGATTATTATCGTAGGCGACTTGAAGCATCTCTTAATGATATAGAATACCTGTATACGAATTGGCAAGATTACAAAAGAACGACTCCTGAAAAAATTGGGACTCTTGAAGTCAGGCTACTTCCTTATACACCCTCTTTTGGCATCCTAAACTTTACTTCAGCGAATAATGATGCAATTGCTATTGTTGAGATGTATCCCCATCACAAAGGTTACGATCTTCCTCCAAATTTTTATTTATCCAAAGAAAAGGATCCCGATTGGTATAATTACTTTACAATACAGTTCGAAGAAATGTGGAAGAGAACAAGCCCTTGGCAACCAGGGATGACAGTTGTTATGGATTAAGGCACGTTGTAAATGAATTTTTGTACGCACTGACCAATTAGATTAAATTGCATTAGCTAATAAGTTTGAATTGCAGGGCTGGGGAGCGAGGGTTGTCACGCCAAACGCGATATGTTTTCACTGTGCGTTAGCGGATATGTACATGGGTAAACTCATGATACCGTAACTGAGGGAGCATCTGCTACTTCATTATCAGGTATCAAGTGTAAAAATCATCGCCTGCGCCGTGCCAGCGCGAATGTCCGCAAGGGCTTCATCAGCCAGCTTTTCTAATACTAGTTGGCCTTCCTCGGAAGCA
This sequence comes from uncultured Ardenticatenaceae bacterium, assembly GCA_964410625.1. GTDB lineage: Bacteria > Chloroflexota > Anaerolineae > Promineifilales > Promineifilaceae > CAYPHY01. The sequence continues at coordinate 131,797 of CAYPHY010000003.1, read as the reverse complement.
AGAAGCGCATCCCAACGCGCGTCGTCTTCTGTATAGGCGTCTTCTAATTCCTCCTCCAGAAAATCAAGCTCCGTTGTCTCAAAGGTTTCATAGGCCAAAAAACGCGCAAAAGCTAATAACTGTTGCCCTTGCTCCGGCGGTAATCGGCGCACAATTGCAAGAAGTTTACGCTCATAGTTTGAGGGTTGGGTTACATCATGCATTACCATAGCTAACCTCATTCATTAGCATTATACTTAGATTATACTGAGTTGCCATCTCAAATTGAGGGGACAACTCAAAACAAACTCAGGAGTTCTTTAGATGAATCCATTTATTTCGCCTGTTCGCGCGGCCGTTGTTGGTTGTGGCAACATGGCCCGCCATCATGTGCGGACGATTCTGGCCCACTTTCCGGGTACGACTTTTCCGGTGTTGTGCGAGCCGTCGGCCGCCATGTACGCCGAAATGGTTAAGGTGTTTGAGGAAGCAGGAAGGCCCGTTCCAGCGAATGAACCCGACCTGCACCGCCTGTTGGTAACCTATGGCCCACAGTTGGATGCCGTCTTTATTCTTACGCCCCATGTCTACCATCATGATCAGGCCAAAGTGTGTTTGGAAGCGGGGCTAGATGTGTTGCTGGAAAAGCCGATGGTGATGACGGCCGACGAAGCGGAAAGCTTGATCGCCACCCGCAACGCCACTGGCCGCTCGTTGGTGGTCGCCTTCCAGGGCAGCTTATCGCCACAGGTACGCACAGCCGTCTCGCTCATCCAGTCTGGCAAACTCGGCCGTGTCCTCAATATCAATGGCGCTATTTGGCAGAACTGGGACTATTATTGTGTCGGCAGTTGGCGACAGCAACCGGAACTCTCCGGCGGTGGCTTTTTCTTCGATACCGGCGCACATCTGCTGAATACGGTCGCAGACCTGGCGGGCGAACCTTTTGTGGAAGTGGCGGCCTGGCTGGATAATCACGGCCGTCCGGTAGACATCACCGGCGTGGTCATCGCCCGGCTGCGCTCCGGCACGCTGGTGACGCTCAACGCTTGTGGCAACACCTCCCCCTCTTGCTCCTCCGAAATCCGCGTGCTGGGGACGGAGGGCATGTTACGCACGGGCGCGTGGGGCAACTTCCTGGAAGTACAACACGACGAAAAGGAGGGCTGGCAGCCGGTGGAGATCAACCCATCGCTGGGCGTATGGGAACAATTCTTGCTGGTGCGTGAAGGGCAAATCCCCAACCCTTCCCCACCGGAAGTAGGTCTGCGTATGGCCCATCTGTGGGATGCGATTCGCGCCTCGGCCGCGCAAAACGGCATACCCGTCGCAGTCTCCCAATCCCCCAGTCTCCTAATCTCTGAGACTGAGAGACTGGGAGATTGGGAGAGTGAGCGATTAGTGGAGGTTTATGGTGATTGATATGGTTCGGGTGACAGTTTGGAACGAGTTTCTACACGAAAAACGGAATAAGGCTATTGGCGAAATTTACCCGCAGGGGATTCATGGTGCGATTGCGGCCCATTTGCGCCAAGAGGGTTTGGATGTACGGACGGCTACGCTGGATGAGCCGGAACATGGGCTAACTGATGAAGTATTAGCCGATACTGACGTTTTGCTTTGGTGGGGGCATATGGCCCATGGGCAAGTTAGCGATGAGGTGGTCAACAAAGTCCACCAGCGGGTGATTGCCGACGGAATGGGGTTAATTGTCCTCCACTCTGGTCACTATTCTAAGATTTTCAGCAAGTTGATGGGTACAACCTGCAATCTCAAATGGCGCGAGGCAGGGGAAAGAGAGCGCATCTGGGTTGTTTCGCCAGGCCACCCCATCGCCAAAGGATTGCCGGAATACTTTGAAATTCCCCAGGCGGAGATGTATGGCGAACACTTTGATATCCCCGAACCGGATCAGTTGGTGTTTGTTAGCTGGTTTGCCGGAGGCGAGGTCTTTCGCAGTGGTTGTTGCTTCTATCGCGGCCGAGGCAAAATCTTCTACTTCCGCCCCGGCCACGAGACCTATCCCATCTACCACCAACCGGAGGTGCTACAGGTGATCAGCAATGGGGTCCAGTGGGCGGCCCCCAGCGGCGGCCCGGTGGTTAATTTTGGTCACCGACCGGAGCCTTTGGAGAAGATCTAGTAAACAGTAATCGGTGAACGGTAATCGGTCTTAGGTCTGAAATCCGATTACTGCTCACCGATTACCGTTCACCGCTCACCGATTTAAGAGGGATACTGCGTCAACCCATCACAGACACCAGGGTTGATTGAGCTAACGACGGAGCTAGACACCCAGCCAAACAGGGGGCTTTCTTCGGGGCCATAGGCGACCAGCCACCAACGACTGCTGCCGCTGATACCACCATTATGGCCGATCACTTCCATTTGCTCGCCTCGATATAGCCCGCGAATGAAGTTGTTGTCCGCCACTTCCGGCGATTGGCGTATAGAAACGCTGCTATACTCGGCGAGCGGCGTGATGAAGCATGTCTCCGTCAGCCGCTTGGCTTCCTGGGCTTCGATGATATTGATCACATCCTGTTCGGTGACAAAGCCACTGGCGCTGAGCAAGGCCGCCACTTCCTGCCGTTGATTGTCGGTCAGCGACAATTCGGTCAGATCGGTCACCGTCACATATCCCCGACCACTCAATATCACATCCAACTGAGCGATCTGCGCCTCCGTCAGGTTCATCTCCTCAAAGGAGGTGCGTAGGGCTTCAAAGCTGGCGCGGTCGGCGAACTGATCTTCATCAATGACCAAAGCCCCAAACACAGCGAGAATGGTGATGCCCAACGCGCCAACAATGGCCAGGCCAATCGCCCAATTGCGCGAATCGGCCGCCGACCGGCGCATCGCCAGTCCCATGCCGGTAGTCAATACACTGAGGATGAGCGCGGCGGGGATGGGGAAGCTGAATAACGGCCGCAACCCCGAAGGCACAATCTCCGCAAAGGCCAGAAACGGGGCCAGGAAAAGGGCAAAAGAGACAACAAAAGCGAGCAAAGCCGCCAGCCACTTATTATCAGCAGCATGTCCGGTTGTCCGCTCACCCGTCCGATAGTGGGTATTGGTGTTGGAAAATATACTCATGATAACTACTCCCGATACAATCAATAGAGGATGATAAGACCTCAGAGCTTTTTGAAAGTCTCTGAGGTCTCTCCTTACTCCGAACCTTCTGTCCACTATGATTGTATGGGAGTCGGCCGTTCGTTTCTGGATGCAAAGCCGCTTATTACCCGTCGCAAACCAAACGCAAGCAACAGGTCAACCAGCCGCCCCAGGTCCAGTCGAATACTAGCGCATTTCTTTGTAGGCGTTGATCAATCCATTCGTCGAAGCGTCGTGGGAAGTGACTGGCTCGTCGCCTGCTAATTCGGGGAGGATCGTCTTTGCCAGTTGCTTGCCTAGCTCCACACCCATCTGGTCGAAGGAGTTGATGTTCCAAATCACGCCCTGGGTGAATATCTTGTGTTCGTAGAGGACAATCAGTGAGCCTAACGTTTTCGGCGTCAGCTTCTTAAAGAGGAAGGAGTTCGACGGCCGATTTCCCTCAAATGTCTTCGCCGCTATCAAGACATCGTTAGGCGGAATGCCCTGCTGCTCCAGTTCGGCGCGGACTTCATCGGCCGTCTTGCCCTTCATCAACGCTTCCGTTTGGGCGAAGAAGTTAGAAAGCAGGATGGTGTGATGGTCGCCAAGCGGGTTATGGCTTTGTGCCGGAGCGAGGAAGTCGCAAGGAATCAGTTTGGTCCCCTGGTGGATCAATTGGTAAAAGGCGTGTTGTCCATTCGTCCCCGGTTCACCCCAAATGATCGGCCCGGTCTGGTAATCCACCGGCTCCCCCTCCTTCGTCACGCGCTTGCCATTGCTCTCCATATCCCCCTGTTGAAAGTAAGCGGCAAAGCGGGAGAGGTATTGGTCATAAGGCAAAATGGCGTGGCTTTGTGCGCCGAAGAAGTTGTTGTACCAGATGCCAAGCAAACCCATGAGCACCGGGATGTTGCGCTCAAAGGGCGCGGTGCGGAAATGCTCGTCCACCTCATGCGCCCCGGTCAACAACTCCTCAAAGCCGTCCATGCCAATCGCCAGGGCAATGGAAAGACCGATAGCCGACCACAAAGAGTAACGGCCGCCCACCCAGTCCCAAAACTCAAACATATTCTCGGTGTCAATCCCAAACTGGCTTACCCCTTCGGCGTTGGTGGAAAGGGCGACAAAGTGTTTGGCAACGGCCGCTTCGTCGGCGGCCGTCTCCAGGAACCAGCGTCGCGCGGTATGGGCGTTGGTCATTGTCTCTTGCGTGGTGAAGGTCTTAGAAGCAATCAGGAAAAGCGTGGTCTCCGGGTGAACAACACGCAAAACTTCGGCGATGTCGGTTCCGTCCACATTGGAGACAAAATGAAAATTCAGCCCCTCCTGCACGTAGGGCTTGAGCGCTGTCACGACCATCTGTGGCCCCAGGTCGGAGCCACCGATGCCGATATTGACCACATCGGTAATCGCCTGCCCAGTGTAGCCGCGCCATTCGCCGGAGCGCACCGCTTCGCTAAAGCGGCGCATCTTCGCCAGGACGCGGTTGACCTCCGGCATGACATCTTCGCCATCTACGAAGATCGGCCGATTGCTGCGATTGCGTAAGGCGATATGCAACACCGCGCGATCTTCGGTACTGTTGATCTTTTCGCCGTTGAACATAGCTTCAATTTTTTGTCGCAACCCGGCTTGATAGGCTAACGTCAGCAGAATGAACAGGGTTTGTTCGGTGATGCGGTTCTTGGAGTAGTCGAAGAGAATATCTTGAAAGCGTAGCGAGAAACGCTCGAAGCGTTGGGGGTCGTCGGCAAATAGCTCGCGCATGTGGATGTTGTCCATATCCTGCCGGTGGACTTCTAATGCCAGCCAGGGGGGGGAACTGGTGAGATTGATCATTGTGCCTCCTCTTGAAGCGTTACGCAGATGACGCGGATAAAGCGCTGATTACTCGGATTTTTTCTTGTGAAGTGTAGCGTGATTTGGCAAATCGCGTTACGTTACAAGTTTAGCAGCGCATTCAATTGCTCAACGACGGCCGCACGGCCGCCATTGTTCACTAACACCGCACAATCACAGAGCGGTGGCTCATAGTGGCGGGCGATTTGACGAGCGTAGTCGGCCGTGATCAGGTTGTTCCCCCGTTGGAGCCGCTCAATCCGCACTCCCTCGTCAGCTTCGACCAGTACCATCACCGCTTCTGGGAAACGCTCCAGAATGCGATTGCGATGTTTTTCTTTGAAGGTGGCCTGGGCGACGGCAACATTGGGGTAAGCGGCCGTCAGTTCCTCGATCCGCTCGATCACCAGCTCATAAAAGCGGTCGCGCATCGCTTCGGTGAAGGGACGGCCGAGGCGGATCGCTTCGCGCATCTCGGCCGTCAGGTCATGGTCAGCGTCATGAAAGTGAAAGCCGAATTCTTCAGCCAGGATTTCACCGACATAGTTCTTACCGGCCGCCGGTAGGCCAAACAGATAGATCAGCATGGTTTGTAAGAGAATTGTAACCATTTTTCGCGCCAGTGGCAGGTAAGATGGATAGTGACTAAAATGTCTATAGGACAGTTGGCGCTGAGTGCAGCGCTTACAGACGTAGATGAAAATCCGCGTTATCTGCGTTTTATCAGCGTCATCCGCGTAACTATTTTTACCAGGAGAAACCATGAGTACACGACAATTAGAGACCGCAACCCTCGGCGGGGGCTGCTTTTGGTGTGTGGAGGCTGTTTATCAGGATGTGAAGGGCGTCGAGCGGGTCGTTTCTGGCTACGCGGGCGGCCATGTGGAGAACCCTACTTACCAGCAGGTTTGCACCGGCCGCACCGGACATGCGGAAGTGGCGCAAATCACATTTGATCCCGATGTCATCTCTTATGAGGAAATCCTCTATATCTTCTGGCGCGTCCACGACCCGACGACATTAAACCGCCAGGGGAATGATGTCGGTCCGCAATATCGCTCGGCCATTTTCTACCATGACGAGGAGCAAAAAGCGATTGCTGAACGCTCACTGGCCGAAGCAGAGGCGGCGAAGGTCTGGCCCAACCCCATCGTCACTGAAATTGCTCCGCTAGACACTTTTTACGAGGCGGAGGATTACCACCAGAACTATTACCGCAACAATCCCTACCAGCCTTATTGCATGTATGTGATTGACCCCAAGGTGCGGAAGTTCCGCAAGAGTTTCCAGGAACGGCTGAAGGAACCGGCGTAGTGATGGTATATTGGTGTATTGGTGTATTGGTCTATTGATAAAATATACCAATACACCAATATACTGATACACTAAAAGAACATCAGCCGACGCGCTCCAGTAACACGGCCGTTTGTTGTGCCTCCTGATCAAGTCCTAACACTTCAAAGAGGGCGAAGGCTTCGCGCCATAAACATTGCGCTTCGTCGGCGTCCCCCTGCTCTGAACGTACTTCTCCTAATGCGCGTTGAGTATAAGCGTATAGGTAGCGGTCGCCGTTTTGCTGTGCCAGTTCCGCGCCGGACTGAAGAACAGCGGCCGCATCCGGCAACCGCTTTTGTTTGCGCCGCACCATCCCCAGGGTAAAGAGCGCATAGGGCATCGTATGCGGCTCTTCATGTTGCAAGACATAGTAGGCATACTTTTCGGCCAGTTCCAACTCCCCTAATTCGTAGTAGGCTTCGGCTAAATTAGCGGCCGTTGTAGACATCCCATACGGCTCCTTAATGCGCTCGAAAAACGGCAACGCTTGTTGGGCGGTCTCGGCCGCTTCGGCAAAGCGTTTGCTCTGGATATAGGCGGCCGAGAGGTTGATCCGCGCCATGTGGGCGAGAACGAGGTCGCCTGTTCGCTCATAGTAGGTTGTGGCCTCATGGGTGTGGGCGATCATCTCCTCCAGCTTTCCCTGATAGGCCATTATCGCCGCCAATTGGTGGTGGGCTTGAGCCATGCCCCGTTCGTCATGAATATCCTTAGCGACTTCCAGCGCTTGTTTGAGGGCGGCGATGGCGGCCGTATACTCCCCCTGCTCGGCCTGAATCATCCCCTGTAAGTTTTGCACCTCGACAAAGGCCAGACGCGCCTCACGCCACGCGGCTTCCAGGTTGCGCTGCCGCACATGGACACGGCCGCTTTTATGGCGAAAGCGGACCAGGCTGTTTAGCAAGCGGGCAACGACCGCCATCCCCTCTTCGTAGGATTGGACGGCCGCATCTGGATACCCTAGCGAACTTTGAAAGATACCTTGCAACAGCTTCGCCTGCACCGCGATCTCATGCGCCAACGGCCATTGGATGTTCGCCAGCTCTTTTTGCCCACCCTGAACATCCCCAATGAGTAACTTCAACTCCGCGCGAATGATCGCCAACGCCTCGCGCTCTTGTTTCGGCAACTGGTTACTGGATATTTCCTGGAAGACCGCCAGCGCCGCGCTGGCCTGACCGCGCTCAATCTCTTGCTGGCGGTGCGGGTACCACAGTTGCACCGCCGCTTTGAACCTGCCCGCTTGCCGGTAATGATAAGCCGCGGCTGTATACTCGCCATGCGCCGCGCGAATCATCGCCGCTTGTAGGTGCAGTTGCTCGCGATCCTCGGCCGACAACTCGCGGTAGATCAATTCGCGCAAAGCAGGCCACATCGTTAGCCCGCCGCGGCCATCTTGCTGGATCAGTTGCCGGGCGAGCAAACTTTGGCGGCCTTTTAGGGCAGAGGGTAGCGCATCGGCTGGCATGGGGCTGCGAAAGACGGCCAACGATTGCAGCCATAGCCGTTCTTCGGCCGAGGTACGTTGCCACAAGCGTTCAAACAGCGGTTGCAAGGCAACGGAGCGACTCAACTGGATAATTACATCCCGTAGCGATTCCCCTTCCGGGCGCAAGGCGATACAAAGTTGGATCAGGCGAGGGTTGCCACCGGTATACTGGTGTATTTTGTCCACCTCATCGGCCGTGTGGGGAATGTCCAGGCGTAGCAACCAATCGGTTATTTGCGAAGTCGTCAATCCATCGAGGGTGAGATGCTGATCACCATCGAGGACAGCGCGTTGGCCGATGAGCAATAAGGGGCATTCGCCGCGCAATCCATCTAAAAACTCCAACAGTTGCCGCCAGTTTGGCATTAGTTCATCTTCATTCGGCGGCCGCAAGCGATCTACCTCATCAAAGCAGAAGAGGAGCTGCTGTTCACCCAGTGCCGCCAAGTCATCACGCAACATCCCCAAAGCCAGATTAAACTCCTCGATTTTGCCCTCATCGGCGATCAATTTTTGCCAGAGAATGGAGGCACCTTGAAGGTGGAGAAAATGCGCGAGGGCAAAGAGCAGGCTCCGTAAATCATCGTTCAGCGTCGGCCGGATCGTATACCAGAATACATCAAACTTGCCTTCGGCAACGTTCGACTTGCCCCTGGCAACGTTCGACTTGCCCCAGGCTTTGGCAACGGCCGCGCCTAAACTCGTCTTGCCCATGCCACCCGCGCCACTCAACAGCACTGTTTGCCCCGTCCGTAAGGCACGGATGGCCCGTTGCAACCAATCGTCGCGGCCGATCAGCTCCGGCAGCAGCAGCGGTTCTTCCAGCCGGAACGTGGGCTGGAGCCGCCGCAACAACACCTCGCCTAACCGGCTGGCCGCTCTATCCAGATCGCGATAAAACTCAGCTCGTGATTCCCCCAGGAAATCTTCCCAAATCTCCTGCAAGCGGCGTGGCTTGAAGAAGCGGCGCAGATAGCGCAGCTCCAGCACGATATAGGCATAGGGGTCGCTGTCTGGGGCTTGTAAGACATCGGCCAAGCGTTGTTCGACGTCGGCTCGATCACGTAGTGCGGCTCCCCACAAGGTGGCGGCTGCTGCTTCAATCTCCTGCTGTAACACCTGCCCTCGTTGTTCTGCTGTCTGGCTGTCCGCGGTGCGGCCGTTTTGTGGAGAACGCAGCGCGTTGCCTAAAAAGTAGGGTGTCGCCAGTGGTGAGTTTTGGCCCAGCCATTGGGGGTCGTCAAAATGCTTGAGTGCGAGCTTGAGTTGCTGATCAAATGTGGGAACGGCCGTTTCTGCCATAGCGATTGAAGCTTTTAAGAAACCGGGTCTCTATCCAATTACAAGGTTCCCTTTGCTAACAGCGAAGAAACCCGGTTTCTACTTTCTGAATAGCGATTTACGCCTAATTTGAGACTTTTACCCGAAAATATGAGACAAAACCCGTTTACATTTGCGGATAAACCCATTATGATGCAGAGGGTGCATAACCGAACTTAAACATCCACTCTTTTTTGCGGGCAATGGATCGATAATGGATAGTTGCCCGTTGGCATCCCACCTTCACAGAAGTATACCATACTGTCCAACAGCGAAAGGCGTACAAACTTACTGGTATTAGGAGTAGTCTATCATGCGTATAAATCGTTATCCTGTCTTGTTCAAGTGGCTTGTATTGGTTTTTTCCCTTCTGCTGCCAATTCTCTTATTAGCCGATGTCGCCCAGGCACAATCGTGGCAGAACGTGCGCAATGCCCGCTGGGTTTTTGAGCTGTCGTTTAACAACGGCCAAATTGAGGCGCGACGGATCAACCGGCTCTACCTCGGCAACACCCTGACCGATCAATGGGATCAACCAATTTCTTGCCAACCAACCGGTGCGGTGACAGTAGGGGGCAGCAGCGCGACTTTTAATGGCGGCTACCTCACGTGCAATCTACCGAGTTTCAGACAAGAAGTTGCAACCTATACTCAAGGCCTTGTCCAACTACAAAACATGTGCACGAGCAGCGGCCGCCAATTTGACATCTGGGCGCAGGCGGAGATCGGCACTGTTGACTTTAATAAAGGTAATCGCCACCCTATTTTGTCCCATCCAGATTACCAAACCTACTATGCGGTTGAGAAGGCAAACATAAATGAAGCGGCCATGGTGCTGGACGCCGCTACTAACAGCGAATCAAGTTCGCCTTTTGTCATAAGTGGTATAGGCGATCTCATTGGCTCGCGCATCAACCAGTGTAACGGGAAAACGTGTTCCGCCCGGCACATGCTGAATGGTGCGATCACCGATTCCAACGTGATTCCTCAAGCTGCGGCGGTTAACGGGACATCCGACGCGACTACTATCTTCATCGGCCGACAAGGAAAGCAAGCGTTTTATGGCGAGTTGCTCAGCGTTCGCGATGATCCTGGATGCGTGGCAACGACTAACTAGCCGACCTTAACAGTGTAGAGTAGGTGCGGGTTGGCAACCCGCGCTACATAAGCAAACGAGCCGCTTCAAGAGAAGCGGCTCGTTTTGATTAATGGGAGCATGACGCTATATCAAAGCAACATCAGCAGTACCGGCAGGCCAACGATTGTAAACATGAAGACCGCCAGGTTGCGGTTACTGGCCGTCACCCAGCCGGTGAAGCCGAGGATACCTTTGGTGAAGGGCTTATAGAAGAAAACAAGGACGATGATGGAGACAATCGCTACCGTCAACATCTCTACCAGAACAACGGTGAAGGCAGGAGGGTTGTTCAGCAACACGGCCGCCAGCAATGTATCCACAAACGTGGTGATATTCGCCCCCATGATGTAGGGGATGACGTTCTCGCGGCGCACAAAACCACGATGACTCAGCGGGACCAGGATGCTTAAAGAGACACTCACCGACATCGAGATCAGCGTAATCACCGCACCAAGCAGGAACATCACCCAGGGCTTGTAGACCAGTCGCTCCATGCGCCCCACCTGGCTTTCCTTCAAGGATAGCTGGGGCAGGCATTTGTCGAAGAGGTTAAAACTGGTCATGATAATCCCCATGCCAACCAGGAAGAGCGCCCAGCGGGGGAGAAAAGACAAAAACAGCGCAGCAATCGGGTCAAAGATAAGGTCTGTGATACCGTTTAGCACCGCACCCGATTGCAGTTGTACATGGTCGAGCAGGCCTACGTTAAGGATGTAGATACCCAAAAGGAGCGCGGCCGTATAGGTTGTGGCGGTCACCGTCAGCGAGAGCAAGCCCATGTCGAGGCTGGTGGCCCGGTTGCGGCCGCGCAGGATGTAGATGAAGCCAATGAACAGCACGATGAAATTGGCGCCAAAGCGACTGCCGGTAATCATCGCGAATGCGCCCAGCTGACTGACCACACCGGCGTCAAAGAAAGCTAACGCGGCGGCCGCGACGGGCGAGCCACTCATGATCATATAGGCAAACAACCAGCCAAAGCCCAAGCTGTTGGCGGCATTCGTCACCGCGAAGCGATCACGTACCAGCGGAGCCAAATCCCGCGCTCCCTCCTTCATCAACGTGATCGCCAAGATAAACAGGAATAGACTGACGATAAACAGCACCACCTTAGGCCAGGCAATACGCTGCCAGATGGAGCGCAACCGGACAGGGAGCTTTGCTGCCTGGACGGCCTTCAAAACACCTTCTTGCTGATCTGTCATGATCGCCTCTCTTTCGGCCGATTCTTGTATCATTTCCTTTTCCTCACGATAAGTAACTACAGGTGAATAAGCGTAATCGTTGATTTGCCTGATTGGTTTGATTGCTTGCGGGAACTGCCATCACCCACGATTGGGTTTGGCTGTCTCACGAACGAGTGATTAAAAGCGGATATTGAATCCAACCCAACAAGGAGCCAGACAACTCCCCCATCAGACCCTGCTGTGGTTGTTGTGGCTGCTGTGGTTGGTCGTCCCGGTCTGCGCCGATAATCACCAAATCATAGGCCCCGTCGCCGGTCCGGTGATTTGCGCTTTGCTCAATCTCCCGACGTAGTTGCCAGTCCGGCTCCCCCTCACGCAGACGTAGGGTTCCACGCACCTGGTTGCAGGCCAACTGCGCCAGCGTATGGCGCACATGCTTGCCATCCGCCGTATGCGGCGACAGTAACCCTTCGATCCCTGGTGGGTTGTCGCTGTTGGGGAAATAAGCGGAGGGAAGCGGCCGCACAATGGGCAAGATGGTAACGGCCGCGCCACTCTTCTGGGCGAGCCGGGTGGCCCAGGCGGCCGCCAGCTCGTCTGTCTCGTCCATGCGCAGCACCAACAATATTCGGTGCAGTGGCATACGGATCTGACGAGCAAAGAGCGTAGAGAGCAGAAACGACCTCTTCTGCGCCGCTTCCCTCGCGAAATGGACCTGGATGGGTGAACCGTCTAATAAGCCTACCAGGTATTCCAGGTAGGACTCAATGGAAAGCCTATCTTGAAGCCCATCGCTTGTTTCGACACATACGAGTAAGGGGACAATGGTTGGTGATTCGGCCGCGTGGGGGTCAAAAAGCAGATCGTTAGCTTGCGCCTGCATATCACCACCTGCTGGCGTAAGCCGTGGCTTCCCATGTCCATTTGACGCGATAGGCTTTAACTCTGCTACCCTTATCATAACCATATCCAAGCCCAAAACAGTAGATCACCCATCGGAAAGATTATTCTCTCCAGAGAGTGGTCATTATAAGTCCGGGTTGTGACAGACGTTGTGATAAGGTTGTGACAAAGCTGTGACAAATGGAGAAGAGACTGGGAGACTGAGAGACTAGGAGATTGAAGGTGTCAAGTCTCTTAGTCTCTAAGTCTCCGAACCTTTGTCTTTTGCCGCAAACAGCCCATACCCCAAACCGGGAATCGTTTCAATATAGGTGGGAGCGGCCGGGTCTGGCTCGATCTTGCTCCGTAGACGGCGGATGAGTTGGCGCAGCATTTCGCGGTTGCCGCCGTCGGCCGACCAAATGTGGCTGATAAGTGCCTCGTTGGTCAAAACATGACCGGCATTGTTCATCAGATAGTCAAGCAACCGGGTCTCCAGTTGGGTCAACGAGATAGATGGCCCGTCATCAATCTGCACCTCGCGACGTGTCGGGTCGAGACGCAACACACCTACCTGGCGAACAGCGGGAGCAACCGCTTTGCCTGTACGGCGCAGGACGGCATGGAGGCGGGCAACCAACTGGCGCGGGCTGAAAGGCTTTTGGATGTAATCATCAGCCCCAACCTCTAACCCCTGCACCACATCATCATCCTCATTGCGTACCGTCAGCATGAAAATGAGCGTCTGGTTATCCGTTTGGCGGATGTGGCGGCAAACGGAAAAACCATCCCGGCCGGGCAAGTTGACATCGAGGAAAATCACCTCCGGCCGTTCCGCCTGCCAGCGCTGCACGGCCGTTTCGCCATCGTGGGCCAGAACAACCTGGAACCCCTCCCGGCGCAGCGTAAACGCCAGCAGATCAGCAATGACGCGATCATCATCAACAACTAGTGCCTTCAAATCGTTAACCTCATTGGATTAGTGGGTGGCAGGTGGCAGGTAGCAAGTGGCAAGTAGCAGGCGGCAGTCGGTCGTGAACACTTCCCCAATCTCCCAGTCTCCTAATCTCCCAGTCTCTTAGTCTCCAATCTCTCACCACTCGCCACTAACCACTGCCCATCCCCCACAGCAACAGGTAGCGTTAGCCAAAAGACGGAACCGCCGCCGGCGCGGTCTTGCATCCCTACCTGTCCACCATGGGCTTCGACAATGGCTTTGACCACTGACAATCCCAGGCCAGCGCCGTGGAGCGAACGGCCGTTTTGCGAACCGGGATGAACGAACGGCCGAAAAATATCCGTTTGATAGCCCGACGGCACGCCAGGGCCGCGGTCGGCCACCTCCAAACGCAGATAATCGCCATGAACCAAAACGGTGAGGCTGATTTCACTACTATCGGGACTGAACTTAATCGCGTTTGATAGTAAATTGACCAACACCTGGACAACACGCCGCGAATCCGCCTGGACATGGGGAATTTCGGTGGGCAAACCAACCACCAGCCGGTGACCATACTTCTCCTGCAACGGCCGCATCGTTCGTGTCGCTTCGCTGATGATCTCGCCCAAATCGGCCGGGTGAGGATGGACACGGAAGCGGCCGGCCTCCAGACTAGCACTTTCCAACAAGTTATCAATCAACGTTTGCAGGCCGAGAATGCCGAGATGGAGATTGCCCAACAACGCTTGCAACTCCTCCTGGCTCAGGTCGGGGGCCTGATCGCGCAGCAATTCGACCGAGGCCGCCAGCGCGGAGAGCGGTGTGCGGAATTCGTGGGTGATGTTAGCCAGAAACTCCCCTAGCAAACGGTGGATGATTTCCGTTTCGCTGACATCGCGAAAGACAAGTGCCACGCTGCTCTCACCGGGGATCAGGGGGCTGAGCTTTGCGCTGGTGACGGCCACGGTTATCTGCCGTTCCGCTTCTAGTTGTAAGGTTAGCTTCTGGCGCTTACCGGCATTGGGTAGAAAACGGCTGAAGGGTTCGCCGTCAACCAGGCGGAAGATTTCGTCGCAATGACGGCCGATAGCCTGTTGTTGGCTATACCCCGTGATACGCTCTGCTCCTGAACTGAAGAAGGTGATCCGCTGTTGGTCATCGAGGGTGACAATCCCTTCCACAATGGCCTGCAACAAATGGTCTGTCCAGGCGTTGGATACCTGCAACGCTTCAATTGTGTTGTGTAGTTCCGCCCGCGCCTGCTCCAGCGCCTGTCCCACCTGGGCGATTTCACGCACATGGGTATGGACCAAAACCGGCGTGTTTAGATTTCCTTCGCTGAAGGCAACGGCCGCCCGTGCCAACCGCGACAGCGGCCAGGAGATTCGCCTGGCCAACAACACCCCTAACAGAGAAGCCAGGAGCGCGGCCAAGGCCACAACGGCCGTTAAAAGGTAAATCAGGCGGCGTTGGGCGGCGACAATCTCACCAACCGGCAGGGCAACCTCATCTACGACATACGTTACGCTGTCGGTATTCGAGAGCATCAGGGAGAGCGTCCCGGCGTAATAAGGTTCGCCTTCATAGGTAAGCGAGACAGGCTGGACAACAGCGGCGGCCGTGGAAACTTTTGGCTCTCGGCCGGCCACAATGCTCTCCAGGTCGTTGCCCAAACTGCTATATTGTGGCACGCCAGCCACAAACAGCGTGTGCTCCAGCCCGGTGTGATCGCGCATCTGAGCGAGAAACTCGTCATCCAGGTGCACGCCGACGATCACCTGACCACTATCACCGCCCACCCGTTCGGCCGCCAGTAACCAAACGCCATCACGCACAAAATGGTAATAGCCGATCCGTTGCGGGAGAAAGCAAAGGCCATTGGCAAACGCTGGCCCGGTGTGGGCCAGTGGCTGGCTTGCCTCGTTACAAACCAAAATCAGATCAAGTTCAATATCGCGCTCTAATGCCCCCAAATAGGTTTGTAGTTCGGAAGCGTCGTTTTGGGCAATGAGCGTGCGAAGCGTCGGCCGCTGGCTGGTCAGTGTCGCCAAATTCGTCAGGTTTTCCTGCCAGTTGTTATAGAGCGCCTCCGAGGCTCGTTTTCCGCGCTCCACCTGCGCCCACGCCTGCTGTTCAAGCTGGTTACGAATCAGCACGGCCGCCGGAACGCCAGCGGCAACGGCCGTGAGCATCGTCAACAGCATAAAACTGAGAACCATTTGGGTTGTCAACCCATGATAAGGAAGATGCAATCGTCGCTCCATCAACAACACTCAAAGCTTTTCATTAAATGAACATTGATTGACCAATTTCTGAACTGTTTATTGAACAATTGCAAGCCTTATAGTTATCGCATCCTCAATAACGCATGATTAGCGTGGTGGATAGTGCAACATTTTAGACGAAAGGAGAGATTTTTCCATGAACGATAGTCAAGTGAAGTGGGTTCTGCGAGCCGATGCGATTTTTAATTTTATTGCCGGCGTCGCCCTGCAATTTTACATCTGGCCGCTACTAGAGTTTCTGGGCTGGACTGATACCGATGTTCGTGTCTATGCGATGGTTCTTGGTTCAGCACTGATCGGATTGTCCTCAATGGTTTGGCTCGCTTCTTACCGCCCCAGTGAACGGCGCGAGGTGATCTTCATCAGCGCCATTACCAAGACATTGGCCGGATTATCGATCCTGCACCAGATTTATATTGCCGGATTGGTGCTGCCTTCGCCCTGGAAATTACCGGCGGCCGTTGGCGTGCAAGTCCTCTTTGTTCTCGGCGAGTTGTTCTATCTGCTCCGGTCGCGCCAGGCGCAACAATCAACGAGCCAGGTCCGCCGCGCCCATTGAGACGTTTGTTTCCTGTAGGGGCAGGTCTTGTGCCTGCCCGTGTGATTGTCCAGGGCAGGCACAAGACCTGCCCCTACGAGTCAATCTGTGCGGCGCGGGTTTCCTTGCGGGCTTCGCTGAGTAGCGGCACAAAGTCCGTCCCACCCGTTCCAATCGCCGATGCTTTATCGGCCGCCTGATGAGAGATATAGCGCACACTATATTCCAAATGAGTTTGCCGGAAGCTATCCAGCAATTGGATGCATGTATTATAATGTGCGGCCAATGTCGGATAGCTTTCTTTATTTTCTAAGACTACCGCTTGCAGCGAACGGCCGTTTTCCAACGCTTCAACAAAGCGACGATGTGGCGGCGGCATATAGTCGCGCATCTCGCGCAGGAAGCGGCCGGTGTGGCGCACACCTAATCCGGCGTCTAACGCTTGCAACAGCGAGCTTTGCGCCGCGCTCCCACCGGCCAACAACTGCGGCTGTTCGCTGACCCCTTCATAGATCATCCCCGGCGGCGGCCAGGAGGAGAGGAACGGCCGGATACGGTGAAAGAAAATGTGGGGATCGCACTGCTCCGGCATTCGGCGTAGGGTGTTTAGCATTTTCTCCAGGGCAACTGCTAATCGTTCTAGCTGGCAGGCTACCTCGTCAAGTCGCTGTGCCTCGGCCGCTTCCAGGGCGCTAACCATCGCCGACACGGCCGCCCCACCCTCCGCCTCAATCGCCACCGTTACCAGATAAAACCAACTTTCGTCCAGCCCACCGAGGAAGAGTTGTAATGTGGCGAGATTGTCGAGTGTCAGCGGCCGATTGCTATTCAACCGTCGCCAGTTATGTAGCACCATTGAAGAATGGGAGATGATCGGGGGCCGACCGGCGGCAGCGGCCACTCGCGACCAGGGGACGGCCAGCGAACGGGGCAAACGCAACGCCGGTTCCGGCTCTGACCACACATAGGCATTGCCCAATACCGACAACAAGAGCATCGCCCGGTTCCGCACACCCTCAACTTGCAAATCAGCGAGGTCAAAAGGAGGCAGGTTGTCAACGGCCGGGCGTAGTTGATGGGCCAAGAGGAGCGCGGGCAAGTCGGCCGCTACTGCTTCCAACGCATCGTAGGCCGCAGGTAGGCGCAACAGCGGGTCTTCGGCCGGTAAGAACCCGCGTTGTGGATGTACATTGTAGGAAACTAGCTCATTAAGTCGCATAATTGATCACCGATATATGCTGCATCGTGACTCTCTAAAACATAGCTATCATCGTTGATATTATACAAGTTGGCAAATCAGTTGGTTGTGGCGCGGGTTGCCAACCCGCAAGCCGTTACACGAACAGCAATCGCGCTGCGATTTAGTCAATCGCGCTGCGATTTAGTCAATCGCGCTGCGATTTGGCAAATCGCGCTACATTCAATTAAAATGGCGCGTTGGAAATAGGTCTCCTCGGCCGCCAGGCCAGGAGGAAGGAAAGGAGCGATAAATAAATGAACAGTTTTTCTCCCCCGCGCAGGACGGTCTTCGTGGCAGTTGTGATGGCGGCCGTGCTGCTTTTGGCGATGGTTTCCTTCTGGCTGCGGCCGGGAACCAGCGCCGACCGGACTGGCGCACCCCCGCCCGACCTTCCCGCATTTGAAGGGGAAGCGATTACAGTGCAGTTTACCAGCAACGAGTTATTGGAACGAGAGGCTGTGCCAACGGCCGCCGAACAGGTCGGTTGGACAGTTGTCTTGGAAGAGGATTGGGAAGACGGCTTTGATGACACCGTTTGGATCACGATTGATGAGGATGGCCTGACTAATGGTGAATATAAGTGGGCAACGCGCCCCTTTGAAAACACCATTAGCGGCGGAGAGCGCAGCGCCTGGGCGATTGGCGGCGGCGAAGATGGTGGGCCGCTGAACCCGAACAACGATGGCTACCCGGCCGATGTCAAATCGTGGCTGATGGCCGGGCCAATTGATATGAGCGACGCGATAGATGCGGAACTCTCCTTTAACTACTGGTTCGATGCTGATCCCGGCGATACCTTCAGCGTCCTGGCCTCGACGGATGGTAGCAATTGGGCTGGGAAAGAGGAGTTTAACGGCGGAGCGGGGACGTGGCTCGGCCGCCGCTTCACATTGACCGAGTATGCCGGGGAACCGGCCGTCTATCTGGCTTTCCGCTTCTATAGTGATGATACGGGAGATCAGAACAAGGCCGGGCTGCTCTTAGATGACATTGAACTACATCTAAACGCTCTGGAGAAGGGGTATTTGCCGATCATCGAATATGGCTTTACACCGACGCCGATCCCCAGCCCAACGCCTCCGCCAACCCCAACACCAACGGCCACCCCAATCCCCGGCGGGGCTGATTACCGCGACGACTTCACCAGTAACATCAACACCTGGGCGATCCGTCGTGGCACAAACGGCGGCAGTTTCTCGTTGCAGCATCGGGGTGATAGTGATGGCGGCCGTACGGGATTCCTTGAAGCCGAGGTCTTCAGCGAGCATTCCTACGTCCTTGTTTCGCCGCTGGTGCAGTCCATTGCCCCACCCTACAACATCGAATTCTATGCCAAGCTGAAGGAGCCAGAAGACCGGCATATGTATGGCATGGTCTTCGGTGGCGACTGGAACGGGCAGGCATGCGACACGGCCAACCCCGCCAACTGCTTCACACGCTACTATGAGCTGCGCGTGCAATACCGTGACTTTGGCGGCCAACGCTTCCAGGAGATGAAGCTCGTCCGCGTAGATGGGCACGATGCTAATAATGAACCGGTTGGCCCCATTCTCATCGATTGGGCCAGAGGTGGCAGCGTTGGCACAGACGAGTGGATCGAAATTGATGTGCGCGTGGAGGAAGACGGCCGTATTGCCATCTCCTTTGACGACAAGTTCATCGCCGAAGCCCGCGACACGGAACTGCTCAACAATCGCTACTTTGGCCTGCTGTTGATCACTCGTGAAAATGATGATGCGCGGGTGAAGTTTGATTACTTGAAGATTGATTAGATTGGTTTCGACACGAATGGCACGAATAACACGAAACAGTTAAACAGTTAGTGTTCGTTCTGTGCCGTTCGTTGACGGATAACAAGCGTTGTAGAGCGACGGCCGCCGGTGTTTCCACAATAGATACCGGCGAGCCGTCGTTTTTCGTTTTTTACATTTGCCGATTGACAGAGTTCAGAGCTTTTCACGTAACGATGAATTAACGTTCGTGCTCTATAGTTTGGCTAAGACAAGCGAACAAAAGGAGTCATTTACAGATGGATCGAGTCGGCATTCACTTTTCGGCAGCCACAACGGCCGCTATCCCCCAATTACTACAGTTCAACCGCGAATTGAACGAATATGACGGCACGCCATTCGACGAAGAACGCACGAGAGCCGCGCTGGAGAAGCTATTGGTAGACACAACCTTGGGCGAGGTCTGGTTGATTTGTCGCTCGGAGGAGGAGGAGCCAATCGGCTATATGGCATTGACCTGGGGCTTCAGCATCGAGTTTGGCGGCCGTGATGCTTTCCTCGATGAGCTATATATCCACAGCAGCGGCCGAGGGCAGGGAATTGGCAAACAGGCGATGGAGTTTGCCGTGGAACGGTGTCGCGCCAATAGCATTAACGCCCTCCACCTGGAAGTGGAGCGCGAGAACCAAAACGCGCGAGCCTTCTATCTGAAAACCGGCTTTGAAGATCGCTCCCACTACTTTCTGATGTCGAAGCGACTATCATAGTAAACCACGGATGGTTACGGATCAAAGAGATAAACACGGCTTTCCATCGTAAGAATCCGTGTTTATCCGTTCAATCCATGTTATCCGTGGTTAAAGTCAAACCAGCTTATTCAGTTGCTCAATACCACACCCTACTCCCGCTCGCGTAGATGGGGGTAGAGTAGCACTTCACGGATGGTGCGTTTGTCGGTGAAGAGCATCGCCAGCCGGTCTACGCCGGTGCCAAAGCCGCCGTTGGGGGGCATCCCGTAGCGCATGGCTCGTAGGTA
This sequence comes from uncultured Ardenticatenaceae bacterium, assembly GCA_964410625.1. Classification (GTDB taxonomy): domain Bacteria; phylum Chloroflexota; class Anaerolineae; order Promineifilales; family Promineifilaceae; genus CAYPHY01. Next base: position 111,760 of record CAYPHY010000003.1, on the reverse strand, counting down.
ATCCTCGTCAATCGGGTTGAGTTCCTCATCATCCTGCCGGTAGAGTTCCTGTAACGCCTCAAAGCGGCGGCGTTGCTCCAGCGGATCATTCAGTTCGGTGAAGGCGTTGCCCATCTCCATTCCGGCGATGAAGTACTCAAAACGCTCGACATGAAAGGGATCGCCGGGGACGCCCTTGGCCAGCGGCGAGATGTCGCGCGGGTAATCGAGGATGAAGATCGGCTGGATGAGGCGTGGCTCCACATAATCACCTAAGAGCGTGTCCACCAGCTTTCCCCAAGAGGCATCCGGCGGGGCGTGACCACCTATCTTACGGATGACGGCCGCCAGACTCTCTGCATCCTGGTACTCCATATAATCTATTTCCGCGAATTGCTTAATAGCATCGCGCATCGTCATCCGTTGCCAGGGGGGATCAAGATTGATGGACTGTCCCTGATAGACAAGCTGTGTCTTACCCAATACCTCTTTGGCGGCCGTGGCAAGCATCCGTTCCACAAAGTCCATCACATCATGGTAGTCCCAATAGGCGGCGTAAAACTCAAGTTGGGTAAACTCTGGGTTGTGCTTGAAGCTGACGCCTTCGTTGCGGAAGTCGCGGCCGATCTCATACACCCGCTCATAGCCACCAACCAGCAGCCTCTTCAGATATAGCTCGAAAGAGATGCGTAGATAAAGCTCCTGCTTGAGCTGGTTGTGGTGGGTGGTAAAGGGGCGCGCGGCCGCGCCGCCATACAACGGCTGCAAGATGGGCGTCTCCACTTCCAGGAAACCATGATCATCAAAGAAGCGGCGCAGCGAGTTGATCAGCCGGGCGCGGACGCGAAAAATCTCGCGCACCTCGGGGTTGACAGCCAGATCGGCATATCGTTGGCGGTAACGCTCCTCCGTATCGGCAAAAGCGCTATAACGCACGATCTGCCCATCTACCTCCTGCTCCTTGACCACTGGCAACGGGCTGATCGCCTTGGCCAGCAACCGCCAAGCGGACACCTGCAAGCTGATCTCCCCGGCACGAGTGCGGAAAAGCGTGCCGGTCGCCTCGACAAAATCCCCCAGATCGAGCAGCTTCTTAAAGGTATTGTGGGATTCTTCGCCAAGTTCGTTACGACGCAGGAATAGTTGCAAGCGGCCGTGTTCATCGGCAATGTGGGCAAAAACCGTTTTGCCCATGTCGCGCATACTGACTAAACGGCCGGTGACGGTCGCTTCCAATGCGGTGTCGGCAGGCATCGCTTCAAAGTCGGCCAGTGCTTCGGCCGTTGTGTGGGTACGCGTCACACGAGGTGGGTAGGGGTCAATCCCCGCTTCCTGCAATCGTTCTAATTTGGATAGACGCTGTTCTTCGAGGGGGTTCGGTTCCCAGGACATATACTCTCCCTTAAAATAGCAACGAATTACGCGAATTAACGCGAATAAATAGTTACGCGGATAAAAAACGCTGATTATATTGTTGCAAATAATCTAAATTGGTGGATCAAAAAAGCCCGTGATGTCTGGTTCTATGCACATCACGGGCGATCTTTTATCTACTTTGTTCAGGACGAGGCTCAGCCTACGCTACTCGATGCTGACGACCCGAAACTCGGTAATCCCTCGCGGTGCATTCACCTGGACGGTATCACCGATCTTGGTGCCAAGCAAAACTCTGCCCAGTGGGCTTTCATTAGAAAGACGGCCGGCAACCGGGTCCGCCTCCATTGCACCAACCAGTTGATAGCGCTCCTCTTCGTCGCCGCCAACTTCAACGACCGTTACCCAGTCGCCGAGGCGAACATAGCCGGTCGGTTTATCATCTTCCTCAATGATCTGGTAGTTGGTGAGAATTTCCTCTAATTCCTGAATCCGACCTTCGAGGAAGGCCTGGGCGTTGCGTGCGGCCTCTAACTCAGCGTTATCAACAAAGTCGTCGTCCTGGCCGTCTTCAAAAGCTTGATGTAGACGCTCAGCGACTTCCTCACGGCCGACCGTACGAAGATGCTCTAACTCTTTCGTCAATCGCTCTAAACCTTCGGCTGTTAATAGCGCCGGTTTCTTCAGTAACATATTCAGTACCACCCCATAAGAACGGAAAACACCGCTGGAAGCAGCGGCGTGTTTTCCGTAGTGTTATTCAGCGAGTCATTATACCAGAATCCCTGTTATTGTAAAGTCTGGGGCAGTAAGGGAAATACTTATTTGCCAGCTTCTCTATGAAGTTTTTGCATCGAATTAGCACAAATGAACGCAAAAAACGGCTCGCAATTCGTGTAAATTCGATGCAAAGGCCCAAGTCCTATTGATTTTGGTTGTGCGAGTTATAACGCCACCGAATCAACTTCCACCAACTCCACCGGCGTTTTCCCATTTGCGCTCAGCGACGAGTCGTCCCAATTCGGCCGCACCAACGGGCCACCTACCGGCAGATACTCATACCCCTTCGCTATCAAAGCATCAAAGTCCGGCAGCATCCGCCGTCCGTCTATCACCAGATAAGGCGGGGCAACGGTCGTTTCAATCGTACGCGATAGACCGCGAAACTCTTCCCAATCGGTGGAGATGTAAAGCGCGTCGCTCCCTGCTACGGCCTCTTTGGCAGTCTGGTGATAGCTGATGCGGCCGAAGAGGTAATTTTTCTCCGGGTTGAACCACTTTTGCCGTGCTTCCTCGGTCGCCAAAGGATCATAAGCACGAATGGCCTTTACCCCTCGTGCCAACAGGGTTTCCACCACCTTCAAGGCGGCCGAGTCGCGCATATCGTTGGTGCGCTTCTTAAAAGCCAATCCCAATAAGGCCACCGTTTTCTGGTTGAAGTTAAAGTTCGCTTCGTGAACGGCGCGGTCAATCAGATAGGTCTTTTGATACTCATTAATGTTATAGACTGCTTGCAGCAAGTCGGTGGAGCGGCCGGTGCGGTTCATCTGGTATATCAGCGATTGAATATCCTTGCCAAAGCAGCTACCTCCCGCCCCATTGCTGACAAATGATCCCCAGGTGCTAATCCGCGCATCGGCCGTCACGCCGATTTTCAAATCTTCCATGCGGATGTTGGGAATGGACTCCGCCAGACGGCCGCCCACCCCATTCCAGAAAGAGATATAGGTCAGCAGCAGCGTATTGGACATATATTTGATCGCTTCGGCCGTTTCCGGGGTCGTTTCCAAATAGCGAATACGCACATGGTTGACAAACTGCGAATAAATACGGCGCAGGAGTTGCATATCTTCTGCCGTATCCGCGCCAATAACGACCCGGTCCGGCCGTCGCGACCCTTCGACGGCATTGCCCTGCGCTAAAAATTCCGGGTTTGAGGCAACGCCGAAGTTTTCTACCCCATGCTCCTGAAGGATGCTTTCCAATTGGCGTGCCGTCCCGATTGGAACCGTGCTTTTATTGACCAGGACTACCCGCTGTTGGCTTTTGCGCCGGGCCAGCAGTTGACCCAGATGATGGGCAGCACTGAGATAGTGGCTCATGTCGGTCGAGCCGTCGCGTTTGGGTGGGGTGCTGGTGCAAAGGAAGAAAATATCGGCGTCATCAGCCACCTCGGTAATGTCGGTGGTGAAGAACAGATAGCGGCCGAGATTCTCGGCGATAATCGCCGCCAGTCCCGGCTCATTGACATAACGTTCAATCTCTTCGCGGCGACCTGTCTGATAAGCGGCAATCCGTGCTTCATCAATATCGTAGGCGTGTACCTCATGACCGTATTCAGATAAAACGGCGGCGTGGGTCAGCCCAACAAATCCCGTTCCTACAACAATAATTTTCATTTTATACTCTCCTTCCTGGCGCATATTTTAGCCCAGAGGACATAGACAACCAAGCCTCTATCCTCCTGGCAACCAACGGTTTATCATCGCTCCCCTGGCGATTTCAGTGATTCCAGCATCAGGCTTGCGGCACGACGGCCGATCTCGACGGCGAAATTTGTCCCCCGGTCCCAGGGGTAGACCTGGCTCATACTGGCAAAATAGAGGTTGTCTAGTGGTGTTGCCAGATCGGGGATATGGCGCGAATGATTAAGCAGCGGAACGGGCTGGGCATATCGCGCCCGGAAAAGCCAGCTCTTGCGCACCCAGTCGGGTCGAAAATCAGGGTTCACTTGCGACAACGCCGCCACGAATAGACGCTCCAACTCCTCCTGGCCCATGGTCATATAGGGATGGTCGGGGGTGACGTAATCGCCGCAGTAGAGCAGATAGTCACCACCATAATGCGCCCGGTCAATAAAGTTTGTATGCTCGACCAATGCCAGGAAGGGGATTTTGTTTTTGCTTTTGTCGGGCGAATCGGCGGGGATGTTGAGCCAATAGGTGTTGGTGTCGGCCATCAACGGCCGCTTCAAGGCCAACGTCATCACCACCGCCCCCATGCTCTTCAGTTGCAAGAGTTGTGCCAGATAATCGGCGGGCAGGCTGGGAGCCATGCGGCTCAGGAGTTGCGGCGAAGTAGTGACCAGAGCGGCATCGTATACGGCCGCTTCTTCTGTCCCGGCACGCACCAGCAAGCGGCCGTCATCCTGAGGCTCAATGGCCTGGATGGGGCTGCTGAGCCGGATACAGCCGCCCCCCTCTTCGACGGCCGCCGTCAGCCGGTCCACAAACGCCTGGAAGCCGCCAACAAAGTAGCCAAGTCGCGGACTACGCACCTTCAGCCGCGCCCACATCCAGGCCATGTTGACTTGCTCATAATAGGGGCCAAATTTGCCAATCAGCAACGGCCGCCAGACCATCTCATAAATCTTATCCCCATACCAGCGGCGCAACCAGCGGTCGGCCGTTGTTTGTTCCAGCGTACGCCAGACGTTGCTGAAGCGCAGGAAAGCACTCACCAGCCCAAAGCGGGCCACGTCAATGGGATTAAAGCCGGGAAAGCGAATCCAGTTGAGGGGGGAGTCAAACGGGACTATTTTATCTTTATAGATGACAGAGGTGCGCGGCCGGGGGAAAAATAGCTGGTCGCGCATCCCCAACTCCTCCACCAGTCCAATGATCGCCTGATCCGAGGTGAAGAGATGGTGATAGAACTTCTCCAGCGGCCACTCCCAACGCTCATCGGTGAAGCCAGTCGCCAACCCGCCGGTCTGCTCGCTGCCCTCATAAACGACCACCTCATAACCCGCCCTTAGCAGATCATAAGCGGCCGACAACCCCGTGATGCCTCCACCTGCAATGGCAATTTTCATGCGGCCGACTCCCGGTCATAATTGACAATTGGCAATTGACCATTATCAATTGTCAATTCTTCCTCACCACGACTCTTGTTCTCCACCACTCTTTCATTCTCCCAATCTCCAATCTCTAATCTCTCCTTATCCGCTGCGCGGCCGAAATCTCGCCAGCCCAAGCCGAGGCGGAGCATATAGTAAACGCCAAGCAAGGTGATCGGCAACCATAGGGCGGCGTGTAAAACCAGTGTATAGGCGGTTGCCATGCCTTCGGCTACGCCATAGAGGGTCAATACGGCGATCCCCGGCCCGTCGAATGTGCCGATGTAACCAGGAGCGGAAGGTAGGGTGGTGGCGAGGTTGACAATGCCGTTCATCAGCATCAGCGCAAAGAAGCTGACCTGGAAATCGAAGGCGTGCATCACAAACCAATATTTGACCGTCTCCAGCAACCAGATGATGATCGAGGTCAGGAAGAGCATGATCACATTACGGCCGCTACGCAAGGCAGCCAGACCAACCAGGAAACGGCCGCTGAAATCGAGTAATGACTGTCGCAATCGCTGCGGAACAAAGCGGTTTGTGATCCACTCCACAAATGACAAAAATCGCTCTGGCATCGTTGCCAGGATGAAGAAGATGAGCATCGCCCCGAAGAAAGCAGCGCTGGCGACGATTACCAGCCAGCGGATGCTGTCGCTAGGCAGGGGGGCCAGCGGCAACGCCAGAAAAACAAAGAGCAGCATCACCAGCCCATCAAACACGCGCTCAACGACAACGGTCGCCAGACTGCTGCTGATGGCGACTCCTTCCTGGCGGCGCAACACATAGGAGCGAAGCAACTCCCCGGCACGAAAGGGGTAGACGTTGTTGCCCATGTAGCCGATGACGACGACGGGAAAGAGACGGCCGACGGGAATGGCCTTCATCGGCCGCAGCATATAGTCCCAACGCCACGTCCGCACCCAGACGCCAACAAAGTAGACGGCAACGCCAGGCAACAACCACCAGTAGTTGGCCGCCTGTATATTGGCCCATACATCAGCCAAATGTAGCCCGCGCAACGCGAGCCATAAAAAAATGGCACTGATCCCCAGGCCAATTAACACTCTAAATCGTTTCATTCATCGTCCAGATCGGTAAACTGTAATCGGTGTACAGTAAACGGTATCTTCTCCAAGAGCGACACGTCATGCTCATTAACTACCAGGAACACAACCGCTAGAAAGAGATACCCAATATACACACTCATCGTTCTCTTAGCGCAATTGTAACACGCCCTGGCTGGATACACGATTAGGGTGTTAGGGTAGCAGGTGGCAGGGGCCTAACGAAAGACCGCAGATAGTTCCGCTTTCCACAAGCTCGGTACTCCTGGCCTACTGCCGACTGACTACTGCTTACTGACCACTGATCCGACTTGCAACTTCCGCCAAATCCCCTATAATTCTAACCATTCGGGGTGTGGCGCAGTCTGGTAGCGCGCTTCGTTCGGGTCGAAGAGGTCCGCGGTTCGAGTCCGCGCACCCCGACAGTTATGGGTAGGGGCATGGAAACAGCTAGTTTCCATGCCCCTACGCTTTTATGCGGCCTCTTCAATCAACTGCTCTAACTCCTCACGGCCGAACACATACTGTTCGTGGCAAAAGTGGCAATCCACCACTGCTTCACCCTCTGACTCTAACAACGCTTCTAAATCCTCGCGGCCGAGCAGCAACAAGGCGCGGCGGGTGCGCTGGCGGCTGCAATTGCATTGGAAGCGCAACGGCCGCCGCTCTAACTCCTCGTAGGGGATGTCGCCCATAATCGCCGCCAACACCTTTTCCGGCGTTTGCTCCGTTTCCAATAGGGCTTCTACCGGCGGTAACTCTTGCAGGCGTTCCTTCAGTTGCGCCATCTCCGCTTCCCCTTGCGGCGGGACAGATTGGAAAAGCAGCCCTCCGGCGAACAAGACGCGGCCGTCCTCGTCCAATGTCACACCAAGCTGCACAGTCGAAGGGATTTGCTCCGACTGCTCCAGGTAGGCGGCCAGGTCGCCGCTAATGTCGCTTGTTTCCAGGTGGACAACGCCCTCGACCAATTCCTTCAACTGCAAGTCTTTGACCACCGTCAGCAGCCCAGCGCGGCCGATGGCGGAGACAACATCATATTCATCTTGCAGCAATGGCAACTCTACTTCCGGTTGGGCAACATAGCCACGCACGCGGCCGCGCCGGTCGGCTTCAACAACGATCTTCTTTAGCGGCCCTGTTCCCTCAAATTTGAGCGCGACCTGCTGGCCGACGCGCAGCAACGCCCCCAGCAACAAGCCACCGGTCAACGCGCGGCCGAGGGCTACCGTCGCCGTTGGCGATGTTCCATGTCGTTGGCGGGCTTCTTCTACTAGATTGGTTGTCACGGCCGCCAGGCCGCGAATCCCCGTCTCTTTGGCTAATATTCTGATGAAATAATCTTCCACGATTGCTGTCCTTGTCTGTCAGTAAATAGTAAACGGTCATCGGTTATCGGTCATCGGTTATCAGTAATCGGATCACTGCTCACCGATTACCGCTCACCCTCATTGGGACGATCTGAGTTTAGCAAATCATACCCACTCTGAGTACAATGGCGGGAAGTTACTTATGAAATCGGCTCAAGAGCAACCCTGGCGTGGCGTGGTGGAGATGATCCGCCGCACGTATACGGCCGCCGGCCGCCAACAAAGCGGCCTCTACTCCATCGAAGGCACCCGCCTCGTCGAACGCGCCCTCCGCGCCAGCGTCCCCATCAAGCATGTCCTGATCAGCGAAGGCTATGCGGCCGACCCCACCCCCCGAATCCAACAACTTCTCGCCAAGCTGTTCACCGCTTACGGCTCACCGGCTATCGCTCCTGACCCGATCATGGCCAATCTAACCCATAACCGCAACCTCGGCCAAATCATCGCCCTCGCGCCCCTTCCTCATTCACAATTTACAATTGACAATTCACAATTCACAATTCACAATTCCAGTCCCCTCTTCCTCATCGCCCTGGACATCACCGACCCCGGCAACACCGGCGCCCTGATCCGCACCGCCCACGCCAGCGGAGCGACCGGACTGATCACCGTCGGCCGAACCGACCCCTATCACCCTCGCGCTGTACTAACCAGCCGGGGAAGTTTGTTCAAGTTGCCCTTACTGCACTACGGAACGGCCGCCCCCCTGCTCCACGACCTGCGCCAGCAGGATATGATGACCATCGGCACGGCCGCTACCGGCGGCACACCGCTCCCCCATGTTGTTTTTCCTGAAAAGGGGCTGGCTATTTTTATGGGCAATGAGGGACAGGGGTTGCCGGAAACGGTGACGGCCGCGCTCGATCTGCTGGTGACGATCCCCATGTCGCCCGGCGTGGACTCTTTTGCGGTGAATGCGGCTGCGGCCGTCATCCTCTACGCCGCCCGCCAACAGAAAAACAAAACCCTACCCGCGACTAACGGGTAGGGTTCACATTTTAACCACAGATAACACGGATTTTACGGATTCTCACAGATCGCTCTCTTGAAAACAGTTTACCACCAAGACACAAAGCCACAAAGAAAAACTTGGTGTCTTTGAGTCTTTGTGGTGGTTGTCCACTCCATGCGTAGCTCTGCAAAAAATCCGTGCAAATCCGCCCAATCCGTTAAATCCGTGTTTAACCCTTCAACTTCGCATTCAAAACAATCTCCGGGCCGCCGGACAACGCTTTAGAGACGGGGCAATTGGCCTTCGCTTCTTCGGCGTATTGTTGAAAATCTTCGGCCGACACCCCCGGCACATCCCCTTCCACATCCAGCTCAATCTTCGTAATCGTTGGGCCGCCTTCCAGATGTACACTGGCGCTGGCCTGGATGCTGTTCGGTGGATAGTTGTTGCGGGTGAGGACGGCCGAGAGGAACATGGCATAACAACCGGCATGGGCTGCGCCGATCAGTTCTTCCGGGTTGGTGCCGCCGCCTTCCTCAAAGCGATCGGCATAGCTATAAGGGGCATCCACCACCCCACTTTCTACTTTCAAATTTCCACCGCCCTCACGCAGCGTTCCCTGCCAGACGGCTTCTGCATGACGTACAGACATAGTGTTTTGACTCCTTATTGTATTGTTGGTGTTGTACGGGTAACTATTATGACTTGGAAAACCGAATCAGGCCACAGCCAAAACCTCTTCTACTCGCCGGACAAAGCTTTCGGCGTGGGTGAGGTGATCGGCGGCCGTTTCCTGTCCAAATTCCTGCAACGCTTCATCCCCGGCGAGACGATCATCCAGGGCGCGGCCGATAGTTTCCCCATATTTTGGCTCCATAATTCCTGTTTCCACAAAGTGCTGGCGAAAGTCAGCCAAAAGGCCAACATGCTTGTTCTGTTGCAGCCCTTTCGTGGTCAATAAGGCATTGGCCGCATAGAACATAGCAAAATAGGCACGATTGACAGCAAAGGTATAATCTCCTTGCTGTTTGATAAACTCACCTGTATCTAGCGCCTGACGAGCACAAGCGAGATATCGGCCAATCTTGTCTTGTTTCCATTGTTCGGTTGCCATGATAGCAAGATTATAGCACGTTTCGCCGGTATCTCAGCACATGCCCAGCCTGGTAGTTTCAACCCCAGGCAAGCATTCGGCTTAACTCAACAAAAATGGGAGATTCATTCACCAAACCTGTAGCGCGGGTTGTTTACCTGCGCGGGTAAACAACCCGCGCTACATTGGTGGCTTGCTGCGCTTGCCGCGCCACGCTTTTTCCCAGGCCAATACAAGATTGGCGAAGCTGGTGATTTCGGAATAGAGGTTTTTGTAGGTCTTCATCGTGCTGCGATTTGGCAAATCGCGCCACAAATTTCACGCGATCGTCGCGCCTATGGGCGCGACGAGATTGGAATTTGGTCTCTTTGTCAACGCTCTATGTTACCCGCCATACTTCTATTTGCCAACCATTTTTAGAAAAAAGAAAGAACAGCAATCAGGAATCAGAAATCAGGATTCAGCATAGGAGAGATGTTCGGCCACCCGGAACCCCACGTAGTTGTCCCTGTCGTGCGGGTAGTTGAGGCCCCGGTACGCGGCGCGCGTGTACTGATAGCCGAAGTCCCACGCGCCCCCGCGAAGCGCTCGGGAGGTAGGTGAGGCACGCAGGTCATCCTCATAAGCTTTTTGCCGGAAAGGATAGGGCGTCTTGCTGACACCTGCGCCGCTGCACCATTCCCACACGTTTCCGGCCGCATCAAATATCTCAAAAGGGGATTTCCCGGCCGGAAAGACGCCCACGGCCGATGTATGCCTGATTTCCCCTTCTGCGCTGTTCAGCTTATTGGCGTCCCACATATCCCCCCAAGGCCAGATTCGGCCGTCCGTTCCCCGCGCTGCCTTTTCCCACATCGCCTCATCCGGCAAGCGGAATTCGCGGCCGGTGGTCGCCTTCAGCCAGTTGCAATAAGCGGCCGCCTCGTACCAACTAACACCTACCACCGGATGATTGTCTATTGTCCAGCGGGGATCATCCCATAATCGCGGTTCGCTGATGTTCCCCTTCCTGCGCCAATCCCAACCGGCGGGCGTCCAATATGCCTGGTTGTTGTAGCCACCAGCGTCCTTAAAGCGCCGGAATTGGACGACGGTGACGGGATAACGGCCGATGCGATAAGCCGGTAACGTCACCTCATGCTGCGGCTGCTCATCGCCATGTGCTAAATTATCTCGTTCCTTATCACTACCCATGATAAACGACCCGGCGGGAATATCCACCATGAAGGGGATGTCGCAACTGACATCCAGGCGCGGGTCGCCGAGGCGGCCGAGCGCTTCCCCGGCCAACGCTCGTTGCGTGGGGGCGATGGTCAGCGCCGGGTTGGTCAGCAACTCGGCCAGACGGCCGGTAATCGCCGTTCGCGTTGGCGCATCGTGGCTGTCCAGTTCGAGGACGGCCGTTCCGGCCAGTTCGGCCGCGGCCAGCGCCAATTCGGCCTGTCGCGACATCTCAACATTCAGCGTTGCCAGCTTCAGCGCCATTTCCAGCGCCGCATCCAGACTACGCGACGCGAGATAGCCAACGGTCAGCAAGACTGTTTCCCGCCACCAGGATTCCGCCAGCCGGTCATCGACGGTCAGGAAGGCGACGATCTTATCTACCTCGCGCACAGTTTCGGCAAGATAGGTGGCGGCCAAAAACTCCTGGAAGGTCAGGTGGACAAAGCGGTAGGTGCGGTCGCGCTCGTCGAGCAGACTGCCGCGCTGCCGCATTGCCGTTATAAAATTATGTAGCTCCGTTGTGGCTTGCTCGTCTCCTCGCTTGCGAGCTAACAACGGTCGCAGCCACCCTTTAACTCGTTCCTCATCCACTACAAGACCGGATGCTTTTCCGGCACTCATCATCTCAAAGGCGAGATAAGCCAGTAAATTGCGCTTCTCGGCAAATGTGCCACCCCAATCAACCAAATCAAAGAGTGCTTCGCTCTCCGGCTTATTGCGTTCAGTCAGCAATATTTCTACGCACTCTTCATACAACTCCGCCCGCTGATCAGGCAGGCGACGCTGGTTATAGTGGACAATAGCGATAATCGTCACCAACAAAGGATTATCCGCCAGACGTCGTTCGCCACGTTGTTCACGTAAGGCTTCCAGTGCGGCAATTGCTTGCTGCAACGCTCGCGCCTTTTGCGTCCCCTCAAACTCGCCATAAACGGCCGCGCACCATCGCCCGACTAATGCATTCACCTGCTCCGGCTTCATTGGCTGGACGGCTATCAGGCGAAATGTCTCCGGCAAAACTGCCTGTTCCTGATAGGCATGAGTGCGGCTGGTGACCAATATATGGCTGATTCCAGCGTTGTCGGCCAATTGTTGCACCTTTTGGCGCACAAAAGCGCGATCACGTTCGTCAGCCACTTCATCCAGGCCATCCAGCAATAAGATGCAACTTTTCCCTTGCATCAACAGGCGTTCGAAGAAATCATCAGGCAGACCAACGGCCGCGTTATCGCGAAAGAGGGCATGACTGATGAAGGCGATCAGCGTCCCTTCCCGTGAGTTTCTTGGTGTTGAATACTGTTTACGATAATGATTGTAACTACCCAAAGAGACAAAGATCGGCAGCGGCAAGGAGCCAGCCAATCCTAGTTGCTGCTGTACTTCGCTAACCTGCTGGAGATCATCAGACAGCAAGGCACGGGCAATCGTGCCAGCGACTAAATGTAGGTAGGTCGTCTTGCCCGACCCTGGCCCACCAATGATCACCAGCCGGTCACCGAGAGCCAATAAACGTTCCATTGTTTGTGAGACTGCCGCTTCTCCAAAGGCTTCATCGCTTTCCAATCCTAATGCGTGAAGCGTTTGCTCCGTTCGTTCGGCCGGATCAACCGCCAATGGAGGGCGTGGAGGCAATCGGCGTTCCTTATCTGTTGCTCTTGGCGTTAATCGCCGTTGTGCCTCTTTGCGATCAGGCGTGACTACTGCTTCTAATGAGACATAGACTTCATCCAGCGTCAGCGTCAGCACCTGTTGCATCTGTTGTTCACGCCGGGCAATGCCGCGCAAGTTCAGTTGGCCGTAATGCTTCTCCACCCATTGCAGGTAGGAGCGTAGGGCGGCCGAAAACTGCTCCTCGTCGAGTTGCGGCCGTCCGGGGGCATGATGGTATTGATGAACAATGTGGGTAATAGTGTTATGGCTACCGACGACAACCTGCGCTTGATTGGCTTCCTTCATTTGGACGACCGGAGACGCATCGCCGGTCGTGACCGGCCCTTTGTTTTTTTCAATGATGGGCGCAGGGGCGCTGCGTTCCGCGCGGCGTGCCGCCAGCCAGGAGGCCAGACCGCCAATTCCGGTAACGGCCGTGCTGATCAGAACGCTAACCGGTTCCAGCCCCGGCAGATCAATCAACCCTATTTCATGCAACAACCAGAGAACCAGAACCGCCACAAAGAGCAGCCCTAAAACAACTGTAAGTATGCGTAATAGCAAGACACCTGTGGCCCGCGACATTGAACCTCCCTCCAAAACAGTAACGAATCGCTACCTCCGAGTCGGCCGCAACAACCCATACAAATTCTGCATCTCATCCCATGCCAGCAAAAAGTCGCCAATTGAAACAGATATGATAGATTGTTGTTTGGCCAGGTCGTTCACCAATACCTGCTGTCCAGCTATGCCGGTCACTACGACTGCATGGGCAAAGCCCCTGTCCCAATACGGCAACTCCTCCGTCCGAACCAGCACAATGGGAGGGACTCCCTCAGCAACGGCCGCTTCCAGATCGGCAAATTCTCCTGACCGGTAAATAACTTCCAAGCCAGCTAATCTCAATAAGCGTAGACGAGACCCTGGAACACCAAAGCCCGGGATAACCCTCATCTGGTCGGCAATATCCGATTGTTCTACTTGGAGGTTGTAGTAGGCACAAACCATCTGGACGCATGCCGAAAGGCAATTTCCATCACTGTGCTGCCGGAAGTGGGGAACTGATAAAGTGCCGGGCATTCTCGAGTATCCTCTCAGGAAGGGATGTATCTATCAATAATGCGCCAGAATCGGCACTCACATCTACCGTTCCCACCTCTCCGACGACGCCACGCTCAGAGGACGTAAGTAACGCAGGAACACGCCAGACCGTTTGTTGGGCGATCACCAGCCGGGGCGTCCCACCCATGAGCATATTGCCAACCTCGCTGACCAGCCAGCCTGTCACTCGACGCCGCGCCGTTTGAGCGTCAATGTTGACGGTGGTTTCAATGGCGATCTCGATATCCAATTGTTGCGTGGTGCTGATGCCAGGGCCACGAAAGGTGATGGTTGTCTCTGTCATTGGTAGTTACCTCTGCCTGTGTTGGCAACAGGGGTTGCCACCATTGTACCATGATTTCGACGTTGGCGGACGGCCGATAACAAACTTAAGCAACGGGCCACGAACCGTAGCTCAGCCGCCACTCACAGTTCACTACAATCGGTAACAGACAGGATTAACAAGATTGACAAGGCGAGGCTTTATCTTGTTAATCCTGTAAATCCTGTCCAAAGCGTTATTCTCGATAATCTCTACTAATAGTCGTCATCATCGTCGTCATCGTCATCATAATAATCATCATCGTCTTCGTCGTCATAGTCGTCGAAGTCGTCATAATCATCATAATCATTAACGACATCTTCCGGCTCAAATGCCCAGTCTAGCTCTAGCGGCCGTGCCTTGACCACTTCTAAACTGGTTCCACACTCTGGGCAGGAGATCATCTGGCCCATGTCTGGCGTCTTTTCAAAGTAGATGCGCGAGTCACACTCCGGGCAACGAGCAGATATGGTTTGTTCTGACTTTGGGGACATGATATGTTCGCTCCTGTATTTATAGTGGCTAGTGGTGAGTGGTGAGTGATTCGTTTCTTTACTCGCCACTAGCCACTTACCACTCGTCACTACTTCTCACGGTACGAAGATCATCCTTTCGCGTTCGGAGAGTCCGTACCGTTCAATGGCCTCCTCTAAAATCCGGTTGACCAACTCCTCATAGCTCCAACCATCGGCTCGAGCTTCAATGCAGAGGTCAGAGTATTCGGAGTTCAGGCCGGGCAGAGGATTGATTTCCAAGATATAGGGTTTGTTGTTGTCGTGGGCGTCGAGGCGAAAATCCACCCGCGCCACATCATAGCAGCCGGTGACGCGGAAGGTCGCGGCCGTCCACCAATTCAACTCCTCAACCAGCTCTTCCGGCAAAGGGGCCGGGCAGAGATAATGAAACTCATGCGCCAGTTCAGTCTTAATGCGGCTGGTGTAGATGCCTGCTTCCTCGTCTGGATAGCGGCTCATGTCTACCTCCAGCGGCGGAAAGAAGTGCAGCCCACGCGAGATGCGGGGAGCGTCTTCGTCTTCGGGGAGCCGCCAGGCGACAGGCGAGGTTAGATTGCCCACCACACCGACGGTGACCTCGCGGCCGTCAATGAAATGCTCAACCAACACTGGCTGGTCATAACGCTCGAACAAACGCCGTAATTGCGTCTGGAGTTGCCCCTCGTCATAGACAATTGATTGGCTTGAGACGCCCATTCCCGTCCCCTCGCGGCTGGGTTTGACAAAGAGGGGGAACCGCATGTCGGGATCGAGGGACTCATTCAGCCGTTCAAAGGTCTGGAAGGCGGGTGTGGGCAACTTATGATAGGCCAGCACGCGCTTGGTCATCGGCTTGTCCAATGCGAGTGCCAGCGTCAGCACGCCGGAGCCGGTATAGGGAATCCGCATCATCTCCAGCAGCGCGGGTACTTGCGCCTCGCGTGAGTCGCCAAAGTGACCTTCGCAAATGTTGAAGCAAATGTCCGGCCGTACATCGCGCAACCCTTCATATAAGGCGGCATTCCCTTCGATAAACGTCACCCGGTGGCCGCCGCTCTCCAGCGCGGCCGTCAGCGTGGCGATTGTCTCCTCCGAGTCGAGATCATCCCAACGATCCTCCGGCATTCCCGGCCAGGTGGGGGCGTTTTTTTGCAAATTAGCTAATAGAGCGACGTGCATGTTGTTCCTTAGGAAGGAGACTAGGAGATTAGGAGACTAGAGATAAAGAAGACGGGAATAATTATAGTCTCCCAGTCTCTCAATCTCTTAGTCTCTAACTCTCTAATCGCTCCTCCAATAATGTATTCACCAACGCCGGATTCCCTTTGCCGCGGGAGGCACGCATGACCTGGCCGACGAACCAGCCCTTTAGCTGGGTTTTGCCGCCCCGATAGGCACTCACCTCATCGGGGTTGTCGGCCAAGACTTGCTCGATCAATGCCACTAATGCAGCCTCATCCGATATTTGCGCCAATCCGCGCTGCTCGACGATCTGTTGCGGCGAACGGCCGCCGGTAAACATCTCATCCAGCACCTCTTTGGCGGTATTATTATTGATTGTTTGCCGGTTGACCAGTGCAATTAGTTCTACCAGAGCAACCGGTGTGATCTTTACCTGCTCGATTGTCTGCCCATGTTCGTTCATCAGGCGAAACAGGTCGTTGATCAACCAGTTGGCGATGGTTTTGGCACTGTCCGCGTCGGATTCGGCCACGGCCGCCTCGAACCACGCCGCCACCGTCTGATCTTCGGTCAGTACCCCTGCATCATAAGCCGATAGCCCAAATGTTTCGCGGTATCGCGCTCGCCTGGCATCGGGCAGCTCCGGCAGGCCAGCCCGTACCGCTTCTATCCAGCTTTCTTCGATAAATAGCGGCGGTAAATCAGGTTCGGGGAAGTAACGGTAATCTTCGGCCTCTTCCTTGACCCGCTGGCTAAACGTCTCGCGCCGTCCTTCGTGCCAGCCGCGCGTTTCCTGCACCACTTGTTCGCCGCGATCCAAAACGGCCGCTTGCCGGGCCAGCTCATAATCCGTGCCATCGGCCAGTGAGCGAAAGCTGTTGAGGTTTTTCAACTCGGTGCGCGTGCCAAATTCGGTTGTGCCGGACGGCCGCAAACTGATATTCGGCTCGACGCGCAATACCCCCTTCTCCATATCGCCGGAGTTGACACCCAGGTAGCGCAAAATCTGGCGGATTTTCATCCCGTAAGCGCGGGCTTCTTCGCCGGAGCGAATATCCGGCTCGGAAACGATCTCTAGTAGTGGCACGCCGGAACGGTTATAGTCAACCAGCGAACGGCCGTCGCCGAGGTGGGTCAGCTTGCCGGTGTCCTCCTCCATATGGACGCGGCGGATGCGAATGCGCTTCGTTTCGCCCGATTCCAGTTCGATGTCGAGCCAACCATTACGGCCGAGGGGCAACTCATATTGGCTGATCTGGTAACCTTTCGGCAAATCGGGATAAAAGTAATTCTTGCGTTCAAAGACGTTGTGGGGCTGGATGGTGCAATTCAAGGCCAACGCCACGCGCAGCGCAAACTCGACGGCGCGGCGATTGATCACCGGCAACATCCCCGGCATTCCCAGGCAAACGGGGCAAACGGCTGTGTTCGGCGGCGCGGTCACACTGTCCACTACCCGGCAGCCGCAAAACATCTTCGATTCGGTCATCAACTCGGCATGGATCTCCAGGCCGATGATTGGTTCGTAGGTGTTGCTCATCCTGTGCTACTTACTGCTTACTATATTCCTGCTTGTCTCCCACCAACAACGCCTCCGCGCGGCCGTTGACGACGGCCGCCTGCCCGATAAGCGATTCATCCAGCAAGGCGTTGTTGATCGTCGCTCCGGCGCCAATGATACTGTTGCTGACAATACTATTATTAATCTTTGCGCCTGCCTCAATCGAGGTATAAGGGCCGATGATCGAACCAAATACCAGGGCTGAATCATCAATGTAGACCGGCGGAATAACGGTAAAGTCCTCTACATAGCTGCGTTCAATTGCGTTTTGCGAGCCGGAACCAAGCCCAAGCAAGCGGGCATTGGCCTGTAACAGTAGTTCAGGGCGCGATTTCCAGCCTTCATCTTCTGTCCATGCTACCAAAGGCAAGAAGGTATGAACTGCAAAAGCGCTACTGCTAAATGGTCTTTCAAAACGGTACTCGGCCAAATCCCAGTCCCACAGCCAAAATAAATCAAACGCGCGGGGAAGCTTGGCGTATTTGGAGAGCAACTCTGATAATCGTGCGCCTGATTGGAAATAAAGACCAGCAAACAGCCCATCAGCTTCGCTATGGGCGACGAGCAATCTGATCTCGCTATCATCATCGTCAAAATTGGTTTCCAGAACGGCGCAAGCTTCCAGCAACCAGACCGGCTCATCCGCCGTCCACCAATCACGCATATGCCATGCTATCTGGAAGATGGTTTGCACGCCCGGCAGTTCTATAACTTTAGCCCGGCCGTTTCCACCGGCATATTGCTCATTAACCCAAACAGCAAGCGGATTTTGCTCGTCGGCCGTCACGAAGCAAACATCGGCCGCCGGTGCCTCTATCACCGCTCTCAGCTCTTCTAGCACATGGGCAATAAACGGCTTCCTGCCGCTCTGCCATAAGCCCAACGGCCGCGGCCAAAGCTCTGGCTGCCACTCTATTTCCAATGGGAGAAGCGAGACGAGCACTTTCACGCCGCTATGTCCTCACTATCCGGTTCAAGCTGAAGGGTAGGTTTGTGGGTATGCCATTCTGTCGCCTGTTCATAGGCATAGGCGGCGTTGAGAATGGTCGCCTCCTGCAAGGTGTCGCCGATCAATTGCAAGCCAATCGGCAACCCCTTGCTGTCGAAGCCGCAGGGGACGCTTAAACCGCAACTGGCACTGAGGTTCAGCGGCAAAGTCAATACATCGGCCAAATACATGTTCAGCGGATCATCTGCCCTGTCCCCAATGGGAAAGGCGGTTGTGGGGCTGGTCGGCGCGGCGATCACATCCACCTGCTGAAACACCTGGCGGAAGTCGTTTTGGATTAGGGTGCGCACCTTGAGGGCGCGGCCGTAATACTCATCATAGTAACCGGCACTGAGCGCATAGGTTCCAAGCATAATCCGCCGCGTGGCTTCCGCGCCAAAGCGTGAGCGTGTTTGCTTCACGGTGTCTATCATGTCACGGCCGTTGGCACGCGGGCCAAAGCGCGTACCATCGTAACGGGCGAGATTGGCACTGGCTTCGGCCGGAGCGATCAGATAATAGACCGGCAAGCCGTAGCGCGTGTGGGGCAAGCTGACCTCGACCACTTCGGCGCCGAGCGCGGCCAATTGCTCAATGGCGGTTCGCACGGCCGTCTCCACCTCTGGGTCAATGCCCTCAATAAAATATTCACGCGGCACGCCGACGCGCAAGCCACGAATGTCTCCAGTCAGTGCCGCTTCTACATCAGGCAGTTCCACATCCAACGAAGTGCTATCGCGCCGGTCATGTCCGGCAGTGGCCTGGAACAAGGCGGCGCAATCGGCGACGGTACGGCCGAACGTCCCTACCTGGTCCAGTGAAGAAGCAAAGGCGATCACACCCCAGCGTGACATGCGGCCATAGGTCGGCCGCAAACCGACCACACCACAGAATGAAGCAGGCTGGCGCACACTGCCGCCGGTGTCGGTCCCTAACGCGCCAAAGGCCAAACCAGCAGCAACAGCGGCCGCGCTGCCGCCACTGCTGCCCCCCGGCACGCGGTTGAGGTCCCAGGGATTGTGGGTCGCAAAAAAGCCAGAGTTCTCAGTAGAGGACCCCATCGCAAATTCATCGGTGTTGGTCTTGCCGAGAATTACCGCACCGGCCTCAATCAGCCGGTCCACGACAAAGGCGTTGTAAGGGGGGACGAAGCCGTCCAGAATCTTGCTTCCAGCAGTGGTGGGGACGCCAGCGGTGCAAATGATGTCTTTGATGGCAATGGGGATGCCCAACAGGGGGGCATTGTCGCCCTCGGCCAGTCGTTGGTCGGCCGCGGCCGCCTGTTCCAGCGCCAATTCGTCGCTGACGGTCAGATAGCTCTTGATCGCATTGTCATAGTCCACAATGCGGTCCAACATCGCCTCGGTCACGGCCGTGCTGCTCGTTTCGCCCCGCCGCAATGCCTGGCGTAATTCGATCAGGGTTAGGTCGGTGAAGTCCATAACGGAAAAGAGACTGGGAGATTAAAAGATTAGAGACTCTAACATCCAGTCTCCAATCTCTCAGTCTCATAATCTCTTAGTCTCCTACTCTCTGATTTATTCTTCCAGTACCGCCTGAATAAGGAACTGGTCATCGGCCGTTTCGGCGGCATTGTACAACACATCCTCAACCGGCAACGACGGCTCGACCACATCGTCGCGCATGATATTGCGTTGGGCGACGGCATGGGCGGTAGGTTCGATGCCGCTTAAGTCTAGTTCGTTGAGCATCGCGGCGTAGTCCAGGACGGCCGAGAGTTGTTTCTGGTAGGTGGCAATCTCGTCGGCCGACAAAGCCAACCGCGCTAAATGGGCGATCTTTTCAACATCCGCAACCGTCAAAGCCATAACACACCGTAAAAAAGGATGAGGGATGAAGGATGAGGGATGAAATATTCTGCCTTCATCCCTCATCCTTCATCCTTCACTTCAGTCTCCGATCATTGGTTCGGCTTGTTCCTCTTCTTTCTTCTTTTTCTGCTCCTCCATCATCTTTTCAAACTCTTCGTCGGTCCAGATGTTTTCCGGGGCGGTCAGTTTGTCAATGTAGAGGATGCCATTCAGATGGTCAATTTCATGTTGGAAGATACGCGCTGTCCAGTCGCGCAGGCGGTAACGCACCTTTTTGCCATAGCGGTCTTGGGCGCGAACGCGAATCGAGTCAAAGCGTTCAACCTCGCCCACATAGCCGGGGATGGATAGGCAACCCTCGACGCCATCCTTAACCGTGCGCGAGGTCCAGATAATCTCCGGGTTGGCGACCACAAATAGCTCGCGTGTGCCTTCGATTTCATTACCCTCCTCGTCCTGCTCAGGCGGCGTTTCAATCACAGCCAGGCGAAGCGGCACGCCCACTTGTGGGCCAGCCAGACCAACACCTTCGCTGCTACGCATCGTCTCAATCATGTTGTCAATCAATTCTTGCAGTTCCGCATCAAAGCGCGTCACCGGCTTAGCCTTTTGGCGCAGCATCTTATCGGGAATGGTTACAACGGGTAGAACACTCATATTGCTTAGTGATTAGTGGTTAGTGAATAGTGGTTAGTGGGGGATTGCTATCCACTGACCACTAACCACTCGCCACTAACTTACGGCATTCGGCGCGGAATACGCTTTTGCTCCGTCGCTTGCTTATAGACATCCAGTAAGACCGCATACTCTTCGCGGCGCATTTTCCCTTCCTGGATACGCTGTTGTTGGCGGAATGCGTCCAGCCGCCGAAAAATATCGGCCTGTACAATATTAGGGCTGGGGACGTTTTCAAAGACAATATCGGCCGTCGCCCCCGCCGTCTCGATCTTCACATTACCATAGTTAAACAAGGTGGCAATGAAATTCGGCCGTTCCGCATTCACATTCTGGATATTCCCCAAAGCGGCTTGCTTGCGGCTTTCGCCAAAACCAAACGGCTTGCGGTCAATATCCACTACATAGCGGTCCGACACTTGAAACAAGTCATTGCGCCAATCTTCAATCTCCCAGACCAAATAAACCAGGTCGGCAAGCAGCGCAACGGTAGCCACCACCCAGAGGATGCTGGTGTCTCTTAGCGCCGGACCGACGAAGGCGATCAACAACGGCGTTAGGATCAAAATGGCGATCAGGATCAATAGTGGAACGGCCGTCACCTTCAGCAAAACAAAAAAATGTTTGCGATAGGTGATCAAGTCACGCCGTTCGTCCCGCCAGGCATAGCGCCGCCGCAAAGAAGCCCAGGCTGACTCACGTTCCGGCAAATTTCCAGTGACCAGGGTTGCCGGCACGGCCAAATCCACCTGCTTCAGATATGGGTCAACCTGGAAGTGGCTTTCCACTGATTGGCGCATTGCGGCCTGGGATGCACCTGCATCCACCGCCCGCACTCGCTCGGTCAGCCGGGTGATAATATCTCGAACTTCAATTGGATCATCAATGTAATCAAACAACACGCCGCCCTTCACAGCGGCCGTTGTCACCCGCGCCGTGCCAATGTTAAACAGGTTGGCAACAAACGTCGGCTTCAGAATCTCTACGCTTTGTATCTGACCGATGGGAATTTTGACAATCCGCGTCCGAAAATGGCGCAGTTCAAACTCATGATGCGTCATATGTTTGTTGGTAATGACAAAAAAGTCGTTATACCAATCAATGTAGCGCAAAACGATGACGAGCAAGGCCACCAGCAGGAGCAGTCCTGGCAAAAACCACTTGAAGAAGCGGATGATGGGCGGCTCAGCGGGGATAAGAACAAACAGCAAGGTGGGAACGATGGCCGCAAAAAGGATTGGCCCGATGAGACGCAAGAAGAGATACCAGCCACTGCGCCGCGAATAGTACTCGACCAGTTCATCAGCGAGCAGCGTAACGCCCCCACGTTGGCGGGTGGACTTGCGTAATACTTTCTGCGCTTCGTCCCATGCTTCCTGGCTGAGGCCAATGGGGTTGTTGTCATCGTCAAAACCGGGAGCCATCTGCGCCAAAGCATCACGGTTCCCTTCCACAAAGGTCAGAAACTGCGATCCTTCAATGACCAATAAACGGCCGCTCTCCCCGCCCTTCACCGTCGCCTTAAAGACCGAAGGGGCAAAGAGCCAGATATCCTCAAAATAGTCGCCTGGTAAATAGGAGTGTGCTTCGCGGGTCAGCCCTTGCCGGTCAACGGTGCGAGCGAAGAGACGGCCGCTCTTGACGATGATCATCCGGTTGGTGGCGTCGCGCTGATAAGCGACAACCGCCCCCTCGTCAAACTCATATTCGGCCGCAATTGCCGCCAGACCCTCCAGCGTTTCCTCATCCAGCCCCTGGAAGATCGGCAATCGGGATAAAAATTCCGCGTTTTCTGTCACAAGGTTCTATTTTAGTCGTAAGTGGCTTTAGGTTCAATATAGATTTTATGGTGGCAGGTGGCAGGCAGCAGGTGGCAACTGTCTACTGTCTACTGAAAACTTCCTTGCCCATCATCCATACCTCATGTAACATACACGCCATGTCGCTGCTGATGGGGTTATTTAATCTGTTCTCCCTTTTGTATGTTTTTCGCAGCGTACAATTGGCGGTGAATATCGGCCGCAACTGGACGGCCGTGCGCCAACCACCGCTGACAGCACAGAAGAAGAACCTCGCCGAGCAAGCCGCTTTTTTCATCGCTGTGCCACCGGCTGTCTTCGTCCACGAATTGTTCCATGCCCTGGCCGTCTGGTACTTTGGCGGGCGAGTCGTCGAGTTTGGCTATCGCGCTTTTTGGGGGTATGTAGTCCCGGCGGGCAACTTTACGCCAACGCAGGAGTGGGTCATTGCCATTGCCGGAACAATTGGATCGCTCCTCACCGGTTTATTGATCTGGCTGGCGCTGCATCGTCATAGCAGCATGACATTACGCTTCTTTGGGTTGCGTGCCTTTCGCTTCCAGATGTATTTCTCGTTGATCTACTATCCGCTTTTCACCCTCTTCCTACCTATTGGGGATTGGCGCACGATCTATGATTTTGCCGCCACGCCTGTGCTGAGTGGGATCACGGCCATCCTCCACGCTACCGCGCTGCTCACCTTCTGGCTGCTCGACCGGCGCGGCTGGTTTGAACTGCCAGCGGCCGCTTCTGCCACCGCCGCCAACCAGTTTGAGGCTCTGCGGGCGACGGCCGAGCAAAATCCGCAAGATTTACAATTGCAACTGCAAGCGATTGACGCCCTGCGGCGCGGTGGAGCAACGCAGCAAGCGCAAAGCCGGTTACGTGCCTTGCTCAAGCAACATCCCAATTTGGCCGCCGCCCATCTGCTGCTGGCCGTCGTGGAGAGTGATGGGCGCGGGCAGGTGTCGTCCTCGGCCGCCAATCGAGCGCAACAGGCGCTGCAATTGGGGCTGGCCGACAGCAGCCAGATCGCCCTTGCCCACCAGTTGATCGGCCGTTTTCATTTGGAGCGTGGCAAGGGGCAGGAGGCGGCGGAGCAGTTCACTCAGGCATTGGAGCATTCCAACTCCACCATACAGGCAAACCAACTGCATCTTGCCCAACTGCACCAACAACGCAGCCTTGCATATCGCCGCCTGGGCCAGTACGACCCGGCTTACCAGGATATTCAACAAGCGATTGATTATGCGCGAGCGATTGGCAACGCAGCGGCCGAAAAACGGTATCTAGATGAGCTAGAAGTGCTGCAAATGCACGCCGATCGCCGCCTCTCCCCCTTTAGATAAGGATTGTTGGAAATGCAAGTTGAACTGCGAGAGATTAGCAAGCAATTTGGAACCCTTAAAGCCAACGACAACATCAGCCTGACGCTTGAGGAAGGCAAAATCTATGCGCTGATTGGCGAAAATGGCGCCGGAAAGAGTACGTTGATGAAGATACTCTCCGGCTATCAGCCCCCAACCAGCGGCCAAATATTGCTCAATGACCAGCCGGTTCACTTTCACTCCCCGGCCGATGCGCTGGCAAAGGGGGTAGGAATGCTCTATCAAGACCCGCTCGACCTGCCTCCCTTTCGCGTCATTGACAACTACCTGTTGGGCCGTGATCGCCGACTACG
Organism: uncultured Ardenticatenaceae bacterium; assembly: GCA_964410625.1. Classification (GTDB taxonomy): domain Bacteria; phylum Chloroflexota; class Anaerolineae; order Promineifilales; family Promineifilaceae; genus CAYPHY01. Next base: position 87,578 of record CAYPHY010000003.1, on the reverse strand, counting down.
CCTCGACTACCGCCAGGCCCGCCGCGAGCTACAACAACTGGCCCAACGCTATAACTTTGACATTGACCCCAACGCGACCATTGACTCGCTTTCGCTCGGTGAACGGCAACAGTTGGAATTGATACGCCTGCTAGCCGGTGGCGCGGAGGTATTGATCCTTGACGAACCGACGACCGGCATCAGTGCTGAGCAAAAGGAGGTTCTTTTCAACTCAATCCGCCAGTTGGCTCTTGAGGAAGGCAAAACGATCATTCTTGTCTCGCACAAGCTCGAAGAGGTACAAGATTTATGCCTCCATGCCTTTGTACTGCGACGCGGCAAGCTGGTCGGCCAATCTGAGTTGCCTTGCTTTAATGAACTGCTGGTGGCGATGATGTTTGACAAAATTCCCAAACGCCGCCCACGGCTGTCCTTTGAACTGGGACGGCCGATGCTCGAACTGCGCGATGTCACCCTGCCAACTTATAACCTGACCGTTGCCGATGTAAACCTGGCCGTGCGTGCCGGAGAGGTGCTTGGCTTGGCGGGATTGGAAGGCAGCGGCCAACGCCTGGTCTTGCAAGCGTGCGCCGGTCTGCTGCGGCCGAGCCAGGGTCAAATTTTCCTTGATGGACAAGAGATCACCACCTGGTCTTATCACCAGCGGCGCAATCAGGGTATGGCTTATCTGGCTGCCGGTCGTCTGGAAGAAGGATTGGTTGCCGACCTGAGCCTGACTGAGCATTTGGTGTTGGCCGGGCCAGAGCATACCTTTTTTGTGGACTGGCAGGCCGCTAATCAAGAAATGAGTCGCCGTGTCCGTGAATACCAGATCATCGGGCAACCGGACTCAACGGCCGATCAACTTTCCGGCGGCAACCAGCAACGGCTTCTTTTTTCTTTGCTAAACAGCCAGCTTAAATTATTATTGCTGGAGCATCCCACACGCGGCCTGGATGTGCGTTCGATGGATGTGATTTGGGATTTGCTTTATCAAAGACGGCAAGACGGGACGGCGATTGTCTTTATATCGGCCGATCTCGACGAAATTCTGGAGCGCAGCGACCGTATTGCCGTCTTTTACAGTGGAGAGATGCTCCGTATCGTCAACGCGGCCGAAACCAATGTTGAGGAGTTGGGACATTTGATTGGAGGAGAGGCCACATAATGAACCAACACACCCCTCCTCGCCCCTGGCCCCACCGACTCTGGCCCATTGTGCCGGTGCTGGGGGCGATACTGTTCACCAGCTTATTACTGGCGGCTTTTGGCGCGGAGCCACTCAGCGCCTTTCAGGCCATACTCAATGGCGCGTTTGGTACGCAGAAAAACCAGCTGAATGTGCTGGCTTTCTGGATTCCATTATTGCTCAGCGCGACGGGGCTACTGGTCACTTTTCGCGCCGGTTTGTGGAACATCGGCGTCGAGGGGCAGATCATTCTGGGAGCGATTGCCGCCAGTTGGGTCGCGCTATCGGTGAATGCGCCAGCCGCCGTTTTGATTACATTGGAAATTGTGGCGGCGATGGCCGCCGGGGCGTTGTGGGCGGCCGTTTCTGCGGTGCTGAAGACACGCGGCCGTGTCAATGAAATTTTCAGCGGTCTGGCGCTGAACAATCTCGCCATCATCCTGACTAATTATCTCATCTCCGGCCCCTGGCAACCGCCGGAGGGTGGCTCCTTTCGCGGCACAACACCTTTTCAGAAAGCCGCCTTGCTGCCGCGCTATGCGGATTCACCGTTCAGCCCCCTCTCGCTCATTTTAACCATTATTCTCTTTGCAGTAGTAGCTATCTTGCTCCGCAATACCTTTTGGGGGCTGAAGCTGAAGGCATTGGGCAAGAACGCCTATTCCGCCTTTCTGCTCGGCGTCTCCAGCGAACGAGAGACCATCCTGGCGATGATGCTTTGTGGCGCGTTAGCCGGGCTGGGTGGCGCGGTGCGCGTCCTAAGCTGGTTCGATAGCCTGCGCCAGAGTATCTCCGGCGGGATTGGCTTCCTGGCGCTGCTGGTGGTGATGCTGGCTGCCTATCGCATCTTCTGGGTCCCGCTGATCGCTCTGTTCTTCTCCATTGTGCTAAATGGTAGTATCGCCCTCCAGCTTCGTACTCAACTCCACTCTTCGCTGGGCGGAATTCTGACCGGCGTGATGGTGCTGTTTGTGCTGTTGTTTGGCGACGGCCGAAAATTGGGTCTCTTCCGTCGCCCACCAACACGAGTCACTGATCAAATCATCACCCCGGAAGTGTTAGAGGCAGATAATCTGGAGACGGCCGATGAACGATAGTCAACTGGTCAGCATTCTCGCCTCTATTGTGCTTCAAGCGTCGCCGTTGATCATCGCCGTTTGCGGCGAAATCTTCACCGAACGGGCGGGCGTCGTCAATCTTTCGCTCGATGGCTCGATGTTGATGGCGGCCATGACCGGCTTTGTCGTTGGCTTGCTAACGCAGAATGTATGGTTGGGCTTTTTGGCGGCGGCGGCCGTGGGCGCGTTGTTTGCCGCCATTGTCGCCTTTGGCAGCATCCGCCTCGGCCAGAGCCAGGTGGCGATTGGCTTTGTGCTGGCCTTGCTTGGCGATGATCTCAGCGCATTCTTGGGTCAAAATTACACCCGCACGCCGGGTGCAGTCGTTCGCCGGAGCGGTATTCCCATCCTCGAAGACATCCCCATCATTGGCCCGATTCTCTTTGACCAGGATGTAGTCGTCTATTTTTCGCTGCTGCTGGTGGTGTTCACCTGGTGGTGGCTGTTTCGCACCCAGGCCGGTTTGCAGTTGCGGAGCGCAGGGGAACGGCCGACGGCCGGTTTTGCGCGTGGCGTCAACATCAACCGCATCCGCTACGCCTACACGATTTTTGGCGGTGCATTGGTCGGCCTGGCCGGGGCAGCCTATTCGCTCAATGTCAAAATCGGCTGGTCAGACGGCCATACGCGCGGCTTCGGTTGGATTGCGCTGGCGATTGTGATATTTGGCGGCTGGTCCCCCTTTCGCGCCCTCTTCGGCGCGTTGCTCTTTGGCGCGACCAAGGCGCTGGCAACCTTTCTGCAACAGACCTTCCCCGAAGTGTCCGTGGTGGCCTTTAATGCTATCCCTTGGGTATTGATGATTCTGGTCTTATTGGCGGTCGGCAGCGACATCACTGAACGCTTCATCCAGGCGATGCCGCAACGCTGGCAACGGCCGCTACGCAGCATCCTCCATGTCTCGCCGCCATTAGCGTTGGGAACGACGTTTCAGGAGGAGTAGGAAGAGAGATTGGGAGACTGAGAGATTAAGAGATTAAGAGATTAGAGATTGGGAGGTTGGATAGATGTAGTCTCCCAGTCGCTCAGTCTCCTAGTCTCCAAAGATTTGGAAGGCTTTTATGCTTGATTTCTTGACGACCTATCCTCGTTTCGGCCGCTTGTTCGACGCTTTGTTGCCCGTATTGGCGACTTTAGCGGCGTTGGCGGTGGGGGCAGTGATGTTGATCTTGCTAGGGGCAAACCCACTGGCGGCTTATGCGGCGTTGTGGGAAGGGGCTTTTGGCAGCCAGAACGCCGTCGCCGACACGATTGTCAAAGCAACCCCGCTGCTGCTCGTCGGTATTGGCATCTGTATCGCCTTTCGCGGCGGGGTGATCAACATCGGTGGTGAGGGACAGCTTGTTGCTGGAGCCGTTGCCGCCACCTATGTGGGCTTGCAGCTACCCAATGCACCGGCCATACTGTTAGTTCCCTTTGCGCTATTCGTCGGCTTCTTAGGCGGTGCGTTGTGGGGTGGGTTGGCCGGTTTTCTGAAAGCCTACTACAACGTCAATGAAATCCTCAGCACAATCATGCTCAATGTGATCGCTGTGCAGGGGATGAACTTCTTGCTGCGTGGCCCGATGATCGATCCCGTCCAGCTCGAATCCGCTTCCCGTATCCCGCAAACGGCGCGGTTGGCCCAGGTGTTTGATCTGCCGCGTCTTGTCCCCACCCGGCTCCATCTCGGCGCGGCCATCGCCGTTGTGCTGGCCATTCTCGTCTATATCTTTCTGTGGCGCACCACGATTGGCTATCGCATTCGCGCGGTCGGTCTGAACCCCGATGCTTCTCGCTATGCCGGGATCAACGTCAAGCGCCAGATCGTCCTTGCCCTCTTGCTCAGTGGGGCATTGGCCGGACTCGCCGGGGCGATCCAGGTCTACGGCGTCCATCATCGCATGTTTACCGATGGCTCGGCCGCTGGATTCACCGGTTCGGCCGGGTTTAATGGCATCGTCGCCGCTCTCTTTGGCAAGCTGCATCCCATTGGCACGATCCCCGCTTCCTTCATCTTTGGCGCCCTACTAGTCGGGGCCAACACCTTGCAACGGGCAGTGCAAGTGCCTTCGGCGCTGATCACCGCGCTCAATGGCCTCGTTGTCGTCTTTGTCGTCAGCAGTGAAATTTTCAGCCGCCGCCTGGCCCGTCGCCGCCAGATAGCGGCCGAACCACAACAACAGGCCGAGCCTTCAACGAATGTATCCGGGTCGCAGAAGCAAGCTGACTCTTTTCAAGAACAACGGCCAGAGTTGGATGTATAAGCAAATGGGATAAAGGGTAAACAAAGATGGTTGAAGACATCTTCAGTATGACCGTTATCATTGGCGTTTTGTCATCCGGCATCCGGCTGGCGACGCCCTATCTCTACGCGGCCGTTGGCGAAATGCTCGGCCAGCGCAGCGGCGTCCTCAATCTGGGCGTGGATGGGATGATGTTGATGGGCGCGTTTGCCGGATTTTATGTGGTCTTCAACACCGGCAATCCCTGGTTAGGGTTGTTGGCGGCCGTTGTCGTCGGTTCGCTGATGGGGCTGGCCATGGCTTTTATCAGCGTCACCTTGCAGGCCGAGCAGGGGATTAGCGGCATTGGTATCTATCTTTTTGGCCTGGGAATGAGCGATCTGCTCTTTCAACGGCTGGTCGGCTCAGTCGAGACGGTCAGCGGCTTTCGGCCAGTGAACATTCCCTTCCTCAGCGACCTGCCCATCCTTGGCGACGTCTTATTTAGCCATAATATCATGGTCTACGGCGCGTATTTGCTCGTCGTGGTCGCCTGGTTTATCTTGAACAAGACTACATTGGGGCTGAAGATACGGGCGGTAGGTGAAAATCCGGCAGCGGCCGATACATTAGGCGTCAGCGTGGCGACGGTTCGCTATATCACCGTGACGATTGGCGGGATGCTGGCCGGTGTAGCTGGGGCGTCGCTGTCTATCGCCTTGCTCAATGTCTTTCAACAAAACCTGACCAATGGTATCGGCTTTATCGCAGTTGCACTGGTATACTTCGGAAGCTGGCGGCCGTTTGGCGTGCTGGCAGGTGCGTTGATTTTCAGCATGGTTAATGCCTTGCAAGTGTGGGTACAAGTGCTGGGTCTTCCCATTCCTTCTGATATTGCGGTTATGATGCCCTATGTGTTGACGATATTAGTCCTGGTCTTTTCGGCACAGCGGGCGCGGCAACCGGCGGCGTTGACCAAGATTTTCGAGCGTGGACAGGCATAAGGGAGGTGGTGTCTATCGGTCTATTACTGTATTACCCGTAGTGACAAACCGGAGGTTTGTCATGGACAATCCAGAGGATTGTCCTACACGATTGAAAGTTTAGGAGAAGGAGAAATGAAACGTTTACTATTGTTGATCCCTTTGCTGTTAGCATTCGCACTAATGCTGGTTGCTTGTGGCGGCGGAGCAACTCCCGAAACGACTGAGGCGACCACGGAACCAGGGGAAGAAGCCCCTCCAGTCGCAGAAGAACCAACGGAAGGAGAACCCGCCGAACCGAGCGGCCCCTTCCGCGTTGCCGTTGTCATGCCCAGCGCCATTAACGACCTGGCCTTCAGCCAGAGCATGTATGATTCGTTGACAGCCATTCAAGAAGAGATGGGCGCGGAAAATTTCGAGTTCGATTACTCAGATAATATGTTTGTGGTGGATGACGCGGCCGCTGCGCTGCGCGACTATGCCAGCCAGGGCTATAACCTGGTCATCGCCCATGGCTCGCAGTATGGCAGTTCGTTGCAGGAAATCGCCCCTGACTTCCCCGATACCAGCTTTGCCTGGGGGACGACCGTAGACACCTTTGGCATCCCCAATATCTTCGCCTATGAAGCTCGTTCTGAGCAAGGTGGCTATGTCAACGGCGTGATTGCCGCCAGCCTTTCCGAAAGCGGGATCATCGGCGTGGTTGGCCCGATTGAGACGGGCGACGCACAACTCTATGTGGATGGCTTCGCCGTCGGTGCAACGGACACCAACCCAGACGCGCAAGTCAATGTCAACTACATCGGCTCTTTTAGTGATGTAGCATTGGCAACGGAGGCGGCACAGACCCATGTCAATGCCGGAGCCGACGCTCTAAGCGGCACGGCGCAAATGGTCGTCGGTGCGATTGGCGTCGCCGAAGAGAGTGGAGCGATTTGGTTTGGCACCCAGTCCAGCCAGACGTCGCTGGCCCCGAGCATTGTTGTCGCTAATCAGGTCTATGACTGGACCGGCACGCTAAACGAGATGATCAGCCTCATCCAGGGAGGCACGTTGGGCGGCCAATCCTTTGCACTGACATTGGAAAATGGCGGTCTGGTGATGGACTATAATCCCGAATATGCGCTACCAGACGAGGTCCGGGCATTGGCCGATGAGACGGTTGCCGGAATCATTGACGGCTCGATCTCAATTGGTGATATTGCCCCACCAGCTGAAGAGGAAGCACCAGAGGAAGAGGAAGCGGCCGAACCGGCGGGCGATCTCGTCTTTGGCATGGTGTTGGTTGGCCCACAAAACGACCACGGTTGGAGCCAGGCCCACTACGAGGGTGGCCTCTATGTCGAGGAGAATCTCCCTGGTTCGCGAATGATCGTCTTCGAGTCGCTTAACCCGGCCGACAAGCCAGAAGCAACGCTGGAGAGCGTGGTAGATGGGATGGTAGCCGATGGCGCAACCTTGATCTTCACCACCTCGGACGAATTTGAGGAAGACACGCTGACTGTAGCTGAACAACACCCCGACATCACCTTCATCAATATCTCCGGCGATGATGCGCTGACTGGCGAAGCACCGGCCAATCTGGGTAATCTGATGGGTCGAATGGAAGATATGAAGGCGATTGCCGGATGCGCGGCCGCGCTGGCAACGGAAACGGGTGGCATTGGCTACCTCGGCCCGCTGATCAACTTCGAGACACGCCGCCTGGCTGTCTCTGCCTATCTGGGGGCGCGATACTGTTATGAGAACTATCGTGGCGCGAGCGCCGACGATCTCAACTTCACCGTCACCTGGATCGGCTTCTGGTTCAACATCCCCGGCGTCACGCTCGATCCGACAGAAGTGACCAACAGCTTCTTTGACACCGGCGCAGATGTGGTGATGAGTGGTATTGATACCACCGAAGGAATTGATGTTTCCGGCCAACGGGCAGCACAGGGGCAAACGGTCTGGGCGGTCCCCTATGACTATGAAGGAGCGTGCGACAACGCGCCCGACATCTGCCTCGGCGTGCCATACTTCAACTGGGGGCCGAGCTATCTGAGCACGGCCGAAGCCGTTGCCTCCGGCTCCTGGGAACAGTCGTGGGATTGGCTGGGAGCCAACTGGGATGACATGACCGACAATACCACGACCCATGTAGGCTGGATCAATGGCCCGGCATTGACTGAAGAAATGCAAGCCAGCCTGGATGAGTTCATCGCCGGTATGGCATCGGGTGAAATCAATGTTTGGACTGGCCCAATTAACCTCCAAGACGGCAGCGAGTACATCGCCGATGGCGCAACCGCCACCGATGAGGAAGTCTGGTATCTGCCGCAACTGTTAGAAGGAATGGTTGGCCCGAGCGAGTAAGAGGAAGAGAGTAGGAGATTAAGAGACTGAGAGACTAAGAGATTAGAGATTGGAGATTAAAGTCTCTCAGTCTCCTAGTCTCCAGTCTCTAATCTCCTTTCTTAAATCGTCTATGAACAACACCACCCTCCCCTCCGGCCACCCACGCATTGAGCGCCTGGAAATGAGGCAGATTGTGAAGCGCTTTCCGGGCGTGTTGGCTAACGATCATGTGGACTTTGATGTCCGTGCGGGTGAAGTCCATGCCCTGCTAGGTGAAAACGGCGCGGGCAAAAGCACGCTGATGAAAATCCTCTTTGGCCTCTACCAGCCGGACCAGGGTCAGATTTTGCTCGATGAGCAACCGGTGACCATCCACTCTCCTTTGGCCGCCATCAACCTGGGCATTGGGATGATCCACCAACACTTCATGCTGGTGCCAACGCTGACTGTGACCGAGAACGTGGCCCTGGGCTTGAACTCGTCGCGGGGCTTCCTGACCGACCTGAAACAGGTGGCTGCTCGAATCCGGCAACTGGCCGCGACTTATGGCCTGCATGTGGACCCGGATGCCTATGTCTGGCAACTTTCGGTGGGGCAGCAGCAACGGGTGGAAATCATCAAGGCACTCTATCGCGGGGCGGCGTTGCTGATCCTGGATGAGCCAACGGCCGTCCTCACCCCGCAAGAAGTGGATGAACTGTTCGTCACCTTGCAGCAGATGAAGGCCGACGGTCACGCGCTGATCTTCATCTCTCACAAGCTCCATGAAGTGTTGCAGCTTTGCGAACGGGTGACGGTGTTGCGCGACGGCCGTCACGTTGGCACAGTCCCGGTTGCCGACGCCACTCGCCATAGTCTGGCAGAGATGATGGTCGGCCGTCCGCTGCTCCCCCAACCGAACAAGATTAAGAAAACGCCCGGAGAAGCACGGTTGACCCTGGAAGATGTATGGGCGTTGGATGACCGAAATCATCCGGCACTGTGTGGGGTTAGTTTGACCGTCCAGGCGGGGGAAATCCTCGGCGTGGCCGGGGTTTCGGGCAACGGACAACGAGAACTGGCTGAGGTGATCTCAGGTTTACGGCCGGCCACTAAGGGGCGGGTTTATCTGGCCGGGCAGGATGTCACCGGCAAGTCCCCGCTGGCGATCATGAACATTGGTCTGGCGTATGTGCCGGAGGAACGGATGAAGGATGGGATGATCCGCGATTTCAGTGTTAGCGAGAACCTGATTTTGCGCGAACATAACCAACGGCCGTATGCCCAGGCCAGCTTCTTCCGCTTTCGCGCCATCGAGCAAGCGGCTCGTGGTCTGGTGCAAGATTTCAACGTGAAAACACCGACGTTAAAGACGCCGGTGAAAAACCTCTCTGGCGGCAACATCCAAAAGTTGATTCTGGCCCGCGAACTCTCGCGCCAACCGCAAGTGCTGGTGGCCGCCCAACCGACGCGCGGGCTGGATATCGGCGCGATGGAGTATGTTCACGGCCGCTTATTGCAACAACGGGAGCAAGGGGCAGCTACTTTGCTGATCTCCGAAGACCTGGATGAAATCCTGGCCCTCTCTGACCGCATCGTTGTCCTCTATGAGGGGCGGGTGATGGGCGAAATGCCACGCGAAGCCGCCACCCCGGAGGCGTTGGGGCTGCTGATGGCCGGCGTTAGAGCAGTGGAGAGTGGGGAGTGATGAGTGGAGAGCAAGGCTTCTCCTCACTCCCCACTCATCACTTCACTAGCCACTAACCACTAGCCACTAACTCTTTCGGGCGACGGCCGACGAGCCAGCGGACGAACAAGAGCAGGGCAGCCACAAGGGCAATGAGGGCAATTCGCTTCTCGCGGTCGCCCGCCCCAGGAGGTTCGGTGGCGGCGATCCATTCAAACGTCTCCAACATCCCTACTTGCAGCGGCCGAGTCTGCCAGCCTAATTCCGTTCGCGCCTTGTCCGAACGGCCGGTGTAGGTCGCGCCTAAGATACCCGTTAATTCATCGCTAAAGACAGAAGGGAGCGAGAGCAAGCCAGACGCCTGCTTGACAACGGGGGCTAACGGCCGCATCATCTTCGCCGGAACGCCCAATGCCGGAGCGCGTTTGCCGGTCAGATGCGCCCAGAAGTCAACCATTTCGCCGAGCGGAACGGCTGGCCCGGCGAGAATATAGCTTTCACCGATCGCTCCTTTTTCGGCCGCCAGCACAATCCCTTCGGCTATATCTTCGACATGGGCATAGGTAACAACCGTATCCGGCCCAGGAACGGCCGGGAGCAAGCCACGATAAAAGAGGCGCATCAACTCCGCCAGCCAGCTTGTATCCCCCGGGCCGTAGGCCACACCCGGCATGACGGTGATGATCGGCGCCCCCTTTTCCATTAAGGGAGCAGCCACCTTATAATGGGCCAGCCACTTGGTGCGATCATACTCGCTGAGGAAGGGGCCGCCCTGGAAGAAACTCTCATCTACCAACGCTCCCCTGGTATCACCCAGGACGACAATCGTGCTGGTATAGACGATGCGCGGAACACCCAGCTCATGGGCCAGTTGCAACACCGAGCGCGTACCGGCGACATTGATCGCCTCCGCTTGCTCACGCCCCTTTTGCCCATAGTTGTACCAACCGGCTAAGTGAAACACGACATCGCTGCCGGCCATCGCCTCACGCATGGAGTCTTGATCGTTAATGTCACCAGGAACGACCTGCGCCCCAAGCTTGCGCAGGACGGCCGCGCTTTTCTCCGAGCGGGCTAAACCAAATACCTCATACCCACGCAACAGCAATTTTTGCACAACATGCTGCCCGATAAAACCGGCTCCACCAGTTATAAACGCTTTCATACCAATTTTCCTCTTCGAATAGCTTACGCAAAGAACGCCAGGGCGCAAAGTGTAAAAATCTTAGCGTCCTTTGCGTCTTTGCGTGAGATTTTCATTGTCTATTGGTGCATAATCACCTTGATAGCTCTTCGGTTAGATAAAAAGGCGTTAACTTCTTCGGCCGCACCTTTCTTATGACTTCTAAAGCGTATATACTATAATAGCCCTGGCTTTTCGTCTAGGGTTTATCATCTTGCGCCCAGGGGTAAGCCGGGTCAATTACAGTATGTCTGATACGATCTCCAGGAGTATTAACGAGCGATTTAGACGCCTGAATCGGTTGATAGCAGGCTTGATTGCCGTGCTAATTATCGTCCAGGTCGTTGCGTTCGTTCTTTTGTATGCCGGTTCGCAGACAGCAGCGACCCAATCGGCGACATCTATCTGGTTCCCCGCCCTACTGATTACCACTGCCATCCTCATAGCACTCTATGTGCTGATCAGTTATTACCTGAATCAGGGACGCACAGCCCTCAATCTGGAACTGACCCACGCTTATGGTAAGGAGTTGCGTTCGTTACGGGCGGCCAACGATCGCGCGATTTCGTTGCAGGCGATGGCCTCCACCCTGAGTGCGACGCTGAGTTTTGAGCGGGTGGTGGAGCAGTCATTGGATGTATGCAGCCTTGCTCTGGAGGAAATGGGTATCCCGCGCGAGTCGTTGGTGGGAGCGGTTTTCCTCTATGAGGATGGAGCATTGAAGCCACTGGCACGACGGCGTTTTTTAGGCTCGGACGAAGAAAGGGTATTGAACGGCCGCGAAGGGGTGGTCGGCGCAGCCTTGCAACAGGCTGAGCTAACCGTCACCAACAACCCGCTGACCGACCCGGAGCTAAAAGAGTTTGCCGCCTTTCGCAAATGTCTGACCGCCGTTTGTGTCCCCCTCCGTGCTGGCTTCCAGCTCTTTGGGGCGATGGTGATTGGCACGGAAACGGCCGTGCAGTTCGACGACGATCACTTTGACCTCTTTCGGGCGGTGGCCGATCAGGCGGTCATCGCCCTGCAAAATGCCCAGTTGTACCAACGCCTGGAAACGGAGAAGCAACGCCTGATCGAGGCGGACGAAGTGGCGCGGCGCGAACTGGCCCGCGACCTACATGATGGCCCCACCCAGCGTATCGCCGCCATCGCCATGCGCCTCAGCTTCATCCGCAATATGGTTGACCAGGACCCAGTGCGGGCGAAGGAAGAGTTACGCAAGGTCGAGGCGCTGACCAAAGAGACCTCGGCCGAAGTACGCGATATGCTCTTCACGCTGCGGCCGTTGGTCTTGGAGACGCAGGGACTGGGCGTTGCCGTAGAGTCGTTGCTCAGACGTTACCGGGAGGCAAGCGGCGTGGAGATGAAGTTGACGGGCAGCGAACACGGAAATTCGCTCAGCAAACAGGCCCAAGGCGTGGTGTTTGCGATTGTCGAAGAGGCGCTGAACAATGCTCGCAAGTATTCCCAGGCTACCCTGATTGAAGTGCGCTTCTGGCAAGAGGACAATCTGTTTGTGGCGGCCGTCCATGATAATGGTGTCGGCTTCGATACCTTTAGCGTGGAGCGCGACTATAGCACGCGCGGCAGTCTGGGAATGGTCAACATGCGCGAACGCGCCGACCGGATTGATGGCTCACTTAGCGTGGAATCTTCGCCGCAAAGTGGGACGACGGTGACGCTTGTGGTTCCGTTGGAGAAACACGGCCGTCGTGTGCAAGTTTTTGAAACGCCCCCTGAGCTTCCTGCGCTCCCCGAACCGGAGATGAGTGGGGAGTTGGGAGTGGGGAGTGGAGAGTGACGAGTGGCCGGTGAGTACACCGCTAGTGAAGAGATGGAGTACTGCTTGCCGCACTTGACTTGTCACAGTTTATCTTAACCTTAACCCACAAGCTCACTTACCTTCCGGCGTTATCTGGCTGCTCGGCCGACTGAACTATGTCCTCTCCTCTGCCCCTCCGCCCCTCTGCTCCCCTGCTGCGCCTCATTCTCGCCACATTTGTCATCTACATTTTCATGGCGCTATGGTTTCCGCTGCTTCCCCATTACGCCAAAGTCCCAGCCCTTGACATTCGTACCTTTACCCCGACTTTACCAAGTGGGCTGCTCTATGGCTTGCTGTTAGTTGGCCTGTTTATCCTCCATCTGCGAATGTGTCGGGAAGTCGGCCGCCTGTCTACACCAGTTCGCCTGTTGCCCGTCCTCTTGGTAACACTGCTCTTCTGCCTCCCCCACCTACTTACCTATCCGATCAACGCCACGGACGTCTTTCGCTATGTGATTCGCGGCCGAATCAGCAGCACTTATGAAGAGAGTCCTTTCCTGACACCGCCGATCAGCTTCGCCGATGATCCATTTTTGCCATTGGCTGGTGAATGGGCGGCCGAAACGTCGCCCTATGGCCCGCTGTGGGAGAGCGTTGCCGCCGGGGTGACGGCGATCAGTGGTGACAATTTATTATCAGGAATTTTGCTCTTTAAGCTGCTGGGAGTGGTTTGTCTTTTGGGCGCGGCCGTGCTGTTGTGGCATTTATTGCCTCACTATTTACCCTCTGACCCGGCCACTCGCTCATCACTCACCGCCCTATGGGCCTGGAACCCGTTCTTGCTACTCACATTTGTCACCGACGCTCATAACGATGGGCTAATGATATTCTGGCTGTTACTTGGCACGTTGATCATCCGTCGCGGACGGCCGGTTGTGGGCTTATTGATTATGGGGCTTGCCCCGCTGACCAAACCTATCGCGCTGCTGGCATTGCCGTTCTTTTTTATCGCCGCTTTAAGAGAGTTGGAGGACGGCCGCCAACGGTTGCGCTTTGCGCTGCTGACAATTGGCGGAGGGGTTCTGCTCAATCTGCTGGCTTTTGCTCCCTGGGCGGGGATTGGGGATGAGCCGCTCACCATTCGCGGCACGCTAACAACGACATTTGGCCTGGCCTCTCGGCTGGTGAGTGAGGCGATTGAGGGGGCCAGCTTTGCACCCACGACGCTGCTTTGGTTTGGCGGTCTGTTGCTGCCTGGCCCGCCTCTCGATATTACGGCGATTGGTCTGGTTGCTCAAGGGGTGTTTGCTTTGTTCGCCCTCTGGCTGCTCTGGCAAACATGGCGCGGCCGAAGGGGGGAGCAAAGCACGGCCGAGATTTTCTTCGCCTACCTGCTCCAGGCGCTCAACTTTCGCATCTGGTATGCTGTCTGGCCTTTTCCCTGGTTGTTGCTGGAGGGGATGAGGCGGCCGTACTGGTTACGTGTTGGTCTGTTTTTCCTGCTGACCAGCCAGCTTTCGGTGATCATCTACGGCCACATCCGTATCTCCCTGCTCGGTGGCGACCATGCGCTTGCCCACCTGCTCGGCGTCCCCTTTACTTTTTTGCTTCCATTCCTGTTCGCTCGTTTTTTTGAGACAACAGCAGCTGTAGAAAGCAACGGAAATCCGCATGATCCGCGTGGCTATTTTCAGGACAGGCTGTTTTGAATAGAGGCCAGGTAGTCAATCGCGAACAGGTAGCCGCGGATGTGGTGGGTTGCCTGGTCACCAGATAGGGTGTAATCATAGTAAGGGTCCCACGACCAAAAGCCCCATTGCACATTGGGATCATCGGCGTAAGGCTGGTCACTGCCGGGCAACACCTGGGTGGAGAGTGAATAGTTTAACGCCTGTTTTGCCCCATTCAGGTAAAGCTCATTCCCGGTGACGGCGTGGAGACGGAGGAAGGAAATGGCGATATTGGGAATGTCGCCTGGGCCAATGGTGGTGACGACGATGTTGCTATCACGGTCAATGGTCAGCGGCCAGGCGCCGTTGGCTTGTTGCCGCGCCAGCAACCAGGAAGCAAACGCCTCGGCCGCTTCCAGATACACCGCCTCATTCGTTAATTCATAAAGGAAGGTGAAGGCACGCAGTTCATCGGCCGCGATGTCGGTGTTGAAATAGTCGCCATCAATCAGGTAGAGGCCACCATCCTGCAACAAAGTCAGTCCATACTGGCCCCAACGACGGGCATAATCGAGCCATTTCTCCTCATTCAACGCCTCGGCCGCCAAGAGAAACGCTTCGACCACACGGCCGAACGACTGCCAGCCCAACGCCTGCCAGCCGTTTGCGACCATTTCATAACGTGGGGCAAAGCCATAGCGAGAGGATTGCACCAAAAAGCCCAGGCTTTGTTTGGCTCGTTCCAGGAATACCGGCTCTCCCATCCGTTGGTAAAGGCCGAGGTTGAGCAGCACAAATTCGGCCGCGAACTTCGTCCACAACCCACCCTCCGGCAACCGTTCGCGCACGCCGCCAATGACGACACTCATCGGATGGGTGACAACAAAGCGTTGGTAGAACCACTCCGTCGCCCGCTGAGCCATCGTCAATAGTTCCTCATCCTGGTAGCGATCATAGACCGCCAACAATTGCCAGGGAGCGATCAGGTTCACCGTTTGCGGTGGTTCAAATTCGCGGGTTGGGGCGCGGTAAAAGCCATAGAACGCCCCGACCTGCTGATCAAAATGACGCGGCAACCAATCTGCGGTGCAATGACGGACGCGCCGCTCCAGTTCGGCGGCCGTGACATCCAGGCCAGGAATCGGCTCATCATCTGCTTGAGCGACAGGCAAATTCCAATCTTGTGGGGAAATGACACCTATTTTCATACTATCCACCGTTTGCAGTTAAAGTCTCTCTATCTATAATCTAGGGATAAGAGATAGATATAACAAAGGTAAAATGAAGTCATGTTGACCTACAAAGCCATGTACAAATATCTTGACGAAGGCGTTCATGCCGAAGTACTTGATTTTCCTGGGGTAATCACTTGGGGAACGGATCTCAACGAAGCCCGCCGGTTACTGGCAAGCGCCCTGGTAGATATGGCAGAAACCTATTTGCTCGAAGGGGATCCGCTTCCACAGCCCGATCCTAGTTACACCGATTCCGAGGCAGATTTAGAGGAGCCAATTCACCTGTTCCTACAAGCTGCATCCCGCGTCACTTTAACACCACAGGAAGCTATTTCGTGAAACGACGTGATCTACTCGAACATCTACGCCAGCATGGGTGCCAATTCGTTCGAGAGGGTGCGGAACACTCCATTTGGGAGAATCCAACCAAGAGGCTTCGCACTTCCATACCTCGCCATCGAGAAATTCCCGATTACACAGCCAGACGTATCTGTAAACAACTGGAAATCCCCACTCCGTTTTGAGTACCTTTAAGACAAATCCTGTAAGTACCGAACCCAACAAGTAATTAAGTGCACGGCCGCCGGATGATAGGCCAAACCAGATGGCTGATTCCCTAAACGGCCGTCCAGTCGTAGTGTTGTCACGATCAGTCTCCCCTTACCCAGCAGCAATTCGGCCGCGTAATCCTCTACCTTTATTTGCCGCGTGTCCAATCGGCGGAAAATCGGCCGTACTTTATCTCCCCAGGCTGAGGTATCCAACGCAACATCAGGAGCCATGCTATAAAATTGCACATGGGGATCGTCCGCTTCAGGGAAGTCGCCCCAGGCCGGGTGCGGGATGGCAAACTTGAGCGTCTCACGCCAGAACGGCCGCGCCACCTTCTCCACCGGACTGGGTAAGCCATCACGTTCAAGTAAGAGAATCCCGCGTCCCCCAGCTTCAATGAAATGGGCGATTTCCTCCGTCCACAGGCTAAAGATTCCTACCCGGTCAGGGGACAAAGTTTGATGACATTCCACCATACCGGCCAATTCCGGCAGTCGCGAGCGCGGATCAAGGAGGGTGATCGGCCGAATCCCTGTCCAAGAGGCCGCCGGAAAGAAGTACAACCGCCATACATTTTCGCTGACCAATTGACCGATCTGCACCCACACGCGCAAATCAGCGCGGCGCGGGGCCTCTATTTGTGGCGCAACAAATTGAATCAGGGCAATCGGCCCCACCTGACCAGAGGAGATAGTTGCACTATCCACCTTCCCTTCTGCAAAAGGGGCTTCGCCGGGGAAGGCAACCGACCAGCCGCCCTGGGCGACGCCAGACTCGCGGCCGAAGTGGGACAAGAAGATCTCGGCGCGTACTGGATCGCCAGCACGATAGCAATAAGGGTCCCAATAGGCCACCCGGTCGCCGCGCACCACCCATTCGCGCCGCCGTCGCCAGCCAAGCAAGATAACGGTATCCTGGTTAAAGCAGCGAAATTCTTCGGGGCTGAACTTATCCTGGCCGAGATCATCCCACATCCCGGCAGTGGAGATGGGTGTATCCCGCTCGCCGGTCACCACATAGCCGGAGGTGTCCAGCCGCGAGCGAACGAGTTCCAGAGTCAACTTACGATGCAACAATGCCTGGCGGTTGGATAGTCGGTGCAACGCCTCAGCTTGTGCCCACAAACCACTCTCCCGCAATCTGCTTCGCTGGTCAACCATATCATCGGCCGCCCGCACCCCCTGGGGGTTGTCCACCTCCCACCATGCTGAATAGGGGCGATTCGCGTCCAGGTGGGGGATGTTGCGTAACGAATCGTAATCGCAAAACTCACCAAACAGCCACGGCTGCGACTTACGCCAGGTAGGGGCGAAGGTATCGAGCAGCGCAGGCATGAACTGTTGATCGGCGTAGAAGTGGTGGTCGTAGAAGTCGGCCGCCTCGTCCAACGCACCGCCATAGGCTTCGGCCGAGCCGCTATTGTCACGTACCAACGCATCACCAACCAACGCCTTTACCTCGGCATACATCTGGCGCAAGAATGCGCCATCTACCGCCCCATCCAGCTCACAGCCGATGGTATAGAGGATGATCGATGGATGGTGTCGTGCCTGTTTGGCAAGGCGTAGTAGTTCGGCGGCCGTTTGTTGGCGGAAATGTTCACCCGCCACCGGCAACCAGAGAGGCAGCTCCAGCCAGAGCAACATCCCTAATTCATCTGCTATGTCGAAGTAATATGACGGCGGGAACCAAAGACAGAGCTTGACCCCGTTGTAGCCCATCTCCTTTAACCGGCGCAGGTCAGCATAAACACGCTCCGGCTCTGGATGGGGGCAACTCGATTCAGGATACCATCCCCAAGACAGGATCAGACGCGGATAAATCGGCTCGTTGTTCAGACAAATAACGCTGCCTTCGGTCGTTAGCGAGCGCAGTCCGAAGGGAAGTTCGCGCCGGTCGCTACCGGTTATCTCCAGACGAGCCAGATAGCGGTTGGGTTGATCGGGATGCCAAAGCTGTGGATCAGGGATGTCGGCCGTCCAGGTCAGTTGAGCGGCCGACACCGCTTCCTGAACCGAATAAACAACCTCTCCCTGCGGGTTTTGAACCGTTAAAGCGACGGTAGCTTGGCCCAATTCTACGCTTTCCAGACCGTCTAAATGCGCCTCCACTACCACCTGCCACTTGCCACCTGCCCGCTGCCCCCTCACTGCCATCTCATCAATCACTACCGCCCCCGTTGTCACCAACCACACATCCTGCCACACGCCGCCAAAGGCATGGCCCCAGACATAGGGGAGAAACCCGGCGGCCGTCTCGCGCAAAGGAAAGTTACCGGAGACATAGGGGGATTGATAACCGGCGGTCAAGCTGGCGGGTTTTTCGATTTGCAGGGTCAATTCGGCCGTTTGCCCCAGTTCAACCACATCGGTAATTTCTACACGAAAAGCATCCCACATGCCGGTATGGGCAGCGACCCTTTGCCCATTAACAAAAATCTGGCAATGATAGCTGACCGCGCCGAAGTGCAACCAGAACCGCGCTCCTTCGCGCGGCACAACAAAAGTCGTGCGATACCAGATGGGGCCGGGATCATCCTTAGGGAAACCAGCCACCTCCCACGAACCAGGAACCGCCACCGGCCGCCACACTGCCTCATCATCATGCCGGGCAAACCAATCACTGCTCAACCGCAAAGAAGATACCATAAGTGTAGCGCGGGTTGTTTACCCGCGTAGACCGCCCATCAAAAGCAATGAGAATCCGCGTAATCTGCGTCTTATCTGCGTCATCCGCGTAACTGTTTGAAAATCTGTTACTACGCTTCCAGATGTTTAATCGCCTGGAGCGTGGCGCGATTGGATAGAAGAAGGAGCACGCTAACGGTGATGAACAGCCACAAGGGGGGCAGGAGATAGGTTGTGCCAAGCGCCAAGACTACGATGGCAATGAGATAGCCCAACGTCGGCAACGGCCGACGCAAGACAATGATCGCACTATTCCGCAACGCCAGCCGCAGGGACGGCCGTTCTTGTTCGAGCAGGATGGGGAAGAGGTATATTTGCAGCAATGTCCAGAGGAGCGCGAGGAATAGGAATAGCGGCCGTATCCACACCCCCCAACTGGTCTGCCCATAATACCAGATATTGGTCAGCAGCCCGCCATAGATCACCACGTTCAGCAACCCCCAACGCCAGCTAAGCCAGAAGTGTTGCCGGAACCCTTCCCACACCGACCGCCATGATGTGTGACGCTCATGAGCGAGCAAGTTCATAGCATGGTACAGTCCGCCCGTCGCTGGAATCAACGTAACCAGCGGAAGCGAAAGCAACAGCCACATCACATTGGTGGTGATCAGGGGAATTGACAGTAAATATGCCTCACCCAGGAAAGAGATAGCAGAGGACCTTTGATCTTGAGACATCACTCAATAATTTATCTACTCGTACACCGTTTGGCGCTCATGCCGGATAACAAAGAAAAGAGTACAATAGCTATAAGTATGAGGAGCAAAATCATGGATATTGAAATTGCACCTACCCGAACCGTGTTTGATGTTATTACCGACTTTCTAGCCTCTGATCCAACGCCAGAGGCCATTTTAAACTATAGACTACCGACTGAGTTGCAAGAACGTGCGTTACAGCTGTTAGCTCAAAATCGAGATGATTCCCTCTCGTTTGATGAACAACTTGAAATGTACGACTTCATCCGTGCAGATGATGTTATGTCGCTGCTTAAGGCTAAGACTAGACTGAGGTTATCAAATAAAGCATGACATGACCTACATTCCCGCTGAGCTATGCCGCCTAGTCTTAGAATGTGCAGGCAGTTGTTGTGAATACTGCCTCATGCAAGTAGCTGACCGTCTTTTGCCGTTTGAGATCGATCATATCATTGCTGAAAAACATGGTGGTTCTACTGATGCTGACAATTTGTGCCTAGCTTGTTACCGCTGCAACGACTTCAAGGGCAGTGATATTGCATCTGCTGAGCCTACGACCGGTGAAGCGACCTTTCTGTTTCATCCACGCCGGCAACAGTGGAAAGATCATTTTCGACTCAATGATGCTATCATCGAACCCTTAACACCGGAAGGTCGTGTCACAGTATTGCTCTTACGTCTCAATATGCCTATCCAGGTTGCACAGCGAACTGCTCTGATTGCTGAAGGGCGTTACCCTTGCCGAGCGATTAAATAGCTTGTGATATATGCCTTTGTTAGGCGCGATGGCTTGAAAACCAGGCTATGACCGCTAGTACAAAATATAACCCTGCACCAAGCAAGAGGGCTGTGCTGAAGCCAAACTGCATGGAGAGGACAACGGCCGCCACCGACCCCAACACCGCAAACGCCCCATTCAACGCCCATAACATTGCAATGGATTGATTGCGCTTCCCTGCCAATCGCAACAGACTGGGAAATGGAACGCCCAACGGCAGAGCAATCAGTGCTGTCAATCCAATCACCCCCAACAGTCGCAGCCCTAGTGCAGTGGGCAGCAGCATTTCAACGATGGGCGGTAAGATAAAACGGTAAAGAATCGCCAGCAGGGCGACGACGACGGCCGCCCCACCCACACGCCTCAATAAGCCCTCAACCGGCCAGCGTTGGCTGAGCAGGCTGCCGAGGCCGCTGGCTAACAACAAAGTTCCCAACACGGCCGCCAGCGTCAACACCGGATAGCCCAACAACAGTTGAAAGCGTTGGATCAGCGGGATTTCGATTAGAAAGAATCCCGCGCCGATCAACGCGGCATAGAGGAGTAAAAACAAGCCCCCCTTCCGGCGGCGGGAAAAGACAGGGATGCTGATGCTGAAAAGGGCGGCCGAAAGCACGAGCGAAGCGATCAGCGAAGTCTGAATGGCTGGCGGAAGGCCAAAGTTGAGATGGAAAAAGTAGGGGCTGTCATCGGTCGTTGGGCTGAGATCGTAGTCGGCGTCGGCACTGATGAAAGCATCCACGCTGTTTTCCTGGCGCATCGCCTGGAATATCGCTTCGTAACGCTGCGGGATAAACAGCGGCGTCATCCCCAGTGCCTGCGCGTTGGCCTGTGTGGTCACCAGCATCTCTGCGCTCAATGCCTCCTGCCCAATCAATAACAGACTGGTGCGTGTGGTAGGGTCTTCAGTGGGCAACATCCACAAGGTCATCCGATCGAGGCTTTGCTGCGGCCGAACTCCCTCATTCTCCAATGCCTTCAGCGCGGTGATCGCCGCGCGGCTCCCTTCCAGCGCATTGTGGGCGATGATCGCCAGATGGCCGCCGGGCGCAAGGCGATCCAGATAGGCGGCAAAGGCCTCTTCAGTGAAAATGTAGTTCTCGACCAGTGCCTGCGCTGCCGGTTCGACCGATTGGGTGTAGACGAGGTTGAGGTAGATCAGATCGAAAGTCTCATCGGTACGCTCAGCGAAGTTACGGCCGTCCCCCTCGACCAACGTTACTTGCGACAAGTCGAGAATGTTGCCGTTAAAGTCGCGAAAGCGGCGCGTGGCGGCGACCATCGCCGGGTTGACCTCAACGGCCGTCACCTCTGTTGCGCCCCCCACCAACGCTGAGACAATATCCTTCCCCGCCCCTGCGCCGAGGATCAGCGTGCGCTCATTGTTGTCGGCGGCCAGACCAAAGGGCAAAAACTCAACGCTGGTTTGCAAGCTGTTCTCAATCTGTTCATCGGGATAGCGGAGCATGAAGCTGCCCGCGCCGCCATCGGTGAAGACAAAGAGGGTGTCCGGGTCGGCCGTTTCCACCACATCCACCCGCGCAAAGGGGCTGTATTCGGTGGCGATGATCTGCGCTTGCTGT
Organism: uncultured Ardenticatenaceae bacterium; assembly: GCA_964410625.1. Classification (GTDB taxonomy): domain Bacteria; phylum Chloroflexota; class Anaerolineae; order Promineifilales; family Promineifilaceae; genus CAYPHY01. The sequence continues at coordinate 65,951 of CAYPHY010000003.1, read as the reverse complement.
GCCGGGTTATTGAGGATGTTCAGCATTGTCTTGTCGCGTGGCGCGGCCGTCAGGCGCAACGGGTCAAAATCAAGCATCCCTGTGGTCAGATTCACCAGCCACAAAACAATTGTGACTCCACAGATAATCCAACCAGCCATGCGCCAACGAGGGGACACTGCTGCTAGCTGGCTGAACAAGAGGGCCATCACGCCAACGGCCAACCCTAGCAGCAACAAGACGTTAAACGGGCTGACGACGTTGAGCAGCCAGAGCACCAGCAGCACACCAACGGCCGCCCCCAGTAGGTCGGCCGCGTAGAGCGTCCCACTTTGCTGGTTAAAGCGGCCGAAAGCCAATGCTGCAAAGAGGCCAGTCAGGACAAAGGGAACCAGTGCGACCAAGGCTCGCGGCCAGATGAATTCGGCCGAAGGGAGGAAAGCCAATAATAGAGCGGCCGATGAATAACTGAGGGCTAACAGCAGCAGAACAGTGGTCAGCGTGCCGGGCTTGAATCGCTTCACTTGTCCCAGGGCCGCGCCAATGCTTAACCCAAAGACAGCCAGGGAAATGGCAAGAAAGGCAAAGTGGTATTGAAAGAAGAAGGAAAAGATGCGTGTCAGCGCGATCTCAAAGACCAGCCCGCTGGCGGAAACAACGGCAACGGCCGCTAATACCAGCCGCTGTGTACTGATATTTGCCGCCAGCCAGCCTAAACCGTGTTTAGAAACCGGGTTTCTAGCGTAAAAGTGGTTCTGTCTCATAATAGCTAAGAGACCCGGTTTCTATAGTTTACTTAAGAAACAGAGGGCCATGTAAACTCGTGGGATTGTCCCGGTTGCAGCGTTAGCTCTTCCTCATGTCCACCATAGGTGACGGTGCGGGTCAGGGGAACGACCGCATCATTGGTCAGCGTGGCCGTCACTTGCTGGGGGGTGAACTCGGCCGACACCAGCCAGCCCAACGCGCGGAGATTGTTAAATGACGCGGACTCCCATGCGGAGGGCAAGGCGGGAAAGATAGCAATCGTTGGTTCGCGGTCCAGGTCGCGGGCTTGCAACAGCAGGTTGTGGATCGCCGTCGCCACCGCCCCTTGCGCTGTACCAAAGTATTGCATATTCCAGCCCTCATCGCTCATCACTTCCGTCATCCCGCCAAAGGTACAAATGGTCGGCCGCGTGGAGGCAATCGTCTCCCAGGCCGTATCACCATCCCCCATGAACGCCAGCGAGGTAGCCAACACACCGGCCGCCCAGGGGAAGCCGTGTTCTGTGCCGCCATGTCCGACGATCCGCCCCTCATACTTCGCCAAGAAAGCCTCGATAGTCTGATGCGTGCGGGGGTCTGCGCCGCTGATAATACTCATCGGGTAAACAGGGGCAACTGAACTCATGTTCAGATGATCAACGTCCTGGGAGGACTGGAAGTAACGGCCGTTAAACAAACTGCCCATCGTCACCATCATCCCTTCGGCGACCAATGCTGCCTGTCGACTGATCTGGCTGTCAATCCCCAGAACCCGGGCGGCATTGGCGCAATGGCGCATCAGGGCGATTGTCCCGGCGACATTCATGCCGTCGTTGCGGACCTTGATCGGGCTTTCATGCACGCCAACCAGATAACCGACTTCGTACACCTGTCCATTTTGGGACTCAACCGGCTGGACGATGCCATTCAGAAAGAATTCCACCATGCCCTCCAAGATCGGGTAAAACTCGCGCAGGAAGGACTCATCCTGGGTGTAGGTGTAATACCCCCAAATTTCGTTGGCGTAGGATGCGCTGTTATGGACTTGAAACTTCTGGTGCAATAAGGCGCCATAGGCCTTACGGCCGTCGTGGGTGATCTCCCAATCCCACTTCAAGCCCGGCGCGCCAAACTCCTCGCGGGCGTGGCGGCGAGCATGGTCGAGGGTACGCTGGAAGAAGCGGCAGGCTTCCAACGCCTCCGGCAAATGGTTGCTCTCCAACAACGCCCGCTGGAGATAGTAGCTATCCCAAAAGAGGTGGGATGACCAGGTACGGCGCAGGTTATTCACCGGCAGACCACCCGATTGTGGGTTCTGCATCGCCTTGATATGGTATTGGGTGGCGTTGTAGAAGTATTGAAATTCGGGATCGGGGATGGAAACACTGGATACGCTGAAGTAATCCCCCCAGAAGGTCAATAGCTCACTACGCAAACTTTCATACCCTTGTCCAACGGCCGCATCCAACCAATCGGCTTGTAGGCTGTCTTGTTGGTCATCGAAGATGGCGAAGTAAACAGTAAATTGAGTGCCCTGATGGCTTAAGCTGCGTACATCACCATCGGCTGCAAAGCCAACCGCCTCGCCGCCCTCGACGCGCATCACCAACAGCCCTCGCGTTTCACCTAGATCATACCGACCCTCCGCCTTCTCCTCGGCCATTTCCACGCTGATGAACGGGTCCGTGTCCCAGCCTTCGACTACCCACACACCAGGGGCCAGGGAGGCGCGGAACACCACCGGCTGATCAAAGGTGAAACGGGCAACCAGCAAAGATAGTGTGGGAGGCATCCAGGTCTCGGCCGTTCCCTGCACCGCGCCATAGTCGAGATCGCTATACAGCGTGCCTTCCTGGGGGACAAACTGTTGTTCGCTGTTTTGCAATTCCAACGGCTGGTCATCAACGGCGAGGTCATACCAGACACGGCCGAGGGGGGCGAGTTCAAACCAGCCAGACCCCTCGGCATGTTCCAGCGGTTTATCCTTCGGCCAGCGACCAGCCACCTGCACCAACTTGTGTTCCGGGTAGTAGCGGTTGGACTTATACCAAACGCAGCGGTCCACGCCGACCTTTTCGCCAGTCATCAGCCCAGTGCGGCCGATCAGCACCGCATCCAGCCCATTTCCTAAAAAACAGTGATAGTATTTCTCTGGTAGGTTCATAACTCTACAAATCAGCTAATTGAGCAGAGCTTACGCAGTAACGGCTTTTTTCGACACGGATGGCGCAAATATTGCGTACGAATTTCACGAAAATAGACGGTGAAATCCGTGTTATTCGTGTCAAAATGCGTAAGTTCTATTGAGATAATCTCACTCGGTTCGTTTAATGCCAGTGGCGACTACCTGCTAAGCGGCGCAATTGGTAAGATTGCCCGGACAAACAGGGATGTTTGTCACTACAAGCATTGGACAAACAGCGATGTCTGTCACTACGAACATTGACGATCAGCCTTTCAATCCGGTCAATTGAATTCCCTCGACAAACGCCCGCTGGGCGAAGAAAAAGAGGATGATAATTGGCAGGGTGAAAACCACTGACGCCGCCATTTGTAGGTGGGGGTCAGAGGTGTACTGCCCACTGAAAAAGGCCAACCCCACAGAGATGGTGTATTTGTCGAGGTTGCTCAGATAAAGCAATGGTCCCATTAGATCATTCCAAATATCGCGGAAGCTGAAGATGAAGATCACGGTGTAGACCGGGATGCTGAGCGGAATGATGATGCGGCTGATGATTTGCCAGGTGTTTGCGCCATCAATCACGGCCGATTCCTCTAACTCACGCGGCAACGTCATAAAGAATTGGCGGAAGAGAAAGATGGCATACGCTTCGCCAAACCAGGCGGGGACGATCAGCGGCCGAAAGGTGTTGACCCAGCCAATTTGACTGAAGAAGATGTACTTTGGAATTAACAACACAGCCCCCGGCAGCAAGAGCGTCATGATCAAAATCAGAAACAACACATCCTTACCCGGCGCACGCAGCCGGGCAAAGCCATAGGCAATCAGCGTTGTTGAGAGGAGACGGCCGGTGATAATGCCGACTTCCAGGATCATGGTATTGCGAAAGAAGCGAGCAAAGGGCAGAAAGGGGTTGCTAAATGCCTCTACATAATTCGACCACATAATGGGATCGGGGATCCAAACCGGCGGCCATTGGAACAGTTGATACTCTGGCTTAAGGGACGATGATACCATCCAGGCAAAGGGGAAAATAAAGAGCAGGCTCAAAAGGAACATCACGGCATAGAAGATGATCTTACCCAGGCTGCTCCGTGGCTCGCGCTTAGGGCCGACACGGGCAACACGCACCGGCTCTTGGATGACTTCAGCTACTTCTGCTGCATTTACAGCCATAATACCCTCACTTCGCTCCTTCCGAATAGACCCACGTTTCGGACGAGCGATTGATCCAGTATGTAACGAAGAACAGAATAACCAGCATTACCCAAGCTAACGCGCTGGCATAACCGAAATTGAGGTCGCTGAATCCCTCTTTATAGATATTGAGGACATAAAAGAGAGTGGATTTTGCCGGAGAGCCAAATTGACCGGCCTGTGCCGTAGAGATGACAAAGGCGGCGTCAAAGGTTTGGAACGCACCGATGACAGACATCACCAGGTTAAAGAAAATGGTAGTGCTGAGCATGGGAATGGTGATATTGAAGAATTTCTGCACGGTGCTGGCCCCGTCTACTTCGGCCGCCTCATACAGCGAGGTCGGAATGCCCTTCAACCCGGCCAGAAAAATCAACATCTCGCCGCCCACATTCCAAAGACTCATAATTATAAAGGCTGACAACGCCCATTGGGGATCGCTGAGCCAGGCTGGGCCAGAAATGCCAAAGACAGAGCGTAAGAGGCCGTTAATCGGGCCAAAGCGGGGGTTAAACATCCAGCGCCAGATGAGCGCGGCCGCCACTGAGGCCACAACCGCCGGTAGATAGAACGACGTGCGAAAGAATCCTACCCAGCGAGTAGCCCGGTTCAACATCAGCGCCAATCCAAGTGCAACGAGCAACCGCAACGGAACACTGAAAATGGTATAGATCGTCGTCACCTTCAGCGATTGCCAAAAGTCAGGATCGCGGATCATGTTCTGGTAGTTAGCCAGGCCGAGCCATTGCGGCGGGCTGAGTGCGTTCCACCTGGTAAAGCTGAGATAAAGGCTGGCAACCAGCGGCGCGGCCGTGAAGAGCAGCAAGCCGATCAGCCAGGGGGAAATACAAAGATAGAATGTACGTGCCTCCTGTCGCTCTTGTGATGACAATTTGCGCCGGGGCGACTTGCGATAGAGTACGTCCTTTGGCTGGACGGTGACCGTCATAGCACACCTCCGAAGAATTGTGAATTGTGAATGGTTAATTGTGAATTGTGAACGGGATGTTCCCTGCATCACAATTCACAATTGCCAGTTCACAATTCACAATTCACAATTTATCCCGCTTTTTCAACCAAGCAGGCATCCGCCTCCGCGGATGCCGCGTTCATTGCCTCCTCAACGCTAATTCCCTCCACGAAGACACGTTCCAGGTGTGCCTTGAACGCCGCTTCGCCACAGTCCAGCCAGAACGGTCCTGAAAATTCCGGTATGGGCTTCACGTTGTTCAAATCATTAATGATCGGGGCGTTGTAGGGGTCTTGATCTAGTCCCTGTGCCTCAACAATCGGCTGAACGGCCGACATAGCGTAGTCAGCGAATGCTTCCGCCCCATCTTCGGCAGCCACATGCTTGATCCACGCCCAGGCCAGGTCCTTGTTCTCGCTGGTGGAGGACATGGCAAAGCCTGCCCAACAGAGCGCGTTGGCTTCACCAGCCGGGCCAGAGGGCAGACCGGTCGTGCCAAAGTTCAGATCAGGAACCTCTTGCCAGGCACTCAGCGGCCAACGCCCAGTCCAGGCCATGCTGGCCTGGCCGCCGAGGAACATCGGCTCGCCTCCGCCGAACGAATCAATATCTGCGTTATTCGGCGAAACATGATGCGTCAGGATCAGGTCGGTGTAAAACTGTACCGCTTCAATGGTCTCCGGGCTGTTCATATAGCCGTCGGTGGTTGTGCCATCTTCGCTGACGACGCTGCCGCCAAACTGGTAAATGATCGGCAAGATACCGCGCAGCCAGACCAGATCACCCCAGGTGTTGGGCATCAGCAGGCCAAAGCGCTGGACGTTCTCCGGGTCAAAGTCGGGGGAGTTGGCATTGTTGCCGTTGCCATCCAGCGTCAGCGTCTTGGCCATCTCCAGCAACTCTTCCCAGGTCGTTTCCTCGTTTGGCACTTCCAGACCGGCTTCCTCAAAGTGATCAACGTTGTAGTAGAGGACGAGCGGGCTGTAATCCTTGGTCAGCAGCATGGTTTGATCATTGATGGTGCCAAACTCCGCAATACCCGGAAGGAACACCCCTAAATCAAGGCCATTCTCGCCATTGATATAGGGATCGAGTGGCTCAACAATTCCTTCTGCGACATACTTGCCAACATCACCATCCCCCACCTGGAAGACGTCGGGCGTGGTTCCGGCCGCCACCTGTGCTAGCAGCTTAGTGCCATACTGATCGGGGACCGGTTCAAGCGTGACATCTATATTGGGGTACTTTTCCTGGAACGAGGCAAGGGCGGCCTCATAAGGAGCGAGGGCATCGCCGGACTCCCACATGGTGACACGAATCGCGCCGGAAAGGTCGCCTGCTCCTTCTTCGGCTGGAGCTTCCTCCGCGGGCGATTCTTCGGCCGGGGCTTCGGCGTCGGGCGCGGCCGTCGGCTCTGCTGTTTCCTGGGTGCCACCGCCACAAGCCACCAGCAACAAGCCGACGATCAGGGTAAATAAAAGTATCGTCAATTTGCGTGACATCGTTTTCTCCTCTGTATCTTTGCTAGGATTTGCGCTTATACGATATAAATGGGGGCTTGAACAGGTGCGAAGGGTCGTGGTCGTCGCATTCGCTGTGGTCGTCGCAGTCTAATTCAATGAAGCTGTGGCAACTGGTTGGTCGCCTTGCCACAGGCTCGCTGGGAAGCAACTTCCGCACCTTTCGCCTGTTCCCCTTACTTCTTCTCCTCATACTCTTTCGATAAAATCACCTCCTTTAGATAATCCGCAAGCGCCTAGGCACTCTCACGAACCACCAACTCCGGCTTGAGCAGGACATGCCGCTCAATATTGGAATCTCCGGCAAATTGCGCCAACATCAATTCGACCACCCGGCAACCGGCCGTCTCTACTGGCTGGCGCACCGTCGTAAGTGGTGGATGTAGGAACTCGCTCATCGGCGCATCGTCGAAGCCGGTGATGGCGATGTCGCGCTTAATCGCCAACCCGGCCTGAGTCACGCGGTTCATCGCGCCAATGGCCATGATGTCGGCCAGGCTGACGATGGCCGTCGGCCGTTTTGCCGACGGCAACTCCAACAGTTGTCCGGCGGCGTGGTACCCGGCTTCGACTGTATTCAACATGCGAAATATCCATTGTGGATCAACGGGGATATCGGCCGCTTCCATCTTTTGAAAGTAGCCACGCTCCCGCTCCGCGCCGGTACGCGAACCGGTGGGCCAGGTAAAGAGGGCGATCCGCTGGTGCCCCTGGGCCAGAAGATGGTCCATCACCAACCCGATCCCATATGCCCCATCTATATCAACCCAATGGAAGTCCCAATTGTCGTTGGTGCGGCCGAAGCAGGCGAAGGGGATGTTGTGGCGGAGCATTTGCGCGATGCGCAGGTCGTCGTAATCAGTAGAGGAGACCACATAGCCCTGGACTTGTGCGCGACGATAAATTTGCTGGTAGTCGTGCATCAGTCCTTCTTCCTGCGCCTCGATTAAGGCCAGGACATGATACCCTTTATCATGAAAGTTGTTGATGATGCTATAGAGAAAACGGTCGAGAATGGGATTGATTGTGCCATCGTGGTTGGGACGCCAGGTGAAGCCAATCAAGTTTGAGGTTTGTTTGCGTAGATTGCGTGCAGCGATGTTGGGCTGGTAGCCTAAGCTGTTGACAACTTCCCAAATGCGGCTTTCAGTTTCCGGCGAAACTGTTCCCTTGCCATTTAAGACTTTGGAGACGGTCTGATAGCTAACGCCAGCTTTCGCAGCGACGTGCCTCAAAGTAACCTTCGACACCGTGTCTTCTCCCCGACCGCTTCATCCATGACAGCTGTCATGCTATGATAATTATCAAATGCTGAGGACTGTAGTATTCGGTTTGGTCTAGTCGTACATTCAGGCAAACATGAATAGGTGAACGTTCGCCTAAGCATAACATAGACCGCCCGATTAAGTCAAGAGGCGTTTGTGCAAAATAACCAAAATAAGGGGCGTCTATCTTGTCTTTCTTTTCGACACAGTGGCTACCAGTGACCAGGCGACAGCAGCGGCCGAAAACAGGGGTCATTTCCAGGAGTGTTAACGTAATGTTCATAGCCGTCAAACCTGCTTTCTGCTATGCTATGGGTTGGTGGCAACCACAAAGAGTTCTGGCGGCTGGGGCAAAACGACCAGCTCAATTGATTGTATAAACTTGATTACACAAACATTGAAGTTTGCAGCGGAATAGATGAAGCAGTATGACCTTCCTACAGCAGGCCATTGATTTATTGAGCCGCCCGCCGGGCAGTGTTATCTATCACCTGCTGACCCTCCTCATTTTGCAGGCGGTTGTGGCTATCTCCTATAGTCGCTGGCAGCGAGAACCGGAGAGTGACGAAGCGCGACGGATCGCATGGGCCGCCGGTGGCATTCTCCTGACGCGGCTTGCCTTTTTATTGATGGGACTTGCCGTAGGTGGCAATGCCGATCAAAGCATTCGCCTGCTGCCCCCCCTGGCCCAGGCGGTCGATCTGGCGGGTGTGGTGTTGCTGGTTTGGGCTTTAGTCCCATTCTTTAGCGATCGGCCGCGCCTGGCTGATACGCTCTTGCTGGTCAGTCTGGTCTTTGTCGCCGTCATGCTCTTGTTCTTTACCCAAGAGTGGCAAAGCCAGGTGGGGATTGTTGATTACAACAGCACCGTCCAGGCAGTGATCTGGGGCGGGCTACAACTGGTTGTCCTGGCTGCCGGTCTGGTCTGGTTATTGGTCCATCCAGGAAGCCGCCGGTCGTTGCGGCCGATGATCATCGGCCTGCTCCTGCTAGCCCATATCGCCCACTTTTGGAACTACCCGGAATTGATCCCTTCTGGCACGGGCGTGGCCTATTGGGTGCGTTTAGGCGAACTGGTCGTTTTCCCGCTGTGGGGGGTGATGGTCTACCGTCACGCCATCCAGCAACTGTTAACCAGAGCCGAAGCGGAACGCGCCTCCACCGGGCAACTGGCTGGCGGCTTAGGGCTGGCTGCCAGAGTGGTCAGCGCTCCCATGCAAGAGCTAACACTGCAACAAGCGTTGAAGATGCTTGAGGAGTTGCTAGAAACCAAGTTAATCGCCATTGGCCTGATTGACGAACATGATCCGCAACAAGTGCTGTTCAACCATTACCGTCCAGCGATGGCGGAAGGGCCTGGGGTCGGTCGGCGTATTAATCTGGTCGAGCGTTCAGCCTTTCGGCTGGCCAAGGAGCAGCAACGCGGTATCGAGCTGCTGCCTCGTGGTGTGGGGGCCAGGCAAGTCCACGAGTTGGCGCAGCAGTTTAACGTCGGCACGCTTGGCCCGGTGTATATCGAACCTTTGATCGTCCAGGAGGAGTGCCTGGGGTTTTTGCTCTTAGGGGCATACGACACGGCCGACGACTGGACAGAACGTGATCGCTTGCTCGTGCCGGAGCTTGGCAGCTTTATCGCCCAGGCCGTCGCTGCCAGCCGCCGCCGCCAAACCCGGCAAACGGAAGAAGCGATGCGGCTCCATGAACAGTTGGAAACGGCCGAAGAACGGCTGCATCAGGCGGAAGCGGAAGCGGCGCAAACCAGGCGCGAGGTGAGCGCACTGACCGGCCAACTGGAACGGCTGTCGCAGGAATTGGCGCGAATGACGGCCGCGCTGGCCTCCGCACCCCCGGCGGCGAAGGGAGAATCCCAAGCACAGGCCACTGCTGAGACGGCCGATATATTGCCCAACATGTTGCCCAATTCCTACATCGAACCAGCCATTGAAACGGCCATTGATACCATTCTACCCGTTGTGCGCGAGAAAAATCTGCAACTCGACCTTTCGCTCGACCGGCAATTGCCACCCGTCCTCGTTCCGCCGGAAATACTCAATCAGCTTTTGGTCAGCTTGCTGAATAACGCCTCCGACGCTTCGGCCGAAAACGGCTGGATGATGGTTCGCGCCCTGGTGGAGCAACCACAGGCGAACGGCCGCCACAAGGGGGCCAAGAACGGACATACACGCCGCTCGCTGCACATCATCATCACCGATAGTGGCAGTGGCATCCACCCGGAAGATAAAGACCGCGTGTTTGATTCACAACACCCCGAATTTGAGAACAAACCCATTCCCGGACTGGGACAAAGCAGCGCGGTATTGGCGATGACGCAAAAGCTCGCCCAACTGAGCGGGGGCGACATTCAACTTGAGAGCGTTGTCGGCGTGGGCAGCACCTTCACTGTGCGATTGCCGGTGGCGGACGAAATGCAAAGGATGAGGGGTGAAAGCTGAAGGATGAGTATTGCCCCTCACCCTTCAGCCTTCATCCCTCATCCTTCATCCTTCTAAGATGAAGTATCTATCAGGCAACAACAACTGGCCGGTCAATCTGACCCTGACGATTGGCGTCATTGTTACGCTGATCACGGCGTTGATGATGTCGCAGCTTGATGCGCTGCAATTGCGTTCCGCCCCGGCGTTGGTCGAATTGCCAGTGGTCAATGCCCAGGGAGCGGCCGTTGCCGAAGGGCATGTCATTCGCCTTGATGCGCCACCAGCATCGGGTGACTCGGCCACCGACCCCACGCCAGAATCATCTCTCGCTGGAGAAATCTCGGCCGTCAGCCAGCTACCCCCAGCAGGCAACAACCCCCCTCCCATCGTCTGCGGCCAGGTCCCGGCCGGTTGGGTACTCCATACCGTGCAGGCCGGGGAAACGCTCAATACACTTGCCATTGGCACACAAACGAGTACCGATAACTTGCGCGAGGCCAACTGCCTGCAAGCGAGCGAAGAGGTCCGCGCTGGGATGCAAATCCTGGTTCCACAGCAGGTGGTGGTGGTGGCTTGTGGCCCGCCACAAACATGGGTTCGTTATCAAGTGCGTGCCGGGGAAACCATCGGTCAACTGGCCGCCAGCCGCGGCGTCACCGCCAGTGAAGTCCTGGCGGCGAATTGCCTGACCTCATCCGAACTGGTTACTGGACGCTTTATCTATCTGCCTCCGGCGGCCGCGCCTGGCAGCCCGCCCACCGCCCAGCCATCGCCTACGTCACCTTCGGCCGACGCGACAGCGACTATTCAGCCGACGGCGACGAGCACCAATGTGCCGCCGCCCACTTCGATCCGGCCGACCGTTCCCGGCCAGCCCACCGTGCCACCAAGCCCGACTATACCGGCTCCACCAACCTCGCGGCCGACAGCGACACCGCCGGTTGTGGCGACGGCCACTGTCCCACGTCCGTCGTCTACGCCGCGCCCGACTTCTACAACAGTGCGGCCGTCCAGCACGCCGCCACCGACCTCCATTCCGCCAACGGCAACAGCGCCACCACCGACGCTGACCGTTCCGCCCCCACCGACGAATACATCCGTCCCACCGACGGCTACCGTCCCGCCGCCAACCAACACCGCTGTGCCACCAACGGCGACAGTGCCGCCGCCGACCAACACGGCCGTGCCGCCGACGGCGACGGTTGCGCCACCCACGCCAACTGACCCGCCACCGACTGACGAGCCACCGACGAGCGAACCACCAACGGCCGAGCCGCCAACGATCCAGCCGCCCACAGCCACCTCTGAGCCGCCGGAAGAGACAACGCCGGAACCTATACCGGCGTCTGAGCAGTCGCCTCAATCATCCACCTCCTGGTGGTTACCTACTTCGCGGTGGTGTTCCTGGTTCCCCCATTTCGGTTGCCAATCCGCCGAAACGATTGCCGGGGCAACTTGGAGATAAGGTATGCTGTGTTATAATCATCCACTGGCTTTTGGCAGCCCTGCCGTCTCGGCAATTAAACGAGGATCGTCCCGTTTGTTGCGCGGCCGTCGCTGTCCACAGAGTACACAGCATAAGGAAAAGGGCAGTAGAATGGGTGAAACTGAGGCACTGCGCCAGTCAATCCTGGCCCAGGTTGCCGAATACTATCAGAAGGCGCACCATAACAAGCCTTTTGAACCAGGGCAGACGACGGTCAATTACTCTGGGCGGGTCTATGATGAAGCAGAAATGCAGAACATGGTCAGTGCCGTCCTCGATTTTTGGCTGACCGCCGGCCCCTATGCCGAACAATTCGAGAAGCGTCTGGGCCAATTTCTGGGGGTCCGTGAAGTAATTCCGGTCAATTCCGGCTCTTCGGCCAATTTGGTAGCCGTGACCGCGCTCTGCTCGAAGCGATTGGCAAATGGTCTGCGGCCGGGTGATGAGGTCATCGTCCCCGCCGTCAGCTTCCCCACCACCGTCAATCCGATCATCCAAAACCGGCTCAAGCCGGTATTCGTTGATAGCTGTCTCGGTGACTTCAACCTGAATGTCAACCAGCTGGAGGAAGCACTTTCGGAGCGCACACGAGCGGTGATGTTTGCCCACACATTGGGCAACCCGGCCGATATGGACGCGGTGATGGACTTTGTTAGCAAACACAATCTGTTGCTCGTCGAAGATACTTGCGATGCGCTCGGCTCGACCTGGGATGGCAAGATGCTCGGCACCTTCGGCGAGATCGCCACGCTGAGCTTTTATCCGGCACACCATATCACGATGGGCGAAGGAGGCGCGGCGTATACCAATCGGCCGTTGCTGGCGAAAATCGCCCGCTCCGTGCGTGATTGGGGCCGCGATTGTTGGTGTGGCTATGACAATCCGGTGAACGGTAAATGCGGCTTACGCTTTGAGCGCGAAGTCCCCGGCATTCCCGGCTTCTATGACCACCGCTACTACTACACTGAAATCGGCTATAACCTGAAACTGACTGATCCCCAGGCCGCGATGGGCGTGGCCCAGTTGGACAAGCTGCCCTACTTCATTTCGCGGCGCAAAGCCAACTTCAAATACCTATACGAAAACCTAAAACAGATACCTAAGGCAGAAGAGTTTTTAATGTTTCCAAGCTGGCATCGTAAAGCCAATCCATCCTGGTTTGCGTTGCCCCTGCTCGTGCGCGAGGAAGCCCCCTTCATGCGCCACGAGCTAACCCGTTTTCTGGAGGAGCACCACGTGCAAACGCGCCTGATCTTCGCCGGTAACATTGTGCGCCAGCCGGGCTATCGTGGCCTGGACTGTCGCATCATCGGCGATCTGGCCGTCTCCGACCAAATCATGCGCGGCGGCTTCTTCGTTGGGGTCTATCCGGGGCTGGACCAACCACGGCTGGATTACATGATTGATACGTTCGCCAGGTTTTTTGAGCAGGTGTAATGGTAATCCTCTAGTCTCCAAATCTCTTAGTCTCTATCTTTTCCGAGACTAGGAGACTGAGAGATTAAGAGACTGGAGATTGGAGTCTGGAGCAAGTAACATGAAAAAACTATCTGTCATTATCTGTTGTTATAACGAACGGGCGACGATTGAAGAGGTCATCGCTAAGACAAAGGGTGTGGACCTGGGAGCGGGTTGGACGCGGGAGATCATTGTCGTAGACAATTACTCGACCGACGGCACGCGCGAGATTCTGCAATCGATCCATGATCCCGAAGTGCGCGTCATCTTCCATGAGCGCAATATGGGCAAGGGGATGTCAATTCGTACCGGCATCGCCAACATGACCGGCGATTACATGATCATCCAGGATGCGGATGCGGAGTATGATCCGGCCGAACATGCCCGGTTCTGTCGCAAGGCGGATGAGACGGGCGCGGCCGCTATCTTCGGTTCGCGCGTATTGGGTGGGCAGGTCAATTATAAATACGCCCACGCTTACCTAGGTGTGCGCGTGCTGACCATGCTGACTAATTTGCTGTTTGGCGGCCGACTGACTGACGTCGCTACCGCCACCAAGATGGTCCGTGCTGATGTGATCAAGTCGCTCAACCTGACCACCACCGACTTCAATCTCGACTTTGAGATGCCCGACAAAATCCTGCTCGCTGGTCATCAGATTTTGGAAATCCCGATCAGCTATAGCCCCCGTAGCTATGCCGAGGGCAAAAAGATCACCACTCGTGATGGCTTTCGGGCGTTGGGGACGATGCTCCGTGATCGGCTGGGGTTTACACCCGTCTTAAAAAGCAACGCGCAAAAGGTAGATAAGGCTTCGCTGGCCTATTCGCAGAAAAAAGTTTGATGAAGATTAGAAACCGGGTTTTTTTCAAAAAACCCGGTTTCTAATGATTGTAAGATTGCCTGTAACCGGGCCAGGTTACACTGTTTTGCTGGTCTTTCAACAAAATCGTTATAGAATGTGGACAACGTCGGCGGTTGCACGACTCCCAGGTTGTTGCACCGCCGTTTGTTTGTGTCTGCACAAGAAGAGATGAAGGGGCTAGGAGATTGAGAGACTGCGTTGTTGAGTCTCCTAGTCTCTTACTCTCCCAGTCTCAACAATTTAGAGAGCTATCATGAATGTTGTAATCACCGGCTCAATCGCTTACGATTATTTGATGTCCTTTCCGGGCAAATTCGTTGATGCGATTGTGGCAAACAAAATCGAGAAAATTAGCCTCAGCTTTTTGGTAGATTCACTGAAGCGGCAGCGGGGCGGAATCGCGCCGAACATCGCCTATACGATGGCCTTATTAGGCGGCCGTCCAAAAGTAATGGCAACGGCCGGTAAGGATTTCACCGATTACCGCGCCTGGCTAGACGAACATGGCGTGGATACGTCGGGCATTGTCGAGATCGAGGATGAGTTTTGCGCCTCCTTCTTTGTCAACACCGACGAGGACTTCAACCAGATCGCCAGCTTTTACCCTGGTGCGATGGCCCACGCCGGTATCCTCAGCTTTGCTGAACACGCGCCGGAGGCGGACTTGGCGGTGATTACGCCTAACGATCCAGGGGCGATGCAAGCTTATGTGGCCGAATGTAGGGCCAGTGGTTTACCATTTGTCTTTGACCCCAGCCAGCAAACAGTACGAATGAATGGCGACGAGCTACGCGCAGGCCTGGCCGGTTGCTATCTGTTGGCGGCGAACGAATATGAATTTAGCCTCATCCAGCAAAAGACCGGCCTCAGCGAGTTGGATATTATGGACTGCGTCGGTGGGTTATTGATCACCAAGGGTGCGGATGGCTCGTTGTTGATCCTGGATGGTCAGGAAGAACTGATTCCGGCCGTTCCAACGGACAATATTTTGGATCCAACCGGGGCCGGTGACGCTTATCGCGCCGGGGTGTTGCGTGGGATTCAACTTGGCTTGCCGTTGTCTGTGACCGGCCGCATCGGCGCACTCGCTGCCACCTATACCCTGGAACAAATTGGCACCCAAAAACATAGCTTTACCCCGGCCGAATTTATCGGCCGTTATCGCCAACACTTCGATGATGAAGGGGCGTTGGATGTGCTATTAGAGACAGAAACAAGAGACTAGGAGAGTAAGAGCCTGAGAGACTAAAAGGTAAAGTGACTGGGAACATCACTCTCCTAATCTCTCGGTCTCTTCGCCTCCATTTTAGAAGGAGATTGAAAGTACGATGGAGTTCGACGTTAAGAACATTGATTTAGCTCCCGGCGGCCGCCACCGGGTGGATTGGGCCGAGACAGAGATGCCGGTGTTGCGTGGGATTCGTGAACAGTTTGGCAGCGACCGGCCGTTTGCCGGGCTGCGCGTGGGGGCGTGTATGCACGTTACCACCGAGACCGCCAACCTGATGGTTGCGTTACAGTCAGGTGGCGCTGACATCGCTCTTTGTGCCAGCAATCCGCTCAGCACGCAGGATGATGTGGCGGCCGCGCTGGTCAGCCATTATGAAATCCCCGTCTATGCGATTAAGGGGGAAGATAACGAGACGTATTTCAAGCATATCACGGCCGTTCTCGACCACAAGCCGCATATCGTCATGGATGATGGCGCGGACCTGGTCAGCACGATTCACAAGTCGCGCCGCGAATTGATTGACAACATGATCGGCGGCACGGAGGAAACAACCACCGGTATCATCCGTCTACGGGCAATGGCTAAGGATGGCGCATTGCAGTTCCCGATGATGGCAGTCAACGACGCGCTGACCAAGCACATGTTCGACAACCGCTATGGCACGGGCCAGTCCACGATGGACGGTATTATCCGCGCGACGAACTATCTGGTGGCGGGGAAGACGGCCGTTGTCGCTGGCTATGGCTGGTGCAGTCGCGGTATCGCCATGCGGGCGCGTGGGTTGGGGGCCAATGTGGTCGTCACCGAAGTAGACCCACTAAAGGCATTGGAAGCGGTGATGGATGGCTTCCGCGTCATGCCGATGCAGGAAGCGGCGGCGATTGGCGACATCTTTGTCAGCGCCACTGGCGATATGCACGTCTTGGACAAACATCATTTTGAGGTAATGAAAGACGGCGCATTGCTGGCTAACTCCGGCCACTTCGACATCGAAGTGAACAAGGAAGCGTTGCGCGAACTGTCGGTTGACGAGCCAAAGCGGGTGCGGCCGTTTGTTGAGCAATATACGATGAAGCACAATGGTCACCGGCTGAACCTGCTCGGCGAAGGGCGGTTGATCAATCTGGCGGCGGCCGAAGGCCATCCCGCCTCGGTGATGGACATGAGCTTTGCCGGTCAGGCGATGGCCGCCAAGTATCTGGTAGACCACAAGGACGAGCTAGAAAACCGTGTCTATACCATCCCCGTAGAGGTGGATCAGGAAATTGCCCGCATCAAGCTGGAGGCAATGGGCATTCAGATTGACTCCCTGACCGAAGCGCAGGTAGCTTATCTGAACTCCTGGGAAGAAGGCACCTGATTATTAAGAGACTGAGAGAGTAAGAGACTGGGAGATTGTCTGTTTCTCAGTCTCCTAATCTCTCAGTCTCCCAGTCTCTTCTCGATGTCCGTCCCCCGCGACCGTTACCGCGCCGACCGCACCGGAATGGTGTCGGTTGGCCGCGCCCTCTCCAATGTCATTAGCCCGCCGGTTATTTTTGCGGTACTGGGGTTTTTCCTGGCCTTCTATTCCGCACCATTTGCAGCGGCCGTTGGCTGGGGAGTGCTGTATGGCGTGGTCGTCTCCCTGATCCCCATCCTGGTTGTCTTTTATCTGCTCTATACCGGCCGCATTGGCGAACTGCATATGAGCCACACACAGGAGCGACACCTTCCTTATATCGTCGCTATTCTCTGTGCGGCGGCCGCTTACCTGCTGTTGAGATTTCTCAATGGGCCGGAGTTATTACACTGCCTATCCCTGTTTAACGTCATTGAACTGGTCGCTCTGGGGTTGATCAACATCTACTGGCTGATTAGCCTTCATGCAACGGGGATCACGGCCGCCTGGCTGATCTCCTGGTTGGTTTTTGGTTGGGTGGCGGCCGTGGCGGTTCTACCTTTTGTAATCATCGTCTGCTCTGTGCGCCTCTACTTGAAACGCCACACCCCTGCCCAGGTAGCAGCGGGAGTTGGTCTGGGCATCGCCTCCGTGCTGGCGTTGGTTCCTTTTGGATGTTTTGTATAGTCTCCTAGTCTCTCAGTCTCCCAATCTCTGAGACTGAGAGACTAGGAGACTGAGAGATTATGTTCGAGCAAGAACGTTTTATCGGCCGTCTGCAACGCCATGTCCTAAGTGATAGCAGCATTGTCGCCTGCTTTCTGAGTGGGTCGTTCGGCCGCCGGTCGGAAGACGACTATTCTGACCTGGACATCGCCCTGGTCTATACGGATGAGGCGGCACGGGAGCGTGGCTGGCAGCAACGGCGTGATCTGGTCCGGGCGGTGATGCCCTATGTGCCGGTGCGCTCGTTTGATGGGGAGCATGTACGGCCGTACTTCCACATCGCCCTCTATAGCAACGGCACGAAGGCTGACTATCGCTTTGAGGCGCAGGAGTTGCTCCAGCCCTCCCCCTGGGAGCGCGATATCCGCATCGTCAAGGATTCAGGCGGCTGGGCGGAGCGTTACCAGGCTGAGTCGGCGCGGCTGGCACTCCCCCAACCTTATCTCAGCGCCGAAGAATTGACCACGCTGGATAATCGCTTCTGGGTGATGCTCTGGGATGTCTTGCGACTATTAAAGCGGGGGGACGCGGACAAGCCCTTCACGATTTACCTGGAACTGCTGCACTTTACGCTGCCCCCGCTTTTGCGCGTCCTTCCCGCCGGGGAGCCTGCACGGCGGGGTTTGCTAACGGCCGCCTATAGCCAGGATACGGCCGCGACCGCCCAGGGGTTAGGGCGTTTGTTGGATGCGTATCTTGCGGCGAGAGCGGCCGTTGTCCAGCGCGAACGGCTGCTGTTCACACCCGATCAGGCATTCGAGAATGAGATGAAGCGGCTGGTTGCTCGCTTGCTCGGCAAATGACCCCTATTTATACAATGTTATATATGGTCATAATGACAAATACTCACCTATGGTCGGAACGCGCACATGGCCGGGCAAGCCTTTTTCTTGCCACACGGCCGCCGCCGCGGCTGTCCATTGCTCATCGCTCCAGCCATAGGCGGGTTGGCCCGGTGGGTCGCGGTGACCACTGAGGTGGACGAGCAGCGTCTCTTTGGGCGATAGTGCTTTCACGTACTCTTGCACCATCTCAAAGGTCAGGTGTGGCACATCTGGCTCTGAAGTGTGCCACTCAGTGCAATCAATCAGTAGATAGTCCGCGTCGGAGAGCCGCCGCACGGTTGCCTGCTGTGCCTGGTTTCGCGGCCGAAGCACCCAATCATTATCGCTACCAGCGTCCCAGAAAAGTACAGCTTTGCTCGCGGCCGTTTCCAATACATAGCCCGCACAACAGTAGCGTAATGTTATCTCATCGCTCGCCCAGCGATCAGCCCGCTTATGACCAAGCGTGACTGGAGTAATTTGCAAACCAGGGGACTCGACAGACAACGGTGGCAGTAAATGGCCTGGCGGTAGATTCTCGTCGGCCGTATGAGGCTGAATAAAGAGCTTCCAGGCAAAAGCCGCTTCCTTCTCCATCCATTCGGCCGTTCCCCTACGGCAAAATGTGAGGATCGGCTCTGGCTTGTGTCCGTCCCCCTTCTGACTAAAGTGCAACGATGCACAGAGGCGCAGCAATTCGGCCGTGTGATCAGGATGCCAATGGGTCAGGACGAGTGCGTCGAGACGGCCGTTTGCCCCCGCCAGATAAGGGTTGCTGACCAGGCTATCAACCACACCTAACCCCACATCAAACAACACATGATGGATGGTGCGCCCTGTGTCATCTAAGGTAATGAGGGAAGCGGAGGTATTGGCCTGGCGGACAGGGGATTTGCAACGGCCGCAATCACAGCCAAACACACGTAGCCACGCTCCGCCAGTACCATTAACAGCTAGAAGGTGTTCCATTTTACTCTCTTTTGATTATCTTGGTTTTCATTTGGCATCAGGTAGATGGAAAACTTTACTATATTTGTGGCGGCCGTACCCAATTTTAGTTCATCGTGAACAATACTGAATCAATACATAATGCCGGAGTGAAGGAGGAAATCATGCCCTATTGCCAGCTATATTATCATCTTGTCTGGACGACGAAGAAGCGGCGTCCGTTGCTTGTTCCTGAAATCGCCGAAGTTGTCTATGGCTTCATCCGATCCAAGACAGTTGGATTGGGAGGCACGTTGTTTGCCTTAAACGGCATCGAAGATCATGTTCACTTAGTGGTCGCCATTCCAGCCAAGATACCAGTTGCCACATTTATCGGACAGGTAAAGGGGGTTTCCTCGGCCAGACTCAATCAGGAACACGCAAATCAGAAACTTTATTGGCAAGCGGAATATGGCGCGTTTACATTCGACAGAAAGCGGTTACCAAACGTTGTCAGTTACGTTCAACGCCAACGGGAGCACCATGCTGCTGAGAACTTGATTCCTATCTTGGAACGAAGTACCGAGGGAGACGGAGAAACACGGCCGACGATTCACACCGTTCGCGAACCATCGGTTAGTTATATAACGAATGACGATGTCTGGTGGCGGGAAATGTTGGATTTATAAAATCGCTCAATCGTGGATGTCACCGGATCGCCGCCCGGCCGTAAACAGCCGGGCTAAATGGCAACGCCCCGTAAACGGGGCTGGACACAGTCATCACCATCTTTGTACACCAACCCAAGCCGGTTTCAACCGGCGTCACCTGATAGCCTGGCGGCTTTAGCCCCAGGCGGCCCAAGCAACCCCCACTCGACCCTAAACCTACCCCCCCAACTGCCGCTGCATCGCCTCGCTTAGATAGACCTTCCCATCCATCACCTGCCGGATGGCGCGGATGATTGAATCAGGATCACCTTTCATCACATAGCCCCGCGCCCCAACGCGCAATGCTTCCCTGACATATACGCTTTCCTCGTGGCCGGAAACCATCAGGCAGCGCAGATCAGGCAGCAGCTTGCGTAGTTTCTCCACCAGCGCGATACCATTTGTCCCTGGCAAGGAAATATCCACCAGGAGCAAGTCCGGCTCGACCTGAACAACTTGCTCCAGTGCCTCGGCCGCCGACCCTGCATCACCAACCACCTTAAAATCCGGTTCCCGTTCCAGGAGCTTGATCAGTGTTTTGCGCAAGATCAGATGATCTTCGACGACGTAAATCGAGTGGACATGTTTGTTGGATTGCTTCACGGCCGTTGGTCTAGCCATCCCCCATCTGCGGCTCATCCCCACCCAGTAGGACAGCGACCGTAATGACAGACCCCCCCATCATTGAGCAAGCCGGTGAACAGCCAGCATACCAGTAGGGCAAAGGTGGGTCATATACTTTGATGGCGAGATTGGTCTTCATCACCACAGCGGCA
The DNA here is from genome assembly GCA_964410625.1 of uncultured Ardenticatenaceae bacterium. Taxonomy (GTDB): domain Bacteria; phylum Chloroflexota; class Anaerolineae; order Promineifilales; family Promineifilaceae; genus CAYPHY01. The sequence goes on along the minus strand of CAYPHY010000003.1, from coordinate 45,272 downwards.
TCGTACTCAGGTTAACTTCAGCTTTCAGGCATTATAGCTTGGGAAATCATCCCCAACATGTATCCAGGTCATATATTATGGCTCTAGATAAGCCCTACTTATCGGATTTTGCACCATGCTAGAACCAATAAAGCCCGCTTTATCCTACATTACATCGCTTACCCTTTTATTCAATAATTCCTATCGTGGCGCCGTTAGGATTTTCCAATCATCTTGACAACGAGACACGAATGAAATCGCTTATTGTCTGGGCGGGTTCCTTCAAGTGATCCAGGTCAAACCAGGTGATGCGCGGATCGTCCTGGCGAAACCAGGTGGCCTGTTGGCGGGCAAAGCGGTGGGTTTCAAATTTAATGCGCTCGACGGCCGCTTCCAATCCCATCTCCCCTTCCAAATAGGCATAAAGCTGACGGTAGCCCAGGCCACTCATTGCAGGCAAGGAACGGCTGTACCCTGCCGCCCGTAGCCCCTGCACTTCGGCCAATAGACCATCGGCCATCATTTGCTCTACCCGCCTGTCAATACGCTCATACAATAATTCACGGCCGCGCGTGAGGCCGATGATTTGAATGTCATAAGGGGGAGGGGTCTTGCGTTGCAGTTCGCTGATCGGCCGTCCCGTCACCAATGTCACCTCCAAGGCACGAATCACCCGGCGGACGTTGCGCGGGTCAATGTTTTCGGCCGCCTGCGGGTCAAGCCGCCGCAACCAGCGTGCCACTTCTCCCTCTCCCAATCCGGCCAACGCCTTTCGCAAGCGGGGCTGCGGTGCAACCTCCGGTATCCCCCACCCTTCGACCACTGCCATCACATATTGCCCCGTGCCGCCAACGAGGATTGGCAAACGGCCGCGCCCCAACACCGCCTCAATCGTGGCATAAGCCAGCCGTTGGTACTCGCCCAATGTCAAGGTCTCGTCTGGCCGGCAAATATCAATCAGGTGATGGGGAACGAGGGCGCGTTCGGCGGCCGAGGGCTTGGCTGTGCCGATGTCCAGGCCACGATAAAACAGGCGCGAATCGGCAGAGATGATCTCGCCATTAAATTGTTGCGCCAATTGTAGCGAGAGGGCTGTTTTACCGACGGCCGTGGGGCCAACGATAACCAGGAGTGGTGAGTGGCGAGTGGCAAGTGGCGAGCGTTCAGCACTCTCCTGCTCTGGTGATCCTCTGCTCGTCTGCGTCAATAGCGGTTGATCATTCACAATTGACAATTGTTAATGGACAATTGACAACTGTCAATTGGTCACCATCCCCACACCGCATGTTCCAGATGTTCACAGCGCAACAGCTTGCCGCTTTTGTCCAATTCCACCGCCACCATATCAATCCGCCAATCCACATCATCCAACTCGCGCTCGGCCACATATTGTTGGCCGATTTGCAACAGCTTTTGCGCCTTGCGCGGGGTGATCCCCTCTTCGGGTGTGCCAAAATCACGGCCGCGCCGTGTCTTCACTTCCACGAAAATAAGGGTCTCTCCCTGTTGCGCCACGAGGTCAATTTCCCCCCAACGGCAGCGCCAATTACGCTCGACAATCCGATACCCTTTTGCTTCCAGGTGAGTGGCCGCTATCGATTCTCCCCAACGGCCGAGGGTGCGGCGGCCGTCCTCACCCTTCATCCTTCAGCCTTCTACCCTCATCCCTCTTAAGACTTTCTTGCAGCCACTTCAGGCCAACACTTTCCGCCCAATCCGGCGGCCGTGCTAAACGCGCCAACTGGTTGAGCAAAGGGTCAAGCATTTCATTACGTCGCGCCCAGCGGCCGTGTTCCCGCCTGCGTTTCAGATCAGGCCGTTCACGCAGCAACTGGTCATACAACTGGATGGTCAGCGCAATGGTACGGTTAATGTCAAAGCGATGACAGGCATCTTCCCGTGCTGCCTGTCCCATCTTCTGGCAACGCTGGCGGTCAATCGCCAGAGCAACGATGGCCGCCGCCAATCCGCTCTCTGGCAGATCGGTCAGGTAACCGCTGCTACCGGGGACGACCGTATCAACAAAGCCAGGGGCAACGGGGGCGGCCACCGGCAGCCCGGAGGCCATCGCCTCGATCACTGTCAGCGGATGCACTTCGCTCATTGAGGCGGAGACAAAAAAGTCGGCCGCCGCCAGATAGTTGCACACATCCTCAAACGGCACGCGGCCCAAGAAGTGGGCATAATCCGCAAGCTCCAGTTCGGCCGCATACGCTTCAAGCTCTTCTTTTTGCGGGCCGTCCCCCACCAAAATCAGATGCAACTCTGGCACAATCTCGCGGGCGACCAAAAATTGCTCCAGTAGTAATGCCACATTTTTTTCGTTAGAGAGGCGGCCGACATAGATCGCCAATGGCGCGTCGGCAGGAATGCCAAACTCTGTCCGCTGACGCGGCCGAGATGGATTGAGCAGTGGCTCCAACTCAATGCCGTTCTCAATCACCACCGTCGGGCAACGCACGCCAAAATCGAGCATCACCTGGCGCACGCTTTCGGAGGGAACGATCACCACATCGGCCAGATCGGTAAATTCCGGCCAAATTTGGCGCATGATGGCGTCGGCCGCTGGTTGGGGCAACGGGATATAGGTTCCGGTATAGAGGTCGTAGCGCGTGTGGTTGGTATAAACGATGGGGCAGTGGGCATAACGATGGGCCATCTCCACGCTCATAAAGAGGTGATGGCAATGGAGGATGTCCATTTCACCCATCAGCCGCTGTGCCTCGCGCGTATAGCCGATGGTTACGTAATAGCCATAATCACCCAAGGGGATGCCGGGGGAACGCACAATGTGGGGATCATCATCAGCCTCATCCGGTTCGCCGATGGTGAAAATGGTCACTTCATGCCCGGCCGCCTCCAGATAACGCCGGTATAAGGTCACCATCCGCAACGCCCCATTGACAACCGACGGATTATAAGTGGCCGTCACCATGCCAATACGCATAAGCCTCCTTATGAAAGGCTGAGGGATGAAGGATGAAGGATGAAAGAGCTATTCATCCTTCAGCCTTCATCCCTCAGCCCTCAGCCTTCATCCCTAGTTGTAGCTGATATTGCCGCACCAACCAATCGGTGTTGCGAATCTTGACCGCCAACTCGGCGGCCAGATTCTTCATTAATTTGTAACCCATTACGGGATAGGTATCGCACAGTTGCATCAACTGGTTGCGCGGGATACGAAGCAGAGTGGTATCGTCCTGGCTGACGCGAATGGTGGCCGAGCGAATGCCCTGATCCACCAACGCCACTTCGCCAAAGACCTGTCCCTGGCGCAACTCAGCCATGACCACCAACTCCACACGCTGTGCGCGGCCCGTTCCGGGAGCAGCGGCCGTGCTGGGATTGACCAACACTTCCACCCCGCCACGGCCGATGACATACATCTCATCCGTCTGCTCATTCTCCCGCAACAACACCTGCCCGCGATTGTAGCGCACGATCTCACCCAACGCAGCAACCAACCCCAACTGCGTCTCCGTCAGCTCATGAAACATATCCGCCTGGGACAAAATGGCGCGAATGCTGAGGTCCATGCCACTCTCCTAATCTCCTAATCTCCCAGTCTCCTAGTCTCTGAGATTAGGAGACTAAGAGACTGAGAGACTAGGAGATTCGTTAGCGTTCCGCCATCTCCGCCCGTTTTTCCTCGATAGTGGCGAGGAGCGAATCGAAGGAGTTGGCAAAGGCAGCCACGCCGTCGCGCTGGAGTTCCTCGGTCACTTCGTCCAGGTCAATCTGCAACTCGGCCAAATGGTCAAGCACCATTTGTGCCTCGTCCAGCCCTGATTCCAGAGTGTTGGCGACTTTGCCATGATCGCGGAATGCCTCCACCGTTTGTGGGGGCATGGTGTTGACCGTCTCTGGGCCAATCAGTTCATCAATGTAAAGCGTATCGGGATAGTTGGGGTTCTTGGTACTGGTGGATGCCCACAAAAGACGCTGCACGGCCGCCCCTGCGGCCGCCAAATCAGCAAACGCCCCGGCCTCATCGTGGAAAATCTGCTTAAAGCGTTGGTAGACCAGGCGCGAGTTGGCGATGGCTGTCTTGCCCATCAAGGACGCCGCGGCCGGATCATCCAGTTCCGCCAGCTTTTTGTCTACGGCCGAGTCCACGCGGCTGACAAAGAACGAGGCCACCGACGCTACCTGTTTCGGATCCCCTCCTCCAGCCAGCCACTGCTGCAAACCATCAATATAGGCGCGAGCGACCGCTTCATAATGGGCCATACTGAACATCAGCGTGATATTGACGTTGATCCCCTCGCCAATCAGTTGTTGGATAGCGGGGATGCCCTCCGGCGTGGCCGGGACTTTGATCATCACATTTGGGCGGCCGACGGCCTGATACAAACGCCGCGCTTCGGCAATGGTCGCCTCGGTATCGTTGGCCGCGCCGGGCGACACTTCCAGGCTGACGAAGCCATCACCGCCATTCGATGATTTATACAGCGAGGCAAAAAGATCACAGGCGGCCTGGATGTCGGCCAATGCTAATGCTTCGTAGATGTCCATCGTTGAGGCGTTATCGGCGACGAGTTCGCTGATTTGTTGATCGTAGTCGTCGCTGCGGCCGATGGCCGCCTCGAAGATGCTGGGGTTGGAGGTGATCCCGCGCAGCCCATCTTCTTCAATCAGCCGCTGGATCGTCCCATCCTCCAGGAACTTGCGACGAATATTGTCGTACCAGAAGCTTTGTCCGTAGGCATGTAGTTCAACTAAGGGATTGGTCATTCCCGTTTCTCCTTATTTTCTGTAGTAATCGGTTATCGGCGGTTATCGGTGGTTATCGGTGGTTATCGGTAATCAGTCTCTAAGTCTCTTAGTTTCCCAATCTCTAATCTCCTACCCGCTCACGGATTACCGATTACCGTTCATGTCTCGCTTGCGGCCGCCCCACCATAAACCACGCTCTCGCCGCGAATCCGGCTAAGGATATTCTCCACCAGGGCAATTAAGGCCATAAATAGCAGGTCTACAGCAATGGCAATGGAGAGCGCGGTGCCCAGGTAGCCAAAAATCGTGGCCACCGGCCCGGCCAACCCGTCACTCAGGGTTTGTTGCAGCCCAAGCAAGTAAGCCGCCACGCCAATCGCGACCATGATCAGAATAAAGGCCCGCCAGGCACGGCGGTCAGAGCGGCTGGGCATCATCGCATTGCTCAGGGCGAAGATCAGGTATATCCATAACAAAATATAAGGGGTGGCGAATAGTTCGGTCAGCGCGACGGTCATAATGTCAATATCGGCCGTTTGCAGAGCGGCCGCCAAATCTGTGACGCCAAAAACGTAGAAGCCAATCAACCAGATCAATGCCGTTCCGGCCAACAGCGGCGCGCCGCCGATCAAGCTCTCGCGGATGGGGCCGAGCGTGCGCCCTTTGTAATACTCCACGTAGCCCAGTTGCAACGTACCGTCAGGCTGGCGGCGAGGGAGCAACGACAGGCGGCCGGTACGCACACCCAGGACCGTCGCCATCAGCCAATGGCTGAGTTCATGCACCAGCACGCCGGGGAAGAGGACGATGGAATAGATGATGATCGCCCATTCGGGACGGCCGACAGCCAGCAAACTGACGCCATGCAAGTGGGCATGAATCCAGCGTTGCATCAACAACAAAATGGGCAGCGCAATCGCCACCCAGAGGAAGGGCATGAGGGGTTCGCTCATAACAAAAGCGAGACTAGGAGATTGGGAGACTCGGAGACTGGAGACTGAGAGACTAAGAGATTGAACTATTTAATCTCTCACTCTCCTAGTCTCTTAATCTCTCACTCTCCCAATCTCTTCTTAAACAACCGCATTCCGTACCAAGTCTACAAAGCTGGGCTTTAGCGATGCACCGCCGACGAGGGCGCCGTCAATGTCGGGATGTTGCATGTATTCGGCGATGTTCTTTTCGTTGACGCTGCCACCATACTGGATGCGCACCGCCTGGGCTGTTTCCTCGCCAAACATCTCGGCAACGGCGCCGCGCACGGTCAGGCCGATGATGCTGCCTGCTTGCGCGGCCGACGCTGATTTGCCCGTGCCAATCGCCCAAATCGGTTCGTAGGCGATGACGCAGGCGGCAGCTTGTTCGGCCGATAGCCCATCAAACGCTGCCCGCACCTGCCCGCTGACAAAGCTGTGGGTTTCCCCCGCCTCGTTTTGCGCCAGACTCTCGCCCACGCAGACAATCGGCGTCAGCCCATAGGCCAACGCCGCTTTGACCTTCTTATTCACCCCTTCGTCTGTCTCGCCAAAGTATTCGCGCCGTTCGGAATGACCGAGAATGACATATTGGCAAAAGGGCTTGAGCATCGGGGCGGAACATTCGCCAGTATAGGCACCGCTGTCCTCATAGTACATATTTTGCGCCCCAACGCCGATCTTCGACGCTTGCAACACCTCAGCCACGGCAGGGATGGCGATGAAGGGGGGACAGACAGCGACGTCAATCCCCTCGATCTGGTTCAGCCCATAACGGATCTCGCGGACGAAGGTGACGGCTTCTTCGGCCGTCTTGTTCAATTTCCAATTTCCAGCCACAAACGGAGTTCGCATTCGTTCTCCTTCAAGAATAAAACGCAGATTTACGCGGATTCCACGCAGATTTGCACTGATGGATAGCTACACGGTTCATCACGAAGACTCAGAGACACAAAGGCTCTGTGGATTAACGTTATGACTATGTTTCTGCACTAAGTATAAGGGAGGGTCGGCTCTAGGGCAATGACCTGTCGTAACCTGAGTCGTGGATTGAAATCCGCTACTGGTACAGGAAGTAGTTCAAAACGCACTCGCCACTCGTGACTAGCCACTAACCACTATCCACTTACATACTCCTCCGGCCGAATGGAAAGCACCTGGCTGGCGCTGTCGGGCTGCATACTGATGCCGTAGACGGTTTGCGCTGCCTGGACGGTCCCGCGATTGTGGGTGATGACGATGAACTGCGTTTTTTCGCTCAACTCACGGAGGAAGTCGCGGAAGCGGTTGATGTTCGCTTCATCCAACGCCGCATCTACCTCATCCAGCACACAGAAGGGAGGAGGAGAAACTTTGAGCAGAGAGAAGATCAGGGCCGCGGCCGTCAGCGACCGTTCACCGCCGGAGAGCAGGCCCAGGCTCTGTTCGCGGCGGTTGGGCAGCCGGGCGACAATCTCCACGCCGGTGACAGTCATGTTGTCCGGTTCGGTTAGCACCAAACGGCCGCTGCCCCCGCCAAACAACCGTTGAAACGTCTCGCCAAAGACGGCGTTTACCTGCTCCACTGTCTGGGCAAATGCCCGCGAGGTCAGATCGTCCAGTTCAGCGATCACCTGGCGCAGTTGCTCGTCCGTCTGCCGCAAATCCTCAATCTGTTGCGAGAGAAATTCATAGCGTTCGGCCGTCGAGTCATATTCGGCCGGGGCATCGGGGTTGATCGGCCCCATCCGTTGCAGCTGGGCGCGGTAGTTGTGGATCGTCTCCTCGATTTCGGCCATATTTGCCGGGAGTTCTTCAACCGGCGGCAACTCTTCGACCAACTCCTGCATCGGCAGTGGCGTTGGCCCGGTCTGGTCGGCGTCGTAGCGCAAGGCGACCAGCCCCAGATCGGCGCGGATGCGCTCCTGCAACCCCTCGATCTGGTTCTCCCGTTGGGTCAGGCGAATTCGTGCCTGGGTCATCTGGTTTTCCAACTCATGCACATGGCGTTGCAAGGCGGCCGTCTCCTTTTGGATACCAGCGGAACGGCTGCGAATGTCAGCCATTTGACGCTCCAAATCCACCACTGTCTCGTTCAGGCGGGTCAACTCCGCATCCAAACGTGCCTGCACCGCTGTCTCTTCATCCAGCACCAGCGCGTTTTGCTGTTCGTTAAGGCTTGCCAGTTGTTGGCGCAGCCGTTCCAGTTGGCGGTCAATCTGGTTCAGCGTGGCGCGGCGACTATCCACCACCGCCCGCCGTCCGGCGATCACCGTTTGCGCGGCGGCAATGGTCTGCTGCAAAGCCAACCGCTGCTGGTTTTGTTCGGCCACCGGCAACGCTTCAAGACGGCCGCGAGCCTCATTGCTTTCCGCTTCCAGCCGCACAATCGCCTCGCGGCGTTCCCCAATTCGCGCTTCCACATTGGCAATACGGCCGCGCAGCCGCTCAATCTCCTCCTCACGCGCCGCCAACCGCCGTTTGACCTCCGCCTCTTGCTGGCGCAGCCGGTCCAACTGTTGCTGCACCCGGTAGACCCGCTGCCCGGCTTCACTTTCCAGCCGTCCTAGCCGCCGTTCTTCTTGGTTATAGGCGTCGGCTTTCTCCTGTTTCTCCTCTATCGTCGCCTGCCAGTGGCCGATCCGCCCCTCTTGCGCCGCCAATGCTTGCTGCGCTTCGTCCAGTTTCTGCTGTGCCGCCTGCCGCTCCGCCTCGCCATTTTGGCGCACGGCGGAAGCGTTCTTCACATCGTGCATCTCCACCAGTCCCCCGGCATGGGCGACAAAACCCTCCGGCGTCACCAACAACGTCCCAGGCGGGAACTCCTGTGCCAAACGATAGGCAGCGGCCGTATCGCTGACCAACCATACGCCGCCCAACAGTTGTTCGACAACGGCCGCCAGTTCAGCCGGATAGCTCACCAATTCACTGGCGCGGCCGATAATCGCCGCGTCGTCATGTGCAAAGGGGGGCCGTCCATTTTGCGCGTCGGCCAGCGAAATGACCGCTGCATAATCGGTGCGTCGCTTATCCCAAATACGCCAGAGATCAGCCGTGTCCGACACCACCCAGGTCGCCAGCCGCGCCGAAAGGGCGGCCGACAACGCAGGTGCATAAGCATCGGGGATCGTCAGCAGCCCCGCCAGTTGGCCGAACAGACGGCCGGCCACCAACTTTTCATCCAGCGGCATTTCCTTACGGCGCATCTGCTCAAGCAGCCGGACGCGCTCCTCCAGACGGGCGATATTCTTTTGCAACTCATTACGCCGTCCCTCCTCTTCGCGCAACTTCTGGCGCAGCGGCTTCAGTTCGTTCACCACCGCCTGTCGCTGGGCGACCACCTCATTGCGCTTCTGCCGCCACTCGGCCGCTTCCCGTTCATAATTAGCAATTGACAATTGACAATTCTCAATCATCAATTTCTCTTCACTCCCCTGCTCCTCTGCTCCCCTGCTCCCTTGCTCCTCTAACAAAGACAGCCGTTCCCGCAGCTCCCGCAATTGCCCCTCCGCCTGGGCCAATTCATGTTGGCCGCTGCGGTATTGCTGCTCGGCATGGCGCAACGCTTGTTGGCGACGGCCGATCTCCACCTGTTGGCTTTCAAAGCTCTGCTGGAATTGCTGCCAGCGACCTTGTTGCTCATCAAGATCGGCCTGGGCAGTCGTTAGTTCGGCCGTGGCGGCGGCCAATTCCGCCTGCGCCCCCGCTTGTTGCTGTTCCAAAAGAGGGATTTCGCGGCTCAGTTCGGCCGTTTGCGCGGCAATCACCTTCTGTCGTTCCTGGAACACCGCTAAATTGCGCCGGGCAGTTGCCAACTGGTCGCGTAAACCATCACGCTCTTTTTGCCGCTCGGCCAGCGCTTGTTGCAACTCGTTAAGACGCTGTTGAAATCGCTCGATCTCTTGTTGCCGCGCCAACAGCTTCTCGCGGCTTTCGCGCCAGGAGGATTCGACGGCCGCGGCCGATTGCCGGGCGTGGCGCAGTTCTGTCTTGCTCTGCTCCCACTTATAGCCGTACCAGATACGCAACAGGTGGCGCAGGTCGGCGGCGATTTGCTCATAGTTTCGCGCTCGTTGCGCCTGGCGTTTGAGCGAGGAGAGGCGTGGCCGAATCTCTTCCAAAATGTCATTTACCCGCGCCAGGTTGCGCTGTGTCTCTTCCAGACGGCGCAATGTTTCGGCGCGGCGCGACTTATAATGGTTGATCCCGGCCGCTTCTTCAAATAAGGCACGCCGTTCGTCCGAGCGAAGGGAGAGCGCCTGGTCAATCAGCCCCTGGCCGATGATCGTGTAGGTACGCTCGGCCAGGCCGCTGGTCGCCAGTAAGTCCAGCACATCCTTTAGGCGCACGCGCTGGCCGTTGAGCAGGTATTCGTTTTCGCCGGAACGGAATGCGCGACGGCCGATCTCCACTTCGGCATAGTCCACCGGCAGCCAGCCGTCGCTATTGTCGAGGGTCAAAGAGACATGGGCCATCCCGGCGCGGGCGCGTTGCTGGCTGCCGGCGAAGATCATGTCCGTCGTGCGCTTGCCGCGCAGGGTAGAGTAGCTTTGCTCCCCCAGCACCCAACGCAGCGCATCAGCGACATTGCTCTTGCCGCTGCCGTTTGGCCCGACTATCGCCGTGATCCCCTCGTCAAATTCAAATTCCGTCTTACTGGCAAACGTTTTATATCCATGCAGAATGAGCTTCCGCAGTTTCATAAAGTCGCGTTACATCCTTGCTGAAAAGTAAAAGTAGGCGGTTGTCAGTGGACAGTAGATGGTAGCACTTGTAGTTCGCCGTCTACTATCAGTTGTTCCTACTAAGGAAAGCAGCGTATCATCAACGGCGTTATTTGCCAAGTTTGTTGGTGGATTAGAAACCGGGTTTCTCATCGTTATTGCTACAGGGAGCTATCCCGCTTAAAGAAACCCGGTTTCTAAAAACAGTTTGTAAAGAGATTAACTAAAAAAGCAAGCCTGTTTAGGCTATAATAGGCTTGTGGCGAATAGAGAAGTAAGTCGTCAGGCACTCGCGGCGGCCGTTGCTGCCATCGAGTTGCAACGAGAGGCACTTGGGGAAGCGGTTGCCACCACCGCTCTTTTCGCCCTGCGCCAACGAATGGCACAGCTGGAAACAGAACCGGCCGATGATCAGCAAGCGGAACTGGTGGTGCTGGCGGCCGATCTGTCCGGCTTCACCGCGCTGGCCGAGCAAATGGACGCTGAGCGTGTGCGGGAAGCAATTAACGCCATGTGGCAGGTACTGGATGGGGTGGTGCAATCCTGGGGTGGCGACATTGACCAACATGCCGGGGATGGCATGGTGGCGATTTTTGGCATGCCTCGGCCGCGGCCCCATGATCTGCAACGCGCTCTACGCGCAGCCCTCGGCTTGCAAGTCGAATTACGCCTGTTCAATGAGCAGGCAAGGCAACAACGGCGCAGTTGGGCGGTCGCCTGGCCTGACCCGACCATGCGCATCGGCATCCATCAAGGGCCGGTCTTTTTCGGCAAGGCGGGCTATGGCAACCGGCGCACGGCCGTTGGCGAGACGGTCAACCTGGCTAAAGCGTTGGAGCAAGCCGCGCCGGTTGGTGGCGTTTTGCTTTCTCCCGTTGTTGCCCAAGAGGCGCGAGCGCACTTTTCACTCATTGCTCCGGCGGCAAACCCCCAGCAGACCGAGGCTTCTACAATCCCCTCCCCTGCTGTTAATGGCAAGGCAGAAATGGGCAACCAGGTAGCGGCCGTCGCCACGCTGTCCGCTCACAATGGACGAGCGACCAATACCGCTGCCGGTTGGTTGCAGCAAGCATACCAGCTTGGTGAGGAGAAAGGCTCCAGTAGCCCAACCTCACCCGGTCTGATTGCCGGGCAAGCAACAAGATTGGTCGGCCGCGAGCGCGAACTGGAGTTCTTAGAGGCAGCCTTGCAGACGGTGTTGGACGGCCGTTTGCCACAAATTGTGACCATCACCGCCGAACCCGGCAGCGGCTCATCCCGATTACTATACGAATTTGAGCGTCGTATAAGGTTACTTTCAGAGCGCGTCACCGTCCTGCATAGCCAGATGAACGCTCCGGCGTGGCAAGCTGCGCTCCCCTTTTGGAAGGAGATGATCTTCCATTATGCAGGAGTCCACCTCAACGATAGCCCTGGGGTCATGCGCGAAAAGCTGGCGAACGCTATTGATAGCAATGTCTCCCGTCAGCAGAAAGGAGATGCTTATCATCTGGCCGACACCCTGTTGGCGATTGACCAGGACACAGCCGGGCAACGGCCGACGCTCGTTGAAGCAGTCGGCCGCTTCCTGGAGGCAATTAACGATGGTACAGCGGTCGTCATCTTTCTGGAACAACTGCATTTTGCCTCCGATGAGTCGCTCGATGTTTTGGATTCGTTGGTCGAGCAGTATCCCGACTTGCCTTTGCTGGTTATCGCCACAGCCCCAACCACCTTCTTAGAGCGGCCTTTCGGCCAGCAAATGCAGTCGTCTGATCCGTTTAGCCCCTATAGCCATCTACAGCTACCGCCGCTCTCAGCCATTGACGGCCGCCACCTGCTGGGGGAACTGCTACAACGACTCCCCTCGCCTCCCTTGCGTTTGCTTGATTTAGTGGCAACGGCCGCGCAGGGGAATCCACTCTATATGGAGGAAGCGGTACGGCTGCTGCTCGATCAGAGAGGGATCTCCATTGATTCCGGCGGCCGTTGGCAGGTTGATATGGCGCAGGTGGAAGCAACGAGACTGCCAGCCTCGCTGAATGAGCTACTTCATATGCGGTTCAACCAGCTCCCGGCGGCCGAGCAACAGTTGCTAGGCATGGCGGCGGCCGTTGGGCCTGTCTTTTGGGATGCCGCCCTATGGCAAGAGGGAACGGCCGATACACCCTTGACCGCAGCCGAGGTAGACCGGTTGTTACCCAAAGTGGTGCAGAAGGGGTTTGTTTCGGCCAATCGCATGTGGTGCTTTGGCGACACGCAAGCTTATGCCTTCAGCAACGCCCCCGTTTACCTCGCTGCCCTTGCCCATCTGAGCCAGAGCAGACGGCACAGCCAGCAACGCCACACCGCCTATTGGCTACAAAACGAGTGGGAGAACGGCCGCATGAGCCGCCTGTTCCCCACATCCGCCCTGCTGGCCCACTACCTGGAGCAAGCTGGTGAAACAACCCGGCCGCTTGAACCTACGCCTACCGCTTCGCCCGCGCTGCTCCAGGCCATTGATGCTCGATGAACGATAATTACCCCCTCCCAGGCTGATGATAGACCAGGCGCAAATTCGCGAAACGATTGTCACACTCAACGAGCAACGCCGTTTGTTGGGGGATGAGGTGGTGGCGACGGCCGTTGCTGTCTTGCGCGACTTGCTGGCAAGTGGCGAAGCTGTGGCCGCCAGACCCGACGCGAACGAGGCGGTGGTTGCGCCATCAACCGTGCAGCGAAAACAGGCGACGATCCTCTTCGCCAACGTCATCGGACTGACCAGTCTGGCGGCCGACGAACGAGAAACGGAATGGCTGGAGATGGTCAACCAGCTATGGCAGCGGCTAGGGGAGATCATTACCACGCATGGCGGCATCGTGGATAAGTATATGGGCGATGTGGTGATGGGTGTGTTTGGTGTGCCGTTCGCCCGCGAGAATGATCCCGAACGGGCGATCCACTGTGCGCTGGCCTTGCAAGCCGGACTCAATGACTTTATTGAGGATGTACGCCAATGGACACGGCCGCGCCTCCGTTCCCAATCGTCGCCAGCAGCGCAGCGGCCGTCGCTAAGCGATCTATCGTTACGCATTGGCATCAACACCGGTCTCGTATCACTGGGCGAAGTGGGGAGCGACGCCGAGTTCACGGTCATTGGCGATGCAGTCAACGTTGCCAGCCGCCTGGAAAAGTTCGCTCCTGACAGCGGCGTCTATATCTCCCACGACACCTATCGCCTGACCGGCGATTTGTTCCAGGCGGAGGGACTGGGTAGGCTGCAAATGAAGGGGCGGCGCGAGCCGATTCCCGTTTACCAGATCAAGGGGACCCGGCCGCGCCTTTTCTTTCCCGATGAACAGGGCATTGAAGGTGTGGCCGCGCCGATGATTGGCCGCGATGAAGAGATCGGACAACTTCAGCGGTGGCTTCAGTCAACGGCACGCAACGGCAGGGGGGCGATGGTCATTGTTTCCGGGGAAGCGGGCGTGGGCAAGTCGCGCCTGATGCGCGAGTTTAATCGCTGGTTGGAGCGTTTTCCGATCAAGGCGACGATCTTTCGCGGCCGTACCGAACAACGGCTGCAACAAGTTCCCAACGCCCTGCTGCGCGATCTATTCACCACCTACTTTGGCATTCAGGACAACGACCCGGCCGCCTTCGCTGAGGAAAAGCTGGTGAAGGGGATGGCGTCGTTTATGCTGCCGGATGGCAAACAAAGAAGCGGAGGGGCAGGGGAGCAAAGGAGCAGGGGAGCAGGCGTCTCCCAGTCTCCTAATCTCTCACTCTCCACTCCCCCGCCGCTACAGGAGGAGGAGATTCGCTGGCGGGCAAAGGCGATCGGGCAGTTGATTGGGCTTGATCTGGCAGAGTATGGCTTGCTGGCGGCGGCGGTGCAGGATACACCACAAATGCGTGACCGGGCTTTTGGCTATATCGCTGATTTTCTCAGCGCTGTCACGGAACGCTCGGCCGTTGCCGTTCTCTTCCTGGAGGATATCCACTGGGCGGACAAGGATTCGCTCGATCTGCTGGAGCGGCTTGCCGCGCTGAGCAGCCACAAGCCGTTGTTGATCATCTGTCTGGCGCGGCCGAGTCTCTTCGAGCGTCGTCCCCACTGGCAACAGCGTAAAGTGGAGAGGAATATCCACACTATCCCCCTGACCCCGCTGACCGAGGCGGATAGCGGCCGTCTGGTCAGGCGGCTTCTCGCTCGCCTGTCTGATCTGCCTGCCACCCTGGTCGAATTGATCGTCAATGCCGCCGGGGGTAACCCCTATTATGTGGAAGAGTTGATCAAAGTGCTGATCGAGGATGGCATCATCATCCCTGACGCCGGGGGATGGCAACTACGCAGCGGCGATCTGACCAGAGTGCGTATTCCGGCCACGCTGACCGGGGTGTTGCAATCGCGCCTGGATCGTTTGCCGGAAGTGGAACGGGTGACGCTGCAACGCGCGGCCGTCGTCGGCCGCGAATTTTGGGACACGGCCGTGCAACACATCAACCGGCAGACCAGCCGTCCTTATGCCGATGAGCAGGTCACGGCCGCGCTGCAAGCGCTGATGCGCCGCGACATGGTCTATCGCGCTCCCGGCTCCGTCTTCAGCGGCAGCACAGCCTATCTCTTTAAGCACGCCGTCTTGCGTGAAGTGGCCTATGAGAGCGTCTTGCTGCGTGACCGCCCGACCTACCATCGCGCTGCCGGCAACTGGCTGGCCGAACGGAGCGGCGAGCGTGTAGCTGAATATGCCGCGCCAATCGCCGCCCATTATGAATTGGCCGGGCAATCTACGGAAGCGGCCGAGATGTATGAATTGGCGGCGATGCGTGCCGATGATCAATATAACCCACAAGCCGCCACTGAGTATTACAAGCGGGCGTTGACCTTGCTGGCAAGTATGCCCCACAATTTAGATTGGCAATTGCGCCTCCAGGAGCGGCTAGGGCGGGTGTTGAAACGCCAGGGGCAGCTGGTGGAAGCGGCGAATACATTTCATGCGATGCACGCCGCGGCCGAAATGGAAGGGAACTTACCCGCCCAAGCCCAGGCGGAGCTTGAACTGGCGGATATTGCCGGGGAGCAGGGGGATTACGCAGCGATGCTGGCGAGCGCGTTACGAGCGGAGCGGCTGGCCTGGTTGGTGGGCGCGGATGTCGTGTTGCATAAAGCGTTAATCCTCAAAGCAACGGCCGAACGATTAAGCGGTTTGTTGGATGAAGCGGTGGAAACGGCCAACCAATCGTTGGAGTTGGCGGCCATTCTGGATAGCGCACCCGCTATGAGTGAAAGCTTGAGTCAATTGAGCCTGGCCTGGCTGGCAAGCGGCCATGTTGCCCAGGCTGATCCTTATCTGGAACGGCTGCACGAACATGGAAAGCGACTGACGGCCGCCGGACAAGCGGCCGATGCCGCTTATGCCCACTTGTTGCTCGGCAGGGCTTATTTACACGCCGGTCGCCAACAAGAGGCCATCCCACTTTTGGAACACGCGCTGGCTCAATACCGCGCGGCCGGTATACAACCGGCCATCAGCGATACGCTCGAAGCCCTGGCTTGCGCCGTTTGTTTAGAGGAACAGGTGGAAGCAGCGGCCGACTACTGCCGCGAAGCGCTGGCTATTGCTGAGGCGACGGGCAACGGCTATGCCCGTCTTAGCTACCAGCTTGAATTAGGGCGGGCGTTGTTGGCAGCGGCCGAATATGAGCAAGCAAAACATACATTGCAGCAACTCATCCGCGCGGCCGAAGACCCCACGCGCATCGGCCGTTGGCATCGCCTCCCCGAAGCCCGCCAATTACTGGCCGCCGCCCAAAATAATCTCGACGCGAATTTCACGAATACACACGAATGATTCAAAGCAAATTTCGTGCAATTCGTATCATTCGTGTCTAATAATCTTACCAAACTCGGCAGAGGAAGCCCTTCAGATAGGCGGATTCGGGGAAGGTGAGCAAGATGGGATGGTCGGGGCCTTGCGCCAGTTGTTCGATGATTTGCACATCGCGGTGGGCGTCTACGGCCGCGCCAAAGACCACCTTTTGGAATAAATCGGCGCTGACCAACCCGGAACAGGAGAAGGTCGCCAGCAAGCCCCCCGGCCGGATCAGCCCCAGCGCCAGCCAGTTTAAGTCCTTATAACCGCGACAGGCACGCTCCACGCCACTCTGGCTATAGGCAAACTTCGGCGGATCGAGAATCACCACATCAAACCGCCTCCCCTCCTCGCGAAAATAGCGCAACACCTCAAACGCATCCCCAGCAATGTATTCATTGCCAATGTATTCGTTTTGTTCATTGTTCATTGTCTCATTGTTCAATGCCCCATTGTTCAATGCCCCATTGTTCAATGCCCCATTCCGCTCCGCCACCTCCAATACCGCCACCGAGCTATCAATATTCGTGACTTGTTTCGCTCCGCCAGCGGCCGCATAGACCGCAAACCCGCCGGTATAGGCAAAAACATTGAGCACCTCTTTCCCCGCGATATAAGCAGGACGGCAAACGGCGGCACGGTTCGGCCGTTGGTCAAGATAAAAGCCCGTCTTATGCCCATGCCACAGATCAACAACAAAAGACAAACCATTCTCCTGAATAATCAACGATTCGGGCGGCGACTCCCCCCAGAGAAGCTGCGTCACCGGTCCCAAACCCTCTTTCTGGCGCACATCCACATCCGAGCGTTCGACAATCCCTGCCGGCTGGAGCAAGTCGGCTAATAGCCCGGCCAACATCTCCTTGCGCCGGTCAATGCCCAGCGTCAGACATTGCACAACCAGATAGTCGTTATAGCGATCAACGATCAGCCCCGGTAAACCGTCGGCTTCGGCATTGACCAGACGGTAAGCGGTTGTGGTACTGTCGTTGGCGAGTGGTTCGCGGCCGTCAATCGCCCGCTGCAAACGGCCGCGCCAGAACGCCTCATCTACCGGTTCATGAATGTCCCAGGTCAGGATGCGGGCGCGGATTTGCGAGTGGGGGTTATAGTAAGCGGCGGCGAGGGGGCGGCCGTTGTTGGCTGCAATGGTCACCAAATCGCCTGGTTCGGCCGTGCCTTCCAGGCGGCCGATCGCCCCTGAAAAGACCCAGGGGTGGCGATTCAGCACCGGCTTTTCGCGGCCGGGTTTCAGAACAAGTGTGGAGAGCGTTTTAGAGGTCATTTTGAGCAGGAAAAGCTGTGGTTCATCTCCAATTGGTTATGTGGGAAACCGTAACGCGATTTGGCAAATCGCGCTACATTTGCGATTCGGAGGAGCGTCTTATTCCTTACGTACCAATTGGGAGACGATGATCCCTAGCAGCATCAGGCCACAACCGAGCAACGCCCGCCCAGAGAGTTGCTCGTTTAGCAGCAGCCAACCACCGATGACGGCGAAGACGGATTCCAGGCTGAGCAAAATCGCCACATGGGACGGCCGCGCCTGTCGTTGGCCGA
Organism: uncultured Ardenticatenaceae bacterium; assembly: GCA_964410625.1. GTDB lineage: Bacteria > Chloroflexota > Anaerolineae > Promineifilales > Promineifilaceae > CAYPHY01. The sequence goes on along the minus strand of CAYPHY010000003.1, from coordinate 27,503 downwards.
AAACCTGCAAGGTATAGCCAACCCCCACCGACATAATCCCCGCATAGAGGATCGGCAGCAACGCGCCCTCGATACCGGCGAAGGTGATCGTCTCAAAGAGGACGGCCGCTAGCAGACTTAATACGGCACAGGTTACAAATTGGACCAAGGCCAGCCGGGTCGAATCAGTGCGCGGAGAGAAGTGGCCCAGTACCAGGATGTGGATAGCCCACAACACCGCCCCGACCAACACCAATAAATCGCCCAGACCTATTGTAAAATCGCCGCGAACGCTGAGCAAGTAGAGGCCGATGGTCGCCAAGGCGACGCCAAGCCAGGTGAAAGCCGAAGTTCGCTGGCCTAATGCTAAGCCAAGAATGGGGACCAGAACGACATAGAGGCCGGTGATAAATCCGGCTTTGCCTGCGGTGGTGTAGACCAGTCCCATTTGCTGTAGGGTGGCGGCGGCAAAGAGGACGGTTCCCGATAACAGTCCGCCAATTAGCAACATTCGGCTCGTGGGTTGTGCGGGTTGTATGGGTTGCGGGTTTTGGTTGGAAACCCCAACCCGCGCCACAGGGGAGAGGATGAATGGGGTTAACACCAGCCCACCGATGGCGAAGCGGAGGCCGTTAAAGGTGAATGGCCCAACAAATTCCATCCCCGCTCGCTGGGCGACGAAGGCGAAGCCCCAGATAGCGGCCGTCAACGTCAGCAGCAGATTCGCTCGCCAGTAGGAACGGGGGAGGGTGGGGGTGGAGGGTTGGGAGTGCATAGAGAATTAGAGATTGAGAGATTGGGGGACTGAGAGATTGGTATATTGGTGTAGTGGTATATGGCTACTGATATAGAGCAATACACCACTACACCAATATACTAATAACTAATAAACCGCTTTCCGAACACTGAACACCGCTACTAGACCGAACGGTGGGTGGATTCGCTTTCTGATGATTCGGAGAGCAGGTCGAGGGCGTGGGGAAGGACGGGGAGAAGAATTGACAGGTTTTCACCGATGGCTTTAGGGTTGCCGGGGAGGTTGATGATCAGCGTGCGGCCGCGAATCCCGGCGACTGCCCGCGAGAGCATCGCGTGGCGGGTGATCTTCAAGCTTTCGGCGCGTAATGCTTCCGCAATCCCCGGTGTTTCGCGCTCAATGACACGACGGGTCGCTTCTGGGGTCACATCACGCGGGGCGAAGCCCGTCCCTCCGGTCGTCAAGATCAAGTCCAGTCCTGCCTCGCACCAATCGCTGAGCGTCTCCACAATGGTGCTGAAGTCGTCGGGAATGATCTCCTGGCGGGCAATGTGCCACTCAGTTTCGGCTCGTAGCAACGCGGCCGCCGCCGGGCCGCTGCGATCTTCATATTCCCCACGTGATCCGCGATCACTGACCGTTAAAATTCCAACCCTTCTCATAAAGGATGAAGGATGAGGGATGAAGGATGAAAACGAGTTATTTCATCCTTTATCCCTCATCCTTTACTTTGTCATCTCTTCCACTAGCGCCAGCCATTCATCATTCAGCCCACTATCGGTGACGCCGTAGTAGATGTGGACTTCGTCCCCGTCCCGCAGCGCGAGATCATACCAGTCCATATCCCCTTTATGACGTTCATTGAGGACGGCCATGTTGTTCCGCCAGCGTACATTATTGAGATCGAGCTTACCCTCTTCCGCCTGGGTAATGGCATAATGCCACAAACGGCGGGCTGAAGAACGGGTGACGTTTTTAATCAAATTGTCGTTGCGTAGATCGCGGACGGTATGATAAATGGTGCCGTCGCGCTTATGGCTCTCAACGATCTCGACACCTGTGCGCGGAACCATCGTCGCTGTTGTTTGCTCTTCCGGCGCAATAGTTGGCGTAGCAGGTTGCGTTGGGGTAACGGCCGCTTCTGGTTCTATAATCGCTGGCGTTTCGGCCGCTCCCGCAGCCAGCAACCCGCGCTCGACCATACGCACGATCTCATCACGGACGGCCAAATTCGTCTCCGCTTCGTCGCGTATATAAAACTGACTATAGTCAATGGCATACGGCTGTTCGCGGCCGGGCTGGACGGTAATACGCACGACGGTGACGCCTTGCGTTGGCAAACTGTCAATCATCACCTCCGGCTCTGGGCTGAAGCGACGGGTAATTTCACTCTCCAACCGCTCAATCGCCCGTTTGGTGTCACGGACGCCGTCTGGCTTCTGGCGCGGATCGGCCGAAACACCAATATAAACTGTTCCGCCATTGGTGTTGGCCATCGCACAGACATCACGCAATATACGGTCGAGATGGCCGCCGCGCTGGGCCATGGAGGCATGGAACGCCTGGACGAGCGACTCCCCTTCCTCGCGGGCTAATTGCACAAAATCAACGGCCTTCGCCGGGCCGCGATACGGCCGCGTCAGCGAAAAATCGTTACCTTTAATCACAGCGGCGATGGCCTCAAAGGAGACATCGCTCAACAGCATTTCCGTCACCCGGTCGCCGATGCCCAAATTACGAGAGGTAGGGGATTCCCGCACCAGGCGATGGGCGTCGGAACCCTGGATGCAGCGCATCGGCCGTGGATATTCGGGGGTGGAGCCATCGAAGAAGCGGCGCGTGGTCTGTCGGCCTCGCTTCTCTAAATCGGTCACTTCCAGCGCGTGCAAATTGGGGTCTTGGGTATAGGCGATGCGTGTTTGGCCGCCAAAATCCAGGCCGCGCATCAGCACACCATTACCCGAATTCACGTGGGCGGCAATCACCAGCCCCCCTGCTTCGTTGATCACCCGGTAAGCGGTGAGTACATCGCTTGTCGCGCCGACCAACGAGCTGCCTTCCTCCAGCAAGTGGGGCGGGACGCGCAAGGTTAAAAGTAGATGCTCCAGAAAGCTGATCGAGGTGTCGGGGGGAAAGATACCGAGGACATGAAAGCCGAAAGTAGCGGTAAATTCAAAGCCGGGCAAGACTAACATCTTGTCCAATAGCCGCCGGTACTCATCAAGCCGCCATTGTTCCCCCGACTCAATCCGCCCTAAACTTTCCAACCATATCAACTGTTCAATCTCGCGGCGCATGGCGGCGAAGCCAGCTACGGTGTTGTGGTCGGTGATGGCGATCACATCCAGGCCGCGCAATGCCGCCTGGCGTAAGACATCAAGATAGCTGATATGGGGTTCATGATAATCGCTGGAGGCAGGGGTATGGATATGGAGATCGACACGCCGCCATTGGCTTTGGCCTGCCGACTTAGAATCGCTACCACGTCGCTTGCGTCGGCCGCCGCGTGAAGTACGCTGGTCATTCGTCAAACCTGATTGGTTTGGGTTTGCCATATACCGACTGCCTATTTCTTCTTCCCCGGATTGTCGCCCAACACGGCAATACCGCGTACCAGGCCAATCGTGCTGACGCCAATACGCACGGCATCGGCCGTTGAAATCTTCGGCGGCTGCCCCCCCTGCTCTTCAGCCGAGCGCACCATCAGATAGGCCGTAGCCAATCCGATCAGCGCCCCAATAATCGTGCCACCCAAATAAAAGGTGGTGCGCCAGTTTTCATTTAATTGTTCTTCGACTTGTTCAGTCACTTGTGTCATCTCTATTACTCCTAAAATAGCGTGGGAGCCGGTCGCTCAACGTTCTGTAATACTCAAATCGTTCGTGCGCCGCCATAACGCGGTTCGCCAGCGTGGTCGAGCCTTTTTCGACGGCCGCTTGCAACTGGTCGAGCTTGCTTTGCAACCACCACAGGAAGGATTGGATACGGCCGCGATAAGCCATCGGCCCCGTCTGCGGATATAGTTTGCGCTGTTGGCGGCGGTTTAAGGCCAATGCCACATAGGCAACCGGCAAAATGGCACAGAGCAACGTTATCGGGATCGAGGCCAAAATAATCACGATGTCGGCCATGGCGGAAATGAATTGGCGTATTGAATCGTGGTTGGGCAAGAAAGCGAGGACCGTGAGCGTGATTAGCAAGCCGAGGGCGATGAATACAGCAATAGCCAGCGGCAGCAGAACATAGAGGCGGTTGTGGCGTTTCAACGCCTGATCACGCGCCAGTTGCTCGGCCGTTGGTTGATAAGACGGCTGAAGATTTGAAGACATAATACAATGGAATTGTATCACACTTCGGCCGCCTTGCGAGAAATCTTGACTGGAAAAGCTCACGCAAAGACGCCAAGAGCGCAAAGATAAAAATGCTTAGCGTCCTTGGCGTCTTTGCGTGAGCCCTACTTACCTTGATTAGTCGTTAATGCCCAATGGCAGATAGAGTTGGAAGCGGTTGCTTCCGCCGCTAAATACGGCGTTGATCGTTGTTGGTTCAGAAAGCGTCACGGCCAGTGGATTGGCTGTGCTTTCGACATCGCCCGTCCAACCGGTGAAAGTCGCGCCATTGGCTGGGCTTGCCGTCAGTTGGACACGTTCGCCGCAACTATAGTCTTGTTGGTCCGGGCTTTTCGCCACCGACCCTTGACCGACGATGTTTAGATCCAACAAGGGCGTATCCACCGGCGGGCTGCCAGCGGCCGTGTTGTGGAAGTAATCGATGACGGCCGTGTGCACCGGGGCCATTTCATTTCGCCGGGGCTGAACATTACCGGCAAAAACGCCTGCTGACGTCACATTGAGTCCGTAGCTAAAGGTAGCTGCTTCCAGCCAGGTTGTTCCATCGGTCGAATACGTCATCGTCCATTCATCACCGACACGAGTAACCCGCAGATAGACCGGGGCCGTGGCACTGATCGGAATGTCCGCCTTCTTGGAGGGAATGGTATTGTTGTAGGTTTGCACATAAATGTGCATCATACTGTCTCGAGCATAGTAGGAATCGAAGCGGATGTAATTAGCCGCATCCTCTTCGATTAAAAGACCTTGCAGTTGGAATGGCTGGGAAACCAGGGAAGTAAAGCGTGCCTGAATCTGGAAATCACCAGAGCCAGCGGGCTGCATCAACCGTGCAGAGAAGTTGCCATCTGTCCAGATGTTGTGGCCTTCTTCTGTTGAGGGAACGGTGATCTCCAGCGCTGTTCCCGTCACCTTATAGCTGGAATCGCCGCGTGGATCGATGAAGGTCCACAAGCTGGTGTCCAGCGTACAACTGTTGAAGCCATCGGTGACCAGACTGCCCTGGCCGGGTCGAATAAAGGTGGCGGTGATTGATTTATGGTCGTTCATCACCACGGTGGCCGGATTATCACTACCGCTCAGGCTGCCGCCCCAACCGACAAAGTTCCAACCGGCGGCGGGTTGGGCCGTCAATGTAACCGTTTCCCCTGGCGTATACGTGGTCTTGTTCGGACTCTTGACCACATTGCCCTGCCCTATTGTTGTCACATTGAGTTCGTAGGTTTCTTGGGCAAAGTTGGCAACAACGGCCGTATCCGCGCCAATTAAGAAGACCAATGGGTTGCTGCTGGAGGTCTGATCACCCGTCCAGCCCGTGAAGACCCAGCCGGCGGCCGGTGTGGCGGTTATCGTGATCGGCGTTCCAGTTGGGTAAGGACCAACGGGGGGATTAACCGTGAACGACCCTTCGCCAACTTTGGTCACGCTCAGGGTATGGGATGCTTCTTGCATGAAGTTGGCAACAAGCGCCGTATTCCCTTCAATGGTCAGCTCCAGCGGGTTGGTTGGGGAGATCACATCCCCCGACCAGCCGGTAAAGGCCCAACCAGAGGCGGGTGTGGCGGTCAGCGTCACCTTTTCCCCGTAACTATAGGTAGGTTTATCTGGTGATTTCGCCACGCTCCCGTTGCCAACCTGGCTGATGGACAGGTTATATTGCGCGGCCGTAAACGTCGCGCTGATGGTAAAATTAGAATTGACGTTAATGGATTGCGGGTTTGTCGTTCCGCTTAAGTCCCCGCCCCAACTGGCGAACTCATAGCCAGGGTTGGGAACGGCCGTGACCGTTACTGGCTCCCCAGCCGGATAACCCGGCAGATCGGGAGTAAGCTCGATCGTACCATTGCCATCCGTGCTGGTGGTGATGGTGTAGGCCGGGGCAAAGTTGGCGTTTACCGTACGATCGCCCAGCATCGTAATCGTCTGCGGGTTAGTTGTTCCAGTCAGGTCACCCGTCCAACCGGCAAAGGTATGGCCCGCGCTGGGATTGGCGGTCAACGTGACGACTTCACCATGATCATAGGTTGTCTTGTTCGGCGATTTACTCACCGTCCCTTCGCCAAAGGTATTGATGGTTAGCGTATATTGTACTGGGATAAAGGTCGCCGTAATCGTATGGTCGCCGGTGATGGTGAAGTTGACCGGGTTTTGATTGCCTAGCAATGCGCCTGGGCGAACTTCGCTCGCGCCAACGGTTACATTCAGGTCTTTATAGGCGTCCTTAATGGACTGGGAAGCGGCATTAAAAGCGGGGTCTGCGAGCAAGCCAATGGTGAAGTAATTGGGTAGGTCGGTCTTTTTAATTAAGGCCAGCGCCCCATCACGGCCGAAGCCAAAAATCGCCATTTCGTTGTTCGTTGAGGGTGCATAGGACTCTACAGCATTGTCACTGTTGTGCTGGACCAGGAACAATGCCCGGTTAACGGCCGGGTCGCCGATGTAGGCCCATTGCTCTGCACCAAGCGACTGCTTCCATGATACCGATGCCTTTGTTTGCGTCCCATCGGAGCGAACTACATAATCAGAGTTAGGCTCTAACTTGCCGCCAGGGGTCCCCTCATAAAGGAACCAGTAATCATAGCCAGCCTGTAGCACAGTAAACTTTACATAACTGGGATAAATCTCCCATATCCCTTCCCAACGATTCGTCCTGCCACCAGCAATGGAGTGGATTGTAACCTTCAGCGGCCCTTCATTAAGCAGGGTGGTTGTTGCCGAATTGCTGCCGGGATGAAAGTGGCCGCCGTTGGCCGGCCGCACCAGATTGGGGATTCCACGAAACTTACCGGCGGCATCGGCGGCCGTGTTCCAGCTAATCCAGTCATTCCCCTGGGCGTCATTCAGGCTGGTAAAGCCGGCCCCTTTCTTATCATAAAAATAAGTACCGGCGTTGGTCTGGACGCGAAAAGTGCTACGCCCTTCGTCCGATACATTGTCTGTCAGAACGACTTGCGGCGTCACCGAAGGGGCGGGAATCCCCTTGCTGGTCACATCAAAGTAAATGTGATAATGGCGGGTGGCTCCGGCGGCCGTGTTCCCCTTCATAATCCAGACGACTGTTCCAGCGGCCTTGCTGTTAGCGTTAAAGTCGCTGGCTTTATCAAATTGAAGGGGTACGTTGGCATCAATGACGTTTCCACCAGCGTTCACCTCAACCACGCGAACCGAGTTGGGGTCCACTGCTCCGCTTTTCCCCAGCGCGTTGAGAACCTGGGTGAAGTTGACATTGGCTTCGGCCGGTTTATTCTGCCGCGCCGTACCCGCAGCGGCGACGCTCACTTTCAGGCGGTAGTCCCAACCGCTGTCCCACCAGGCCCCATCTCCATCCATTCCCCAACTGTCAAACACCCAGCCTGCTGCGGGCGTTGCCGACAGGGAAACAGTCTGTCCCACTGAATAAGGCGGGCCGGGATTAGCAGTTGCATCCCCTTGACCAACAACATTGATCGTCAAGGAAGCGTTTGTTTCCGCATAGCCGGGCAAGGCGGCCGTAAATAACAACACGGTCAGGAGCAACATCAATGTATAGAAAGTTATTCTCGGTAATTTCATCATCTATTCCATTACTTAAGCGAATTTTGTTCATTCTGCCGGAGCGATAAAAGCTGGTTTGGTAAGGCCATTAGCCTTCAGCCCCTATTCTTCGGTTTGGTGCCGACGATTTGAGATTATAGTCAGTTCGGCTTACACCAAAACTTACAACGGTTTTTTCGGATTAGTACAATGGTCATCTAGTTATGGATGGAAAAATACCTAGAATTATGGTACATTGGTGTTGGATTCGCTCATCCGTTGCATGTGTTTGTATCTATATCTGTACCTGCGGGTGCTGTCGCAAGGATGAGGTTTTCAGGTACAATAGTGCTGTTGAGCGCAGGCTGAGTTGTATTGGTTTTGTTTGTTTTATTATGAACGCCTGAGTCTGACACTGATTCGCATAATGGAGCCGAGCCGATCAGGGGTGGAGCGCACAGTAGTCCCCGTGTCATTTCGCACAGCCATCTAAATAGCACTCAGCCGCGCTGTTTACGCCCGTTGGTGTCACTACCGGTCATCAGTTGTCATCAATTGCTGATGGTGGTTTTGTGGCCGACCTGAGATAGTCGACCCAGGTGATTTGTGGGCAATGTAGGCAAGGCAACTGCGTCGTCCTTGTGGGTTGTGGGGTGTGGGTTGTGGGCTGTGGGTTGTGGATTGTGGGTTATCGAGCGTGGCATTGAGATCAATCATACTCCTAATTTTGATTGATTGAAGTTCGGCGGGAGTTGGAGCAATCGTCGGGCAGGAGAAATTATGATTCATCGTAGAACTCGTATTGGTATTGCTTTATTTGTCCTCTTATTGGTTTTTGCAAGTTGGATTCGCTATAACGACAACCAGGCAGCGGCCGATCCCGCCGCGCTAACCTGGGGCCATTTATCCAGTGACAACGGCGACTTTCCTCCCCCCAGCGGCAGCACCGAACAAACGGCCGCGCTCATCCTCGACGTAGACAAAGATGGTGTGAACGACTTTGTCATCGGCGCCCGCAAAGCGCCCGGTCCGGCGCTGCTTTGGTATCGGCGGACGGCCACTGGCTGGGACCGCTACGTCATCGAGTCGAACAACCTGCGGGTTGAGGCCGGGGGAGCATTTTATGACATTGATGGCGATGGCGATCTCGATATTGTCATGGGGGCTGATGGGAATACCAACCTGATCTGGTGGTGGGAGAACCCCTATCCGAACTACAACCCCAGCACAAACTGGACGCGACGGACAATCAAAAGCAGTGGCTCCACTCGCCACCACGATATGGCTTTTGGCGACTTTGATGGTGATGGTAAGGCAGAGTTAGCTTTCTGGAACCAGGGAGCCAACGCGCTGTTTGTGGCCGAAATCCCCGCCAATCCCCTTAATACCCAACCGTGGAGCTTTTCTTCGATTTACAACTGGAGCGGCGGCAAGCTGCATGAAGGGATGGACGTGGCCGATATTGACGGTGATGGCAAGGTGGACATTATCGGCGGCGGCCGTTGGTTCAGACATGTCTCCGGCACAAATTACCAGGTGGAGGTGATTGACAACACCTTGCGCTATGGACGGGCCAAGGCAGCGCAGTTAATCCCTGGCGGCCGTCCAGAGGTTGTCCTTGTCTCCGGTGATGAACCGGGGCCGCTGCGCTGGTATCAATGGAATGGTAGCAATTGGGTCGCGACCCAACTGTTGGCAAGCGTCCATCATGGTCACTCCTTAGAGATCGGTGATATTAACGGCGATGGTCATCTAGATATCTTTGTGGCCGAAATGAAATTTGCCACCGGTAACAACAATCACAAACCAAACGCGACAATGTGGGTCTTTTTGGGGGATAGTCAGGGCAACTTTACCCAGGAGACGGTGGCGACGGGCTTTGGCAACCACGAATCACGGTTAGGCGATCTGGATGGCGACGGCGACCTCGACATCCTGAGCAAACCCTATACCTGGGACACCCCACGCCTGGACATCTGGATTAATGGTGGAACAGGTGGGGGCGGCCCAACTGCAACACCGCCGGGCGATCCGCCCTGTGTGCCGCTGACCCAGTGGAACCGCCATGTGATTGACGCCAATCGTCCCTGGCGAGCGGTGTTTGTGGAAGCGGCCGATCTCAATGGCGACGGCCACAAAGACATCATCACCGGCGCATGGTGGTACGAAAACCCTGGCTCTGCCGGCGGCAACTGGACACGCCACAACATTGGCGCTCCGTTTAATGAACACGCTATCGTTTACGATTTCGACGGCGACAATGATCTGGATATTTTAGGGACGGTGTGGGACGGCGCAAACCCGAACCAGCCCCACAAAGGGGATGAGCTTGTCTGGGCGCGGAATAACGGCTCCGGCAACTTCACCATCCTGGACAATATTCAGGATGGCACAGGCGACTTCTTGCAGGGGGTGGCGGCGGCCGAGTTCCAACCCGGCACAACCGAGGTCTTTCTCTCCTGGCACGCCCGCTCCTCCGACCTGCAACGCCTGACGGTTCCCACTAACCCTTCCGGCAATACCTGGCAAATAGACAATATCCCGACCGGCTCCCAGTTCGAGGACCTGAGCGTCGCCGATATTGACCGCGATGGGGACCTGGACATATTGCAAGGGACAAAGTGGCTGCGGCAGGATACGGTTGGCGGCGGCGGTGGCAGCGAAAATTGGTGGAATACCAACTGGGATTATCGGCTGCCGATTACGGTCGCGGCCGATGGCACTGCCCGCAGCGATAAGCCGGTTGACGTCGCGTTGAACTTCACCACCCTGTTCAGCGGGCTGGGTGAAACGGGTGCACTCGATGTAAATTCGATTCGCGTATTGGAAGTGAACGGCAGCGGTGTTGTCATTGATGACAATATCCCCTTCCAATTTGACCCAGACGCTAATTTCGATGCGGCAACCAACGCCGCCGGAACGTTGGTCTGGCTGATGAAGGGGTCAACCGGCGCAGCGGCCGACCGCACCTATCACATCTACTTTGATGTCACCGGTGGCTCCTTCACGCCTCCATCCTTCACCCCACAAGTGACATTGACCGATAACGCCAGTGATGAAGAGTTTGACAGCTACCAGATCGTCACCGGCCATGCTACCTACTTCTATCACAAGACGGGCGGCGGCTTCTCCAGCCTAAACGACGCCAACAACAACGACTGGATTAGCTATAGCACGGCCACCGGATCGGCCGGTGATTTCCGCGGGATTCCCAACATGGTGCATCCCAACGATGGCGGTTACTTCCACCCTGGCCGGAACAGCGTGACCAGCACGATCCTCAGCCAGGGGCCATTACGGGCGGTCTTTCAATCCACCAGCCTGGATAACCAGTGGCGCACGCAGTGGGAGATTTTCCCTGGCTACGCACGGATGACCGTGCTACAAGCCCCCTCGAACTACTGGTTCCTCTATGAAGGAACGCCGGGCGGCTTGCTGGAAACGGCGACCGACTTTCTGGTCGGTTCAACCGGCACGCAAGTGTCAGCCGGTACACCGTGGTCAGGTGATCTGTCGGGTGAGGAGTGGCTCTACTTTGCCGACCCCAATGTCGGCCGCTCCCTCTTCGTCGCCAACCACAACGAAGATAACAAAGTTGACTCCTATGTCGTCCAGAACAATGAAATGACCGTCTTTGGCTTTGGCCGCGATGGCAACGGCCGCCACCTGACGGCCGTCCCCGCACAGTTCACCATCGGCCTGATGGATACAACGGATTACACGACGGCCGCCACCATTGTTCGCAATGCCTACAAGCCGCTGAGCATCAGCCAGGGGACGGCCGAGGCTTATCAGTCGCCGGGTGGCGGTGGCCCCAGCACCTGGACGGCCTTCACGCTGCACAACACAAGCGACACCCCTGATCGCAACCAACTGGCCGATATAGATGGCGACGGCCGTTTGGACGCCGTTGTCGGCTATGAGGCGATCAACACCACTGGCAAGTTGGCCTGGTATAAGCAACCGGCGAACGCCACCAGTAGCTGGAGCGAAAACGTCATTGCCAACGTCTTCGGGCCGATGAGCGTGGGCGTAGGCGATATGGACGGCGATGGCGACCTGGATGTGGTGGTGGGCGAACACCGGACAAACAACACTAACACCACGCGAATGTTGGTCTATGAAAACCTCAACGGCCAGGGGACCAACTGGAAGCAATACTTGCTCTATACCGGTGATGAACACCATGACGGGGCGTTAGTCGTTGATATTGACAATGATGGCGACCTGGATATCGTTTCGATTGGCTGGACGCATGAACGGGTCGTGGTTTATGAGCACGTAAGTTGTGAGCCGGTGAACACCCCCACGCCAACCCCTATACCGGGACCTACGGATACACCTACTCCTACGGCTACCGAGGGGCCATCGCCAACGCCATCGGACACGCCCACCCCGACCAACACATTGCCACCGACCGATACGCCGACGGCGACGGCCACAGCGACCAGCACCAACACGCCAGGGCCGACGGACACGCCGACGATGACCCCCACACCGATTTGGAGCGGTTCGGCCGTCTTCATCAGCACCACAGCAGGCAACAGCGTCAATGGCATTAGCTTCGGCCCGGAGGACATCCTCGCCCACAACACCGACCTTAATGCGTGGTCAATGTACTTTGACGGCAGCGATGTCGGCTTAGGCGGCAACAACCTCAATGCCTTCCATCTCCTGCCCGACAATTCCATTCTGCTCAGTGTTGACACCCCGACCACCCTCCCCGGTGTCGGCAGCGTAGATGACTCAGACATCGTGCGCTTCATCCCGACCTCATTGGGCGAGAACACGGCCGGGACCTATGAGTGGTACTTCGATGGCTCTGATGTAGAGCTGACGACCAATGCCGAGGACATTGACGCCATTGCCTTTGCGCCCGACGGCCGCTTGCTGTTCAGCACCACCGGCAACTTCAGCGTGACGGGCACAAGCGGCGACCATTCCGACATCCTCGCTTTCAGCCCAATCACTCTGGGAGAGAACACCAGCGGCTCCTGGTCGCTCTACTTCGACGGTTCTGATGTCGGCCTGACCGCCAACAGCGAAGACCTGGGCGGATTGTGGGTAGAACCGGCCACTGAAGAACTCTATCTAACCACCTATGGCAACTTCAGCGTCAGCGGCGTTAGTGGCGACAAAAACGATGTCTTTATCTGCACCCCGCTATCGCTAGGCGAGACAACGGACTGCGACTTTGATTCGCAGTTGTTCTGGGATGCCAATCAGTTTGGGGTGGGACGGCCGACGGACGGCTTGCATGTCAACTTCGCCCAGGCCAGCCCCCAACCAACGGCCACAACAGCGGCCACGGCGACGAATACAGCCACGCCGACCAACACCGCTACTGCCACCGCGACCGCGACCCTTGGCCCCTCGCCCACGCCTTCAGACACCCCAACGCCAACGAACACCTTGCCGCCAACGGATACGCCAACAGTCACCAACACCCCAGAGCCGACCAGCACGGGGACCGCGACCAGCACGCCAACCAGCACGGCTACTCCTCTGTGGAGCGGCTCAACTGTATTCATCAGCACAACGGCCGGGAACACTGTCAGTGGCATGCGTTATGAGGCAGAGGACATCCTCGCCCATGACCTGGACAACAATAGCTGGTCAATGTACTTCGACGGCAGCGATGTGGGGCTGCAAGGGGTCAATCTCAACGCCTTCCACCTGATGCCCGATAACTCGCTTCTCTTCAGTGTCGATAATCCGGTAAACCTCCCCGGCGTGGGAAGTGTAGACGACTCGGACATCATTCGTTTTATCCCCACGTCGTTGGGGGAGAACACGGCCGGCAGCTTTGAATGGTACTTCGACGGCTCTGATGTGGGGCTGACCACCAATGCCGAGGACATTGACGCCATCGCCTTTGCGTCCGACGGCCGCCTGCTGATCAGCACCTCCGGCAAGTACGTTGTCAATGGCGCAGAAGGAACCGATTCCGACATCCTGGCCTTCCACCACACCAGCCTGGGAGAAAACACCACCGGCTTCTGGTCGCTCTATTTCGATGGTTCCGATGTGGGGCTGACGCAAGCCAGTGAAGATATTGGCGGGCTATGGATTGATCATGCCAGCGAGGAACTCTATCTGACCGCTTACGGCAACTTCAGCGCCAATGGTGTCAGCGGGGACAAGAACGATGTCTTCATCTGTGCTCCGCAATCGCTGGGCGAGACAACGGTATGTGATTTTGATCCAGAACTGTTCTGGGATGGCAATATGTTTGGGGTGGGCCGGCCGACCGATGGCCTGCACGTCTCCTTTGCCGGCAGCAGCCCGCCACCAACGGCCACGCCAACAGCAACAGCGGTGAATACGGCCACCCCAACCAACACGGCCACAGCGACCGCAACCGCTACGATTGGCCCATCGCCAACGCCAACAGATACGCCCACGCCCAGCGCCACTGCCACCGTAGGGCCATCGCCAACGGCTACATCTACCGCTACGCCGACCGCCACTGTTGGCTCGCCGCCAGACCCACCAGACGGCCGCGTCACCAGCGGATTGCAAGCTCTCTACACCTTCGAAGAAGGAAGTGGGCAAACAGTAGCGGATGTCTCCGGTGTCGGCGCACCGCTCAACCTGGAAATCAGCGGCGGCAGTAACATCACCTGGTTGCCGGGCGGGGGCGTGGCGCTCAGCGGCAACAGCGCGATGGCCTCTGCTGGCCCGGCGAGCAAGGTGATCAACGCCTGCAAGGCAGCGAATGAACTCACACTGGAAGCATGGGTCAAACCGGCTAACATCTCCCAAGACGGCCCGGCGCGGATCATGACGCTCTCGGCCGATGCCTATTCGCGCAATTTCACCCTCGGACAAGGACAATCAGGCAACAAGCCCAAGACCGTCTTCGATGTGCGGGTGCGCACAACGGAAACAAACGCCAACGGCGTCCCCTCGCTAACCTCACCCACCGGTTCGGCCACAACAAGCTTAACCCATGTGGTGTATACGCTGGCGGCCAACGGCCAACGCCGGATTTACCTCGACGGCGTCCAGGTGGCGGCCAATACCCTGGGCGGCACATTCAACGGCTGGAACGACAACTACCGGCTGACCTTGGGGAACGAGCAGGTGGATGATCGGCCGTGGGTGGGCGAGTTTCATCTGGCGGCTGTCTACTGCCGGGCGTTGAGCGCGGCCGAGGTCAACCAGAACTACGATGCAGGACATTAATACTGGCACAAGTACGATCCACCTCATATCCGTGATGCTTTTTACCTGCGATACCCCTGGAAATGTATCTAGTAATGTATCCCACTCCTATTTTGATTCGATAGAGAACCCTTTATAGTTGTACTTAAGTTGAAGCTGCTAATGTGGGTCTGGGGGGAGCAGTTAAATCCCCAAACCGAGGATTAGCACACAACCGCATAACGTATCGAGCCTGGCGAGGGGCGTATCTCGGCGAACTGTCGTAGCTTGCCCGTCGCCGGCCGCGAGGCGGTAAGCAAATGAAGCACCCTAGATAGGGCAGGTTCGACCATTCTTGACGAATGCTCAACCAAACCAAAGGAGAGACATGAACAACAACCAATCACGCGCTAATGCAACCTTGCTCACGTTCCTTTTGGTGACAATTTTCGGCGCAGGATGGGCGCTCATGGATAAGTTGTCGCTTCGTGAAGCCAGTGCCAGTCCTGACATTCCAACATGGAACCATCTAACAACTGTTGCCGGAGATTTACCATCTCCAGGTGGCAGCGACGATCAAACCGCCGCCCTTATTCTCGATATTGACAAAGATGGCCTCAATGATTTTGTGATCGGCACGCGCGGCAACCCCGGCCCGGCGCTGATGTGGTACCGCCGCCAGGCCAATGGCTGGCAGCGTTACATGATTGACGCCAACAAGTTGCGCGTTGAAGCGGGTGGCGCCTTTTACGACATTGACAGCGATGGCGACCTCGATGTTGTGATGGGTGGCGATGGCAGCAGCAATCAAATCTGGTGGTGGGAAAACCCATACCCCAATTACAATCCAAACACAAGCTGGACGCGCCATCTGATCAAAAACTCCGGCGGAGACAGACACCACGACATGATCTTTGGTGATTTTGATGGCGACGGCCGAGAAGAACTGGTCTTTTGGAACCAGGAAGCGAAGAAGCTGTTTCTGGCTGAGATCCCCGCCAATCCCCGCGCCACACAAGGCTGGGCGCATACCGCCATCTACCAATGGTCTTCTGGGGCCATGCATGAAGGATTGGCGAAGGCGGATATTGATGGCGATGGCAAGCTCGACATCGTTGGTGGCGGCCGTTGGTTTAAGCACAGCGGCGGCAGCAACTTCCAGGCCAATTTGATTGACAACAGCCAGCGCTTCACCCGCGCCGCCGTTGGGCAGCTAAAGGCTGGCGGCCGCCCCGAAGTCGTTTTTGTGGCTGGTGACCAGGCCGGACCGTTGAAATGGTATGAGTGGAATGGCAGCAATTGGGTCGGCCGCCAGCTCCTCGGAGGCAACATTGACAACGGCCACTCGCTAGAAATCGCTGATATAAACAGTGACGGCCATCTCGATATCTTTGTCGCCGAGATGCGCTTTGCGGCCGGTCATGCAAAACACAACCCGAATGCCAGCGCCTGGATTTTATATGGCGACAGCCAGGGCAACTTCACCACCGATGTCGTGGCAACGGGATTCGGTCATCACGAATCGCGCATTGGCGATCTGGATGGGGATGGCGACCTCGACATCCTCGGCAAGTCCTATAATTGGGATACCCCCCGTCTCGACATCTGGTTGAACAATGGTGATAGTGGTGGGGGAGGTGGAGGGGGGAATCCGACCGCTACGCCCCGGCCCAGTTCCACCCCGTCTGGTGGCTGCACTTCCTCGCTGGATCAATGGCAACGTCATGTGGTGGACGCCAACCGGCCGTGGCGGGCGGTGTTTATTGAGGCGGCCGATCTCAATGGGGATGGTCGTGACGACATCATCAGCGGAGCGTGGTGGTATCAAAACCCCGGTGCAGCAGGGGGCAACTGGACACGGCGCGAGATTGGCGCACCCCTGAACCAGTATGCGGCCGTCTACGATTTTGATAAGGATGGTGACCAGGACATCCTCGGCACGGTGTGGAGCGGCAACCAGAACCGGCGGCAGGACGGTAATCAGTTTGTCTGGGCGCGAAACAACGGCTCTGGCAACTTCACCATTTTGAATAATGTTCAGCAAGGCAACGGCGACTTTTTACAAGGGGTGGCGGTAGCCAACTTTCAATCCGGCAGTACGGACGTTATCTTGTCCTGGCATGCCCGTACCTCGGCCGTTCAACGCCTGACCGTCCCCGGCAATCCCGCCAGCAGCACGTGGACAATGGGCCAATTGCCGCCTGCCTCGCAGTTTGAGGACTTAAGCGTAGGCGACATTGATCGCGATGGTGATCTCGATCTGTTGCAAGGGACCAAATGGCTACGCAACAACGGTGGCGGAAACTGGACCGCCCACACCTTGCACAATACGAGCGACACGCCCGACCGCAATGGAGTGGGGGATATCAATGGCGACGGCCGTTTGGATGCGGTCGTTGGCTATGAGGCTGTCAGCAAGACAGGCAAGCTGGCCTGGTACCAGCAACCGGCCAATGCTACAGCGACCTGGTCAGAGAAGGTGATTGCCAACATCACTGGCCCGATGAGTGTTTCCGTGGCTGATATGGACGGTGATGGCGATCTGGATGTGGTAGCTGGTGAACACAATCTGAAAAAAGCGAACACCGCCAGGCTCTTTGTCTTTGAAAATGTGGACGGTCAGGGGAATAACTGGGCGCAACATCTCGTCCACACCGGTGATGAACACCACGACGGCGCACAGGTGGTAGACATTGACAATGATGGCGATCTCGACATTATCTCCATCGGCTGGGGCCACAACCGGGTGCTGCTCTATGAGCAAAAAGGGTGTGGCGGCGGAGGCGGTGGGGGTGGTAGCCAACCAACCCCAACCCCCAAACCAAACCCAACCGCCACGCCAACTTTGCCTGCACCGCCGCCCGATCTCCCGCAAGCTGGTGACATCTATATCAGCGCTTCGGCCAAGGGTAAGGTTGGCGGCCTAAGCTATAACCCGGAAGACATCCTCGCCTATTCGAGCAACAACCAAAGCTGGTCACTCTACTTTGATGGCAGCGATGTGGGGCTGGCGGGGAAGAATCTCAATGCCTTTACGGTGTTGCCCGATGGCTCCCTTCTGCTGAGCATGGCGGCCGTGGTCAATCTGCCGGGTTTGGGCAAGGTGGATGACTCCGACATTGTGCGCTTCCGGCCGAGCAGCCTGGGCGAAAACACGGCCGGAAGCTTTGAGTGGTACCTTGATGGCTCTGATGTAGGGTTGACGACAGCGGCCGAAGATATTGACGCGATTGCAGTTGCCCCGGACGGCCGTTTGCTACTCAGTACCTTTGGCAATTTTGCCGTCGGCAACATCAAGGGACAGGACAAGGACTTATTGGCCTTTGCCCCCTCACAGCTTGGGCAGACGACGGCCGGTACGTGGTCGCTTTACTTTGATGGTTCGGCTGTGGAGTTGACCACTACCAAAGAGGACCTTGGCGGTGCATGGGTTGACGGCCGCAATGGACGGATATATTTATCCACTTATGGCCCTTTCAACGTGGCTGGGGCCAGTGGCAAACAGTCGGACATCTTCATCTGCAATCCCCTTTCTGGGGGAGTCGTCACGTCCTGCCACTTCAGCCCCTATTGGCGCGGCGCTGATTATGGCTTCAGCAAACAGCTTGATGGTATCTACATCGTGCCGGGTAATTAATCCTCTCCCCTCCTGATCCAGCCGTTCGTAGTCATGGTCCCCAGCCGTGACTACGAACGGGCAACTCCCTTTCTGAGTAATTGACAAGTGTTTGCTTAAGTCGCTAGACATGGGCATTACACCTCTTTTATACTGCCTCGCATTAGGTTTCACAAAACCTCTGAGGTCAAATTTCAGCTTTCGCCTGGTAACCATAGCAAGACCTCAGAGGTTTATTGCAAGACATCGTGATAGTGATTGGACATCATAGGAATGATGGACATTACAGAAGTGACGTAGTGGAAGATGCAGGAACGCTACAACGCAGATCGATCCGGCAACTGATCACCTTACACCCTCGCACCCACACCCATACCCACATCCACGCCTTTACCTCCCGCTCTACCCTGTCTCTGTAAGGTGCGGCCGTATCCCATCCTCCGCGTACAGCACAGAAGCAAAGGAAAAGTGAATAATGAAGCTAAAACAGTGGGGGCCGTTGGCCTTCTTTGCCCTGCTTGTGGTCTTCTTTCAACAAGCAAGAGGCGGCACAGAAACGACAGCAATCGCAGTCCAAGCGACAGAAAGGCTCTCCCATTTACCCGTTTTACTGGCGTCTTCGTCATCCTCGCCACCACCCCCCACGCCAACCCCTCCTCCCTCCTGCCCACCCTCGCTCGACCAGTGGAC
Source organism: uncultured Ardenticatenaceae bacterium (assembly GCA_964410625.1). Taxonomy (GTDB): domain Bacteria; phylum Chloroflexota; class Anaerolineae; order Promineifilales; family Promineifilaceae; genus CAYPHY01. The sequence continues at coordinate 8,452 of CAYPHY010000003.1, read as the reverse complement.
ACGCCATGTAATTGACCCGAACCGGCCGGGGCGTGCTGCCTTTCTATTTCCGGTGGAAATTGACGGTGATGGCAAGACCGATCTGGTAGTCGGCAAGTACTGGTATAAGAATAGCAGCAGTGGCGCGGCCGGCCCTTGGCAGCGCTCCCCCCTGTCCTCCCCGCTAGAAGATACGCTTGCCGTCCATGACTTTGATGGAGATGGCGATCTGGACTTGTTGGGAACGGCCGGTGTGGATGTGTGGTGGCCTTTGGTTTGGGCGCGGAATGAGGGCAACGGCTCATTTACCGTTCTGGAGAACATTGACAACGACTTCGATGTTCCCGTCAATGATCCGATTCAGGGGGTGGTGGTTGCCCAATTTAACCCCGGCGGCCCGCTGCAAATCGCGCTTTCCTGGGACGACGCCGAAAACCCAAACCGCAACGATACCGGCGTACAACTGCTAACTGTCCCCGCAAATCCTTCCGGCGATACCTGGTCACGGCGCAAAATCTCTGAGGTGGCGCAAGGTGAAGACCTGGGTGCGGCCGACCTGGATGATGATGGCGATCTCGACCTTTATTTGGGGACAAAGTGGCTGCGGAATGAGTATCCGGCCGACACCTGGACAGTGATCACCATTCACCCAGACGGTGAGGGGGACCCCAGTCGCAGTTCGTTGGTGGACGTGGATGGCGATGGTGATTTAGACGCGGTGATCGGCTATAGCCATGATCCACAGGAGCGTAAAGTTGTCTGGTATGAGCAGCCTGCAGACCCCACCGCCACCTGGACACAACATCTGATTACCAATCTTACGGGACGAGGCTATGCCGAGAGTATGGAAGTCGCTGATATGGATGAGGATGGTGATTGGGATGTGATCGTCGGGGAGTATAACCGGGGCAGTGGACAGTTTGAATTGCCCGGTTCGCTATGGATATTTGCCAATGTTGACGGCCGAGGCAACGACTGGGAGCAGTTGTTGATCTATGAGGGCGACTCCCATTACCAATCTACCGTTCCTTTCGATATTGATGGTGATGGCGATTTGGACATCCTCTCCAAAGGGTGGTGGCATTCGCGCGTCCATATCTACGAAAACCGTTCTGAAACAGGATGTTAAGCTTGTTTATAATGACTGTGAACCGGTCCCTCTTACAGGGGGAGCCGGTTCACGGCACTTATTAGCAGCGATCTATACATGTGGAATGTATCCCGATCTATATCTCTGAATATGACCTTATAGCTATTGAGATCACAGTTGTTTATGCTTTAATCCTCTGAGCAACAGCCACGGCTGTCAACATCACGTTCATCACAGGCAACCCCATCCAGCTTCGTCCAGGCTGTCGCTAAAAATGTAACGAAGTAGTAAAACCAACCATAAACTCAGGTCGCGGAACGTTAATTTGCCTGTTCACGCGTTCAAGCCCCATTATTGCCCACCATTGCCCCATCACTGCTCCCAACAACCGTTGTTCTAAAACCTTATCTGCACCTGTGATTTAGGACCCTGGATTCGGGTCCTCAAAGGAGTATGTTGCGATGAGCAAGATAGTTTTATCCTGCCTGCTCATTCTATTTGCCTTGCCTCTGGTCAGCAGCGGGCTGCACCAGCAACTATCAGCACAATCAACTCCAGCAGTTAGCTGGAGACATCTATCCACCGCCACAGGCGACTTACCACCGCCGAGCAATAGCACCGAGCAAACAGTCGCCCACATTCTCGATATTGACCGCGACGGGATCAATGACTTTCTCATTGGGGCACGCAAGACTCCGGGGCCGTCGCTCGTTTGGTATCGGCGTCATGCAAGCGGTTGGGAGCGTTATGTGGTTGAACAGGCCGCACTACGCATTGAAGCGGGAGGCCACTTTCATGACATTGATGGGGACGGTGATCTGGATATCGTCATGGGTAGTGATGGCAACAGCAACCAGATTTGGTGGTGGGAAAATCCTTATCCAGACTTTGCCCCAGACCGTTCCTGGACGCAGCGTTTGATTAAAAACAGTGGAGGGAATGACCATCATGACATGGTTATCAGTGACTTTGACGGTGATGGTCGAGGAGAACTGGTCTTTTGGAACCAGGGAGCGAAGGGCCTATTTTTCGCTGAGATTCCGGCCGATCCACGGAACACCCAACGCTGGAACTTCACCTCCATTTTTAGATGGACAGACGGTAAGAGCTATGAAGGATTGGCCGCGGCCGACATAGATGGTGATGGCGTCGATGATATTGTCGGCGGCGGCCTTTGGTTTAAGCACACAGGCGGCGGAACGTTCCAGGCCAACACCATTGACGAGGAGCAACGGCCTACGCGCTCGGCCGTAGGACAGTTGAAACCCGGCGGCCGACCGGAAGTTGTCCTGGTTGCCGGGGACGAACCAGGGCCGCTCAAATGGTATGAGTGGAACGGCAACCAGTGGGTTGGGCAGCAACTTCTGGACCGCCCCGTAGACAACGGCCATTCACTAGAAATTGGGGATGTGAACGGGGACGGCCATCTCGATATTTTTGTTGCTGAAATGCGCTTCGCGGCCGACAACCCCAACCACCACCCTGGCGCACAAATGTGGGTGCTGTTGGGGGATAGCCAGGGGCATTTTACCCCTACCGTTGTTGCCGAAGGGTTTGGCAACCATGAATCACGCCTCGGCGATCTGGATGGGGATGGCGACCTGGATATTCTCGGCAAGCCATATACCTGGGATACACCACGTCTGGATGTTTGGCTGAATGAGGAGACTATACCTGGTAGTAACTGTCGCCCGGCTAATCAACCGCCAGTCGAACCGGACCCATCGCCGCCCAACCTGGGACGACACACGTTTCTGAGTGTCATCGTCAGTTGTTAGCCCACACTCGCCTCCACCCACTGGCAATCACCAATCCTTTTCCTCTATCCATTTATAAGGGCAGGTCTTGTATCTGCCCTTTGTTCTATATAGGCTCGAAAATATAAGCCATAATGTAAGCCACTGCTTAAGCGGGCGGCTGTATGATAGCATGATGGGCATAGCGAGGCGGCAATTGCGATGATTGGCATACCTTATGTGCTACGATTGCAACAATGGAATACAATGGCCTGGATTGCTGAACCGGTCGGGGATGCCTGTGGAAAGGTTTGATGCGTAAAACAGTTACTACCATTTCATTCTTACTGCTCTTATTCGCCCTTAGCTTCGCCAGCGCGGCTAAATCGGCCGAATTGTCTCCCTCCCCGATTCCCACAACCGACCCCACCAACTCCACATCCGCAATCGAAGACGAAAAGCCATTTCTGGAAAACGGCCGTCCCGTCACCACTCCTCTTGTCTATTCATCGCCAACGGCCGATTCCCTCCAGGGCGAAGCGTTTCAAACAACGTCCGATAGTCCGATCATTACTGTCTGGAATGGCACAACCCAACAATTCGGGCATAACGGCGATCCACAGCGCTGGGTCAATATTCTCGGCAACGTTTCCGGGCCAAATCCAATCACCTCTCTGCATTATTCGCTCAATGATGGCCCAATACAATCATTGAATATTGGCCCTGATAAACGGCGGCTGACGCTTCCGGGCGACTTCATTATCGAAATAGAGTACAGCTTACTTCAGTCGGGCGTGAACCAGCTTATGATCACGGCCGACGATGGGACCAGCACACCAACCATTGTTCCGGTGACCATTCACTATGCTGGTGGCGGCGCCAGTTGGGAACCGGGAACCTATACCTTTGATTGGCGCACAGCAACCACCATTAATGATCACGCCCAGGTGGTTACAGGTGAATGGGCATTGGATTCGGCCGCAGGAACGGTACGGCCGCTACGCTTCGCCTATGATCGCTTGCTGGCACTCGGCGACATGAATTGGCGCGACTATACGGTGACGGTTCCGGTGACCATCAAGGCGATTGACGCTGGTGGTTTCCCCGCCCCCAGCAATGGCCCTGGCATTGGCGTTCTGGTGCGCTGGCGCGGACATTTTGATTCCAACGGCATCCTTCCCCGCGTTGGATGGCGCGAATTAGGTGCGTTGGCCTGGTATCGCTGGCGTAAGTCTGGCGGGCAAGTCACATCCGGTATGCAGTTGTTGGGCAACGGCGGCCGTGTGTTGGCCGAAAACGGCCGACCGCTGACCTTTGGCAAGCGTTATTTTTTCAAAGTCAATATTCAATCATCAACGAACAATAAACCCGCTACCTATCGCTTCAAAATGTGGGATGCCAATTCAGCGGAACCAACAGGCTGGGATTTTGTGCAAGTAGGGAGAAAGGGGGAACCTGAATCCGGCTCGCTCTTGCTCCTCGCCCACCATGTGGACGCAGAATTCGGCGCAGTAACGGTGCAGCTTGATAGCACGCTGGACACGCCCCCGCCGCCCCCAACAGAAGAAACCGCCGGTACAATCTATATCACGCCACGCAAGGCAGGAACAATCAATGGAATCCGCTATTCTCCGGCCGATATACTAGCCTTTGATCAGGCGGCCGAAACGTGGTCTCTCTTCTTTGATGGCTCTGCGGTTGGGCTACCTGCCAAAGGGATTGATGCGTTCTATCTCAATGACGATGGTTCCATTTTGCTTAGCCTGTTTGCTCCAGGCAAGATCAACGGGCTGGGAAAAGTTGACGACTCGGACATCATCCGCTTTATCCCCACCGCTGCCAACTCCGGTCTTTTTGAATGGTATTTTGATGGCTCGGATGTAGGGTTGACCACGAAAGCAGAGAATATCAACGCCTTTAGCTTCACTGTCGATCAGCAATTGGTCATTAGCACGAGTGGTAAAGTTCGAGTAGATGGCGTCTCCGCTGTGGATAGCGATCTCTTGCTGTTTGAGGCCAACACAGTGGGCGAAGCGACCAGCGGAAACTGGTCGCTCTACTTTGATGGCTCGGATGTAGGATTGACGACAGCCAGCGAGGGGATTGCCGGGGTATGGATTTCACCGGATAGTGGTGATATTTATTTGATGGCTGATGGCAAGTTTAGTGCCTCTGGGGTAAGTGGCGCCAAGAATGACATCTTCCTATGTACCCCTGCTTCACCGGGCGACAACACCGCCTATATCAACACCACCTGTGTCTTTGAGCCAGATTTGTTCTGGCGTGGCAAGGCTCATGGATTCAAAAAGCCTGCCAGTGGACTGAGCATTGAGCTAAATTAGCTATTAGCGGTCTGGATAAATAGTTGAATATATACCCATATCTGTATCCTCTTTCTTGCCGTTGATACGTTACAATCCTTCATAGGTTTCAGTTTGAATGTGGCAAGCAGTACGGCCGCATTTACACGATGTCCAAATGGAACTCCACAGTAACGTTCAGCACTCGCAATCAATATCAAGGCGGTCATTCGACTTGTATCCCCCGTAACATGAAGTAGCCAGCCCAACCCTCTTGACGTCAGATAGTGAGTTGAGGCCGGTAAAAAAGACCCAATCCACACCGCTTCTCCTATGGAGTGGTGTAGATTGTCTTGGGTTGTTTTTATGTTGAATGACCTGATCGGAACATAAGTGATTATTAGAAGGAGAACATGTCATGTACAAGTGGTTTAATCGTATTCCAGTTCCGGGTTTTCAAGATGACCGCGAGGCGACGCATGGTTTGAATGGCTTCTGGAAGGCGATCAAAATCATCCTCGCTTTAAGCCCACTGCTACTCATCAGCAGTTTTGGCAGTCCCTTAGCCGCCCAAGGGGATGCCGACAGATTGGTACTGATGCCAATAGTTGTTGACTACGGCAGTGGAGATCCGTCTCCCGTGGCGGTTAATGACAGTTACCAGACAGCGTTGAATACGACGTTAGTGGTCAATGCGGCAAATGGCGTTTTGGGGAATGACAGAAAGGTGGGCCAGGGGACGTTGCAGGCCACGCTCGTAGACAATGTAACGAATGGCCTACTCACTTTAAACGCGGATGGGTCGTTCACTTATGTTCCCGATACTGGCTTCAGCGGGCAGGACAGCTTTACCTATCGTGCCAATGAGGGGACGGCCGTTTCCAACGACGCCACGGTGACGATAACGGTGGGTGATGGCAGCGGTACGCCTGTCGCTGTTGATGATAGCTACCAGACAACCGAAGGCACAGTCCTGGTCGTTGATGCGGCAAATGGCGTCCTGGCAAACGACACCTACCAGGGGCAAGAATCGCTACAGGCGGTACTGGTCGATGGCGTCCTGAATGGTGCTCTCAATCTAAATACAAATGGGTCATTCCGCTATACACCAAACCCCGGCTACAATGGGCAGGACAGCTTCACCTATCGAGCCACTGCTGGCTCCGCTTCTTCTGATATTGCCACAACCATGCTGACGATAATCACGGTGGATGACACGCCGGTGGCGGCCGATGATAGCTATCAGACTCCGAAGGATACAACACTGGACGTTGATGCGGCCGCCGGTATCCTGGCAAATGACGCCCATCCAAACCAGGGGCCACTACAGGCAGTGTTGGTAAACGGTGTGCTGCATGGCGTGTTAACCTTAAATGCCGACGGTTCGTTCAGCTACACGCCCGACCCCGGCTATGTTGGGCAGGACAACTTCACCTATCAGGCCACTGACGGCTCGGCTACCTCGAATGTGGCGACTGTCGCGTTGACGGTGACTGGGGAAAATAGTCCGCCCGTTGCCAATGATGATAGCTATGAGACTCCAGAAAGTGTTTCACTGACAGTGGACACGGCCGACGGGGTGCTGACCAATGATACGGATGCGGATGGGGGGCCACTACAAGCCGTGTTGGTGAGTGATGTGGCGAATGGCGTATTGAACCTGAATGCGGATGGCTCATTCACCTATGCACCAACCGCTGGTTTTGTCGGGCAAGATAGCTTTACCTATCAGGCCAGTGATGGCACAGCCCTTTCTAATATCGCTACAGTAACGATCTCAGTCTCATCAACGCTCAACGACCCACCGTACTTTGTTACGGCGGAGCTTGGGTTCACAAGGCGGATAATCGGTAAGCAAGTTAGAGAGTCCCATGCCGTCGTTGTGGCCGATCTGGACCGTGATGGTGATCTGGACATCGCAGCCACAGATTATAGAAACGGCCGCGTAGTCTGGTACCAAAATGATGGCAACAATAACTTCCAGGAATTGGATCTAGATGCGAAGCTGGCGGGCGCATACCCGGCAGGTCTCTGTGATGTGAATCAAGACGGTCATATGGACGTGCTGGCCGCCGGCTATCTGGCTGATACCTTCGTCTGGTATCGCAATGATGGTGGCGGCAAATTCGCCCGTCGAATCGTTGACAATGCATCGGATGGGGCGCACTCCATTGTCTGTGTTGATATGGACGAGGACGGTGATATTGATTTTGTCACTTCCAGCCAGGACGCCGCGACCATCGCCTGGTATGAAAACAACGGCAATCTCGCTTTTACCCGCCACATTGTTGATAACAATGCAATGGACGCCAAAAGAGCAGAGGTGGCCGACCTGGATGGTGATGGCGACATTGATATCGCCACAGCCAGCTATGGCGACAACACAGTTGCCTGGCTGGAAAACGATGGCAATCAGAACTTCACCAAGCATGTTATTGATGATCAGCGTATAGGCGCTTATTACGCTTCACCGGCCGATGTAGATGGCGATGGCGATTTTGACCTGCTTACCGCCAGCGCAGATGACAACACTGTTGCCTGGTATCGTAATACTGGCAGTGGCTTTGTTTTGGGCAATATCCTTGATGATGAGACCGGGGGAGCGCGCAGTGTCATCCCGGCCGATATAGATGGGGATGGCGACCTGGACGCGGTTGCCACCGGCCGCCAGGACCATACGGTCGCCTGGCACGAGAATGATGGCAATGGCAACTTCACCAAGCACATGATTGACATCGCCGCCACCGGTGCTTATGGGGTCTTTATGATTGATATGAATGGTGACGGCAAGCTGGATGTCCTCTCTGCCCAGCGCGTAGCGCACACGGTCCACCTCTATACGCAAGTGATAGCGCACAAGGCCACGGTCGTAGTGAGTGACACAATCACAATTGATTCGGCCGTGCTGTTGACGGAAGACGTGGATGATGGGCCAGCGGAATTGACTTATACGCTTACCCAACTGCCGGAACATGGGGAGTTACGTCTGAACGGGGCTACCTTGCCACTGGGAGGCACCTTTACGCAGGAGGATGTGAATAACGGCCGTCTGACTTACACGCACATGAGCGTATTCCTCCCGCCAGACGAGTTCCGCTTCACCGTCGCTGATGGCGGCGAGGATGGCGCCCTACCGCTAGAGGGTATCTTCTTGATCTTCGTAAAGCGATAGTCAGACCGTTGAGTTGTTCAATAATCGGAACAACGATTTACACGACAAAAAAGAGTGGCAACCGCCTGGGCTTGAGAGCAATTGCTCTCAAATTCGCGGTTGCCACTCTTTGCTACTCTGCTAAGCTAAACTGTAGCTTTTGGTTGTTGTTGGTTGATGATGCTCATTAGGAGCG
>CAYPHY010000002.1:292431-296616 GCA_964410625.1 uncultured Ardenticatenaceae bacterium | reverse complement strand
CCGCAAAAAGGGGATAATTTCTTCGTTTGTCGCTGATCCCATGTGCTTGCACCCTCGTCATCCAACCGTATGGAGCAGTATAAATTATCCCAGGGGTAGACGCAACATCTATAAAACTTATGCAGCTACGTTTTTTAGCAACGAATTGGCGCGAATTGACGCGAAAATGGCCTAAATTCGCGTTAATCTGCGTAATTTCGATGCAAAGTGCAAGTGCTAATCAAGGTGGAGGATGTTGCGTTCCAGGGCGACGGTCACGGCTTCGGTGCGGCCGGAAACGCCTAATTTGCCAAAGATATGGATCAGATGGGTTTTGACGGTCGCTTCGCTGATGTGCAGTTGGCGGCCGATCTCCCGGTTGCTCTTTCCCCGCGCCACCCATTCCAGGACTTCGATCTCCCGCGCACTTAACTGCTCCTGGGCGGGGGCGCGCATCCGCGTCATCAACCGCGTGGCAACGGCCGGGGCCAGCACCGATTCGCCACGAGCGGTGGCGCGAATGGCGCGAAACAGTTCATCGCGTGGCGCGTCCTTGAGTAGATAGCCGGTGGCGCCTGCCTCTATCGCCGGAACGATGTCGGCATCGCTGTCATAGGTGGTCAGTACCAGCACGCCGACCCGGTTTCCCGCCCCTCGCAGGCTGCGAATCGTCCCTACCCCGTCTAGTCCTGGCATACGCAAGTCGAGCAAGAGGACATCAGGGGCCAGTTCGTTGACCAGGCGCACGGCCGCGTGACCGTCGCCCGCTTCCCCAACCAACTCGAAATCCGGCTGTCCCTCCAAAATACCCTTCAGCCCTTCGCGCACCACCATATGGTCGTCAACAATCACAATCCGTATCACTGCCATCTTCCATCCACCTGCGGTTCACTCATCGCCCACCTGCCACCTGCCATTTGCCACCTGCCACTTGCCACTTGCTGCTTGCCACCTACCACTTGCTACTCACCACCCTCCACCTGCCCTGTCGGAATTTCCACCACCAGTGTCGTCCCCTCATTCGGAGTGCTCTCCAGCAAAATAGTACCATTCAACATGGCAACCCGTTCACCCATCGCCCGCAGACCGAAGCCACCGGGAGAAGAGAGATTGGGAGATTGGGAGATTAGGAGATTGGAGATTGAAGATTGAAGATTAGGTTCAGTCTCTAATCTCTCAATCTCTAATCTCTTCTTCAAGCCAACGCCATCATCCTGCACATCCAGCATCACCACATCATCCATGTAGGAGAGGGTAACGGCCGCTTTGCTGGCCTGGGCGTGTTTGCGGACATTGGCCAGGGCTTCTTGGGTGGCGCGGAGGAGCGTCACTTCCACTTGGGGATGCAGCGAGTAAACTGTGCCGGTGGTCACTGCTTCGGCCGCGATCCCACTTTCTTCTGACCAACGCCGGACAACTCGTTCAATCGCACTCGGCAGCGGTTCGCGCTGCAACAGATCGGGGCGTAAGTCATTCACCACCTGACGCGCCTGGTCGAGGCTGTCGCGGGCAATGCGGCGCGACTGGTCCAAATAGCGATGGACGGTATCGAGATCGTCGGGAAGGGCTTGTTCGGCTGCCTCCAGATGCATGATGATGCTGGTGAACCCCTGGGCTAAGGTATCATGGATTTCGCGGGCCAGTCGCTGCCGCTCGGCCAATATCCCGGCGTTCCGTTCCGACTCGGCCAAAGTCGCCTGGGTACGTCGTAATTCATTGATTAGCTCTCGTCGGCGTGCGCTCTGAGCAATAATCGCCTGGAGCCACAGGGAAAAGACAACACCGAAACCGCCCAATACCAGGTAGATCCAGATAATGGGGTTGTCTAGCGTAATTGGCCCCTGGCCGCGCAGTTGTGAAATGGCGACCAGCACAGAAAGCATGAGACTCACTGGAATAGCCAGACGCATTTGCAGCAGGGAAAAGATATGGTTGAAAATGGGAAAAAGGAGAAAGTAAAAGGGGGGGTCAATGCCTGCCAACCAGTACCAACAGGCGATCAAAACAGCGAGGTAGATGATAGGGAAAAGCGGCCGTTCGCGATAATTGGCCGTGCGCATGTAGGCGATTAACAGTCCTTGCCACACGGCGAGGAAGATCGTCCCGCCGATAATCCAACTCCGCTCACTGGCGGATAGGTCGGGGTCGCTGAGCGCGAGATAGGCCGAGAGGAAAAGCGTCAGATAATAAAGGGCAGACCAAACCCAGCTCAGGCGATCCCAAATGTCGGACTGTTCGGCCGCTTCCTGGTGTTGTTTATCGTCTAACATGAAGTTCTCAGTAGAAACTTGGTTTCTAAGCTATCTCGTCAAGTGTACCAAATTTCACGGGGACGCGATCATAAAAAGGATGAAGGCTGAAGGATGAAATATCTTCATCCTTCAGCCTTCATCCTTCAACCTTCTAACTCACTCCCAGCGGAACGTGCGACCGGAGACGAATAGACTGAGTAGTAGCATCCCCACAACGACCCCCAGCGAGGTCAGATTCCATGTGCCGGAGATCCAGAGGTCTTCCAGGAGCATGACCACATGAGTCAGCGGCAGAAACTCAGCGACCCGTTGCACCGTCTCCGGCATGATGAAGCGCGGGAAGGCGGCGCCAGAGAGGAAGAGCATCGGGTAAAAGAGGGCCATGCCTGCTGCCTGGGCGCTGCGCGGCGTGGGCAACAGTCCAGCCAGGACAAAGCCCACCGCAAAGAAACTCAACCCACTGAGAATGATTGCCAGCGCCAACTGCCAGGAAACGGCCGGCCAAACCAGGTCAAAGAGCAATCTCCCCTCCAGCATCAACAAGCCTGTACCGAGGAAAGTTATCAAGACACTGACCAGCACTTGCGCCCACAGAATGGTGGTGGGCTGGATTGGCGTGGCCTGATAGCGACGCAGGATGCCATTTTCGCGATAGGAAGCCAGCGTAATCGGCAGGCCGATCAGGCCGATGTTGCCGATGATCAAGCCGACATATCCCGGCGTGGTCAGGTCGAGACGGCCCATGCCGCCTAGCTCGGCCGATGGATTGTTACCGAAAATGCTGCCAAACAGTACCAGAATCAATAAGGGAAACGCCAGCGTAAAAAACGTCCCAATCGGTTCACGAAAGTAAAGTTTCAACTCTGTCCAGGTTACTTTTGCGAGTGTGTTCATCGTAAAAATCCTTTTGTAGAAGGAGACCAGGAGACTGGGAGACTAGGAGAATGAGAGACTCCAAGCTTCCGGTTAGTCTCTCAATCTCTCAGTCTCATAATCTCTCAGTCTCTTAGTCTCCTAATCTCTTAGTCCCTAATCTGCTTCCCCGTCAGCGTCAGGAAGACATCTTCTAAGGATGCGCTTTCCAGGCGTAGGTCGGTGGGGGTGACGCCCTGGGTCTCCAATTCGGCCGCCACATGTTGCAGCAATGCTCCCTGACCGCGTACAATGAGTTGGCGGCCGTTCCATTCATAGCCCGTCACCCCGTTGTTATGGCGTAATAGTTCCGGGTTGAAGGAGGTATTGGGTGTGAAAATAACCCGTTTCTCCTGGTTCAAGCCTTTAATCAGATTGGCCGGTGTGTCGAGCGCGATCAGTTTGCCATGATCGATGATCGCCACCCGGTCGGCCAACTCCTGCGCCTCGTCCATGAAGTGGGTGATGAGGATGACCGTCTTGCCCTGTTCGCGCACATCTCGCACCAGCTCCCACGTCGCCCGGCGTGCCTGCGGGTCGAGGCCGGTGGTCAACTCATCAAGAAACACCACCTCTGGGTCGTTGAGCAAGGCGAGGGCGATAAATAGCCGTTGCTGCTGGCCGCCGGAGAGTTTGTCCACGGCCGTGTTGCGCTTTTCGCTCAACCCCCAATGCTCCAGCAGGGGTTCCCAGGGGATGGTGCGGCGATAGAAGGTGCGGAAGAGGTCGAACGCTTCCCACACCTTGAGGCGGTCGTGGAGTTTGGCGTGTTGCAGTTGGACGCCAATTCGTTGCGCTATCTCCGCCCGTTGTTGCTGCGGGTCCATGCCCAGAAGCGAGACGGAGCCGCTATCGGGCTTACGCAGACCGATGATGGATTCAACCGTTGAAGTCTTGCCCGCGCCGTTTGGTCCGACGATGGTGAATATCTCGCCAGGTTGGACATCAAAGCTGATGTCGTTGACCGCTACCATATCCCCATAACGTTTCTGTAAATTTTGCACTGAGATAATTGGTTGCATATCGTTCTTCTTTTCCTTTC
>CAYPHY010000002.1:121255-292331 GCA_964410625.1 uncultured Ardenticatenaceae bacterium | reverse complement strand
TTCTGTAAATTTTGCACTGAGATAATTGGTTGCATATCGTTCTTCTTTTCCTTTCTATAAGTACTCTGTTTGCACTTTGAAAGCGGACGCTGATTTTCGCTGATACAACGCAGATTAACGCTGATTTTTAGAATGGATCAGCGTCAATTCGCGAATGATCAGCGCTGATCTGCGTCCCTTTTTTTACTATTACAAAAACTGCAAAGATAGTGTATAAGGGGGCGATGCCCCCGTTTGATTGCTGTCTACAGTATGCCTGTTGAGGACGCGGCCGTAACCCATCCGCTGTTGGGTTTTGGAAAACCGCGTGATGGAGCGGCCGATCAACCGTTTGGTGGATTGGCGCTAACGCGGGTTGCCAACCCGCGCTACAGGTGGACGTGCTACAATAAAGGGACAGTGGATGCAGATACCTTACTAGCCCAATTGATCGCGCTGGAAACGGAGGTGGATTATCGCCAGCCGCCAACGGATGGACGGCCGCCCTTTCGTTATGAGCGGGGCCGGTTGCCCATTTTGCTCTCCGCCCCACACGGCGCAGCCCACAGGCGCAACGGCCGCTATAAACAAGAGGACGAGTACACGTCAGCCATCGCCCGGCTGGTGGCGGCCGAGACGGGAGCGCATGTCCTCTATTCCTATGCCCTCTCCGACAGCGATCCCAACTGGGATGTGGACTCGCCCTACAAGGACTGCTTGCGTTCGTTGGTTGCCGACTGTGACATTGGCTTTGTGCTGGATATACATGGGATGAGCAATCGGCATCGCATTGGCATCGCCGTTGGGACGATTGGCGGCGTAAGTTGCCCGGACTACGAAGCGATCATTCTGGATAGCCTAAAGGAGGAGTCATTTGTTGAGACAACGGCCGCCCAAGCGCGACAATTTGAACGCCTGCGCTGGGACCACTTTGTCCTCAACCACCATCGCTTCACCGGTGGCCTGGTCAGCCACACCATCACCCGCTACGCCTCGCAAGAATTAGGCATCGCGGCGGCACAGATCGAGCTATGTGGCAGCTTGCGGATTGTGCGGCCGCATCCCCCTTCCCCCAAACGCCTCGACTTTCGCGGCGACCCCGCTGGCATTGTTCGCACCGTGAAAACGCTCCGGGCGATAGTGGACAATCTCTCCGATATGCTATAAATAGTATATTGGTGTACTGGTATAGTAGTCTATTTGTGTATTCTCCAATCTCTAATCTCCACTCTCTTTCCCCACATTGCGTACTTTGCGTCTTTGCGTGATCATTCCCTGTATGAGCGAACTTCAAGAAGGTGATTTGCGGCGGGAGTTTGCCAGCCGTGATGAGTTGATCGCCTATTTGCGCGAGCAGTTTGTGGCGGCCGCGGCCACTGATGACCATGTGACCCAGGTACGCGGCGGCCGTCGCGCGGCGGAAACCGCCCTGCGTCGCAGCCAGGTGGACTACCGCTATCGCCAGACGCGCAACTATCTGGATGGGGCGGTCACGCGGCTGTCGGCCTATATTCGTCATGGGGTGCTGAGTCTGGCCGAAGTGCGCGATATGGCCTTGCACAAGGTACGCTCGGCCGGAGGGAAAGACAAGGATGCTGAAAAATTCATCAATGAATTGGGCTGGCGCGACTATTTCCAACGGGTCTATGAGGCGATTGGCGAGGGGGTTTGGGAGGACCAGGAAGCGTATAAGACGGGCTTGACGGCCGACGACTACGCCGATGAACTCCCCGATGACATCCGCCGGGGCCAGACAGGACTGGTCTGCATGGATGCCTTCAGTCGTGAGTTAGCGGAGACAGGGTATCTCCACAACCACGCGCGGATGTGGACGGCCGCCTACGTCGTCCATTGGCGGCGGGTGAAGTGGCAGGCGGGGGCGCGTTGGTTCCTGCAACATCTGCTTGATGGCGACCCGGCCAGCAACAACCTCTCCTGGCAATGGGTTGCCAGCACCTTTAGCCAAAAGCCCTACTACTTCAATCGCGCCAACCTGGAAAAGTTCACTGGCGGCGCATATTGTCGTCGTTGCCCGCTATACGGCCGTTGCGACTTTGAAGGCAGCTACGAAGCGATAGCCCTTAAACTATTTGGTGAAAATGAGTCTGCTGAATAATTCACCGCAAAGACAGCAAGGCGCGAAAAAGGAACTTCGTGTTTTATTGTCTTCGTGGTTAATTCCCTTCTTTATACTATCAGTGGCGTTCTTGCTGCGCGTGCGCGGGCTGGAAACGACGGGGCTTTGGGGCGACCAGGCGTTTACGTTGAATACGGCGATGCGCTGGGTCAACGGCGGTGAGATGCCGCTGGCGGCGAACAAATCATCGGTGGGCTTCGTCAACCCACCGATGATCGAATACCTCTATGCCGTCGCGCTGCGCCTCTGGCCCGACATTCTCAGCGTCGCCTGGCTGACCCTGCTCGGCGGGATGGCGGCCGTTGTCGTCACCGGCTGGGTGACGGCGCGGTTGTTCGGCCGTCGTGCCGCGCTGTGGGCGATGGCCTTCTTCGCCGTCAACCCCTGGGCCGTCTTTTGGAGCCAGCTAATCTGGAACCAGACGATGGTCCCTGCTTTTGCCGCGCTGGCGTTGGGAGGGTTGCTGCTCTACATCGCCGAGCGGCCGCGTGCCATCTACCTGCTCAGCTCCCTGGTGGCAGCGGCGATCATGACCCAGCTTCATCCGGGATCGGCCGTGCAAGCGGTAACCATTGCGGCCGTGCTGCTCATCTTCTGGCGGCGCGTCAATATCGGCCATGTCGTGCTGGGCGGCACGTTGTTTCTGCTGTCCTATATCCCCTACCTGCTTTATCTGGCCGGTACAGGATGGGCGGATCTGCAAGCAATAGCCGGTCTTTCCGGGCAGGAGGCGACCTGGAGTATAGCCAGCGTATTACTCAGCCTCGACCTACTCCACGCCCAGGGACTCTTCCGCGCCGTCCCCTATGTCACTCGTTTTGACCATTTGGCGACTTTCTTATTTGTTGTGGCGTCGGGGACTATGGTGGTTGTTTTAGTTGCCTCATTCACTGCCAACCACAAAGCCAGTCAGACTGGCAGCGATGAGCAAACCCAACAGAGGACGAAAAGCGCATTATGGATACTACTGCTGTGGTTCCTAGCGCCCCTCTTGTTTTATCTGCGTTCGTCGGTCTATCTACAAAACTACTACTTGCTCAGCCAATGGCCGGCCCACTTTATGATCCTCGGCATTGGCCTCGCGCTCATTGCGGAATGGGGATTGCGGATTGCGGATTCTTTGCCACGCATTGCTTACTGGCTACTGCTTACTGCCTACTGGCTACTCCCGCTTGCCCTGCTCGCCTACCAAATCTACTTCAATCTCAGCTATCAGGATGCACGCGCCGCCGGAGACGGGACGCTGATCCAGATTCACCACATGCGCGAAACAATCTCTCAGTCTCGCAATCTCCTCAAGCAATATCCTGCTTGTGATCTGGTCGTCCTCTCCGAAGGGCATCAGGTGGAAAACTCGAAACTGGCCTTGTTGCAGGAGTTTACGGAACCGGAGCGCATCTTGTTGGCTGATGGGGAAACGGCCGTCCCCCTCCCTGCACCCTGCGCCATCTACCTCGACGCCCGGCCAGCCAGCCGCGCCTCGCAATGGGTGGCAGCCAACGCCACACCGCTCCCCGCTGCGGTCGTCACCGTGCGCGAAGAAGTATGGCGCTTTTACCAGCGGGAAACGGCCGCCACCGCCAACCCCCAACCGCTGGCCGAATGGGAAAACGGGGCATCCCTGGTCGGCTACGAACGCGGCGACCTGGTCCCTGGACAGCCGCTGCCGCTGACATTGGAGTGGCGGGTGGTGGCAACACCGCCGGAACAGTTGCTCCACATTGGGACGTATTTGTTGACGGCCGATAACCAGGTCGTCGCCCAACACGACGGCCCTGGCTTCGACAGCATCCAGTGGCGCGAAGGGGATGGGTTTATCACCTGGTTCGAGATTCCGGTCGCGGCCGAGTTGCCGCCGAGTGATTACCAAATAGCGGCCGCGCTCTACACCTGGCCTGATTTGGTGAGGATTAATCTTTTACCAGGCGAAAACACGGCCTATCTTGAGCGGTTGGTTTTAGTTAATAGTCCATCCGAAAATTAGGTCAAGCATGTCTCTAAAAACGCAGAGTTGCAGAGTTGCAAAGGCTCAGAGAATCGCATAAAGCTATGCCTCTTTACCTCTCCGCATCTCCGCGTTAAATCGTAGATGAACCAGTTCATACTTGACCAATACCCTTATTTCCTCATAGAATGATGTTATCGGAGACGCGCCATGACAATTGATGCGACAATTCCTAGACTAAAATCTGCTCGACCGCTATTACAGCGTTCCTCTCTTTATTACCCTGACTCGGATGGTGAGCCGACGGCCGAAAATGACCCCCATTACTATTGCATCACAGACACAAGGTTTGCCTTACAGCAGTATTTCAAAGAGGATGCAGATATTTATGTGGGAGCAGATTTACTTGTCTATTATGTAGAAGGAGACCCAACTAAGTCAGTTGCTCCTGATGTCCTGGTAGCCTTTGGCGTGCCACAAGGACACCGGCGCAGTTTTTGCGTTTGGGAGGAGGGTAAAGCGCCGGATGTCGTCTTTGAATTTGCCTCTGAAGCAACCTGGCGGGATGATCTAGGTTGGAAACGGGGTCTCTACCTCGGCCTGGGCATCGAAGAATACTTTCTCTTTGACCCAACGGGCCTCTATCTTGATCCTCCACTGCAAGGTTTTCACTTGACCGGCATGAAGGCTGAACCCTACCCTACCTTATCTCTAGAGGATAAAGGGGTTGTTGGCTTGCAAAGCGATCTCCTCGGTCTTGAACTGTGGACAAAGGCCACCGATGAGCCAGACATGCCACATGTGTTGCGCTTTTTTGATCCCGTTCAGCAGACCTGGTTGTTAACGCCAAACGAATTAGCGGCCGAACAGCAAGCGGCGGCGGCCGAGATCGCGCGGTTACAAGCGGAACTAATTCGCCTACGCCAGAACCAATAAATACCCTCTATGAGGAGAGCGTTTCGTCTTAATAAGTGTGTTGTCCGTCATTCCGAGCGGAGCGAGGAATCCCTGGTGACTTGTTGGTTTAAGCGATTACAAGGGATTCTTCACTTCGTTCAGAATGACAGCTCATTCAGAATGACGAGTAGCGCGTTGTGCGTTGCCGGTGCGTGAAAAAAGATAACATAATTTGCTTGCCACCCTGACACTACTTATAATCCCGCTATCTTGTTTAGGGAATAGGCTCCCAGCATTGGGGCCCCCCGCTAAAAACCACATGGTACGACGCCCTGCAACAGTGCGCTTCTTCTTTCTCCTCGCCGGTTTACTCCTGGTGGTTGTCTTGTGGTTGTCCCAGAACTCCCCCAGGCAAATACATGCTATTCAGCAACAACTTCCAACAGTGGGATTTACGAATGCTACATATAGTGTAGATGAGGATGATGGGACAGTTAATATCACAGTTGGCATTTCATCTGCGCCAAACGCTGAAGTAAGGGTTGGCTATTTCACCCTCCCCGGAACGGCCGAGGAGAATGTGGATTATCGGCCTGCATCAGGAACTTTAATTTTTCCCAGCGGCTCAACAGCCAACCAGCAGTTTACCGTCACCATTCTAAACAACACTATTTTTAATCAGGGAGATAGGACGGTCAATCTCGTCCTGCAATTACAAACGGGGGATACGGCCGTCTTAGGTCGAGGCACGGCCCTTTTAACCATTGATGAAGACGACATCGCCACGAATACACCACCTCCATCGCAAGCGACAGCGACGCGGATATTTGTGGATGATGCGGAGCCGAATGAGACCTTTGACGATTCGTTTACGATTGCAGTAGGCGCGGCCGCAACCTGTCGCCTGACCCTCTGGCCACCAGGGGATATTGACTTCTACCGCTTCTCCGTCAAATCAGGCAGCTTCTACCGTGTCTTGACTGATGATCTCTCGCCGGGGCTGGACACGGTGATGGAAGTGTTTAACACGACCGGCGGCCGTGTGGCGCAAAATGATGATGTTGGTGGCACTGAAAATATCGGCGACCGGCGCTCAGAGGCGATTGTCCGCGCCGATGCCGACGGCTTTTTCTATGCGCGAGTTGTCAACAAGGACGGCACCGACCCGGCCGGGTTGACCTATTGTATGCAGGTGGAGGAAGTCCTCGAACCTTCGGTGACGCCGACACCTACTGTGTTGCCGGTTCGCGAGGGCGCTGATGACGCGGAACCAAACGGCCGACTGGAACTCGCCTACCTACTCACCGAAAATTCGCAGGGTAACTTCAACTTTGTTCCCCCTTATAACGAAGGGCCGGATAATGATTACTACAAGCTGTGGGTGCGGCCGGGCATCACCTATACTTGCGAGACGGAAATCCCGGCCGACTCGGTGGCCGACACCAACATCATTTTCCTCGACGCCAACGGCAACGACTTTAACCCGCAGCTTGGCAACAACGACAAGGACATCAATGATCGTGGCAGTCGCCTGACCTACTTTTCCACCTACACCGGTTATCTTCATATCCTCGTTGGCCCGGTGAACCCCGTTCCGCTGGCCGAGGCACCGCGCAATACTTATACGCTCTCCTGCGTTTCCGAGGTTGCGCCGACGGCAACGCCGACGCTGGCCCCGCGGCCGCCGCAGCCTCCTGGCACGGGCGGCGGCGGTGGCGGTGTAGTCGTTCCAACCGTCACGCCGATGGCCACGCTTACCGAACAGCCGACGATTGATTTCTCTTTTCTGACCCCATCGCCGGTTGTTATTCCGGTTGTCACCATCCAACCCTTGCCGACGGCTACGCCTTTTTCCGGCGGCCAACAAGCGGCAACGGTGAACGTCACCGTTTATTATGATAGTAATTTTAACTTTATGCCGGAACCGGCGGAGGGGATTGTTGATATTGCCGTCTTTCTCTATGATAATGCCACCGGCCGATTGATCGCCTTTGGCTATACTAATGCGGAGGGTGTTGCTTCGTTTCCTTCCGTTGCGACGACGGGGGCAGTTCGAGTGGAAGTGCCTTTCCTGAACTTCCGCCAGATTGTGGGCGCAGGAGAATCAAATATCTTGTTGCGCGTTGCTCCCCAACCGCTACCAATCGGAATCCCTTAAAGTTCTGCAACGAATTAACGCGAATTTTCGCGAATTAATCTCTGTTTCGCGGTAATTCGCGCCAATTCGTTGCAAAAAAGTCTTCAATGTCTTCTGAAACGCCAAGCTCTGGCCCGACGGCCAATCGCTCTATCCTCATTCTGGGTATTATCGCCGCGGTGGCGGTGATTGCGGCTTGTGTGATGGGCGCTTATCTGGCTCGTTCCTTGCTGCAACAGGGGCCAACGGCCGAAACCGGCGAACCCACCCCCTTCCCCCAAGCGACTGGTCAGGCCGCCCCCAGCCAGCCCATTATCCAGGGGATCAGCGACTCCGATACCGTTTCGGTTACGCTCGATATTCCGGCGGGGATGACGATTGGCAATCAGGAATTTGCCGTTGAACCGCAGACGATTGCCGCCGATGGGCTGTGGAACCCACAATTCTCCGGCGATAACAGTGCGGTGTGGGTGTATGGAACGATTGTCAATTATGTGATCGGTCTGGCCGAATCAGACGAAAATCGGGCGTTGCTTGAAGGGCTAGCCCCAGGCCAGGAAATTGTGTTGACCACGCGGCAAAACGTCGCACACCGCTTTACATTCGACAGCCGTAGCCAGGTTCCGGCCACCGACCGGGCGGTATTTAGCCAGCAATCGCCGGGGATCACTGTCTTGCTACTCGGCGCGCCGGGAGGTGATCGCCTGGTGGTGAAGGGCCGCTATGTGGTAGACCAAACGGCCAACAATGGCGGGGATAATACGGTAGCCTTGGGCGAGACGGTGCAATTGGGCGACTTACAGATCATGGCCAACGATACGACCTATCTGGCCGACCGGCCGGAAGCGCCGCCGGGATTTGCCTTCTTTGTGGTTGATTTGACGTTGCAAAATGCGGGGTTAACGGCCGTTGACACCAGCAGCTATAACTTCATCCTCCGTGACGAGCTGGGCAACCAATATGTGCAAAACCCAATTGCCAGCCAGCTTGGGGTCAATCCTCCGGTCAGTGGTTTTGTCAATGCCGGTCAATCGTTGGATGCCACTGTTGGCTACCAGATTCCTACCGGTCTGGTCAGCCCGATGCTGACCTGGACGATTATGAATATCGCTACCGGCAGCCAGGCGGAGATCCAACTTCCTTTTACCGGTGGCGAACAGGCGGGGCAAAATACGATTGTCTCGTTGGTGGAAGTACAGATCACCGAAGACTTGAACAATATGATCATCATCGGGCAGGTGACGAATGCTGCTTCGCAACCCGTTGTCGTGACGCGGGAAGAGGTCTCATTGCGTACCGCCACTGGCTCCGATTACGTGTTGCTATCCTCGAACCCACCCTTCCCCTGGACGGTTCCGCCGGGGCAAACGCTGCAATTTAGCGTGACCTACCAACGGCCGCTCTCTACCGGAGAAGCAACCTTCACCGTCCTCAACCAGCCCTTCCAATTGAGCGGACTGCAATAGTGGGGAGTGAGAAGTGGGGAGGATTGAGTACTCTCGACTCGCCACTACCCACTCCTCACTCCTCACTCTCTCCCCGGCCGTTGAGCAGGTCGAGGACGGATGAGCTTTGGCGCCAGTGGGAACCGCGGCTGCTGTGGTAGAGCGTCAGCCCCAGCATTATCGTAATAATCCCCAGCAAAAATCCCCCCAGTTGCAACGGGCCAACATGAGGTCGCTCAAAATTGGGCATGATATGTGTGCCAATACGGATCAGGTCGGCCAGACCGGCGACGTAGCATAGCACTAATCCGGTGGCAGCCAGACGAATACCGATGTCGGCCTGGAGGGAACGAGGGGCGTCTCGCGGCCGCAAGCTATAGAGATAAAGGTAGATGGCGACTGTCAGGAAGGAGATCCCCAACAGGAGGAGGAACATCTGCAAGATGCCAAAGCCGGGTGTCAGATCAAGGCCCACAACATCGGCCGCCAGGGAAGCCAGGCAGAGAATGGCGCCGATGATCGATAGCAACAAGGCGAACCCATTGTGGATGCGCGTGGTACTTGGTTTGCTCATGGTTTGTGCCGAGTGACACGAAAACGCCGCGCACAAAACGCGGCGTTTCCAGGTCAATCGCTTGTCGGGGCAGCGGGATTCGAACCCACGACCTCTTCAACCCCATTGAAGCGCGCTACCAAGCTGCGCCATGCCCCGGCTGAGAAAGCATTATAGCAAATGGGTGGTTGCGCGGCAAACTGTTCGAGTGGCAGGTGGCAGGTCTACTGGTTTAACTTGCGGCTTGCCACTTGCAACCTGCTACTTGCCACAACTTCAACGCTCTTCGCTCACTTCTAGCGGCGTATTGATCGGTTTGGTGATGGGCGGACGTTGGGCGTGTTGTTGGCGTTTACGGCCGCTGCGCCAGCGGACAAAGGCCTGGCGGATGGCTGGTAGACGCAGCAGTAACAGGCTGCCAATGATAAGGGCAAAGAGAGCCGGTTGGGGGAAAGGTGACTTGGAAAGCCAGATGTAGTGGAAGGCAGCCAGAATGCCGATTAGATAGACCAGCTTGTGCAACTTTTTCCAGTTCTTCCCCAGCTTTTTCATCGCCCCCTTAGTAGAGGTGGCGGCGAGGGGGAGCATTAGCAGGAAGGCAGTGAAGCCGACCAGGGCATAGGGCTTCTCAAAGATCGCTTCCACAATCAGCGGCCAACTCAGGCCATAATCAACCCAAACGAAGATCAGCAAATGGACGCAGACATATAAGAAGGCATAGAGGCCAAGCGGCCGACGCAGCGGTGTCACCTGTTTCCAGCCAAAGATGAAGCTGACCGGCGTAACTGCCAGCGAGAGGACAAGCAAAACCAGCGCCGCCTTGCCGGTACGCAGCGTCACTTCCTGGATCGGGTTCACCCCCAGGCGGTAAAACCAAAAATCATAGAAGAGCAACGCCAGGGGGAGCAACGCTCCGATATGGGTGATCCAGCGCAATACACGGCCGGTGGAGGGGCGGTTGAGGATGTACATGGTGATGCAGGGTATATAGGTGTATTGGTGTATTAGTGTATTACACCAATACACTAATATACCAATTCACTAGTTACTACCGGAATATCGTTCCCGTGCTTGTGTCGTTGAGGTCTTCGCCGGCATAGAGGCCGGCAACCTGCTCGGCATAGCCATTATAAAGCAGCGTTCGGCGGCGGCCGCTTTCGCCGATGCGTCGTTCCGTCGCCTGTGACCAACGGGGATGGGGAACGTCGGGGTTGACATTGGCATAGAAGCCATATTCGTTGGGCGCGGCCGCCATCCACAATGAAGTTGGTTGCGTATCTACCAGATCAATCTTGACAATAGATTTAATACTCTTAAAGCCATACTTCCAGGGCACAACCAGCCGCACCGGCGCGCCGTTTTGGGGCAGTAGATCGCGGCCGTATAATCCGGTGGCGAGAATTGCCAGATCATTCATCGCCTCATCCAGCCGCAACCCTTCGACATAAGGCCACTCGTACCAGGGGCTGCTCAAGCCGGGCATTTGCTCCCGGTCATCGAGCGTTTCAAAGCGCACATACTTGGCTTCGCTGGTCGGCTCCACCTGCTCCAGCAACTTACGCAGCGGAAAGCCCAACCAGGGGATGACCATTGACCACGCTTCCACACAGCGCAGACGGTAGATGCGCTCCTCCGGGTCGAATTGCTGCTGCAGATCGTCAATGTCGTAAACGCCGGGGTTCCGCACCAGTCCACCGACTTCCACCTGCCAGGGCGAGGTGACAAAATCCTTTGATAAGAGCGCGACCGCCTCT
This sequence comes from uncultured Ardenticatenaceae bacterium, assembly GCA_964410625.1. Taxonomy (GTDB): domain Bacteria; phylum Chloroflexota; class Anaerolineae; order Promineifilales; family Promineifilaceae; genus CAYPHY01. Next base: position 281,484 of record CAYPHY010000002.1, on the reverse strand, counting down.
TTGTTGGTCGAAAATTCGTAGAAGTTATTGTAATTGGTGATGGCCTGAAAATCGGTCAGGGGATCGCCCAGTTCATCAATCGTTTCGCTGACTTCCCCCGGTCCGGCGGCCGTTTCTTCGCCTTCGCTGGCGGATGGCTCTGCATCAGGAGCGGCCGAGCTTCCTGGCGGATCGGGGCGACAGGCGGCCAGGAGGGCGGCACTGGTGACGACGGCCGCACCGGTCATAAATTGTCGCCGCGATAGATAAATATGTTCTGGTGTGATTTCGGAAGAAGGAATCTCATACCCTGTTCGCTTTTTGATCAACATAGCTCGAACTCCTGAGGATAGTTACGCTGATCACGCGGATGAAACGCTGATCACGCGGATTTTCTCTTTCAAACGATGTGCTTATCTGTGTCCAAATAAAAAGGGTAAAATAAACTCATTGACTATCAATTGTAGCAGCTTTTGCCTTGTGGTTTATTATAAGAAGATTACAAGCCATGAAATACGCACGAATTGAACGAGAACGGCGGTTTTTGATGGGGAAGTTGCCGGAGGAGGTGGACGCGGCCGCTTACCAGCGCATCATAGACCGCTACATCCCTGGAACCCGCCTGCGTTTGCGGCGGATCGAATCGCCAACGGGCGAAACGGTAGCTTTAAAACTGACGCAAAAGTACCTGCCCGATAGCGGGAGGGGGACAGATACCATTATCACCAATCTTTATTTGAATGAAGCGGAGTTCGCCTTGTTGTCCATCTTGGATGGCCTTCCGCTTCATAAACGGCGCTATGCCTATCATCACAACGGCCGCCGCTTCGCCTTCGACGTATTTGAGGGGGCGCTCGCTGGGCTTATCCTGTGTGAAATCGAGGCAGAATCGGATGAGCAGTTAGCGGCCGTCCCCCTTCCCCCATTTGCCCTGCGCGAGGTGACGGATGACCCCTTCTTTACCGGCGGGCACCTGATCACGCTAACAGCCGAAGAACTCCAGACTAGGCTCACCGGCTTACAGTAGACAGATAAAGCGATTTTGTAGCAAAAGAGATGAAATCCGCGTCATCCGCGTAACTGTTTTCAGAGGAGCCGACATGAATATAATCATTCGAGCCGTTACGCTTCAGGATAGCGAGCAGCTTGCGGATTTGTTGCGTGGAATTGGTTGGTTTAAGGCGTTTAAGCAGGAGACGGCCGCCGCCAGCGAGGCACGCATCCGGCGACATCTAGAATTGTGCCTGGCGAATAACAGCCATAGTCTTTATGCGGCCGAAGCTGATGCCGGGCGCATCGTCGGCTTTGCGGCCGTCCACTGGCTGCCTTATCTCATCCTTGCCGGGCTGGAAGGCTTTGTCTCTGAGCTTTTTGTAGACGAATCAGCACGCGGCCGAGGCATTGGCAAACTACTGCTGCAAGCCATTGAGAATGAAGCAACTCAGCGCGGATGTATACGGCTGAGCCTGCTCAACGGCCGTCACCGTGAATCCTACGCCCGCCAATTCTATACCAAGCTGGGCTGGGAAGAGCGACCTGATATGGCTAATCATGTGCGTTATCTCTAAGTCAGCGATCTATAAACGGTGTATTGGTCTATTTGTGTACTGGTATATTGGTGTATTGGTGTACTCGCTTCTCTCTTTACCAATATACCAATAGACCAATATACGAATACACCCCATCTCCAATCTCTAATCTCTAGTCTCCAATCCTCCCGCTTACAACCAACCTAACGGCGTTCACGTCCCGTTCACGGTGAATTTACGGCAAGCATACGGACGCTATTGCGGCGGTGACGTATGCTACCAGTTGTCTGTCCCTTGTATCAGACACGGAGGAAGTCTTGGAGAAGGCGAAAAAGAGCGTCCCCATACAACTTCTTGAGCAGCTTCGGCATGATGGAACCGAAGGCTTATTACTTATTGATGCCAACGATGTGATTCAATCCGCGAACCCGGCGGCCGAGTTACTTTTAGGATATGAGTCAGGAAAATTGACGAGTTTATCATTTCACGAACTGTGGCCGCTCAGCCGGTCACACTCCCCCATAAGTCTGGATAAACCGGGCACGTATGAAGCTGATCTGCGCCGCTACAATGGCGGCACAGTGCCGGTTTCGGTGACGGTGGCCTCCCCTTTTTCGGCCGCTCGCGAAGGTGAAAAGCTGGTCTCAATTATCGGCCGAGAGCAGGTGGAACGGCTGAACGATGCGCTATTGCATACCCAACGGCTGGCCGGTATTGGCACGTTGACCGCCAGCGTGGCCCACGAGCTAACCAATCCCCTGAGCATAATCACGGCTACCTGTAGCAATTTGCAAGACGAGGTGCGCGACGGTGAGATCAGTCCAGAACAGTTGACGCGCTATCTCGAATTAATTGAACAGAGCGCGTTTCGCTGTGCGCGGATTGTGGAAGTGCTGCGTAGCTATACCCACAACGATGGGCCGATGATTGCCGTAACCAACCCCGAGGCCATCGTCCAGGATGCCCTGGTAATGGTTGAGCAGCACTTCCGCAAGCGTGCCAACGTCCAGGTGCAGGCGGAGATCGATCCCGAACTACGTACCATCGTCTGCGACCACAACCGCGTGACGCAAGTGCTGATCAACTTACTGACCAATGCCCGCGACGCCATGCAACCAGGCGGTGGAACCATCGGCATTCGCTTCTGGTTGCTTGATCAGCCGGTTGAGGGCGTGGGCACTGCTAAAAACGAAGTTCCATCCGAAAATGGCAGTGGGAGCAATGGGAGTAATACGGCTGGTATCAACCAGGATGGGATCCGCGACGGGAATAATCACCGGCAGTTCGCCTTCTCCGTCCACGACAGCGGTCATGGCATTGCGCCGGAGATTTTAGAGCGCATTTACGAACCCTTTTTCACTACTAAACCCAACGGCCAGGGAACGGGCCTGGGGCTGTTCATCGCCCAGGGTATCGTTGCCCAACACCACGGCCGTCTCTGGGCCGAAAACAACCCCGATGGTGGAGCAACGTTCACCGTCGCCCTTCCCTGCCGTCAGTAGAGTGGAGAGTGGTTAGTGGAGAGTAAATTTCTCCTCATTAACCACTCGTCACTCCCCACTCCTCACTCCCCACTACCCCAGTTCTCCTAGACGTTTGAGCAAGTAGCGACGTTCGACTTCATTGCGCGAGAGGTCATAGGCACGGGCATAGGCCACGCGAGCTTCGGCGTGCCAACCGGCGCGGCGCAGCAGATCGGCGCGGGCGGCGTAGAAGGGCTGGTAGTCGCGCAAACGGCCGTCGGCCGCCAACTGATCCAACAACGCCAACCCCGCCAACGGGCCATAGGCCATTGCCACCGCTACCGCGCGATTTAGCTCCACCACCGGCGAAGGGTAATGGCGCAGCAGTTCGCCGTAGAGCGCGGCGATCTGCGGCCAGTCGGTCTCTTCGGCGCGGCTGGCCTGGACATGGAGCGCACTGATCGCCGCCTGCAACTGGTAAGGGCCAGGCTGTCCCAGCAACAGCGCCCGTTCCAAAATCGCCTCCCCCTCGTTGATCGCCTGCCGGTCCCACAGCGAGCGGTCCTGCTGCTCTAAGGTAATCAACTCGCTCTGGCTGCTGACTCGCGCCGGACGACGAGCATCATGGAGGAGCATCAACGCCAGCAAGCCCAACGCTTCCGGCGACCTGGGCAGACGCGGGTCGGCTTCGAGCAAGCCAACCAACACCCGGCCGAGCCGGATCGCTTCCGCGCACAGATCAGAGCGAATTAAGTTTTCTCCCTCGGCCGCCGCATACCCTTCGGTGAAAATGAGATAGATGACGGCGAGGACGGCCGACAACCGTTCCGGCAGTGCTTCAATCGGTGGCACGCGATAGGGGATTCCGGCGTCGCGAATCTTGCGCTTGGCCCGCACCAGCCGCTGGGCCATTGTCGGTTCGGGGACGAGGAAGGCGTTGGCGACTTCGGCCGTCGTCAGCCCGCCCAAAGTACGCAAGGTCAACGCCACCCGCGCCTCCAGCGGCAAGGCTGGATGGCAGCAAGTGAAGATCAATTTCAGGCGTTCGTCGGGGATGGCGTCTAAATCAACCATATCAGGCTCCGCAGCGGCCGCTTGTTCATGCTCTGCCAACCAGGCCAGTGTATCTTGCTTCTTTTGAAAACTCTTTTGGCGGCGTAGCTGATCAATCGCTTTACGGCGGGCGGTGGTGACGATCCAACCGGCAGGATTGTTCGGCGTGCCGTCGCACGGCCAGCGTTCCAGGGCGACCGCCAGCGCCTCTTGCAGGACGTTTTCGGCCAGCTCAAAATCGCGAAAATCGCTGATCAACGTTGCCAGAATGCGGCCGTGTTCCTGGCGATAGAGGGTTTCGATGAGGTGGTGAGTCTCGCTCATTGGGGAATGGTAAGAGGTCAGCGGATAGCAGTAAGCCGTAATCGGTAAACGGTAATTGGTGATCGGTAAAAAAACCGATCACCGATTACCCCAATCTCCAATCTCCCAATCTCCCAATCTCCCAATCTCCCAATCTCCTAGTCTCATAGTCTCTTCTTTCCGCTCACTGTCTCTACATCTCCGCTTCCCAGATCGGCCGAATTTCAATACAGCCGAAGCCCATCTCGACCAGCGGGAAGCGCGAGGCGACTTCAATCGCTTCGTCCAGGTCTTTGCATTCAAAGATGTTGATGCCGCCAAGCTGTTCCTTCGTTTCGGCAAAGGGGCCATCTACGACCAATACCTGACCATCCTGGACGCGGACGGTGGTGGCGGTGGAAGTCGGCCGCAGTCGTTCGGCCACTTTCACAATGCCGCGCTCGGCCATCTCATTATAATAGGCATGGTGCTTTTCCATATAAGCGGCCAGCGCTTCTTCTGGGATTTGCACATCCGACATCTCTGCACCGTAGACCAACAACATGTAACGCATTGTACCTCTCCTGATAATCCACGAATTGACACGAATCCACACGAATTTAGACTTTATTCGTGAAAATTTGTGGAGCGCATTTTCATCGAGAATAGCAACGAACTCGCTACTATAACGACGATCAAAACGGTGGTAAATAGACAGGCTGTAACGCGGGTTGGCAATCCGCGCTACTCGTAGACTTTACCATTAACCAGGAGTGCGGCATAATTGGTCTTGAGGTGGGGTAAGTAGGGCGGATAGATGAGAGGGAACTATGTTTGAAGGTTTGCTCAATACAGTTAGAGGATGGTTTCGGCCGCCGCCGCACCCATCGGAAGTCAGCACGCAACCGGTAGGCCAAAGGCCCGCGCCGGTCACCAAGCGTGTTTCGATGATCATCCACAACCCCCGCGTCCCCAGCGCGGGCGGAGAGAAATTGAACAAGGTATTGAAGTGGAATGATCCCGACCAGCTAAGCACGGTCTATATCGGTGACGTGAAAGAGATTAGCTACGGTTACGCCAACTATGAGATTGTCGAGCGCATTGAGGTGGACAAATTCCCGCGCAAGGCGGATGGGTTCGCGTATACGGCCGATGCCTTTGTCGCTGCCTGGAAAGCCCGCAGCGGCTTTCACCAACCCGACGCGGTAGACTACGATGCACTACTGGAAGAGTTCGACATGATCGGCAAGATTGATCGCAATGAGGTGGATGAGTTTTGGCTCTTTGCCTTTCCCTATGCCGGTTATTATGAGTCTATTATGGGTGGGCCGGGAGCCTTCTGGTGCAACGCGCCGCCGCTAACCCAAACCGACGATGCCTCGCGCCGCTTTGTAATCATGGGCTTTAACTACCAGCGGGGTGTGGGTGAGATGCTAGAAAACCTCGGCCATCGCGCTGAATCCATCATGAAATATACCTTCCGCCATACAAGAGGGGAGGACAACCTGTGGGAAAAGTTCATTCGCCATGAATTTAAGAACCCCGGACAGGCAGAGGTCGGCTGGATGCACTACGCGCCAAACAGCGTGCGCGACTATGATTGGGGAAACAAGACGCCGGTGAAGAGTCGCTGGCGCACCTGGCAGAACTTCCCTAATTTGGAGGGATCGGCCGAGATTGTGGATTGCTCCGACTGGGGAAATGGCGATATTCGCCTACACCATAAATGGTGGTTCAAACTACTGCCACACATTACCGGCGCGGCCGATGGCATTTCCTACAACTGGTGGCAATATATCATTGACCCCAATCTCGTTCGCTAAACATACGTAGAGACAATCCTCCGGATTGTCCGTGACCATGACAATCCGGAGGATTGTCGCTACGAGTTTGTTGGTTTATTCATCCTCTTCATCCCTGGATTTCATTGTCACCGGGGTGAGAATGCGCAAGAGCAAATAGTTGGTCACGCCTAAGGCCACCGCAATCTCCAGGCGTTCAAAGGCGACGGCCGCGCCAATTGCCCCCACATTCCAGATACTGGCGGCGATGGCCAGACCGCGCACGCTCCCCCCTTCTTTTAGGATCGCCCCTCCGCCGATAAAGCCCATACCTGACAACAGCCCTTGCAGCGCACGGGCCTGGGTTTCAGCGCTCACCTCTGGCGCACCTGTGGCGAGCAACATGTAGCCACAACTGGCTACCGCGACGATAGGAAATGTACGAAAACCGACATCACGCCCTGGGTCTCTTAGCCGTTGCCAGGCAATGGGAAAGCTGATGGCAAAGGCGATCAGTAGCCGCAGTAGATTGGCGATAGTTTGACTCCAATTAAAATCAAACTCGTTAAGGATTTCCATATGGCTTACCGCTTCCCCTCACTTTCACCTGTTTGATGAAGTGAGAGCGGTATATTACCGGCCGTCAACGCTGTCTCATCCGTCTCCAGTACACCGGTCTTAACATATCCCAAGGCTACTGTCCCCTCTGGCCCAACGGCCGCCGATGTAATGCTGCCTACCTGTTTGCCATTTGCCGTGATCGCCGTGCCAACCTCCAGCGGTGCAGCTGTCCGCAATTGCACCAATCGCTTTGCCAGACGGCCACGACTCTCCATCCGCGCGATAATCTCCTGTCCAGTGTAGCAGCCCTTGTTGAAGGAGACATCGGGCCAGAGATTTGCTTCTAGCGGGATATAGTCCAGGGTTATCTCACGGCCGAAGCGGGGCAGTCCTTCCTCGATCCGCAAATAATCAAATGTCGCTTCATCAATCGGGGTGATGCCCGCTTCGCTCAATAGCTGTTGCAGGGCCTCTTTGTCGGCCGCCTGTCCGATCACAAAGTAACCATCTCCGGCAATGGGATCAGTACGGTGCAAGTAGACGGTCATGCCACTGATCGTCGCCTGTCGCCAATGGTGCAACGGGAAATCTACTTCTGGGAACCCGGCCGTTGTTAGCTTTTCGGCCGCCAGTGGCCCATAGACGCCGAAGATGGCGGTTTCGGCGGTCAGGTCTTGCAGTTGGAAATCATCGTTAAAGAATACACGGCGCATCAGATAGGGAGCCAGCCGTCCGGCATGGTCCTCCCCGGTGAGAATATAGAGGCTCTCGCTGGTGGCATAGAGGATCAGGCGGTCAATCATGCGGCCGATGTCGGTGGTCATCACCGTCGCCGCCCCTTCGCCACTCTGTAACCGCTTCACCGCCTGGGTGGACATACGATCAATCAAGTCCAACCGCGTCTTGCCTGTGACATGCAGCATCCCCAGCGAGCTGCGGTCTACCATAACGGCCGACTCGTGCGCCGTCTGAATATCTGTTAAATCAACCTTTCCGTTTGTCGTCATGGTTTGTCTCTTTGTGCAGGACTACAGCAGATAGAGAAATAAACGGATTGAAGGGTTCTTCATCCGTTTATTTCCTCATCCGTTGTAGCCTTCACATGCAATCTCTAATCTCGACTCTCCAATCTCCCCTGCCGCGCTTCCCATGCTGCGGTAAACATCTCCAATGAGGGAACAAATCGCTCGTCGGCTTTATAGGTGAGGTCGGCAATCAGATCGGCCAGAGAACGGCCGCCGAACCACTTCCGGTATACCTGCTTATCAAAAAGCTGTTTCGCGGTCAGCGTTTCCAACCACTCTTCCAGTTGGAAACGCACCTTTTGGAAGTCATTAAAGACGCGATCCAGATCGCGCTCTTTGTTTTCGCTGTAGGTCTGCTGATCAAACTGCTTTGGGTTCTCCAGTAGCTTCAACAGTCGTTCCGGCTTCTTACCACGATCCAGTTGGTTGATTGCCGTCACCAACTCCGACTCCCAGGCGGCGCGATTTGCCAGCACGTCGGCCGCCGACCACAAGCCATACGCCCCCGGCGCGAGCAACGCCTCGTCAGATAGTGGTTCAATCGCCACCAACAGGCGTTCGCGGCCGTTATCCAGATGGTCGAGGAGCGTTTCTAAATCAGCCATGGTCAACTATGTCCTACACGCATCGCCAAGGCCACATTTACGTATTGATTCAAGCTGACCCCTTCTTCTTTGGCCCGATCAACCAGGTCTCGATGGAGAGATCGCGGGACACGGACCATAAATTTGCCACTAAACGCTTCTTCCGAACGGGGTTCAGGAATTGGCAAGCCATCTTCCAGAGCTGTCTCTAACCATAGAACCATTGCTTCCTTAATCATACTTAATGCTTCTTCAGGCGTTTCTCCCTGGCTGATACAACCCGGCAACTCTTTTACCCGCACAAACCATCCTTCGTCTGGTGTTTGTGTTAATTCCACTGTATAGGGTAGGCTTAGATAGTAATTAAGTGTCTTATCCATTGTTGCGATTGCCACTTTATTCCTCTCCTTCTTCCGCTAAGACTTCTTCAATGGCTTGCAGCACTTCTTTTACCGCATTGCTGTGAATGTACGGTTTTTTATAAGCAATGGTGATAGGGTAACGCCCGGAGCGATGGTAAATATGATGGCTTGAACCTCCACCTGGTTGCTTACAAGTAAATCCAAGCTTGAGCAATACAGCATGAAGCTCTTCAAACCTCACCCTTTTGGATTGCGTCGCCACTTCTCAATCCGTTTATCAAGCTTGCTCATTATTACTTATGGTACTAAATTTGGTACTATATCGTCAAGGTAGCCCAGAGACATCGGTTTATGGGTTAATGTTATTATAGTTCTGTTTTCAATGCGATGATTATCACTAACATCCTAACCCATTTCGCAGTATAATCCTGGTAATGAGTGAGGCAAATCCGGTACTTCCGTTTGGACTTGGAAAAGACGAGGATGAACAGCCACCAACGGCCGCCCAGGAAACCCATCCCGGCGGCCGTCAGGAAATCCGCTGGAAAACGGTGGCTAAGACCCCTGGCATCACCCCGGCGCATGTCATCGCCGGACGCTTGCAGGCGGAGGGCATTCCCGCCCGCGCCTGGCAAGAAGCGGCCGGGCAAGCCATCGGCCTGACGGTCGGCCTGCTCGGAACGGGCCATGTCCAGGTGCCAGAGGAGTATTACGATCAGGCAGTAGAATTACTCGAAAATGATATAGAGCTTGAGGAAGAAGAATAATCTACTCTCTCAATCTCTTAGTCTCCTAGTCTCTGAGACTAGGAGACTAAGAGATTGAGAGAGTGTAGAGGAAACTATGGCAAGAGCTACGTGGACAACTGATGAAGATTTGGCGGCGTTGACCCGGCCGCGCAGTAACAATCGTATCTTGTTTCTCATTGTCGGGGCGGTGATGTTGGCGGCCGTCGTCTTTTTGGTCGTCAATGCCATCAGCGGCAACACCCAGCTTTATAAGACGGTGGATGAATTTTATGCCGAGCAAGCGCGGCTGACCGGCCGCGATTTGCGCGTTGCCGGTTGGGTGGTTGATGATACGGTGCAATATACCCAGATTGACGCCACCACCTCGCGGCTGGAGTTCGACATCGTGGATAATCTGCAGAACCCCGGCCGGCGGCTGCATGTGGTGGCGATGAACGAGCCAAAGCCCGACCTGCTACAAGGACATGCCCAGGCATTGGTGGAGGGCCATGCGGATGAGAGTGGCGTTTTCCACGCCAATCCCGGTGGCCTGATGCTCAAATGCCCTACCCGCTATGAGGAGATGGAACCCGGGACGGTAATTGGTGAGCAGTAAGCAGTTTTCGGTGATGCGGCTGTCTATCGAACCCGTTTTAACGGGTTTCCTATATCAGCAGTAGAATTCATTCTACTCGCTCGCCAAACACGAACGCACAAACACACATGATTGCTGATCTTGGATTTTTCGCCCTTTTGTTGGCTTTCCTGGCGGCCGTGTATGCTGTTGGGGCAAGCTGGTATGGCAACCGAGCGGCCAAGCCCGTGTGGGTGGAGAGTGCGCGTAATGCGCTGATCATCACCCTGCCGCTGGTCTTTCTGGCCGCGCTATCGCTGGTCCTCTCCCTGCTGCGTAGCGACTTCTCGCTCGAATATGTCTGGCGGGTCAGCAGCCGCGAAATGCCAACCTACCTGAAGGTCACCGCGCTGTGGGGTGGGCAGGCGGGGTCATTGCTGTTTTGGAATTTGTTGTTGGCGGTGTTTACGGCCGCGGCGATGGCCCGCAATTGGAATAAGGAACGGCCGTTAATGCCTTATGCCCTCATCGTCGCCGGGATCACCCAAATCTTTTTCCTCGGTATCTCGCTGTTTATTGAGAACCCCTTTGCGCGGATGGCCTCCATCCCACCTGATGGCAACGGCCTCAATCCCCTCTTGCGCCATCCGGGGATGATCATCCACCCGCCGATGCTCTATCTCGGCTTCACCGGCTTCACCATCCCTTTCACCTTTGCGATGGCGGCGTTGATGGCCAACAAGCTTGATGATAGCTGGATTCGCACCACGCGCCGCTGGACGCTGGTGGCCTGGCTATTCCTTAGTTTGGGGCTGATTTTAGGCGGCCGTTGGGCCTACGATGTCCTCGGCTGGGGCGGCTATTGGGCCTGGGACCCGGTGGAGAACGCCTCCTTCATGCCCTGGCTGGCCGGAACCGCCTTTCTCCATTCGGTGATGATCCAGGAAAAGCGGGACATGTTCCGCATGTGGAACATCTTCCTGATTATCCTCACCTACTGTCTGGTCATCTTGGGGACGTTTGTCGTCCGCAGCGGCATCATCTCCTCGGTCCACTCCTTCGCTCAATCAGCCATTGGCCCTTTCTTTTTCGGTTTCATCGCCTTCATGTTCCTCTTTTCCGCCTATTGGATGCACAAGCGGCGCGACGAACTGGCGACGCCAAACCATCTGCAATCATTTTTCTCGCGCGAGGCGGCCTTTCTTTACAACAACTTTTTAATCCTGGCGATTCTCGGCATCGTCTTTCTCTTCACCTACTACCCCATCTTCACCGAAATCATCACCGGCGAACAGGGCTTTCTCGGTCCGCCGGTCTATGAGCAGGCGTTGGCCCCGCTGTTTGCCCTGTTAGTCTTGTTGATGGGCGTTGCCCCGCTGACGATGTGGTATCGTACCAGCGCCCAACGGATTGGCATGGCGTTGCGCTGGCCTGCGCTGGTGACAACGGTGCTGATCGCTCTCTTGTTTGTATTTGGCGTTCGCTCCTGGGCGGCACTGATTGGCTTTTGGGTCGTTACCTTCTCCACTATTTTAACCCTCTTGGAGTTTGGCAAAGGGACACGGGCGCGAATGAAGCGCGGTGAACGGCCGTGGACGGCTTTCTCTAACCTGGTCGGCCGCAACCGCCGCCGCTATGGTGGCTACTGGATCCACCTCGGCGTGCTGGTGATGGCTTTTGGCATCATCAGCGTCGAGCTATTCCAGCAAGAAACACAGATTCGCCTACAAACCGGGGAATCGGTGGCGCTCGGCGGCTATGAGATGGTCTTTGAAAATGTGGGGCAATATGCCGGGCCGGATGATTTGATCGTCACCGAAGCGGCCGTCTCCGTCTATCGTGACGGCCGTTTTCTGCGCTCACTCGCCCCGCGTAGCGAATTTTACACGCGTACCGGCCAGCCGATGACCATCCCCGCCGCCCGTTCGACGCTGACCGAAGATTTTTACGTGCTGCTGATCAATTGGGAACCGACCTCGGCCGATGCCGCCACCTTCCGCATCTATCTCAATCCGCTGATCAACTGGGTATGGGCCGGGGGCTTTATCTTCGTCATTGGCACGCTGATCGCCGCCTGGCCTGATCGCCGTGAAGAACGGGTGGCCGTGACTGTTCGCGATCAATCGGTGGCGGTTGCTACTTAGGTTATTGGTGTATTAGTATATTGGTATATTGGGAAGGTTAATTCGTGCTTATTCGTGTCATTCGTGTCCTCCTCTTCCTTGCGCTTTTTGCCTTACCGGGAACGATGCTGGCCCAAGAGCCTATCACCGATGATGAGGTCAATGAGGTCGCCAAAGAGCTTTACTGTCCCGTTTGCGAAAGCACGCCGTTGGACGTTTGCCCGACCCAGGCTTGTGCCGATTGGCGCGAGCTGATTCGCCTACAACTCAGCGAGGGACGCAGTCGTCAGGAAATCCTTGATTACTTTGCCGGGCAGTACGGCAACAGCGTGCTGGCTGACCCACCGCGCGAAGGGATCGCGCTGATCTTGCTCTGGTTGGTGCCGATCGCAGGTATTGGGCTGGCTGTTCTCTTTTTCGGCCGTTATCTGCGAAGCCTGCAAGCGGCATCAGCGCAGCAAGCCGATAGTAGTCACCCGATAACGCAAACCGGCAATAATCTCTCCCCCTATATCGCCCGTATTGAGCAAGAGCTTGAAGTAGCGCGATTTGCCAAATCGCGCCACAGCTCACCAGTTGAGTAGATAACCAGGCTATGCAACAAGATACTTCTATGATCGAACCTGTCCCCGCGACTACAAGTGATGATAAACCACAACGGCCGCCGTTGCGCTTGAGTACGGTGTTGCTGTGGTCGGCCGTTCTGTTTATTCTCGCCGTCCTCGGCTGGGGACTGCTCAATGCCACCGCCACCCGCCCCGAACCAGGCCAACCCGCCCCGAACTTCCAGATGGAGTTTTTTGATGGCTATGAGTGGGAAGGGCAGGCGGCGGCCGATCTCTCCGACATGCGCGGCAAGGTGGTCGTCCTTAACTTCTGGGCTTCCTGGTGTGTCGAATGTCGCCTGGAGTCGGATTTGCTGGAAGCCACCTGGCGCAAATATCGTGACCAGGATGTCGTTTTCCTGGGGATTGCCTGGGCCGACACAGAACCGAAGTCATTGGCTTATATGGAGGAGTTTGACATCACTTTCCCCAACGCACCCGATCTCCGCCGCGACGCCTCGCTAGACTATGAAATCACCGGCGCACCAGAAACCTTTTTTATTGACCAAAACGGCCAAATTGTCGATAGCTGGACCGGCCCCATTAGCCAGCAAATGTTGGAGGGGACGATTGAGGCGCTGCTAGCAAATTAGAGACTAAGTACAGAGACTAAGAGATTAGGAGACTGAGAGAGTGCGCTTTCTAGGCTCCCAGTCTCCTAATCTCTTAATCTCCTAGTCTCTGAATCTCTTAGTCTCCCACTCTTCTAATCTGCCATGTCCCTCACCCCCGGCGCAATTCTCCTCGGCATAGCCTTGCTCGTGCTGGTACTGTTGGTGGTGGGGCGGCCGTTTCTGTTGCGGCGTACCCAGGAAGCACAGCCAACGACCCGCGAAGCGTTGCAGGCACAAAAAGAGGCCTACTTGCAACAAATCGTCGATCTCGATTTTGACCACGAGACGGGTAAAGTGCCGGATGCAGCCTACCAGCAGGAACGACAACAGTTGTTGATCCAGGCCGCATTGATCCTGCGCCAACTCGATACCTTGAGCAACGGACATAAGCGCGTTGAAGAAGGCGTGGCAACAGTGGCAACGGCCGACCCCGAAGCCCAAATCGAACAGGCGATCCTCGCTCTGCGCCAGCAACGCTCGACTTCGACACGGCCGTCGCTCCCCCCCAATGGCGGCAGCCAGGCTTACTGCCCGAACTGCGGCCGTGCGGTGAAGGCGGCCGATAACTTCTGCCGTAGCTGCGGCCACTCTCTGCGCCAGGAAACATGAAGCGAACCCCTATTACAAGCCGCTTGCTCCATCCGGGGGTGTTGGTATTCCTAGCCATTACGTTTTTGCTGTTTGCAAATGGTGCTCATGCAAAGACGCAAAGGTCGCTAAGAAATGAAATGGGCTTGGCGACCTTTGCGTCTTTGCGTGAAACAAATCAGCAACCGGAGTTTGTTCCTGATGCAAGCCGGGGTTTGCAGCTATATACCCAACGCTGTGCCAATTGTCATGGACCAGAAGGGGGCGGGGATGGTTCGTTGGCGGTCGATCTGCCCAACCCACCAACGCCCTTCAGCGCGGTGGATTTTCGCCACACGGCCGTCCCGCTGGAGCTATTTGATGCGATTACCAACGGCCGACCTGCGCTGGGAATGCCGCCCTTTGGCCCCGGCAGCAGCAACCCGATTGATGACGCCGGTCGTTGGGACTTGGTGGCGGCCATCTACACCCTTTCCACACCGGCAGAAACAATTACCGCTGGAGAGGCCGTGTACGAAGCCAACTGCCTTGCCTGTCATGGGGCTGGTGGCGCGGGTGATGGGCCAGAGGCGGCCGCTTTGGAAGTCGCCCCTACCGACCTGAGCAGCCTTGATTACTGGGCGGGACGCAGCAATGCGGCCGTCTTTAATCTCCTAACAGCGGGAACGATCCCCCAACATAACTATACATTGAGTGACGAAGAACAGCGGGCGGTGGTGGATTATGCTCGCACCTTCAGCTATGCCTATGTTGACCCACAAGCACTCCGCGCCCCTATCCCCAATGCAACCATTCGCGGGCAAGTGGTCAATGGTACCAGCAGCCAACCGGTGACCGGCGGTGAAGTGTTGCTCCGCGCCTTCACGCCGGAATTGGAAGCGGTGTTCAGCGAGACGGTGATGGTGGATGGCGACGGCCGTTATGCCACCGAATTAAGTGACGTACCGCCGGATTGGATTTTCCTGGCGACGACGCTCCACGAAGGCGTCAGCTTCAGCAGCGGCGCCAACCAGCTCAGCCGCGAGCAGCCGGTGTTGGAGATGGCGATCATCGTTTATGATCCAACCAGCGATGCCGGTGATATTGTCATTGAGCAGTTGCATTTGGCGTTGGAGTTTGTCGAGGACCGCTTGTTGGTCAATGAGCTATATCGTTTCGGCAATATGGGGACGGCCGTCTATGTTGGCCCAAGCGGCAATCCGGCCGCCGGTACAGTCGAGATGGTCCTCCCCGCCGGGGCCGACAATATCAACTTTCAACGCTCGTTGGGTAGCCTGGAGTCCTTTTTACCGGCCGAAGAAGTGGTGCAGACGGAAAGAGGGTGGGCGGATACCGTTCCGGTGCGGCCGGGGCGCGGCACGCTTAATCTGTTGGTGCAATATGAGCTACCTTACCGGCCGGGAGAGACAATCATCGCCCATCCTTTGCAATATCCTGTCAGCGAAACGAGCGCGGCCGTGCCTGACAGCGGCGTGGCGTTGGCCGGAGAGCGTTGGCTGCTGCTGGGGAGCGAAGGAGCAGGTGAGCAGGGGAGTGGAGGAAGCTTTTTAAGCTATACCGGGGCTGGTTTGGAGGCGGGTGAGGCGGTTAATCTGCTGCTAGAAGGGCGGCCGCGCCTGGTGTATGATGCCGAAGGGAACCTCATCCTCTCGCGTAACCAATCGCTGGAGCTTATCTTGGGCGGCTTGGCCTTGTTGGTGGCGGTGGCCGGAGCGTGGGTCGCCATTCGCGCCTGGCAGCGTCCGGCGGCCGTGCATACTGCTTCATTGGAGGGAACGGCCGAGATTGACCGCTTGTTGCAGGCAGCGGCCGAGTTGGATGATGCTTATGAAAGCGGTAAGCTGGACGGAGAGCAATACCAGCGGGAACGGACGGCTGTTAAAGAAAAACTTCTTGCCCTGTGGCCGCGTGCGGACCAGTAAGCAGTAACAGGGTACTGGCTACTGCCTACTTCGGAGAAAAGTGTGTTCAAATTCGTAACCTTATACTATCGTGTAGATGACGAAATGCTCTTGGAGGAGTTCTTTTCATCTACCCATCTGCCGCTAACAGAGCGTCTGCCGGGGTTGATGAAAACCGAGGTCAGCCGCATGACCGGTAAACCTGGCGGCGAGTCACGCTTTCATCTGATGGTCGAGGCCTACTTCCCCAATGAGGCGGTCTTCTTCAAGGCGCTAACGTCTCAAACCGGCCAACAACTGATGGCCGCCCTCAAGCCCTGGGACGACCAACGGCTGATCACCTGGTTCTATGCTGATACATTCAGCGAGAATAAGGAGCCAAAGCCAGTAACTCAGAGCGTGGGAGACTGAGAGACCAGGAGATTGGAGATTGGGGGCTTCACTCTCCCCTGCCCCTCTGCACCTCAGCTCCTCTGCCTACTCTACGTTTTGCGCTGCAAGACGAGCGACAGGACAACCAGCAGCGTCGAGCCAATGAACATCAGCGTGGAAATGGCGTTCACTTCCGGGGTAACGCCAAATTTGATCATCGAGTAGACGCGCACCGGCAACGTGGTTGAGCCAGGTCCGGCGACGAAGAAGGTGATCACAAAGTCATCGAGGGAGAGGGTGAAGGCCAACAACGCCCCAGCGACAATGCCGGGCATTAGCAGTGGCAGGGTGACGCGGCGGAAGGTCGTCCATTCGTTCGCCCCTAAATCGGCCGCTGCCTCCTCCAACGTCTTGTCCATGTCCGCCAGCCGCGCCCGCACCACAATCGCCACAAAGGAGATGTTGAAGGCGACATGGGCGATGAGGATGGTTGTCCGACTGAGGGGGACGGCGGCGATCACAAAGAACAGCAAGGTAGACAAGGCCATGACGATATCAGGGATGATCACCGGCAGGTATAAGACCGCGTCATAGGTCAGCTTGCCAAAGAAACGGTATCGCTCCAACGCCAGCGCCGCCAATGTGCCAAGGATGGTGCTGATCACAGTTGACCAGACAGCCACCCACAGGCTGACGCGCAAAGCACTACCCATCGCCCGGTCCTGCCACAATTCCGCGTACCAGCGCGTGCTAAAGCCAGACCAGACGCCAACGACGCGATTTTCATTAAAGGAGTAGACCATCAGGACGATGATCGGCAGGTAAAGAAAGAGAAAAATGCCAATTGCCAACCAGGTTAGCGCGTGGCGGTTAAATAGTTCCCGCGCACGGCTCCGGGTCTGCCGTCTGGTAGCGGCCATTGCAGTTGTCTGTGGAACTGTGGTTGTCGTCATCTCATTTCACCCTGGATGTCGTGTGATTGCCAAATCGCGCTCCATTATTTTTCTTCTGCCGCTACCAATTGTGTCCCGCGCTCGCTGGCGGCCGAGACCCGGAAATAGAACATCGTCGCCGCCAACATCAAGGCCATCATAATGAAGCCAATGGCTGAACCAAAAGGCCAGTCGCGCACGGTCATAAATTGCTGTTGCAGCAAATTGCCGAGCAAAGCCACCCGCGCCCCGCCCATCAGATCGGGCGTCACATAGGCCCCTAGCGAGGGGATAAAGACGATGATCGAACCGGCGACAATGCCGGGCATCGTCAGTGGTAGCAGGATGCGAATGGTGCTGCGCCATTTGTTGGCCCCCAGATCGGCCGCAGCCTCCAGCAATGTCCAATCCATCTTTTCCAGATTGGTATACAGCGGCAACACCATGAAGGGCAAATAGCCATAAAAGAGGCCGAGCATCACCGCCGGTTGGTTAAAGAGCAGCGGCAGCGTGTTAGAGGTGGCATCTGCTAACCAGGCGAAAAAGCCGGAATCTCCCGCCAGCCGGACCGCTTGTTGGTGTAAGGTGATCGTCCAGAAGTTATTGATCAGACCGGAGTCACGCAAGATGAGCATCCAGGCGTAGGTGCGGACGAGGAAGTTGGTCCAGAAGGGGATCATCACCAGGAAGATGAGCATGGTTCGCCGGTTGGCTGGTTGGCGGGCGATCCAATAGGCCAGTGGATAACCGAACAGGAGGCAAACGGCCGTATTGAAGATGGCGATCCACAAGGAACGCCCAAAGATACGTAAATAGATGAAATCGCCGCCAACAGGGCTGAAGAAACGGGCGTAATCATTAAAGTACGCCCCCAGATTTGCCAGGCTGAAGGCGGGATAGGTGACGGTCCCCAATCGTGAGCGTTCGCCGAGACTGACAACAAAGACGATCACCATCGGCAAAACAAAAAAGAGCAACAGCCAAAAACCGGCAGGGAAGGCCAGCGACCAGGCGGTCGTGCGCATCAGCAAAAAGAGCAAAAAGCCGGAAAGACCGAGGATAAACGCCGCGCCATAAAACTCTCTGGTTAATAGATAGTAAATGATGCTCCCCACCAACGTCAGGAGGGCATAGACCAGTCCTAATTGTCGCGCCAGTGGCGAATGGCGCAAGAGTCCAATACCACTTAGCAGCGAGAGCAGGGCCAGCAGGCCATAGAGGGCATAGGCGGTCAGGGGGGGCCAGTTTGCCAGGGCCAGTTCGGCCGCCAGTGGGTTCCAATCGAACTGGCCGAAGGTCAGCCAGCGCACAAACAAAACGACCCACAACGCCGCCTGGCCGAGCAACAAATAAGCGGCCGCGCGGAGAAATGGGTCTGAGTGTCGAGTTGGTTGTTGGTCATGCAAAACATCGGCAGTCGCCGTAGCCATTTATCCTCTCCTCTTGATCAGTAAGCAGTTGTCAGTCGGCAGTAGCCAATCTCTAATCTCTTAGTCTCCCAGTCTCTCACTCTCTCGCCATCCACTGCCTACTGCCTACTGCTTACTGCTTACTGTCTAATCCACCAACACCTGGGCATTCTCGGCCGCCCAATGGACATAGACACGATTACCAACATCAAATAGGGTGTCATAGCGTGTGCCATAGTTCTGTTGGCGCACAAAAACGCAGGTGCCACCCTCTAGCTGGACGCGATAGCGGGTGTCGGTTCCGATGTAAATCGCTTCTTGCACCACCCCTTCCAGTACCACATTGTCCTCTTCCATCTCCAGCCATTCGCGGACATCCATGGAGTCGGGCAAGTTATTGCCAAATACCTGCCGCATCTCGTCCGCTTTGTGGCCCATCTCCGTCTTGATGACATCGGCGCGACCATAGGGGTAAAGGTTGATCCGCTCCGGCCGGATCGCCAGTGTGATCTCCTGCTCAACCTCTACCGGACAGCCATCAGCCATGCCCAGCACCGGCACTTCTCCGGTCAGGCACAAGCAAACGGTTGGATATTGCCCCACGCTGGTGACAGAGCCGGTGATGAAGTTGGTCTCGCCAATGAAGTCAGCCACAAAGCGGTTGATCGGCCGTTCATACACTTCGCGTGGCGTTCCGACCTGTTGCAACACGCCATTGCTCATGATGCCGATGCGGTCCGACATGGTCATCGCCTCTTCCTGGTCGTGGGTAACATAGATGAAGGTGATGCCGACCTCGCTTTGGATATGCTTCAGCTCCAGTTGCATCTCTTTGCGCAACTTCAGGTCAAGTGCGCCGAGGGGTTCATCGAGAAGGAGAACTTGCGGCCGATTGACTAACGCTCGCGCCAAAGCGACCCGCTGCTGTTGACCGCCGGATAGCTGTTTTGGCTTGCGGCTTGCCATTTGCGGAAGCTGCACCAGCTCGAGGGCCTCGCCAACGCGCCGTTGGATCTCCGCGCGGCCGACGTTGCTCATCTCCAGCCCAAAAGCCACATTCTCGGCCACCGTCATATGTGGGAATAGGGCATAGTTTTGAAAGACGGTGTTGACTGGCCGTTGGTAGGGTGGGGTTCCGGCAACGGGGCGGCCGTTAATCGTAATCTCGCCCGTCGTTGGCTGTTCAAATCCGGCGACCATGCGTAATGTTGTTGTCTTTCCACAACCGCTGGGACCGATCAGCGAGAAGAACTCCCCATCGCTGATCTGTAAGTCGAGATCGTGAACGGCCGTCACCTCACCAAAATGCTTGCAAATATTGCGTAATTCAACGCCAAAGGAATCCGCCATGTGCCTCTCCTCTTCCTGTCGGCTAAATGTAACCGGTTCGCCAAACCGGTCTGGCGGCGGGTTAGCAACCCGCACTCCCACAAGCTTGCTCTTTTCGTAGTTTTGTACGATACTATGATCGACTCGATTTAGCAACAAAACACTTGAGCAACCTCTGGATTTATTATGTTGCCCAGACCCAAACAAGAGAGCCAAAGACTGCTGTGGCCGCCCCCTGAATGGCCACTGTCGGCCGCGCCCTTCCCCATGTGGGGTTCTCTTCTCGCGTCCGACCCCTGTACTTGAGTCCCTTTACCGCCAGCTCTATATCTGCTGCTCTGTTACGCGGGTAAACAACCCGCACTACATTCACATACCTATTCCAGACTAATTTGCGAGCAATTGGTGATACGACAACATCACCTATAACCAAAACAAACTTAACATAAGCGAGATGGCACTAGGGGGTCATCTCTAGTTTCCAATCTCTAATCTCCTGATTGAAGAGGATAATCATGACACTTCAAGGCCCTTTAACTCACCAATTTCATGAACGCGCCAAACGGGTTCTATCTCATGGCATCAGTTCCAACATGCGCTATTATGGCGACGACGAGTTCCCCATTGTCGCCAAAGCACGCGGCGGCTATGTCTATGACTTTGACGGCCGTCGCTACATTGACTATCGTCTCGCCTTCGGCCCGATTATCCTCGGCCATGCCGACCCCGGCGTGAACCGGCGCGTGGCCGAAGCGATTGAGAATGGGATCAGCTTCGCCTCGACCCACGAATTGGAAGTCCGCGCGGCCGAACGCATCGTTGAGCTTTGCCCCGGCGTAGATAGGGTGCGCCTGGTCAATAGCGGCTCGGAGGCGACGATGCACGCGCTGCGGTTGGCACGAGGCTATACCGGCCGCGACATCATCCTCAAGTTTGAAGGCTCCTACCATGGCGCCCACGACCAGGTATTGTGGTCAACGGCCGAAGGGGAGTTGGCCCAGATGGGCAAGCGGAACCGGCCGACGGGCTTTAAGCAGAGCAAGGGGCTGCCCGATGTCCTGCGCGGCCTGATCCAGCTTTGCCCCTGGAACGATGTAGAAGTGTTGGGCGACATCTTACAGGAGCGCGGCGAGCAGATAGCCGGGATCATCATTGAGCCGGTGCTGGGCAATAGTGCGGCGATCATGCCCCGCCCCGGTTACCTCGAATTTGTCCGCGAGCAGTGCGATCAGTATGGCATTGTCCTCATCTTTGACGAGGTGAAAACGGGCTTCCGCATCGCCCCTGGTGGCGCGGGGGAGTATTTTGGCGTGGCGGCCGACATATCCACCTTCGCCAAGGCAATGGGCAATGGCTTCCCCGTCGCCGCGATTGGCGGCAAAAAGGAGCTAATGCTCCAACTGATGCCGGGAAAAGTGATGCAAGCAGGGACCTATTGCGGTAATATGGTAGCCGCGGCGGCGGCCGATGCGACGCTGGAACGCATTCAAGACGGCGAGGTCTTCCCACAAATCGAGAAGGTCGGCCGGATGCTGATGGATGGCATTGATGAAATCTTGACCCGCTACGGTTTGCCGCACTTCATCTTCGGCACGCCGGGGATGTTTGGCTACTGCCTCGCTGAGAAGCAGCCCTATGATTGGCGCGACCTGATGGAAGCGGACTGGGACACCCAGGAAAAGATCATGGGCTATATGGTGGACAACGGTATCATGTGCGAAGATGGCCCGGAACCTTTCTTCCTCTGTGCCGCCCACAGCGAAGCAGACGCGGCCGAGACGCTGGAAAAATTTGAGGCTGCTGTTAAATCAGTGATGAGTGATTAGTGGCGAGTGACGAGTGATTAACTAACCACTCATCACTCGTCACTATTTAAAGAGGAGAACCATATGCTCTACGGCTTTACCGGAAAGATTTTGCACGTTGACCTGACCAATCAAACGTTGGAGATTGAGCAGCCGGATGAGGCGTTTTATCGCCAGTATCCGGGTGGCAGTTTGATCGGGCTGTATTACCTCTGGAAGTACACACCCAAAGGGGTGGATGCGTTTAGCCCGGAAAACACGCTGACCTTTGCTTGCAGCGCACCCACCGGCCTGCCGGTCAGTGGTCAGAGCCGCTGTACGGCCACGTGCAAATCGCCCACCACTGGCGGCGTAGCTGATAGCCAGGCAGGGGGATTTTGGCCGGCCGAGCTAAAATTCGCCGGGTTCGACGCCATCGTCATTCGCGGCGCGGCTGCCTCCCCGGTCTATCTGTGGATCAAGGATGGCACGGCCGAACTACGCGACGCCAGTCATCTCTGGGGCAAACTCACCTATGATGTTGATACCGCGCTGCGAGAAGAACTTGGTGACAGGAAAATCGAGATCGCCCAAGTTGGCCCCGCCGGAGAAAAGCTGGCGATGTTCGCGGCGGTGATGAATATGAGCAATCGCGCCTGGGGTCGCACAGGCATTGGCGCGGTGATGGGTAGCAAAAATCTGAAGGCTATCGCCGTGCGCGGCACGCAAAAGGTGGAACCGGCGGATAAGAAGGCGGTGGTCGCCCTCTCCAGGAAAGGGGCAAAGATGTTCCCCGGTAGCGACATGGAAAACTTCGGCCGCTACGGAACGGCCGATACGGTGATGGGCCAGCAAGCGGTTGGTGGGCTGCCAGCGCTCAACTGGGATTCCGGCGTGATGGAGCAAACGGAGGCGGAAGCGATAGGGGGTGAACGGCTTTACGATGAGCTGTTGCGCGGCGCGGCCGAAGGCAAGCAAGACAAACTCGGCCGTGACACCTGCTACGCCTGCATCGTCCGCTGCAAGCGCGTGGTGGAGTCGGAGTGGCGCAACCAGGTGTTGCTCCCCGAATATGGCGGCCCGGAATATGAAACGCTGGCTACCTTCGGCTCTTATTGCGGCGTCAGCGACCTTCATGCCGTATCTTATGCCAGTCAACTGGCTAACCAGTACGGCGTAGATACCATCTCCTGCGGCGCCACCCTCTCCTGGGCGATGGACTGCTATGCCAATGGGGTGTTGACGGCCGAGGAGATGGACGGTATCGCCCTTGAATATGGGAACGCTGAAGCGATGATCGCCATGCTGGAAAAGACGCTCAAGCGTGAAGGCTTTGGCGACATCCTCGCCGACGGCTCGGAGAAAGCGGCCGACCGCCTGGGTAAAGGGCATGAATACCTGCTGACCATCAAAGGGCAGGAGCTACCTGCCCATATGCCCCATGTCAAGCGCAGCCTCGGCCTGATCTATGCCGTCAACCCCTTTGGCGCAGACCACCAATCCTCGGAACACGACCCGATGTACCATCCCAAGCTGTATGAAGGGACGGCCGAAGCCCCCGGCTACAAGCGTTATCTGGCGCAAATCGGTCTGCACAACCCGCAGCCGCCAAAGGTACTCAATGAGGGGAAAGTTGAGTTTGCGCTGAAGACCCAATACAACTACAGCGCATTGGACACGGTCTCACTGTGCCAGTTTGTCTATGGCCCGGCGTGGCAACTCTATGGCCCGCAAGATATGGCTGACCTGATGGCCGCCGCTACCGGTTGGGATGTAGATGTGGACGAGATTCAGGAGATCGGCCGTCGCCGCCTGAACCTGATGCGTGCCTTCAATGCCCGCGAAGGACTGACCCGCGACCAGGATATCTTGCCGAAGAAGTTGTTTAAGAAGGCGTTGGCAGGCGGCCGTACCGATGGCATGTTGCTCGACGAAGCGGAACTGCAAGCGGGGATGGATATGTACTTCGAGCAAGCAGGTTGGGACAACTGCGGCACGCCTACCCGCGCTACGTTGGAAGATACTCAACTAGCCTGGGTGGCGGATGAATTGGGGATATAGTTTATTGGTGTAGCTATACTGGGACACTTTGTCTCAATCAATAAACGCTCCATACAGATGAAGTACGGATTTGTTCTGCCCTATGGGGATGCGCGCACGGCCGCTAACCTCGCTCGTGAAGCAGAGGAAGCGGGTTGGGATGGCTTCTTTGTCTGGGAGCCGGTGTGGGGGATTGACGCCTGGGTCTGCCTGACGGCCGCGGCAATGGTCACCGATTTGCCAATCTGGTCAACCGAAATGTCGTCAGGATAGCGACCAGCGGTAATGTACTCGTTCAATATGATCCCAGCGTTGAATGCCCTCCTAAAAATAGAGTTGTATGTAGCACTCAACTCCAAAAGAGCAACAACATCGTGCGTCTTTTACAGTTCCCATCCTTGAGCGATTAAATATGCTTTCAGCAGTTTTTCGGCCGCACTCTGGCAGAGAAAACAAATTGTATGATAAACTGGCGATTTGTAGCGAGATTCGCGCTCGGCCACGCTTAAATCACCAAGCGCATACCTTATCCATTGCTCTACTGTTTCAACGGGCCGATTCGGCTGTTCGCTCATACAACACTTTTCCGTCGCGGAGAATATGCTTTGTATAAAATGGGTTCCCGTCGGCTACATTTCTCTTAACTTCGTCTGTTGAGCGAACCAGTAAATCAACGCCAAACCGCCTTCCTAACAACAGCCTCTCTATTTGACGGCGCAATTGACGACTGGGTATTTGACCATCATGGACAACCAGCATATCGAGATCGCTAGTGGCGGTATTGGTGTTACGGGCGAGAGAGCCGAACACGATAATTTGCAATGGATCAACACCACTCGCAATTTTATCAACCACGTAGTCAACTACATCAGATGTGATGGTACTCGTTTGCAAGCGTTTATCAAAGCGCTCTTGTTGGTTGAGGGCATTATTGGTATTGGTCTTTTGCATAGCTTATCTCGGCTAGATTGAGTCCTATTGGTTCATTATAGCAGAATATCTTCTGATTCATGTACCGAGCCGGTAGGCTCTGCCAACTCTTGAAATGCGGCCAGTTGCTCCACGTTGCCCATCACCGCAACCATATCATCGGCCGCAAAGCGATAGTTGGCGTCGGGATTGGGTAAAAGTCGGCCGTTTTGCATTATGCTGACAATATTCGCCCCGGTTCGGGAACGGATGTGGAGTTCACCAATGGTACAGCCGACCAGCGGGCTATCGGCGTTTATCGGAACCCAGGTTAGCTCTAATAAACGGGCTGCGCTTTTCAGTCGTGCTACCACGTGATAACCGGCGTGTTCCTCATAGACCAGGGCATATAATTCGCGGCGCACATCATCTGTAAAGCGCTGGATTTGCGAAGGGCCAACGTTGAGGTGCAAGAGCGCCTGGCGCACAATCTCCAGGCTGGCCTCAAACTCCGGTTGCACCACTTCATAGATGCCCATTTGATGTAAGGTTTCCATCGCTTCAACACTGCGGGCGCGGGCAACTATGTGCAGATTGGGATTAACGCGCTCGACGAAATGGATGATAGATTGCGTCATGGCGATGGAGGCGTGGGTGATCAGCAAAAGCCGGGCATGGGCGAGTTCGGCCGCTTCCAACACATTCGTATGCGTCGCATCTCCATAAATAGCGGGCATTTCCGCCGCTTTCGCCTGTTCAAAGCGGTTTTGGGCGATATCGATCACCACAAAGCTTTGGCCGGTGCGTTGCAACACCTGGGCGACGAAGTAACCAACACGGCCGCTGCCGACAATGATCACGTGATCGCGCAATCCCTCTCTTGGCAGGTTAATGGTGTCCAACGGCTCCTGGCGCAGCCAGCGTTTGCTGAGTTTGTATAGGGGGGCAACGGCCTGCGTAGCCAGCGGAGTCAGGAACATCGTCACGATGGCCGTAGTCAGTGCCAAAGCGTAAAGATCGGCGTCAATTCCATTGCTCCGCAGCCCCGTGAGGGCAAGCACGAAGGAAAACTCTCCGACCTGGAATAAACCGAGGCCGACCGCCAGTGGAATGACGTTTCCATACCCAAACAGGCGGCTGATCAGGGCGAAGATCAACCCCTTGCCAATGGCGACCAGCGCAACCACGGTGATCACCAGGCTTAGATTTTCGATCAGAAATTGGGGATCGAGCAACATTCCAACGGAGACAAAAAAGAGCAGGCCGAAAACGTCGCGGAGCGGTGTGATGTCACCCAATGCCTGATGGCTGTAATCGGATTCGCTGAGGACCATCCCGGCCACAAAAGCGCCAAAGGCAAATGATAAACCAACCTGATAGGTGAGGAAGCCGACGCCGAGGCCAATGGCGGTAATGGTCAGCACAAATAGTTCGCGCGAGTTCCAGCCGACGATGCGGTGTAAAAACCAGGGGATGACTCTGGTGCCGAGAAAGAGCATCCCGACCAGAAAAAGCGCAGCGCGAACGGCCGCCCAGCCCAACGTTACGATCCCGTGTTCCAGGTCGCCTAACTGGGGCAAGATCAAAATCAGGGGAACAACGGCCAGGTCCTGGATGATCAACATGCCAATCATCACCCGGCTGGAAAGCGTGCCTAATTGCCCCTGGTTCATCAACGTTTTCAGGATGACCATCGTGCTGGAAAGGGAAATAAGCGCTCCAAACCAGAGCGACGGCAACCACTCCCAGCCGAAAAGCCGGCCTATCCCCAGCCCCAGCAGGATGGTTAGAATCATTTGCAGGGGCGTGCCGAGCAAAGCAATCGCCCGGACCGGTTGGAGCTGCTTAAGCGAATACTCTAATCCAAGCGCGAAGAGCAACAGCGCTACACCAATTTCGGCTAAAAGTTCAATGTCGTGGCTATCACTGATGCTGATGCCGCCGGTGTTGGGGCCAATGACAATACCGGCGAGGATGTAGCCTAAGATAGGCGGCTGCTTCAATCGCTGGGCAATGATCCCACCGATGAGCGCAGCGAGAACAACAATCACAATATCGGCCGCAATTCCCATGTCCTTATCCTTATATCAAGACCTCACAGGTTTATTGCACATTTGTCACCTCAGGACAAGTTACTTGTCATTATTACGCCCTGCGTTACGATCATAGGCCATGAGATCAATCAATTACTCGAACGTCGTGGCTGCGGTGCCACGAAACTGTACATTCAGTAGCTACGGCTCTGATCGTTGTCATGATCCAACCATTACAGGAGGAAGGACATGCATCACAATCTAACCTTGTTGATCAACATCGGTGTTGTCTTCGTCACCGCCTTTTTTGGTGGCTATCTCGCGCGCCGTCTAAAGTTGCCCACCATGGTTGGTTATTTGCTGGCCGGTGTGGCTATTGGCCCCTTTACCCCTGGTTTTGTCGGTGATGTGGGCGACATCAGCCAACTGGCCGAATTGGGCGTCATTTTTATGCTTTTTGGCGTGGGGTTACACTTTTCCCTGCGTGACCTCTGGAATGTTCGCAGCGTTGCCATCCCCGGTGCAGTTCTACAGATTTTGCTGGCTACCGGCGTTGGGCTGGGATTAACCCAGCTTTGGGGCTGGTCGATTGGCGCGGGTCTGGCCCTGGGGCTGGCGATCTCCGTTGCCAGTACCGTTGTGCTGCTGCGCGGGCTGTCGGACAACGGGTATCTGCACACGTCGCATGGTCAGGTAGCCATTGGCTGGCTCATTCTTGAAGACCTGGCGACGGTTGCAATCCTGGTCTTACTACCGGCTATGGTTGGCAGCGGCGAGGGAGGGAACCCACTATTTAGCGCAGCCAGGGCTATTTTCCTCACCGTGATCTTTGTCGCTTTAATGCTCTTTCTTGGCGCAAAGGTGTTACCCTGGATGCTCACCCGCATTGCCCACACACGGTCGAGGGAGTTATTTATTTTGGCTGTGGTGGCGGTAGCGCTGGGAACGGCGCTGGGAGCAGCGGTATTATTCAATGTCTCGCTAGCCTTGGGGGCATTTCTCGCCGGTGTGGTTATCAGCGAATCGGAAGTCAGTCACCAAGTGGGTGCGGAGGTGTTGCCTTTCCGCGATATTTTTGCGGCCGTCTTCTTTGCCTCCGTCGGTATGTTGGTCAACCCGCTTTCCTTGCTGTCCAATGTTGGGCAAGTGATCGCCGTCATCTTGCTGATCGTCCTTGGCAAAGGGATTATCACGATTCTCTTGGGGCTGGTGCTACCCGCGTCCGCTCGCACCATGCTGGTTGTTGCCGCCGGATTAAGCCAGATCGGTGAATTCTCCTTCATTGTTGGTACGGCCAGCGTTACTCTGGGGTTGATGACTCAGGAGC
Organism: uncultured Ardenticatenaceae bacterium; assembly: GCA_964410625.1. GTDB lineage: Bacteria > Chloroflexota > Anaerolineae > Promineifilales > Promineifilaceae > CAYPHY01. The sequence goes on along the minus strand of CAYPHY010000002.1, from coordinate 253,597 downwards.
AGTATGGGTTGATTTTAGCCGGCGCGCTGGTTTCGATTATCCTCAATCCCTTTATGTTCCGGCTCATTGGGCCTGTGGAAGCAGCTTTGCAGCGCATTCCGGCGTTATGGAAGCGTCTGAACCGGGCTGGGGTAGCCCCTGAGGCGGGGGATGATCATGGTTTAAGCGGCCATGTGGTGGTCGTGGGGTACGGCCGTGTGGGTGAACACATCATCAGTGTTCTGGAACAGTTAAAAGTGCCCTACCTCGTTGTGGAACGGGATGCGGTGAGCGCGGCCGAATATCAGATGCGCGGTATTCCTACGCTCTTTGGCGATGCAGCCAATTCCGAGATTTTGACCCATGTAGGTTTGGATAAGGCGCGCGCCTTAGTTGTGACAGTGCCGGATGAGACAGCGGCCGAATTGATCGTCGCCGGAGCGCGTGATCTTGCTCCCTCGCTGCCGATCATCGCCCGCGCTGCTACCCCTGAGGGCGTGCGGCGGTTGGATCAGCATGGGGCGCGGGACGTTATCCACCCTGAATTGGAAGGTGGGTTGGAGATTGTGCGCCACACCTTGATCCGGCTAAATTATCCGGTGGGACAGGTGCAGGGGTACATTGATGCTGTGCGGCGCGATGCTTATGACACAACGGTGATCAACATTGAGGAACGGCGGATGCTTGACCAACTGGTTTCGGCCGCGCGTGGCATGGAGATCGCCTGGCGCAAGCTAGAGCCGGGCAGCCCGCTGATTGGTCAAACGCTGGGCGAAGCCGATTTGCGTGCCAGAGTAGGCGCGTCTGTCATCGCTGTTGTGCGTAATCAACAAGTGGTAGCAAACCCGAAGTCAAACGTGGCTTTCGCCGAAGGGGACATCATCGGCTTGCTGGGGGACGCAGAGCAGGTGGCAGCGGCCGAACGGTTTATTCAGGCCGAGCCAGTGGAAAACCAGCCTGCATAATGTGCGCTCCGGCATATCATATGATTTGGTTTGAGCATACTATTGAGGACCAGTAACATTGCGTATTGCACTCCTGGCTGATATTCATGGAAACGACATCGCCCTGGAAGCGGCCGTCAACGACGCGGCCGCCCAGGGGGTTGATCAATTCGTCTGTCTCGGTGATGTGGCGATGTTGGGGCCACAGCCGCGCCAGGTGCTGGCTCGTCTGCAAACGATGAATATTCCCACCGTCATGGGCAACACCGATGAGTGGGCGTTAGATCCGCAGCCGTGGGAGCTTGAGGAGCGGCCCTGGCAAAGCCTGGAGGATGCACGGCGGTTGATGGAAGCGGAGTTGTGGTCGGCCGCCCAACTGACCGACGCCGACCGTGATTTTATTCGCACCTTTCGGCCAACCATCCCCATTGCATTGGGGGTTGGGGCGACCTTACTCTGCTTCCACGGTTCGCCCCGCCACCATAGTGACATCATTCGTGCCACCACATCGGATGAAACGATAGGCGAGATGCTCGCCGGTCAGCGGGCAACCGCCCTGGTCGGCGGGCATACCCACACCGCGCTGCTGCGCCGCTATCAGGATATGCTGCTGCTCAACCCTGGCAGTGTGGGCTTGCCCTATCTGGAGCTGCCCTCTGGCAAAGTCATCAACCCCATCTGGGCGGAGTATGCTATGCTGACGTATGAGAACGGCCGCCTCTCCGTTGACTTTCGCCGCGTGCCATACGGCCGCGACGCCATCGTTGAGGCGATCCATACCGCCGGGATGCCCTATGCCGATTGGTTAGCGGCCGATTGGCAGTAGGCTGTTGCCGCCGTAGCGACAATCCTCCGGATTGTCTGCCGAGGCGTTCTAGCTTCGACAAACGAGGACGTTTGTCGCTACCAGTGCTCCAGGCACGATTTGCCAAATCGCGCTACAGGGGTAATCATCGGGCAGCGACTTCGTGGAAGATGGGGCCTAGTGCCGGGTACAGTTGCTGGTAAAGCGGATAGAGTTCTTCATAGGCCGCGCTCGCTGCACCGGGGGAGTCGCTGCCGGTGACGTGGATGGCCGCCGCACACGCCTCGCTGACCGTGCGATGTGCCCCCATGCCAACGGCCGCCAGCAATGCTGCACCATAGGCAGCCCCCTCGGTGGTGTTCACCGTCACCAACTCCGCCTGCAACACATCGGCCAGGATTTGCCGCCACAGTTGGCTCCGCGCCCCACCACCGGAGACGCGCACCTGCTCGACAGGGGGCAGACCGGCGTTCTGCATCAGTTCAAAGCTATCGCGCAGACCAAAGGCGACCCCTTCGAGGACGGCGCGAGTCATGTGGTCGCGGGTGTGGCGGACGGTCAGGCCGATAAAGCCGCCCCGTGCCAGCGGATCGGGATGGGGCGTGCGCTCGCCGGTCAGATAGGGGAGATAGAGTAGCCCTTCGCTTCCAGCGGGGACAGCCTCGGCCGCGTCCACCAACGTCCCAAACGCCGTCCCCGGCGAGAGCGTGTCGCGGAACCAGCGCAAACTACCGGCGGCCGACAACATCACCCCCATCATATGCCACGTCTCCGGCACGGCATGGCAAAAGGCATGGAGACGGCCGTCGGGTTCAATCGCCGCTTCATCACTGCTGGCAAAGACGACGCCTGATGTCCCCAGGGCCAGGGAGACGATCCCCGGCTCGACCGCGCCGACGCCCACCGCCCCGGCCGCCTGGTCGCCACCACCGGCGATAATGGCGATTCCGGCTGGCAAGCCAATCGCCTCGGCCGCTTCTGCGGAGAGTGTGCCGGTGACGGCCGTGCCTTCAAAGGTCGGCGGCAGCCAATCGGGATTGATCTCCAACGCCTCGACCACTTCCGGCGACCAGTCGCGCTTTTGCAAGTCGAAGAGGATGGTGCCGGAGCCATCGGCCTTGTCCATCGCCGCCTCGCCGGTCAGCCGGAAGCGGACGTAATCTTTGGGCAGCAAGATGTGGCGGATGTGACGATAGACGGCCGGTTCGTTGTTCTTCACCCAGAGGATTTTTGGGGCGGTGAAGCCGGTCAGCGCGTCGTTGCCGGTGATTTGGATCAGCCGTTCGCGGCCGACACGCTGGCGGATTTCGTCACATTCGGCCCCGGTGCGGCCGTCGTTCCAGAGGATGGCCGGACGCAACACCTCGCCGCGCTCATCGAGCAGCACCAGGCCGTGCATTTGCCCGGTCAGGCCGATGGCTTTGACGGCCGCCCCGTCCACGCCCGTCTCGGTCAACACCTGGCGGATGCTGTTCACCGTCCCCTCCCACCAAAGATGGGGATGTTGTTCGCTCCACAACGGCCGTGGCGTATCATAAGGATATTCCGTCGCCGCCACGCCGACGACTGTCCCTTGTTCATCCATCAGCAACGCCTTGGTTGCCGTGGTTGAGGAGTCAATGCCAATGTAGTAGCTCATATTCTTGTTTGAGTAATGCATATATGGCGCTATCGTGATAGACGCCATCATCTTCAAGAGAGTATTCGCGCCGCAGCCCTTCCAGTTGAAAGCCCAAGCGTTGCAACATCCGCACCGACTCGCTGTTATCAGCTATCGTCACCGCCTCAATGCGATGAAGTTCCATCGCTTCATAGCCAAAACGGATGATTCGTTTCACCGCTTCGCTGGCAATGCCCTGTCCCCAATGGGAGCGAGCGAGATCATAGCCGAGCATCGCCCGGTTGTGGTGGCGGCTCCAATCGCCAAAGCCAACCAACCCAATCACCTTGTCCTCGTTTTGCAGAGCAACTCCCCACAGCAAATGCTTTTGGTTCCGATATTGGGCCAGCATCCACTCAATAAACTCCTCCGCTTCGGCCACTGCTTTCATTGGCTCGGCATTGAAGCGTTGGACATAGGGATCGCTGCGGAAGACGAAGACATCGGCCGCATCCTCCTGCCTTAGCTCGCGGAGCAGCAGCCGTTCGGTGGTTAGCGTCGGAAACGCGGAAAAGTCAAACATGGGCTAAACTCAATGTCCACGAATTTTCACGAACAGTCCCCTAGAGACCTCTGAGGTTTTGATACTCAATTTAGAGCGTCGCTGAGGAAAAAACCTCAGAGGTCTGAACAATTACGAAAATTCGTGCCAATTCGTGGATCAGCTTACCAGTCAACCAGACAAGCTTGGCCGGTATATTGCGAGCTTTCGGCCGTATATTGATGCAGTTCGATCGCCACGCCGCTAGGGTCGTTGATCCACGCTTGCCAGGCATTATCTGCACCAAACTTTTTGTCGCTGATCGTCCAACCCTTCTCGCGCACGGCGGCGATCACCGCGTCTATATCCTCCACTTCCAGGCAGAAATGTTTGATCGGCGGCCGTTGTCCCTCATTCATCTCTGAATCCGCAAAGACTTCGACAAATGTGTTGCCGCCGAGGTCAATGTAAAAGCCGATTTCCTCGCCGCCCTTGTCAAAGTCAAATTTCTTCGTCAACCCCAACACGTCACAATAAAATCGTTCCGTCTCCGCCAAATTCTTCGCCCCAATACATACATGAGCCATTTGCTTAATCATGGTATTCCTTATCTCACGCAAAGTCGCAAAGGTCGCAAAGTTTTTCTTTTATTCTTTGCGTTCTTTGCGTCTTTGCGTGAGCCATTCTTAGCGCACGCCCAAGAGCAACTCAACCGTCAGCTGGTCGAGGCGTTCATAGGGTTGGCCGCGACGGCCGAGGGCCGGACGGTCGAAGGTGTGGGCTTTCAGCGCCGCCGCTTTGTCGGCCGAATACGCCCCCTGGTACGCGCTCATGCTGCCGTCGTCGTCGGTGATCTCCGCCAGCAACGCCTGAATCTCCGCATCTTGGTTAAATTGCTGCGCCTTTTCTTTGAGGATCAGATAAGTGCGCATACAGCCGCGAGCGAACGCTTTCACATCCTCCAGATCGGCCGTGCGGTAGGCGTGGGCGTCGAAGTGGCGCGACCCGTCATAGCCGACATCTTCGAGGAACTTGACCAGGAAGAAAGCGGACTTTGGATTATGCGCTCCGAAGCGGAAGTCCTGGTCGTAGCGGCCGAGGGACTGGTCATTGAGGTCAATGTGGAACAGCTTGCCCGCATCCCAGGCCTGGGCAACGGCGTGGGTGAAGTTCAGCCCGGCCATGTGTTCGTGGGCCACTTCGGGATTGACACCCACCATCTCCGGGTGGTCGAGCGTGGCGATGAAGCCGAGCATCGAGCCGACGGAGGGCAGGTAAAGGTCGCCGCGTGGCTCGTTGGGCTTTGGTTCCAGGGCGAATTTGAGGTCATACCCCTGATCAATGGCATAGTCGCAGAGGAAGTTGAGCGCCTCGCGGAACCACTTTCCAGCGTCGAGGGGGTTCTTCCCGGCGTCGGTTTCCGTCCCTTCGCGGCCGCCCCAAAAAACGTAGACTTTCGCCCCCAACTCCACGCCGAGATCAATGGCGTGCATCGTCTTGTGTAGCGCGTAGGCACGGACTTCGGGGTCATTGCTGGTGAATGCGCCATCACGAAAAGCGGGATCGGTGAAGAGGTTGGTCGTCGCCATCGGCACGACCAGCCCGGTGTCATCCAGTGCCTTTTTGAAGTCACGGACGATCTGGTCGCGTTCGGCCGCTGTAGCCGTAATCGGAACCAGGTCGTTGTCGTGGAAATTGACTCCCCACGCGCCGACTTCCGCCAGCAGGTGGACAATCTCCACCGGAGAGAGTGCATTACGCACTGGTTCGCCAAAGGGGTCGCGGCCGACGCTGCCGACCGTCCACAGTCCAAACGTAAATTTGTGTTCTGGTTTAGGGGTATACATCATAGAACCTTCACTTGTAGGGTATAATTGTGTGTGCCTCTATTATGCCAGAGTCAGCGAGGTACGCCATTATTACCGGACGAGGTGGGCGCTGAGTGTAGCGCTGTTGACAAGGTGAGGGGGTGACAAGGTGAAAAGGTGACAAGGTAGGGGTGACAGGGTCAGCAGTAAGAGGGAGGTTGCAATCAGGTAGGTTAGATGAGGAAAGGTCGGCGATGAATACCGTATTACAGGATTTGTCTACTTCAGCAATGGCTAAAGCGATTCGCGGCAATCTTTATGCTTTTTTTCGCTACCTGCGCCGTTCGCCGCATGTTGAGTTCTATAAGGGCGAAGGGTTGCTCCGCTGGCATAGCGGCATCGCCCATCCCTGGTTCAATGGGGTGCTGGTTACTCGTCCCCCGGCAGCTGATGAAACAGAAATCATCTGTGAGACATTGGCCTACTTCCAGGCACGAAGCGTTCGCCTCTTTACCTGGTGGGTTGGGGAAGGGTTGGAGACGGCCGCCTGGGAACAACCCCTATTCACCAACGGTTTCGGCTATAGCACTGACACGCCCGGGATGGCGGCCGATCTCGACGCCCTGACTGAAACCGTTCCCGTCCCCGCGCCGTTTCGTGTCGCGGCCGTGCAGGATGGGGAAACGCTGCAAACCTGGGCCAGCACGTTGGTGAATGGATTTGGATTTCCCAACACGTGGCAAGCGGATTTCCAACAATTGATAACTGACTTTGGCTTTGGCGGAGACTTCCGCTGCTATCTTGGATATTTAAGCGATGAGCCGGTGGCAACGGCCGCGCTCTTTCTAGGCGCAGGGGTGGCCGGAATCTACTGCGTTTCAACGCGGCCGGAGGCACGAAGGCAGGGGCTTGGCGCGGCCGTAACCCTGGCTGCCTTGCGGGATGCCCACAAGATGGGATACCGGCTCGGCATTTTGCACTCCTCGCCAATGGGTTTCCCCGTTTATCTGCGCCTGGGTTTCAGCCATCTCTGCAACCTTGATAGTTTCTACTGGAAAGCAGCGCAATCTGAAAGCCAATGATGTGGGCGATCTGAGTCTGACGCTAGCTGGCATTTGTAGGGATAGCTCCGCTTTAGGCAGCAACTGCTTAAGCAGCAATGGCTTGGATGTAAGCAACGGCCGTTCCCCAGTCCACCATCTGCTCTAACAACTGCCGCCGGTAACGGGTTTCGACGGCTTTACGCTCCTCGGCCGTCATCCCACTATCCAGCAGCCGCTGCCCATAGGAACGGCGGCCGTCTCCCTGGCCCTCTCCAAACCAACGGGATAGGTGGGCGGCCGTGATCCGTCGTTGCTCCGTCTGTGTTTCAATGCTCACCTGGACACTTTGCCACGTTGCAATGGCTTGTAGATCGGCTTCCAAATCGGCCGCATCCCAATTGACCAATGGATCAGCGGGATCGGCGTAGATCGCTTCCTCGGCCGCTGCCACTTTGTCTTTCAGCTCTTCATCGCTGCCCCAATCCACCAGTTGGTAGAGGCGTTGGCCGCGTCGGGGGATGGGTTGGGAGAAAACGAGACGGCCGCCGGGCAACAGTTTAGCGGCGAGTGCCTGGAGAATGGCCTGGCGTGTTGCGCCATCAATGGCTGAGAGTAGATTGCGCCCCAGGATGCGGTCAAAGCGAATATCCTCTTCTCCGCGTAGAGCCAGTAAGTAGTCGAGTTCGGTGATTTCGCCGATGAGGACGGCCGGCTGTTCGATTTCCGGCAGGCGTTCGGCTTGTTGGCGCAATGCTTCACCCGCATTGGCTTCGGCGGTCAAGGCCCACACGCCACCCTCTGGGGCGCGGCGTACCGCTTCCCAGGTTAGCAGCCCGCTACCGGCGTTGACATCAAGGACAAGGTGGTGGCGTTGGACGGCCGCCAGCTCAAACAGTCGTTCGCGTAGTCCGCCTAGTTGTTTGCTGCTTCCGGCGATGGCGCGTTGCAGCCAGGCGTCACGGCTGCGATTGGTCGGGCTGGTGCTCCACACTTCCTCAAAGGCGGCCGTGTCCTGCTCGACCATCGCCGCCAGTTGGGCTTCGCGGCGGCGGGCTACTTCGTCGCGGATTTCGCGCTCATACCCCTGGTCGCTCGGCTGGTAAAAGACCTTCCCTTGCAGCGCGTCGGGCAAATACTGTTGCGCCACCCAATGGTCGCGATAGGCATGGGGATAGAGATAGCCCTGTCCATGCCCAAAGCCCTCTTTGTCGCGGTTGCCGTCTTTGAGATGGTTGGGGACGGCCGTTTCTTGCTCTTTTTCGACGGCCGCCAGCGCATCAAAAAAGGCAAAAGCGGAGTTGGACTTTGGCGCGGTGGCAAGATAGGTGGCGGCCAAGGCCAGCGGGAAGCGACCTTCCGGCAGGCCAATGCGCTCAAATGTCTCCCAGCAACTGACGACGACGTTGATCGCCTGCGGGTCGGCCATGCCCACATCTTCCCCAGCGAAGATCGCCATACGGCGGAAGATGAAGCGGGGGTCTTCCCCGGCATAGACCATCCGCGCCATCCAATAGAGCGCGGCGTCAGGGTCGGAACCACGCAGGCTTTTGATGAAGGCGGAGATGGTGTCGTAATGGGCGTCGCCGTCTTTGTCATAGAGAACGGCGCGGCGTTGGATAGACTCCTCGGCCACCTCCAGGTCAATGACAATTACCCCATCCTCATTCGGCGGTGTGGTCTCAACGGCCAATTCGAGAGCGTTCAATACGCCTCGCGCATCGCCGTTGGCGACATCCACCAGATGGTCGAGGGCGTCGGGATGGAGATCAACGTTCAGATGGCCATAGCCGCGCTCGGTGTCAGCCAGGGTGTTGAGGGCGATCTGGCGCAGATCATCAGGGGTCAGCGGCCGTAGCTGAAATATCCGGCTGCGGCTGACGAGGGCTTTATTGACCTCGAAGTAAGGATTTTCGGTGGTCGCGCCGATGAGGATGATCGTCCCATTTTCGACGTGGGGGAGCAGCGCGTCTTGTTGGGCTTTGTTCCAGCGATGGACTTCATCCACAAAGAGGGTGGTGCGCTGGCCGTAGAGATTGCGTCGTTCGACGGCCGTGGCAATCGCCTCGCGGATCTCTTTCACCCCGGCGAGGACGGCGTTGATGGTGATGAAGTGGCTTTCGGTGCTGTTGGCGATGACCATCGCCAGTGTGGTCTTGCCCGTCCCCGGCGGGCCGTAGAAGATCAGCGAGGATAGCTGGTCGGCCTGGATCGCCCGGCGCAACAAACGGCCGGGGCCGAGGATATGGTCTTGGCCGACATACTCATCCAGCGTGCGCGGCCGCATTCGGTTGGCAAGCGGCGACTCTCTTTCGATTTGTTCCTTTCGTCCAGCAGCGAAAAGTTCCATATATGGAATTGTAGCCAGCTAGAAGGGCAATTCCAAGCTACGCTAAGGAACAAGGTGTAGCATTTACAGAATTCAATTTTAGAAAAGCTGTTGAGGCTTGCAGTGCGATTGTTTGCTTGGCAAACAATCGCACTACACCAAGTGCAGCATTCACAGTAGTGATGTACTTCTTAATATTTATTTAAGAGGTGCCACTTATGGCAATGTAACTACCGCCTTATCGTCTATGAATGGTCCCGGATCGAAGACAAATGAAAGATTAGACGCATCAAGGGGAACCTGAAAACCAACCTGCCCACGTTTTGTTTCGCCCGGTGCCAACTCCCCATCCACTGACGATTCACCAGGTGCAAATGCATCTACCGCATAGGTGGTGCCTGCATTGCCTTTCAGGTTCATTTGCAGGAGTGTCGAAATCGGTTGCGCTTCTGGTGAGAGATTCTCAATGGTCAAATCTACTACTAAGTATTGAAACCCTGCTCGTGGTTTCATGAAATCGCCACTTGCCATTGTTGATGCTTCGTTCACAGTAATAGCCAGATCATCAATGGTAACCGTCTCACCTACGGGTACACCCGATAGAGGATAGGGACCGGCCCATTCGGTTGGAATCTCAACACTGCTCGGTTCTGCTCCAAGAGCAACATTCACTTTGCCAAAGTCAAATACATCCCCATCGAACACAAATAACAAGCCAGAATTCTCCATAGGAACCTGAAACCCAATCTTTCCGCGTACCGGTTCACCAGGTGTTAGCTTGCCATCGGGTTGAGCTATGTCTGCTAATGTGGCTGCCAGGAGATCAGGGGAATACGTTTGTCCTGCATCATTCTTTAGAGAGGTTTGCAGGAGAGTTGAGATTGAAGCAGTGGCATCACTAAGATTAACTAAAAGCAGGTCAACAGCTATAAATTTGTTGCCCTCACTTGGCTGAGAAAAATCATCAGCTTGAAGCTCCTCCCAGCCTAGAACAGTCAGCAGGCTGTCCCCAATACTAACAACTTCACCAATTTCAAAGATCTGCTGCTCAGTTTCTCCCGCTATCTCTGTTGGTGGTTCTAGGATAATAGGCGTTGACCCTAGATCTACAAACACTCTACCAGCTCCAAACATGCTTTCGTCATAGACGAATTGGAGGCCTTGAGCGTCTATCGGTACTTGAAATGCAACTTTTCCTCGAACGCGTTCTCCTGGTGAAAGCTCTCCATCAACGCCACTCTGACCATCAGATGTCGGCGCAAACAATTCAGCGTTATACGTTTGAGCGGAGGAATCTTTAACAGTCATTTGAAGAACAGTTGAAATAGAAGTGGCCCCTGTCCCTTGGTTGACCAATATTAATTCAACGGCGATAAACCTATTCCCTTCATCTGGTTGAATGATCTGATCGCCTTCGACCTCCTCCCACCCAAGAACAACTAAGACAGAATCACCAATAGTGACAACATCACCAACAGTAAATGTATCTTGCCCACTGGTCACATTTGTTTCTGATTCTGCTAAAGAGTCTTCAACTTCTTCTGTGGTGGCTTCCCCGGCTAGTTCATCATCTGTCGTAGTAGACGACCCTTCTTGGGCTTGGGTTGAGGAAGGTGCTTGCGTAACTTCAGTATCACTTCGCTGCTCTACTGTTGCAACTAATTCTGGCGAGTCCGTTCCTCCACAAGCAAGAACAGAGATGAGAAGCATTACAAAAAGAAACGATGGCCACTTTAAGAGAGCAAACTTTGACATTTTTACCTCATACAACTAAGAACCTAAAGGATACGGCTACCCGGTGTTTATTACCTATAGTATATAGATAATAGCTATAACGCAAGAGTGCAAATTTACGCACAGAGATACTTTGGCGTCTGGAATGCAGCTTGCTATTTCTATAAATCGGGTTACATTCATTGTAATGAGACCGTTAAGTCATATTCGCGATGGTTGGGAAGCTATTGAGGCTGAGGAAACGCGCCTCCTACGAGAAATGAGCGCGGCCGAGAGCTTGCGCCACTTTTTGGAATTGCAACAGGACTTTGCTGGCTGGCTGGACGAAACGGAACCGCTTTTTCGCGAGGGGCGCAACCAGGCGATGATCCAGCTTCAAGCACGGCTGGCCTCTATCGATCAGTACCGGCGACCGACTATGGACACGTTAATTGACGCACTCTTTGAACTTCAGACATTGCTAGAGCGGGAAGGCTTGCCTTCGATATTAATCGGCGGGTTAGCTGTTGGTATTTGGGGCGAGCCACGACTTACCCGTGATATAGACGTCAAAGTGTTGGTGAGCCGTGAAGAGCGTGGAAAAGTACTGTCGGTACTGTCGGGCTATACACCGCTGAACGCCGACCCCGACCAGGCATTGCGACAAAACGGTATCGCTTTTTTTCTTGCTCCGTCCGAAATAAGAGTGGATATTATGCTGGCGGACACGATTTTTGATGAGGTCGCTATCGGCCGTGCCCAGACTATTGAGTTAGATCCAAAGAAACCGGTGCGAGTTTGTAGCGCGGAAGACCTGATTATCTACAAATCATTATCCCTGCGGGCACGCGATTACGCAGATGTAGAGAGCATTGTTAAGCGTCAGGGGGATGCGCTAGATGATGTTTATGTGGAAAAGTGGTTACGCGAGTTTGAATTGGCTCTGGATGAGAGCGAACTTGTGCGTAATTATCGCCGGTTGCGCGGCCGTAGTTCAACGAAGCGGCACTAAGTTTAACTTTACAATTGAAAACCACCCCGATAAGGGATCACCTTATAATTTAGATCGGTGACGTACTTTTCCAGTTCGTCATTCAGGTCCCCCCACAGTTCACTATTGAGCAAGCGGGACATCGTTTGTTGGTCGGTACAGACAAAGCCGATCAGGCGATTGGGCGCGTTGCCGTAAGCAGTGTGCCACGCCTCGCTCATTTGCAAGCCCATTGACTGTAACGCTGGTACGTATTGTCCCATGACAAATTGATAATACTCTTGTAGCGTACTTTGGTTGACCTCGTAACTGAGCAGTAGCTTTAGACCTTGCGCGTAATCGTCCATTGTACCCTCTTTCAATAAGTGAAAAGTGAATAGTGGTTGGTGAATAGGTTTGCTATTCAGTAGCCACAGGCCACTCACCACTCTTATTTTAGAATATTGACGGCTGAAAAGCACGTCGAAGCGGGATTTCTCAGATTTCTCATCTATGGTGTCATGGTGTCTTAGAAACCGGGTTTCTAGCGACGTAATGGTTTGCGCTAGTAAAAGCGAAGAAACCCGGTTTCTGTTTGCGAGGCTTTCCGCCGTTACTTGATTGAAATTAACAAGCGGTTAGCTTACAATAAGGAATGCCCCAGGCGATTTGTCATGGGGCTAACCATCTGGTACTATAGCCAGTTGCTATTTATTACAATTTATTTTAGAAGATTTTGGCGACAAAGGGCGTTAAGCAAGCACGAATTTTTGTGAATAGCGGTTCGTAAAAACGCACGCCGGTTTGTTGCTGTGATATTAAATGGAGTGAGTGGTCTGCGATGAAGGTGCTGTTAAAACAAGACGTAGATAATTTGGGTTATGCCGGGGAAGTGCATACAGTGGCGAATGGTTACGGCCGTAACTATTTGATTCCACAAGGGCTGGCAGTGAAGGCGACCCCGAATGAGATGAAGCAAGCGGAGATTTGGAGCAAGCGGGCGGCCGCCCGCCGGGCTGAGTTGCGTGCTGAATATGAGACATTGTCGGCACAGATCAATGAGCTGACGTTGACTTTTACGGCGAAGGCGGGTGATACGGGCAAGCTCTATGGTTCAATCACCACCACGCAGATCGCCGACGCGATGAATGAGGCGTTGGGGACCGAGGTTGACCGGCGTAAGGTTGGCGCGGAACCGTTGCGCCAGTTGGGCGAGCACAAGGTAGTCGTGCGCCTGAGCGGTGATTTCCAGCCAGAGATGACGGTTGTGATCCACCCCGAGGGCGGGTTGCCCACAGCGGCCGCCCAACCCGCGGTGGATCTGGTTGATGGCTACCAGCAAGCGGCCGAAGAGGCAGCGGAGGAACCCGCTGAGACGGCCGAAGTTGAAGAGGAAAACGCAGAAGTGGTTAGTGATTAGTGGTTAGTGGCGAGTAGTTACTGCGAAATCACTTTTCACTCACCCATCACTCGCCACTCATCACTCATCCATCACTAGTCACTTGCCACTAACAAATGGACGAAATCGGCCATATTCTGCGCGAAGCGCGTGAAAACAAAGGGCTGACGCTGGAGCAAGTGCAGGAAGCGACGCGGATCAATAGCCGTTTCCTGAATGCTTTAGAGCTGGGCGAATATGGCACTTTGCCAACGCCGGTCCATGTTAGAGGGTTCCTGCGCAATTACGCTCGTTTTCTTGGCCTCGACCCCCAGCCCTTGCTTGACCGCTACCAGTCGGTGCAGGGCCAGGCGCTCCCTCCGCTTGCCTACCATGCCAATGGCGAGGTTTCGCCCGATAACCCACTGCCTGAACGCCAGGACCAGGTCTTTTTCGATCCGGTCAATGTGGAAGTGGAGGGCGGTGGCGGCCGTGGCTTTGCCGGCTCCGAGGGCATCCTCCAACTGGTAATTATTATCGCGTTGATCATCGCCCTGGCGCTGGTGGCTAACCGTTTCCTCCCCCTTTTGCTGGGTAATGGTAACAACAATAATGCGGTGGCGGAGATCACCGACGCCGTGCGCGATGTGGTAGCGCAGGTGGATGGTAGTGCTGATGCGACAGCGACGGCCGAGGCGGAAGCGGCAGCCAGCGGGGATGGGGAGAATGTGATCATCGAAGGGGCGTTGGCGGCCGATGAATCAGGGGCTTTCATCGCCAACACTAGCCGTAACAACCCCAACGCAGAACCAACGATCACGCCAACTCGCCCTGCTTTGCCGCCCGCGTTGGATGAAATCCGGCTGATGCTAGAGATATTTGAGCGCACCTGGATCGAAGTGACGATTGATGGCGACGTGGTCTTTAGCGGCATCGCCCGCGCCAATGATGTTTTTGAGTGGACGGCGCAGCAAGAGGCCAAAGTCGTGACTGGCAACGCCATTGGTGTGGTGGTAACGATCAACGATATTGTTCTGGGTCGTCTCGGCGGCCGCGGCGAGCGGCATGAGGAAGTGTGGCGCACGACACAGCAGTAAGTCTCACAATCTCCTAGTCTCTCAGTCTCTGAGATTAGGAGACTGAGAGACTAAGAGACTATCGGAATTGAGTAAGCACCAAAAGAAGAAACAATTCTACCTCCTCAGTCTGGGGTGTAGTAAGAATAGTGTAGACTCGGAAAGTATGGCCGGCCTGTTACAACAGGCCGGTTTTTCTGGTACGGCCGATCCCGATGACGCCAGCGTGTTGATCGTCAACACCTGCGGCTTTATCGAGAGTGCGCGGCAGGAGTCTATTGGGGCGTTGCGTGAATTGGCGGCGGCGAAGGGGCCGAACCAGTTGCTGATCGCCGCCGGATGCATGGCGCAGCGGTATGGCGATCAAGTCGTGCAGTGGGCGCCAGGCGTGGATGGGGTGATCGGCACGCGCCGTTGGATGGATATTGTGCGTTTTGTGCGTGAGTTGCGCCGCCGCAAGCATCCTCAACCACTCTATCATTTGCCCGATGAGGCGCAGACTGTCGGCCGCGATGAGCGCAATGTGCTGCGGGCTTCCTTGCAGGGGGCGAGTGCTTACCTGAAAATCTCCGATGGTTGCCGCCGTCCCTGCGCTTTTTGCGCCATCCCGGAGATTAAGGGGACGTTGGTCAGTCGGCCGATGGAGAAGATCGTCGCCGAGGCAGTACGCTTGCAGGAAGCGGGTGTGCAGGAGTTGATCCTCATCGCCCAGGACACGACCGACTACGGCCATGACCTGGGGCTGAAGAATGGCCTTTCGACGCTGCTCAAGCAGATAACCCAGGCGGCGCCCGATGTCCCCTGGATTCGGCTGATGTATGCCTATCCCGGCTATGTCACCGACGAATTGATCGAGACGATGGCGACCACGCCGCAGATCGTCCCCTATCTCGACATCCCCCTGCAACACGGCCACCGCGAGACACTGAAGCGGATGCGCCGCCCGGCGAACATCGAATGGGTCTATCGCACGCTGGAAAAGCTGCGTACCGCTATACCCGGTATCACTATTCGCACTACCTTCATCGTCGGCTACCCCGGCGAGACGGAGGAGGAGTTTGAGGGGCTAAAGCAGTTTGTCCGCGATTTGCAATTTGACCGGGTAGGGGCGTTTACCTACTCTTTTGAAGCCTCCACGCCCTCGGCTACGGTCTCCTGGCAGGTTGATGAGGAAGTGAAGCAAGCGCGGCAGGCTGAGTTGATGGAGTTGCAACAGCCGATTTCGCTGGCGAAGAACCAGGCGTTTGTCGGCCGTACCCTTCCTGTTCTTGTGGAGGGATATGGGGATGGGATTAGCGTCGGCCGCACCTACCGCGACGCGCCAGAAATTGACGGCCTGGTGATCGTCCCCGGCGAACTACCCATCGGTGAGATCGTCCCCATTCGCATAGACGGCGCGATGACCTACGATCTGACCGGCGCACCAGCCCTGGAAGCACCTCACTCTGTTATTCCTTTCGGTAATATTGAGCCAGTTCTAGAGCTTTAAGCTGGGCGGTAATGGTATCGTCGCCTGAGCATGTTGTAATGATGTTTACTTGCTTTGATAGCTTCGATAGCAATGAAAGGTCATGACCGCGTGCCGATTGTTGTCGAAAGCTGGTAAGTTACGCGCTTACGTTTTGTTTCTTTCACTTCTCCTTAATTGAATGTGGTACAATAAATTGACTCTACGGTGTAGCATGGTGTGGCATTGAGCCTGTCACCTAAAGGCGAAAAATGAAAGAAGAAGCTCTGAAGTCTCAAGTATTAGGACGTTATATTATTGCCGATCCTAAAATTTGTCATGGCAAGCCCACTTTTCGAGGCACGCGGATTATGGTTTCCCAGGTACTTGAGTTAGTAGCGCGTGGTATGGACTGGGAAAGCATTACCGAGCGTTGGGAAGGTAGTATTTCGAAAGAGGCTATTGCTGAAGCAGTCCGCCTGTCTAATCAGGCCTTCCTTGAACATGCCCATGAGTACCTTCTGGAACCTATGTCAGCGTGAATGTGCTAGATGGACACATCCCTGTTGAACAACGCCAACTTCTCGCAAGATGGCGCGTTCCAGTTCGCCACATTGGTTATGATGTAGAAAGGAAGGGGATGCAAGACGATGAAATCATCCCGTTTCTACGTCGCCTCCGTTACCCTACGTTTTTTACATTAGATGATGGTTTTTACAACCGCAAACTATGCCATCAAAGGTATTGTCTAGTGCGGATGGATGTCCATGACGATGAAGTAGCCAGTTTTGTACGCCGTTTCTTAGGACACCCAGAATTTGACACACAAGCAAAACGGATGGGAGCAGTGGTTCGCATTTCTCGGAAGGGTCTTTAGGTCTGGCTGCTTCACGCAGAAAAAGAAATGGAACTTGATTGGCCCAAAAAGCCGTGAAACTCCGTGGGTGATGAATCGAGAGCATTTGCGTTAAACAGATAATGGTTTCTATTCGTGCGAGCATTGGCTGGTATGTGTTGATTGTGGCCGCGGCCGTTCTCGGCGGCTGGTGGGTTTTTCTTTCGCGGGAACCAGCAGGGGCGACTGCGTTTACGATGACCGAAGCCCCCTTTGTCGGCCATCTGGCCCCAGACTTTACGCTGACCTCGTTGGATGGCGAGACGGTGACACTGAGTGACCACATCGGCCGTCCCGTTGTCCTCAACTATTGGGCCACCTGGTGTCCCCCTTGCCGGATAGAGATGCCCCACTTGCAAGCGGCCAGCGAACGGTATGGCGGCCGTGTCGCTTTCCTCGGCATCAACCAGGCCGAGGGTGAACAACTGATCCGCGACTTTCGCGATGAATACGATTTGACTTATCCACTGCTGCTCGACCCCAACTTGACCGCCCACAATCTCTATAGCGCGATTAACTTGCCGACGACGGTCTTTATTGACGGCGATGGGGTGGTGCGTGAGATGATTGTGGGGGCGGTGAATACGGCCGTGTTGCAGGATCGCCTGGAGCGTCTGCTAGGGAGTTAAGCGTTTAGTAGCGCGGGTTGTTTACCCGCGTTAGGCTTCGTGAGAAACAACCCGTGCTACAAGCGGACCACTTTCACAAGAGTTATCGCGGGTGATAGGGTTATAACGCACCACTATTGATAAAAATCTGCGTAATCTGCGTTATCTGCGTAACCATTTTCAGAGGAGGTGTCTGATGTACCGAACTGACATGTATGAAGGGATGCTGGCCGAGACGGTGATGATGCCGGGGATGAATGGGGAGCTGATCAACACTTACTTCGCCCGGCCGCTTGGCCCTGGCCCATTTCCCGGCATGGTGGTCATCCACCATATGCCCGGCTGGGATGAATGGTACCGCGAAGCGACCCGTCGCTTTGCCCATCATGGCTATGCGGCGCTGTCGCCCAATCTCTATTACCGCTATGGTCATGGGACGTGTGAGGATGTGGCGGCCAAAGTGCGGGCGGAAGGGGGCGTGGCGGATGAAGCGGTGTTGGGCGATCTGGCTGGCG
Source organism: uncultured Ardenticatenaceae bacterium (assembly GCA_964410625.1). Taxonomy (GTDB): domain Bacteria; phylum Chloroflexota; class Anaerolineae; order Promineifilales; family Promineifilaceae; genus CAYPHY01. The sequence continues at coordinate 235,949 of CAYPHY010000002.1, read as the reverse complement.
CGTTGAATTATTTACAGGCATTACCAAATGTGAATGGTAAGGTGGGGGTGTTCGGCACTTGTTCCGGCGGCCGTCACGCCTATCTCGCTGCCTGTCGCCTACCGGGGTTTGCGGCCGTGGTGGATTGCTGGGGTGGTGGCGTGGTGATGGACGAGCAAGAGTTGACACCGAAGCGGCCGGTCGCACCGCTTGATTATACGGCCGATCTTTCCTGTCCACTATTGGGACTCTTCGGCGAGGAGGATCGCCATCCCACGCCAGAGCAGGTAGCGATCCACGAGGAAGCGCTCAAGCGGCATGGCAAGGAGTATGAGTTCCATATGTATCCCAATGCCGGGCATGGCTTTTTCTACTACCACCGGCCCGCTTACCGCCAGGAACAGGCCGTAGACGGTTGGCAGAAGATTTTCGCCTTCCTCGAAAAGCATCTCAGTACAACTGCTTAAAATAGAATTGATCCACGAATTGACACGAATTTTCACGAACAGAACTTAATTCGTGTAGATTTGTGCAAATTCGTGGATTCCTAGGAGCATGTGACATGTGTACGATGATTGTGCAGCAGGTGGCGGTTGAGGGCAGCGGCCGAGGGACGAAGGGTTGGTTTCCGTTACAACAAGCCAATGTCTCCTATGACCATCCCTTTAACGCTCCGCAGGAACATACGCTGAACATTGACTTTGTGAATGAAGGGCAGGGGCTGGATGCGCGGGTGGCGGTGGAGCTGAGCGCAACGGCCGCGCGTTCATTGGTAGACACCATTCTCGCTGTTTTGGCTGAGGCTGAGGCGGGTGGTCATTTGGATTAATTTTGATCCCGTTTCCTTTTTCTCTCTAACAACCGCGCCGCTAAATCACCACCGGAGGGTGGGGGTACGGCCGTCTCCTTCATCTCATCATCTTCCACTTCCGGCATGGTGGTGGGAGGAGGGGGCGGTTCGGTCGTTACGGGTGAATCGGGGATGGGCGGCCGTTCTTGGGCGCGTTGTTTGGCCTGGAAGAGGCGGGAGACTTGTTCGCTGCGTGGTTGGGGAGCGGGGCGAGCGGCGCGGGTGGGCAGGCGGCCGAGGATAGCGGCCGAGGCGCGTCGCCAATCGTCGCGAGTGAGGACGAGGCGGCGCAAGGCCACATCTACGGGGAGCAGCAGGACGGCCGTGAGCAGCAGCCAGGGCCAGATGGGTTGGCGGGCGGGTTCGGCGCTGAGGTTGTGGGCAAAGACGGCCGCCGGATCGCTGTCCAGGTCGAGCAGACGGCCACCGGTCTGCTCGGACAGGGCGGCTAACGGCCGGGGATCACTCTCCAGGTTCAAATATTCCGGCGAATACCCCAACACCCACCCCGCCGTCTGACTCAATCTCCCTTGCTCCTCTGCACCTCCGCTCCCCTGCTCCCCTGCTCCCACACCAATAAAGTACGCGCCTTCCTCCTCCGGCACGAAGGTAGCTTCATAACGGCCGGGGGCGACTTGTTGCAGGGATAGGTTGCTGACCTGGCCGCTGGGGGTGACGATGTTGGCTTGCAGATCGAGGTCGTTGAGGAACTCTCCGCTGTCGTCCTGGGCGTCTACGGTGAGGCGGGCGCGGCCGTTGTCGTTGATGCTGGTGGTGCTGCTGCTTGGTGCAAAAGTAACGGCCGTCTCCAGGTTACTGTCGCGCTCTTGCCCGATGCTCCAGCGCACGGTTTGCGCCCAAAAGGAGGGGAATCCAGCCCAGCGCACCCACTCCGTCGCCCAGCGGCCGGTGGCGTCGGAAGTCCAGGCGGCGGCGCGGCCGAGGCCAAATTGCCAGGTGGCGAGTAGCGGATCACCCTGGTGGGTTCGCAGGATGACTTGCGCCGTCTCTTTCGGACTGGTGCCGACGTAGCCATAGAGCGGCGGCACGGACTGGATGCCGGACAGGATCGCGCTGGGGCTGACTTGTTCGGGGAAGAAGCGTTCTTCGATCAGGTAGTTGCGCTGGATGTTGGTCGTTTCCTGGGTGAAGATTTGCGGCAAGTTGGCTGCCTGGTCGGTGAGGTGGAAGCGGCCGTTGCCCAATTCGGCCATCTCTTGCAACCAGGCAACATCGGGGCCGTTGCCAATGCCGACAACGGAGATAGTAACGCCTTCGTTGGTCAGGCTTTGGATCAGTTCTGGTACGCCATCTTGTTGTTCGGCGTCGGAGCCATCGGCGAGGAGGATGATGTGTTTGACTTCGTTATCCCCGCTGGCCAGCGCGTTGGCGGCCGCTTCCAGGCCAGTGCGGACATAGATGCCGCCACCACCGGCACCGATGGCGCGGATCAGTTCAATCGCTCGTTCCCGTTCGGCCGCGGGCAACGGGCCGATGGGATTGGTGACGGCGACATCTACGGGGAGGACGGTGATCTCATCGTTGTCATTGAGCAGTTGCACAACGCGAGCGGCCCCTTCGGCCGCCAGTTGGATTTTCTCTACACCCCCTTCGGTTTGCGCCATGCTGCCAGAGCGATCAATGACCAGCACGATGCTGACCGAGGGGAAGCGTTCCTGGTCGCGGATTTGCATCTCTACGGGCAGGGTGGCTTCGAGAGGGGTGGCGAAGTAGCCGCCCATGCCATAGCTATCTGGGCCGCCAACCGTTACCAGGCCGCCGCCCAGGTCGCGGACGTAGGTTTGCAACAGTTCCATCTTGCGCGGGGTAAGGTCGGCGGCGTTGGCGTTGACCAGGATGATGGCGGCGTAGTTACTGAGGTCTTCGAGGGTGGCGGGTAGAGTGGTGGGCGTGGTGGTTTCGACAAGTAAGCCGGTTTCGGTCAGCGCTAGGCGTAGTGCTTCCGATTCATCAGGTAGTGGGGTCCCGTCGTCGGCCGTGTTCGTCCCGCTGACGAGCAGGACGCGCGGCTGGCCGGACACTTCGGTGAAGGCGGCCAGTTCGTTGTTTTGGAAGTAGGTGTCGGCGGCGGTATCCACCGGTGAGAGTTGGACGCGGTAGCGCGTGAAGGCGGCTTCGTTGGCTTGCAGGCGAACGGTGAAGTTGTTGGCTCCGGTGCGAAGCTGTACCTGTTCTTCATAGAGGACCACGCCTTCGGCGAGAACGCGCAGGTCGGCCAGGGTATCGGCCGTGCTGTCGGCGGCGATGTCCAGCCGGAAACGCTCGCCAGCGCTGACCCGTGCCGGAGCGCGGACCTCACGCAAAGTGACTTCCGCTCCGGCGGCAGGGCGGGGCAGGTAGAGGGTGTCAATAGGGACGCCAGCGGCGGCAGCCAACCGCCCGGCTCCGGCAGTATCTCCGGCCGTCGCAGCCCCATCACTGATTAAGACCAATCGCCGCGCACTCCCGGCAGGGAAGAGCGCCAGACCGAGGCGGATGGCTTCAGCAAAATTGGTGTGTAGCTGTTGGGGTTGGGAAGAGAAGCCGGGCAAGGGCGTGTTTTCTTCGACGGGGGGAAGGCTCCAACGGCCGACGGGCCGTTCGACCAGCGCATTGCCGCCAAAGAGGACAATCCCCGCCTGATCGGTGACGCCCATGGCGGCGACGGCCTGGCGGATGAAGGTTTGGGCCTGTTGGGCTTGTGCGGCCGAGATGGAGTCGGAGTCGTCTACGAGAAAGACGACGGTGAGTTCGTCAACCGCGCGGACGAGTTGTGCGCCCGCGAGGCTAAGGGTGAGGAGGATGATGATCAGCAAGCGGATGAGGAGGGCGAGGAAATGTTGAAGGGTGAAGGATGAGGGATGAGGGATGAAGGATGAGGGTCGGGTGTTGCGTGTGTTGCTGGTTTTGGGCTGCGGGTTGGCAACCCGCGCCACGAGCCGGGCGGGAAGTTGCGGCCAGGCCAACCAAATGCTGAATGGTATGACTAAGAGCAGCAGGAGGGCGAGGGGGGTGGTGAAAGACATCTTCTGAAAGGATAAGGGCTGAGGGATGAAGGCTGATTTGACCATTTAGCCTTCATCCTTCAGCCTTCATCCCTCATCCTTCCAATTCGAGCGGTAGGTAGAGAATGAAGGTGCTGCCGCGGCCGTAGACGCTTTGGGCTTCGACACGGCCGCCGTGGGCGGTGATGATCCAGCGGACGAGCGGCAGACCACGACCGAGTGGCCGGTAATCTTGGAGCGACAACGGCGGCGCGGAGATGGCTTTGCTGATCTCGACCATACCGGCGATGCGGCCGTTGGCTTCCTTTTCTTCCGCCGGAAGTGGGGCAAAACCTTGCCAGAGTGTAGCTAACTTTTCGGCCGGGATGCCTACCCCTGTATCGCTGATACGCAGATAAACCTCGCTGACGGTCAGCCCCACATCAATGGTCACGGTTCCGCCAATGCGGTTGAACTTGATCGCGTTGTGCAAGAGATGGTGCAGGGCTGTTTGTAGCTGGGTGGCGTCACCGGCAATGAGGGGGAGCGTTGTCGAGCGGTTCAAAGTGACACGCACGCGGCGAGCGTCGGCCATCGTCGCCAGACCGCGAATCGCGTCTTCGATCACATCTTCAAGCTGGACGGGCGCGAACTCAAGTGGCCGTTGCCCACACACCAACGACGCCAGGGCAAGCAGCCGCTCGACCATGCCGCGCAAATGATGCATTTCCGCCCGGATTTCATCTATGGCGAATTGAGAAATAGGGGGCTGCGCAAACGCTAACGCTTCACTCTCCACTCGCCACTCACTACTTGCCACATTCCACTCCTCACTGGCTCGCTCCAACTGCTCGGCGATTGCCAGTAAGGGGTGGCGCAGTTCGGGCTTAATCAACTCAAGCAGGTGATGGTAGAGTGCCACTCGCGCTTCCAGTTCGCGCTTTTCGCGGCCCAATACCTTGTTTTGCTGGAAAACATGGTCGTTTACGCGCTGGAGTGTGGTGGTAAAACCGGCCTGTATTAAGAATGGCCCCGCCAGCGCCACCAAATTCTCTAGCAAAACAAAGTCCTGACGTGTGTAAGCGGCTCCGCCATGCTTCTTGCCCAAGGCCAGCATACCGATCAGGCGCGTACCGATGTGCATTGGGATATAAAGCACGCGCTGCCAGCCGAGGAATCGCTGTTTTTCTTCCGCCGTCAGACCGTCAAAGGCGGGCAAGGTGAAGAGGTCGTTCTGCAAGATGGGGGTGGGATGGAGGCGCAAATGGGTGGTAAAGGGGCTGGCGGCCGAAAATTCCGCTATCTGGGGGAGGAGCGGGGCATCGGCCGCTTGCTCACCATCGTCACTTTCGCTGACAGCCGCCAGCCCACGTAAGATGAGCCGCCCGCCCACCCCCGGCTCGCTCCAAAACAACCAGGCGTCAGCGGCCGTCACGCCCGCGCAAGCCAGCTCTAGTAACTGTTTGCCCAACTCCTGGGGAGGGGCCAGGCTGGCAAATGTGCCGGGGACGCTCTTGGGTAAGGGGCTGGCGTTGCTTTCTCTGGCCTCGTTCAGGCTTGCTTGTTCGCGACTAGGGATGATTTGGGCGGTCGGCCGTCCGGCAATGACTCCCCAACGGTTCAGCAGAAAGACGATAGTGGTAAATAGGGCAGCGGTCAGGATGAGCAGGAGGAGTTCGTTTGAGCGTGGCGGAAATTGGCGCACAAGATAAAACGCGCCAACTGCCAGCCCAAAGAGCAGCAGGCCGCTGGAAAGGCGGGCCAGCACGCGACGTAAGAGCGCCGGGAGGTCTGGTAGTTGGCTACTGGTAAACGTCAAGGTCCCCAAAGCAGCGGCGAAAATGTTAACGACCACCCCAAATTCTTGCCAGATCGGCTGGTCCCGCTCTTGCACGACGGCCAGGGTTGTTCCCAAGATAAAGACGAGCAGTGTTAGCACCCAATATTGCGTGTGGTTGCGAAAGAGCGAGAGCGGCAGACCGCCAGCCACATTTTGAGCCAAAATCCAGGCGGCGATCAAGGGCAACAAACAGGCGGAGACCCACACACCGGCCCAGATGTCGAAATAGCGCAACTCCCAACCCCATAGAGAGAGATTGACAAAAGCAAGTTGCCAGATCGCCGGGTCCATTAAGACGGCCGCCACAATGAGCACCAGGCTGGTGATGGTGGCGACTTTAACCTGTTCTCGCGCAACGGGGATGAAACTGCCGGTGGTGAGCAACACGCCGAACATGGAGAGGGAGAGAACGTGGCGGCCGATGAAGCCCCAGGTGAAGGTTAAGGCCGGGGGGAGGGTAATGCCTCCATAAAAACGCATCACTGTCCCTGCCCAAATTGCCATGGCGATGAGCGTCCAGGTCCAATGACGCACGAGTAGCGGCCGCGGCAATGCACTCCGGCGCATTCGAATCGCCAGTAAAATCAGGCTCGCCGGTAGGATAGCGACCAACAAAAATTGCAGGGTCAGGATCATGGTTTTGTTTTCCCAAATATATCCCAAATAAAAATTTGGGATATATTTGGGATAAATGTTGGTATATAGGTGTATTGGTGTATTCGTGTATTGGTATATGCAGCTAATACACCAATATACCAGTACATCATTACACAGTTCCCAATCTCCAGTCTCTAATCTCTAGTCTCTAACCACTTACTTGAGAATATAATACGTCCCTTTCTTCGAGCCTATCTTAAGCAGCAAACCCTTATCAACCATATCAACAAGGTCGAGGCGTAGGGTTTCGGGGGAGACGTCGGGGCAAAGCTGGCGATATTCACGGTTGGTGATGCTGCCGGATTCGCGGACGAAAGAGAGGGCGCGTGCCTGACGTTCGTTCATACTGCGTGTCCAGCGGGGGACGGCCGCCCGGTCGCGGCGGTTCATCAACGTCACTGTGAAGGAGTGGGGCGTGGCGCGAAAGTCAGGTGGCGGGTGACCGGCTTGTAGCATGTCTTCGATCATCTGGTCAATCCCCAGCCCTAGCTCCTCAATATAACCCCATTGGAAGAGACCGTTGACCAGGCGTGGATTGCGCGAGTAATGTTCGTCCACCAGATTCTCAACAGTCATATAGCCGGGCAGTCCACCGGGGCTGATGATCTCCAGCCGGTCGGCGTACATGCGGATTTCGATGCGCCGGCCGCGAATGCGATAATCACGATGGGCGACGGCGTTGACCAACGATTCACGGACGGCAAAACGGGGATATTCGGGGATCTCCTCCCGGCCGAGGCCGTTGACGGTCGCGCCAACGCGCATCTCTTCAAAGACGATGTTCCAGGCGCGTTCGATCACCCGCGCCAGCGGGCCGCTTAGCTCATCGCGACGGCCGTAGCCAATGCCGCCGTCATCACCACGCGGCTCGATGCCGGGGAAGCGGACGAATACGACGCCGCTTTGCGGGAGGAAGGCCTGGGGGTTGCGGCCGAAGAGCAAGATGCCGGTGGTCGTCGGTGTGCCTTCGCGGTCGGTCGCGCCGATTTCATAAAGCATCTGGCGGGTGGAGGTCACTCTGGCGGCGCCGCGTTCCTCGCGCTGTTCTAAATACTCATCCAGCGTGTCGCTATCGAGGTCGGAGAAACGCGCTCCGGGGACAATTTCAGCCTCAAATTCGGTGGAGTGCTTGCCTGCCGCGAGATCGCGGATTTCGTCACCACTGAGCGGCCGATTCTCATCACGACGGCGCATCAGGACGCGGCCGTCCTCCAGGCTGTGCAGTTCCAGGCTGCGGGGGACGTTGATGCCGATGAACAGACCGTTGGGTAGCTCAACTCGTTGCCATTGGGTGGGGATGGGGGGGCGACAGCGGGCGGCCGCTTCGAGCAGCGCGGCCTCCGCCTCTTCTTCCCAAATCTCGTCGGTGGGGCGGCCGGTCTCATCTACGCCGAGAATGATCTGCCCGCCGTCGGCGTTGGCCAACGCCACCAGCGTTTCGGCCAGTGGTTGAACCGACGCATCTGGTAAGTAGGCAAGGCGTTGTCCAGGCTGATTCTTAAGAGCCATCGAGTAATTACTTAATGGACATCCTCATCTGCCCATTCGAGATATTCTTCATAACTCATGTGAAGAATACTCCCTTCCTCATCTTCTCCCGTTCTTGGCTGTAACCCGATTGTGGTATACATCGTGTACTCATCGTTGTTCGACTATACGATCTGGGGATTTATTTTACATTTTTTTGGGCTGTTTGTCATTGGCGGCATGGCTGTAGCACGGGTTGTTTACCCGTGCGTGTCTCCAGAACGGGCATCGGTTGAAGGGCCCAATCTGATCTATGAGAAGGCGGCCATCGCTGCGCCGACGATTCCGGCCTCATTACGAAATGCAGCGGGGACGACTTCGGCACGAACCTTGATGTACTTCAGGAATTTATCGTGCTTTTTGCTGATACCGCCGCCGATGATGATCAGGCGTGGTGAAAAGAGTCGCTCAACGTGGTTGAAGTATTCATTGAGTAGCTCGCCCCACTGCTTCCAACTCAGCTCTTGTTCGCGACGGGCGCGATCAGAGAAAAGGGTCTCGGCGTTGCGTTTACGGCCGCGCAGAAAAAGATGGCCTAACTCCATATTGGGGACGAGCATCTCATCCACAAACATCGCGCTGCCAATGCCTGTGCCAAAGGTGAAGACCATGACAACACCTTTTTGCTGGCGGCCGGCGCCAAAGCGCATTTCGGCCAGACAGGCGGCATCGGCGTCGTTGACAACGGTAACAGGGGAGCCGACGGCATCCGATAGGCTTGTTGCCACTGGAAAAGCATCCCAACCAGGGAAGGCGAGGGCGGTGGGGGGCGTGGTGACAAAGCCGTTGATGACCACAGCGGGAAAGCCAACGCCGATTGGCCCATGGTAATTAAGCTTTTGAACAATTTTGTTGACGGTGCTGATGATCCCTTTGGGCTGGAAGGTGGAGGGGGTGTCATAGCGTAGCCGGTCAGTGGTTAATTCGCCCGTTTCGCTGTTGACCAAGGCTCCCTTAATCCCTGAACCACCAATGTCTATTCCTAATATTTCCATTCACACTCCTCTCTGCGGTGACAAGGGGATGACAGGGTGACAAGGTGAAGGGGTGACAAGGTGATCGCTTTTTCACCCCTTCACCTTGTCACCCTGTCACGTAATCGTTCCGTAAAACAGCGGCCGTGCCTTCACCGGCTGCTCCGACCAGGAGAGGGCAGCTAAGATTTGTTCTCGCGCTTCGGCCAACTTTTGCGGGTCATTGGCGTGGAGTTCGCCGATTGGCTGCCCTTTTTCGATGGTGTCGCCGATCTTCACCGGCAGGATGAGGCCGACGGCATGGTCAATTTTGTCCGTTTTGACGAAGCGGCCGCCGCCGAGATGGACACAAGCCCAACCAATCGCCCCCGTATCCATCGCGGCAATGGTTCCGCTTTGGGGGGCCAGTAGGGGTTCGACCAACGAAGCCTGGGGCAGCCGGTCGGGGTTGTCAATTTGCGTGCCGTCACCCCCCTGGGCAACGACCATCGCGCGGAACTTTTCGAGGGCGCGGCCGTTTTGCCGGGCGGTTTGCAGCATATCATAGGCCGCCTCCAGCGACTCCGCTTGCCCGGCGACGACGAGCATCTGCCCGGCGATCTCGCGGCAATGGGACCAAAAGTCGGAGGGGCCTTCGCCGCGCAGGGTATCGAGGGCTTCTTTCACCTCCAGGGCGTTGCCGATGGCATGGCCGAGGGGCTGGTTCATATCGGAAATGAGGGCGACCATGCGTCGCCCGGCGTCGGTTCCGATATCAACCATGATCCGCGCCAACTCTTGGGCGGCCTCAACGGTGGGCATAAACGCGCCGCTACCGGTCTTGACGTCAAGGACAATGCCATCGGCTCCGGCGGCCAACTTTTTGGACATGATCGAGGCGGCAATGAGCGAGGCGTTGGCAACGGTGGCGGTCACATCGCGAAGGGCGTAGAGCTTGCCGTCGGCGGGGGCGAGATCGGCCGTTTGCCCGGCCAACACCAGCCCGACCTCCGCCAGTTGGCGCTTGAAGGCATCGAGCTTGAGATAGGGCGACCAGCCGCTGATGGATTCCATTTTATCCAATGTGCCACCGCTGGAGCCGAGACCACGGCCGCTCATTTTGCCCACCGGCACGCCACAGGCGGCGACGAGGGGCAGGACGGCCAGCGAGGTCTTATCGCCGACGCCGCCGGAAGAGTGTTTGTCAATCACAAAGGGGGCGACGTCGTGCAGGTCAAGCTGTTCTCCAGAGCGGGCCATCGCCAGAGTCAGGTCAACCGTCTCGCGGCGATCCATCCCGCGCAGGTAGATCGCCATCAGTAGGGCGGCCGTCTGGTAGTCGGGGATTTCGTCGGCCGTGTACCGCTTAATAAAGGCGTCAATCTCCTCTGTAGACAACGCCTGCCCATCTCGCTTCTTCGCAATCACATCCACCATCTTCATCCATCACTCTCCAATGACCACCGAAGCAGTCTCCAATCTCCAATCTCCCAGTCTCCTAATCTCCAACTCTCCACTCCCCACTAATTAGACCGATTATAACAGGAACCGCTATAATGGTTGAGAAAGAAACAAATAAGGGAGAAAACATGACTGAACAAGTTGATTTCATCTTGACGGGCGGAACGGTGGTGACGATGAACCGCCAGTTTGAGGTCTTTGCTAATGGGGCGGTTGCCGTCCGTGATGATTCGATTGTAGCGGTTGGCCCGGCGGCCGACATTGCCGCTCGCTATGAAGCGGCCGAGACAGTGGAGTGTCCTGATCAAGTGATTATGCCGGGGTTCATCAATGCCCATACCCACATCCCGATGACCCTCTTTCGCGGATTGAATGATGATCTGCGGCTGGATGTGTGGCTGGGGTATCTGATGCCGCTGGAACGAGAGTTTGTCACGCCCGACTTTGTCCATTTGGGGGCGCGGATCGCTTGCGCCGAGATGATCCGTTCCGGCGTGACCTGCTTTGCTGATATGTACTATTATGAAGACGCCATTGCCGAGGCGGTGGCGGAGATTGGGATGCGGGCATTATTGGGACAAACGATCCTCGTCTTTCCCGCGCCGGATGCGGAGACGTATGAAGACGCCCTGATCCTTTGCCGCCGCTTCATTGAGCGTTGGAAGGGGCATCCATTGATCCAACCGGCCGTCGCTCCCCATGCCTGGTATACGGCGACGCCGGAGCTGCTGCTGGCTTGTGCAGACCTGGCGCGGGCGTTTGATGTGCAATTGCACACGCATGTCAGCGAGACGGGCTTTGAGGTGGAGAACTGTCTCGATCAGAAGCATATGCCGGTCGTTCCCTGGCTGCAGCAACACGGGATCTTAGAGACAAAATTGCTGGCGGCCCATTGTGTCCATATCAATGAGGAGGAGATGTATAGCTTGAAGCAGGTAGGGGCGGGGGTGGCCCACTGCCCCAGCAGCAATTTGAAGCTGGCTAGCGGGATCGCTCCAGTGGGGACGATGCTGGAGATGGGACTGAAGGTCGGCGTTGGCACGGACGGCCCGGCGAGCAACAACGATCTGGATATGATCGAGGAGACGCGGCTGGCGGCGTTGCTGGCGAAGACGGCCAGCAAAGACCCGACGGTTCTCCCGGCACGGCAGGCGGTCGAGTTGGCGACGATTGGCGGCGCGAGGGCGTTGCATATGGAGGAGTTGACGGGCAGCCTGGAAGTGGGCAAACGGGCGGACTTGATTGTGATGGATATGGCAGGGATTCATAACCAGCCGCAGTTTAACAACCAGGATGATGCGGTCTATTCGCGGATTGCCTATGCGGCGAAAAGTACGGATGTGGCGCATGTGGTGTGCAACGGCCGTTGGTTGATGCGCGACCGCCAACTGCTGACGGTAGACCAGGAGCAGGCACGGCGGGAAGCGGCCGTGGTTGCCCGGCAGATTGATGAGTATGTGCTGGAGCGTGAGTCCAGCCCCTATAACAAGCTGGTGTTGTTGGCCGGGGTGCAACGGCAGGAGAGCTTTGAAGTACAGGTGAAGGTCCCGCTGTCGGAGGCGGATTACCAGCGCATCTTAAGGATGCTAAAGGAAGGACAAAGCGATCAAATTGAAGTGGGGCGCTATGCCCACTACCGCCAATTTGACGACTACTTTTTCTTTGAAGGCAGCGACCCGGATGCGGCGCGGTTGCGTTATCGCGAGGATGAGTTTATTAATGAGCAGGGAGAGGTGATGCAGGCACGTGCCCGCCTGACGTTGATAGGTGAGGGGGAACGGCAGGAGTTCCCGAACGCGGTGATGCTCTCACGTTCGCGCTTTTTGGCGGCGGCCGATCGCAGTTTGCGCTTCTATCGTGAATATTTCGCCCCAGCACGGGAAGTGCGGGTCAACAAAGATCGGCGGCGCTGGCACATTCTCTATCAGGCGACTGATTTTGCGATCAACCTCGACCAAATGGTGGCCCCGGAAGTGCCGGGTTATTTTCTGGAAATCAAGGCGCGTACCTGGTCGCGCAGTGACGCGGAGCGCAAGGCAGCGTTAATTACTGAGTTGTTGACGCTTTTTGGTATTGAGCCGGGTTCGGCCGAGCGGCGAGAGTATGCGGAGATCGCGATTGCGACGAAGGATGACAAGGTGAGGGGTGACAAGGTGACAGGGTGAGAAGGTGAAGGGGTGACAAGGTGAAGAGTGAGCAATCACCTTGTCACCCTGCCACCCAGTCACCTTGTCATCCTTAGAAGCCAACGACCGACTGGAACTTCATCACCGTGTTCAGGTCGCCGTCTACTTTGACTTTGCCGGACATGAAGGCCATCATCGGGTTGAGTTTGCCGCTGGACATGTCTTTGAAGTCGTCGGCCGACATGCTGACGGTGGCGGCGGGGGTTGCGCCGGTTGCTTCCTGGCTGACGTTGATCTTGCCATCGGCGATGGTCACATAGTGTTGGCCGCCTTCTTCGCCGGTGAGGTCAAAGAGCAAGGTGGCGTTCATGTTTCCCGCCTTCTCTGGCATAAAACGAGCAGGCATACTTTGGAAAAGCTCGGTAATGGTTGTCATTTGTTACTTGTCTCCTTAAAAAATAGCTCACGCAAAGCACGCTAAGCCGCAAAGTATAAAAACTTGACGACCTTTGCGCCTTTGCGTGAGACCTTTTCATCTCTTTTGTGTTGGCGCGTCATCGCGATCATTGTCTCTTCCCTTCAGGGAGGACAAAAAAAGTATAGCAACGGCCGTAGGGGTGTCAAGCGTGGGTTGTTTTCGTTGAACGGGGAGAGAGCAAGGTTGCCGGTTTTCAGCCTGTATTTGGTTGAAGTGAGGAGAGCGTGTGGGTTGGCAGCCCGCGCTATGTGCTTCCCTTACCTTAACGTTTGCCCAATTATTCACCCTTGTTTTGCCTCCATCCGTTTGTCAATCGTTTCGTTTTTGTGTTAGAATGGCGGGGATTATCGAGGTCTATGCACTTAGCGGCTAAATTCTGGCCGCTTTTTTGTGTCTTGAATGAAGAGATTAGAGGCTAAGAGACTGGGAGATTAAGAGACTGAGAGACTACATTAGTTTAGTCTCCTAGTCTCTTAGTCTCTTTGAGTAGTCTCTTTATAAGAGGGTAGAATAATTATGGAACATAGCGAATCCACAGGCTCCACTTCTCCCAAACGTTCTTCGGCATTGGTTATTGTTGGCCTGGTGGTTGTGGCGGCTTTGATCATCACCGGTCTCTTTTTGCCGCCCATCTCCTTGGGTTCACGGCTGGGTTTGGGCGGAAGCGCACGAAACACGGCCGCGCCGGAAGCGGATAGAACGGAAGCAGTTGGTGAAGGTGAAGAAGCGGCCGTGCCGCAAGTGGTGGCCCCGGAAGGGGTTCAGTTGGCGCTGACCAGTGATGCGGACGTAACCGTATCGGCTACATCGCCGGCGGAGTTTGCGGCGACGGCTGGCGAAGCAGCACTCCCGCCAGGTTCGGCGGCCGTTGGCTCGGTCTACGTCCTGGCCCATGGCGGGGAAGCCCCCAGCGGACAGATCACGCTGCCGCTTCCGGCGGAAGTGGCCTCGACCGAGACGCTCGACTTGTATGGCTGGAATGGCAATGCCTGGACTTTTGTCCCCAGTCGCATTGACCCGAATAGCCAGAGCGTGGTGACCTTTGAAACAGCGTTGCCGGAGGCGGTGGTATTGGTAGACACGGCCGCGCCGGAAACGCGCTCCGTTGCCGCGGAGATTGCCGCAGGCCAGACGTTGGCCGATGGCTTGCTCTCGGCTGTTTCGGAGGTGACGGTCGGCCGTCTGACGCTGAACAGCAATGGCGGTCTGGATGGGGAAGTGGCGGAGTTGCCAGAAGGGGTGTACCAGCAATATCTCCATATTACCAATAGTGGGGCGATTGTTGACCAGACATCGCTGATGAATTTGCTGGCGACCCCGGCGGCGCAGGACGCCCAAATTGATGATTTGCTAAACCGCGCTCGCAATGGTGGCTTTGACGGTGTGAACCTGGATTACCAGGGCGCGCCGGTGGAAATGGGCGACGCCTATACGGCGTTTGTCACCCGGCTGGCAGAGGCGTTGGATGCTGAGGGGTTAAATCTGGCATTGACGCTGGACACGCCGACGGCCGTTGGTAGCGGGTGGAATACGGGCGGTCAAGATTGGGCGAAGCTGGGCGCTCTGGCGGATGTGGTTTATGTGCAGATGCCGCTGGACCCAACCGCCTACGGTGATGGTGGCACGGCGCAACAGTTGATTGATTGGGCGACGGACCAGATTGACCGGCGCAAGCTGAATATCCTTTTGCCCGGCGGCGCGGTGAGCAAAGTAGGCGAAGCCTATACCGCGTTGGATACGGAACAGGCATTGGCTAATTTTGGCGAATTGCAGTTCACGGCCGGTGGCGAAGAGGTGGAACCGGGGGCGCAGGTGGATGTGGCGCTGACGGGGACGGCCAGCCCGCTGGAGTGGGACGGCAGCAGCCTGATGTACCGTTATGAGTATGAACAGAACGGCCAGTCGAACACGGTGTGGTTGGGGAATGAAGCGGCGTTGACCAACCGGCTGCAACTGTCTAACCGCTATAATCTGCGCGGCGTGACGGTGCAGGGGTTGGGTGATATCGCCAATGCCGATGGGTACGCGGCCGCGTTGGGCAGCTACTTAGGAACGGCCGAAGCACCCCAGCCAACCGGCGCAGCCATCCTCTGGACGGTGCGTGATGAGAATGACACCATCCTCGCCAGCAATAGCGGCAGCGAACTTACCTATAGCTGGACGGCAGACGAGACGCCGGGCGTTTACCGGGTCCAGGCTGACTTTGCGCTGGGTAACAATGTTTCCAGCCTGGGAGCGTTGGATGTGATGGTAGCGGAAATGGCGGCTCGGCCGATTGATGACGGCGATCCGGGCAGTACGCTGGCCGGGGCTGATGACGAGGATGAGGATGACGAGGAGGAGCCTGCCGCGGAGACTGCCAGCGCAGTCACACCGACCCCGTCGGCTCCGGTGACGGGAAACTTCAACCAGGGCGAGGCGACGGCCGTGGTGGCCCAGGGCGCGAATGTGCGCACGGGGCCGGGCCTGAGCTATGGCACGGTGTCCGGTGGCGCAAATCCGGGAACGCGGCTGACGCTGATCGGCCGCAACAGCGATTCAAGCTGGCTGAACATCACCTTACCTGATGGAACGGAAGGCTGGATTTTTGCCCAGTTGGTGACAGTGAATCCAACATTTGATGTAAGCAGTCTGGACGTGGTTGAGGTTGCGGCGGCCGCTGCCGGTCCTGGCCAGCAACCCGCTGCCCCCGCGCCACCGCCCCCAGCGGCAGTGGGCAATGTAGGTACGTTTGAGCTGGGCGGACAGGCGGCCGGTTTACCGGCAGGTACGATGCAATATGCGGGGATGACCTGGATCAAGCGACAACACAAGTGGAGTCCTGGCGACCCACCGGAAGCAGTGGCCGGACTGATTTCAGAAGGCCACGCGGCCGGGTTCAAGGTCTTGCTCAGTATGCCAGGCCAACTGAACCCCAGCAGCATTGATTACAACGCCTACGTCAACTTCCTCGGTGGCGTGGCAGCTTTGCCAGACCCGCCGGATGCGATTGAGGTCTGGAATGAGATGAACATCAGCCGTGAATGGCCCGCCGGGCAGATCGATCCAGCGGCTTATGTGAACAACATGCTGCGGCCGGGTTACCAGGCGATTAAGGCTGCCAACCCCAATATCATGGTCATTGCCGGCGCGCCCGCGCCAACGGGCTTCTTTAGCGGCTGTGGCGGCGGCGGCTGTGACGACGCGCCGTATGTGGCGGGAATGATGGCCGCCGGAGCGGGCAGTGTTTCCGACTGCGTCGGCGTCCACTATAACGAAGGGATTATGCCCCCTTCGGCCACCAGCGGCGATCCGCGTGGCAATGGCGGCCACTACACGCGCTACTTCCAGGGGATGATCAACGCTTATACGGCCGCTGGTGCATCGCGCCTGTGCTTCACCGAGCTGGGTTATCTCAGTGGCGAGGAGTGGGGTTATGTCCCGGCCGGTTTCCTGTGGAAAGGCCAGTATAACCTGACGGTGGCTGAACATGCCCAATACCTGGCCGAAGCGGTGCGGGTGGCGGTGCAGAGCGGCCGCGTGCGGTTGATGATTGTCTTCAATGTTGACTTCACCACCTGGGGGGATGATCCCCAGGCCGGTTATGCGATGATCCGCCCCGGCGGTGGTTGCCCGGCGTGTGAAACGCTGCGTGCGGTGCTTGGCCGGTAATTCAGTAAGCAGTGAGCAGTAATCAGTTATCAGTTATCGGTTATCGGTTGTTAGACCAGTCCGATTGCCGATAACCGATTACTGATTACCGTTTACTTTACCCTGTATGAGGGAAGTATGAACCAGAAGAGGCACAGGCTACTACGTTTACTCGGTTTGTGGTTATTGTTGTTGCTGGTGGCTTGCGGGGGTGGGGAACCGGAGGCTGTGGTTGAACCGACGGCCGAAAGTGTTGCAGGCTACCCCGACGCCGAGGCGGGACAACCCACGCCGACCCTGGCGGCCGATGCACCGGCCGCAGAAGCCACCTTGCCACCGCCGATCATTGAGGGTGGTGAGGACGTGGATGCACCCGGTGAGGTACAGGATGCACTGCCAACGCCGGAGATTGTGGCTGAACCGACGCCGCAAGGCCCCTGGCCGGCCGAAGCCTTTGGCTATGGCGTGCAGGTGCATGGCAATGCCACTGTGGGCGATCCGGTGGAGACGATGCGGACGGTGCGTGAGCAGCTTGGGCTGGACTGGGTGAAGGCGCAGATTCAGTGGTGGCTGGTTAAGCCTGAACCGAATGCTGACCAGTGGTTCTTTTATGATGGCGTGGTGAATGAGGCGGACGCCCACGGCTTGCGGTTGATGCTCAGTGTGGTGGGCGCGCCGGAGTGGACGCGGGCGGCCGGTGGTGAAAATGGCCCGCCGGATGATTACAGCCAGTATGCCGCTTTCCTGACGGAGTTGCTAACTCGCTATGCAGGGAAGGTGGACGCGATTGAGGTGTGGAATGAGCAGAACCTCGACCGCGAGTGGACAACGGCCAATGGCATCAGCCCGGAGAATTATGTGGAGTTTCTGCGGGTGGCGTATGAGGCGATCAAGGCGGCCGATCCCAATGTGATCGTTATCAGTGGCGCTTTGTCGCCGACGGGCGAAGGGGATTGGATCCGCTGGGCGGATGATTTTCAATATCTGCAACGCGCTCTGGCAGCGGGAATGCTCAATTATGCTGACTGTGTGGGTGTGCATCACAATGGTTATAACATCCCGCCGAATGTCGGTTTTGAGCAGGCGGGGGCGGAACCGGAGGCAGCAACGGCCGGATTCCGCGGCCCGTTCGACAATCCGCATCACTCCTGGAGCTTTCGGACGACGCTGGACACCTATGCCCAAATGGTGCAGGCGGTGGACCCAAACAAAAAGCTCTGTGTGACGGAGTTTGGTTGGGCGAGTAGCGAGGGGTATGCGGAAATTCCGGTCAATTTCGAGTTTGCCCGCGACAACACCTTGCAAGAGCAGGCCGACTATATCGTCCAGGCGTTCCAGCAGATGCATGATTCCGGTAATGTCTGGTTGGCTTTCCTCTTTAACTTCGACTTTGGCAATAAGGGCGGCGGCCCAACGGATGATCCAACGCCCTATAGCATTATTGACATAGAGGGCATTCCCCGGCCCGCTTTTAATGCGGTGGCCGAGATGGAAAAGAGGCCTTAATAGCGTAAGCAGTGAACGGTAATCGGTTATCGGTCATCAGTAACTCTCTATCTGATTACTGATGACGGCTTACCGATTACCGTTCACACGTTTTCCCACTTCTTCACTCCATGCAACGTTTTTATTGGGCGCGGCCGTTTTTTTTAGGCGGCGTACTGCTGTTGGCCGTCTTACTGACGGCTTGTTTTTTATCGCCGGAGACGGCCGAGCCAACGCCGCAACCACCGGCCGACCCACTACCGGCCGATCTAATCGGCGATGAGCCGATCATCCCCCTGTTTGATTCCCCCGCTTATGGCATTCATCTGTTTATGTGGTGGAAGCCGGATACCGCCTCGCGTGATCTTGGTCTGGTGCAAGAGATGGGCTTTGGCTGGGTGAAGCAGCAATTTTCCTGGCGCGAGATTGAGGGGATAGAGAAGGGGGAGCATGATTGGTTTCGCAGCGATACGATTGTAGAGATGGTGGAGGAGGCGGGGCTGGAGATGGTTGTCCGCCTTGATCACCAGCCGTTCTGGTCGGAGCCGGTTGATAATCAGTATCAAGAGAACCAGCCCCCGGCCGACTACCAGGACTTTGCGGACTACTGTGGGGCGGTGGCCGGGCGCTATCGCGGCCGCATCGCCGCTTACCAGGTGTGGAATGAGCCGAATTTGAGCCGCGAGTGGGGCGGCCGTCCCCCTGATCCGGCCGCTTATACGGCGTTGCTGAAGGGGTGTTATGAGGCGATTAAGGCGGCCGATCCGCAGGCGATTGTGATTTCGGCGGGACTGGCACCGACGGGAACGCAGTCGGCCGAGGCGATGCCCGATGATTTGTTTCTCCAGGGGATGTATGAGGCGGGGGCAGCGGCTTATTTTGACGTATTGGGTGTGAATGCGCCAGGGTATAAGGCGCCGCCGGAGTTGCCGCCGTCGGAAGCGGCGAGCGAGGAGTATGGGGGCGGCCGTTGGTTTTCCTTTCGCCATGTGGAGGATATTCGGGCGATTATGCTCGAAAACGGTGATGGGCAGAAACAGGTGGTGATCCTGGAGATGGGCTGGACGCTGGATCAGGTGAACGGGGACTATACCTGGTTTGCTGTGGATGAGGAGACACAGGCCGATTATCTGGTGCGGGCGTACCAATATGCACAGGAGAATTGGCGGCCGTGGATTGGGCTGATGACGACAGTGTATATCGCTGATTGGGAGTGGCGGCCGGAGACGCATGAGCAGTGGTGGTGGTCTATTGTCTTGCCAGATGGGACGCCACGGCAGGCGTATTATGCGTTGCGGGAGATGGACAAAAAGTAAATAAACTCAAGACCAAATAACAAAGAAGCCTCTACTGTACTGCTCATTCCTAACCAACCGCTTAAAAATAATAACTTACCTCACTTGACATTCCTATGGTAGGCGATTATGCTTATCATAAGCTGGGAGGCTTAGTCTGTCCGGTGCTGCATCCTACGATTGAGCTACCTCAAGTCAACGGACGGCACGAATATAATCAACCTTAAGCTTGTGGAGCGACACGAGAGTTCGTTGATGCCATAAGTAGTGGTTAGTGGCCTCAGGACAAGACTCTGATTCATCTATGCAGTCCAGGCGCGGAAGCGGATTGTAAGCCCACACTGTATCCGTATACCAATCACCCTTGTATAGGTATTTACTTTTATTTGTTCCAATCTAATCCAGGCCATTACCCGTATATATTACTTATAATTGCTTACGAAGTGGCGTGAAGTGGCGTTATTTCGCCAATAGGTTTTTATACGGGCTTTTTCTCCATTCCTTCCGAGAATTTGCTCAACTGTCCGCACTGTTTGTCGGTTACAAGGAGCAGAGATTTGAATAAAAATCTTGGTGATCCTGATCATGATCAAGAGTTGTTGTTCCTGATCATTGATAAGGAAACCGCATTGGTTCGCTCTCTACTCCAAGAGCTGGAGGCGGCCGGACACTGTGCCGAGCAAGCTCGTAATGGTCAGGAAGCGTTGTCTTTGTTGGAAGCTAAGCCCTATTCGGGAGTGGTGGTTGATGTGGACATGGACGACATGGATGGTGCAGAGTTCATCTTGCAAGTGCGGAAGATTCAGCCGGAGTTGTTGATTTTTGTCCTTACGGCACAACCTACGTTGCGTAGTGCAGTGGCAGCGATTAAGGCGAGCGCGGCCGATTACATATTAAAACCCACAATAGTTAGCACAGTGGTCAAAGCCATTTTTGCGGGGATTGAAAAGAGGATAAACCAGCGCAATCAGCTGTGGCAAATGGTGCAGAACGTACTGCACAGTAGTGACGGTTCGCAAGCAACTTCAGAAGGGACACCGGCTATTATCACTCCACGTAGCCGCGTGCAGATCGTTCCTCCTATTCGTTTGGAACATTCACGGCGATTGGTCACGTTTACCGACAGGTCAACGAAAGCGATTAAGTTGAGCAGGGGAGAAACGGCCGTGTTGTCCTGCCTGATGGACCATCCCGACCAGCCTATCCCGATAGCAAAAATTGCTTATACAGCCCTGGATTATTTTCTGGAAGAGGAGGAGGCGAAGCAACTGGTTCGGCCGTATATTTTTCGACTTCGGCAAAAGTTGGAAAGAGATGCTAAAAGTCCGCAACTCATTCTGACCATTCCACGGAAGGGGTACATGTTTGTTTCTACTCCGTAAAGGGCAAGCATCCAACCATACAACACTTTGAAAAGAGATTCGTTTTGAATGTTTATCCTCAAATTTGGAATAGATTAATAGGGTTTTACCGCTATAATGGTTAATAAGAGCTTAACGGCTGTTTATCGTATTGTTAACAGCGTAAGTTTAAAAAGAATATTTGTGGCCTGATGTAAACTCTACGCGGCCTTTTCCCCTATAGCCAACCCCTATGGCTACAGCAGGAAAAGGCCGTTTTTGTAAGGGCACTGTTTAGAATCACAGGTTATGTATCCTATAGGTACTAAGTCTTAATAAACATTATATCTGGATATATCTTACTACGATCTAAACGGATAACTATTGACAACTATGGCATCTGGATTATTCTAATTCCTGACACCCTCATAAAGCACCCAAAAGCACCCACATAAGGCATGAGGATTACGCTTTATGAAGCTTCGCAGATTGTATTGTGGCTGTATCACAAACAAGCTGTCGAAGTATAGAGGTTACAACACACTTCATTATTGGTTGGGGAGTACAGGATATGGGCAGTGGATGATCCAGTACCGTTTGCACGGAAGATCCTTTCTTTTTCAGGAGGAGCGGCCTTGTTGAAAAAGGTCTCCATTACCGAAAGGCCGCTACCTGATGAGGATGAAAATGGTTTTACGCGGCGTCTACTAGAGAAGTATGGGAAGCAGCAGGGGACAATGGAAATTGTTCTGAGGAATGACCGTGTAGACTATGCTATTGTCACGTTGGAGTAGCTGGTTCCGAGAAGCGGGTTCGCTCAAACAGATTTTTTGTATCGGATGTGCCGGTTGTTGTATTTCACGTAAGGATTATCGTAAGTTAGCTTGCATAAAATAATAAATACTGTTTTTGTAGTTGGTTCCGTGATTGGTTTCGTTTTGTAACAAACCATCATTCGCCCTGGGTTGTAGCCATTGCTCCCTGGGGTAAAATAACCGTCCCCATCATCACCTGGCGTGCGCTTGTCGACCACCGCCAACGGCAGCGCTTGTTACAATTTGTAAACAAGCAGCCATCGCCATAAACCCCATTGACTGGAACAACTACTGGACTAAGTAGCATCCAAGGACCGTTGAGTTTAAGCAAATATATCTAGGATTAGCGTCTATTTTTAGGTAGTAGCTCGGATTGACAATCACCTGCCTTTGGCTCTAGTCTTTCCAAGCAGACGCGGAAAACCGTGTAATATTACAGAGTCGCGCAAGTGACCACAGAAATAAGTCGTCTAATCTAAATTGTTCTGATTCTGCAACTATTTAATGGGGAGGAGCAGGAGAAGAACCATGAGCCTTTTTTCGTTTGGCCGTAAGTTTATTAGCTTCTCAGATGGGGAATCTTCGCTCAAAAAAGTATCAGTGACTGAAAAGTCACTGAATGGTGAAGACGAAGATGCCTTTACCCAACGCCTGCTGACGAAGTATGGAAAGCAGGAGGGGGAGATGGAGATAGTTTTCAAGAACGGCCGTCCCGACTACGCGATCATCACCTCTGAGAACAAAGACAAGTAAGCGGTCTCAAAATCCATAAGTAAGGTCCCACTGTCCCACCGCCGCCTGCTTCAATTAAAAGCAGGGATACCAGTCTAATACGAATTTATAAAGTTGAAGAGGCCAGATGCAAACTCTGCGCGGCCTTTTTGAACGTAGATGATGAGAAGTCTACATTCAAAAAGGCCGCGCTTTTTTTGTCTGGCCGCTATGAGACCATATCGTGGGCCGGGGGGTAAAACGATTGGTAAGGGTAAACGATCAGATGGAGCAATGGTATGCCCTTTACACTGCGCCCAACGCCGAGCATCATGTCGCCACGCGGCTAGAGGAAAGAGAAGTTACGGTCTACTTGCCGGAAATTCGCCAGATGGCAAAAGATAAGCGTAGCAGGCTGGTGGCATTTTTCCCTTGCTACTTATTCATGCGGATCGATCTGAAGCAAACGGCCGCTTCTGTATGGAGATGGACGCCGGGTTTGCGCTATATGGTGGGGTTTGAGGGTGATGAGGCCGTCGTTCCCGACCAAACCATTGCCCTCATCCAACGCAAGCTGGAAGAACTGAATCAGGTCGTTGCACAACCACGAGCGATCTTTAAGCCAGGGGATGTGGTGCGGATCACCGATGGCCCGCTGGCCGATATGGTTGCCTTGTTTGAGGGGCCAAGCACACCAGCGGAGCGGGTGACGGTGTTGCTCAACTTCTTGGGACAGGCCAACCGCGTGCGGGTTGACGCAGCCAGTTTGGAAATCAGTAGCAGACAGCCTTCTGCACCACCAGTCGCAGAAAAGCGGCCGCGCCGAACTCGCGGCCGTGGCCGTCGTATTCAAACCCACCCCCCCGCCCACACCCACGCCTCCGTGCCAATATACGAAGCTCATTGAAGTATCAGAAATAACAGACACCAGGCTTCTTCGCCTCAACAAGCTACAAGAGGTTGTTTGATAGAACCCTGGTTTCTCCATCATTATGGAACAACAAGCCGCAGTGGTTCATCCCACCGCACAAGTTTCCACGCAGGCGGTGCTCGGCCGTGGCACGCGTATCTGGAACAACAGCCAGGTGCGGGAAAACGTCCGCATCGGCGAGGACTGTATTCTGGGCAAGGACGTCTATATTGATTTTGATGTGGTTATTGGTGATTGCGTCAAAATTCAAAATGGGGTCTTTGTCTATCATGGTACAACGATTGAATCGGGCGTGTTCATTGGGCCAGGGGTGATCTTCACCAATGACAAACGGCCGCGAGCGATCAATCCCGATGGGTCGCTGAAGGGGAATGAGGATTGGGAGGTCGGCCGCATCCACGTGGGTTATGGCGCGTCCATTGGGGCGGGGGCGATTATTTTGCCTGAAGTGACCATCGGCCGCTTCGCGCTGGTGGCGGCGGGGGCGGTTGTCACGCGTGATGTTCCCGACTTTGCGTTGGTGCTGGGCAATCCCGCCCGGCAGCAGGGATATGTCTGCCGTTGTGCCACCCGACTTGTAGAAATGAGTGCCAGTCAATTTTGCTGCCCTAGTTGTGGGGAGCAATACCAGTTTTAATGTTTGGGCGGGGGCTAACAAAAAGCTCACGCAAAGACGCAAAGTTCGCTAAGTTTTTCCTTCGACCTTGCTCAGAGCCTACACTGACAGTATCGAGGTGATAAGCCTTTGCGCCTTGGCGTTCTTTGCGTGAGCTATCTTCCGAGGAGAACATGAAGTACATCCCGATTTCTAAGCCTGATATTACGGCGGCCGAAAAGGTAGCCGTGTTGGAAGTGTTGGATAGTGGGTTCCTGGCGCAGGGGAAGCGGACGGCCGAGTTTGAGCGTCGCTTTGCCGAGCTTTGCGGCGTCAACCATGCTATTGCCGTCACCTCTGGGACCAGCGCCCTGCACATTGCGTTGCTGGCCCACCGCATTGGGCCGGGGGATGAGATCATCACCACCCCCTTCACCTTTATGGCAACGGCCAATGCCATTCTCTTTGCCGGAGCGAAACCGGTCTTTGTGGACATTGACGAAGTGAGCTTCAACATCAACCCGGAGTTGATTGAGGCGGCGGTTACACCACGAACGAAGGCGATCATGCCGGTTCATCTGTATGGACAGATGTGTGTGATGGATCAAATCCGGGCGATTGCCGAGAAGCATGGGCTGGTGGTGATTGAAGATGCTTGCCAATCAATTATGGCCGCATATCAAGGGAAAGCGGCAGGCAGTTGGGGAACGGGCATCTTCAGCTTTTATGCGACGAAGAATCTGATGACCGGCGAAGGGGGGATGATCACCACAGATGATGATGACATTGCCGACCGCTGCCGGATGTTGCGCAATCATGGCATGAGAGAGCGGTACTATCACGAATCAATCGGTTTGAATTTCCGCATGACCGACATCCAGGCGGCGATTGGCCTGGCGCAATTAGACAGATTGGCGGCGCTGACGGCCAAACGAAAGGCCAACGCGGCGTATTTGAACGGCCGTCTCGAATCCGTTGTCGTTCCGAAAACAGGGGCAGGGTGCGACCATGTCTGGCATCAATATACCGTGCGGGTGACGAATGGGATCGGCCGCGATGCGGCGGTGAAGCAATTGGCGGAAGCGGGCATCGGAACCGGCATTTTCTACCCTATTCCTGTCCATAAACAACAATCTGTCCGTGATGAGATCAATGGTGTTGTCTTACCTGTCGCTGAGCGGATGGCGGAACAGGTGATGTCGCTGCCGGTCCATCCGCAACTATCGCTTGAAGATCTGGAAATGATTGTAATGGAGGTAAACAAATTATGACGCGCGTGGCTGTTGTTGGTGTTGGCGCAATGGGGAGGAATCACGTTCGCGTTTATCAAGAGATGCCGGATGTGGAGTTGGTGGGGATTGTTGATCCCAATCGCGCGGCGGCCGAACCATTGAGCCGCATGTATGGCGTTCCCTGGTACGCGGACTATTGCGAGATGCTTGACCGGCAGCGGCCGGAGGCGGTGTCGGTGGTTGTGCCGACCTTTGCCCATTATGCGGTGGGAAAGGAGTTGCTGGAGGCGGGTTGCCATATTCTGGTGGAAAAGCCGATTGCCGCCACCTTGGAAGAAGCGGAAGGGCTGATCAATGCGGCCGAACGAAACGGCCGCGTGCTGATGGTCGGGCATATCGAACGCTTTAACCCAGCGATTGTTGAGCTGAAGCAGCGGCTGGAGCGCGGAGAACTGGGGCAGGTGTATCAAATCCACGCCCGTCGCCTGGGGCCATATCCATCTCGTATCCGCGATGTGGGGGTGGTGATGGACCTGGCCACGCATGATCTAGACATCATGCGTTACTTGCTCGGCCATGAGGCGATTCGCGCCTGTGCGGAAACGAGGCGCGAGGTACACGACAGTTATGAGGACCTGTTCGTTGGGATGGTGCGTTTTGATGATAAGACGGTCGGCTTGCTGGAGATCAACTGGCTGACGCCAACGAAGATTCGCAAGCTGTATGTGACCGGGGAGTATGGGATGTTTCGGGTGAATTACATCACCCAAGATCTATGCTTTTATGAGAACGCGCGGACACACGAGCATGATTGGTCGCCACTTTCGTTGCATCGGGGGGTCAGCGAGGGGGCCAAGGTGCGCTTTGCGATCAACAAAACGGAACCATTGCGTGCCGAGTTGGAAGCTTTTATCGCTCGTGTAAATGGATTGGAGACGACAGTTGTTGACGGCCGCGACGCCAAAATTACGCTTTCGCTGGCGATGGCTTTGGTTCGTTCGGCCGAAAATGAAGGCTTGAGGGAAACGATTGAAAATGACACTCGCCAAGCAACAGCAAGAGAACCGCTCAGCAATAACGCCGCCCAGGGTAACGGAGCCAACAGTACCTTCGCCCAGTCGCCAGGACAGCCTGTACCGGCTATCCAAGCGGCTCTTTGACCTGACGGTTTGTTTATTAAGCCTTCCCTTCACGCTCGTGGGGATGGGGATCATCGCGCTGATCATCGTTTTCGACTCGCCAGGTTCCCCCTTTTTCATCCAGGAGCGTGTGGGCAAGGACGGCCGCCGCTTCCGGCTATACAAGTTTCGGACGATGCGCTGTAACCACAACGACCAGTATGATCGTCTCTTTATGCAAGCGTATGTGCGCGGTGAACTAACTGCCCTTGGCGAGCTGAATGGAAACGGAACGCTGGGGGAGCGCGACGCCTTGAACAAGCCGATCAAGAAGAGGGAGATCACCCGCGCTGGTTACTTCTTGCGAAAGTCGAGCCTGGATGAATTGCCACAGCTGATCAACATCCTCAAGGGTGAGATGAGCCTGGTTGGGCCGCGGCCGAATGTCCCCTGGGAAGTGGAGCATTACGCGGACTGGCACTACGAGCGGCTGAAAGTGTTGCCGGGCCTGACCGGGCTGGCGCAGATTCACGGCCGCAGCACCATCTCCTTTGACGAGATCGCTCAATATGATCTTCAGTATGTCCAAAACGCCAACCTTAGAATGGATATGGCGATTCTTTTGGGTACGGTGCGCAGCGTGTTTAGCGCCAATGGAGCAGGGTAACAATGGAAGTTAGAGCTTACCTGGCGATATTGCTCAAACGCTGGTGGATCATCCTCATCGCCTTTGCCGTGGTTTTTGCCGCTACCTTCTACTTCACATCGCGGCAACCGCAACTGTATGAGACAAAGGCGACGTTTATTATTCGGCCGCGTTCCGAAATTGTTGTCGAAGACGAGTTTGTCCGCACACTGGACCTGGTCAGCCGCCGGGTAGAAATCAACACCACCTTTGCCGAGGTCGCCAACAGCCGGGCGATCAAGCGATTGGCGATTGAGCGCTTACAGTTGCCGACGGAAGCGCAGGAAGGGCTTTCGATCACGGGGCGGGTGATTGGCGGGACGAACGTTCTGGAGATAGCCGCACAGGGTAGAGACCCGGAAGTAGCGCGAGACTTTGCCAACGCAGTCGGCGCGGAGACGGTGAGCTATGTGCAACGGCTGTACGATGTCTTCCAACTGGAGTTGTTGGATGAGGCGACCACACCACGCAACCCGGTCAGCCCCAACCTGCCCTTGAACTTAGCCCTCGGTACGCTATTGGGGCTGGCTTTGGGAACGGGCCTGGTGTTTTTGATCGAGTATCTGAAAGCCCCGGAAGTGCAAAGGGACTCCTTCAACATCATCGACCGCGAGACGGGAGCGTATAACAAATCTTATTTGATCCACCGGCTGTGGCAGGAGATGAGCCGCGCCCGGCGCAATGAGTACCCGCTTTCGCTGGGGATCATCCGCATTGAACTGCAAGATTTGAACGGACATGATTCCTCGCACTATCTGGCTGACGCGCTGCGACTGGTGAAGATTTTGGCCGAAAAGTCGCTGCGCGAGGAAGATGTAATGGCTCGTTTTGGGCGCGAGACGTTTGCGCTGTTGTTGCCGGACACGGATGAGCTAAACGCCAATCTGCTGATTGATGATCTGCGCACGCTGATTGGTTCGATAGATTACGACATGGGTGGGGCGAATGGCAAGCTGCAGATTGGGACGACGGCCGGTGTGGTTGCTTATGAAAATCAACACATTAAGCACGACCAATTCCTGGATAAGGCGGTCCAGGCGTTTATCGCGGCCATGATGGAACGCCAAAAGGTTGACTGGGTTTCGGCGAACGGTATGCGCGAGAGTATGGAACGAGCCATGGCGAGGAACAACTCGGCGAGTAGTAACTCGGTAAGTGGCTCGGAGCGTAGACCGAGGAAAAGCTCGGCAAATGGTGCGAAAAAAGGCACGAAAAAAGAGGCGGCCGTTGCTGCCGAGGTTGCCGAGATTGTCGAGCTTGCTGAGACAGAAAATGAGTGAATCACGAGCCGAGGCCAATTCGATTCGCCCATTGCGCCCCCCCACGCTAGAAAGCAATATCCTCTTCGTCGCCAAAGGGGGCGGGATCACCTTTGCGGGCAAGATGTTTTTGTCGGCCACGCGGTTGGTGACGGCCGTCTTGCTGGCGCGGCTGCTGGGGGCGGAACAGTATGGGCTGTATAGTCTGGCGCTCAGCGCTTCGGGGATCGCCGTTGGCTTAGCCGTCTTTGGTCTTGATTCCGCGCTGGTGCGCTATGTGGCGATTTTGGCCGGCCGCCAGGATGAAAAGGGCGTATGGGGTGCGCTGCAAATTGGGATCGGCGTCGCCACCCTGCTCAGCGTTCTAACCGGCACGCTCCTATTTGCGCTGGCCTATCCCATCGCTGAACGGTTCTTTCATGGACCACAGATGGCCCCGCTACTGCAACTGGTCGGTGTGATTGTGCCGATGCTGGTGCTGAGCGAACTGCTGGCGGGGGCGCATCGCGGCTTCCGGCGGATGGATTATCCGGCCGTTGCCCAGTCGGTGGCGCAACCGATCATCCGTCTACTGTTGATCGTTGTCCTCGCTTTCTCCGGCTTTAATGCGGCGCTGGCGATCCTGACCTATGGGCTGGCTGACCTGGCTGCTTCCTTTATTCTGCTCTATTTTTTGAATAAAGAGTTCCGGTTAAGACGGCCGTGGCGTGACGGCCGTCGCGATACCCGCGAAATGCTCTCCTTTTCGCTCCCCGTCTGGTTGTCGGGCTTGATGTACACCTTCCACGGCAATTTGCAAACGCTGCTCCTCGGTTCGCTGAGTACTATTGCTGGAGCGGGTGTGTTCAGCGTCGCCAGCCAGGTGACGACCATCGGTAGCCAGTTTTCCTCCTCGCTGAATATCTCCGCCAAACCGGTGATGGCCGAGCTGCATGATCGCGGCGATTTCGGACAGATGGAGCGTATCTACCAAACCTCGAACAAGTGGGCGGTGATGGTGCAGCTACCGATTTTCCTGGGGATGGTTCTATTTCCGGCACAGATTTTGGCAGTCTTTGGCGAGAGCTTCAGTGATGGGGCAACGGCGTTGGTGATTATGGCCTGGGCCAGCCTCTTGCTGGTAGGGACAGGGATGGGCGGCATCATCATTGATATGGCGGGGTATATGAAGTTGAAGATGATCAACTCCGTCTTTCGCCTGGTTTTGTTTTTAGGATTGGATTTGCTGTTGATCCCGCGCTGGGGGTTGACTGGCGCGGCCGTTGCCGCCCTCGTCGGCGAAGGGGCGATCAACTTGCTGCGGATGGGGCAGGTGTACTGGTTGTTCCGGATTCTTCCTTACAACTGGAGCTTTGTTAAGCCGTTGGCGGCCGCTGTGTTGGCTTTTGTGACTGTTTGGATTTTACGTGTCTGGCTCCCACCTGACGTAAGCCTGCTCTATACCATTGTCAACACGGTGGTGATGCTGGCCGTCTATGCCGGGGCAACGTTGCTGATCGGCCTCTCTCCTCAGGAACGGGAGATGTATTCCCTCGCTCGTCAGAAAATGGTTGCGCGGATTGGACGCGGATGACGCGGATTTTCATTCGTGTTCATTCGTGCCATTCGTGTCAAAAGAGTTTCCCATGGAAGAAAGTCCTGTTTTTATCGGCGGTCCTGACCGCTGTGGTAAGACAACACTGCGAGCTTTTCTGGTTTCCCATCCGCGCATTGCCATCCCTGCGAATGGCTCCAATATGTGGACGTATTTCTATGGGCAGTTTGGAGACTTGGGAAAGCGGGAGAACTTTGAGCGTTGTCTGGCGGCGATGTTGCACTATAAGCATGTACGCTTTCTGCAACCCGACCCGGAGCGGATTCGCCGCGAGTTTGGGGAAGGGGAGCCGACCTACGGCCGTCTCTTCGCCCTGGTCCACCAACATTACGCCGAACGGGAGAATAAGCCGCGCTGGGGGGAGCAGACAGGGCTTATCGAACGGTATGCCGACCAGGTGTTTGCCGAATTTCCCAACGCGCGGATGCTGCATATGATCCGCGATCCGCGCGACCGTTATCAGGCTTCGCTGATCCTCTGGCCGGACGGCAAAGGGCGGGCGGGGGGCGCGGCCGCCCGCTGGCTTTATTCCATTTCCTTAGCACGTCGCAATCTACGCAAGTATCCCGGCCGCTACAAGATCGTCCGCTTTGAATCGTTGGTGCGAGAGACTGAAGCAACCTTGCGCGATATATGCGAATTTTTGGGCGAGGAATATCACCCGCGCATGATTTATATGGAAGGAGACCTGGAGCGGCGCTCACGGCTGAGCAAGCGGGCAAAAGCGAACCAGGGGCCAAGCCCGCTATCGGACGAGTTTATCGGCGTCTATTGGCAGTCGATCCCCAAGCAGGAGATCGCCTTTATGCAGCAACTGGCTGGGGGACAAATGGCAAGCCTCGATTACCAGCCGGAGCCAATTCATTTTTCACGCTCGGAACGAGTGCGCTATGCCTTATATGATTGGCCGCTGAACCTGCTGCGTATGGCGGGGTGGCTTGGGGTGGAAGCTGTCCAGCACCATCTGCCGGGGCGTTTCGGCCGTCGCCCGGACCGGCGGATGATTGTCGCGGAAGCACAGGCAACAGGGAGGGTAGCAAATGGATAGAGTAAACAGCAATCCGATTTTTATTGGTGGCCTGGACCGTTCGGGCAAGACTTATATGCGTCTGATGTTGGGCGCACATCCCAATCTGGTCTTTTCTAAACGGACGGAGATGTGGACGCGGTTTTATAACCAGTTTGGCGATTTGGCGGGGGCGGATAACTTCGAGCGCTGTCTGAGAACCATGCTGAACCAGAAGCATATCCAGTCGCTCAGGTTGGATGGTGAACGGCTGCGGCGTGAATTTAGACGAGGGCCAAAGAGCTATGCGCGTCTGTTTGCGCTGGTCCATGAGCAGTATGCGAAGGCGCAGGGCAAGCGGCGTTGGGG
This sequence comes from uncultured Ardenticatenaceae bacterium, assembly GCA_964410625.1. Lineage (GTDB taxonomy): Bacteria > Chloroflexota > Anaerolineae > Promineifilales > Promineifilaceae > CAYPHY01. The sequence goes on along the minus strand of CAYPHY010000002.1, from coordinate 205,029 downwards.
TGATCAAACGGAGGGGATTGAGCGTTATGCGCCCCCTATCTTTGCCGCCTATCCCAACGCGAGAATGATCCAGATGATCCGCGACCCGCGCGACCGCTTTGAAGCGGCCGTGGCTCGACGGCCGCGAACCCGCCGCCAGGTGGGGCTGTTCACCGCGCAATGGCTGCAATCGGCCGCGCTGGCTATCAAGAACGAGCAGCGTTACCCACAGCAGTACAAGGTGGTGCGCTTTGAGGCAATGGTCGCCCAACCGGAAGAGACGTTGCACGATGTTTGTCGTTTCCTCGGCGAAAGTTATTCACCGGCGCTAGTGCTGATGGAAGATGTGGCGCGGTTTCGCCAGCCCCAGGCCAATCCATTTCAGGCGGCTCAATGTCCCCTTTCGACGGATTTTATCGGCCGTTATCGCCACCGTCTGGAAACGCACGAAATCGCCTTCATCCAACAGTACGCGGCCGAGCCAATGGAGCGTTTTGGTTACACGTTGGAACCGATCCAGTTGGCGGCGGCCGACAAAGCACGGTTCTATCCAACCCATTGGGTCCCGAACCGGGTACAGATGGTTGGTTGGAAGGCGATGTCGGTTAGAGATTAGAGATTGGGATAGGGGAACTACAACGGATAAAAAAATAAACGGATTAAGGCTATCCGCTTATTTCTTTATCCGCTGTAGTCCCGTTCTATCATGGACAACGGGCCAATTTTCATCGGGGGGTTGAGTTTCTCCGGCAAAACGCAATTACGGTTGATGTTGCTTGAGCATCCGAACATTATCATCACCCGGCGAACCAGGATGTGGACACGGTTTTACGGCCGTTACGGTGACCTGCGACGAGAGCGAAACTTTGAGCGTTGCCTGGGGGCAATGACCCGCTACCAGCCGGTTCGGGCGCTTAACCCCGACCCGCAACGTATCCGCCAGGCGTTTTGGCAGGGAGCGCCGACGTATGAACGGCTGTTCGCCCTGATCCACCAGCATCATGCCGAACAGATAGGAAAAAGGCGTTGGGGGGACCAATTGGGCTTTGTTGAGCAATATGCCGACTTGATTCTGGCGGCTTATCCGACGGCGAAGATGATCCACATGCTCCGCGATCCGCGTGAACGGTATGAAGAAGCAGCGGCAACGTCCAGACGCCATCGGTTTCGATTGGGCTGGGAAACGGCCGCCTGGCGACGTTCGGCGCAGTTAGCAGATCGCAACCAACAACGGTATCCAGAACGCTATAAGGTCGTCTATAACGAACGCCTGATCATGCACCCAGAGGAAACGGCCGCCGAGGTATACGATTTTTTAGGTGAGCAACCGCCGCCCAAGAGCGTAGCACTCAACGCCGATGCAAGTCCAGGGGCTGGCAACGCCCTCCTGGCAAAGAAAGAGGTTTCGCGGCCGACTGGCGGAGGCAACAACGGCAAGCTGTTGACGATTTCCAGGCGGAATATCGCCTTTATCCAGCGCTATGCTAAACGGGAGATGGTTGCTTTTGATTACCGGCCGCTGGCTGTACGGCTGACGGCCGCCAGTTGGCCGGCTTTTCTGCTGCTCGATTGGCCGCTGGGATTGGCAGGGGCGGTTATGTGGCAGGCCTGGGGCAGCAAGCGGTTTTAGATATTAACCACGGATTTGTACGGATTGGATGGATTGACACGGATTTTTCATAAACCTCTGAGGTCTTGATGTGATGACCAGGCAAGGCCAGAAATTTAGACCTCAGAGGTTTTAGAGAATCCGTTGTATCCGTGTCATCCGTGGTCTGTTTAGAACGGGTAAACAACCCGTTCTACGGAAAGGGAATGTGACAATGGAACGTGGACCGATTTTTGTGGCCGGGCTGGAGCGGAGTGGGACGAGTCTGATCTATGCGTTGCTCGCTTCCCATCCAAACATCGCCATGACGCGGCGGACAAACTTGTGGACGCACTTTTATAACCAGTATGGCGACCTGGGCCAGCCGGAGAATTTTGAGCGTTGTCTGGCGATGATGCTGCGCTATAAGCGGATGCGGCCGTTGCAACTTGATCCCGACCGCATTCGGCGCGAGTTCCGGCAGGGGGAGGCGACATACGGCCGACTCTTCGCCCTGCTGGAAGAGCATTATGCCGAGCGGGTGGGCCGAGCGCGTTGGGGGGATAAGTCGCTGAGCACAGAACGGTACGCCGACCCGATCTTCGCCGCTTATCCTTATGCCCGCATCCTCCATATGATCCGCGACCCGCGCGACCGCTATGCCTCGGCCTGGACGCGCTGGCAGGTCAGCCGGGGCGGGATTGGCGCGGGGACGGCAATCTGGCTCGACTCAGTGGCATTGGCGAAGCGCAACCAACAACGATACCCCAATCGCTACCGGATCATCCGCTATGAGACGCTAGCCCAAAAGCCGGAAGAGACGTTGCGCGAGATTTGCGCCTTCATCGGCGAACCCTATAGCGAGGCGATGTTGCTGATGAATGGGGCGCAGAACTTCCGCGATGAGGGTGGTAACAGCTCCTATGAGCAGTACCAGCCGGGGCAGATTTCGACGAACTCTATCGGCCGCTTTCGCCAGGTACTCTCGCCGCGCCAAATCGCCTTCATGCAACAGTTTGCCGAGGCGGAGATGCTCGCTTTTGATTATCCACTGGCGGAGACGAAGCTGACGGCCGTGCAGCGAGGCGCCTATTATTTGTTTGACCTGCCGTTCAATCTGGCGCGGATGGGGGCGTGGCGGCTGCGCGAGTTTTTCTTGAACCAGAAGGGGCGGCCGGTTCCCTCTTACCGGATCATCGAGCCTGAGAATGGTAACGGCCGCCAGGAGTCGGATGAACCTTCTCCTCAGAAAATGGCTCACGCAAAGACGCTAAGAGCGCAAAGATAAAAAACTTGGTGTCCTTTGCGCCTTTGCGTGAGATTTTCTCCCACACATGTGAACTTCTGTAGGCTCATAAAGCAGTTGGCACGAATTATGGCTAAATTGAGCAGTGCTCTGACGGCGTGTTTGTCGGTGTTGTTGGTGTTTTGCACAGCCGAGTGGATGCCGGAAGTCCGGTCGGCGGCCGATGTGTTGCGTGTGCCGCAGGAGTACGTGACGATCCAGGGGGCGATCAATGCCGCGCAAAGCGGCGATACCGTGCTGGTTGCGCCGGGGACCTACAACGAAAACCTGACCATTGCCGGAAAAAATATCACCCTCGCTTCCGAATTTCAGACAAACGGCGACCCGAACCTGATTAATCAGACGATCATTGATGGCGGCGGCGAAACGGTGATCACGGTCGAGGACGATGCCGGGCCACAGACGACGATCATTGGCTTTACGATTCAGAACGGCAATGATGGGATCAAGACAACGGCGCAAATCCGCGTCTTGAACAACCGCATCACACAGACCAGCGACGGGATTGACTCGGAGGGCGGCGGCGGTGAAATCCGACAAAACCTGTTTGAAAACAATAGCGACGATGGGGTGGACTTCGACGAGGCTAGTGCGGGGATTATTGCCGACAACATCATCCGCAACAATGGCAATGATGGCATCGAGATTCGCCTTCACGACTATTCCGGCCCAACGCTGAGCGTGGTCATTCGTGGCAACGTGATTAGCGGCAATGAGGAGGACGGAATCCAGTTGATTGATTACCCCGACCTCTCCGACCGCGTGTTTACTATCGAACGCAATTTGATCACGGGCAATGAAATGGTCGGCCTGGGGCTGATGGATGATGGGAACACAACGGAGGATTTTCGCGGGGCGAGCATTCCCGAACGGATTTATCTGTTCAACAATACCTTTGCCGACAACCCCTATGCGCTGACCGGCGGCGATAATCTGATCGCGTTAAATAATCTTTTCATCAACTCCAGCGTGCTGGGACTGAAGAATGTGGATGGGGATTCGATTGCCGCCTATAACCTGTTTTGGAACAACACGGCCGACCAGCAAAACAGCGTCGTGGACCAAGCCTCAAGTTTGTTTGTCGCTCCGCTGCTGGATGCTGACTTTTTGCTCCTGCCGGATAGCCCAGCGATAGATGCGGGGACGGCCGATTTCACCTGGAACAACGAGAACGTGTTGGATTATCCGGCAGGCTCCTACAACGGGGAAGCACCTGATCTCGGTTTTCACGAAAGCGATTTTGCGGCCGAAACACCAACCCCGACCGCGACATCGCTGCCCACATCGTCGCCAACCAGCACAGCAACCCCGACAATATCCACGACGCCTATGGCAACATCAACCGCCACGCCTACAGCAACGCCACTTGCTTCACCGCCCCCACCCACCGCCAATTTGGCCTATCTGCCGGTCAATCTGGCGGCCGCGCCCTAGTCCAATGACAGCGAATCGTTTACCTGCGCTACCAACTTTCTCCACCGGAAGAGCGAGGAGCCGCAGCTCGCTGCTGAGCCTGGTCGTTCTGGCTGGGGGAACGGCCGTTGGCCTGATCATCGCCTTCCTGGTGGTGCAGGGGGAGTGGCAAATCGCGCTGGGCTTGATCGCCATTGTCCCAGGGCTGATCATCATCCATAAATATCCCTTCCAGGCGGTGCTTGTCTGGCTGTTTCTGGTCCCGTTTCTTTTGCATACGGAGTCGGCCTCTTTGCGGATGGTCTACTGGCTCGTTCATCGTGGGTTGCCACCATTGACATTGGGAGTGATGGTGATTAGCAACGCGCTAAGGGTTCGGCCGCGCTCCTTCCCACGGCCGGGTGTGCCGGAAGTGGCGATGACCGGCTATCTCATTGTCAGCATCCTTTCCATCATTCTGCTAAACAGCGATCCACTGGCGACCTTTTATCTGTACTATGACCGGGTGATCGTCCCCATGTGCCTCTATGCGATCATCCGTCTGACTGTGCCTGGGGAGAAAGAGTGGCAATGGCTGCTCCCGATTGCGCTGTTTATTTCCGTTTCCCAGTCGGCCATTGGTTTGCTGGCCTGGGTTGCGCCAGGGGTGTTGCCGTCCCCCTGGTTGGAAAATCAGGGTGAACGGACGATTGGCTCGCTGGTGAACACCGCCATTTACACCTCGACGCTGACCTTCTCTGGGCTGCTGTTGCTGCACGCAGCCTTTGAAACGCGGCAGAAGTGGCTGCGTAACGTTTTTATCCTCACCTTTTTGCTCTCCTTGTATAGCATCTTCATCTCCTTCTCTCGCGCCAGCTGGTTGGGAGCGATTTTGGTGATCGTGGGCTTGCTCTATCTCTATCCCCGGTTCATGGTTAAGTTGGGCTTACTGACCGTGCCACTTATCGGTTTAGTGCTAAGCGGCGCATTACTTTCTAGCCAGCTTGATTGGGCCGAGCAACGGTTGTATTCGGATGAAGCGGAGGTTTCGGCTTTGAGCCGCTTGCCAATCTTTTACGCCGCCGTTGCCATGTTTCGAGAGAAGCCCTTTTTTGGCTGGGGATACAACAATTTTGATGTGTATGATCGCGCGTTTTACGGCCGTGTCCTCGACCTGCCCCACGACAACAAAGACCATGCTTCGCACAATTTTTATCTGACGATCATCGCCGAGCAGGGGGGGACGGGACTGTTGCTCTATTTGATGCCGGTGTTCTGGCTGCTGTGGCTTTCGATTAAGCGGCTGCCCGATCTGCCGCCCAACGGGTTCAGAAGTCGCAAGTTGCTGATCATCCTCTGGCTGGTGATCGCTACACATATCATCGTCAGTAACTTTGTGAACATCATCGTTGTCTATGGCCTGGGGGTGTGGTGGATTACGCTGGCGTTGATCGCATCGTTGGTGAACGGCCATTCTCTGCCTGTTTCTAGCAAAGTGGTCGAGTTTAAGATTGCGCCGCACCCCGATTTTTCGCCACAGCGGAGATTGCTGTGGTTTCAACGCTCAGCCCAGTGAGTTCATTAGAAACCGGGTTTCTATTGAGGGCGCAGCTCTTTCTATTGAGCTTTAAGAAACCCGGTTTCTGTTCCGGTGAGGGGTATGTACGAAACATTTGAACGCATGTGGGTTTCCTTTATGGACTCGCCTCGCTTTCGTCACTTTAGCGGCCGAGGAGCCGGAGCGAAGTTGTTTGAGAGCCAGGCTTACCGCAGGGCGTATCTGGCGAAGAATTACCTGACCTCTGGCTATAGCGCGTTGAGCAACGGGACGGCCGTGCGCGATGTGCGTACTTTCTGTCTGTTTGTCGGCCACAACAAAAGCGGCACCAGTTTGCTTGGCTCGTTGCTGGACGCGCACCCCAACGTGATTTTGGCTGATGAGGTGGGGGCATTAGCGTATGTTGCCGCCGGGTTCAGGCGAGAGCAAATTTTTCACCTCTTGTTGCGGGGGTCTCGCCGCGAACGGTTGAAGGGGCGCGTCACGGCGCGGCGGCTGAAGGCCTACTCTTTCCTGGTTCCGGGGCAGTGGCAGGGGACGTATCGCAAGCTGGAGGTGATTGGAGATGGAACGGCCGGGTCTTCGACCCAACGTTTTGCCAAAGACCCGACCTTGTTGCCGCGCCTGCGCGAGCGGATGGGGCCGGTTGAGGTCAAGTTTATCCAGATGATTCGCAATCCCTACGACCCGATTAGCGTGATGATGGTACGCGGCAAGCGGAGCTTTGAGAATGCGCTGGCCCATTATTTTGCCAATGCGGAGACGATGGTTGGTCTGCGGAAGACTCTGGATGATGGGCAGTTGCTGGCTGTGCGCTATGAGGACTTTGTCGCTGAGCCGACATCCTATCTGGCGCAGGTTTGTTCCTTTTTAGGACTGGAAGCGGCCGATGACTACCTACAGGCGTGTGCCGGTATTCTCTATCCGGCGGCCGATCATTGGCGTCACCTGGTGAAGTGGGACAGGCGAATGATCCAGGCCGTTGCAGACAAGATGGCGCAGTATGAATTTTTAGGGGGGTACGCTTTTGATCACTAATGGCATTCATCATGGATTGGCGCAGTTCATGCCCGATTCCCCAACAAACATAGAAACCGGCGAGGAGGCGATGCCAGGAGTGCAAGCCATTCAAGAGTTGTTCCAGGCGCTGAATGAATCGGCCGTTCGCTATTGCCATTGGAAGAGTAATTTGCGCTTGCTGTCCGGGCTTTACGGCCGCACCGACCTCGATCTGCTGGTTGACCCGGCCAACAGCCAGACCTTCCGCCAGATTTTGGCGGAACATGACATTAAGCGGATGCTGGCCCCTCCTGGCAAACGGTATCCGGGGTTGGAGGATTATTTAGGGATGGACCAGAATAGCGGCCGTCTCTTTCATCTCCATGTCCATTACCGGCTGGTGTTGGGCGAGCAGTTTGTCAAAAACTATGGGTTGCCGTTGGAACAGGTTTTTCTCAACTCCACCTACAACCATTATGGCGTGATGATACCGACGCCGGAGTTGGAGTTGATTGTACTGGTGATTCGAGCGTTGCTGAAGTATCGCGACCGGGACGTGGTGAAGGATGTGCTGAACATCCGCTCGCCGGGGATTCCAATCCATATCATGGCGGAGTTCCACTGGTTGCTGGAACAGACCTCGATTCGTGAGGTAGCGGCCGTGTTAGACGATCTGGCCGGTGTTTTGCCCGTTCCTGCCCATCTGATCATCAAGTTTCTCAACGTCATCACCGTCAATGCGCGATCGGGACGGGAGTTGTTGAGCTTGCGGCAAGAGGTACGCCGGGCGTTGGCCGGGCAGCAACGCCTCAACCGCCTGGGCGCGACGCTGACCTACTTCCAGGAGTTGTGGCGGCGGCGGAACTCCTTCCTCAGGTTTCGGCCGACGCAGAAGATGACCTGGCCAGATGGCGGGTTGTTGGTGGCGTTGATCGGCATTGATGGGGCGGGTAAGACGACGCTCTGCCATGAACTGGTTGAATGGCTGGGGGAGAAGACGGAAGTCACCTTCTATTATCTAGGCAGCAAACAACCCTCGCTGACCACGAAGTGGTCGTATCCGGTGTTTCGCGCTTCGCGGCGCGGCCACCGGGTGATCGCTAATCAGGTGGGGGAAAGGAACCCGATCAGCAAGGCATCGGCGGCCGTGCGCGATACCCTGCTCTATAGCCACTATCTGCTGACCGGCTATGACCGTTACCGGCGTTATGTGGCGGGCAAGCAACGGGCGGCGCAGGGAGCGATTGTGGTCTTTGACCGCTATCCGCTGGAAGCGCCGTTGGACGGGCCGCAAATCCGCCTCCTGGCGAAGGATAAGCACGGCCGTTTGTCTGGCCGCTTGGGGCAGGTGTTTGCGCGGCTGGAGCAACGGCTATACCGCAAGATTCCGATGCCCGACCTGCTCTTTGTGCTGGAGTTAGCCCCAGACATCTCGCTGTTGCGCAAGCCGGACCATGATCGCCAGGCGATTGAGGAGAAGCATGTGGTGCTGCACCGGCTGTTGTCGCGGATCAAGGCGGAGGCGAACTTGCGCTATGTGATGACGATTGACGCCACTTTTCCAAAGGACGAGGTGCTGCAACAGATCAAGGAAGCGTTGTGGGGCGTGGTTGGCAGGCCATGATTGTTGAATTCATCAGCATCCCTGGCGCAGGAAAGACCACGCTTCTACCAACCGTCACCAACTTCTTTAACGAGCAGGGGTTTCGAGCTTATTCAGTACTGGAAGCGGCACGGCCGTTTGCCGGTCGCACGCTTCCTGGCAAGCTGATTATCCGCCTGGCTCCGCAACGATGGCAACGGCCGCTACTTTGGCAACTCTTTTACCATCTAAGCAATCTCTATCGCCTCAAATTTATGCTTAAACACCGGCAACTGGTGTGGATGGTCTATCGCTTTCAGCGGCAACGGCCGATTTCCAACGCCGACCGCCACCATGTGTTGCATTGGTTTTTTCACTTGCTCGGCCGGTATGAATTCCTGAAGCGCTATGCCCAACCGGATGAGGTGATTGTGATTGATGAGGGCTTTGCCCACCGGGTGGTGCAGCTTTATGCCTCGGAAAATGAAGAACCGGCTCTAGTGCACCTTCGTGCTTATGTCAATTTAATTCCACAACCTGATTTGATTGTTTTCCCTGCGGTGGCGGCCGATGTCTGCGAGGGGCGGGTCTATCAGCGAGGGATATGGGAACGGTTTGCCGGAAGAAGTGCGGCCGAGTTGTCCCGTTATTTTGCCAATGCAGGCTGTGTGGTGGCGTTTGCGGTGCGCGAGATGCAACGGAAGGGGTGGCTGGTGCTACGGGTTGATAATGAGGATGAAGGGGCGGCCGTGGCGCAAGGGGAATTGTGGCGGCTGTTGGAATATGCCCTGGGCTAAAGCCGCAGGGCTAAAAGGCTACGCCGGTTTCAACTGGCTTTGGGGTTGAGAGTAGCTGTCAGTTTTCTGTTGATCGGAGTTAGTGCCCTTTAGGGCACGTTGCTTGACAGCACGGTGGCTTTAGCCCCGTGTGCGCGGCCAGAAGCGTTGTCCATGTTTAATTCATCCACCATTTTAAGCGTTCCGCGCCCCAGCCGCTTTTCGGCGTATGTGCAATCGCGCCTGCGGCCGCCGGACATTGAACTTGATACGGTGCGCCAGGTATTGGCGACGTATGGGCTGGAGCAGGCCAGCACACTGCGTAACCTGCCAAATGCACGTAGAAACCGCAATTTGATTGTCTATACCTCCGCCGGGAAGAAGGTGTTGAAGCTCTATCGGAGCGATTGGCGGCCGTCCACCATCATCTTTGAGCATTCGATCCTCAAGCAACTGGCGCGGCTCGACTTTCCGGCCCCGCGATTGCTGATGGCGAGCAATGGCCGCACCTTCGTCAGCAAGGCGGGGCAGCATTACGCGCTCTTTGATTTTATCCCTGGCGTCAGCTACTCCTCCTGCTTTCTGTTGCGGCCGCACCGCTTGAAGCTGACGGCGATAGCTGGGCAAACACTGGCGCAGTTACACCAACAGTTGCAAGGCTTCCTGCCGGACGGCGGCCATCATCGCGGGTTCCAATCTTATACGGAGGGGCGGCCGCAAGATATGGCCTGGCTGATCAGACGAGTGGGCGAAATGAAGCTGGCCTCGCGCTCGCTGGCCGACCCTGTAGACAAAGAGTTGGCGATGCAGCTCGGCCGGAGAAGCGATGAGTTTTTGGAGGAGATCGGCCGCTTGGAGGAGCAGCTAGAGGCTGCGAACTTGCCGCGTTTGATCATCCATGGTGATTACGGCTTTCACAACCTGATCTACCACGAGGATGGCGAGGCGACCCCAATTGATTTTGAATTGGCGCGGATTGAGTGGCGGCTCAGCGAGTTGGTGTCCTGTCTGGGCAAACTACGCTTCAGCCGGGGTGACTACGATTTGGAGAGTATGGGCTGGTTTGTGAAGGGGTACCAGCGCCAGTTCCCGATCCCTGCGGCGGAGTGGTCGTTGCTGCCGCTGGTGTGGAAGCATTACCGGTTGCGGGCGGCCGTGCAATATTGGAACTCCTACTTTGAAACCAACGGGCCAACACGCAAGCTGCACTCCGCCCTTGACGCGCTCAACCAGGCGGATTGGGCGGCGGAGAATTCGGGGCAGATTTTGGCGTTGAAGGGTAGTTGACGGTAGGCAGTTGGCAGTGAAAGGAGACTGGGAGACTAAGAGATTAGAGATTGGAGACTGGCTACTGCTTACTGTTTACTAAATGTGAGAGAAAAGTGTCATCTCTACGAGTAATGGAAGTGATCAGCAACCTCAACGTCGGGGGTGCGCAGGAGGTGGTGAGGACGCTGGTGGAGAACCTGGCGGAGGCGGGTTGTGTGCCGGTGATCTGCACTTTCCAGGATGGGCCGCTGCGCCAGGAGATTGAGGGGCTGGGCATTCCAGTGGAGGTGCTGCCGGAACGGCGTAGCAGTGTGATGGCCTTGCCGCGGTTCCTGGCCGAGATGTGGCGCATCCGACGGGCGCTGGTCGCGCTGATGGAGCAATATGAAATTGACGTCGTACAGACACACTTGTTGCGGAGCCTCGATTTTCTGGTTTTAAGCTTGCGCTTGAATCGAAGAGTCCAGATCTATTGGACGTTTCATAACGCCCAGTTCGATCTGCGTGAAGAGCATTTGCAACAGCATAAGTGGTCGCTGCGGCCGAAACGCTTCGCCCATCATCTGCTATATCGCTGGGGCGGCCGTTGGGTCAATGGGCTGATCGCCGTTTCTGAAGATGTGAAAACGTCGCTGCTGAAGACCATTCCCGGCATTCCGAAGCAGAAGATCGCGGTGATCGATAACGGTGTGGATGGGCGCCGTTACCGGCAGGTGGTTGACCGCGCGGCCGTGCGCCGGTCGTTGGGGTTGGATGAGGGGGACCAGGTAGCGGCCGTGGTTGCCACCTTCAAGCGGCAAAAGGGGCATTGTTATCTGATTGAGGCGGCCGCTGCGGTGGTAGAGCAATTCCCCAACCTGCATATTTTGTTGATTGGCGATGGCGAATTACACCCCGAACTGAAAGCGCAAACAGAGGCACTGGGGCTGGAACGGCATTTTCATTTTCTTGGCACGCGCCATGATGTGCCAGAACTATTAGCCGCCAGCGACTTTTTTGTCTTGCCATCCCTATGGGAGGGGCTTTCGATGGCGTTGGTGGAGGCGATGGCCTCTGGTTTGCCAGTGATTGCCACCGAAGTATCGGGAACGAACCAGGTGATGGCAGCAGGCGAGACGGGCTGGTTGGTCCCGCCAGGGGACAGCCGGCGATTGGCGGAAGCGATGGTGGAACTGTTGGCCGATCCGGCCAGGGCGCAAATGATGGCTGCGGCCGCCTGCCAACGAGTCGAACGGTATTTCAGTGCCGAAAAGCAAGCGAAAGACCACATCACACTCTTTTCGCAAGTAGAAGGTATAGCTCACGCCAAGGCGCAAAGGTCGCCCAGTTTTTCTTTGCGTTCGTAGGGCATTGTGTGCGCCCTTTTCCAGTTGTTTGGTTAATGAATCGAGGAGATAGCTCACGCAAAGGCGCAAAGGTCGCTAAGTTTTTTCTTTGCGCCCTTAGCGTCTTTGCGTGAGACCTTTCCGTGGTGGATGTTCAATGAATAGTGAACCGATCTTTATCGCCGGGCCAGACCGCAGTGGGACGACGTTGATGTATGCCTTGCTCGCCTCCCACCCGAACATCTCGATGGTGCGGCGGACAAATATGTGGCGTTATTTCCACGGCCGCTACGGCGACCTGGCCCAGCCGGAGAATCTTGAGCGCTGTCTGAACGACATGGTGCGCTATAAGCGAATGCGCCATCTGTACCCGGATACAGAGCGTATCCGGCGCGAATTTTGGCAGGGGGAGCCGAGTTACGGCCGTTTGTTCGCCCTCTTCCACGAACACCACGCCGAGCGAGCCGGCAAGACGCGCTGGGCGGACAAGTCGTTGCACAGCGAACATTATGCGGAGCGCATTGTCGCCGAGTTCCCTAATGCGCGGATTCTGCACATGCTCCGCGACCCGCGCGACCGCTATGCCTCGGTGCGGAAGCGATATGGCAAGGACACGCGCCGCCTGGGGGCGGCCACCGGCCGCTGGTTGCTCTCGGCGCAGGCGGCGAAACGGAACCAGGAACGGTATCCCGATAACTACCGGGTAATCCAGTATGAGAAGCTGGCGAGTTGCCCGGAAGAAACGCTGCGGGAAATTTGCGACTTTGTCCACGAGCCATACCGGCCAGAGATGTTGCTGATGCAGGGCGCGGCCGAACATCGTGAACGGGGGGGCAACAGTTCCTTCGCCCCCTTTGAGCCAGGAGTGATCTCGACTCGATCTATCGGTCGCTTCCGCACGGTGCTTTCACCGGCAGAGATCGCCTTTATCCAACGCTTTGCCGGAAGGGACATGGAACGCTTTCATTATCCACTCGTTGCCACGTCCTTATCACCCCGCGAACGCCTGAGGTATTTAACGTTTGAGCTGCCGACCAATCTCGGCCGTATGGCCGGTTGGCTGACCACGACCATCGTCGCTATCCGGCGCGGTATCAATGTGCCACCCTCGAAGCTGCTTGCTGGCTAAACCGTAAAAAGCATTTGCATCGAATTGGCGCAAAGATTACTGTGCGAATTTACACGAAAACCAGACCAAAGTCCGCGCTTATTCGCTGCTAAAAACTTTACCGCTTTCACGGTTTCGCCTCTCCCCATCCGTAGTACCTATTTTATTGGAGCTAGTTATGTCCCGAATCAACTCCCTCTCTCGTTTGGCTGCTGTGCCATTTGTTCACAATCGTTTCTATCAAATTTTGTTTCTGTTAGGGGGCTTCATCCTCGTTCTGTTGCTGTCGGCTACCAGGTCAACCGCTTTGTTCCAACCACCAACGGCCTATTGGTTTCAGGTGCGGGCGATTGAAGCGGCCGATCTCAACCTTTCCCACCCGGTCGGCCTGGCGTACTCGGCGGCAGAGAATCGGTTCCTGGCGTTGGAGCATGAAGGAACGATGCTGTCTACGTTTTCGCCATATGAAGACCCGCTGGGCGCAAACCCACTGGCGACTTCCCTTCGGCCTGCTAACGCCGCGTTTTATGAACCAACGGCGGAATTGATCGCACTGGCCGGACAGGGCCAGGCCATCGCCCAGGTGGAAGTGGGGGCGGGCGGCGACCGGCCGCTTTCCCTGCAAGATGTACGGCAATTCAACAGTGGTATGCTGCGGCTGGTGAATCCGCAAGGGATGACAGTGGATAGCGAGGGCGGCCGTCTCTTTATTTTGGAAGGGAATGGGCCGAGCCTGTTGCGTATCCAGGCGGATGACCAGAATGCTTTTGATGCGGAGACGGCCGCGCGGGAGGGGCGGGTGCAGCGCATCGCCCTGGATGCGTTTAGAGGCGTGGCGTTACGCGGCATTGGCTTTAATCCCGCCAATGGTCATTTGTATGTGCTGGCAGCGGCCGAGCAGAAGATTTATGAGTTGACCGACGTCGGCCAGATAGTTGCCGTGTTGGACATTGCCGAACTGAATTTGCGCGATCCGCAAGGCATGGTTTTCGCGCCCAGCGCGGACAAGACGGATGATCCCGGCATCTACAACCTTTACCTGGCCGATAGCGGCTTAAGCAGCGAGAACCCCAGCGACGGCCAGATCATCGAGCTTTCTTTTGAGGTGCCATTCAGCCCGCTGGCGATTGGCCCTTCGATTAATGCAACCACAACCCTGGTACGTGTTATTGATACTTCAAAAAATAATTGGACGCCTTCCAGCCCTGACCCGGCCGGTGTTGCCTATGATTCGGTCGCCGGCCGTTTGATCATTTCTGACAGCGAGGTAGAGGAAGACCATCCCGACTGGTTGGGCAGCAACGTGTTTATGTCTACAACCGCAGGAAATCTTGTCTCTACCTGTAGCACGACTTCCTTCTCCAATGAGCCAACCGGGACCGCTTTTAACCCCAACAACGGCCACATCTTTTTCACCGACGACAACAACAACCGCGTTTATGAAGTTGACCCCGTTGACGGCATCTATTGCAATGGTAATGATGCTGTTTCACAACTGAACACGCTCTCTTTTCTAAACAGTGATGACCCGGAGGGAATCGCCTATGGCGCGAATAAGTTGTTCATCAGTGATGGGGTAGATACTCAGGTCTTTGTGGTTGATCTGGGTGCAAATGGAGTTATTGGTCAGGACGATACGGTCGTTGGTAATTTTGATACGAATAGTCTGGGGCTTCGTGATCCCGAAGGCATTGAGTACAACCCGGATAACAATTCGCTCTATATTGTCAGTACCATTGGCGGCGACCGCTTTATCCAGGAAACGACTTTAACTGGACAGCCCATTGAGTCCTACGATCTGAACTTTCTGGGTTCCATTCCGCGTTCTGGTTTGGCTTATGGCCCCAGCAGTGTGAATCCGAGTGCCAGAAGTATCTATATGGTTAGCCGTGGTGTAGACAATGGCGCAGACGAGAACGAGAACGACGGCATGGTCTATGAGTTCTCCGTGGGCTCCGCGCCCGTGGTAACGCCATCTAATACGCCGCCGCCGACCTCCACCAATACCCCTGGCCCGTCTCCCACCGCTTCCAACACCCCTTCGCCAACCAATACGCCTGGCCCAACGAACACGGCAACGCCCGGCCCGGCCACCCTGACTTTCACGGTGGTTGAAGATGCAACGATTGAACAGGCAAATCCGACCAGCAATTTTGGGTTGGCTTCGATACTCGAAGTAGACAATATGCCGGTGCGTAATTTCCTGCTCAAATTTGATGTTTCCGGCGTGAATGGGAGTGTGGTCAGTGCCAGACTACGACTCTTTAATACGGGCGGCTCGGATGTCGGCGGGCAGTTCTACGCTGCAGCCAACAATAATTGGAGCGAGCAGTCGGTTACCTGGAACAGTGCACCAGCGGCCGGTGCGCAACCTATCGCCACATTGGGCACAGTGAATGTCAACACCTGGTATGATGTGGACCTGACAGGCTTTATCACCAGCAATGGAACTTACAGCATCCGAGTCTCCTCGACCGCCAACAACGGCGCGGAGTACACCTCGAAGGAAGGTGGGGCCAATGCGCCGCAGTTGATCGTGGAAGTGACCGGCACGGGTGGGCCATCGCCAACGCCAAGCAACACCCCTCTGCCGACGAATACCGCTACGCCAACGAACACGGCAACACCAACAGGTACAGCGACCAATACAGCAACGCCAACTAACACAGCGACGCCAACGAATACGGCAACGTCAACGGGTACACCAACCAATACGGCGACGCCGACCAATACAGCGACAGCGACTAGTACAGCGACTGTTGGCCCGACCAGCACGCCAACGAATACGGCAACACCGACGGGTACAGCGACCAATACGGCAACGCCGACGAACACAGCGACGCCGACCAATACAGCAACTGTTGGGCCGAGTAGCACGCCGACGAATACGGCTTCCCCAACCAACACGCCGACGGTTGGCCCGTCGAATACACCAACGAATACAGCGACTGCTACTTCTCCACCACCAGCGGCCGCCCCGTTCTATGCATCTATGACGATCAACGCGGCGCACACGGTAGGCAATCTGAGTGGCGTGCGTGACGAGGACATCATCTTCTTCAACGGTTCGACCTGGGAGATGTTCTTCGATGGCTCGGATGTGGGTGTTGGGGGCGTGGATGTGGTTGCCTTCCAGATCGTGAATACGAATACGATTCTGATGTCGTTCAATACCTCAGTGTCGGTTGGTGGGCTTAGCGTCGCAGCCAATGACATTGTGCAGTTCAACGCCACCTCGCTAGGCAACAACACCGCCGGTAGCTTCAGCCTGTTCTTCGATGGCAGCGATGTGGGGTTGTCAACAGCGGATGAGAGCATTGATGCGCTGGATCGCTTGCCAGACGGCCGCGTCCTCATCTCCACCACCGGCAACTTCTCAGTCAGCGGCGTCAGTGGGCAGGACCGGGACATCATCGCCTTCACGCCAAGCTCGTTGGGCAGCAACACCGCCGGTAGCTGGGCGATGTACTTTGATGGCTCGGATGTGGGGTTGGACACATCGGCCGAGGATATTGACGCAGTAGATGTCGCCGCCAACGGCCACATCCACCTCTCCACAACGGGCAATTTCTCTGTTACCGGTATCTCGGGAACGGATGAGGATGTGTTTGTCTGTGTCCCCACCTCGCTGGGCAACAACACAAGCTGCACCTACCCCTCCGGTCTGTTCTTTGATGGTAGCACACGAGGGGTGACGGCCGATGACGACATTGACGGGCTGAACTTAACCGGCCAGATCGGCGGGCCAGGCAATACACCAACCCCCACAACGGCCCCGCCGACCAACACCCCCACCAACACGCCAACCAATACGCCGGTTCCGCCAGGAAACACTCCAACCAGCACGCCGACCGCTACTTCTCAGCCGCCAGGGAATACTCCGCTCTATATCTCGGTGGCGATCAATGCGGCGCATACGGTAGGGAATCTCAGTGGGGTGCGGGATGAGGACATCATCTTCTTTAACGGCAATAGCTGGGAGATGTTCTTTGATGGCTCAGATGTGGGCTTAGCCAAGGTGGATGTCAATGCCTTCCACATTGTCAACGCTAACACCATCTTGATGTCCTTTGACAGTGCCATCAAGCTTGGCCCGCTGGGAGGAGTGAAACCACAAGATATTGTGCAGTTCAATGCCACTTCCCTGGGCGAAAACACCGCCGGTAGCTTCAGCCTGTTCTTCCAGGGCAGCGATGTAGGATTGACAACAGCGGGTGAGAATATTGATGCGATTGATCGCCTGGCGGACGGCCGTGTCCTGATCTCCACCACCGGCAGTTTCTCGGTCAGCGGGGTCAGCGGCCAGGACCGCGACATCATCGCCTTCACGCCAACCTCGTTGGGTAATAATACGGCCGGTAGTTGGGCGATGTACTTCGATGGTTCGGATGTCGGCTTGGGGGCAGCGGCCGAAGATATTGACGCGCTGGACGTGGCCTCCAATGGCAATATCTATCTATCCGCGCTTGGCAACTTCTCAGTGACCGGCATCTCTGGGGCGGATGAAGATGTTTACGTCTGCGCTCCCACGTCGCTCGGTAATAACACCGCCTGTACCTTCTCAACTGCGTTGTTCTTTGACGGCAGCGCGTTTGGGTTGGCCGACGATGATATTGACGGGCTGAACCTGACCGGGCAAGGAGGCGGGGGCGGAACCGGTTCTCCTCCCACCGCGACCGTTCCCGCTTCATCCGGCACAGACGGCCCAGCCTATGTTTCGGTCACGGTCAACGGCAACAGCAATGTGGGCAATCTCAGCGGCGTGCGCGATGAGGACATCATCTTCTTCAATGGTGACGATTGGGAGATGTTCTTCGATGGTTCCGATGTGGGCTTAGCCAAGGTGGATGTCAATGCCTTCCACATCGTCAATGCCAACACCATCTTGATGTCCTTTGACAGCGCCATCAAGCTCGGCCCGCTGGGAGCCGTAAAGCCACAAGATATTGTGCAGTTCAATGCCACTTCCCTGGGCAATAACACCGCCGGTAGCTTCAGCCTGTTCTTTGATGGCAGTGATGTGGGGCTGACCACCACGGCCGAAATCATTGACGGCATGGATCGGCTATCAGACGGCCGTTTGCTCATCTCCACCAAAGGCACCTTCAGTGTGCCGGGATTGAAGGGACAAAATCGGGATGTCTTTGCCTTCACTCCTACCTCGTTGGGCGAGAATACCGCCGGGAGTTGGGCGATGCACTTCGATGGCTCGGATGTGGCACTGGCGGCCGGGGCGGAGAATATTGACGCCTTCGATATCTCCAATGGCAGCCTTTACCTCTCCACAACGGGTAACTTCTCTGTGCCTGGCGCAGCGGGTAATGATAAAGACGTGTTTATCTGCGAACCCAATTCGTTGGGTGATGATAGCGACTGTAACTATCTATCTACTATCTACTTCAGCGGCAGCAACTGGCTGTTGCCGAAGAATGATGTTAATGGCTTACACATCCCATGAAGCACCTAACCCTTGCACTAGGGCTTTTCGCCCCGCTTTTACTGTTGTCGAGCCAGTTTGATCGCACGGCGTCGGCCGGAGCATCTGCACAGCAGTCCAACGCGCAGGCCGTCTGTGAATACTGGGTTGCGCCTCCGCCGGAGGGCAGCAACGGCAACCCAGGGACGAATGAACAGCCCTGGGCGACGCTGGGGTATGCGGCGGCGGCCGTGCCGGACAATGGCTGCACCATCTGGGTTAAGCCGGGCATCTACTCCGGCGAACAACGGTTGAGCCGCCGCTTTACCACG
Organism: uncultured Ardenticatenaceae bacterium; assembly: GCA_964410625.1. GTDB lineage: Bacteria > Chloroflexota > Anaerolineae > Promineifilales > Promineifilaceae > CAYPHY01. The sequence continues at coordinate 186,399 of CAYPHY010000002.1, read as the reverse complement.
CCTACCCTGTTCCAATCGGTCTTGCCCTATCAGGCCATCTTACAAAATAGCGGCCTGACGGTCAGCGTTTCTGGGGCGATGAATCTCACGCTAGAGGGGTTTGTTTTCCAACATTCAGGGCCGGGAGCAACCCCTCTTGTGGTGCAGATCGATCCGAGCAGCGCCGGTTGGGCGGAGATGATCACCTTGCGCAACAACATCTTCCGCGACTCCTACAACAACGACCTGCTGAAAATCGTCGCCGGTGTTCGCTTTGTGACCATTGAGAATAACGTCTTTTACAACCAGGGGCCGAGTGAGGAGCATATTGACGTGAACGGCATCACGGATGCGCTGATCCAGGACAATATCTTCTTCAACGACTTTGCCGGTAGCGGCCGCGCCGATCACGGGAACGCCCACTCCTTCATCACGATCAAGGACAGCAATGGGAACCTCGATGGACAGGAAGGGAGCGAACGGATCACGGTGCGGCGCAATGTGTTTTTCAATTGGGAGGGGCGAAAAGATACGTTTATTCAGGTGGGCAACGACGGCAAACCGTATCATGAGGCCAAAGATGTGCAGATCGAAAATAATCTGATGCTGGGCAATTCGGCCGTTGAAGTGTATGCCACGCTTGGGGTGCGAGGGGTAAGCGGCCTGACCTTCGCCAACAATACCGTTGTTGGCGATATGCCGTCCTCTTCCTATGCGATGTGGGTCAGCCTTAAAGAGTTGAACCCACTTAATGAAAATATCAGCTTTTACAACAACATCTGGTCTGACCCGATGGGAACGATGGGGGCAGGTCTGGGTGGAGGCAGCAACGAGTTTTCAAATGGTAGCCCGGCCCAGACGGTGAACCTTGTCCTGGATAACAACCTTTATTGGAATGGGGGCATGGGGATTCCGCCGGGCGACTTGCTCAGCCCGATGGTGGATGACCCACGGCTGCATGTGGCTGATCCGCTGCTCAATACTAACCAAACGGGAATTGTGCTTCCTCGCTGGAATGGCTCGGCCTTTCCCAGTGGTAATAGTGAGATCCGGCAGGAGTTTATTCGCCTGGTTGAACTGTATGGCAATGTTCCAGGCAACAGTCCGGTGGTTGGCGCGGCCGATCCGGCGTTTGCGCCGCTCGACGACATCTTGGGACGGCCGCGCAGCACCACCCCAGCCCTGGGGGCTTACGAAATCTTGTTAGGGGAACCCAGTCCCACACCGACCGCCACAGAGACCGCATTGCCATCGGCAACGCCTACGGAAACGGCAACATCTACCGCGACCCCGGAACCGACGAACACGCCGGAACCGTCGCCAACGGCCGTCCCAACCGCTACCGCTTCCCCCTCGCCCAGCCCAACACCATCCCCCTTCCTGGGGCTTTATCTATCCACGGACAACAATGGGCCAACGACAATAGGGAATTTGAGCGGGGTCTATGATGAGGATGTGGTCTACTTCGACGGTGTTGGTTGGAGCATGTTGTTTGATGGCTCAGATGTAGGCATGGGCAGTGTGGACATTGAGGGCTTTCATCTGCTGGACAGTGACACGCTGTTGCTCGTGGTTTCAAAAGCGATGGTGTTGGGGTCGGTCGCGATAGACCCGTTCGATGTGGTGCAGTTTGACGCGACCGCTTTGGGCACGACAACGGCCGGTAGCTTCAGCCTCTATTTTGATGGCAATGCTGCCGGGCTGTCCAGCACTGGAGAAGAGATTGATGCCATTGCGCTGTTGCCAGACGGCCGTTTGCTGGTCTCGGCCGAAGGGAACGTGGAAGTTCCCAATGTAAGTGGTAAAGATGAAGATATTTTGGCCTTCACGCCACTATCCCTGGGCCTATTCACCAATGGCACATGGGAGATGTACTTCGACGGCTCAGACGTGGCGTTGTCCGGTGGCGAAGATGTGGATGCAACAGGCGTAGACGCCGCTGGCAACCTCTATCTTTCCGCGCTTGACCCATTTGCGGTGACCGGTCTGGCAGGGGATGACGAAGATGTGTTCCACTGCGCGCCCGCTTCCTTAGGAGAGGACACAGCTTGTACCTACGCATCCGCGCTCTACCTGGATGGCAGTGCCTGGGGATTGGCTGCGGATGATGTGGATGCTGTTCACGTACCATGAGAGCCTATTACTTAACACCTCCGTTGGCCGTTTTCGGCCTGTTGCTCTTTGCCCATCTGGGCAGCCTGGGTTCGCCACACTATACGCGGGAAGCGTTTGCCAGCCAGCAGCCAACGGCCGCCAACGCCATCTGTACTCACTGGATCGCCCCTGCGCCGGAAGGCAACAATAGTAATCCCGGCACTAAAGATGCGCCCTGGGCGACGCTGGAACACGCGGCCGAAGCCGTCCCCGACAACCATTGCACCGTTTGGGTGAAAGAGGGGCTGTATGTAGGCGAGAACCGGCTGAACCGGCGCTTCACCACGCCGACGATTTTTCGCGCGGTGCGGCCGTACCACTCGACCTTGCAAACCTTTGGCCTGGTGGTGGGCATTTCGGGGGCGAAAAACATCACCCTGGAAGGCTTCGTTTTTCGCCATACCGGAGGTGGCGCGGAGCCGCTGGTAGTGCAGATCGATCGGAGTAGTGAGGAGTGGGCGGAAGAGATCACCTTACGCAATAACATCTTCCACGACTCCTACAACAACGATTTGCTGAAAATCGTCAGTGGCGTGCGCTTTGCAACCATTGAAGGGAATGTCTTTTACAACCAGGGGCCAGGCGAAGAGCATATTGATGTCAACAGCGTCACCGATGTGGTGATTCAGGACAACATCTTCTTCAACGACTTTACCGGTAGCAACCGCAACGGCCATGGCGACGCCCATTCCTTCATTACGATCAAGGACAGCAATGAGAACGCCGACGGCCTGGAGGGCAGCGAGCGGATCACCGTGCGGCGCAATATCTTTCTCAACTGGGAGGGGCGACGAGATACCTTTATCCAGGTGGGCAACGATGGCAAACCGTACCATGAGGCGGAAGGGGTGGTGATTGAAAACAACCTGATGATCGGCAACGCACCGGTCGAGGTCTATGCAACGCTCGGTTTGCGGGGGGTGAAAGATGTCACCTTCGCCAACAATACCGTTGTCGGTGACATGCCCTCCTCCGCCTATGCGATGTGGGCCAGCATTCAAGAGCTGAACCCGCCCAACGAGGACCTTTTCTTCTACAACAACATCTGGGCCGACCCGACGGGGACGATGGGGTCTGACCTCTCCGGTGATGACAACAAGTTTTCCAACGGCGACCCCGCGCAGACGAGCAACCTGGTGCTGGACAATAATTTGTACTGGAATGGGGGCGCGGCCGTGCCGCCGGGCGATCTGGTTAGTCCGCTGGTGGATGATCCCCGCGCCCATGTCGCCAATCCGCTGTTGAACGCCGATCAGGATGATGTTGTGTTGCCGCGCTGGAATGGGGCGGCTTTTCTCAGCGGCACGCTTTCCATTCGCCAGGAGTTTGTGCGGCTGGTGGAAGCATACGGCCGCATCCCCGCCGGTAGTCCGGCCATCGGCCGCGCCGACCCGGCCTTTGCTCCCGATGATGACATCCTGGGGCGGCGGCGTAGCAACCGCCCCAGCCTGGGCGCCTACGAACGCACGCGCCACACCTGCTTGCCGTTTGTGATCAACGACACCAATCCATGAACAATGCCATAAACGCCAGAGTCAACGATGGGTTGAAGCTGATTTATATCATCGGCACCTATCCGCTACTGACCACAACCTTTATTGATCGCGAGATCAGGATGCTGCGGCGTTGGGGCGGGGATATCCAGGTGGTGTCCATGCGCCGCCCAGAGGCGGACACGCCATTGTCGGCCGAGCAACGAGCGCTGCAACAAGGGGTGATCTACCTTTTGCCCCTGGATTGGGGACAGTTGATCCGTAGCCAGTTGTACTTCGCCTTGCGCCATCCGCGCCGTTACTGGCAAACGCTGCTTTATCTGCTGACGCGGCCGCATCCCAGCCTCAAGGCGCGGCTGAAGTCGCTGTTGCACTTCGGGCAAGGGGTTTATACCGCTTATCTCGTTCGCAGCCGCTCCTTCCAGGAGTTCCACGCTCACTTTGTGGACCGGGCGGCTACGGTTGCCCTGGTCGCGGGCAGGTTGTTGGGCAAGCCGTATAGCCTTTCGATTCACGCGGCGGCCGATATCTTTGTCGAGCCGGTGCTCTTGCCGGAAAAGATTCTGGAAGCCAGACACATTGTGACCTGCACGCTGTATAACAAATCCCATCTGGAACGATTGCTCGGCCGCGACCTCAGCCACAAAATCAGCCATCACTTTCATGGCCTTGATCTCGGCCAATATGTACCGGAGCGGAGAGAGCGGAACGGCCGTCCTTTGTTGCTGGCGGTGGGCCAACTGGCGGAAAGGAAGGGGTTTATCTGGCTTATCCGCGCCTGTTCCCAATTGAAACAGCAGGGGTATGCGTTTTGTTGCCAGATAGTCGGCCGTGGGCCGCAGCAGGAGGAGTTGCAACAGTTAATCGGCCGGTTGCAACTCGACGATTGTGTTACGTTGTGTGGGGCGTTGCCCCATGAGGAAGTGATTGAACGGTATCGCCAGGCGACAATTTTTGTTTTGCCGTGCATCCAGTCGAAGGATGGCAACCTGGATGGCATTCCAAATGTGTTGGCCGAGGCGATGGCGATGCAATTGCCGGTCATCTCCACGCCGGTATCGGCTATTCAGGAACTGGTGACTAATGAAGTGAATGGTTTGCTCGTAGCGGCGGAGGATGCGCCGGTCTTAGCCTCGGCAATGTGTCGTTTGCTGGATGACCCTGTTTTGTGCCAGGAGTTGGGACGGCGTGGACGGCAGACGATAGTGGAACGGTTCAACGTCGAATGCAATGTGCAGCGAATGGCAGCCACATTGTGGCCTGAGTGGCTACAAATGGACGGGGTATATCCGCCCCCTAATGAGAGAGTTTAACATGTCAACGTTTAAGGAATCAGGAATAGTGGTGTACGATCAGCTACGCCAGTTCCGTTTGCTCTTGGTAGCGCTCATCTTGACGCTACTGCTATTGCTAACGATTTCGCCAGCATGGTCACAACCGGCAACGGAGGGTTACTGGTACCAGGTGCGGGCGATTGAAGCGGCCGATCTTGGCCTTTCTAATCCTATTGGTCTGGCCTATTCGCCTGTGGCCAATCTTTTCTTTGCGCTGGAGGAAGAAGGCGAAAGCCTTATTGCATTTACGCCCTATGAAGATCAGGTCGGTGTGAACCAGATGGCGAGCGCGGCCGCCAACCCGCTGAATGTGGCTTATTACGAGCCAACGGCCGAGTTATTCAGCCTGGATCAGCCGGGGCAGTCGCTATCACAACTGCAAATTGGGCCAGAAGGGGAGCAAGCACCAACCCAACAGAGTATCCGCCAGTTCAGCGCGGCTCGTTTTGGACTGCGCAATGCTCAGGGTATTACCTTTGATGTTGATGGCGGCCGTCTTTTTGTGCTGGATGCGGTAGGACCGGCGATTGTCCGTATTCAGGCGAGCGAAGAGAATGACTTTGGTGCTGCGGCACAAGTGCAACGTACGCTACTGCCTTCGCTGGCCGGTGTCGCTCTACGCGGTATCGCTTTCAACCCGGTTAACGGTCACCTGTATGTGTCCGGCCTGGCCGAACAAAAGCTTTATGAAGTGACAACTGGCGGCCAACTCATCTCCACATATGATCTGGCGGAGCTGAACTTGCGTGATCCGCAAGGGATGGTCTTTGCCCCCAGCGCCGACAAGACAGATGACCCCGATATCCACTACCTCTATCTGGCGGACAGCGGCCGAAGCGATGAGAACCCCAATAATGGGCATATTGTGGAAATATCGTTTCAGGAAGTCATTGCGCCGACGGCCGTGAATGTACCTGCTTCGTTGGTGAATACCATTGACACGTCCAAGCCAGCGTGGAACCCTTCCAGCCCTGATCCGGCGGCGCTGGCCTACTTCCCGGACAGTAGGACGTTGCTGGTCACTGATAGTGAAGTGGAGGAAGCTCATCCTGATTTCCAGGGTGTGAACCTGTATGAGTCGTCGCGGGCTGGTGCGCTGCTCTCGACCTGCGATACGCTTGATTATTCGAATGAACCGACGGGGGCGGCCGTCAACCCGGCCAACGGCCACATTTTCATCAGCGACGACAACAACGACGCCGTTTATGAAATCAACCCACGCAGTGGCGGTTATTGCAATGGGGATGAGACGATCTCCTCAATCAATACCCTCTCGATGTTTGGCAGCGAGGATTCGACGGGATTGGCCTATGGGGGAAACAAGCTGTATATCGTGGATGGCGTCAATACCCAGGTTTATATTCTCAATCTCGGCGGGAACGGGGTTATTGGCGGAGGGGACGATTCTAATGGCGGTTCATTTGACACGCTAACTCACGGCATCCGCGATCCCGAAGGGCTGGAATATAACCCGGATAGCAACACGCTCTTCATCTCCAGCCAACACGGGGGGGATCGCTTTATCCTGGAGACAACGCTTTCCGGCGCGTTGGTGAATACCTACAATATTGCCTTTTTGGGTTCCATTTCGCGTGCCGGTCTGGCCTATGGTCAGGGCAGCCAGGGGGGCGGGTCGAAGAGCCTCTATATCGCCAGCCGCGGTGTGGACAACGGCCAGGACCCAAACGAGAATGATGGCAAAATATATGAAGTCGCGCTTGGCACGTCCAACCCGCCACCTTCGGCCGAACCCATCTATATTTCCACAACGATCAATGGCGCACAAACGATAGGGAATCTGAGCGGGGTACGTGATGAGGACATCATCTTCTTTAATGGCAACAACTGGGAACTGTTCTTCGATGGCTCTGATGTGGGCCTGGCCAAGGTAGACGTGAATGCCTTCTATCGGGTCAACGCCAACACGATCTTGTTGTCCTTTGATAAAGCGATTGCGCTAGGGTCACTGGGATCGGTCAAGCCGCAGGACATCGTGCAATTCAATGCCACCTCGCTGGGCAACAACACCGCCGGAAGCTTCACTCTGTTGTTCGATGGCAGCGATGTAGGGCTGACGACCACGGCCGAGAACATTGACGCTGTGAACCGCTTGGCCGACGGCCGCTTGCTGATCTCGACGAAGGGGACAGCGGCCGTGCCAGGGTTGAAAGGGCAGAACCGCGACGTGCTGGCCTTCACGCCCAGTTCGCTGGGGGAAAACACGGCCGGGAGTTGGGCGATGTACTTCGACGGTTCCGATGTGGCACTGGCGGCGAAGGGGGAGAACATTGACGGCCTGCATGTCGCCAATGGCGTGGTTTATCTCTCAACAACGGCTAATTTCGCGGTTCCAGGCCTATCGGGGAATGACAAAGATGTGTTTGTCTGCAACTCGACCTCGTTGGGCGACAACACCGCCTGCAACTATCAACCGGCCCTGTTTTTCAGGGGAAGCGACTGGCTTGTCGCGAAGAATGACGTGGACGGTATGTCCATACCGTGATGGTATATCCATACCGTGACGGTATGGCCATACCGTGACCGCATAGCTTATTGAGGTTGTTTGCTGGTATTGCACGAAGGGATGTCCACTTGCCAGTTTTGTGGCGTTTCAATCCATCCAGTTCTATCTAATCCTATAAGGAGGATCATCATGTTTTCCGCGCGCACGCAGCGGTTGGTCGCTGCCACTTATTCACGTGTCCCATTAGCAGGCAAGCTGTTCCTATTGCTGCTGGGGCTTATGCTTCTATCAAGCACGGTAATGGCGGCCCAAATCGGCCCTAATGACTTTCGGATCAGTACGCAGACGGCGGCCGCTGGAATCACGGTCTCCTCGGTTGCCTACAACACATCCACGAATGATTACCTTGTCGTCTGGCAAGGGGTGGATGAAACCGGCAAGCCCGGAATCTTCGGCCAGTTGATTAACGCCAACACCGGAGCAGAGGTTGGGCCAGACGACTTCTTTATTGTGACTGTTGGTACGGCCGGGGACCCCGATTCCGGTGCAGCGAACCCGGTGGTGGTTTATAACGATACTCGAAATGAGTTCCTTGTCGTTTTTGTGGGTGATACCAACGACAGTGGCAATAATGTTGACGAGATTTACGCCCAGCGTGTGTCAGCAGCAGGATCACCTGTGGGTTCTTTTTTGCGCGTGAGCGACATGGGTGATGATAGCAGCAACTTTAATGCTGCTAATCCAGATGCTGTCTATAACAGCACGGACGATGCCTATCTTGTCGTTTGGGAAGGAGACGACAATACAAACGAGCTCATCAATAACGAGATCGAAATCTTCGGCCAGCTGGTTGGTTATAGTAGTGGCGACCTAACCGAATTAGGCAATAACGATTTCCAGATCAGCGACACAGGCGGGGCCAATGGCGCTACGGCATCAATTGATGGCACGGAACCGGCCGTCGCCTGGAACAGCACCAACAACACCTATTTGGTTGTCTGGCGGGCCGATGATTTGACTGACAACGACTTTGACATCTTCGGTCAGCAGCTTGATTCAAGTGGTGCTGAAATCGGCACCAACGACTTCCAAATCAGCACCACGACAGCCAATAGTACGGCCATTGATACCGTTCGCCCGGATGTGGCCTATAACGTTTCAGACAATGAATATCTCGTTGTTTGGAGTGGTGATGGGGCCAATGGAAGCGGAAGCGGCGCAAATGATTACGAAATCTGGGGGCAGTTGTTAAACGCCAACACGGCCGCGGCCGTTGGATCAAAAGTCCAGATCAGTGTCATGGGCAGTCTTGATAATTCTACCTTTGTCGCCGACCATCCGGCCGTTGCCTACAACTCCACAGACGATGAGTATCTCGTCGTCTGGCACGGTGACACCGATACCGGCGGGTTGGTGGATAATGAATTTGAGATCTTCGGTACCCTCCTCAGCCCCACGCTGACCACGATTGAGGCAACGCAGCCCCTGAGCGACATGGGGACGAATGGCGAGGCCAATCCTGCGCTACAACCTCCGGCCGTTGCCTTTAGTGAAGCGTCGCTCAACAACTTCCTGGTGACCTGGGCAGGGGAAAACCCCGGCGTGACCGATCCCGGTGAAGTCGAAGTGTGGGGGCAGTTGGTGGGTGATGCGCCGGTTGTCGCTCCTTCTGTCACTATTGACCAGGCGGCCGGACAGGCTGACCCAACCAGCGACAGCCCGATTAACTTCACGGTTGTGTTTAGCGAGTCGGTTACGGGCTTTGCCGATGAGGATGTGGACTTGAGCGGGACGGCCGGGGCGACCACAGCCGTTGTCAGCGAAATCGCACCCAACGACGGCACGACCTATAACGTCGCCGTCAGTGGGATGACGAGCAGCGGCACAGTCATTGCCGATATTCCCGCCGATGTCGCCAACGGCAACAGCGCCTCGACCAGCAGCGATAATACGGTGACGTTTATCGCTGACACGACGAACCCAGAGGTGACGATCAACCAGGCGGCCGGACAGACTGACCCGACGGGTAGCAGCCCGATCAACTTCACCGTTATCTTTAGTGAAGCGGTGACCGGTTTTGCCAATGGGGATGTTGATCTGAGCGGGACGGCGGGGGCGACGACGGCCGTTGTCACCCAAATCGCGCCCAACGATGGCACAACCTACAACGTCGCAGTCAGTGGCATGACGGGCAGCGGCACGGTAATCGCGAGCATTCCCGTCGGTGCGGCCGAGGACGGGGATAGCAATCCCAGCAACGCCTCGACCAGCACGGACAACCAGGTGACTTTCATCGCTGACACGGTGAACCCAGAGGTGACGATCAACCAGGCGTCTGGCCAGGCTGACCCGACTGGTAGCAGCCCGATCAACTTCACCGTGGTCTTCAATGAGCCGGTGACGGGCTTCACTGGTGTTGATGTGGATTTAAGTGGGACAGCGGGGGCGACGACGGCCGATGTCACCCAAATAGCGCCCAACAACGGCACGACCTACAATGTCGCGGTCAGTGGGATGACCGGCAGTGGTACAGTCATCGCCTCTATCCCCGCGGGAGTTGCCCAGGATGGAGACAGTAACCCGAACAATGCATCGACCAGCAGCGACAATAATGTGACCTTCAACGCCGACACGGTGAACCCGGAGGTGACGATCAACCAGGCGTCTGGACAGGCTGACCCGACCGGTAGCAGCCCGATCAACTTCACCGTGATCTTCAACGAGCCGGTTACAGGCTTTGCCGCTAATGACGTGGTTTTGAGTGGAACGGCGGGGGCGACAACGGCCGATGTCACCCAAATAGCGCCCAACAACGGCACGACCTACAACGTTGCGGTCAGTGGGATGGCGAACAGCGGTACGGTCATCGCTTCCGTTCCGGCAGGGGCGGCCCAGGATGGCGAAGGGAACCCCAATAATGCTTCGACCAGCACGGACAACCAAGTGACTTTCAGCGCCGACACCGTGAACCCAGAGGTGACGATCAACCAGGCCTCTGGACAGGCTGACCCAACCAATAGCAGTCCAATCAACTTCACTGTCGTCTTCAACGAGGCGGTTACTGGCTTCACCGGCAATGACGTGAACTTGAGCGGGTCGGCGGGGGCGACGACGGCCGTTGTCACCCAAATCGCGCCCAACAACGGCACAACCTACCGTGTCGCCGTTAGCGGGATGACGGGCAGCGGCACGGTGATCGCTTCTGTTCCGGCGGGGGCAGCCCAGGATGGTGAAGGGAACCCCAACAACGCGTCGACCAGCAGCGATAATCAGGTGACGTTCAACACCGGCGGGGGCGGCGACGAGTCGATCTATGTGAGCGCAGCCACCCCTGGCTCGGTCGGCGGTGTCAACTTCCGCCCTGAGGACATCCTGCACTTCAATGGTAACAACTGGTCACTGGCCTTTGATGGGAGTGCTGTCGGTTTGGGTAGCCCTCACAATATCAACGCCAGCCACGTCAATGGTGCCAATGATCTGTATGTCTCCTTCCTGAAAAATAAGGCGACTGTTACCGGCGTCGGTGCTGTGTTTGGTCAGGACATTCTTCACTGGAACGGCAGCAGCTTCTCGCTCTTCTTCGATGGGTCTGATGTCGGCTTGTCCACCAAGGCGGAACGCATTGACGCGCTCCACATCCTCGATGGTAATCTGTCGCCCATCGGCACAAACTGTGACGCCTACATCCTGATCAGCACGATTGGCGCCGGGCGCGTGAAGGGCATTAACGGTAAGGCATTGAAGTTCGGCGGTGAGGACATCGTTGGCTTCTGCATGACCAGTTCGGGCACGACTACAAGCGGCTCCTGGCATCTGGTTGTGGATGGCTCGGCCGAAAAGATGCCGCGCAACTCCACCTTCAACCTCTCCGCCAGTGACGATGGGCAGACGCTTTATGTGACCACCAAGGGCAAGTTCAAGGTAGATGGCGCAAATGGTGGACACTCGATGGTCTATAAGTTTGATCGGCCGACTGGCCTGTTCAGCGGCCCCTTCTTTAGCGCACCGGGCAATGGACTGACCGTGAAAATGGACGGCCTGCATGTAGAGGGCGACCTTCCATGAATTAAGGATGAAGGATGAGGGGTGAAGGATGAAATGAGTTCAGCTTTCATCCCTCTTACCTTCGTGAAGGCCAGGATTAGTTGAAACCGCGAAAAGTCTTGAATGAAAGTTCAGTGCTGAACGCGGTTTCACCTGATGCAAGTCTAATGTTAAACAACAAAATCCTGGCAATCCTTTTGCCAATATTAGCTGTTCTGATCCTTGTCTGGCGGCCGCATCTAGTGGCGTTGGACGAGGCGGCCGCCTGTGGATATTGGGTTGCGCCCGCGCCGGAAGGGGATGATCGCAACGAGGGGACGGCCGATTCTCCCTGGGCAACACTGGACTATGCGGCCGAGGTCATGCAGGACGACGATTGCATCGTTTGGGTTAAACCAGGCCGGTATTCCGGCACTTTTGGCCTTAACCGGCGGTTTGACACCTCGGCTACGTTCCAGGCCACGCAACCGTATCAGGCGATTCTCGAAAATAACGGGCTTGTGGTGAACATTCTCGGCGCGAAAAACATTACGTTGGAGGGATTTATCTTCCAACACAGTGGGCCTGGCGCGGAGCCTGTATTGGTGCAGAGCAGACACAATGCCGGTCACTGGACGGAGAACCTTACTCTACGCAACAACATCTTTCGTGACTCCTATAACAACGACTTGCTGAAGATCGCCAATGCAGCCCGCTTCGTCATCGTCGAGGGCAATGTTTTTTACAATCAGGGGGCACACGAAGAGCACATTGATGTGGATAGCGCCACGGATGTCGTCATCCAGGGAAATATCTTCTTTAATGATTTCCAGGGCAGCGGCCGTGAAAACGCCAATAATACCAAGTCCTATATCACCATTAACGATAGCAACGAAAATCCCGTTGGCCCAGAGGGAAGTGAGCGGATCACCGTACTGGGCAATATCTTTCTCAACTGGGAAGGCCGGAAAGAGACGTTTATCCAGGTTGGGCTGGATGGCAAGCCTTATTATGAAGCGAAAGATGTCCTGGTTGCCAACAACCTGCTGATTGGCAACAGCGACAACCAGGTATATGCGCCGTTCGGGGTGCGCGGGGCGAAAGATGTTGTCTTTGCCAACAACACCATCACCGGTGATATGCCTTCCTCCGCTTTTGGCATGTGGGTCAGCATCACGGAATTGAACTTGCTGAATGATAACATCGCCTTTTATAACAACATCTGGGCCGATCCAACGGGGACGATGGGGTCTGATCTTTCCGGCGATGCCAACAAGTTCTCTGTCGGCAACCCCGCCCAAACGAGCAACCTGATCATTGACAACAACCTTTACTGGAACGGCGGGATGCCCATCCCGCCCGGCGACTTGCTCAGCCCATTGGTGGATGATCCGCGGCCGATTACGGCCGATCCCTTTTTAAACCCTGAACAAGCAGCCATTATCCTGCCCCGCTGGAATGGTTTGGCCTTCCGCAGCGGGCTGGCCTCCTTTGCAGAGGAGTTTGAACGACTGGTTGAGTTGTATGGGCGCATCCCGCCGGGAAGCCCGGCGATTGGACGGGCTGATCAGGCGTTTGTCCCGGCGGTGGACATCCTCGGCCGTCCGCGCAGCGCCACACCAATACTCGGCGCATATGAAACAACAATTGAGTACGCCTATCTCCCGTTTGCGAGCAGTAACATCCCATGAATATTTCTCGAACAGAACCCAAGTGGTTGGCCGTTTCCTGGGCACCCTATAGCCGGATGAGCGATACCTTTGCCCAGGAGCTAGGCGGCAAGCTGTATTGTATCCACTACCTGCGCTTTCAGTCGCCCCCGCACGCGCCGTTGAAGTATATCTTGCAGACGTTGCGTACATGGTATGTGTTGTTGCGGGAGCGGCCGTCGGCCGTCCACGTCCAGAATCCCCCCTTTATCTGCGGGTTGGCGGTCTATCTCTACACCTTGCTAAGCCGGGCTAAATTTGTGCTGCACTATCACAGCGCCGCCTTTGATGCTGTTTGGGATTGGGCGTTGCCGTTGCAGAAGTTCCTGGCAAGGCGGGCGGTGACGAACATCGTCACCAACCAGCATTGGGCGGATGTCGTTCGTTCATGGGGGGCGCACGCGCTGGTGATGTTTGATCCCTTCCTCGACTTGCCGGAAACGGAACCCTTTGCCATTGAGCCAGAGGCTAGATTTAATGTGGCCTTCATCGGCACGTTTGCGCCGGATGAACCGCTTGAGGAGGTGTTGCAAGCGGCGGCCGCCCTGCCCGATGTCCACTTCTACATTACTGGCGACAAGCGCAAGCGATCGGCCGCCTTTTTTGAGGCGGCCCCGGCGAATGTGACCTTCACCGGCTTTCTCGATCCCTATCGCCACTATCCCGGTTTGTTGCGTGCGGTGGACGCGGTGATGGTTTTGACCACGCGCGACCATACGCTGCAACTGGCGGGTTGCGAGGCGGTGGCGGTGGGCAAACCGCTGATCACCTCTGACTGGTCTTATCTGCGCGAGGTCTTTGCGAAGGGGACGATCTACGTCAGCAATTCGGCCGAGAGCATCCACCTGGGCATTCTGGAAGCACAACAACGGCAGGCGGAGTTGGCGGCCGAGGTTGTTGCGTTGCGGCAAGAGAGCCAGCGCGAATGGAAGCTGCGTCTGGGACAGCTCAAGCAGATGATTATCAACTCCTATCGTGGGACGCCCGGCCCGCAGAACCCACAGAAACCACAGAAGGTCCGTGACTTACCATTATGACCCCCGTGACACCGCTTCTCGTTGCCGCTAAAGGCAAGGGCACGCTGAACGCGCTGCGGCGCGGCCGAACTATCCAAAGCCGCTATGGATGGACAGCGGCGAAGATGGACCACATCCTGGCCCACTTCAGCCAGATATTGCGCCAATTTAACTGCGGCGCCACTTTCCCGATCACCAGCGTCGCCCTGGCGCGGAGCCGGGGCGTGGTGGAAAAGTACCAGGCGCAGAATATCGAGTTTGCCGTCCACGGCTACTATCATGTTGACCATAGCCAGTTGTCGCTTGAGCAGCAGCTAGAGCATTTTGCCAAGGCCCGCCACCTTTTTGAGCAGCGGGGCGTGGCCTGCCAGGGGTTTCGTAGCCCCTACCTGCGGTCGAATGGCGATACGATGACGGCCGCTCGCCAATCCGGTTTCCTCTATGACAGTAGCCAAAGCCTGGCTTTTGATGTGGTGAATGGGCTGGCGACAGAGGCGTATCACCGTGTCCTCGACTTTTATGGCTCTTTACCGGCGGCCGTCTATCCGGCATTGCCCCGTCTTGAGGAGGGGCTGGTGCGGATTCCCTATAGTGTGCCGGATGACGAGGGACTGATTGACCGCTTGAAGCTTGATACGGCGGAAAGCAAGAAAGAACTGTGGCTGGCAATGTTGGAGGAGACCTATCGGCAGGGTGAGTTGTTCACGCTTGGTCTCCATCCTGAGCGGATTTATCTGTGCGAACCGGCACTGGTTGCCACCCTACGTGCGGCACGCGCGCTGTCACCCGGCGTGTGGATTGCGCGTTTAGATGAGATAGCCCATTGGTGGTTGGCCCACATCAACCGCTCAGTGAGCATCTCGCCTGGTGAAGAGGGTGAGATACGTATCCACGTAGACGGGGCTGATGGCATCGCGATGTTAGCGCGTGGGGTCGTCGTCGTTGGCGCTCCGACGGAAGCCTGGGACGACGAGTATTGTCGCGTAAAAGCCTTAGCATTCAGCATACTTTGTAACCGAAGCACCAAAAGACCGTTTATTGGGGTGTCTCACTCCTCTTCACCCGGTCTGATCACTTTTCTGCGCCAGCAAGGCTATATCTTTGAGCAGGCGGAAGATGATCAGCAACATGTTATTTATTTAGATTACCCACGCTTTTCAACAGAGGATGAACGGCCGTTGCTCAAGCAAATTGAGCAGGGGCGGTTTCCACTTGTACGGCTCGGCCGGTGGCCGCATGGGGCGCGTAGTGCCTTAGCAATTACCGGCGACATTGACGCATTAACCATCTGGGACTATGGACTGCGCCTTTTGGGGCGCTAGGCAGCCGGTCTCGCTTGAGGGCAAGGAGAACAATGGAGATGAAGATTTTCATAACGGGTGGCGCTGGCTTCATTGGCTGTAATCTGGCCGATTATCATTTACGACGGGGGGAGGATGTCATCATTTTTGATAATATGTCCCGCAAAGGCACGGAGAGCAATCTAGGCTGGCTGCGCGAGAATCATGGCGACCGGCTGACGATGGTCTACGGCGATATTCGTGACTTTGAAGCGTTGTGCGCGGCCGTGCCGCCCGATGTGGAGCGTATTTACCACATGGCCGGGCAGGTAGCGGTGACAACGTCGGTCAGGAATCCGCGTGAAGATTTTGAAATCAACGCTTTGGGCACCTTTAATATGTTGGAAGTGATGCGCAACGCCGCCCCAAACGCCATCCTGTTCTATGCTTCGACAAACAAAGTCTATGGCGGGATGGAGGATATCGAGATTATTGAGGAGGAGACGCAATATCGCTATGCCGACCAACCATACGGCATTGCCGAAACGCGCCATCTCGATTTTCACTCTCCCTATGGCTGCTCAAAGGGTAGCGGTGATCAATACGTTCGCGATTATGCCCGTATTTACAATCTGCGGACGGTGGTTATGCGCCAATCGTGCATCTATGGTACGCGCCAGTTAGGGGTGGAAGACCAGGGTTGGTTGGCTCATTTTTGCATTGCGGCGCAAATGGGCCGGCCGGTCACTGTCTACGGCAACGGTAAGCAAGTGCGGGATGTGTTGTGGATTGATGATTTGATCAATGCCTATGAAGCGGCGGCGGCGCGGATCAATATGGCCGCCGGGCAGGTGTATAACATCGGCGGCGGGCCGGAGAATACGGTTTCGATCTGGTCTGAGTTTGGTCCGGCGCTGGAAATGTTGGCTGGCTATCCTATTCCGGTGGTGTATGCGGGTTGGCGGCCGGGGGACCAACTGGTCTATGTTAGCGATATTCGCAAGGCAGCGCGTGATCTGGGCTGGCGGCCGCGAACCTCGCTCCCACAAGGGCTGGTGAAGTTGTGGAAATGGATCGAGTCCAACCGGGGACTGTTTAATTAACCTCAGTCAAGCATCATTCAATCAATCAACCAGTCAACCACGGATGACACGGATTTTACGGATGGTCACGGATTTCTTGGCTTAAAATCCGTATTGATCCGTTTGATCCGTGGTTGAAGGAAGCCAGGTCGAAATGCAAGTTGTGCGACAGTTGGATGAAGGGCGGTGGCAGGCGTTTGTGGAGAACCATCCGCAGGGCAATATCTTCCACACGCCGGAGATGTTTAGGGTCTTTGCCCAGACGCAGGGGCACCAACCGGCTTTGTGGGCGGCCGTGGACGGCCGCGGTTGCCCGCTGGCGCTGTTTGTGCCGGTGCAGATCAGTTTGCTGGATGGCCCATTGCGGCTGATCACGACACGGACGGTAGCCTATGGGAGTGTGTTGTGTGCGCCGGGTTGGGAAGGGGAGCGGGCGTTGGATTTGCTGCTGAAAACGTATAACCGGTCGGTCAGGGGCAGCGTCCTCTTTACCGAGATGCGTAATATGGCTGACTTGAATGGATTACAGCCGGTGCTGAAGCAACAGGGCTTTGTGTATGAGGAGCATTTGAATTTCCTGATCAACTTGCAACGGCCGCCAACGGAAATCTGGGGCGCGATCAACGCCAATGCTCGTCGTAATGTGAAGAAGGCTATTCGTTCTGATGTGGTGGTCGAAGAGATTGAAGATAAGGGGGACATACCAGCCGTCTATGCCGTCTTGAAAGAGGTGTATAAGCGCATCCAGGTGCCGTTGCCCGATCAATCGCTATTTGAGGCGGCCTATGCGGTTTTGCGGCCGCGGGAGATGATCAACATCTTCATCGCCAAAGTGGACGGGGTGGCGACCGGTGCGCTGACGCTATTGCGCTATAAGGGCGTTCTGCTCTATTGGTACACCGGGACGTTGCGCGATTATTCGGCCTATCGCCCGGCCGATCTGCTGGTCTGGCACGCGCTGGAGCATGGCAGCCGGACGGGATGCCACTTGTTTGACTTTGGCGGGGGCGGCCGACCGGATGAGGAGTACGGCGTGCGCGACTTTAAGGCGAAGTTTGGCGGCGAGTTGGTGAATTTCGGCCGTAATGTCCGCGTCCACGCTCCACTGCGGCTGCAACTGAGCCAGAAGGGATATCAGATGGTGCGGGGGTTGCTGTGAGCGAGGGACAGCGTCGGCCGCCTACCCACTGCATGGTAGTCCATGCCTATTATCCATTGGGGGAAACTCGCGTGGAGCGCGAAGCCCGCGCCCTGGTTGATCGCGGTTATGAGGTGGACATCCTCTGCTTGCGCGATGCCGGGGAAGCGGCGTTTGAGGGGGAAGCCGGGATCAACATCTACCGCCTGCCGGTGCAACGACACAAAAAGAGTGGGCTGGCGGTGCAGTTGTTGGAGTACCTGACCTTCTTTGTGCTGGTATTGGCGAAACTGGCAACACTCCAATTCCGGCGACGATACGGCGTGGTGCAAGTCCACAACCTCCCCGATTTCCTGGTCTTCGCCGCGCTTGTGCCGAAGTTGGTCGGGGCGCGACTGATTCTCGATCTCCATGACTTGATGCCTGAGTTTTATGCCGCCCGGTTCAATAGCGACTTGAATAACTGGATGGTGCGGCTGGTCATCTGGCAGGAGCAGTTATCCTGCCGCTTTGCCGACCATGTGATTACGGTCAGCGAACATTGGCGGCGGACGTTGATCGAGCGTGGGGTGGCGGCCGAAAAATGTAGCGTGGTGATGAATGTGGCTGACGACCGCATTTTTTATGAGGTGGAGGAGGGAAGCGGCCGTTCTCGCCCGGATTCAGCCCTGCGCCTGATCTATCATGGGACTATCGTCCAACGCTACGGCCTGGATTTGGCGTTGCAGGCGATTGCTCAACTTCGCGCCGATCTCCCCGATGTGCATCTGACCATTCTGGGTAAGGGGGATTTCGTGGATGAGTTGTTGCAGATGAAGCAGTCGCTTCGGCTAAATGGTCAAGTGACGATTTATGATGAGTTGCGGCCGGCGGAAGAGCTACCGGGGATCATTCGCGCGGCCGATGTGGGCATCGTCCCCTATCGCAATGATCCCTTTACCGACGGGCTGTTGCCGACGAAACTGATGGAGTATGCGGCGTTGGGGGTTCCGGCGATCGCCGCGCGAACAACGGCGATTGAGAGCTACTTCGGGGATACGATGGTGGCGTTGTTCGAGCCGGGGGATGCGGCCGACCTGGCGCGGTGTATTCGCGAATTGGCACAATGCCAGGAACGGGTGGATGTTCTGGCACAGGGGACAAAGACCTTTAATGAGCGATACAATTGGACCAGGCTAGGGGCGGCGTATGTCGCGCTGGTGGAGCAGCTCGGCGGCCGGTAAGCGACATTTCTATCAGGCAGTAAAGCTAAAGCCTAAAGCCCGCAGATCGATTCGATCTGCGGGCTTTTTTATGCCGTCAACTGTACCCGTTGGGTAGCATTTCTCGAAAAATTGCAAAAACAAGGGTAAATTCGCCAGAACAAAGAGGTCGAGGTAGTGTTATGAGCATGGGACGAATACATTTGAAGAGCAGTTGCGGCCGTTGCAGGCGCTCGGCCGTGTGGCGGCCTTTTCCGGCATTGGGTATGGGGACGGTGGAGGCGAGTGAGTGACTAAACCATTAACAGCCGTTCTCCTCGGCGCGGGTATGCGCGGGCTGCATGTGTATGGCCCTTATGCGCTGACCTATCCCGCTGAGTTGCAATTTGTAGCGGTGGCTGAACCGGACCCAATCCGCCGCGCACGCTTCGCCCAGGCCCACAACCTGGCCCCAGAGCGGCAGTTTGCCAGTTGGGAAGCGCTGTTGGCCCAAGGCCAAATGGCCGATGTGCTGTTCAACATGACCCAAGACCAGATGCATTACCCCTCCACGCTGGCGGCACTGGAAGCGGGTTATGATGTCCTGCTGGAAAAGCCAATGACGACGCGGCTGGCGGAGACGGTCCATCTGGTGCAAACGGCCGAACGTCTGGGGCGCATGTTGCAAGTCTGCCACGTCTTGCGCTATACCCCCTTCTTTTCCACCCTCCACGACATCCTGGCTTCCGGCCTCCTGGGGGAGATCATCACCGTCGAACACCGCGAGAACGTCGTCTATTGGCACATGGCCCATAGCTTTGTGCGTGGGAATTGGGCCAACACGGCCGCATCCAGTCCAATGATCCTGGCGAAGTGCTGCCACGACCTGGATATTCTCTGTTGGAACATCGGCCGTCCCGTCCGGCGGCTACACTCCTTCGGTTCGCTGATGCACTTCCGCGCGGAAAATGCCCCGCCGGGCGCAACCTTGCGCTGTACCGATGGTTGCCCGGCGGCGGAGGCGTGCTCCTTTAACGCCCGGCGTCTTTATTTGAACCCCGATGACGACAGTTGGCCGGTCGTCGCCCTCAGCGCCGATCTGAGCTTGGCTGCGCGGCACCGAGCGTTGGAGACGGGGCCTTACGGCCGTTGTGTCTACCATTGTGATAATGATGTCGTAGACCACCAGACGGTGAACATGGAATTTGACGGAGGGGCGACGGCCGTGCTGTTTATGCACGGTCATAGCCACGAGGAAGGACGCACGATGCGCTATGATGGCACACGCGCCACCTTACGCGGCAAGTTTGTCAGTCGCGGCGGCTGGATTGAAATCCATGATCACCTGACCAACCGCTGCGAAGCGATCCACATCCCTTCCGGCCCCAGCGGCCATGGCGGCGGCGACTTTGGCATCGTGCAGAGCTTCATCCGCGCCATGCGTGGGGATGCCATTCCCCTTACCTCCGCTCGTGAATCGCTGGAAAGTCATTTGCTGGCTTTTGCGGCCGAGGAGTCCCGTCTGCAGGGCCATGTCGTTGACATGGACGAGTTTCGGCAGAGGGGAGAGCGTGGCGAGTAGGCGGTGAGTACACCGCTGGTGAGGGGTATCCTTGAGGGTACGTCGCTTACCAGCGCGGTGGCTTTAGCGCCGCGAGGAACGGGGATGAATAGATTTAAGTATCGAGATAGTTTCAGGCTTGTTTTCGTCCCGTAGGGGTGACGACTCTCCCCGGCGTTGCCCCCGTATGCTCCCCCTCCTGCAATACCGGCACGCCATTGACCAGCACATGGCTGACGCCGGTGGCGTATTGGTGGGGATGGGTGAAGGTGGCGTGGTCTTGGATGGTGGCGGGGTCAAAGACCACCACATCGGCGTAGTAGCCGGGGAGGAGGCGGCCGCGTTCCTTCAACCGTAAGTTCTCTGCCGGTAAGGCCGCCAACCGCCGGACAGCGTCTTGAAGCGTTAGCACCTGCTCCTCACGGACGTACTTCCCCAAGACCCGCGCAAAGCTGCCATAGGCACGTGGGTGGGGATGGTTTTGCAAAAAGACCCCTTCGGGCGCGAGCGAAGCGGAGTCGGAGCAGAAGCTGACCCAGGGCAAGGCCATCTGCTTACGCACATTCTCCTCCGACATAGTGAAGTAGATGCAACTGACGCGGCTGTTGTCTTCGATAATCAGGTCGAAGGCGGTCTCCAGCGGGGAAGTGCCGCGCATGGCAGCGACTTCGGCCAATGTCTTGCCCGACAACAGCTTGAGATCGGGATTGCGGAAGCCGCCGAGGAGGATATTGTCGGCCGACCCCGCCTCGACATAGGAATTCTCCCCAACCGAACCGTTGCCGTCGGCCGTACTATCCCCCAACCCCACAATCTCCTGCATCAACCGCTGGCGTACATCTGGGTCTTTCAACCGCGCCACCCAGGCGTCGTGCCCCCCTTCCTGCACCCAACCGGGCATAATCGCGTCCAGACCGGTGGAAGAAGCGTGGTAGGTGTACATATCGGCCGTCACCGGCAACCCTTCCGCCCGTGCCGCTTCGATGCGGCGAATGACCTCATCCATCTTGTGCCAGTTGCGCTGGCCGGAGGCTTTCAAGTGGTAAATCTCGCCGCGCACGCCACTGGCGCGGAGGATGGTGAAGAACTCATCCAGGGCTTCATAAAACGTCTCCCCCTCGCTACGCAGATGGGCGGCGAAGAGGCCGTCGTATTCGGCGGCAACGCTTGCCAAGGCAATTAACTCATCCGTATCAGCATAGGAGTCGGGAGCATAAATCAGCGCGGCCGACAGCCCCACCGCCCCTTCTTCCATCGCCTGGCGGACGAGGCGCTGCATTTGTGCCAGTTCGTTGGCCGTCGGCCGCCGGTCTTCAAAGCCCAAGACGTTGCCGCGCACGCCGCCCGCACCGACAAAGGAAGCGACGTTGCAAGAGACGCCACGACGAACAAGATATTCGAGGTACTCACGGAGGGTTGTCCATTCGATGTCATACTGAATATCGCCCTGGCGCGATTTGAAGTAGGCTTTCAACTCATCATTCAGCGGCCCCATAGACCAGCCTTCGCCGTGAATCTCCAGCGTCACGCCCTGGCGGATGTCGCTTTGGGAACGGCCGTCTGCGATCAATGACTCGTTGGCCCAGCACATCATGTTGATGAAACCGGGGGCAATGGCCTGACCGTCGGCATTGATGGTGTGGTGGGCGCGGCCGTCTACCTCGCCGACAGCAACTATCTTGTCATCCTGAATTGCTACCCCACCGGGATAAGGGTCGTCCCCGCTCCCGTCAATGATCAACCCATTGCGAATGACAACATCGTACATGGACAAAACCTCCTGTGAAAATAGTTACGCAGATGACGCCGATGAAACGCAGATTACGCTGATCTTCATCATCTAAAAATCCACGAATCTACACAAATTTTCACGAATAGAGATCAAGCTTCGTGTCAATTGGTGTAGATTCGTGGATTATTTGATTACTTTTTGGCCGATTCCCAAATGGCGATGATCGTTTCATAGGCGGCCTTGAGATCGGGATCGGCCGTTTTTACGGCCTGGCGTTTCATGCGGCGGCGGACAAGCCAACTGGCGACGGCAAGGCGCAAGCGGCCGTGATGCTTTTGATAAAGTTGCGCCCGACTTTGCCAGAGATTGACCAGCGAACGGGCGGGAATTTGCCGCGTGCTTTCGCCGCCATAATGGACGATCTCCGCCTCCGGGACGGCGTAAATCTCCCAACCCGCCTGGCGCACGCGCCAACTCCAATCAATCTCTTCGCAATACATGTGAAATGATTCGTCGAAGCCTTGTGTGGACTCAGCGACATTGGCGCGGACGAGCATGGTCGCGCCCAGGGGATGGTCAATGGGGAAGGGTGGCTGGTTGGGGCGGAAATAGCGGCGCGGGTAACGGCCGTTCAGCCTGCTTTCGTATAGACGCGAAGGCATAGGATAGAGATCAAAAACGAGCTGTTTGAGGCCGGGAAAGGCGAAGGCGCTGTGTTGAAAGCGGCCGTCGCCATAGACCAGACGCGCCCCCGCCATCCCCCCGTTCGGCCGTTCATCAAGACATTTGACCAGTTTGCCCAACGCACCAGCGCGGACGACGGTATCGGGGTTGAGGAAAAAATAGTAGCGGGGATTGTGCTCGGCCGCTGCCCACATACCCTGATTATTGGCCGCGCCAAAACCGGCGTTATGCTGATTGACGAGCACTTCCACCTGGGGGAACAGGTCGCGGATCAGTGCCACCGTCCCATCGGTCGAGGCATTATCTACTACCCAGATTTTTCCCCGCAAACGGGAACGCTCAAACTCGCCGCAGAGCGAGCGTAAACAATCGGACAGCACATCACGCACATTCCAACTGACAATGATCACCGCTACATCAAGCGGCTCTGTTGCCATCTGGCTATCGGTTGCGGTTCTCATGCCCATCGTCTGCGAGGAAAAGAGCAAGGGGTGAAGGGTGAAGGTGGAAGGATGAAACGTCTCTACTATCCTCTCTTCTGCTCTTTTGCCGTTTTTTACCCTACGATCATCTCTCATCCGTTATTCCTGTTCCTGAACAAACCCCCTGCTTACTAAATAAATCACGAAGTCTTCTTAGAAAACCGGTTTCTTTTTGGGTACTTTGTCGCCTTTATTGCGACGGTGAGAAACCTGGTTTCTTACTACTGCTCACTCGTGAGGCCGAGATCGTCGGCCGTCAGTTCCAGTTGCTCAATCATAAACCGCACCGGCTCATAATCATCGTCTGCAGCCGGTTGCAGGCCAGCCCACCGATAGAGGTCGCCGGCACATAACGAAGTCGCACACGCCTCGGAAGCCCCAAACTCTACTAAAAAGCGCGATACCTGGCGCACAACTGATTGGGGAATATCGGCCCCAAAGACCACACTCTGGTTGGGAATGGGTTGGCTAAGCGTAACGATCTGTGTCTCATCAAAGATAGTCGGGCTGGTATCAAAGAGCCGGGCGCGAGCATCGCGCAGGCGATAGCCACCATTGGCCGGTTCGCCATTGACCAACACATAGCCGATGGGGCTGCGCTGGGGCGAGATGCCGGTAATGCGCCACGGTTCCGGCGCATCTTCGCCATAGTCCCAAAGCACACCGCCGGGTAGAATGGGCGGCACATAGTCGGCCGTTGCAAAATCACTCTCGCCATTAAGCACCGACAGCAGTGCGCTGCTATCCTCTGGGAAAAACGTGATGTCGCCTGGTTCAATTCCCGCTGCTGCCAACTCCGCTTCGAAGGAATGAAAGGTAGCTAGATCGCCTGTATCGGCAACGGCCCAACGACGGCCGTCCAGCGCTTCAAGGCTACTTAATCCGCTGTCGCGGCGGGTGACAAGCATACCTACTTGCCACACTTGTTGGTCGTCGCTGCTTTGGGCGACAGGGCCAACCTGGGCTGCACATTGCTCCGCGGCCAACACATAGCCTGCGGCCGATAGAACGCCAATGGTGTCGGCCGGTGCATCGCATAGTAGTTGTATCAAGACTGCTTCGCTGTCCGTGACTCCAACCTCAAACGCCAGTTCGGTGGCATCGGCCAGCGCTTCGGCCAATGCCTCTCCCCGTGTGCTAATGACGTTGCCATCCGTCACCGGCGGGAAAAGTAGTTGAATCGGCCGTTCGGCCGAGCCAAAAGGAGCCAGGGTCGGCGTAGGGGCGACGGTCGGTTCTATGGTTGGCGGAATGGCGGTGACGACCACACCTTGCACCAGGCTTTCGGCCGTGGGTAAGGTCTCAGCTTGTGGTGAAGCTGCTGCGGCTGCTGTGCTTTCGCGGCCGTTGGCAGAGGAGGGGACAGCATCTGTTGGCTGCGGTGTCCCAGCAGCGTTCGGCGAGGTCCCCGCTTCAATTTGACAGCCGACCATAAGGAGCAAACAAATAGCCATGAGCATAAGTCGTTGAACCACCATACACAACAATGGCTAGTTTACCGTGAGAGTCGTCCTATACCTAATGACACTTAGGGTTGCTTAATGAGGACGAGTGATTAGTGGTTAGTGGCTAGTGGTTAGTAGTGGGTTTAAGGTTTCACTATCCACTGATCACTAGCCACTAACCACTAAATAATGCGGTTGCGGATGTTGGAGCTGATGTAGTCGAGGATCATGACCACGGCCGCAATCGCGATCATCATCACCGCCGCCTGGCGATATTGCAGCAGGTTGATGTATTGGACGAGAACAAAGCCAATGCCGCCGCCACCGGCGAAGCCGAGGACGGTGGAGAAGCGCACGTTGATGTCCCAGCGATAGAGGGTGAAGGCGACGAAGGGGGGGACAATCTGGGGGACAACGGCATAACGGATCATCTGCAACTGGTTGGCCCCGGTTGCGGTAACGGCTTCAATCGGACCTTCCGAAATGCCCTCGATTTCTTCTGAGAAGAGCTTGGCGAGAGAGGCCACGGTGTGCAATGTCAGGGCGATTACCCCGGCAAAGGGGCCAGTGCCAACCCAGACGACAAAGACAATGACGTAAATCAGCGGCTCAATGGCGCGGACGACGTTGAGGACGGTGCGTGTCACGTTGTAAATGACCGCGCCGACGGGGAACGGCCGTTGCGGCCGAACGAGAAAACCAACAACGCCCATAACGATGCCAGCAACCAAAGCCGGATAGGTTGTCCAATACTCTGGTTGGTCAAACTGGTAAAGCCAGTGTAAGGCGGCGCCAATTCCATAGACAAAAATAGCTGAACCCAGGGCGGCGGTGACGGCCGTGACTATGCGGGCTGTGGGTTCGCTGGCGTGTAAGATGATCTCCTCGCCATAGCGACTGCCCAGAGAGAGTGTGATCAGCGCCATTAGGAACCCGACGATAGCCGGGGCAAGCACCAGGTAAAAATCGGAAACGAAGTACAGGGCATTGCCCAGAAAGCCGAAACCGCCCAACCGGCTCTCCAGCGTCTCGCCTACATCCAGGCCAAGACGCGCCAGCGCAGCCAGACCAAAGATGACCAACAAGCTGGCCGCCAGCAAGCGCAGTGTGCTGACCGTTTGTTGCTGCCGGCTCTCAATGCGTGGTGAAAGGACAGGGGGGCCAAAATGGACGACTGCCCAGGTGGCGGCCAGGGAGAGCACACCGACCGGCAACAATAAGCTGGTCGAGCCACCCAGTAGATTACTACTATTGATCAGCCAGTTGGTGACAAAGCTACCGGCGAACCAGCCGATGGGAATGGCAATGATCGCCAACATGATCACCGCCAACGGCGAACCAATGCGGGTCATCAGGTTGTGGGCGGCGATGAAAGAGATGGGGACCGATAGGATCGTGCCGACCACAGTAGCGACCAAGGCCAGGAAAATGGTTTCAATGATTTTCTCGATTGTGACAATCGAGGCCGCACTTAACCCGGAAATTCCCGTTTGCCATATCTCGCCAATTTGCAGGCGTTGTGGCTCGTCGCTCGGCCGAATGTCGGGCATCGTAAATTGAATGGTAAAGCGTCCCTCGCCGTCCGTCGTGAAGCTAGCCGCGTCACGGGTCGCTGCTTCCGCGCCAGGTGGGTACCAACGTACAATGCCATCTGTGCGCGGCCGAAACCCTTCGCCGGTCAGCGTTAACACGTCTTGGGTGGTGGAAGCGCAATTTGGGGAAAGAACGAGTTGGCGTCCCTGGAAAGTGATCTGTGAAGCGCGTGGCTCCTCGGGGCAGGGCATTCGAATGGTGATGTCCATGCTCCGTGATTCTTCGCTATATTCAAAAATATCGGGGCGGGCGAGGGAGCGAACGACTCGTAAGGTGTTTTGCTGGCGATTGGCTAGTTGCGGCGTTTCCAGATTGATTTGAGTGACATCAATGGCATAGGCAAAGACGAGCAGGCAGATAATAATAAGGAGGGCGCGACCGGCACTGCCTAGCGCGTGTTTCCAGGGGCTTTCTTTGCTTGGCGGTTCCATCATGGTGTTTGGGTTTGGTGGTAGGTGTAGCGGTATACTCGTGTAATGGTATATTGGTGTCTTGGTGTATTAATGGAGAGCCAACTCAATACACCAAGCGTTCACTATACTGATAACTATTTAGCCAATGCGTTCGGCCTCTGCACCATAAATTTCTTTAAAGCGGCGGTCGTCAATCTGGTTTGGCGGCCCCTGGAAGACTAACTGCCCGGCATTGAGGGCGATGACATGATGGCTATATTGCTGTACCAGGTCGAGGAAATGGAGGCTGCATAGCACCGTGATACCATCCTCCTGGTTGATCTGCTGGAGATAACGCATGATGCTGTGGGCGAGCACGGGATCGAGGCTGGCGACAGGTTCATCGGCCAGCATCAACTCTGGCTCTTGCATGAGGGCGCGGGCTATGCCAACGCGCTGTTGTTGGCCGCCGCTCAACTCGTCCGCTCGGCTGTCGGCCTTGTTGCGAATTCCAACCCGGTCAAGATTCCTGTACGCTCGTTCCACATCTTCGGCCGGAAAACGGCCCATCAGGCTGGCGACGGGATTGACGTAACCAAGACGGCCGCTGAGGACATTTGTCAGCACGCTGGAACGCAGTGTCAGGTTAAATTGTTGGAAGATCATGCCGATTTTGCGCCGGGCGCGGCGTAGTTCCTCGCCAGTAACATGGGAGAGTTTCGTGTCGTTCCACCAAATCTCACCGCTGGTCGGTTCAATCAGGCGATTGATGCAACGCAAGAGGGTGCTTTTGCCCGACCCGCTGAGGCCAACAACAGATAGGAACTGGCCGTCCGGCACTTCAAAGCTGACATCGCGTAAGGCGACCGTGCCGTCGTCGTAGACTTTGGTCAGATTGATAACTCGTAGCATTGGGAAGGATGAAGGCAGAAGGATGAAGGATGAATCTCAGCCTTCATCCCTCATCCTTCACCCTTTTAACTTTATTCGCCGAGGATTTCTTCTTCGGTCATCCCAGACGCTTGAATCATACTGCGAATGGGGTCGAAGCTGGAGTCCAGCACTTCTGCAGCGCCAGTCCAGTTATAGAAGGCTTCCGAACAAAGGGTGACAGTTCCCTCGGGCGGGTTCTGGCACTCATCTGAGGAGGTGTAGGCGATCACAGCATCGTTGATTTGTCCGGCAACGGCCAGCGGGAAGCCAGGGCCATAAGAAAGCGTATCGTTGGGAATTTCGTCGGAAATAGCCAGGATACGGGTTTCTTCAAAGATTGTGGGATAGCTTTCCATCGCTGCGACACGGGCATCGAGAACGCGATAGCCACCCTCGGCGGGGCCACCGGCGACCAGCGCACGGCCGTCTACCAGCTCAACCTCGCCACCCTCGCGCCAGATTTCGGGGTCCATCGCCGGGCTC
Organism: uncultured Ardenticatenaceae bacterium; assembly: GCA_964410625.1. GTDB lineage: Bacteria > Chloroflexota > Anaerolineae > Promineifilales > Promineifilaceae > CAYPHY01. The sequence continues at coordinate 158,241 of CAYPHY010000002.1, read as the reverse complement.
CAGGTTTGGCCATCGGGCAACAGGGGCGGGCTGAAGAAGGCGGTGGCGAATTCCACGTCACCGTTGGCCACGGCGAGCATCGCGGCGGGATGGCCGCCAGTCTCGACCACTTCACCGGCCTCGATACCAGCGTCAGCAAGCTGGGTGAAGGGGACGAGATAACCAGAGGTTGATGTTACACTGGGGGCGCCCCAGGAACGGCCGGCGAGGTCTTCGAGGGTTTCAATGCCACTGTCTTCACGGACGACGATCTGCGCCCAGTAGTAAGGCCAGTCGAAGCGCACGGCCGCCAACCCGACGGTCACGCCACAGCTATCATTGGCAAGCACGTAGCCAAGGGCAGGGATGAAGCCAATGGTCTCGTTGGGGGCGGCGCACATCGCCTCAATGGTGGCGGCATAGCTGGTGGGGACGCTGACCTCATAGGTGTAACCGGTAGCAGCCTCCAATTCGGCCGCCAATATTTCACCGCCGGTGACGATGGCGTCGGCCTCAACCGAGGGGACAAACAGCACCTGGATCGGCCGTTCCGGTGATCCAAGCGGAGCCTGCTCCACTTCTTCAACAACGGTTTCGGTAACAGTCTCGGTCACCACGCGGGTAACCTCGACTTCAACAGGGACTTCAACTTCTTCCGTCTCGGTCACCACACGTGTGACCTCAACGGTTTCGGTGACGGTTTGCGGCTGGCAAGCCACCAGGACAAAAACCATTACCACGGCTAACATGAAAAACAAGCGGGGTCGTTTCATTCTTTCCTCTCCTACTTTAATAAAAATGTTGCGCAATATGCGGAACGACACTACTCTGCCACAATGCCACAGGCGGCAGCTGACAATCCTGGCCCCTAGAATACACTTTTCTACCTAACTGACAAGGGCATTTTCACTGCGTCTGCGTATGATATTGGCTGATTGGCTATTAGCTTAGTTTCCGCTTTGTTCGGATTGGGGCGGCCGTGTGGGGATTGGGCGCGGTTCGCAGGCTGTGGTTTCGGCCGTTTGCGCCGGGCCGGGGATGTCTACTAACACATCCTGGATGTCCACGCGGTTGTTCAGTTCCGTGATCTCCACATCTTCGTGGATCAGACCGGCCCAGAGGGGTTGGGGGTTGCGGTCGCCGAAGACATCAACCAGACGGATACCACCCTCAACGACGACGCGCTCGCCGGGCATTAGATAGTAATGACCGTCAATTTCCTCTAGTTGCTCCCGGCTACCTAAGGCCCAGCGATAGGGATAGGTAGTCAGCTCGTTTTCATAGCCAATCGCCACACGGAACGCGCCGGATTCGGTATGCCAGCCGAGCGTATTGTAATTCCAATCGGAATCATAGACCGTCCCTGGTTCGGGGCCGGTGGTGCGGATGGGGGTCGTTCCCTGGTTTTCGACGGTGACGCTGATCATCAGCGTGTCGCAGAGGGGAACGGCCGTTGCGCTCAGTCGCAGCGTGTCGCCGGTAGGGGGTGAGAAGATATAAGCGCGGGGAACGCCACCAAACTGGATCGTCAGTTCATCTTCAACGCGCACCCGCTGCCCTTCCAGGTCTTCGGCAATGGCGACAATGGGATAGGTTCCGTCGGGCGGAGGGGTTTCGCCATTGTCTACGCCCCCTTCGTAATCATAGTAGTGACGGCCGGACATGTTGGCGGGGATGTCTAGCTCTTGCTCGGCGATGGGCACTTCGCGCATGATGCCGGTTGTCTCATCCGCCACTTCGAGGAAGACGCGTACATTGGCAACCTCTTTGGATAGGAAGAATTGCGCCAGCACGCGGTCGTCAATGCCGTCGCGGTTGGGGGTGAAGGTGTGTTTGTCGAGGGTGAAGTTACGCAGTTCGGGCAGTTCCGGGTCAGCGTCAGCGATGGTGATCCTCCCCTGGCTTGTTTCGGTATGGCCGTTGTCGTCGGTCGCTTCGATAAACCAGGTGTAATCGCCATCGGCGAGTAGGCGGGCGAGGATTTCCCCTTCGATGGTTTCCTCCGGCCGCCGGTAGCCGTCTACGACGCCGCTGAAGAGGACTTCATATTCGCCCGTGCCGCGCGGCCGTTCCTGGCGGAAATAGTAGCGTTCACCACTTTCATCTTCGAAGTAGATAGAGACAGTCGCGTTGCGGGAGAGTTGATAGCGGATGCGTGTGGCGTCCTGGCTGCCGTCGGCGTTGGGGGTGATCAATGGGTCAGCGACGGCCGCGTTGCGCAGCAGACTGCGGTCGCCGTTGAGGATAAACCAGCCGATGGCAACGGCGGCAACGACGAACAACAGTGCAATCAGGCCGACCACCAGCGGTGATTGGAGTAGGGAACGGGATGTGGATGGGCGTGGATATACGCCAACAGACGGATTCTCACTCATAGCTTGCGGCAAGTGTAGCAAGAGATCCGCTGCCTTGCCACAGACAATAAGCGACGATAAGTAAACGCTTACCCTCTCCTGAAAACTTAGACGACTAAACCCTCTAGGCCGGACGTACTCGCCGGTGGCGGAAGATGAGCCAGATGGCGACGATGAGGGCGAGGAGTAGGGAGAAGAGGGTGGCGGTGGGCAGGCCGAAGCCGGTTCCAGGGATGGTGAAGATGTTGCTGTCGAGGCGGACGAATTCGAGTAGGGTACGGCCGATGGCATAAGCAATTAAATACAACCCGGTTAGATCACCGACGCGCAAACGGTAGGCGCGGTGGCGGGCCAGCCAGTAGAGGACCAGGAAAGTGCCAAAGCTCCACAAGGATTCGTAGAGGAAGGCGGGGTGGAAGTGGCTGAAGCTGGCATATTCCGGCAGGCGATAGCGCGGCTCGATGTGGATCGCCCAGAAGCCGTTGAAGGGGCGGCCGTATAGCTCCTGGTTGAAGTAGTTGCCCCAGCGGCCGATGGATTGACCCAGCGCCAGCCCGACGGCCGCCAAGTCAGCCCAGGCCAGAGCGGAGATGCGCTGCCGCCAGGAGTAAAGAATCAGGCCTAGCAGACCGCCAAGAATACCACCATAGATGCCCAGCCCACCGGCGCGGAAGTTGAATAGTTGGTAGGGATTACGGAAATAGTCAAGCGGGGAGGTAATACCGACGGCGGCCATGCTCGGCGAAGGGGTCAGCACATGGTAGAGCCTGGCGCCGATGACGCCGAGGATCAGGCAGATGAGCAAGGCGTTCCAAACATGGTCGGGGTTCCATTGTCGCCAGGGAGTGGAGGAGAACCATTTGTTTTGCAACTGTGGGTCGTCCTCCAGATTAGCACGAATGGCGGAGCGTTGTGACTTATTCAGCCCCAGGAGACGAGGGTCGAGACCAAAAGTATAGAGCAGCTCACCGAGTGTGCTAATATTTTCTTGGGCAAGATGGTCGCGGAGTCCCTCATCCAGCTCCACTTCTGTCAGTGGGAGTTGGCGTGCGTCTGGGGGGACGGCCGCTTCAAAGGCGCGTTGGGCACGTTCAGCCGCTAGTTTTGAAACGACATAGGCTCCCAAGGCCACACCGCTGACAATCCAAATGCCGTACCAATAGATGGGAAAGCCCAAGACATTGAATGCTTCACGCGGTGGTGTGATGCCGGTTGCCAGATGATAACCAAAAAGCACCGCAGCGATGATGAGAAAAAGGAGGATAAGGAACCAGTAGAAGGGGATGCGTTTCATGGTGAAAATTAGAGATTAGAGAATGGAAATTAGAGATTGGGAGATTGGGAGACTGTCCTGCCGGTCATCTACACTTGCCAACTTCTCCCCTTCTCCTCCGCCCCTCTTCTCCCCGGCTTCCGTCCGCTCGTCACTCGCCACTTATCACTCTCCACTATCCTGGCGAAAGACGTGGATCATGCGTTGGGCAAGGGTGACGTAGGTGAAGATGGCGAGGATGAAGAGGGCGATTTCAGGACGGTTCAGGACGAGGAAGGTGACAAGAACGACGTAACGTTCCACCCGGCTGAGGATTCCGACTTTGCAGTCATATCCTAGAGACTCGGCGCGGGCACGGGCATAACTGACCATCAACGAACCGGTGACGGCGATATAGGCAACGGCCAGCAGGAAGGAGTTGTCCTGTTGCACATAGTAGTAGATAAAGCCGCCGAACAGAACAATTTCAGCTACTCGGTCGAGGGTAGAGTCGAGGAACGCGCCGAAGCCGCCTTGCTTGCGGCCGAGTTTGCGTGACAACGCTCCATCCAGCGCATCCAATGGAGCGAGAAGGACAATGGCAACGGCCGCAGCCAGGAACTGCCCATTGGCGATGAACCAGGCAAAGAGGGCGTGGGCCAGGAAACCGGCTACCGTGAGGACATCTGGGGAAAGCCGATATTTGGCCAGGTACGTGACAATGGGATCAGTGATGAAATGCGTTCGCGCACGCAGTAAGTCAGTTAATGTAGGTCGGGCTTTCGCCTGTTCTTCGGTCATGGGCATGGTCGTGGGTCATGGGTCATGGGTCATGCTCGCGCTCACATGGCATGGACGGCCGAATCATTCTCCACAATTAATTTGGAGGAAGCAGCGACGTTATCTGACCTCCACCTGCATTCCGATGCTACAGGATGGGTTTACCACTGTCAAGCATTCAACGAATCCTATTATTCATTTAAGAGGGTGACAAACTGGTCTACGCTTATATCGGCATCGCGAAGAATACCGCGCAACGTACCGGGCGGTACATCATGTCCCTGGTGCATCGGTACAACAACACGCCGTTTGTCTAACTCGCGAAACATGATCAGATGACTGCCTTTTTGCCGTCGTTCTATAAAGCCAGCCAACCTGAGGACACGGACCACTTCTCGCGGCCGAACGGCCGGTAACTTCGCACTCATGCGGCAACTGCGATTGGCAAACGTGTTATCAGCATTGGCTCTTGTTCCACTGGTATGGGTTCCCCATCTTCAACCAACGTTTCAATATAGAGCGACATTGCCTCACGGATATTGGCTATTGTCTCATCAATTGTTGTCCCAAAAGTATGGCAGCCTGGCAACGCTGGTACATATGCATGGAACAACTCGCCATCTGGCTCAATTACGACCGTTAATTCGACCATTGTTTCCATGTGATTGATTTTACTCTCTGAAAGAACAGTTACCAAATAGTTCTAAAGACTGGTTGCCTGTTTCTCCAGCCACGCCCGTACACTCAAGGCATCTGGGTGTATCACGCGGGTGGTAGCTGTATCCCAATCAATAGTAGTTTTTTGTAACCAACGCCACATGGTACTCAAATCCTTGCCCACAAATCCATACCGCTCGAACATCCAGACGGGCATGGGAAAGCGGGAGGGGTTTGTGCCCCGCACCTCGCGATAGATTGTCCGGCACTCATCAATGGATTGTACGTCACTGGCGAGCGGTAGCTCCTTGCCGATAAAGTGGTCGGGTTCAGCGAACGCTTTGGCGACGATGAAACCGATGTCATCCGTACAAATCCAGCCGACTTTTTGCGAGCTTCCCATTAACTTGGGCATGACGTGCCAGGTAGAAACAGGGGGGAAGAAGTGTTTCTCGGTCATCAGTTCCATGAAGGCCATCGGCCGCAAAACCGTCAACGGCAGCCCTAGCGACTTCATATACTCCTCGATCACCAGCTTCGATTCCCAGGAGGGTACGCCCGTGCCTTTGACGCCGGTAGCAGTAGAACCATATACCAGATGTTGGACGCCGGTTTGTTTGGCTACCTCAGCCACATGCTTTCCCTGGCTGATTTCTCCCTCTATCCCACTAATCACAGGGTTTTGCACGCTGTAAACGCCATAAGCTCCTTCAAAGATAGGCAACAAGGACTTTGGTTCGGCCATGTCCCCTTGAACCACTTCGGCCCCCAGCGCCGATAAGGGTTGCGCCTTCGCGCTCTGTGGATTCCGCGTCAGCGCACGTACACGCCATCCGTTTGTAAGCAAATGGCGTGTCACTGCGCCCCCTTGAAGACCAGTAGCTCCCGTTACGACGATTATTCGAGCTTTGCCATCTGCGACCATTTTCCACCTCCGATTTAGCGATGCAGTCAAAAATAATAGATGGGAATCTGATTTCACATGGATTTATGCTATTGAGTAAGAAAGAAAAAGGCGGCCGATTTTCTCAACCGGCCGCCTTGTTTAGCGCTCTACCTCGTTTGCTGCAAGCTCAAGCTTCCATGAGGGCGTGTGGATTGCCTCTAATGATTGGTGACGGAAATAAGTGTTATAGAGTTCGGCATAGTGGCCGCCGTCGGCGAGCAGGGTATCGTGTTGGCCCTCTTCGATGATCCGGCCGTTTTGCATGACGATAATCCGATCCGCATTCTTGATCGTCGAGAGGCGGTGGGCAATAACGATGGCGGTGCGGTCAGCCATGATCGCTTCCAGCCCATCCTGAATCTGCGCCTCGGTGAAGGGGTCCACGCTGGCCGTCGCTTCGTCGAGGATGAAGATCGCCGGGTCTTTCAGCACCACCCGCGCCAGCGCCACCAACTGGCGTTGGCCCATAGAGAGATAACTGCCGCGTTCCCCAACTTCGGTATCCAACCCTTGTGGCAAGGCAGCCAGCCATTCACCCTCGCTGATCGCCTCGGCCGCTTGCAACACATCTTCGTCCGTAGCATCAGGACGGCCGTAGCGGATGTTGTCGGCAACCGTGCCAATGAACAAGAATGGCTCCTGCGGAACCAGGCCGATCTGTTGCCGGTATTGGGAGAGGTCAAGGCGGCGGATGTCACGGCCGTCAATCAACAACTCCCCACCCTGAAACTCATAAAAGCGCATGATCAGTTTGCCAATGCTGCTCTTCCCCGCGCCGGTATGCCCGACCAGAGCAACCGTCTCGCCGGGTTGGATGTGCAAGGGGAAATCTGGTAAGACCAACTCCTTATCAGTGTAGCGGAACTGAACATGGCGAAACTCAATGCGGCCGAGGAGAGGGGAGTGGAGATGAGAGATTGGAGATTGGGTGTCAGGAGACTGCGAGACTGGGAGAGTAGGAGACTGCCGTTCATCTGCACCTGCCACTTGCCACCTGCTACCTGCTACCTCTCTCCTCTGCTCCTCCGCCCCTCTGCTCCTCCGCTCGCCAATCGCTTCATTCGCCACTTGCACCACCTTCGGCTCGGCATCAATCAGGGCAAAGACGCGCTCAGCGGCCGAGAGGCCATCCTGGAACTGGCTCCAGAATGAGGCGATGTTGATCATCGGCCACCAGTAGAAGCCGACGGCTTGCATGAAGAGGTACCAATCGGCCGCGGAAAGCCCGGCCGGACCGCGCGTGGCTAAACCACCAGCATAGAGGAGGATCGCCGTTCCCAGGCCGGAGGCCAGACCCAAAAGCGGGAAGATGGAGGAGAGGGTGATACCGCGTTGCAGGCCAATGCGATAGCCCTGCTTGTTATTGTCGGCAAAGGTGGCATAGATCGCCGGTTCCTGGCGAAAGGTTTTGGCGACCATGATGCCGCTGATCGACTCCTGGATTTGGGCGTTGATCACGGCCGTCATGCGCCGCGCGTTTTGCGTCACCCGCCGGGCAACGCGCCGGAAGCTGAGGGCCATGATGACCGGCAGCGGCGTCATGGCGATCAGCAACAGGGTCAGCCAGGGATTGATCAGCAGCAGCCACAGCGTGAGAAAGACGACTAACAAGCCCTGACTGAGCAAATTCAGGGTCAGATTGACCACCTCGGCAAAGTCCTGGGTGTCTGAGGTGATACGGCTGACGATCTTGCCGGAGGGGTGCTCGTCATAGAAGGAGAGATCGTTGCGGACAACCGCGCCGAACACATCGCGGCGCAACTGCAGGATGACATTGCCCGTCACCCGCGCCGAAAACCATTGGCGGATGAAGTTGAACAGCCAGGCCGATGATCCCAAAAGGCTGATGCCGACCGATAGGAGGATAATCGCGTTTGTCGTCGGATTGACCGACAAGATGTCTATTGCTCTGGAGATGAGGATTGGTCCGGCCGTTCCCATCGCCGAGTTGAGCGTGATCATCGTGGCGACCAGCAGCATTCGTTTGGAATGCGGCCGAAAATAGCCGACAATCCGCTTCAACAACTCCCGGTCGTCATATTGCCGGTCGTAGGCTTCGGTTTCCAGCCCATCCAGAATAAAGCCCATTACTGTGTTCCCTGTTTACCACGGATAGAAACGGATTCGACAGATTTTCACGGATTTCTTTCTAATTGATTTCTGTTTATCCATTAAATCCGTCCTCATCCGTGGTTAGATACTAATTATACCTTGCAAAGATGCGCCGGTAATCGGGGCTGCGCGACATCAGTTCGTCGTGCGTCCCCTGGTCTACCAGTTCGCCCTGCTTCAGCACCAAGATACGGTCAGCCCAACGGATCTGGCTGAGACGGTGGGTGATCAGGAAGGTTGTCCGTTGTTGGCTGATACGGTACATCGCCTGTTGGATGCGGTCTTCGGTAGCGCTGTCAATCGCGCTGGTGCTGTCGTCGAGAATGAGGATACGCGGGTTGGTCAGGAAGGCGCGGGCAATGGCGATGCGCTGCCGCTGCCCACCGGAGAGCGTGACGCCTCGTTCGCCGACCTCCGTATCATATCCTTCGTTAAAGCTGGTGATGAAATCGTGCGCCTGGGCCTCTTTGGCCGCCTGGACAATTGCCTCCTGGGTGGCATCTGGCACACCAAAGGCGATGTTTTCCGCCAAGGTGCGCGAAAAGAGGAAAATGTCTTGTTCAATGGTGGAGATTTGCGAACGCAGCGACTCCAGGTTCCAATCGCGCACATCTACGCCATCCACCAGCACCCGCCCTTCTTGGGCGTCGAAGATGCGGTTGATCAGGCGTGTGAGCGTGGTCTTGCCGGAACCCGTCTGGCCGACAATGGCAATCGTCTCGCCGGGTTGGGCTGTGAAGCTGATGTTTTTGAGGACGGGACGGCCGTTGTCTCCCTCGCCATAGCCAAAAGTGACACTCTCGAAGGTCACCTCTCCCTGGATCGGCTGGCTAACACCTGCTTCATTTTGATCAAGGTCGGTCTGGATGTTGATCAACTCCAATATGCGCCGCGCACCGGCCACACCGAGTTGGGCGAGATCAAAGGAGAAAATAGAGATGAAGGTGGGAAAGCGAAGGAAGCCGACCAGGCCAACAAAGGCAACCACATCGCCAAGCGAGATCAGCCCCGCTCGCCAGACCAACATGCCATGCAAGAAGGCCGCGCCCCAGGATATGGAGAAAACGAGCATCGGCAGATAGCGTGCTTCAATCTCCCCCTGGCGGATGTAGAAATCACGCACCCGGCTGGCGTTGGCGACAAACTTCGCTTCTTCCTGCGCTTCCTGGGCATTGGCCTTGACCACCTCAATCCCGGCGATAGTCTCCGCCAGTCCAGCGTTCATCTCGCCAAAGTGTTCGCGAATGCTGTTGCTGACCGGCTCCAGGCGACGGGCATAGTCGGCAACGGTGATCACAAAAAAGATGAGGAAGAGCGCCGGAACCAGCAACAGGGAGATGTGTATCTGGCTGATCAACACAAAGGGGGCGATGATGCCCATGATCGAGTCTACGATCAGCATCAGGCCGGGACTGAACATGAAGTTCAATGCGCGTACATCATTGGTGGCGCGGGCCATGATGTCGCCGATACGCTGGCGGCCGTGAAAGGTCTGGCTTTTGCCCAGCAAGCTGACATATAACTCTTCGCGGGTGTTGCGCTCAATGCGCTGGGCGATAAATTCCGTTGATACGTTCCGCAACAGCCCCAACAGCCCCTGGCCGGCCGACGCGCCGAAGGAGATCGCCGCCAAACCGAGCAAGGCGGCAGTCGCCCAGTTTGGTTGGGAGATGAGGTCGAAGGCACGGCCGATGACGATCTGGATATAGCTGGCGAAGAAGTTGTTGAAGACGGCCGCGCCGATCACGGTCAAAGGTAGCAGCGGGTAACGCGCCAGATGGGAGATGATCCAGCGTACCGGCCCGGTGCGGTTGTAGGTGTGTTCTTGTTCCAGCCGGAACTCGCGTGCGATCAAAGGCGTAACTCCATGAAAACGGTTAATGGTGAATAGTCAACGGTTAGTGGTCAATGATGCTAAGGCGTTCGCGTTCATCCGTTTGGTTAGGAGCGCAGGTTACTTTCACGAGGATAGAACAAATGTTTTTTTCTGTCAACTGCCTTTTGGTACAGGAGTAGGGATTACTTTGGTTGATGCGCCTACTTGTGCAGCGATTTTCCCAAATCGCTGGAATTGTGATTGTGGAGAAGCCACGATTTAGGAAAATGGCGTCACTTGAGGACGCGGCGGCGGGCAACTTGCCAGTAGCGAGAGAAACGACCGAGATCGAGTCGGCCGTCGTAGGCAAGAAACGGCTCAACCGGATGTAGCTCAATGTGGAAGTCCTGGGCGCGAAGCTGTTCGCAAATCTGGGCAAAGCGTGGGCTGGGAGAGGGCGTGGTGGCGATGGTTTGTGCCTGATGGCGTTGGGCAAAGCGGACTAACTCTTCTATGGGATCACCCCGACGAATCGTGACGGGTAGTTCCAACAGACATTCATACAGGAACAGGATGCGCTTCAGGCTAATTTGCCACTCCGCCAGCAACGCTTCGTCCCAGACAAAAACGGCCGCTGCCCCCGGATGGGCGAGCAAGGCCGGATTGTGGGGGCTGAGACAATCGCCATGGAGCCAGATGATGGGAGTGTTGTTCATTCGTAAGTAGTAGTCGGTAAGCAGTAAACGGTAAGCAGGAATCCGATCAGATACCGCTTACCGTTTACCGGTCACCAAATTAGAGAGTTGCTTCCACACGATGAATACCTGTCGAACCACTCGGCCGTGCGTCGCGGCGTTCTTCGATTTGCGGTGCGCCTGTGCCATCCACACAGCGTACTTCAAAGGTATGGTTGCCTTCGGCAAAAGGCCAATCAATGCGCCAGACGACCCAGGTGGTTTCGGAGAGGGGAGCGCGAAGTTGAGCTTCTTGCCACTCACCGCCATCCATCCGCACTTCCACTTTGGAGATGCCTCGCGCTCCGGCATAGGCAATACCGCCGATGGGAACCAGTCGTTGGTTGCCATTTTCAATAATTGCCTCGGTGGCGACCGTGTCAATGACTGAGGTAGTGTTGACCCGCGCCACCTCGTCCCAACGCCGTTCGACCCAATAGCCGGGAGTGTATTCGTCGGTGATTTCCATTGCGGTGATCCACTTGGGTTGCTTCATGCCATAACGGTCGGGAATCCAGATGCGTAAGGGAAAACCATGGTCAACGGGCAGCGGCCGCCCATCCCAGGAGTGACAAAGCATAATCCGCCGGTCTGCATTGATCAAATCTATCGCCACTGTCTCATGATAGCCGTCGCCGCTGCGGATGTGGACATATCGCGCCCCATCCTGCACCCCGGCATTGGCAAGAATATCCTGCATACTGACCCCTGTCCAGAGCGTCGTCGAGATCAGCGAGGTGCCGATGCGGCCGGAGATGCAAGAAAGGGTGACATATTGGTCGAATGATTCGTACTGGTTGCGGATGTCCTCCAGGGTGAGCATCAGCATGTTGTCTACCATGCCGACAATAGGCAATGCGTACCCTTCAGCGGGGATGACGGTTGGTTGGGCGCGGATGAAGACCTTGTAATGTTCGCTAACGGGCGTATATTCCGGCCGCGTGCCGGGCGCGGGGGTGATGGGATCGTCGGCATTGGGAAAGATACGGCCGCTCGCCTCATCCCCCTCATGTTCCATAGTCGCCAGCATTTCTTGATCGCGCCGACGGGTGGTGGTGGCAAGCACTGTGCCCACACCAGCGCCAATGACGGTAACGGTCGCCGCGGCCGCGCCCATTCGAACCAGGAATTGCCGCCGGTTGAGAGGGATGGCGAGATGTTGTTCCTCACCATCCAACATAACGGTTGTTCTCTGTTCGCCTGGGTACAGTTGCCGGTATACCCACACCAGACCAACGCCCCATGCCAGAAAGAGCATTAAAAGCCAAAGCGCACGGAAGAGGGGATGGACGGGAGAAAGTCCGATAAGCAGGCTGATGGCGACCAATGGCAGTCCAAAGAGTGCGCCTATGACCAGTCCCGTCCAATTATCGGCCGTGCTTTTGCGCCAGCCAAGAAGGGGGAAGAGGATGGCACCGGTAACAATGCCGATGATCCAAAATTGGAGGACGGCGGCGATTTGTTCGACCGTTTTTGCTGTGTCAGCTACGTTGATATTCAACGCGCGGAAGGTATCGATCATTAGATCGATCCCAAATGTTACCAACGGGCCGGGGAGAACACGGGTTAGCCAGTCGAAGAAGTCAAAGGGGACAAGGGGGAGGTTGAGTAGTTGATCCCCCAGGTACATCAGGGCGATCAGCGGAGCGGTTAGCAAGGCTCCCACCAACGCACCCAGGCCGATTTTTCGTGGGGTCATGATTGATACCTCTTTTTAAGGTAGTAGAAGGTAATCGGTGAGCAGTTATCGGATAACATCGTGGGCGTATCTACTAAACAGTATAACATCTCGCTTGCCAAATGGGGCGAAGGCAGGGGGTTGTCACAATTATGTAAGAATTTGGCACCTGTTGTGAAAACAGTGTGGCGCGGGTTGCCAACCCGCGTTACGCACACCTAAAACGCTACTTGGAGGTGTCAAGCGGCTGTAATTCTGTTATCAATAGGTAGTATGAGCCAGGTGATTGAATATTTTGTCGAAAACGATGTCGCTGTGTTGCGGGTGAACCGGCCGCAAGCCCGCAACGCGCTGAATTGGGAGGCGCAGGAGGCGTTTGCAACGGCCGTCACTGAAGCAGCCCGCACACCTACTTTACGCGCCTTGATCGTCACCGGCGCAGGAACGCAGGCGTTTGTGTCCGGCGGTGACTTAAAGGAGCTAAGCCAGCACCCGGAACGAGAGGCAGGGCAAAGGCTGAACAGGACGATGAGCGCGGCACTGGCGCAAATGGTAGCTTTGCCGGTTCCCGTCATCGCCGCCGTCAACGGCGACGCCATTGGTGGCGGTTGCGAAATTCTGACTGCCTGTGATTTGCGGCTGGCGGCCGCCCATGCCCGCTTTTCCTTCGCCCAGGTGCGAAATGGTCTGACGTCAGGATGGGGTGGCACAAGCCGCCTGGTCGCGTTGTTGGGTGAAAGCCGGGCGATGGAGTTGCTGTTGACAACGCGGCTGTTTGACGCAGCCGAGGCGCAGCGGTTGGGTCTGGTCCATCGTCTGACGGCCGACGGCGTGGATGTCCTGGCCGAGGCATTGGCCTGGGCGGAGGAGCTAAGAGCACTGCCGGGCGACGCGCTGGCGGCGACCAAGGCGTTGGTCAAGGCGGCCGCGCGGCTGGCTCCGGCTGATGTCGATCAACTGGAAACAGAACTGTTTGTCGCGCTGTGGCCGTCCCCTAATCATTTGGAAGCATTGGCGGCGTTTGTGGAGAAGCGGCGGCCAGTGTTTAATCAGACAGCAACGGATGGAGAAATGAACGGATAGGGCGGTCGCTATAGATTCTTTGCATCCGTTGAATTCTATTATCCGTTGTCGTTTTCTTCTTATGTACGATCAACTCGCCCGCTACTATGATCTCATTCACCAAAATCTAACTGCCGACATTCCCTATTTGCTGCAATTGGCGGCCGAGGCAAAAGGCCCGCTGTTGGAGTTGGGTTGTGGCAGCGGCCGTTTGCTCTTGCCGCTGGCGCGGGCGGGGCATACGGTGACTGGCCTCGATAACTCAGCGGCGATGTTGGAACGGGCGCGGCAACGATTGGCGGCCGAAGCGGCGGTCGTACAGTCGCGGGTGCAGCTGGTGGAAGGGGATATGGTTTCGCCCAGTGGCACGCAACCGTATGGGCTGGTCTTTGCCGGTCACAACACATTAATGCATTTGACGCCGGGACAGTTGGCGGTTGCGTTGAAGAACATTCGCTCCACTTTGAAGCCTGGCGGCCGTCTATTTGTTGATTTAAGCAACCCCTTTACGCTGGCGGAGACGGCTGACGTTCCTCTATTAACAGTGGAAAATGTCTTGCATGATGAGACGGCGGGGGAAGTGGTGATGCAGCTAGCGGCCGAACGGCTGGAGGCGGCCGCGCAGCGCGTTCAAGTCACCTGGATTTTCGACGCCAGTCCAATTGAAGGTGGGCCAGTGCGGCGGAATATCGTGGAAATGGACTATTATTATCACTACCCGCATGAACTGGAGTTGATGTTGGTCCAGGCCGGGTTGCAACTGTTGTCGTTACAGGGGGATTATGATGGGACGCCGTTTGAGGAGGGGAGTGAACGGATGCTGGTTATTGCAGAGAAAGCGTCCGTGAGCAGTGAGGAATCAGCGATTTAGGAAAATCGCTTTACTGGTTGCCGGGTAGTTTAATCAACCCCTGCTGGACGGCCGTTGTCACCGCTTCGGTGCGGTTGCCCACGCCAAGCTTGCCGAGGATGGCGCTAACGTGGAACTTGACGGTGCGCTCGCTAATCACCAGTTGCGCGGCGATCTCTTTGTTTTGTAGCCCCTGCGCCATCAGTTGCAACACCTCTTGTTCGCGGGAGGTGAGCGATTCCACTTCTGCTTCCGCTTCGCGGCTGACCTGACGCAGCAGCTTAGAGGCGATCACCGGTTCCAGCAATGAGCCGCCGCCATGCACGACGCGCACCGCGCGGAATAGCTCCTGGCGTGGCGCACCTTTCAGCAGATACCCCTGCGCTCCGGCTTGCACGGCCGCCAGGATACGCTCGTCGGTGTCATAGGCGGTGAAGACGATGACGCGGACATGGGGATCGGCCGCCCGCATCTGGCGAATTGCCTCCGCCCCATCCAGACGTGGCATTTCCAGATCGAGGAGAATGACATCTGGCCGCAGATCGGCAACCATCTCTACCGCCTGTTGCCCGTCCTCCGCGACGGCCGCGACCTCAAAATCGGGCTGGGTGCTGAGGATCGCCACCAACCCATCCCGCACAACGGGATGATCATCGGCGATTAAGAGACGAATGGTTTCGGTCATAACAAAAACAGTCTCTTAATCTCCCAGTCTCTTAGTCTCTGAGATTATGAGACTAAGAGACTGGGAGACTATGAGATTGGGAGATTACTCCTCTACATCCGCATCCAACAAAAGCCCTAGCTGGGCGGTGGCGCTGCGGAAGGCGGCCCACTCTTTGCGGCGGATGACGGCCGCCAGATCGCCCAAACTTTCGGCGATGAAGTCGCGGGTCTTGGGGTTGTTGCGCAACGTATTGAGAATGTTTGCGTCACGCACGCGCAAGACGACCATCGCTTCTAGCTTTCCTTCCACACCATTGTCGGCCCAGCGAACAACACCGCGCCGCACGCCGGGAGGGATGGGTCGGCCGCTGGCTTTCTCCAAAAATTGTAACAATCGCTCCGGCGTAATGCCCTGGTCCTGTGCCAATTGTAGCGAAGCGGGCGTGATCCGGTAAGTATAGGGCTTACCGGCGGTGGCTGGCAGTGGTTCGCCAATGCGGGCGGCCTGGAAGCGATCATAGCGGCTGGCGTTGTGGGGGACCAGTAGCGTCCCATCGGGCTGGACGACCAGCGGCACGCGCACCGCATCTTCGGCCGCCGGTTGGCGGTTGAGCCATTGGTGGGCGCGTTCGCTTAGGCGGTAGGCGGCCTGGGGTGGGTTCTCGGCCGTCGCCAACTCCACCGCCCCAAGCCAAAAGAGTGGCCCTTGTATCAGGAAGGCCAGCAAACGCCCTTCAACCTGATCCCACTGCTCAAAACCGGACAAATATTCATTGGTTGCGGCGTCACGGATGTACCAGGTTTCATAGTTGCCATCCGGCCGTTGGAAGTCGGTGTCAGTCCGTTTGATCAGCGCAACGACTTCGTGGATCAAGTACCATTCGTTGTCGCGGGGCAGCACTTCTAGCAGCGCGGTGCGGGCCAGTAGCGGGTCGTTCTCCCAGCCCTCGCTCTCCGCAACCAGTCCAGGTGTGTGGCGCAGTTCGTTCCAGCCGCTGTTGCTCCATGCCTCCAGCAAAGAACGCAGTTGTTGTTCGCGTCCTTGCTGGAGCCAATCAACGGCCGCGCGGGTCGGCCGGATGCCCATCTCCGTTTGTCGCACCAACCCCAGGTCGTTGGCCAGGGTCAGCAACAAGGAACGGCGGTGGGGGTCGGCGTTGAATAGATAACGGTCGAGCGTCTTCCGTGCCTCGGCCGACAGGCCGGTGCGTTGGCTGATCGCCAGCAGTGTCGTCAGATCATCTACGGCGTCGCTAACGGCCGCTTGATATTGATCGGGGGCGGGGATGGGGATCAGCAACGGCGCTTTGTTTTCTTTTGGTTCGCCCGGTTCGCTGCTAGCGGTTTTTCCCTCACTCGCCTTTCCCGCAACGGATTTGCCGCCGGACTGACGACCAGCGGCTTTGGATTTGGCTTTTGCTTTGGCGGCCGAAGGTAACTGTTGCGCCAGTTCGCGGGGTAGATAGAAGAACTCGATCAGCCCTTCATCGGTCTCGTCGAAGCCACGATAGAGAAAGCCACGATACCAGAGCGACTCCGCCGGGCTGGCCGGATCGAGCCAGGGTTCTTCGCGTGCCATCGCCCCCGGCCCCATCTGGCGCACTTCGCCGTGATTGCGTATGAAGGTGGCAACGGGGATACGGCCGTTGTTGGCCGCCAGATCGTTCAGCGCGGCGACTTCTTCCAGGTCGAGGTGTTTCATCTCCTCAACCAGGTCTACCTGGGCCATTGCGGCGGCCAATGCTTCGACGGCCGCTGGCTTGTCCTCTCCGGTCAGGTCCAGCTCCATCCATTCACCAATGACGCGCAGAACGATTAGTTCATGTTCTTGTAAGGCTTGTTCTAAGGTACGCATCGTTTTCTCGAAAATGTAGGCAGTTGGCAGTAGTCAGATTGGTTTATTAGTATAGTGGTGTATTGGTGTATCAACTCGCCTAACTTGTCTATATATACCAATACACGAGTACACCAATACACCAATCTCCCAGTCTCTAAGTCTCCCAATCTCTTCTTACTGTCTACTGTCTACTAATCATCTTACCACTCTCACCGCCGCCGGTACGCTGGTGATCGTCACTTGCTGCACATTGTCCCGCGGATAGGCGAACATCTCACCGTCCACGTGAATGGGTAGCGGCGTTTGCGATTTAACCAGAATACGCTGATTTTTACGCATCGTCACGTTCGGCGACGTAATGTGGGTCCCTTTCATCACACGCAGCAGCATACTGAGCATGGTCAGGCGACTGACGGGATTGACCAGACAACTATCAATCAGGTTGTCTTCTACTTTCGCGTCCGGCGTCAGCAGAAAGCCGCCGCCACCACGCGGGCCAATGCCCAACGCCAGGAATAACGAATCTTGCTCCACAGATTCATCGTCGAAGCACAGTTCTAGATGGTGGGTTTGATAGTAGAGTAAAATCGTCTGTAACACGGCCACGAAGTACATCATGAAGCCATGGATGCGGGTGATGGTTTCGGTACGGATGACGACGACCGCGTCAAAACCGATCCCCAGGTTGTTTTGAAAAAATTCATACCGCCCATGTTCATCCTCGACCCGTCCCAAATCAACAGCTTGTTGTTGACCGCTGAAGAGGCGGGGAACGGCCGCTTCCAACTCCAGCGGAACCCCCAGCCCGAAGGCGAAGTCATTGCCGGAACCAATGGGCAGCACCCCCAGCGCCACATCGGCGCGGTTGCCACGCACCAGACCGTTGACCACTTCGTGAACGGTGCCATCCCCTCCGGCAGCGACAACGAGATCATAGCCCTCGTCGGCCGCTTGCCGGGCGAGCAAGCGAGCATGGCCGGGCTGCTCGGTCAGCGCTAAATCAAGACCGCCATAGGGCTTGCTTAAGTCGAGGATTCGCTCGATGTGGTTGCGGGCACGGCCGCGATCGGACCAGGGATTCAGGATGACTTTGACGCGCATAGGCTGGCTTTACACCTTCACATAAACATGTTATACTCGCCTCATTACTATGTTACGTCAAGTTGATTCATTCTGGCAATAGCTAGTAGCGACAATCCTCTGGATTGTCGAGGACAAACAGGGATGTTTGGCCCTACCGCTTGTATTGATTGAAAGAGAGAGTGCGCCCTCGGCCGCGCAGTATCGGCCGGGAAGGGTAGGAGGAGCGCAATGGGCGCAGACGACGAGTTTATTGATCACAACGGAGAAAATGGTGCCGAAGACGCGCCAACGGGTCGTCGCTTTTTGTTGTTGGCCGGTGGCCTGGTGACGACCTTGTTGCTGGCCTCAGTTTGCACCGTGCTGTTTCTCCTGCTGAATATCAACGCTGACTTTGAACGGGAGCGAGGGATCATCCTCACCCAAAATGCGGTCGTATTGGCGACAAACGAGGCGGTGACGGCAACGCTGGTCGCGCTGACTGCCCAGGCGGAGGCCGTAGCGTCCGGTGAAGTCGTGGCCGAAGTGACGCCGGAACCGGAAATTACAGAGTCGGCCGCCACACCAGAGAGCGAGACGCCAGAGGGTGAAGCCACTGAGGAGAGTGCCGCTACGGCCGAAGGTGAGGCACCCCTAGAAGGTGAAACCACGCCAGAAGGTGAGGCCACCACAGAAGGTGAGACTACACCGGAGGGCGAAACCACACCGGAAGGTGAGGCCACGCCGGAAGGTGAGACCACGCCGGAAGGTGAGACCACGCCGGAAGGTGAGACCACGCCAGAACCAGAAGGGACAGAAGGCCCGGATTCAGAAGAGACTCCCCTTGCGCCTCCTGATGAGGGAGAGGGTACGGCGACAGAAACGGCCGACGAAACGGATACCGAAACCCCTCCCGCCTCTTCCGACGAGGGTGACACAACGGCTACCCCAACACCGGCTGCGGCCGATGAAACGGCCGTTCCCCCCCTTGAGACCGTAGAGGGTGCGGTCGCTACTGCCGAAGCAGCCACCGCTGAAGCGACGGTTGATGAAGCAGCTACGTCAGTTGCTGAAGCGATTGCGACGGCAACGGCCGAGGTGATTGCCACCGAAACGGCCGTCGCTGAATTAACGACGACTTCTACACCTACGCCAACACCGGCTGTATTAGCCACCATTGACGAGGTACAGGCCACCGAGGTGGCCGCGACTTCCATAGCGGTTGCCGAAGAAACGATTGTGGCGATGACGGCCGAAGCGGAAGCGGTCGGCGGTGCGGCGCAAACGGCAACGCCCGCCGAGTTGCCTTCGCCGACACCACTGCCTTCACCCACCCTGACCGGTTCGGAAACGCCGACTGTGACAGCGCTCCCGCCCACATCAACGCCTCCTGCTACCCCAACAGAGACAACTGAGCCGATCATCCCGACGGCTACATCCACTGCGCCACCCGTCCCGACGACGGCTCCCACATCAACTGCGCCGCCACAAGCGACGGAACCCCCTTCACCGACAGCGATTCCAACCTCTACCGCACCGCCGCAGCCGACTGAATCACCATCATCCACGGCCGTTCCCTCGGCTACTCTCCCGGCAACCACAGAGGCGACTGTTCCGGCCCCCTCGGCCACTGCATCGGGTGGCGGATACCCCGGCCAGCCGACCACAACAGCCGAGGCGACGCAGGAAGCTTCGCCAACGGCCGTTGCTACCGAAACAACCGCCGTGCCTTCACCAACCGGGACGCTCACGACTCCGGTAGCGACCGTTACTCTGGATGTGACCACCACGGCCGTTCCGCCAACACCTACCCCGATCCCGCCTCCTCCTGGCACGTTGCCTGACACTGGCCTGGGAACATTTGGCATCATCGGCGCGGCGTTGGCGTTGATCGTGGTGCTGGTCTTGGCGCGGCGATTACGAATTAGTGGTTAGTGGCGAGTGACGAGTGGCTAGTAACCGCATTTACCAACCTCTCGTCACTAACCACTAGCCACTTGCCACCTTTTTCGGAGAAAAAATGAGTGAGTTAAGATACGACGGCCGTGTTGCCATTATAACCGGCGCGGGCGGCGGTTTGGGCCGCGCCTATGCGCTGTTGCTGGCCTCGCGCGGGGCACGGGTGCTGGTCAATGACCTTGGTGGCAGTATGCACGGCGACGGTTCCAGCACTGCCCCGGCCGATGAAGTGGTGGCCGAAATCAAGGCCGCCGGCGGGGAAGCGATTGCCAACTACGACTCTGTCGAAGAGGGTGCGCTGATTGTGGAGGCGGCGATGGACCATTTCGGCCGTGTGGACATTGTGATCAACAACGCCGGTATCTTACGCGACGTCAGCTTCCACAAGATGTCCCCCGCCGATTGGGAGCGCGTCTATCGCGTCCATCTCTATGGCGCGTTTCGCGTCACCCATGCTGCCTGGCCCTTTTTACGCGATCAGCAGTACGGCCGTGTGGTGATGACTTCCTCCGCCTCCGGCATCTATGGCAATTTTGGGCAGGCGAATTATGGTAGCGCGAAGCTGGGGATGTTGGGGCTGGCGAATGTGTTGGCGGCCGAAGGTAAATCGCGCAATGTCCACGTTAACGCCATTGCGCCGGTCGCCGGTTCGCGGATGACGGAGAGCATTTTGCCGCCGGAACTGGTGGCCGCGCTCAAGCCTGATTACGTCGCGCCGCTGGTGGCTTATCTGTGCCATGAAAGTTGTGAGGTGACCGGGCAGGTGTTTGAACTGGGGGCGGGTTGGGTGTCGCGCCTGCGCTGGCAACGGAGCAAGGGGGCGGTTTTTCCCCTCAACCGGCCATTTACCCCAGAAGGTATCGCCGAGCAGTGGGCGACGATCCAGGACTTTAGCGATCCCCTCTATCCGACGGCGATCACCGACGCCTTTGGGCCGATCATGGAGAATTTGAAGACGGCGCAACCGGCGGAGACGAAGGCGGCAGGGAACACGGCCGTTGATGTAGAAAAAGCCCTTGCCTATGAGTTTGAGCCAAAGGATGTCGTCTATACCGAGCGAGATGCCAGCCTCTACGCGCTGTCGGTGGGGGCGGCGGCCGATCCGCTGGACGAGCGCGAGCTACCCTTTGTTTATGAGTTGAGCCAGGGCGGGCAGAAGGTGCTGCCGACCTTTGCCGTCACCTTTCCCTTTGCCGTGACGCACCAGATCATCGGCGTTCCGGGGCTGAGGTTTAACCCGATGATGTTGCTCCATGGCGAGCAGTATGTGGAGGTGAAGCGGCCGTTGCCGGTCAGCGCGACGATCACCAACCGCGCCAAGATCGCCCACATCTATGACAAAGGTTCCGGGGCGCTGGTGCTGCTCGATGTCCATAGCGTGGATGATCAGGGAGAAGAAGTGGCCTATAACCAGGTGTCGTTGTTCATTCGCGGCATCGGTGGCTTTGGCGGCGAACGCGGGCCGTCGAGCAACGTCTATGTGCCTCCGGCGCGGCCGCCCGATGTCGTCCACCATGACAAGACAACGGAGAACCAGGCGTTGCTCTACCGCCTCACTTCCGGCGACCGCAACCCGCTGCACGCCGACCCGGCGATGGCGGCCGTGGGTGGCTTTGATCGGCCGATCCTCCACGGTCTTTGTACCTTTGGCTTTGCCGCCCGCGCGGTGTTGAAGCACTTTGCCGGGAATGATCCGGCGCGTTTCCGCAGCATGAAGGCGCGGTTTGCCAAGCATGTTTTCCCTGGCGAAACAATTGTGACTGAAATGTGGAAGGAAAGCGGAGGGGCAGAGGAGCAGGGGGGCGGAGGAGAGTTGGTTGTTTTGCAATGTAAGGTGGCGGAACGGGATGAGGTGGTGTTGTCGAATGCGGCCGTGGTGCTTCATTAGTGCTTAAGGGGTTGGATTTCGGTGTTGATTTGCGCTTCAAGGTTGTCGCGGGCCAGTTCGAGGTCGTAGTGGGATTGGAGGTTCATCCAGACTTCGGCCGAGGTGCCGAAGAAGCGTGCCAGGCGAAGCGCAGTATCGGCCGTGATTGCTCGTTTGCCGTGGACGATTTCGTTGATGCGACGAGGGTAGACGTTGATCGCTTTGGCAAGGCGGTATTGACTGAGTTGTAGCGGCTTCATGAAATCTTCTAACAGGATTTCGCCAGGATGTACGGGGGGCATTTTGGAACTGTTCATCTGATCTCTCGCTAATGATAATCTACAATTTCAACATGGTACGCGTCGTTATCGAGCCATTCGAAGCAGATACGCCATTGGTCATTGATGCGAATGCTGTGTTGTCCTCGCCGGTCGCCACTGAGTTTCTCTAGGTGATTAGATGGCGGTGTCCGTAAATCCTTCAATTCTTTGGCGGCGTGAAGGTAGGTTAACCGCCTTAATGCTGCTCGCTGAATGTCTTGCGGCAACTTGCGCGAAAAACGGCGTTGAAATATGCGCTCGGCTTCTTTGTCTTTGAAAGACCTGATCACAGTCAAGATATTAGCGCGAGACGCTCATACCGTCAAACCCTATTACAGGGATTGGCCTGCAGGTTGTTTACTTGTGTTACAGCTTTTCACTGTTTCCTTTTACGCCTTGTTTTCTTGACAATCATAGGGGGAAGTGCTACGATTTCGCCATGATGAAAGGTATGGGTTTGACCCCTTTCTTTTTTAGCTTTACGTTTGAGACTAAACCCACATCCGACGCCGTTGGGCCGGAGGCGTTTCGTTCTGCGTAAAGTGTAGACGAATAACGAAATCCAAAAGACGCGGCGTGACAACCGCGTCTTTTTTGTTGGTACAGTTCCAATCTCTTAGTCTCCCAGTCTCCTAATCTCAGAGACTATGAGACTGGGAGATTGGGAGACTGGAGATTTGAGATATGTTAGACCAACTAGAAGCACTCTATCAAGAAGCGGCCGAACGGCTGGCCGATACCACTGATCTCGCGGCGTTGGAGGGGTGGTATCGAGATACGCTGGGCAAGCGCGGGACGATTTATTTGCAGTCGCGGCAGTTGGGGCAACTGGCGGCCGAGGATCGGCCGTCCTTTGGCAAGCGGCTGAATGAGATCAAGCAGGCGTTGGAGTCGGCTTATAAGGAGCGTTTGACGGCGTTGCAAGCGGCCGACTTGGATGCGCAAATCGCGGCGGGGACGTTGGATGTGACTTTGCCGGGACGGCCGGTGTTGCGCGGCCGGTTGCACATCATCACCCAAACCCTGCGCGATATTTACCGCATCTTTGGCGATATGGGCTTCCAGGTGTACCGTAGCCGCGACGTGGAAACCGATCTGGTGAACTTCGAGTTACTCAACTTCCCGCCCCACCATCCGGCACGGGAGATGCAGGACAGCTTCTTCACTAACCAAGAAGGGGTGATTCTGCGCACCCACACCAGCGGCGGGCAAATTCGAGCGATGCAGGAGTATTGCCCTGACCCGATTCGGGTCATCTTGCCGGGGATGTGTTACCGCAATGAGCAGGTGACGGCACGCAGCGAAATTCAGTTTACCCAGGTAGAAGGGCTGGCAGTAGGTGAAAACATCACCTTTGCCGACCTGAAAGGGACGCTGACTGAGTTTGCGCGGCGGCTGTTTGGGGCGGAGCGCGAGACGCGCTTCCGCGCCAGCTACTTCCCCTTCACCGAGCCAAGCGCGGAGATGGACATTAGTTGTTTCCAATGTGCGGGCGAGGGTTGCGCTTTGTGCAAGTATACCGGCTGGCTGGAGATTTTGGGGTGTGGGATGGTGCATCCCACGGTCTTGCGGAATGGCGGCTATGACCCGCAGCGCTTCTTCGGCTTTGCCTTTGGCATGGGGCCGGAGCGTATCGCGATGTTGAAGTATGGAATGGATGACATTCGCCTCTTCTGGGGCAATGATTTGCGCTTCTTAGAACAGTTCTAAAGAGTTACGCAGATTTACGCGGATGCTTCGCAGATTGACGCTGATTTTTTCTTTGTATCTGCGAAAATCTGTGGGCAATTCTTATTGCCCATCTGCGTAAATCTGCGTCCTATAGGGTCTTATTATGCGTGTACCGTTGTCGTGGTTGCGAGAGTATGTGGATATTGTGCAGTCGGCCGAAGAAACGGCCGAACTGCTGACCAACGCCGGGTTGGAGGTGAAGACGATTGAGACAATCGGCCTCCCCGGTGCGGATTTGGTCTGGGACCGGGAGAAGATCGTCCTGGCCCGTTTGCTGAAGGTGGAGCAGCATCCTAACGCCGACCGGCTGGTGCTGGCCACGGTAGATTATGGCGCGGCCGAAC
The DNA here is from genome assembly GCA_964410625.1 of uncultured Ardenticatenaceae bacterium. Classification (GTDB taxonomy): domain Bacteria; phylum Chloroflexota; class Anaerolineae; order Promineifilales; family Promineifilaceae; genus CAYPHY01. The sequence continues at coordinate 134,238 of CAYPHY010000002.1, read as the reverse complement.
TGAAAACCGTCGTCACCGGCGCGCCGAACCTGTTCCCCTATTTGGAGCAGGGGGATTTGGAACCGCTGAACCTCTATTCTCCGTTCGTGATGGAAGGGGGCGTGGTCTATGACGGTCACAAAGCGGGCTACCAGAAGATGACGCTGAAGGGGCGGGCGTTGCGCGGCATTTACAACGATGCGATGCTATGTTCGGCGAAAGAACTGGGCATCAGCGACGATCACGAAGGGATCATGCTGCTGCAAAAGGATGAATACTCGCCCGATTACCAGGTGGGGACGCCGATGCAGGATGTCTTGGGCGACCACGTCCTGGAGATTGACATCATCCCCAACATCGCCCGTTGTGCTTCGATGATCGGCGTGGCGCGGGAGCTGGCTGCCTTGACCGGCCAGACGTTGCGCTACCCTGATTTCGATGTCGTGATGGAGGGGCCGCCGGTGGACGGCCGCGTCATCATCACCACCGACGAGCCGGAACTGAACCCGCGCTTTGTGGCGTTGATCATTGAGGGCGTCAGCCAGCGGCCGAGTCCCTACTGGATGCAACACCGCTTGCGGCTGGCGGGGCAACGGCCGATCAACGTTGTCGTGGATGTCAGCAACTATGTCATGCTCGAAGTCGGCCAGCCCAACCACACCTTTGACTATGACTTCTTACGCCAGCGAGCGAATGAGTACGCAGGTGATGGGCCGATCCACATCCACACCCGCTTGCCGGAGCCGGATGAGACACTGACCACGCTGGACGGCGAAACGCATGAGTTGGAACCGTATAGCATCCTCGTCACCGACCCACTGGGCAATCTTAGCCTCGGTGGAGTGATGGGCGGCTTGAATAGCGAGATCACGGCGGAGACGACCAATGTGTTGCTGGAAGCAGCCGCCTGGAACTTCATCAACATCCGCCGTACTTCGACCATGTTGGGGATTCACAGCGAGGCGGCATTCCGCTTCAGTCGTGGCGTCCATCCCAGCCAGGCGATGCTGGGGGCCAAACGCGCGGCCGAACTGCTGCGTCGTTTGGCCGGGGGGACGGTGGCGCAAGGGATTGTAGATTACTATCCCAACCCGCCGGAAACGGTGGTTGTCCCGCTGGCCCCTGACTATGTGCGCCAACTGAGCGGCCTGGACATATCGCGCCAGGATATGGAGGAGCTACTGGAGCGTTTGGAGTTTGGGGTGGAGTGGCACAGCGACTATTTGCGCGTTACCGTCCCCGATCACCGGATGGATATTGAGGGCCAACATGATCTGGTGGAGGAAATCTGCCGCATGTACCACTATGACCGGATTCCTTCGACGTTGATCGCTGATTCGCTCCCCCCGCAGCGTGGCAACCCCTCATTGGAGCGAGAGGAGCGCGTGCGCGACTTGCTCGTCCAGTTGGGGATGCAGGAGGTGATCACCTACCGGCTGACCTCGGCCGCCCGCGAAGCGAAGTTGCTGCCCAATATGCGGCCGGATGACCGCCCCTATATCACGCTGACCAACGCCCCCGCGCCAGACCGCCAGGTGATGCGCCATAGCCTGCTCTCCTCGGTGCTGGAAGTGGCGGCCGCCAACAGCCGTTACCGGGAGCGGATCGCCATCTATGAGATTGGGCCGGTCTTCTTGGTTTCCGAAGACCAGGAATTACCAGATGAACCGACGCGGTTGGGGTTGGTGCTGACCGGCCGCCGCGCACCGGAAAACTGGTCAGACAGTCTTGCGCTTGGCAGCTATTATGATTTTTTCGATCTGAAAGGCACCCTCGAAAGCTTGTTTGCCGCGCTGCATGTGGACATCAGCTATGAGGCGGCGCAACATCCGACCTATCGCCCCGGCCGCACGGCGAAGTTGCTAATGGGCAAGCGGCAGGTGGGGGTGATGGGCGAGTTGCACCCGCGCGTGGCGAGGAGCTTTGAAGTTCGTACCGAGCGCGATCAGCCGGTGCTGGCGGCCGAGATCGATCTGGAAGCGATCCTGACTCACATCCCGGCGAGCTATGACTATGAGCCGTTGTCCCCTTTCCCGCCGGTGCGCGAAGATTTGGCGTTGGTGGTGGACGCAACCGTTCCGGCGGCCGATGTCGAAGCGGCGCTGAAGCAGGCAGGCGGCCGTTTGTTGCGCGAGGTGATCCTCTTCGATGTCTACCAGGGCGACCAGTTACCGGCGGGCAAGAAGAGCCTGGCCTACCACCTGGTATTCCAGGCGCCAGACAAGACGCTGAACGATAAGGAAGTCGGCCGCCAGCGGCAGCGTATCTTGAAGCAACTGGAGCAACAGCTAAACGCAACCTTGCGTGTCTGACTCCCTCTGTAACACGGGTTGCCAACCCGCAGCCTCCCGGTTAAAGGTTGGACAACCCCAGACCGGGGTACAACCACCTGTAACACGGGTTGCCAACCCGTACCTTCCGGTTGTGGGTTAGGCAACCCCAAACCGGGGTACCGGCGATAATTGACAAAGTAAATAGCCCATGCTACAGTTGCACCATCAATAGTTGAAGCATCAACTAAATTGCGCGGCTTGTGGTACGGGTTGTTTTATGGAAGGGAGTGAATTCCTCTATTATCTGCTGAAGGAGACATTTCTTCTCCTCGACCTGGGTGACCGGTCGGTCATTGACCAGTTCGCCGTCACCGTGCCACGTTATTACGCCTTAAACCACATCGCCGAACAGCCAGGCATTTCCCCAAGCCAACTCAGCCAAATCATGTTTTGCGACAAGAGCAATATTACGCGCCTGCTGCGTGGGTTGGAAACGGATGGGCTGGTGGTCCGGCTGCCACATGAGACGGACGGCCGCACCAAACGCCTCTATCTCACTGAAGCGGGAGCCGTGTTGTATGGGCATATTTCCGCCCTCCATCGTCGTGATGTTGCCGCTCGCTTCGCCGCGCTTAGCGAATTTGACGCCCATGCGCTTAAGGAAAAGTTAGTTCACTTGAACCGCCACCTCAGTATGAGGCTTTTGAATGGGGAGAGTAAAATTAGAGATTAGTACGGGTTGTCATCTCCAATCTCTTATCCTCCTTTTCCTAGTGGAAATTTCCTGGAAACGCTATAAACTTTAGTTATCGCAGAAAATGTCAAGGAGGTGGTGGCTCGGGAAAAACAAAGCCGATGTACGCAGTTAGTCAGCACCCCAGACGGGGTAAGTGAATTCTCAAATTTTAGAAGCGAGGAGAAAGAAAGATGAAACGTAGTAAATGGTATTTGTTGATTGCTTTACTTGTGCTTGGCGCGATGGTGCTGAGCGCGTGTGGTGGCGGCGGCCAAGAGAGTGTCGAGCCGACGGCCGCCCCCGAAGTGGAAGAACCGGTTGTGGAAGAGGAACCGGTATCAGAAGAAGAACCAGCGGCTGAAGAACCGGTCGAAGAACCGACCGAGGAGCCAATGGAGGAACCCACCGAAGAACCGGCCGCTGAGGAGCCAACGGAAGAAGGCGCGGCCGAAGGTGGCCCAACTCTCCGTATTTGGGCTGACCAGGGTCGTGTGGATGTGCTCTCCACCATTGAAGCGGAATTTGAAGAGGCCAACGGCGTTGACCTGGTGCTTGAGGCGCTTGATTTTGGCGCGATTCGCGACAATCTGGCCACGGCCGGCCCGGCCGGTGAAGGCCCCGACCTGATCGTTGGCGCCCACGACTGGCTCGGCCAATTGGTCACCAGCGGTCTGGTCGCTCCAGTTGACCTGGGTGAGAAGGCGGCCGACTTCACCGAACCGGCCATTCAAGCCTTCACCTACAACGGTGAACTGTACGGCGTCCCCTATGCGACCGAGAACGTCGCCATGTTCATCAACACCGACCTGGTTCCCGAATGCCCGCAGTCCTGGACGGAAGTGCATGACATCTCGGCTGAACTGGCGGCGAACAACACCGACAATGTGGAAGAGAACCAGTATGGCTTCGTCCGCATGTCGGGCGACCCCTACCACTTCTTCCCGATCCAGACCGCCTTCGGCGGCTACATCTTCGGCCTGACCGACGAGGGGTATGACCCCAGCGACGTGGGTGTGGGCAATGAAGGCTCGATTGCTTCGGCCGAGTGGTATGCCAATATGGTTGAAGAAGGGTTGCAGCCGCCAGCGGTGGATGGCGAGATCATGACTGCCTGGTTCGAGACGGGACAGGCGGCGATGATCATCACCGGCCCGTGGAACCTGGCCCGCATCCGCGATTCGGGTGTTCCCTATGCCATTTGCGCCATTCCTGATGAGACGGCCGAGGGTCAGCCCTTCCTCGGCGCGCAAGGCTTCATGGTCAGCGCCTTCAGCGAGAACCCGCTGCTGGCACAAGTCTTCCTGACCGACTATGTGGCGACGGAAGAGTTCATGCGTGCTGTTTACGAAGCGGAACCGCGCGTGCCCGCTTACCAGCCTGTATTGGACTCGCTGGAAGATGAGGACATCGCCGGTTTTGGTGCGGCAGGCGAAAACGCGCTGCCGATGCCCGCGATCCCCGAAATGGCGGCGGTGTGGACTGCCTGGGGTAATGCGGTGACATTGGTTGACCAGGAGGGTGATACTCCTGAAAACGCCTTTGCCACTGCCCAGCAACAAATCATTGATGCCATTGCCGAAGGTAGTGGTGGATAATCTATCGTCGTAAATAGCTAAAAAGGCTGGGGGCAAACGCCCCCAGCCTTTTTAGCTGTGAATATGAGACCGGTCTAGTGGTTGCCGGTCGCAGACCAGTGCAATGAAACAAAGGCCGACAAAATTAATTACTCAGTCGGCCGTCAGCGATCCTCGATTAAAGGAGGCGACTGGTGAAAGCTGTCGAAGTTAGCCCCCAGCAAGCCCAAGGCCAACCCAGGGACGGAACCATCTCGTTGGGTAGTGTCGGCCTGCGCCTGCTTGCCCTGATGATTTTTGCCGCTTTTGGACTGTTCTTCATCTACCAGCTTCTGTCTGATGGTTATTGGCCGCTGGCTGTGATGGTTGGCATCATCACCGTTGGCGTGGTTTGGATTTTTCTTCGGCCAGAAGCCTATCCCTTACGCTGGATGGCCCCCGGCATGGTCTTTATGCTGCTCATCTCCGTCTATCCAATAATCTATACGATCTATCTCGCCTTCACCAACTTCGGCAGCGGACATCTGCTCCCCAAAGTGCAGGCCGTGGAGACGATGGCCCAGCGCACCTATCTCCCCGAAACGGGGGGAACCTACCAATATGTGGCCTACCAGCATCCTGATACGCAGGAATTCGCCCTCTGGCTTATCAATACGGATGGCGAACAGGCGTTTGTTACCACCGAGGAGTTGCTGACGCCGGAAGAAGTGGAAGCGGGTGCATTGGATGACGCTGGATTTCCCACCGCTGTCAATGGTTACGAACAGATTCCTCGCTTGCGAATGCTGGGCGTTATTGATGCTCTGGGGCGGTTGACCTTTGGCGGGGAGGAACGGGAGATTCAAATCACCGGCCAGCTTGGGCGGGCGGCCCAGCTACAGCCCCGCTATGTCTATGATGCGGAACAAGATGCCGTCCTGGACCAACAAACGGGGACCACCTATTTTGCCAATGACGCTATTGGCTTCTTTGTCTCCGAAGAAGGGCAACAACTGATCCCCGGCTACATGGTCACGGTCGGCCTGACCAACTTTACCCGCTTCTTGCTTAATCCATCCTATCGCGGGCCACTTGTCCTCATTTTTCTCTGGTCTTTTGCTTTTGCTCTCTTCAGTGTCGTCATCTCTTTCTCTCTGGGTTTGCTCTTTGCCATCGCCTTCGGCCGCGGGATGCCCGGTCAACGGTTGATCAAATCCTTGTTGATCATCCCCTTTGCCGTCCCTGGTGTGATCACCGTGCTTGTCTGGCGTGGCCTGTTAAATCCTCTGGCTGGGGTCATTAGCACGGGGCTGGCCGACTTGTTGAATATGCCCGTCGGTTGGCCGCCGGTGTTCGCCGACCCGTTTTGGGTCAAGGTGGCCCTCATTCTGATCAATGTCTGGTTGGCCTATCCCTACTGGCTGCTGGTCAATAGCGGCGCGTTGCAAGCCATTCCCACCGATATGTATGAAGCGGCCGAGATTGATGGGGCCAACCTGTGGCAACAGTTCCGCAATCTGACGTTGCCCATGCTGTTGGTCGGCGTCGGGCCGTTGTTGATCGCTTCCTTCACCGCCAACTTCAATAGCTTTAACGTCATTTATCTCTTTAACCAGGGCGGCCCGCCTATGGTTGGTACCGCAACCCCGGCCGGACATTCCGATATTCTGCTCAGCTACGTCTATCGCTTAGCCTTTGCGGCCGGTACCGCCCAACAATTTGGCTATGCCTCAGCGATTACGATCATCATCTTCTTTATCCTGGTGTTGTTCACCCTGTACCAGTTCCGCTACATGCGTGTCTGGGAGGAGGTAGGCGAAAGTGTCTAGTCTAGCGGATAGTCGTCCAGGCACGGCAAACGAGCTTAGCGCCTGGCAGCGTTTTTGGCAGAGCAAGAAGAACCAACGCCGCGTCGGCCTGACGATCAAGTATATCCTGGCGGCCGTCGCCCTCACCTTTGCGCTCTTTCCTATTCTTTGGACCATTTCGGCCGCCTTTAATCCCACAAACGGCATTTCCGGCCAGCGGCTTATCCCCTCTCAAGTCACCTTGCGCCACTTCGATACGATTTTGACGGAACGGCCGTTCTGGACATGGATGGGCAATTCGCTCAAGCTGGCCGGTGTCTCATCCCTGATTTCGGGACTAATGACCCTCTTTGCCGCCTATGCATTTTCGCGCTTTCGCTTTCGCGGCCGCAGCCAGTTGCTCTTGATGATCCTGCTGATCCAGGTCTTTCCGGCGCTGCTGGCGATGGTCGCCTTGTTTGCCTTGCTGATCCAGCTTGGGACCTATGTCCCCGCGTTGGGGGTCAACACCCATGGCGGTCTGATCCTCATCTACCTCGGTGGCGCATTAGGGATCAACGTCTGGTTAATGAAAGGCTTCTTGGACTCCATCCCCCGCGACATTGACGAATCGGCGATGGTAGACGGGGCCAGCGACTGGCAAATCTTCTGGTGGCTGATCTTTCCGTTGGTGCGGCCGATCATGATCGTCGTGATCATCCTCACCTTCTTCGGCGTCTATAGCGACTTCCTCCTGGCACGGGTGATGCTGACGCAAACGGAAAAGTTCCCGCTAATGCTTGGCCTGCAGACCTTCATCGGCACCAACTACAACCAGAACTGGGGGCCATTTGCCGCCGGCGCGGTGCTTGGTTCCATCCCAATGGTCGCGATGTACCTGCTCCTGCAGGACTATATCATTGGCGGCCTGACGGCCGGGGCGGTGAAAGGGTGATGAATGGTTAATTGTCAATGGTTAATGGTTAATTGAAAAAGGGTGTGCGCTCCGGTTGGTTAGAGCGCACACCCTTTTTTGTTGAGAAATCTGTGGGAATCTATATGGTTGGAATTAGGCTAGATGAGCGGATAGGTGTAGCCGTAGTAGGTGTAGACTTCGCCTAGCCAGTTGGGTTCGGCCGTGTTCGGCCAGTCGTCTTCGTCAAAGCCAGGAGCATTTTCAAGCTTCGCTTTGTCTACATCCATGATGATCTGTTCTTCATCCTGATCGATCTGGAGTGCCTGCCAGGGGACTGCAAATAGTTTGCTGCCAATGCCCAAAATGCCGCCAAAGGAGATGACCGCATAGGCCACATTGCCGGTACGCACGTCCAGCATGATCTCCTCCAGATGGCCCAAATCTTCCCCGGCCCGGTTCGTCACCGGCGTGCCAGCTAATGTGCCGGCCGATAGCAACGCGACATGTCTATCATAGTCACGTCCCATTTGGTTCAATTGGTTCCCGTTTCGTTCGCGGCCGATGTCTGCTCCCGTCCGATCTACCTTATCCATTGTCCTTCTGTCCGGGTCGCGCGAATCCCAATCTCGCGGTAAATCCGTACCGCGCGTGTCAACCTTGTCCATTGTCCTTGTATCCCTATCTCGATTGTCCATCTTCACTTACCTCCACGTTTGTCCCTCCTCCCAGGGCGTACCTGGGAGGAGGTCCTTCCTTCTTCAGAAATCGGGTTTTTTTAAGAACACCGGTTTCCACTTTAAAGTGTAGGAGAAAGCGCTACGATTCTCTATGTACCCGGTTACAAGATGGAGATAGGCATATAGATACATTCGGGAGTTATTGGCCCGGCTCAATCGCTACCGCCTGCTCGACTGGTGCTATGTCGGCAAAGCGCACACTGATGCCGGAGTTATATCCGCCAGGAATGCCAAGCTTGGTGTCTTCGCCGGTGTGTTGGCGCAAGTCTTCCAGCAGGGCGGCCGGGTTCACCGTTGTTTCCACTAACTCTTCGGAAGCAGGGCGGGGGGTACGAACGGGACGGGCGCGATAGACGATCAACTCGTCAATTCCATCTTCGATTGCCCGGCGGCATAGGGCGCGAATGTAGTAACGATTAAACTCGCTATCGGCCACCGTCTCCGCGGCGTTGTGGGGGATGGTCACAATGTTATATCCCCCCTCCGGCCGGCGACGGTGGTAGGTGCGGGCGATACGCCGGTACTGCCCCAAACTTTGTGCCAGTGTGGACTCATTCCCTTCCTGAATCGCTTCACGCAACAACATCGGGTAATCGTGAATCCCCTGACCACTCAGATAGGGGCTGATATAGAGCTGATTACGGCCGAGATCATACTCAACCTCCTCTAACATCAGCGCCCGCGTTCGTTCATCGAGGTGAAACAGTTGTAAACTCATGTTGCCCTCTCTTCACTAACCGCTAATCACTCGTCACCATTCTCAGGATTAGCAGGGTATGCGTCGTCCAACTCACCTGTTGGACCTTCTATTATTATAGACTGAATAAGGGCGTCCAGCATCGTCAAATTGGGGGTAAAAGAGTCAGGATCAGCCTCATTTAGCTGGCTGCCAGTCTGCTCCAGGTAGCCTTCATAGTCGCTGGTAAGATCGTCGGAAGCAGAGACAGCGGCCGCCGGTAAGTCCGCCTGTTCTAGGGGGAAAACGGCCGCCACATAGTACTCGCCATCGTCTGTCAACCCCTGAAAGGTGTAAAGCAACTGGTCATTGTTAATGGGCGTCGCTTCTCCCTCGTTAATGTATTGTGTTAAGTAGCGGACGCCGGAACCACCCTCAAAGTTCAGGTAGGCTATCTGAGATCGCAGCGCCTGTTGCTGCCCGTCAGCGGAGAGGGGTAAAAACGGTAGCGCTTCCGTTGCGCTTTCTGGCTGTTCGGCCAGCAGTTGGCGCAAGCCTTCGATCTCACCCGCGGCCGTTTCGTTGCTCTCCTCAAACACGCCAACCGGAAAGACATAAACATGGGCGACTTGCCCCGTACTTTCCGAACCACTCAAATGGACATCCACATATCCAGGCAGTCGCTCGGCATCAGGCGTGTCGGCCGTTGGATTTACCGCGTCTATATAACGAACAGTGGGGGCGGCCGTCCACTCCCTTAATGCCTCGTCCTGTTCCTCTACATTATCTACGTTAAAGGAAACGGAAGGGAGGACAGCGGAGCCGGATGAGCCAGATGTTTGCCCGGCGGCCGTTTCTCCTGTCCCTGTTTCTGCTTCTTCTCCTTCTCCTTCAACAAGTGGGTTAACGCCGGTGACGGCGCTGTTTTCGGATGGCACGTCAGGATTTTCCAGCGAGCTGTCACCCAGTCCACCTCCGCCGCCATCTTCAACCGCTCCTTCATCTCCCGGCGGTTGAGCCTCTCCGGCCGCTACCGTCGGCGCCAGCGGATCATTAGCCAGCGGGTCCGACTCATCACTGCAAGCGACGAAGAGCAGCAAGCCGAGGGATAAACAGACAATCGTCAACCAAAGCGACTTCTTTGTTTGTCTGATCATAATCATTATCTCCTTGTACTACGTATACCTATTACTACCAGCTATGTTAAATCAACTCTTCGGTCGGACTCATATACCACGGATACAAATGCTGTGGATAGAGGGGATAGACAGGAGATATAACGAATGCTTTGAGCGTCTTGGGATGTATCTTGACCATATCTCACGCTTATATCGCCGATATAGATCATCCTCACCCCTGCTGCTTTATAATGGTTGCGAACACTGTAATCCTGCTTTCGTAGGCTCAGCGGAAGTAATGGCGAGAATCTGAGCCTACTTGGTACCTTGAACCTCCCGTCGCTATCTATACGGGAGGTTCAAGGGAAAACAGTGGAGGTGAATATAAGATGCCATACCAAAAATTAACGGATTTGCCGGATCGAGTACGGGATAATTTGCCGAAGCACGCGCAGGAAATCTATAAGGAAGCCTATAACAGCGCCTGGGATCAATATGATGAGCCGGAGGAGCGTCGTGGGGACGCTTCGCGAGAAGAAACGGCGCACCGTGTTGCCTGGTCGGCCGTCAAAAATTCATACGAGAAAAACGCCAACGACGAGTGGGTGAAGAAGAAGGAGTGAGTTGAGCTGAGCTACTGACGCTCAACAAAGGGTGGCCGAATGGTTTGCTATATGCCATTCGGCCGCCCTTTTTCGTTTGAGTGTTGGTATATTGGTGTATTGGTATACTTGGCTAATAGACCAGTATACCAATACACCAATACACCAATATACCAACACACCATTACACCAATACACCCTCGTCTTGAATGACAACCATCTCTTCCAAATCTCGCTGGATGGTCGCCGCTGACCATAATGCCAGGGCGGATAGCGTCAATGTCGGGTTGGCTGTGCCAACCGTTGGGAATACGCCTGCCCCCAATAAAAATAGATTAGGATGGTCATGGCTTCGTTGTTGGCTATTCACCACGGAAGTACGCGGATCGTCACCCATGCGGTAGGTTCCCATCAAATGTCCCGCCCCAAAGAACTCTTGCCCGTGTTCGCGATAGGACACTCCCACTGCGTCGAATATCTGGTCGCTGATCCGCCGTGCCTCCGCCATTCCCGCCAGGGTCATTTCGTCAAGCCGGTATTCAATGCGCGGCCGAGGGACACCGATCTTATCCAGTTGATCAAAGGCCGGGGTGATGCGGTTCTCCGGCAGCGGCATCTGCTCGACCAAATTGGCAAAGCGGAATTGTCGCGCTGCGCGGTAACGTAGCTCCTTAATCAATGCTTCACCGCGCAACCCCTCAGCGATCAATTCGGTCGCCAGGACATCAAGCGGCGTGCCAGGGAAGCTCCAGCCGTCTTCGCCGATGGCAATGCGAAAGGAGGAGCGTTGGCTGCGGAAAGGGCCATCGCGGAACTTCTCGATGCCTGCATTTTCCAGCGGCGAACGATAAGGGTAAAGCGGCCTTTCGGCCAAAGCCCAACTGAGTTGGATTGGATGGTCCATCAGATGACGGCCGACCAGATCGCTGCTGTTTGCCACCCCGTTCGGCAGTGCGTCGCTGCGCGACATGAGCAACAGCTTCGGTGTTTCAATCGCGTTTCCAGCGATGACATAGATTTGACCACGCGCCCGTTCTTCGCTGCCATCCGGCCGTTTGAAGTGCACACCTGCTACCATCCCGTCTGCATCCACCTCCACAAAGTGGGCGACGGCGTTTTCAATAATTTGCGCTCCGGCCGCTTCTGACTTGGCGGCATGAACGGCGGCGTCGTACTTTGCGCCAATCGGGCAAATGGGAACACAGGTCGCGCTGCCACAACAGGGAGGGCGGCCGTCATAAGTCCGCGAATTTCGCGCCTGGGGCGAAACATCAACCTTCATGCCCAGCGGCTCCACTGCCAGCGCGATTTGCCGGTCCAGATAGGTTGGCTCTAAGGGGGGCAGCGGAAAATCACCACTGCGCGGCGACCCCAAATCATTTTTGCTATCCCCCGCCACCCCCAACTCTTGTTCGGCCGCCAGATACCAGGGTTCCAAATCATCATAGCTGATCGGCCAATCTACCGCCACGCCGTAGCGCGTCTGCAGGCGAAAATCATTGGGTAGGTGGCGCAATGATGTTCCCAGCCAGTGCCAGGTTGTGCCTCCCACGCGCCGTTCATAGGTGCTTTTGAAGAAGTCCGGCCCCTCCTGCACGTAATATTGATCGAGGGCGGCCACCGTCGGCCGGGGCGCGTGGTCAACATCAGGGTAGGGGGCCTCCGGCACTTTGGCGGCCGCCTTACGGTAGGTTTCCAACGCCTCCAGCCGGTCCACGCGCGGCCCTGCCTCCAGCACTAAGACCTGGATCCCGGCCGACGCCAGTTTCCAGGCTACCAACAGCCCGGCCACACCAGCCCCAACTATGACCACTTGCGCTTCATGCTCAGTCATCTGCATCATGCTCAACCTCCAACTTCCGCGTCAGGGCGTTGCGCCCAGCGGCCGGGTGGATCGCAAATGGTCAGCGGCTTGGTGAAATTAATCGCTTTCCAGGCCAGGCTATCTACAAAAGTTGCCACTACTGGTTCGCCATCTTGTTGGTAAACGCCGGTATACCATTGTTCGATGATGGTATCGGCGAGGGTACGGTTTGGTTCGCTCTCAAAAAAGCCGTTTGTCTCTAACGCTTCCACGCTGTCAGGTGGCGCGGCCGAACGAAAGCCCGCCGCCTCATACAGTTCCGGCAAAGAGCGATCAAACTCGGTGGATTGCTGCAAGCTCTGCAAGTAAGCGCGGCCGACCAGCGGGTCGAGTTCAGCAAAGCCGGTGAGCACGGCCGACAGCGCCAGAAACTCTTCCAAGGCCAGTTCGCCGCTGCTCGCCACGGGCGTTGGTTCGGCCGTCCCCAGCGGGACCGGGCTTTCCAGCACGCGCAGCGGCACGGCCGTTGTCACTCCCCCATCAACGGCCTGCGACGGGCGACAACCGGCCAGCAACTCGGCCGCCGCCACCCCCAACATCGCCACCAAAAACTCCCGTCGCGTTAAGATAGACCGGAGCTGGTCTGTTGGTTTGGCTGGTGGTTCAGCTGGGGGTTCGGCCGTAACTTCAACTTCGTTTCTCTTCAACCCGTCCACAAGAACTCTCTCCTTTCCACTACCCACTAATCACTATTCACTACCCCCTCCACTCATCGTGGCGATCAACCCATTCACCAACTGCC
>CAYPHY010000002.1:85283-121155 GCA_964410625.1 uncultured Ardenticatenaceae bacterium | reverse complement strand
CACTATTCACTACCCCCTCCACTCATCGTGGCGATCAACCCATTCACCAACTGCCCGCGCTCCACAGGCGTCAACTGTGCCTCTGGGTGCAACAGTAAATAGTAAGGCAGGGGCATCTGTCCCTTGTTGACCGTTTCGGCCATCGCATCAATCTCGGCCTGCGTACAACAGTCGGGGTCCCACTCAGAGAAATTCAGCGCTTCCCGTCCCTTCTCAACATCTTGCTCAAGCAACATCGAAAAAGGGGCGATCTTCGCATACCAGGGCCACACCGACTCGTTGCTGTGACAGTCGAAACAAGCGCGATGGGCCAGTTGCCTGGTTCGGGCGCTGTTCCATTGCGGTTCACGAATGCGCGGCGGGTTCGTCTGGTTGCGTGGAATCAATTGCAACAGCCCAAAGCCAATGACCAATGCCGCCACACCGCCGATGATGAGCCACTTGTTTCGTCTTTTCATCTATTTATTACCAGTCGATCGTCACTTTTGTTAGAAACCCGGTTTCTCCAAGAAACCGGGTTTCTAGGTGGCAGAAGCCGTTTAGCGCAAGGTGTATAAGTAGGCGGCCATATTGCGGGCGTCCTGTTCTGTCACATCGAGATCGGGCATCGCCGTCCCCGGTTCAATCGTTTGTGGAAAGCGGATCCACTCGATCAATTCATCGGGCGTGTTTTGCAGCGTTCCGGCGATAAAGTAGCGGTTGGCCCAATGTTCGAGTGACGGCCCGACAGAGACGGATTGGTTTGCCCCAGGCACCCCAGGGATGTGGTGACATGCCCCGCAACCATATAGCCGCAACTCTTCGCGACCCGCTTCCGGGTCTCCTGCTATCACAAACTCGCGATTAGCATTGGCGAAGCTTGCACTACAACCTGTTATCAGTAGCCAGCAGGCAGTAAGCAGTAGGCAGCAGGCCGCAATCCGTAAACGATTAGAAGTAAACGGTAAAAAACAACTCCCGGCATTCGCTCGATTATTCATCGTCTGATCGTCCATTAAAAACCGGGTTTCTTAGCTTTTATCAGATAGAACCGATTATTTGATAGAAACCCGGTTTCTAAACACACTTAACAAGGACGGAGGAACAACACGGCCGCGCCAATCGCCAGCGTCAATAGCACAAACAAGGCGTTGGACAAGAGGCCAAACAAGCCGATAAAATAGGTATTGTCTGATTTGCCCTCCGGCGGGCCTCCATTGCGCCGCCTGCCTCTGATTGCATAAGCCAAAAAGCCTGCGTAGGCGATGATAGCCAGCGCCACGGCCGTCAGCAGCAGCGAAATAACGGCCGATACAGTCAGGCCAGCCAACGGCGCCAGTAGATAGCCCAAATTACAAGACAGCTCATTCAGCAGATAGACCGCCAGAAAAAGCACGCTGAAGCTGACCGGCCCGGCCAGCAGCACAAACCAGTACCTCCGCTGCCCGTTCCCATTCCTGCTCTCTTCCGTCATTGCCGTCATCACCCAATCTCCAATCTCTAATCTCCAATCTCCGAGAGTAGAGATTACTCGCCTTTAAATTCGATAAGGCGAAAGATAAATCACCACCACCACGACCAGCCAAAAGAGGATCATCCCCTGCCAATAGAGGGCGGCGTTTTCCACCGCGACGTGACGTGCCGGGCCATACAAGCCGCGCCAGGCCCAATATTGGGTAAAGATGCTAATGCCCAGACCAACAATCAGTACCAGCATCAGGAATGCCCCCAGGCCATAAAAGACGGAGGCGTAGCCATTCACCCGCCAATCAAATGACAACTGCGTGAAGTCATAGATCAAAGCCCCCAAGGCCAGTGCCCCCAGCACAAAGCCGATCAGCAGCGTGATCCGCAACGCCGTTTGCTTGCCCTCGCGGATGGCTCGCACGGCACGAGCCATGACAAAGCCATTGAGCAGCAAGGGGATTGTCCCCAACGCAGGCCAGAGCAAGTTGGGCAGGGGGATGTTGTCTTGCGGCCAGACGGGGCTTTCCAGGCGGATGTAGAAGTAGCAGAGGACAAAACTGCCCAGCGCTATGCCCAGTAGCATCAGCGTCAGCCACATCCCACTGCGCGAGACGACGCGACTGCCATACGGCCGCACCGGAATCCCGACCTCTCGCTCAAATGCCTCTTCCTCCTCCGTGTTGGTTGGTTCCCGATTCGGCCAATTCCAGCCGACGATACTGGCGATAAAAATAACCAGACCGCCCAAGGCGATGAGCCGCAGACTGAATATTTCCGCCGCAAAGACAATCACCAGTCCCACAGCGGCCACAAAAGGCCAGATGGAGGGGCCGGAGACGCGGAAAATCTCTAACGGCTTCCCCTCCAGCGTGGAGGAGACCAACGCCGCCCGCCAGCTTAGCGGCCAACGAGCCAACCCCTGCACAACCTTGCGCGTCGGCTCGTGGTGCGCTTCCAGGTCGCGCTGGTCCCACAGGGGATGGCGGCTGCGAACGGCGGGTAAGATCGAAAAAGAGTAATCTGGCGGGGGAGAAGAGAGCGACCACTCTAAGGAGTCCGCCGCCCAGGGATTGCGCCCGGCCGGTCGGCCGCGCCGCAACATGTAGAGGAAGTTGATCAGAAAGAGCAGCACGCCTAATGTGATCATCACTGCGCCAGCGGTTGAAAGCTGGTTTAGGAAGTCCCAACCAAAGCCGACAGGATAGGTATAGACCCGGCGCGGCATTCCCCACAGGCCCAAAATGTGTTGCGGGAAGAAGGTGACATGCACGCCGATGAACATCAACCAGAAATTCCACTTCCCCAGTCGTTCGTCAAACAGGCGGCCGGTCCACTTGGGCAGCCAGTAGTAGAGCGCGGCGAAAATGGGGAAAACGACGCCACCGAGCAAGACATAGTGGAAGTGGGCAACGACGAAGTATGAGTCATGGGCTTGCCAGTCGAAGGGGACCACGCCGACCATCACCCCGGTGATGCCACCGAGGACAAAGATGACCAGGAAGCCGACGGCGAAGAGAAAGGGCGTTTTCCACACCGGTCGGCCGGAGATAATGGTCGCCAGATAAGCGAAAATTTGCACGCCGGTGGGGATGGCGATCAGGATGCTGGCGGCCGAAAAAATCCCCAGCGTAATTTGCGGCAGCCCCACAGCAAACATATGGTGCACCCACAGGGCAAAGCTGAGGAAGCCCGTCGCTACCATCGCCACCGCTATCCACGTGTATCCCTGGATGCGCTGGCGGGCAAACACGGGAATGATCATCGCCATCGCCCCTGTTGCCGGAAGGAACTGGATATAGACGTCGGGATGGCCGAAAATCCAGAAAAGGTGCTGCCAGAGAACGGCGCTGCCGCCGAGTGTGGGATTGTAGAATTGCGTGCCGATCTTGCGATCCAGCTCCAGCAATAAACTGCCGACGATCAGCGGCACAAAGGCAAACAGGATTGAAAAAGCCGTCACCAGCATCGCCCAACCATAAAGCGGCAAGCGGCTCAACGACATCCCCGGCGCGCGCATTCGCAGCACGGCGATGACAATCTCCACCCCGGCAGCGATGGCCGCCACCTCCGCCACCCCCAGGGCCAACAACCAATAATCGAGGGCGATTCCTGGCGAAAACTCCGGTCCGCTTAATGGCACATAGGCAAACCAGCCTGCATCTGGCACGGTTCCCAACAGGTAGCTGGAGAAAAAGAGAATGCCGCCCAAAATGAGCGTGAAGTAGCTGAACACCCCCAGGCGCGGGAAAGGCATCTCGCGATTGCCCAACATCGAGGGCAGCAGCATAATCGCCAGCCCTTCGAGCATTGGCACCGAGAAGAGGTACATCATCGTCGAGCCGTGCATGGTAAACAGGCCGTTGAAGGTTTGCACATCGACGAAGTTGTTTTCGGGGAAGAGCAACTGGATGCGCATCAACAAGGCCAAAATCCCGGCGACGAGAAAGAAGCTGAAAGCGGTTGCCATTACCCGGCCGCCAATGGCATCATTTTGCAAGGCTCGCAACCAGCCCACCAGCGAAGGGGGGGGATCAGCCCAGACCTTCGCCAATGCTTCCATTGCCTCCGGCTCCGGCTTTGGTGTTTCCGGTGTGGTGATATTCAGCGGCACAATGTCGCCCGCGGCCGCTTCGCTTTCTCGTCTCTCTGGTTCGGGATAAGTGGTTGTCATGCGCTTCCCTATTGGGCGGTTTGGCAAAGGGTGGGTTTCATTGCGGTTGCGGCCGTAGCGACAATCCTCTGGATTGTCTAGCAAGTCGTTCTAGCCTTGACAAACGGGGACGTTTGTCTCTACCGCTGGACAAACGGGGACGTTTGTCTCTACTGCTGGACAAACGAGGGCGTTGGTCTCTACCGTTGATTGAAACATACCCTTCAGCAATTCGCGTTACTTTAAGGTTTCCATATAAGCCAGTAATGCCTGTAGTTGAGTCCCGGTTAATTCCGAAGGGGGCATCAGATTTCCCGGTTTCAGGCCATGCGAATCCACAATCCAGCCCGCCAAATTACCGCGATTGTTGGGCGCAATCCCCGCCCCCAATGTGCGGCGGCTGGCGAAGTGGGTCAGGTCGGGGCCGAGGTCGCCCGTCGCATTCGTCCCGCTGATGGTGTGGCACTGGGCGCAGCCCACATCCATAAACACCTCAAAGCCCGTCTGCGTTTGTTCGGTCGGCGGTTCGCTCGCTGGCAAGCGTTGTGCCTCGCGCCAGATCGCGAACTCCTCCGGCGGATGGGCCACCACCACAAACAACATCTTCGCGTGCTGGATGCCGCAATATTCAGCGCAAAGCCCCCAATACTCGCCGGGTTCGGCCGCTTCCAACCACAAGGTGTTGATCCGTCCGGGCATTAGATCGAGCTTGCCGTTTAGCTCCGGCACCCAAAAGCTGTGGATCACATCTTCCGAGGCGAGGCGAATGGCTACCGGCTCGCCCGCAGGAATGTGAATCTCGTTGGCGGTGGTGATGTCGTCATCGGGATAGTGCACCTCCCACCACCACTGGTGGCCGGTCACGGTGATCGTCAGATCATCGGCGGCAAAAACCGGCGACAAGGCCGACAATGTACTCAGCGTCAAACCATAGATGATTAGTAAGATGACCGCCGGAACGCCCACGCCGCCGAGGATGATGAACCAACGGCCGCGCCCATACCAACGCCGGTCGGCGGCCGCGTCCCCGCGCCGGCGAAACAAGGCATAGACCAGAAGGCCAATGACGATCAGATAGATGACCCCACCCAGGCCAAAGAGCAACCACGACAGCGAGATGATACGCTCGGCCGCCGGGCCTTGTGTCTGAAAAGCCGAAGGTGTAAGCTCTGTGGTGCAACCGGCGAGCAGCACGGCCGCCAATAGCCCCAGCAGTGTCAGGGTGGCAAAACGGAATTTAGATTGGATGGGGGTGTTGCGGCGAAGAAGTTTTAGCAACGAATGAGCACGAATTTGCGCGAAAATGGGGATCGCGCAAATTCGCGTAAATTTGATGCTGCTTGAGTCCCGTTGAAGCGGGTGGCGTCTGGTTGAGAGGAACAAAGCACCTCCTCATATCCCTCTATTGCTGTGCCATCAATTGGGAGAGGCGTCGCCAGCTTAAGAGGAAGAAAAGCAGCGCATAGGCTGCAAAGCCAATTAACAGGAAAAAGTTGGGCGCGATTCCACGAAGCATCACGCTCTGGAGCATGTTAATTCCAAAGGTGGCGGGAAGCGTCCATGAAAACACCTGCACCGGCTCCCAAAGCCGGTAGAGGGCCAGAAAAAAGCCGCTAAAAAAGATGCTACTCAGTAGAATGATCATCGCATATTGGATCGCCTGGCTGTCCGTTTTGGCGAGCAATGAGATGAAGAAGCCAACCCCCAACGAGGCGCAAAGCAAGGCAAAAACGACTACGGCATAGTTTGCCCAACTGCTTAGCATGGGAACTTGCAAAATAAAGACAACCAACACCGTTAGAATGACGGCCAAGGCCCCCGTCAGCAGCAAGTAGCTGATGTATTTACCGAGCAACGTTTCAAAGGCGGAGACGGGTGCGGCGCGAAATAGCTCCATCGCCCCTTCTTGCTGCTCGCGCACGATGGACAGACCGGCCAGCGTGACGGCAATGTGTTGTAATAGCAATGCAATAACGGCAGGGACAAAGTAGTCGGTTGGCCCCAATGCCTGGTTGGTGATGCTTAATGTCTCGCTGCGGAAGGGAGTAACCAACACCTGTGAATCAAGCCGCATAAATTCAGCCAGCAGACTGTCTATCTCATCGAGGTCTTGCTCGACGGCCGCCGCCGTCTCCGCTTCGTCGCTAAAGTCAGCCTGACTACCGCCGTCCGCCTCCCGCAGCGTCTCCAGGTTGGCTTGAATACTTTCCAGATTCGACTGCACCGGGCTGGAGACAGCTTGCTCTCCGCCGTTCATCGTTTGTTGAACACCGGTAAAGATGGCCAGGCCGGAACCGGCGGCAATCGTCAGCAGATTGACATCCTGACTGAGTGTATCGGCCGCTTCGAAAGCCGTTTCTGATTGCCCCGCTTCAAACGCCTGGCGCATGGTGGATGCCGTATCCTTTGCTGTTGCCAGCCGGGCTTGAATGTCTTGCGCTTCCACTTTGCCCTGGTCGGCCATCGCCATCAGCACTTGCCGGTTCACCTCATCGGCGTACCCCTCGCCCAGGACGCGCACATAGGTCTCTTCAAAGGGATCAATCTCATAATGATAGAGCGTGAACACCGATTGCTCGTTGTTGCGAATCTGTGTCGCCGGATCAGGGGGCGTAACAACGACCAGATCAACTTCTCGTTGCCGCAAGCGCCGGTCGGCTTCCTCGGCGCTATTGGTAATGCCCACATAGTTGATCGTCTCCCCCAAATTGTCGGCATACTGCTCAATGATGGAGGAAATCTGGCTACCCTCCGGCACCACAAACAGCGTGTCCAGCACCTTTGGTTGGTCACGATAGCCAATACCGAAGATGAGCAGGATCAAAAACGGCCCCAGAATAAGACTGAACACAAGACGAGGTTGCCGCAAGATAGCGACAATCTCCTTGCGGACGAACGACGAGACACGGATGAGGAAGCTGGTTAGATTACGCATCGGCCGTTACTTCCTCGCTTGCTTCATAACCGGCGCCGCTGTCACCTGCTTCATGTTGCACGAGCATCACAAAGACATCATCAAAGGGTGGGTTATATTCGCTGGCCCGTTCGATCTCGATTTGCTTCTCGCTCAGCCAGGCTAACAGATTGGGCATGGCTGAACCAGCATCATCCACCACCACCTGCAAGGTAAGATCGGGTAAGAGGGTCACTTTTCTCTCTTTCACAAAGGGTTTGGTCCGTACCTCTTCCAGTTCCAGGCGGCTGAGGAGGCGGGTGGTGTTGATTTGAATCACATCACCGCCCAACGCCCGGCGACGTAGCTCGGTTGGTGTTTCGATCATCAATAAACGGCCGTCGGCCATCACGCCGACATAATCGCAGTAGGCCGCTTCTGACACATATTGCGTCGTGATGAATAGTGTATGGCCGTCCTCTTTCAGCTTTTGGAAATGGTCCCAGAACTTACGCCGCAAAACGGGATCGATTCCGGCCGTCGGCTCATCAAGGAAGATCAGTTCTGGATCGTGGACCAGGGCGGCCGCCAGACTAAGCCGCTGTTGCATTCCCCCGGAGATGTGCCGTGCCAATTTCCCCTCATGGCCGGTTAGCTCAACTAAATCGAGCAACTCTTTTAAGCGAGTGTGGCGGCGAAAGGGATAGCCATAAAGGGAGGCGGCAAAATTAAGATTTTCCCAAACCGTTAGATCGGGATAGAGGACGAAAAGCTGGGGCATATAGCCAATTCGCTCGCGCTGGCGGCGGTCAAACTCTTGTGGTGATTTGCCGAGGATCAGCGCTTCTCCCTCTGTTGGCTCGTAGATGCCCAACAACAGGCGCAGGGTCGTCGTTTTGCCGCAACCACTGGGGCCAATAAAGCCGAAGATTGAGCCTTGCGGGATGTCCATGGTGACGTGATCAACGGCCGTTGTCCCATTAAACTGTTTCGTCAGGTCATGTGTATGGATCACAACCTCGTTGTGGCCCACAACCTCATTATGAATATTATCACCGTGGGAAACAGGAAGCGTGATCACTTCATCGGGACTCGAATGAGTAGGGGTGTTTATCTGTTCTTGCATTTCGCGAATATAACGAAAGGAGACCCTCTCCCGATACCAAATTCAGGAAAGGGCCTCGAGTAGTGTCAAAGTTGAAATATTGTTGCACTAGCTATTATCGCGGAAGAAGTCATCCACCGCTTGTTGCGCCTTTTCGCGCTCCCATCCGTATCTTTCTTGGACGACCCCAACGAGTTCGTCGCGGTTACCAGAAAGACGGTCAAGATCATCCTCAGTGAGTTTGCCCCACGTCTGCTTGACTCTACCTTTTAACTGCTTCCATTTTCCTTCCAAAATATCTTGGTTCATTGTTTGGTTTAACCTCCATTATGTTTCGTAAGTAGCACTTACTACCCTTGCTTTTAGGGCTGTAAGAAAGCTATCTTTATTATAGGTTTCAGGAGGTGCCCCCCTCATGTGTCGTGGCACAGCATCAAGGTATAGAGGGGGGTATATTTTGTAAGCGTGGCTATCGCCTATAACCGTAACTGTATCTGATCAATATGCCTGTATCTATGGGTGAAACCCCTACCCTGGGTGCATAATTTGCGGTAGTGATGAGATCGCCGGACTCTAAGGTTTCAGGGTTAGCGGTTGGGTGAGAGGGCAGACCAGGTAAGGTCGTTTACTTTTATCCGACTGATCAAGAAAGTGTTCTAACAGTAAACCCTTGAGGGCTTGACGCGAGGCTAAACCGCGGAGCGGTCTCTGAAGAAATTAAGGACTTATTTTTAAACTCTTGTGAGAGTTATGAGGTAAAAATCATGATTTCGAAAAACGGGAACCGACCGGTTCCCATGCAAAGTGAAAAAAGGAACGACCTGGAGGGCAAAGTTGCGCTGGTGGTCGGCGATCGTGAAGCGAGTATACAGCCGCTGGTTAGCGGTTTAGCAAAAAAAGGGATAGACATTGCCCTGGCCTGTGTGGATGAGCCTTGCCACGACGCTATTCAGGAAGAGGTCGAAGCACAGGGGCGTCGTTTCCTGGCGATTCAGGGAAAGATCAATAGCGCGGCCGTGGTCGAGCAAATAGTGGATGAATTCGGCCGTTTGGACCTTTTCATCGATTGCTCAACCAGCAAAGTAAAGACCAAGAAGCAACCGGCTAGCTTGCAAGTAAACGGGAACGGCCACTTCCACGGTAATGGAAGTGGTAGCGAGCCGCGAGTCGCTCTATTTTCCAACAGTTCTCTGGCTAAGGCAGCGATACAGGCGCTAACCCTCAGTTGATTGAAACTCGGCTACTCCTCCGGCAAACAGCCGGCACATGTTACAACTGCATAGATTAAATTAAAAAGCAAAAACCCTTCGATTTAATCGAAGGGTTTTTGCGTCGATAAGGAACAAGCTACCCGATACGTCTAATACTTGGCTTAAGCAAACTAAGCCATTACCAACTCCGTCTCGGCATGAATCCGATAAATGGATGCGGCTTCTTCACGATTGCGGGCTTCTAGTTTCTTCAGAATGTTGTGAACATGATTTTTTACTGTACCACAAACAATCACCAGTTCTTCCGCAATTTGCTGGTTGGTATATCCCAGGCTAATTAAATCTAATACTTCCTGTTCGCGTTCGGTCAACTCATTGAGCTGTCCGGCTTTCGCTTCGGCCTGGGCCAGGGAAGCGTCTTGGTTTGCTAACTGTGAAAGGCGCTCCATGATCATCGCGGCAATCGCCGGAGTAACGAGTGCTTTGGCTTCACCGGCCGCTTTCAGTTTTTCAACCATATCTTCCACTGAGTCATTGTGCAACACATAGCCGGAAGCGCCTGCTTCCACATAGCGTAAGATAGTTTCTACACGATCTTCGATACCCATTACCAATACTTTCATTTGAGGATGACTGGTGCGAATTTGTTCTAATACGGTAAAGGCACAGTCATCGGCCAGTTCCGGGCTAAGCAGCACCATGTTACCAAACGGGAGCAAAAATTGAAGCTCTTCTGAAGTTGTGGCGCAACCAACAACATAAAACCCGTCTTCCTGGTCTAATGCTGTCCGTATGTAATCACAGGCTAAGCGAGAATTATTAGCTATCACGATACGAACCATGGTTACGTCTCCTTTTTCTTGTGCTTTTAACAATCAAACATCTCCTTATAGAAGTGGGAGTGGCCTCCAACAATGCCATTATCACTTATTTAGCGGCTGTACTGAATGGGGTATATCCCTACCTAACCCGCAAGAATGACCTGATTTCCCAGAGATAACGCCTCTCAGAGTGACATCCATGCTGCGTATGGCAAGCTGCGCATGGCAAACAAAAAAGGCGAAGGTTCGATAGAAACCTTCGCCTTCAAAGGATTGATTTACCCGTGATGCGGTTCAGTACACTGCTTTAAAAGTTTGAACAACTGTCATTCTGAACCCATTCACTCCGTTCAGGACAAGCTGTGAAGAATTCCTTGCAGCCTTCCGTACCAGAAATGTACCGGGGATTCCTCGCTACGAAGACTCCGCTCGGAATGACATTCGTATTCTATCTACCCTAACACGGCCGCTCCCATCTCGGCCAACGCTATATCCTCCCCCTCCGGCAAGCCACTGACCCCCACCGCGCCAACCACCTGCTCCTGGTAGCGGATCGGCACGCCGCCGCCCCAGCCTGTATAGCGCAGGTCGCCGAAGTTGGTGATCGGAAACTCCTCCACTCGCGACGCCTGGCCAACCTCCCATGACGGCCGTCTTTCCCGCGCGGCCGTAAACGCCTTGTGGATCGCATTATTGATTGAAGACAAAGGACAACCATCCGTCCGTAAGAAAGCGAGCAATTCCCCATGCGCGTCCACCACGGCAACGGCCGCCCCTTTGCCTTCCCTTTCCAATTCCGTTTGAATGGCAGCGATCACTGCCTGGGCCTCCTGGTGCGAAAGGTGGTACTGTTGGTTCATGGTGGCTCCTCTTAAATCAATGTAGCTTTGTCATCATATGACCTATAAAGCCCTAATATTAATTTGAGAGTACCAATGCTGCAAACTTCAGGCTGTTGACGCCAGATAGCGCAACTTCTCCATCGCCTGGTGACTGCCGCCCCCCTCATGCTGGTTAAAAGGCCAGACGCAAATTGCTTTTGGCCCAGCATAATGATTGTAGGCGGCAAAGACGGTTGATGGGGGGCAAATGTCGTCCATCAGCCCCACCGAAAAGAGCGCGGCCGCCCTGGCTCGCGCCGCAAAGTTCATCCCATCAAAGTAAGAGAGCGTGTTGAAAACTTGCTCCACCTTGTCGCGGTGGGCCATCAAGTAACGGCCGATCTCCTTGTAAGGCATCGTATCCACAATCGCTGTCGCTCGCTCAAAATGGCACAAATACGGCACATCGGGCATGGCGACCTTGACTATGCCTGGCAACAAACCGGCGACGGCAATCGTAATCCCACCCCCCTGACTACCGCCGGTGACGATTATTCGCTCTCCATCTACCGCTGGATGGCTTTGCGCGGCCGCCACTGCCCGCACCCCATCCATAAAGACTCGCCGGTAGTAATAGGTTTGGGGATCGAGGATGCCCTGGGTCATAAAACCAGGGAAGTGTGGGTTGGCGTGGGCGGTGGGATCGTTGTCGGCCGTGTCCCCATGCAGTGAACTACTGCCCTGGCCGCGCGTGTCCATCACCAGATGGGCATAGCCCGCACTGCTCCAGAGCAGCCAATCAATGGGAAAGCTACGGCCGCCGCCATAGCCAATAAACTGCACCACGCAAGCCAACGGCTCCTGGCGTTGGCGGGGCAACAAAAACCAGCCCTTCACCAGCTGCCCGCCATATCCGGCGAAGGTTACGTCAAACACCTCCACCGTTTCTAGGTACGACTCCACCGGCTCAAAGCGAGCGTCGAGTGGATGGGCGGCCGTATCCGCTACTGTTCGCGCCCAAAACAGGTCGAAATCAGCCTGTTCCCTTCGCGGCGGCAGATACGTTTCCAGTTCAGATAAGGGCATATCAAAGGTGGCCATAGCTTCTCCTGCTCCTAAACACTTTCTTAACAACTCCTTAAATGCTTCTCAATATTTGTCTTTTACAATCAAGCTGTCCTGCCTGGCAGCAAGTTGTTGACAGGCGGGCGCGATTCTTTGTATGGTAGATGAGGTATCGAGAATTGAAAAGATTGAACCTCCTTGTTCGTGAAACGCGTGTCGAAAAGTTGTCATAGAGGTTAACCATGTCCCAAACCGTCTTAGTCGTTGACGATGCCGAAAACCTGCGGATGTTGCTGAAGAGCTATTTGTCACAGGAAGGGTATCGTGTGGTTACGGCGGCCGACGGCCGCCAGGCGCTTTTCGTCGCCCGCGAAGAAAGACCAGATATCATCATCCTCGATTTGATGATGCCGGAGATGAGTGGCTATGACTTCATGCGCGTCTATAGTAAAGAGGGCAACGCGCCGATCATCATGCTGACCGCGAAGATGGAAGAAAGCGATAAGGTCTTGGGCCTGGAATTGGGCGCGGATGACTATGTGACGAAGCCGTTTAGTATGCGCGAACTGGCGGCCCGGATTCGGGCGGTGCTGCGCCGCGCCGGAAAAGCCACACCCCAGGCGGAGATTCTTCGCGCCGGTGATATTATGCTTGATCGCAGCGGCCGTCTGGTGCAGATCAAGGGCAAGACGGTCAATCTGACCCCCTCTGAGTTTGATTTGTTGGCGGCGATGATGGCCGAACCCGGCCGCGCGTTTTCGCGAATGGACTTACTTGACTTGTTGCAAGGGACGGCCTTTGAAGGGTATGAGCGTACCATTGACGTCCATATCCGCAATCTCCGCACCAAAGTTGAACCCGAACCCGCCCACCCGCGCTATATCGAAACCGTCTATGGTTACGGTTATCGCTTTGCAAGTTAGGAAATGGCTCACGCAAAGTCGCCAAGGCCGCCAAGTTTTATACTTGGTGATCTTGGCGACTTTGCGTGAGATTTTTAATGATAATGCGTTCTCTAGCCCTTAAACTCGCCCTCGCCTTTCTGATTGTCGGTCTCGTTGGCGCCGGACTGGTGGCCTTCTTTGTTGGGCAACTGACGCAGCGCCAATTCAATCGCTTCGTCGTGGATAGCTATGAGACGCAACTGTTGGATGAGCTGGCGCAGCACTATGAGTCGTATGGTAATTGGGACGGCATCCAGGCTGCCCTGGTTGCCGGGCCGCGGCGCGGCCCCTATAACCGGCATGGCTGGCTACCGGCGACCGTATTGGACGCCAATAATGTGGTGGTGGTTGGCGGCGGGACCCGTTATCAGACGGGCGAACGCCTTTCGGCCGCCGATATAGAACGCGCCCTGCCAATTGAGGTTGAAGGGGAAGTGGTTGGCCGTGTCCTCTTGCCGGAAGGGTCATTTGGCCCGCCTCCTGGTTCGCCGGAAGGGCGATTTATTGCCGGTGTGCGACGAGCCGTTGTTTATAGTGCGTTGGCGGCCGTTGTTATCGCCCTCCTGCTTGGCCTGCTGCTTGCCCGCACCATCGCCAATCCCGTTCGAGAATTGACCCAGGCCACCCGTCTGGTGGCCCAGGGGGATGTCGGCCATGAAGTGCCGGTACGCACACAGGATGAAATCGGTGAGTTGGCCGTCTCCTTCAACCAGATGAGCGCAAACCTGGCCCGCTCTAACCAGTTGCGCCGGCAGATGACGGCCGACATTGCCCACGACCTGCGCACTCCAACGAGCGTGATTATGGGTTACACAGAAGCACTTAGCGATGGCAAGTTACAAGGTACGCCGGAGATGTACCGCGTGATGCATGATGAAGCGCAACATCTTAACCATCTGATTGATGACTTGCGCACCCTCTCGCTGGCCGACGCCGGAGAGCTGCCGCTGATGCGCCAGCAAATCGCGCCACAAACTTTGCTCGAACGCGCGGCCGCTGCCCACAGCATCCAGGCCAACAAGCAGCAAACGACGTTACACATCGCGCCAACGGCCGAGCTGCCCTTAATTGACGTTGATCCGGATCGGATGGCGCAGGTGTTGGGCAATCTGGTCAGCAATGCCTTGCGCCATACACCATCAGGCGGGGCCATTACGCTGGCGGCCGACCGCCACGATGGGGATGTGGTGCTGAAGGTTAGTGACACCGGCAGCGGAATTGCGGCCGAAGAGCTGCCCCATATCTTTAATCGCTTCTATCGCGGGGACAAGTCTCGCGCCCAAAACGGCGCGTCTGGCCTGGGCCTGGCGATTGCCCGTTCGATTGTGGAGACACATGGCGGCCGGATCACGGCCGACAGCACCCTCGGCCGTGGCACCACCTTCACCATCACCCTCCCCGCTTCAGCTTAAATCAAGCTTATCCTTTACCACGTAGCACAATACCACGGATAAATACGGATTAGACGGATTTGCACGGATTTTCCTTTCTGGTTTCGTGTTTATTACACTGTTTCAAAAGTGAGCGCAACGTCATTCCGAGCGAAGCGAGGAATCCCTTGCGATTTCGTTGCCCAGCGAATGGATAGGGATTCCTCGCTCCGAAGACTCCGCTCGGAATGACAGTTGTCCAAACTTTTGAAACAGTGTATTTACCCCATTGAGCCTTAATTATCCGTGGCTACTGATCCACATCAGTTACCAATCAGCTCTTAACAACATCTGAACATCCCCACGCTATCCTTATTTCATAGAAACGCAGGGCAATGATGCGCCCGTTCGTTATTGATAAGGAGATAAGTAAAATGGTAACGTTAAAACAAAAAAATTGGACCTACTTTCTCATGGGTGGGCTGCTGGCATTGGTGATCATTATCGGCATCGGCCGTGCGCTGGCACAGACCGGCGATGAAGACCCGGCCCCGACACCGGAAGCGGAGCAAACGACGCCGGACACGGATAAAATGGTTCCTGGATTTGGTTTCGGCCGTCGCGGGTTTGGCCGCTTCGGTGGTGGCGATAGCGAAGCCCATGGCGAAGCCCTTGCCGAAGCATTAGGCATTACCGTAGATGAGTTGGACGCGGCGAAACAAGATGCACGCGCGGCCGCGATTGCCCAGGCGGTTGCTGATGGTGAGCTGACCCAGGAGCAAGCGGATGAGCTGCTGGCGAATGGGTTTGGCGGCCGAGGCTGGCACTGGCGCTTCAGCGGCGAGATGGATACCTATCTGGCGGAGGCGTTGGGGATCAGCGTTGAAGCGTTAGAAGAGGCCCATAACGAGGTCTTTGCCGCGCAACTGGCGGCGATGGTCGAGGCGGGGATGATCACTCAAGAACAGGCTGTCTTCGCCCTCGCCCAACGCGCCGTCCAGGAGTATGTGGATAACGATGCGCTGGAAGCGACCGTGCGCTCCGCTTATGAAGAGGCAGTTGCTCAGGCCCTGGCTGATGGCGTTATCACTCAGGAACAGGCCGACCAGTTGCTGGCGCAGTTGAGCGAGCGGTCCTTCAACTTCCGGGGCTTCGGTTTTGGCAGACACAGACATGGTGGCCCTGGTGGCGGCCGTGGCTTCGGTGGCCCGCGTGGTTTCTTCGGCAACAGCATGGCCCCCAATACGGAAATGACGCCGTCTGTGACAGATACGGGTAGTGGCCTATAGCGGCCTTTAGAATCGAGTAAAGCAGTCTAACCAACTGACAAAAAAGGACAGTCCTTCGACTGTCCTTTTTTTCCCATGCAGAAGATGCTTACAGAATTAAAGTAGCGTAATGTTCGCCTCCCTCCTGCCGCGCCAGCTCAAAACCACCCTGTATACCAATGCAATTGCCCCAATTCTTTGTATCTTCTTAACAGTTCACAAACATGGCCTAAATATTGTTATCCTAGACTACAGGCGAGATGCAACCGGATGCGGGCAACAAAGTCCGCCATTTCACGTAATAGAGGTGTAAGATGTTGAGCCTGAAAGCGGTTATCGCCATTTATATTACCAAAGCGACCAAAGCGGCCGTTGTTCCGGCAATCGCGGCAATATCGTTTATCAATGCCAATTAACGGCGAAATGAGACCGGACTATCGCCTTCTCTCAGCGTCACCGGTATTAGAATTTGGAGAATAGGACAATGTTAAATGAATCACAGCGATCAAAGCAGCCCGACCACTGGCAAGCAAGAAGCTGGGGCTTGCTTTTGCTGCTGCTTGTCAGCTTTACCCTGCTCGCTTGTGGCCTTTTGCCCAACCTGGCGGAAGGCACCGGCCAAAACGAGGCGCAGGTGACGGAAGTGCCAACGGCCGTCGTTGAGCCGACCACAGCGAACACAACAATCGGCGATGAGCCTGTTACGGAAACGACGGTGGTCAACCCAACCAGCGGACAAACGGCCGTCGCCACTGTAGATACCGCCGCCATTGCCGAAGAGGTGTTGGCCCAGGTGCAGGCCGATTTGGCCGCACAGGGGAGTGCGGGAGCGCCTCCGGTTGTCGTTCCCAGTTCCGGCGCGTTGAGCGTCAGCGATCTGGAAGCGTCGTTGACCACACTTTACCAGCAGGTCAATCAGGCTGTTGTTTATATCATTGTGCCGCCGCTTGGCACAGGCAGCGGCTTTGTCTATAGCGATGATGGCTACATCGTCACCAATAATCATGTCGTGAATGGCGGTAGTAGCTATGAGGTCGTTTTTGCGAATGGGGAACGGCGTGCGGCCGAACTGATCGGCACCGATGTGGATAGCGATCTCGCTGTGCTACAGGTGGATGATCTGCCCGAAGGGGTCACGCCGCTGGCGTTGGCCGATTCCGATGCGCTACAAGTGGGGCAATTGGCGGTGGCAATTGGCAACCCCTTTGGGGAGCAAGGCTCGATGTCGTTGGGCATCATCAGTGGCCTCGGCCGCAGCCTGGCTTCGCAGCGCGAAGAACAGGGCTTTGGCAGCAGATACTCACTACCGGCCGTGATCCAGACCGATGCCCCGATCAATCCCGGCAACTCCGGCGGGCCGTTGCTTAACATGGCCGGCCAGGTGATCGGCGTCAACTCCGCCATTGCCTCGATCACCGGAACTAACTCTGGTGTGGGCTTCTCCATTCCCGTCAACGCCGTGAAGCGCATTGTGCCGGAACTGATCGCCAGGGGAGAGTATGATTACTCCTATATGGGTGCTGCTTTCGATGCCGAGGTATCGTTGGACGAACTATCCATTTACGGGCTGGATCGGACACAAGGGGCATATGTGGTCACTGTTACGCCGGGCAGCCCGGCCGAAGAGGCAGGATTAAGGGCAGCCAATCCGCAAACCGGCAGGGGCGGCGACCTGGTCATCGCTGTTGACGGCCAACCTGTCAATGACTTTGCCGACATGAACGCCTACCTGGTATTCAACACCTCTCCCGGCCAGACTATTCAGCTAACCGTTCTGCGTGATGGCAATGAGACGACGATCCCGCTGACGTTGGGGGCACGGCCGTAATCTATCCAAACCATATTAGACTGCATCCAACTACATCCAGACACTCGCAATCTATATCTGGCTCCCATTATTCAATTGGATAATTGGGAGCCATCTCTTTGCTTTGCTAGATTCAGATTACCGATAACTAAGACGGCCCAATACAAACCGGTAGCATATCTCGGGATTGCAGCCAACCGGCGCTGTACCAGGCCAGGTAATCGGCCGTATGCCCCGACCAATACTCGTTTTCGTGTCTACCTTCGTTTAATTGCCAGGTATGCGGCCGTCCCGCTGCCTCCATATCTTGATGTAACTGCTGAATTTGGGGGAGATAGGGGTCCTGGTTGCCGATGTCGAAGTAGATTCGCAAGCTGCCCAGGTCGTTGCTCAGGCCGGTATATTGCGGATTGAGGTCTGGCCCGGCGAAGCTGTCAATCAGCGCCGCACTGTGGCCGCCAACGCTGGCGAACTGCCCGGCATGGCGAAAGGCGATCTCCAACGCCCAATAGCCACCGCGTGAGAGGCCGCCAATCGCCCGCCCCGCCGGTTCCTTCCAGGCACAATGGCGGCTCTCAATATGGGGGAGCAACTCCGTCAGTACCATTCCTTCATATGAAGCGGGGCCGCCGGAGGTATTCAGCGCCAACGGGCCGCCGTCCACCATGACGAGCAGCAGCGGAGGAATGGCCTGGGCGGTGATCAACGCCTCGGCCGTTTCGTCCAGCCCCAACTCATCCCAAATGCTGTCGGTATGGATGTTGCCGGGGAGCATATAGAGGGTGGGATAGACACGGCCGTCCAGCCCATAGCACGGCGGAAAGTAGAGGCGATAGGCGATTGTGGGCATTCCAAACTGGCGGCCGATGCCGCTGTCGAGCGAGCCGCTTTCGACGCGACCGGGTGTGGTGCAGGGGGTAGGGGAGGGAGCGGGGGGGCTGGGGGGCAGGGGAGATTGTGTGGGTGAGAGATTGGGAAGCTCGGTAGCGGGGGGAGTGGAGGATTGGGTGATGGGGGGATTTGCGGGCTGTATGATCGGTGTGGGGAGTATAAGGCTTGGGGTGAGAGAAGGAATCGGCGGAACCGATTGAGTGGGGACGCCCGCTTCGCCAGTACAATTGACTAAGATGGCAAGGAATAAGATTAATCCAAAAAAATTTATCCGATGATCACCATTAAACGCAGAGGCGCAGAGACGCAGAGGAATAGGAATACAAGTAAACCTCTGCGTCTCTGCGCCTCTGCGTTTTTTTCCTAACAATGCCTGCTGCACTCAATAAAGAAGGAAATCCGCGTCATCTGCGTTATATCCGCGCCATCCGCGTAACTCTTTTACCAGGGCAGTTCGCTCGGTGGTTCGCTCAGCAGTCGCCGGTAAGCTCCCTGCCAGGTGTCGGGCTTGCGCGTCATCGTTTTCAGCGAGATGTCGCTGAAGCGCGGGCCAAGCTCTATCAACAGCTCCGGCAACAGGTCCCAGGCCTCATTGCGGATCACATCTTCGATGTTGACCGCCATCTCCGGTATCCACAGCCAATCACGCATGAAGCGTTCCGCCTTCATCCAATAGCCACGCTTTTCCCAGGCCTCAACCGACTCTGTGACCGTACTTTCGATGTCCCGCAGCAAGTAGACGGTCATCGCCGACATATCCTTGACCTCTTCATCCACGGCCGTCTTGCGGCCGAGCAATAACAACATTTCGGCAATCGTGCGGCGGCTATGGTTGCGCCGCTTGCCGGGGTTATCAATATTAATCACACGACTCATAAACGATACTCAAAGAAATCAGTGTATTGGTATAGTGGTGTATTGGTGTATTGGTGTATTGGTCTATTACACAATACACTAATAGACCAATATGCCAATAAACTCCTTAATGAGCTTCAGCTATCCTTTCGCCAATCTTAGCATGAGCAACACGGCCGTGCCAATGGTCAAAATCCGGCGGGGTAGGTATTATTGGTACTGGGGAAACTTGATATGCTTAGAGATTAGAGACGAGAGATTAGCGATTGACAATCGTTGGAGGAAGCAATCCCTAATTCTCCAAGCTCAAATCTCCAATCTACACGGAGGCAGCAAACAATGAATATGAAGGATGTGTTGGTGGTGATCTTGGGTGGTGGTCAGGGTGCGCGACTGTACCCGCTGACGAAGGAACGCTCGAAACCGGCCGTGCCGCTGGCCGGTAAATACCGGTTGATTGATATCCCGATGAGCAACTGCTTCCACGCGGGGATCGAGAAAATCGCCATTCTGACTCAGTATAATTCCGTCTCGTTACACCGGCACATCTGGAGTACCTATAACCGCGATGTTTTCTCGCCGGGGTGGGTGCAAATTCTGGCGGCCGAACAAACGCCGCGCAGTGGGGAATGGTATCAGGGAACGGCCGACGCTGTGCGCAAACAACTGCTGGAAATCAAGCAGGCCGGTTCCGAGCTGGTGTTGATCCTGGCCGGCGACCATCTCTACCGGATGGACTATAGCCGCTTTGTGCAACGCCATCTTGATTTAGATGCCGACATCACCATTGCCGTCCAGCCCGTCGGCCGCGATCTCGTGTCTGGCCTGGGCATACTCAAGCTTGGCGCAGACCACCAGATCACTGCCTTCACCGAAAAGCCCAAAGATGAGGCGATCCTGTCCCAATTTGAAAGCGGCAACAACCCCGACAAGCCCTTCATGGCCTCGATGGGTATTTATGTGTTCAATACCGAAGTGCTGTTGGAAGTCTTAGAGCAACCGGGCAATGACTTCGGCCGCGACATCATTCCGGCGGCGATCAACCAGCGGCAAGTATCGGGTTATGTCTTTGACGGTTATTGGGCCGACATCGGGACCATCCGCCGCTTTTATGAGGTCAACCTGGAAATGGCCCAGCCCGACGCCCCCTTCGACTTCTATGATGCTGAAGCCCCCATCTATACCCATGCTCGTTTCCTGCCCGGCACAGAGATTCATAACACCCGTTTGGACAATGTATTGACGGCCGAAGGTTGCCGCATCCAAGATGCTACCGTGCGTGATTGTGTCGTTGGCTTGCGCAGCATCATCGGCTCGGAGGCCAACATCCAATCCTCGGTGCTGATGGGCGCGGACTATTATGAGACCGACGCCGACAAGGAAGAAAACCGCCGTCTCGGCCGTCCTGATGTCGGTATTGGGGCCAATGCAGTGATCAAAGGGGCGATCATTGACAAGAACGCTCGCATTGGTGCGCATGTCACCATTCGTTCCATCCCTGATCGGGCAGACGAAGAGCATGAAAACTGGGTGGCGCGTGACGGAATCGTAATCGTCCCCAAGAATGCGATTATCCCCGATGGCACGGTTATTTAGTGGCTAGTGGCGAGTGGATAGTGGCTAGAATTTGACTATCCACTATCCACTAACCACAATTCACTCTCCCCTAGCAATGTATCAAGGTGTTTGGCCGCTGCTTCCGGCGTTGGGAATTGTTCGGAAAGGTGGGCATAGATGTGGACGCGCTGGCGGTCGCTTTGGATCAGCGCCGGATACCACGGATGCTCAGCGATGGACGGCCGCACCGCCCCACAATAACCCTTATCCTTACGGCGGGGAAATTGCCAGATAACCCAGGTGTAGAGTTCTTTTATGGGAACAATCGTTGGCCCATCGCCTCTAAACGAAATTCCGGCCACCTTGTTTATTGCTTGCATCCGTTTAATCCCCAGTAGCCCGGTTTGGGGTTTTCAGCCTATAACCGGAGCTTGCGGGTTGGCAACCCGCGCCACAAGTTGGTTCACCCATAAATCTGGCGCATGACTCATCGAGATAGAAAATTACTCTCCGCTTCGGTCAGCGCGTCTTCAAAGATTTCCAATGCCTCATCCACCAACGGCCGAGGGACATTGAGTGCTGGTGTCATGCGGACCGAATTGCTGCCACAAGGGATGAGTAGCAGCCCCATCTCGAAGGCACGTTGTACCAGGTGGTCGCGCAACGCCGTTGCCCGTTCCTTAGTCAAGCGGTCAGTCACAAATTCAGTGCCGATCATCAGCCCACGGCCGCGTACTTCGCCGATGCTGGGATGGCGGGCTTCCATCTCTGCCAGGGCATCCATGATATATTCGCCCGTTTCCGCCGCCTGCTCCAGCAGCCCTTCTTCCTCAATGACCTTCAGTGTTGCCAGCGCAGAGACGGCCGCGACCGGATTGCCGCCAAAGGTGCTGCCGTGGGAGCCTGGCCCCCAGACCATCAACTCCTCGCGGGCGATGATCCCGCCAATGGGCATTCCGCTGCCCACACCCTTAGCGAAGCAAACGATGTCCGGTTCGATGTTTTCATGTTCAACCGCCCACCATTTGCCAGTGCGCCCTGCGCCGCTTTGAATTTCATCCACCATCAATAGTATACCATAGCGATCACATAATTCGCGCAAACGCGGGAAAAAGTTCGGCGCGGGAACAACATAGCCCCCTTCCCCCTGAATTGGCTCGATGAGGACACCGGCCACATCTTCAGGCGAGAGCATGGTGCGAAAGACCTCGTTTTCGAGAAAGTTGATTACCGAATCGCCGTAACTTTCGCCATTGTCGCTGAACAGTAACGGCCGGTAAGGATTGGGATATGGGAGGTGGTAGACCTTTACCCCGGCCAGATAGTTAGCCCGTTGGACGCTTTTGCTGGCGGTGAAGGAGAGTGCGCCGAGGGTGCGGCCGTGGAAGCCACCCATGAAGCCAATGAAGCGTGTGCGCCCCGTCTTATACATGGCAAGCTTGATCGCTGCTTCCACCGCTTCGGTGCCGGAATTGCCAAAATAGACGAGCGAGGGGTCGGTCATCGGGGCAACGGCTTGCAGCTTTTCGCCCAGTTCAACCGCCTGGGGATAGAAAAAGTCAGTCAGGCAGATGTGCCAGAACTTATCTATCTGCTCCTTGACCGCTTCCACCACTGCCGGATGGCGATGGCCGACATTGAGAACGGCTACTCCGGCCATGAAATCAATATAGCGACGGCCGTCTACATCCCACACTTCTGAACCTTCCGCCCGATCAACGACGAGGGCATATTCGCGGCTGTATGAGGGGGAAAGTGCCGCAAAATCCCGTTCAATCATCGCACGCCCAACAGGGCCTGCGCCATTGAGTTTGAATTCCATATAATCTCCTTTACTAAAAAAGGATGAAGGCTGAAGGATGAGCGATGAACTAAAGCGTATTCATCCCTCATCCTTCAGCCTTCATCCTTCTTAATTTAAGTTACTCTGGTTCGATGGTAAATGTCAGTGGATAGCCTTCCAGGCTGGCGGCAAAGTGGGCTTTGCCGACTCGCTTTTCGGCTTCGCTTTTCGGCAGCGTTGTCACATAAGCAATGCCCGTTGTATGGGCAATATAGGTGACATGTTCCGCTTCCATGGGGGTCAGTTCAAAGATACGTTGCAGAATGACCAGCACAAAATCGAAGGGGGTAACATCATCGTTATGGACAAAGACTTTGTAGGGCGGTTCAAAGGCAACTTCTTGCTCAATGTCCTGCTCAATATCTGGCTGAATGAGACCCATGCCATGATTATAATCCGGCTGGTTGGCTGCGGCAATGTAACGCGATTTGCCAAATCGCGGCACAAGACGGCCGCACAAAGCCTGTAACGCGATTTGCCAAATCGCGGCACAAAAAAATCCGTGTTATCCGCGTTCCATCAGCGCCATCTGCGTAACCACATTAACTGGCTCGTGCTGAACATGGCGGCGCAAGCGTTCCACGTAACAATCGAGGCTCATCCATTGTTCGACGCGGGAGCGGCCGTTGCGCCCCATTCGTTCCGCTTCGTCGGGGTGATCGAGGAGGTAGCAAATGGCCTGGCGCAAAGCCTGGGGGTCGCCGGGCGGCACATAGAGACCGGTCTCACCCTCGACAACCACATCCGTTTGGCCGGGGGTTGCCGTACAAATCACCGCCTTGCCCATCGCCATCGCTTCCAGGATCGCCGTCACACCCGCCTGGAACTCAACGGGATAGAGGGGCATGACCAGGAAGCGACTGAGGGCATAGAGATGGCGCAGTTCAAATTGGCTATAGCCGCTGACATGGACATTGGGCGGCAGGGTTTGGCCGGCTGTCGTGTCTGGCCGCTTTGACCAGGGGCTGGCCGAGGCGATGATCGTTTGCACCTCCAGCCCCTCGACGGCCTGGATCAGCGTTGGATAGTCGCGCAGCTCGCGGCCGACGGCACAAATGAGCGGTTGTGCAGCTTCCTGTAACGGCCGCAGCCTTGGGGTTTCCACCACTCGTTCCGGTGTGGGTGTAAAGAAATGGGTGTCCACCATAAAAGGCGTAAAGACCACCCGCTCCCCTTCTACCTTCCACCGTTCTTCGACAAACGCTTTTTGCCAGGTTGAATAGACGAAAAAGGTATCAATTTGTCGCTGGAGCGCGAACCAATCAAATAACAACACCTTCTTTCTTGCCGAGAGCAGATGGCCGATCATCACATGGCGCGGCCGTCGGCGCGGAGCCAAAAACGTAAACAGCAAAGCCAGCGGAATACCGACCTGTTCCCCATCGGTGAAGATGGTCGAGTAGTGGTGGCGTAATCGAAAGCAAGCCCAGGCGAGGAGCAAATTACGGCCGCCAACCCGCTCCAACAAGCGGCCGAGCCAACCACTCTGCTGCCGGGCCTGGGCATAGTCGAGCAGATCGGCCGGTAAGGCGCGGCCGAGGGCGATGTAGTCGGCCGTCGGCCGTTGCCCCTGTGCGATCTCTGTTTCGATGTCGGGAGCAATAGTCCCGGAGACGGTAAGCAAGGTAGGGTTATGGGTTGGGGGAGGCATCATCAACGATCTGTTTTAATAGTGATAGCAACTGTTGTGCATTCTTTCGGCTGTCAAAAGTCTGCCGCACCGTTTGTGCCGCTTGCTGGCCTAATCGCTGCCGCCAGCCCGGGTTTGTGATTAGCCAATATAAGGCGACGGTCAACTCCTCGACATCTCCCGGCGTGACCAGCAGACCTGTTTCCCCATCGCGCACCATTTCCGGTATGGCGCCGACGCGCGAAGCAACCAGCGGCAACTCGGCCGCTCCCGCTTCCGACAAAACCAGCGGCAAACAATCGCCCAAGGTAGGCAAACAAAAAATATCACTCTCCCAAAACAGCTGCTTCAACGCCATGCTGTTCGGCTCCATATCGTGGTAGACAAAGACGCCGGGTTGTGGCGGTACGGGGTCTTTGGTGACGAGGTGCAGTTCGATGGGGGGAGCAGGAGAGAGAAGAGACTGAGAGACTGGGAGATTGGGAGATTGAGCGTTAAAAGTCTCCCAATCTCCTAGTCTCCCAGTCTCCTCTCTCCAATCTCCAATCTCCAATCTCTCTCGCACCTGGCGAAACGCCTCCATCAACAACATCCCCCCCTTGCGGGCGAGGTTGCCGCCGACGAAGAGGATGCGAAGGGGGCGGGTGGGGTCTACCGGCCGTTGGTAGGCTGGCGGCCGTTGCCACTGGTCGGGGTCAACGCCAGGAGGGATGACGGTTATCTTGTTGGCCGGGATATGGTAGTCACAGACAAGGCTCTCTTTGGCCCACTCCGACCAGGTGACGAGATGGTGGGCGGCCTGGAAGCAAGCATGGTTGAGTTGCCACTTTCCCCGTTCCAACCACCCATGACCGGCCTCGTGGGCATAGAATTCACCTAGCGCGTCATATTGCAACGGTGTGGCGTCGAGCGAGATGACGCTGGGAATGCGGTGCAGCCAGTCGAGGCAGAGCGTGGCCGTTACCTGGGTGTGGAAGAAGAGCGCATCGGGCAGGTTGTGGTTGTGGCGCTGCATTTCTCGCAATGCGCCGCGTGCTTGCAGTCCGGCGCTGAACGTCCAATTCCTTATTTTCCCCGGCAGCCCAGCGGCCGTTTGCTCAGGAAAAGCCCACATGGGGAGGACAGATTTGTCGGTGGCAACGGCCGCTTGCAAGTTTCGGCCGTGTGTGGCGTGGCCCAAAGCCTGTTCAACAATGAAGCCCAGGCGATAAGAGCGCGAACGCTGCAAGCTGGTTTTTACCGGCGCAGCCCTGGTAGGTGTGTTAATCATTCGTTAGCTCCTCTTCTTGAGCATATTCGTCCCTATCTGTGGCCGCCGTTACTGGCAAAGCAGGAAGCCACAATTTGTGATGGGTATAGATGCGTGTGTCCTCTATACAGTTAGCGCTCATCACTTCCTCCATCTCCTTCCGATTGTTGGTGAGGCCGGACAGCGTGTCGCCAGATTGGACGGTGTAGACAACCCACCCTTCTGGTGGGCTGCCACATTGACTTTCGGCCGTCGCCGCTTCAGCTTCAGGTGGGGGCAATTCGGCGGCAAGAAGAGCAGCAGCTTCATCTTCCGCCTCCTCGTTCGCTACTACCGGCTCGGCCAAACCTTCCGCTTTCAGACGAATTAAGTTGACATCATCAAGATAAACCGTCCCCCGAAAACCCTCGTCGTTTTTTAGATAGATACCGGTAACGTAGCGATAATCAGGATCGTACGGAAGGTCGTCGAGCCAGACTTGAAGCTCGACCCAGGTGTTGGGCGGGATCGGCCCGTTGAGTCCCAGATAGTAGAGGCGCGTCTCGGAGAAGAAGCTGCGCTCGTTGATGCTAACCGAGCGGTCGGCCGCTACCCAATAGGGATAAGCGTTGCTGCCGATCACGGTCAACGCCAGATCATCCAGTTCAACCCTGTTTTCGCCGCTGTTCAGCCACAGACTGACCCCCAACAGTTCATCACGTGGATAACGCTCGCCAGAATCAGCATTGACAACAAAGAACAGCGTGCTGAAATCTTCCCTGGGGGTGACAGCAAGGGAGGAACGGCCGCTATGGGCAACCGTTGTCGTGGCGGTGATGATCATGTTGCTGTCCGGCCGCAATGTCCAATTCTCATTGATCTCGTCACCATAGACCTCAGTGAAGATTGTCTCATCAGTCGTGGTTAGCTGTGGGATCAATTGATTGGTTACGGCTGTTTCTGAACCGGCCGCTAATCGTGATGGCTCTGGCATGGGGGTGGCTCGCGCCGGTATGGTTGGCGACGCGGCCGTTAAATCAGCTTTGGCTAAAGGGGATGACAACACGATTGTTTCCCCCTTCTGGAAAAAACTGGCAACCGTCGGCACGGGTGCTACGATGGCGCTTTCCCCACCGGCGGCGTCTGTTTCTTCTGTGAACACACCACAGCCAGCGCCGACAAAGAGCAGGGAGATTCCCATGCACGATAAAATCGTATTGACAAAATTGAGCGTAAACTTCATTGTTTTCCAGTACCTGTCGATCAGCCCTTTGCAATGTCAATGACAATGTCCAGGATGCGTGCTGCGTTTTGGCGGGCGTCAAAGCAATGTTCGGCACGCACTCTGGCACGCCTTCCCAGCTTTTGCCGTAGCTCCGGTGACTCGGCCAATAACTGCAAACGGTAAATTAAGGTGTCTACATCGTCGGTAGCAATCAGAAAGCCGGTTTCCCGGTCTACCACAATATCCGTCAGGCCCCCCACGGCCGTCGCAATCACCGGCAGACCGGCAGCGGCCGCTTCCACAGCCGCGATGCCAAACGCCTCCGCCCGTGTGGGCAAGACAAAGAGATCGCTTGCATGGTAGAGGGCTAATAGTTCTGCTGTGTTCGGCCGCAAATCACGATAGACGTGCACACCGGGGTACGCGGGAACTTCAGAGCGGGTGACGAGGGTTAGTTCGGCCGAGCCTGGCGGAAGGGCGCGGAATGCCTTCATCAGCAAGTCGCCCCCCTTGCGCTGAAAGTCACCGCCGACAAAGAGGATACGCAATGGGCCACTGTCGCTGCGTGGACAGGCGGCGGGCTGCCAAAAATCGAGGTCTACTCCCGGTGCGATGACCTCAATTTTTTGCGGATCAACGCCATAATCTTCAAGCAGCGAAGCTCGCGCCCAACTCGACCAGGGCAAGAGGCGTGCCGCGCCGCGAAACAAGTCGCGGTTCACTCGTTGTTTATAGGCCGCCAGCCAGGGTAGGCGGTCGGGTTGGTGGTTGTACTCCGCGCCCATACGATCATACTGCACAGGGGTGATGTCGGTGCAGAGGATGTAGGGGTGACGTTGGGCGTCACGGCCGCCAAGGGCCGCCGGAACCTGGGTGTTAAAGACGTTGATGCTATGTGGATAGCGGTTCAATCCTCGCTTGACCTGGGCGCGGCCGTTCATTGTCCCGCGCACGGCCGCCGGTAAGAAGGGCAGCCGGTCCCACCAACCGCCGCACTCCTCATAGCTGATTTCCACCCAGTGGGGGTTGAGCGCGGCCGAACGGTCCACAAAGCGGCGCAGGTTCTCGTAGTAAGTACGGTGGCCGATGTGTTGTTCCATGAAAAAGGTGACGTTCATTGTTCAGGGGAAGGGACGCAGATTAACGCGGATTGGGCGTAGATATTTGCAGATGGCGAGGTATGTGGCCGTTGGCTTGTTGGGTAGCCGCTTGAGCATCATGGAGAATAATTCGCGCGGGGACACCGACGGCCGTTGCCCCTGCTGGCACATCTTTGATGACGACGGCATTTGCGCCAATTGTCGCCCCATCACCGACGGTAATCCCGCCCAATACTCGCGCTCCCGCGCCGATAAATACGTTGTCACCGAGCGTGGGGAAAGCCCATTCGTTGCGCATTCCAACGGTGACGCTGGCGATGATGCTGCAATTACGGCCGATCCGTGCGGCGCTGATCACCGTCCCTTGCGGGTGGGCGATATAGAGGCCGCCGCCAACGGCCGCGCCAGGGGAGATTTCCAGGCCGTAAAGGAAGAACAGCAAGCGTTGGATCAATCCGGGGAGCAATGGTATGCGTTTGGCTTTGAACCAGGAACCTAGACGGAAAAAGAGCATCGCTTGCAGCGGCAGATGTCGCCAGAGCAGCTTCAATATCATAGGGAAAGTGATCAGCGATGGATCAGCAACTTGCTGGGGAATGACCCAGCGTTGGGCGTCTTGTCGGAATAAGGTGAACATGGTTTCTCTCATCCGTAGCGACAATCCTCTGGATTGTCCGAGATTGACGACAATCCAGAGGATTGTCGCTACAGGGGGTGATTTTGAATGCCAGCGAAAAACGAGTCACGGCCGCCAAGCTGGTCGGCCATGCCCTGATAGTAACGTAGATTAAACAAGGCGCTGCAAGCGGCATGGGCCAGGCGGGTTTGACCGCGTTCGGCCGTTTGCTTCAGTAGACACGCCATTCGTTGACTGAGCCGGGGACGGTCCAGACAAAGCCGCGCGAGCATTTGTATCCAGGGATGACGGCTGTGAAATTCGCGCCAGATAGCGGGGAGTAGCCAGCAAACTCCTTTCTCTTGGGCGAAGATCACGTCATTGCGGCCGTACTCATAGGGGATATTGAGCCAGGAAGCGAAGGAGCGCGAGGCGTAGTGATAGCCCACAGCCTGGGGGTTAAAGTGGAAACAAATCCCTTTTTGCTCCAGACGATAGGCCAGCTCGACATCTTCGGCGCGGCGAAAGCGACTGTCGAAGCCACCGGCCACCAGCAACATGGCGCGGGGCAGCGAGGTATTGCCGGTGTAAAATTGCCGCGCGGTTGGCCGCCAACGTCCGGCCTCCATCTGCTCATACTGCTTGCTGAGCATCGCCTGTTCCCACTGTACCCAGGGGGACAGTGGATGATCGGCTGGGGTCAGCATTGGCCCCAAGACGACGATGCCCTGCGGCCGCTCCCGGTGCAGCCGCAGATGTTCGGCAATCAGATTGGGGGCAGGAACCACATCATCGTCAAGGAATAAGATGATCTCCCCTTCGGCCGCGGCAATGCCACGATTGCGAGCAGCGGCCACGCCCTGGTTATCCTGGCACAACGGCCGCAGAAGAAAGAGAGGGTCGGCCGCTGCATAGTCGGCCAGAAACGCATCTGTCCCATCAGTCGAGCCGTCGGAAACGACGATAACCTCGAACTGCGTCGGGGGATAGGTCTGCATTTCTAAAGCTTGCAAAACCCGCCGCAGCGTATTCAGGCGGTTGTAGGTTGGTATGATAACGGATACAGTATTCATTCACGTAGCGCGGGTTCTACCCGCGCGTGCGGATCAGCTACCGCACTACAAAAATCGAATAACTTTGGCCGGAACACCCGCGACCAACGCACGGGGCGGAACACTTTTGGTGACCACGCTGCCCGCGCCAATGACGCTGTCGCGGCCGATGACCACACCAGGCAAAATGATCGCTCGCGCACCGATCCAGACATTCTCTTCGAGGATGACTGGCGCGGAGTCGGGCGGTTCGTTGCGCCGTTCTGGCTCCAGGTAGTGGTAGTTGTTGTCCATGATAATCACCTGTGTGCCAATGCTGCAATCCGCACCAATGCGGATCAGTTGTTTGGCGGCGATGGACGTGCCGTAATTGATGAAGGTGTTTTCGCCAATTTCAATGGTCGCTCCGGGCATGGCGACTAGCTCGACGGTGGCGACGGTGGAGACGAGACGCAAACGGCCGCCAATCACCATTCGCCCCCAATTGCGGACATGCGGCCGTCCCCACACCCGCACCTTCGGCCCCACCTCATTCGCGCGGCGAAAATACCAGCGAGCGCGGATCACAGCCCAACCATCGTCCCATAGTTCTCGCAGCTTTTTGGAAAAAAGGACGCGGATGAACGCGGATATACGCGGATGTTCATTGCTTGTTGCATAGCCATTACGGGTGGTAGTAGTAGTTTCCCGTTCCGCAGCGAGAGCATTTACATTGTTCATTATCTCATTGTTCATTGCATTGTTCATTATTCATTATCTCATTGTTCATTTGCCGCTTGATCCGCGCCGGAACCCCGGCAACGAGCGTATGTGGCGGCACATCCTCGGTGACGACGGCACCGGCGGCAACAATGGCCCCTTCGCCAATGGTCACACCAGGCAGGATGATCGCTCGCGCTCCCAACCAGGCCCCTCGGCCGATTGTCACCGGTTGCGCGTTTAGTTGTCCGGCGCGGCGACGGCCGTCCTCATATTGGTGTGCTCCGGTGATGACCATCACCTCCGGCCCGAAAGACACGCGGTCGCCGATGGTGATCCCTTCGGAGAGGTCGAGGAAGCAGCCGATGCTGAGCATGGAGGCTTTGCCAATGACCAGCTTCCGGTGTAGGTCACGCGTGCCGGTGATGGTCGGCGTACCAAA
Source organism: uncultured Ardenticatenaceae bacterium (assembly GCA_964410625.1). GTDB lineage: Bacteria > Chloroflexota > Anaerolineae > Promineifilales > Promineifilaceae > CAYPHY01. Next base: position 90,616 of record CAYPHY010000002.1, on the reverse strand, counting down.
CATCAACACCCCGCGGCCGATGTTGAACCCCGCCAACCGGAAAAGCCACGCCCGCAAACGGCTGCCCACAAAGTAGGGCAACGGCCACAAGAGCAACCGCACCAGCAGCAGCCGTCCATGCAGCCCATATGTCTCCTCGCGGATGAGGTGTTTCAGACGTTGTGTATTGCTTGAGTGTTCGAGGAGCATGTTAGTCCACCGCCTACTTTTTCTCCGCAATGGGAGCGAGACAGGAGACAAGGCCAACCATCGCCCCCACATAGAACATGCTTTGCGCGTCCCAAGAGATGTCAACGTAGGCGTAGATAAAGTGCATCATGATGTAGAGGACGGCCGTCAGCGCAATCGCTCGCAAGTCACGAATGCCCGCCTGGCTGCCGCGCAAACGGTAGAGCGTTCGCGTGCCGGTCAAGATAGCCATACCGACAAAAAAGAGCATGGCAATAAAGCCACCCACACCCGTCTTTAGCCAAATCCAGATGATCGAGTTATGCGGCAGATACTCCCACCACTCAAAGAAGCTGATGTCGGGCAGGGGGACGATGATCAAAAACTTTTGCCCAAAGCCAACGCCGGTCAGCGGCCGTTGGTGGATGGTGAAGCCGGTATTCACATTTTCAATCTGGCGATAAATGTTGGAGGAGAGATCGGCCGCGCTGGCCTGCTCCGGTGCGATGATTGATTTCAGCGCTTGCGCCGGAAGGCCCAACGCCCCATTGGTATTCCAAAAGATGGCGATATAAACCAGACCGATGGCGGCCGCTGGAGGGATCAGATAGTAAAACAGCCGCCGCTTGTTGTAATAGAGATAGATCGCCAGCAAGAGCAGCGCAATACCCAGCGACAAGAAGGCCGCCCGTCGTTGTGTCGCCAAATAAGTCAGCAGAATAAGCGGCAGGCCAAGCGGCAAAAGCAAGCGTTTGGCGGCCGAAGCCTTTTCCAGCCAGGCGACGAGCGCGAGGATGATAAACGAATTCATGTGGATAGCGGCCGAATGTTCGGTGATCGCCTCCACCCCGGCCAACGAGCCGCGCAGGACGACAAGAAACTCATAGACGCCATAAAGGCTTTCCAGAAACAAACCACTCATCGCCGACCAGATAAGCCAACTGGCATGTTCCGGCTTTTCAATTAAATTGCTGGTCAGGATAACCATCAGCAGCAGGTAGAAGAGCGGCCGTGCTTCCCAGAGGGCAATGTTCAGATTCCCCCCCGTGCCAATGCCGTAGGCCAACCCGGCGATGACAAAGCCGAGAAACAGCAACGACGGCCAGAACATCGCGCTTTGAACGAGTTGTAGCTTGCGCTGCATCGTCTCGCGCAGCAACCAGGCGACCAGGGTCAGCACCAGGTAAATCTCTAGTGGGTTGACGATCAGTTGATCGTGCAGATAGAGTAGCGACTCCGCGCTGGAGAAGTTCTTGACGAACGGGTACCAGGGCATCAGGATGCTGTCTCCGGCCAGCGCGAGGAAGAGGATCAGATAAAGGCCATAGCGCGGCCGATAGATGATCGCCGCCGCCCCGGCAAGATAGAGGAACCAGACCACCTGCGCCAGGCGTGGCCCAGTGCGTACCATTGAAAGACCAACCAGGAGGGCGACGGCCGCTAAGCCCAAGAACCACAGCCACCAGCCAAGCTGGTTGCGCCGTATGCGATTGGCGACGCTCATAGTCTGATGAGCGCCGGATTCGTAAATGTAGGAATCAATCACAATGGGTCTACAGTTGGTTCAAGAAGAAATAGGCGACGGTCAGCAACAGGCTCAGACCGAGGATGATCACGCTGTTGCGCCGAAAGCTGTTGTGCTGGAAGCGGCCGTTGCCGCCTAGCACAAAACAAAGAACGAGAAAAGCAAGAAAGATGTTCATCTATGGTCGCTACCAGGCGGGGACAAATTTCATCAGGTGTTGTGGTGTTTTGAATGTGGTACGGCTGAGGATAGTTCCGGCGACAGAGAGATGTTCAATTTCACCTAATGCCTTACGTACATCGTTTACCGTTGTCGCCCCCTGGTGAATAATCAGACAAACGGAGGTTGCCAATGACACCAATGGTACGGCGTCGTTGGTTGCCAGCAGCGCGGGAACATCCAACACCAGGTGTTCATAACGCCAGTTGAGCTGATCAATTGTATCGTGCAGGCGTTCACTGCGAGCGAGGACGGGGCGGGTAGCGGCAGGGATCGTTCCGGCGGGAAGATAGGCCAGGTTTGACCAACCGGTGGGGGCCAGTACATCATCCAGGGTTGCTTCGCCGCTTAGCACGGCCGCCAACCCTCCATTCTCGCTTTCCGTCATCACCGCAGGCGACGGCCAATTCCAATTCAGGTCAACCAGACAAACCCGCGCCCCCAAATCATGTGCCAGCGTGACCGCCAGCGCTCTGGCAATTGTGCTAACCCCTTCGCCGCGCAAAGCAGCGGCAACCGCCAGCCGTGCCGGAAAGATGCGCTGGCGGCGCATCCGGGTCACCATATGCCGCAGCCCCTCGATCACTTCCCCAGGGAAGCTTTCACCCGCCGTGCCGTCGCTGTTCGGCCAGCTAAGCGATAGGGCTTCTATCTGATTGTGCGAACGTCGTTTCCTAAAAATGTTCATATAAGCTATAACCGTTTCTTTCTAAATCCGTTGTCGTTGTCTATCCGACGGGTTGGGTGCGCTGGCGGCGCACGCGCAGCAGGACGTTTTGCGCCAGTTGCCGGAAAAGCTCGCGCTCTTCGGCCGACACAACGCGCAACGCCAGAACCGCCGTGACATAGACGGCCGCGCCAACCAGGATGGGATAGGCGAGCAGCCAGCCAGAAGCCCAACCACGCATCCACCAGATGGCGGCGACCATCATCATCCCCGCCAGGAGAACACGCAAGGCGAGGCGGCCGTTGTTGCTGTCCAGCGCCCCCTGGGGCAGATAGCGTAGGCCAACGAGCAACATCCCCAGTTCAGTGACGATAAAAGCCAGCGCGCCGCCAATTGCACCATTGTTGAAAAGTTGTTGGCAGAGGGGGATCAGCAGCAGGTCGAGCGGGATGGAAGCCAGCACGGCCGCCACCATGATCCCCGTCCAGACGTTTTGCCGGTCGGTGGAGATCACAAATTGGCTGATGAGCATGTTTTGGTAGGTCAGGATCAGCACCAGGCCCATCACCGCCAAAATGGGACCGCTATTGGCAAAGGCAGGCCCAAAAAGCAAGACGACCAGCGAATCGGCGATCACGATGATACCGAAGCCAATCGGAACGCTGACCAGTAAGAGCAGATCGAAGCTGCGGCTCATCAGCCGGGGCAGCGACTCTGACGCGCTGGTATAAAGGCGGGAGAGAGCCGGAAAGACGGCCGTCATAAACACCGTCGGGATAAACAGGAGCGTGCCAAATAGTTGGTCGGCCGCGCCATACCAGCCGACGCCTTCTTCGTTAACCAACAGGGAGATAATCACAATATCCACCTGCATATAAAGGACAAGGAAGGCATAGACCAGCAAGTAGGGGAAGCTGGCGCGAAGCATCCAGCGAGCCAATCCCCATTGAAACGAGAAGGTAAGCAGTTGCAATCGGCGTAAGTAGCGCAGTTGCAATAGCAAATTGACCAATGCCGCGACGATGCCAACGGCGGCAATGGCGACAACGCTTTGCCCTAGTAGCAGCAGCGCAATACTCAGAACAGTGAGCAAAGTTTTAGCGGCGATGTTGCCATAGGAGATGAACTCCATTCGCTCAACCCCCTTGAGCAAGGCTTCACACGCGCCGGTCATCTGGACAATCAAGTTGGCAATGCCAACGACGGCGATAACCTGAAGCGTTTCCGCTTCATAGCCCGCTATCCAGGTATAAAGGACGAGGAATCCGGCCCCCAACAGATAGAGCAGGGAACGCAGGACGAGCGTGGTGCCGAACAGTTCGGCCGCGCGTCCAGGGGCGCGGGCGGTCTCCTTCACCAATAGCACATCCATCCCAAAGGTGGCGACAATCGCCACCACCGCCCAGAGCGAGTTGGCGAGATGGAATTGACCAACGGCCGCCGGTCCCAAAAAGCGCGGCAGGAAGATGGTCAACAGCAGGGTTAGCGCCCAGGTGATGATCTGCGAGGCAAACAAAACGCTTGCATTTTTGACGATAACTTGACCGGTCTTGTTCACAGTGTAGCTTGCTCCTGTCGAGCGTCCTGGATGACACCCTGGGCCATGTTCTGACCGCTACCACTTCCGCTATTGCGGTTGATTTGTAGGGTGATGGAAACTGGCTTCCAGCGGGGTTTGGGTTGTTCTTGCTGTTGGGTCTTGCCAGGAGCCGGGTCGCTTGCCGGTTGCCGCTGCCGGAAACTGGTGAAGCGCGGCCGCTTCGCTGTGGTGTCTGGCAGCGTCGCCAACACCGGCAGCCGCAGACGTTGTTCAATGTCAATGGGAAAACGGAAGCTGCTGTCTAAGACGGCCGCCCCCACAATCGCCCCAGCGCTGAGCACCAATCCGGCAGCGATAAAAATCGCTACATTGATCGCAAGTTGCTTCAGGGAGGTGGAGGGTTCGATAGGTAAGCGTGGCGCGTCAATCAGCAAATAGGTTTGCCGGGCGTCGCTTTCGATTTGTGCCAGCGATAGTTGGGCGTTTTCCTCTTTGTCCAGCGTGCTGGCATAGCGGGCGGCCGCCACATCAATCTCGCTTTGCAGGCGGGCAAGCTCCAGTTGTTCCAGGCTGGGGCGTTCACCGTGAAGCGGTTCTGGATGGGCGCGGAGATAGTCGCGCATCGCCTCGCGGGCAGCATTCAGATCGCTTTCATAACGTTGCAGCAAATCGGCAAAAAAGAGATGGGCCGATTGGCTTTCGGCGCGTTGGGCATTCACCTGCCATTGGATGTAGCCTTCGATGATGCCATGCACAAGCTGGTAGCTGACCTCCGGTTGTTCATGGGCTGCACCAACCAGCACTTGATTATCCCCCTGGGAAGCAACCCAAACGGCCTTGCGTGTCTCTTTTATTACCTCATCGGCATGGGCCTGCCCTTTTTGCATCTCTGCTTCCAAATCAGTTTGCTGGATCACGGCACGGACAAAGGCATCGGTTTGCAACAGTTCGTTCATCTGGTTGGCGGTGGCCTGGGAGGGCGTCATCCACCAGGAGCCATCGTTGTTGGTCACGGCCGTCATCGAAGCCAGCAGCGACTCTTGTTGCACATAGAGAACGCCTTGCGATTGGTATTTGGGCTTGGCGGTGTAGATGAAGACGGCCGCCGCCGCCACCATCAGCACAATCGGCAGTAGATAGAGCCAGCGGTGGCGAAAGTAGGTTTCCAGTATGCGTAAGATGATTAAACGAGCCATAGGTTCCTCGAGAGAGTA
>CAYPHY010000002.1:0-85183 GCA_964410625.1 uncultured Ardenticatenaceae bacterium | reverse complement strand
ACTTGCCACATTAATCTCTAGTCTCTTCCCAACCGCCAACCGCCTACTGACTACCGGCGACATGCAGACGCAGTAGCGTTATCGAATAGGGTGAAAAGGTATGGTGAAGCGGGTTGCTCAGGTTGGTTATGGGCGCGGCGGGAGCATCGGAAAGATCGTCGGCGGGGTCGGTAAGGCCGTTGAAGGTGACGCTGGTCGCGTCGAGCGCGGCCGCCTCCACGACATCAACGCTGCCGCTAACAATACTGTCCGCGCCAGCGAATTGAATGGTCGTCGAGATTGGTTCGCCGGTCTTGTTGATCGCTAGCAGGGTAAGCTCATTCGCCCCATTACGCCCGGCATAGAGGCTGAGCGTGGTGTCGGCCGCCAACTTTGAACGCAGCGGCAGCATTTCGTTGCCAAAATGCGCCCAAAGGGGGAAGGCGTAATATTGCGGACTACGGAAATAGGTAGCTGCTTGCATCAAGCCATAGCCTGGTGCATCTAAGCCTTCCCCGTGGGCGACATCCCATTGGTTTGCCATCACAAAGCCGTTTTGGATCAATTGTCCAATCGTATCGGCCAGATAGAGCGCGTTTACGGCGTGGGACATCCAGCCCTCGCTGTCCTGACCTTCAACAGCAAAGAGGTTGTATTCGGTCAGCGCGAGGGGGATCGGCCGTCCGCCAGCGTGGTCGTCAACGGCCGCTGCAAAATCAGAGACGATACGGCTCCACATCGTTTGCGGTTGGGCCAGTACGTCAGCATAAGTGGCAGGCCGTTCATTAAAGCCATAATTGTGGATGACATAGAACTCCATTTCTGTTCCAGCGGCGCTCAACACCTCATTGCCCCAGTTGCTCCACTCCCCTTGCCCGGCCACGCCGACCGCGCCGACCTGGATCGTCGGGTCAACCGCTTGCATCGCCGCGCGAAATTCGAGGTATCCTTCGTGGCGGCCGTCCCCGCTGCCAATGCCGTTACTGTATTCAGTCCCGTCACATGTCCAGACATCTTCCCAACCCCAGGGAAGGCAATCACGGCCGCTCCCTTCCTTGCCGCCATAGACCTCGTTGCCCACTTCCCAATAGCGAACCGGCAGCGGGTCGGGGTTGCCGTTGTCGCTGCGTAACCTTGCCCAGTCGCCAACCGTCCCCCAATCACGGCCGCGCACATCCACGCCGAGCGGCCGTTCGTCATCCACCGAGCCATTGAAGAAGGCGACCCATGCCGCCGCTTCCTGGGCAGTGCCATTGATGTTGGCCGTTACCATCCCCTCTATGCCGGTTGCTTGCAGGAAGTCAATGAAATCTGTCGGCCGAGCAGCCCAGGGCCAATAACAAATGGCCTCGTCATCAATCCCCTGCCCCCGTTCGCAGGCCAGCCAATCATAGGCATTGCTCCAACTGCCACCGGGGAAGCGCAGCACCGTCAGCCCGGCCGCCTGGATGCGCGTGCGAAAAGTGAGGTCGGCAAAGCGGTCGGGGTTAAGCCAGACAGGGAGGTTGCTGCCGAGGATGCGTGGATCAATCGTTATGCCGGCGGCCGTTGTGTCCACGATGATGTCGGCTTCGATGGCCGTTTCATCCTCATTGAGTGTTAGTGGTGCATAGGCTACCGGCGTGGTCAGAGTGGTTGTCGCAGATAGGTCAGTGGTTGTCGTTGAAGTGTCGGCCGCCAATGACCAGATCGTTATATCACGCACGTGCCAGTTGCCGCCCCACCAATCCTCGCCGCGAAAGGCGACGCTACTCGTTCCGGCGGGGACCGGCGTCCAATAAGACCAGAAAGCTTCTTCGACATATCGTTCCTGGCTCTGTATCTGTGCTGCTTCCCAGGTAGTGCCGCCGTCGAAGCTGACTTCCAGATGATTGCCAATGGCGGCAAAGCGTAGGTAGGCATTGGGGGGAGCGGCCGTGCCAAAATTGACACTCTGAGCAGTTGTCGGGTCTACATAGCGACGGTCGGCGTGGATCATGGTAAACGGAGTGGCCGGTTCGATGTATACGTTGTCCCAATGCCAGGTATTGGGGCCGCAATCGTTGCAATCCTTGGTCGGGTTGTAGGAGTGGTGGCCGAACTGGACAACGCCGCGCTCCCAGCCCAGCGCGGAAATGTCGGTATCAATCCACCAGAAATCATAGGCGGGCATTCCAAACTGGAGATGGGTCTGGGAGATACGCAGCTCAAAGGTGGTGCGTTCGGCCGCGCTGGGAAGCAGAAAGCTTTCATAGCCGGTTAAGGTGTCGCTATCCACCTGTTCCGCCTGGTGGTCACGGATGATCTCCCCCTTAAAAATCGTTTGTCCCTCAAAGCTGTCCATCTCGATCTTGATCCCTCGTCGTGGTTCGCCACTGAGATCGGGCAACCAGTCCGCCAATGGCAGTTGCAGATGCGCTTCGTAAGGGGTGAGCCACAGGTCAACCCAGTCCCGCGACGAGGTGCGTTCGGTGGAGAGATCAAAGCGCACCACCGCTTCGCCGCCGGAGAAATCAACCAGATGGTTGGGCGTCAGATAAATCGCCCCATACCCTCCCTCGTTAATCGCCGTCATCATATGGTTGCGGCATTGAAACACAGCATCCTCATAGGCCGTGATGGGATGGTTGGTCGGCGGGGGATCACAATGCTCGCTGTGTCCAGCTTGCATCTCGGCCAGTTCATAAATGTGTTCGCGGCTGCGCGAGTGAACGGTTACATCCCAGTTGTCCGGCCTCCAGGGTAGGGGCATCACCGGTTCGCCATCGAAGGAGTCGAAGAAGATTCCCGCCGGTATGGGTGTTGTCTCTGGCGTGGGGCTAGGGTGTGGTTCGTCGGTCGGTTCGGGTGTCGGCCGGTCGGTTCGGCCGATAAAAGGAAGGTATGCCGGGTCGTCACCGAACCTGGTCATGGCCCGTTGCCCCACGAGCAAAGCCACAAAGCCAGCTATCAGCAGCAGGCCGATGATTTTCAATTTAGATTGCATGATTAACAATGCTCAACGGTACTATATTGTTTGAGCAGATTTAGAAACTGGGTTTCTTGAGCACGCTCTTGCGCCACGCTTCATTGCCGAAACCCGGTTTCTATTACTCAATACTCACTCGGACGCGGTAAAGTATTGAAAGTGGGTCCCCGTGTCGTTACCCCACTCCCAGTTGGCGGCAATCCCCACCCGGTTGATCGCCATTCGTTTATAGCGGGGGTAAATATCGGTCAGAGCGCGGCAGAGGACGGGTTCATCGCCAATAAAGACGATGAAGGAGAGGCCATCGAAGACCAGGCGTAGTTCGTAGGGTGTGCCCCAATAGATGCGACGGCCGACATTTGTCCACACCGCGTCATAAAGCTCCTCGAAGCCGTTGAGGTGGAAAAAGGAGGAGATCGAAGCCCCACCATAAAAATCATCCAGCCAGGTGTTGACAATGAAGTAATTCTTCGGGTCTTGCCAGATGATCAGGCCACCGCGCCCCTTTTCCCCCTGTCCCCGTCCTTTCCCCGGTGGGATGAGGTTGACGCGCAAATCGGCGAACTGCGGGTTGTCCCAGGAAATGGTATAGGCGGTGCGGCCGGGATTCGGTAGCTCGGCGCTGGCGCGAACCTCGGCCGTTTGCTGTCCATTGACGTGAATGCTCCCCGTCCCCAATTCGCGGCGCCAGCGTTTGTCGCCGAAGGTGGTCAGGCGGCCGTCCAACTCTCCGGTGCCCTGGCTGAAATCGTCGTGGACAACCAGCTTTTCGGCCGTAGGCAGCCAATGTGCCTGGGGAATAAAGGGTTCCGGGATGGCAACCACCCGCGGATGGGCTTCAAATGCACGCACACAAACCTCCTTACTGGCGATGAGATAGACGCCGACCCCTGTTGCCTCAGATAGGCGATCATCCTTTAACGCCTGCTCGAAGAGTGGTTGGCCATTCATATACAAATTAAACGTTTGGCCGTCATCGAGTAGTTGCAGCGAGAACGGCCGAGACAGCGGCGGTAACTGATCGCTCATTGCCACTTCCTGCCACTCGCCCGCTACTTTCACATTTAGCCAACAGACCCCGCGGTGGATGATCAACCGCCAATAGTTGTCGCTGTCTTGAAAGCGCCAGATTAGCCCCACCACATCCCGTTCGCCGCTCCGATCAACCAGCATATGGGCCAGCCCCACCGTTTGCCCGGCGTCCAGCACGGCCAAATTTTCTCTGCCTACCGCCTGGATGCCGTTCGGCGTGCGCTTCAATTCGCCCGTGTAAACCTTCCATGTGCCGCCGATTTCGGCGCGACTGTTGCTCAATGTGTTGATGCCGGTCAGCGTATCGGCCGCCACCGCCGTCCCATACCACTTGTCTAACGCCGAGAGGCGGCCGACCTGTGCCTGATAGACCCGCGTATCCACGCGAAAGCCGATTTGCCCCAACACGCTCTGGTAGATGGCGGCATAGAGGATTGGATCATCGTTGAAGGGATCAATGGCTAACGGCCGCATATCGGGCAAGGCGGCCGAGCCATGGGCGTTGGGCAAGGAGGCGACGTAGTACGCCGCACCTTGTTCGCGCAAAACGATTAGCAGATAAAGCGGGATGTTTTGTAGGCCATTGATAGCGGGTAACAGGTTGCTCCCAATGCGCGACCAGAGCGCGCCGTTTTCCGGTCCGGCGGAATGGACGACAAAGCCATGCCCTTCAGCCAGCGGATCGGCCGGGGTCTCCTGGGGAAACCAACCAATCGCCAGATTTTCATTGATCGCCGCCGGGTCAGCTTCCCCTTCCCGTCCATACTGCTTATCGAGGATCGTCCAACGTTGAAGCTGGCGCAAAAATTGCCGCTTGTTGCCGACCAATGCCCAATGGTAGAGGCGGTTGGGGAGCTTCTCCGCCTCGCTACCCTTTGCCCAGCGATAGAGCCGCCCGGCCAACCGCTGCGTCAGGTCGCCGGTTTGTGAGGCGTGGTGGCCGTTGAGCAGGTAGACGCCAAAGGCCAGCCCGTTTTCCCGGCGGTACGGGCCATAGGCAATACCAGCCCGTCCCCACCCCGGCTGCAACAGCGGCTGGATGCGTAACGCCCCGTTATCAATGCTGAGGACACCTTCAACATCTGTGCCGCCACGTGGCACGCCCGCGGCCGCGCGGCTGCCGATCACCCGCCCCGGTGTGCGTTCATCATCGAAGCGATCAATGAAGTGGCGTACTAACTGCTTATCTGTCATTTTCTTCTCTTTTAGATCAAGGATTTAACGCAGAGTCGCAGAGGGGCAGAGGCGCAGAGATGATTAAATGATGAAGTCTCTGCGTCTCTGTTTCTTTGCGACTCTGCGTTAAAAAGCGTGCGCCGATCTAACTTCCGGATAGATTCCTAGTTGTACCTTTCCAGAAAAATCTCATAAGGTTGAAAGAACAGCGAAAGAAACTCCCCTTTGTCTACATCGGCGAGGATCGGCCAGGGGGCATCGGCCGCCTGGCGAACCATCTGCGTTTTGTGCTGGGCGAGGGCCACTTTCTTCTGCTCCAACACCTCGGCGACAGGGACAAAGCGGCGAAAGTCGCGCATCAGTTGCAATCCCAAGCCGTGGGTGAGGCTGTTCTTGATGTAGTTCCAGTTGGCTTGCCGCGAACCACCGGGGAAGGGCGTCCACGGCCAATGTTGCCAGAACCAGACTGAGTACTCATAAATAACCGGTTTCAAGCCGCTTTCTTGCAGCGCGGCTAAGACGATGTGGTGGGTCGCCACATGATCGGCCGGGGGTTCGTGGCGATAGGGAATGTAGACCTCTTCCGGCTGCCAACTGTTCAAGATGCCGGTCACGCTTCGTATGGCGGCCGTCTCCTCCTGCGCCAGACAACCATCTTCAAAATTGAGAAATGTAGCGTCCACATCATTCAGGCCCAACATCCGCCCGGCGGCCAATGCTTCTTGTGTGCGCAGCGCAGCCAGTTGGTGTGGTCTGATATAGCGCGAATGGGAGTGGCGGCCGTCGGTCATATAGGCCACCTGCACCCTGGCCCCTAATTGCACCTTCCGTGCTATCGTTCCACCACAGGCCAGCGATTCATCATCGGGGTGGGGGGCGAAGATGACGGCCGAACGGCGTAATTCGGCCGCGCTGATCGCTTTTGCCTCTTGTAGCAGTGAATGAATCATTTGCTTTCGCAACCAGTGTCTAAGGGACATTGCTTATCTCTTTTCGTGGCACGCCTTCGGGTTGGCAAACCTTCGGGACAATCCGGAGGATTGTCCTACAGGTGTTGGTAGTGGTGGGTTAACTGGCTGACAATGCTTTCCCAGGAGAAGCAGGCTTCAGTCCGCCGTCGGCCGTTGCGCCCCATCTCCTCGCTGGCCTGCTGATCGTCTAGCAACGTCAGAATCGCATCGGCCAGTTTCGCGCTGTTGCCGGGTTTGACCAAAAGCCCTGTTTGTCCATCGGCGACAATATCACTCATGCCGCCAGTACGGGCGGCCACCACCGGCACGCCAGAGGCCATCGCCTCTACCAGGCTCATCCCAAACGATTCGCTCAGCGATGGGTTAACCAGAACATCGGCGTGGCGGTAGTAGTCGGCGACTTCGGCATGGGCCAGCGAACCGGTGAACGCCACCTGGTGGGCTGCGGCCGCCGGAATTTGTTCGCGCAAAGTGTCGAGATACGGCCGCTGATAATAGTGCGCCAGTTGCCTGACCAACGGCTCATCGCTTAAATCCACAATCAACGCCTGTGGCACCGATTCGATTGGCCCGACAATGGAGAGGCGGAGATCGGGATAGTGCCAGCGTACCTGCTCAAAAGCATCAAGCAGGTGGTGGATACCCTTTTCGGGAGAGACACGGCCGACAAACAGTAGATGTTTAGCCCCCTCATTCTCTCGGCCGCGCGGGTGAAAACAATCTATATCCACGCCATTAAAAACAGTGTGACAACGGCCGCTTAATTCAGGAAAGCGGCGTTGAATCTTGCTGGTGATGTAGCTGCTACAGCCAATGACCAGATCGGCCGCCTCTATCCGCCGCCGCATCAGGGCCGGGTCCAGTTGTGTCAACCATTCACAGTGCATATGCAGGACGATCTTCGCCCTGGGATTGAGGGCGCGGATGATTGGTGCGAAGTGGGGGACGTTTTGGATGTGGACAATATCAGCCCTCGTCCGGCGAATGTCCAGCGCGACTTGCAGCGCGTACTCCGCCTGGAAAAGGGTCGAGGCGAAGAACGGCCGCCGCCGGTCGCCGGTTGGCAGCCAACGGCGTGGTCTGTCCCATAGTCGGTTGGGAAGCGAACGAATAAAGCGAAACGCCATCCCTTCGTTGGCGGCCGTGTGCTGGTCGCGGGTCCGCTTCGCATAGACTGTGACCTGATGGGTGCGGGCTAACCGCCGGGCGATCTGGTACGTCCAGATGCCGATGGAATTTTGGTGCGGTGGCAGCAGCCAATCAACGGGTTGGCTGACGAAGGCGATTTTCATGGTTGTTCTGTAGCACGCTTTGCTGGCGGTAGAGACAAACGTCGCCGTTTGTCGAGGCTGGAACGACTCGTTGGACAATCCGGAGGATTGTCGCTACGGGCACAACCGAAATGGTGCTAAGTCGTGCGCTTGGACGTGGTTTATGGCGTGAGAACGGCCGCCTGCGATTTGGACTGCTTACGGGTGAGACGGTGGCGCAACCAACGACCGGCGAACAGCAGGTCTCTCAACAACAGACGACGACAGCGGATGGCCCAACGGCCGATATAGAGCAGGCAGAGCAATTGGGCAAACGGGTGGATCGGTGCGTGCCAGACTGTCTTGATATGTTCCGCAAAAATGCGCCAAGCAGGAAAGATCAACCTTCCAGCGTGGTTGGGATCAAACCATACAGTATATTGATGATAGTCGTTGTCCCCATCGCGATAGACGCCATAGACGTCCATAGATTGATGTTCATGCTTGCGCGAGAAAAAGAGGGGTTCGGGAATCTGGTAGAAACGGCCGCGCAAGGCCAGTTGGTTTAGCAACACGCCATCCCCATGGCTATAGTTGCCGATCAATGGTGTTTGTTCCAATGCGCTGCGGCGGATCAGGCCAAAGATGTCGAAGCAGAGATGGTATTTCAGTAAGAGTTCGCGGAAGCGTTGGTGTGGCCGGGGATCGGCCGTGTTCAGACGCACATCATCGAGGCGGATAGGGTGGTCGGCATCATCCATGATCTGTACCTCGCAGTGGCACACCACAACATTGGGATCGCTGTCCAGCACTGCGACGCACTTTTCTAAATAATCGGCCGACAGGAGATCATCATGGGCAGCCCATTTGAAGTACACGCCGCTCGCCAGTTCAAAGACACGGTTAAAATTCCAGGCCGCTCCGCGATTTTGTTCGCTGCGATAGTAGCGAATACGCGAGTCTTGCTCGGCATAGGCGCGGCAAATGTGCGGCGTCCGATCGGTAGAGCCGTTGTCAGAGATGATCAATTCAAAGTTGGAATAGCTCTGCGCCAGCAGCGAATCTAGTGCCGCTTCGAGAAAACGCTCGCCATTATAGACCGGCAAGCCGATAGAGACCTGGATGTTTTGGTTTTTCAACGCGCTTTCCTTGGGAGTAATAGGCGGGCCGTGTGGCGCGATTTGCCAAATCGCGTAGTCCGATTTGCCAAATCGCGCTACAGCGACGCTATCAGTTGTTGTCTGTGCAGGGTGAAAATGCTAAAGATGCTTGATCAACTGCCAACGGTTCCCCTGTGCGTCGGAGTGGTAATGGACTTCATCCATCAATTGGTAGACCAGGAACAATCCGTATCCTCCGCTTTGCCCAGGTTCTGGGATGGATGGCTCATTTAATTTCTTAAGTGCTTGTCCTGTATCGCGAATGATGATGACCAGGGAACGGGGCTTGTCTTGTAGAGCGCAAATAAACTCGATCCGACAGTGGGGGTTGCCGCTCGCGCCACCATAGGCGTGTTCGACGATATTGGTACAGGTCTCATAGACAGCCAGCTCGATATTATAAGCGATTGTTTCATCGGCCGGTTGTTCGGCGACTTCCAACAGTGCGCGAACGCACTTGCCGGTTAGGGGCAAGAATTGATACGTTGCGGGGAGATCAAGTCGAATGGTGTTTTCTGATCCATAAGGAACCATAGCACCCATTGTACTACCATTTAATCTTCTATACATTTCAACACCACTACTGTTTGATCATCCTCACGCATCTCGCTGTCGCTGAAGGCATCAATCTGCGCACAGAGTTCGTTGGCGATCTCGCGTGCCGGACGGTTTCCCAGCGTGTCAATCGTATCTAACAACCGGTCATAGCCAAACCATTGGCCCTTTGGATTACGGGACTCAACCAGGCCATCAGTCCCGATGACCAGCAGGTCATCGGCATGAAGGTTAAGCCACTGGTTGGTGGAGAAGGTCGTCTGCATGACGCCCAGAGCCGTCCCATCTGCTTCCAACAGCCGCGCGTTTCCACCCACCGGCCGATAAACCACCGGCGAATGTCCGGCATTGGCATAGACCAGGGTGCGGTGGAAGGGATCGTACTGGCCGATAAAGGCGGTGGCAATCGCGTTCACCGTGGTGAAGTCGCTGTAGAGCTGGGCATTGGCGTTGCTGAGAACGGCCGCCGGTGTGGGCAATGGGGATGAATCGGCATAGGCCCGCATGATGGTGCGGGTCATCGTCATCAACATCGCCGCCGCCATCCCCTTGCCCGATACATCACCCACGGAGAAGGTCAGCGGCCGTCCCGCTTTCTCCAGGAAGTCATAATAATCACCGCCAACACGCGATGCTGGACGGTAAACAACGCCTATCTCCAACCCAGCAACGCACGGTAGCGTTGTCGAGAAGAGCAAGGTCTGGACGCGCCGCGCCGACTCCATCTCCAGTTCTTCTTTTGTCCCGTTGGCTTCAAACATCAATTTCCTGGGAGCTTTAACGGGTAACGCCCAAGTGCTAGACAGCGGATAGCTGATCATAATATTAGCCTCGCGTCAACCCCAGGATTGCTTCTTCTTTCGTTGCGTAGATGTCAAAGACTTTGTCCAGCCGGGTCAGTTCAAAAATAATCCGTACCGGCTGGCGGAGACCAGACAGGCACACATCGCCGCCCAATTGGCGTGCCTGTTTCATCGCCTGCACGAGCGTCGAGAGAGCCGTCGAGTCAATAAATTCCACCGCCTCCAAATTCACCACCAGCTGTGCCGGAGGTGTAGCAATCGCTCGCGCCAGTTTTTCTTGAATGGTAGGGGCGGTTTGGGCGTCAAAGCGGCCGGATAGTTCTATGATTTCTATATTCACCTGTTTAGTTTTAGCTAAAGGTAGTTGTAGGTTTTGTAGGTTTGGTAAGTGCTGTAGGTTCATGTCCTTTTCCTTCTTCTATGAGGCGTTTCCACCAACGAACAGGGGTGCGGCAAACCAGACGTAGATCTCCACCCCACGTGCGCGTGGCTGCGTAATAGACATCAGCCATCAATATCTCGTCTAGTTCGCTTCCTGGTTGCGTTTGTGTGTACCACAGTCCAGTAAAACCAGGTTCACACCCGGTTCTTGTCTGGTGCCAGGGTTCATTCGCCTCTTTCATTTCTGCTTCTGTTAATGGTTTAACTCCTACGAATCGCAGCTCTCCCCACACAACAGCAAAAAGCTCTGGGAGCCGATTCAACTCCCAACGCGCCAGCCAGTGCCCCAACCGGCTAAGCTGCCCATCGGCCGCCCGTGTCCGAAAGTGAAGTAAGTGATGGGTTTGATGGGCTTGCCGGGTCTGGTCGCGCTCATCGCCAGACGCGGCCGTTTTTTGGCTAAAACGAACCATACGCTCAAACACCTGTCCCGTCGTCACGAATAACAAAGCGGCTATCAGCAGCATCAGAGGCGAGAGCAGCAACAGCCAGAGCAAGGCGATGAGGATGTCTAGCCCGCGCTGGATGGTCAGGTGTAGGGTGCGGCCGATTTCGTTCAGTAGAAACGGATCGGTCAGGTGTACATGGTTCGCGCTTGTGGTATCAATGACCAACTTGCCTGCTACCACCTTGTTTTGCAGGTGGAGCAATTGACCGACATAGGTGTCATTGAGAATGGTGCTATTGGTAATGGTTGCGTTTTCGTCAACGATCACATGATTGCCCAGGACTGCATAGGGGCCGAGTTCAACCCCCTTCCCAATCTGGCACTGTTCACCGATGTAGACGGGCGGGACCAGACTGGCCTGGGGGTGAACGCTGCTTTTGCGGCCGAGCCATACGCCGCGCTGCACTTCCATACCGGTCAGGCTGACGAAGCGTGATCGGCCGCCGGTCTCCCCTGTCCGTTCGCCGTGCAACAAATATTTTTGTGCCGCCTGATAATCTACCCAGGTGTTTAAGGGGTTGTAGTACCCCTCCGCCTCATATTCGTGGACCGTTGCCCCGGTGGACAACAGATGCGGGATAAGCTGCTCCCGAATGTCAAATGGTGTACGGTAGGGGATTGCTGCCATTACTTCCGGCTCAAAAATGTAGATGCCAGTGTGGTTGCGGTTGGGGTTGCTCTCCTCCATTCCAGCGTCGCTCGCCGGAAGCGGCCGCGTGATGATCGTCGCCACGCTTGCGGATGCTTGATGGGCGGCGAGCGCGGCCGTCAAATCCACATCGGCCACTATGTCGCCGGGGAGGACAATGAAGGTCTCGGTCAATGCCTGCTTTGCCAGCACCAAGGAGCCAGCCGTTCCCATCGCCTGGCGCTGCAAACGATAGTGGAGCGAGACACCCCAGCGACGGCCGTCGCCGAAAGATCGTTCGATCTCCCCCGCCAGATGGTGCAGGCTAACGGTAATCTGCTTCACCCCATGTCGGGCCAGCAGTTCAATTCCATACCCCATCACCGGCCGGTTGGCAATCGGCAACAGCGGAGAAGGGAGCGTAGCCGTCAGCGGCCGTAGCTTATGTGATTCACCCGTTGCTAAAAAAATCGCTTGCATTTGTTTTTCAGAAACCGGGTTTCTCAAAGAAACCCGGTTTCTATTTATTCGAGTTAATTCGCGAAATTCGTTGCTAAACTCTATAGGAGCGCGGCCGCCAGATCGGGATACGGCCGCAACATCTTATCAAAACGCACCAACTCCATGACCCGCCACACATCCTTCGAGCAGTTAGCGAGCCGCAGTTCCCCATTCTGTTCCTGGGCGATGCGATGGAGCCGTGCCAACAGTGCCAGCCCGGCACTGGTAACCAATACGGTTTGCGAAAAATCGAGAATCACAAAGGGCGTATTGGTGACGGCCGCCGACCAATGCTCCGCCACTTCCGGCGCGGTCACATGATCCAGGCGGCGCGGCACATGAAGGACATGCCACTTGTTCCCTGCTGGCTTCTCGCTCTCCACCGGAAGGGATTCCATCGTCCAGGCGGTGGCGTTGAGCGCACTTTCCACATCCTGATGAAAGAGAAAGTAGGTATCCAGGCGTAACAGATCGAACGTTTGCCGGATCAGCGGCGGCGTGGCCGCCAATGTTAGTTCGCCGCCTCGCTCCCGCGCTTGCTTGGTCAGGTTCACCAACACCCCAATGGCTGCGCTGTCGAGAAAGTCGGCACGGCCGAGATTGACCACAATGTTTGGCGTTACCGCCAACGCCTCTTGTCCGGCGAAGAGCAGGGTCTGGGCGTTGTCGGCCGTCAATCTCCCCTCCACGTTCAAAATCGCCTTGTCATCCACCAGCAACGCAGCGGCCGAGGGCAGAAGCAGGGAGTTGGTGGAGCGTGTGCGCCGTTGCCACTGTTGCCACCATTGGCGCAAGAAAAAGGTACTGAAAATCGCCAGATCAACCACATAGCGCCGCCACAGCCGCGCCGGTTCCTGGACCAGACGGTGCAACCACTCCAGACCGCTTTTTTGCATCCAGCGTGGGGCGCGTTTTTTGCTTCCGGCAATAAAATCCAATGTTGCGCCAATTCCGATCATCACCGGTACGTTCAGTTGGCGGCGCACCATACCAATCCACTTTTCTTGCTTCGGATTGCCAAAAGCGACTAGCAGGATGTCGGGTCGAGCCGCTTGAATATCCTCCAGAATCGCCTCATCCATCTCTAAGACGGAGCGATAAGGAGGGGAGTAGACCCCGGCGACAATCAAATCAGGATGTCGCTCTTGTAAGATGTCTACCGCTTGTTGAGCAACCTCCGGGGCTGCGCCGAGGAAGTAGACGGAGTAGCCTTTGGCGGCCGCTCGTTCGATCAACGCCGGGACCATGTCTGAACCGGCCACGCGGTCTTCCAGCAAGACGCCGAGCAGTCGCGCTCCCCAAACGAGCGGCATCCCGTCGGCCGTCGCCATATCGGCCTCTTGCAACAGGTAACGCAGTTCCGGGTCATATTGTGCCTTTACCACAAAGTCGGCGTTTACGGTGGCGATCTGGTGGCTCTTGCCGGTGGCACGGCCGATCTGGATAAAGGCCTCAATCCGGTCGAGCGCCTCGCTCATGTTTACGTCGTCAATGGGAACACCCAATACCAGAACCAGCTTACGCATGATCATTTGTCGCTCATCATTTAGAAACCGGGTTTCTTAAAGAAACCCGGTTTCTGGTTTGACCTTAATACGCACCCCGGCGGGAAAGGACGACCGGGATCGTCTTCAGCAAGATCACGATGTCTTTCCACAAACTTTGCTCTTCCACATATTGCAGGTCTAGCTCGACCCATTGCTTAAAATTGAGGTCGCTGCGTCCAGAAACTTGTTGCAGACCGGTCATGCCCGGCGGGGCTTCCAGACGGCGATACTGGTCAAATTGATAGGCAGCCACCTCTTCGGGAACGGCCGGACGCGGGCCAACCAGGCGCATCTCGCCACGCAGGACGTTGAAAAGCTGAGGCAGTTCGTCAATACTCAGGCGGCGGATGATACGGCCGCTGCGGGTCACGCGCGGGTCATCCTTCATTTTGAACACCACCTCATCGGCGTTGTTCAACGCCTCTAGCTGCGCCTTCAGCTCCTCGGCGTCGCTACGCATCGAACGGAATTTGTAGATGGTGAAGCTCTCGCCAAAACGGCCGACGCGCGTTTGCTTAAAGATCACCGGTCCCTCGGAATCCAGCTTGATCGCTATCGCCGTGATCAGCATCAGCGGCGAGACACCGATGAGCGCGAGGCTGGCGACGAGCAAATCGAATAAGCGTCGCGCCCCGCTTTCCAGGCGATGGCGAACTGCCCACAGCAGCAACTGACCGCGTATTTGCCAGGTCGTTTTGTGAGACTGCCGGGCAAACCGTTCTAACGCTTGTTCGGTCTTGGAAGCGGAAATGGGTTCCCGATGGCCGAGGGGAGAAGCCACTTGCTCGACAAAAAGCAGTGTGGTCTTTTGTTTGGATAGGTCGCTACCACTGTTCAGAGAGAGTACATACTGAGCATTGGAGAATGTATTCACAGCGATTTCCATAGTTAGATTGTTGACTGTACCGGTCGGAGAAACCGGGTTTCGGCAACTGCGTTGCTCAGGAAACCCGCTCTCTACTTCCTACAGATCAGGTGCTGTTACGGGCGGTACGGGTCCACGACGGCCGTTGCTTATTCTTGTTCACCACCAACGACAGAGCCAACGACAGATATTGACGGCTTTTCCATACCATATAAACGGGCGCGGCCAACAGTGAACGGTAGACTGATTGGGGAGCTTTCACCAGCCACAGCCCGGCAAAAACATAGACCAGCAAACCGGCGAGGAGCGCAATGCTAACCAACACATTCGCGCTGCTGAGTGCATTTGCCAGTGCGGCGTGCTCGAACCAGTGCATATTGATGAAGTAGAGGCCAACCCCGGCCAACAGGCTCAGGATGATGAGCGTGCCGCAGATAGCCAGTGGGGGGATGATATGTTCAATAGCCGCATCGATATACAAGTAGGCACGCCGCCACTCTCCCTGACGGCCGACCCGCCACGCTGCCCGCAATAGTTGCGGCACATAGTGACGGGCCATCTGGAGACGGCCGCTTTCCCAGCGAGCGTGCTGTGATTCAGCTTGCGCCGCCGAATCGGGCATCTCTGCCCAGACGGTGGCTTGCGGTGCAAAGGAAACGGATTCCCCATTCAGTAGTAGCTTCATGTGTAGTTCGATGTCTTCGGTCAGCGCGGCCGACCACGCATGGTGGTGCAACATGTCAGCAGCAAAGACCATCCCATTGCCCTTTAAACCAGCCGAGCCACCCAAGACGAGACGGCCGAGCGGCCGCAGATAATGCAACACGGCAAAGGCGGCATAGCGCAGGGCGACGTTTCGCGTTCGTTCCGGCGCGTCCACGGCATAGTAAGCCTGGATGACTCGTTCTCCTGCCGCCAGTCGTTCAGCCATCACCCGCAGGAAGTTGGGTGATATGTAAGAATCGGCGTCGAGGATGACGAGCGCATCGTGCGGCAATCCGCTTGTCCAGATGTGTTGCAACAGCCACTGTAGGGCTGGCCCTTTGCCGCGAAGTTGCGTGTCTGTCCGTTCGTGGACGGTTGCGTCCATTTGCCGGGCGATGGCGGCCGTCTGGTCGCTGCAATTGTCGGCTACTACATGGACGGCGTAAGCTGTTGGCGGGTAGTCCAGTTCGGCCACACTTTGTAACAGGCGGGGCAGCAGCTTCTCTTCGTTGTGTGCCGGAATCAAAATCAGGAAAGTAGGGCAGGGGAGCCGCGTTGGTAGAATGGTCTCCAGTTTACCCTGCAAGGGGCTTGTTGCACGAACGGCGGCGCGAACGGCGGCGACGGTCAGCAACAGCAAGTAGCTGATGAGCGCCAGCAGGATCGTCTGGGCAACTAATAGGATGAGTGACAAGCCGGTGGATAGATGTAGCATTGGATTTTCGCGCTCTGCAAGAAACCAGGCTCCGCCCTTTCGACATACTGGTGTCTAATCGGGCGATTGATGTGGCCGCGACCGCTGGTAATGGGTAAGGGCTGCACAAAGCAGCGCATCTTCCCTTCCTGGATAAGCCAGCAGGTGACTTCTCCAGCGCGGCGAGGCGTTGGGGGTGGGCGAGTGGCAACGGCCGAAACTACTTCAGTTCGGCGGCCGACCCTATTTAACTTTGGTTAAGAAAAAAGTTGAGGAAAACGAAATGGCACGCGAGTCCTATTGCAAGGAGCATACAAATTGGTTACTATATAGATGATGACGCTGGCCAAAGTGTCTCATCTATATAGTGGCCGTTTCCTTTGGGAGCGGCCACTTTTTTTCCCTCTTCTCCACGTCCCCTTTACGGAGACGTTATATAGACCGATAAATTCAACTTCAACTTATTACGCGAGTAGCGTAATAACCAACAACACGTCAGGATTTACCGCATCATGCGTAAATCCAAGAATAACTCTACCCATCGCTTTGGGTGTAGCTTCGGCTTGTAAGCGGTGTAATGATGATCTAAGACTTTGTTACTGCCAGGAAGTGTGCGGTTTTGTTCTGGCTGTTTGCAAAACCTGATACATTCAACCGGTACGAGTTGTTTCTGTTAATTTCTGCGTAGGCTTGCGTGATTCTGCGTAAAAGCATTATACCTTGTCCGATTTTTTGCGTCCCACTATTTCCCTGCGTATTTATGCGCGATTTACCCAAAAAGTAGATAGGTGAAAAAACTTATCTATCTATTTCCTCTTGAGAGGCGAAGAAAATCAGTTGAATAGAGGGGCTGGATGTTCTGGCAGTTTCGAGGTCTTTATCTTGTTTTTAAGCTTCTTGTTTTCCGCGCTCTTCTGCGCGTATCTAGTAATTTTAAACGTTTTCTGCGTAAATTTGCGTATTTATTGTATAATATGGGAAATTAGAGGCTTGTCAAGTGATAACGTGGGCCTACAACCTTAAAAAAAAGGCCGCCTGATGAAAATCATCAGGCGGCCTTTTAGCTGGATGGTAAAATTTGTTCTGTTTGGAGAAGTGAGGGAGAAAGTTAGGTAGCTGTCACCGGAACCATGTTAGGGGTAACGGCCGGAAGGAGAACGGCCGCAGCGGGGTCTTCATTCAGCGCAGGCCGAAATTCAGGGACGATTTCGCGCAAGCAACGCGAGATGGTTAGCGTATCGTTGTGCCTGGTGGCCCTTTGTAGGCGTTGCAATCCTACTTCCAGCGTAGCAGGTAACTGGCTATCGGCCGCTTCAGCGATGAATATCTTCTCGTGCGCGGAGGGCAGATAGTGGTTCCCATTGTGGGATAGCTCTTCGGTGAGTTTTTCACCTGGGCGCAGGCCGGTGAAGGTGATGTCAATGTCCTGGCCGACGCGCAAACCAGACAGTTCGATCAGGTCTTTAGCCAGGTCTACAATCCGTACCGGCTCGCCCATGTCGAGCATAAAGACTTCGCCGCCCTGCCCCAACACGGCCGCCTGCATCACCAACTGCACCGCTTCGGGGATGGTCATGAAGTAGCGTTGCACATCAGGGTGGGTGATGGTGAGCGGGCCGCCGCTGGCGATTTGTTGCTTAAACACCGGGACCACGCTCCCGCGGCTGCCCAAAACGTTGCCAAAGCGCACCGCCACATAGGGACGGCCGCTGCTCAGAGCCGCCTGGCGCACCAGCAATTCGGCGATGCGCTTGCTGGCTCCCATCACGCTGGCCGGGTTCACCGCCTTGTCGGTGGAGATCATCACCAGTCGCTGGACGTCAAACGCCTGCGCTACCTCCAGCAGGTTCATGGTGCCAAAGACATTGTTGGTAATAGCCTCTGTGGGGTTTTGCTCCATCAGGGTGACATGCTTGTGGGCGGCGGCGTGGAAAACAATATCTGGCTGGTAACGCTTAAAAACAGCCGCCAGACGGGTGCGCGAACGGATGTCGGCGATGACCGGCGTGATGATCGTTTCGTTTGTCGTCAGATAAGTCAGCTGCTGGCACGTTTCAAAGATGGAGTTTTCCCCGTGACCAACCAGGATCAGTTCGGCCGGGGCGCACGCCAATATCTGGCGGCAAAGCTCGCTGCCGATGGATCCGCCCCCGCCGGTGATCAGCACTCGTTGCCCTTGCACCAGTTTGCTCACGGCCGCGATGTCGGTCTGCACCGGGTCGCGGCGCAGCAAGTCCTCCACCTCTACATCGCGCAACTGGTAGATGTTGTTGCTGTTGCTTTGCAGCCAGGCATGGATGCCGGGCATGATTTTGGTGTGCAAGTCCAGTTCTTCGCAGAGAGCAACAATGGCGCGGATGACCTTGCCAGAGGCGGCGGGGAGGGCGATGATCACCAGTTCGATCTGGTAACGTTGGGCCAGCTCGCGCAAGGATTCCAGCTTGCCTAAAACTGGCACGCCAAAGATATACATCCCCTGCTTGTAGATGTCGTTGTCGAGAAAGGCGACAGGTTTATAGCCCAACTGTGGCTTGCTTTGTAGTTCGCGGGCGACGGCCGTGCCGGTGTCGTTCGCGCCGATGATCATCACCCGTTGCCCGCTATTGCGATGGACTCGATAACGACTCTCATCCAATACGCGCAGCGCGAAACGAGTGCCGGCTACGGCCAAAAAGGCGAGCATCATCTCCAACAGCAGGAGTGTGCGGGCGAAGGTGAAAGTGTAAAACTGGCGAGCCAGCAAATAGATGAGGAAAACGATAAATCCGGCCACGATAATTGCCAGGCCGATGTCGGTTAGCTCATCCACCCCGGCATAACGCCAGTAGCGCGAATAGATGCCCAGGCGTTTGAAGATGAACAGGCGCACCATCAACGCCAGCGCGGTGTAGATCAGCAACCCTGGCAGATAGTGGGCCGGGACCATTAGATCGTCCTGGAGCAATGTCAGACCCAGGTAAGGCGTCAGACAGAGCCAGATACAGTCTAGGATCAAAAAGTGGCGATTACGAAGTGTAAGCAAAAGCATAATGTACTCCCCCTGAGTGCTTAAAGTGGCTTTTGTAGGTTGGCTTGCTCGTTGGCTCGTTTATTGAGTTGAATTTCGCATCGAGTCACATGGCTCCAGAGGCCCAACGCGAGGAGTGGCAGAATGATGGTTGTCCAAAGCGCGAACTGAAAGAACCAGGCCAGTGCGATAAGTGCGCCAATCGCGGACAGCAGCGCATAAAGGGTGGTCACGGCCGCATGTGACCGGCCGCTTAACACCAGCCGTTGGTACAAATGGGTGCAGTGGGCCGTAAACAGGTGTTCCCCGCGCCGCCAACGGCGCAAAAGGGTGAAGATGGTATCGAACAAGAAAGGCCAGACGATTAGACCCCCAATGGGCAGGGCGACGGCCGCCAGTCGTGGCGTTTCGGTCAAATGTGCCAGCAGCAGCGGCAAGACGGCGAAGGTGTAGCCCAAAAACGCGCTGCCCACATCCCCCATGAAGATGCGTGCTGGTTGCCAGTTGTGACCGAGAAAGCCCGCGCTGCTGGCGGCGACGAGCAGGCCAATCACCATCACCGGCGGTTGTCCGGCGGCAAAGCCAATGATGCCCCAGGCCAGCCCGCCGATGACTGCCTGGGTCCCGGCCATGCCGTCAATGCCGTCCATAAAGTTGTAGGCATTGGTCAGACCGATGATCCACAGCAGGGTCAGCACTGGCCCTAGAACTCCAAAGGGGAGCGTCATGGCGGCCGACAGGCCAACCCCTTCCCAGAGACCAATGCCGAGAATGGCAACGGCCGCGGCGACGGTGTGGGCGGCCAGACGCACCAGGTAGGGCA
This sequence comes from uncultured Ardenticatenaceae bacterium, assembly GCA_964410625.1. GTDB lineage: Bacteria > Chloroflexota > Anaerolineae > Promineifilales > Promineifilaceae > CAYPHY01. The sequence continues at coordinate 65,651 of CAYPHY010000002.1, read as the reverse complement.
GCGAACGCCAATCGTCGAGCCAGCTGACAACGGCGACAACGGCCGCCCCCCCCACGTAGCTCAGCGCGGCCGTCCACCAGGCGGGGCTGTTGAGCAGGAGGTAGACCACGATGCCGCCGAGAGTGATGGCGACGATAGCGATCCCCCCACCACGCGGCGTCGGCCGCGCATGGGAGCTGCGCTCGTTGGGAATATCAAAAAACAAACGATGGCGGTTCAGCAGATGCAACAATCCGCTGATGCTCAGATAGGACAAAGGCAAGGCAAGTAGCCCGATTTCCATGATGTTTTGCTTCCATTACTACTTGTAAGTGAGAGACTAGGAGACTAAGAGATTGGAGACTAGCAATCTCCAATCTCTTAGTCTCCTAGTCTCTGTTTTCCATTACAACTTCACGCCATCCCGCCTGGAGATCATACTGCGGCTCGAAGCCGAGATGGGACTGGAGCAAGCGGCCGTCAACGGCCGCGTCTTCGGTAAATTTATCAACCGCCGCGCGGGTCAACGGCGAGGCAAGGCCGATGAGTCGCGCTGCTTTCTCCGCTACCCCCGCCACAAGGCGCACCGGCCGTACCGGCAAGCGCAGGCGGGGCGGGCGGCGGCCGAGCGCGGCACAGATGGCGGCGATGATCTCATCCATCTGGTGCACCCGGCCGTCGGTGACGTTAAAGATGCCGCCAGCGGCGTGCGGGTGGGTGGCAGCCAGCAACGCGGCCTGGGCCAGGTCGCGGTCATAGATCAGGCTGCGCCGGTTGCGGCCGTCGCCGATGGGCAAAAACCAACCCCGCCGCAATAGGTTGAGCAGCAAACGATAGTTGCCCTTCACCCGCGCCCCATAGACTGCCCCCGGCCGCAACACGACCCCCAACGGCCGCCCGTCTGCGCATCTGGCGGCCAGGACAATCCCCTCCGCTGCCAGTTTCGTCTGTCCATAATAGGTATCAGGGGCAGGGGTTGCCGACTCATCCAGCAAGCGGCCGCTGTTGTAGCCATAGACGGCGATGGTGCTGAAAAAGATCAAGCACCGCACACCGACCGCCAGGGCTGCTTCCACCACATGCCGCGTTCCAGCAACGTTGATCTGTTCGTACATCGGCCGCAATTCAGGCGATGGATTGCTGATATGGAGCAACGCCGCCAGATGGAAGACCACTTGCACCCCTTGCACGGCGTCTCTCACCGCAGCCGGATCGGTTATCTCTCCCAGGCAGATTTCGACCTGAGCAGGGAAGAGGGTGGCCGGCGGCCGTTGGCGAGCCAACACGCGCACCTGCCAACCCGCCTGGCACAACATCTCTACCAGACGCGGCCCCACCGCGCCGGTTGCTCCGGTTACGAGGCAGTTCATTGGAAATTAGAGATTAGAGACTGAGAGATTAGGAGATTGGGTAATCAGTGATCGGTAATCGGATTACTGTTTACCGATTACCGTTTACCCTTTCAGGGACAAACTGTTGCAGGATCGCCTCATATTGGCGGATGACTTTTTGTTTGGAAAGGTTGGTCAGCAGGTAGTCACGGCCGCGTTGGCCCATGGCCTGGCGTTCGGCCGCCGGGCGTTGGCGCAGGCAGCGGATCGCTTCGGCCAGTTGCGCGGGGTCTTCGGGCTGGACGGTGATTCCGGCGTTGGCCTGGCTGACCAGATCGGCCGCTGCCCCTTCCATCGCCATCAAGATCGGCTTGCCAGCGGCAAGATAGGCCATCGTTTTGGAAGGGATCACGAAGTGTGAGAGTTGCGAACGCTTGAGGTGGACGAGCAGGGAATCGGCCGCGGCCATGAAGCCGGGCATCCGCTCCATCGGCTGGCGTTCGATGAATTGCACGCGATCCCCTAGCTGGTGGGTGGTAACCAGCTCTTGCAGGCGTTGGCGGTCGGCTCCGTCGCCAATCAACACCAGCCGCACCTTTTCCGCTGGCGAGAGCGATTTCATCGCCAGGATCGCCGTGTCCAGCCCCTGCACCAGCCCCAAGTTACCGGCAAACAACACCACAAAGAGGTCTTCCCAACCATATTGGCAGCGGATGGTTTCCCTGATTTGGGGATCGGTCTGCGAAAACAGCCCCTCGTCTATCCAATGAGGGAGAACCGTCACCTTCTCCGGGGCGACGCCTTTCTCAATCAGGTTGCGCCGCGCACCCTCGGTGACGACCAGAATGTGGTTGGCGCGGCGATAGATGAAGCGTTCCAGCCGCGCCATCAGCCGCACCAGCCAGTTGTCGCTCATCAGGCCAGACAACACTGCGCTCTCCGGCCAGATGTCCTGTACATCGTAGACAAAGGGGACGCGGCGCAAGCGGGCGATCAACCAGGCGGCCACGCCAATGGTCAGCGGCGGATGCCAGACATAGATCACGTCACAGGAAGGCGTAAACAGGCTGCCGAAGACGGCCGACACCATGAACGAGGCATAGTTGAGCAAGCGGCCGAGGACATGACGGCCGTGATAGGGGTATTCATAGGTGCGGGTGACGGGAATGCCGTCAATCTCTTCGCGCCGCACCAGCCGCAAGCGAAACCCATCATACAGCTTACCGGCAGGATAGTTGGGGAAGCCGGTCAGTACGGCGACGGCGTGCTGCCGCTGCCGCAGCTCCACCGCCAACTCCGGCGGCTTCGGTATCGGTTCAGGCAGATAATATTGGGAAAGAACGAGAACGCGCATGGTTGAAGCAAGAGACTGGAGACTGGGAGACTAGGAGATTGGTTGTATCTTGAACTCCAATCTCCTAGTCTCTCAGTCTCCCAGTCTCCAATTAACTGGTATGCCTCCGCAAGCTGTTGTAGCCGAGGAGGATTTTGGTGACGGTGTTGGAGACGTTGGGGATGGTGTATTCGGCCGGGGGCGTCCAAGTGGTGGGCAGGGCCATGGCGATGTCGGCCGCGCGTTGGATCGCTTCCGGCTCGGCTCCGGCGAGGATGTTGCTGCCGCAGTCTACCGTCTCCGGCCGTTCGGTGACATCGCGAATGGTGACGTTTGGCACGCGAAAAAGAGCGCACTCCTCCTGCACCGTCCCGCTATCGGACAGTACCAACCGCGCATGTTGTTCCAGCTTCACAAAGTCGAAAAAGCCCAACGGCTCCAGCAGCCGCACATGCTCGGACGAAGGGGAGAGGCCGAAGTCCTTCAGTTTCGCGGCCGTGCGCGGATGGACGCTGATCAGCATCGGCAGGCGGTGGCGCTCGGCAACGGCCGATAGTCCGGCCAACAGGTGTTCCAACCGCTGCGGATCATCCACGTTTTCCGAGCGGTGCATCGTTACCAGGAAGTACCCTTTGGCCTCAACCCCGAGGTGGGTGAGGGTCGGGCTGGCTTCGATTTGCCGCCGGTAGTTGTTCAGCACCTCATAAATGGGATTGCCGATGACATGAATCCGCTCATTCTCAATCCCTTCGCGCAGCAGATTCTCCTTGCTGCGGTGGGTATAGGGCATGAGAATGGTGCTGCTGTGGTCAATCAGTCGGCGGTTGACTTCTTCAGGGACACGGTCATCGTAGCAACGGTTGCCCGCTTCCATATGGAAGACGGGAATGCCCAGCCGCGCGGCCACAATCGCCGCCAGCCCGCTGTTGGTATCGCCCAAGATGAGCAGGCGGTCCGGCTGTTCCCGCCGCAGCAACTCCCCCACATGGGTTAAAATTTGTCCGACCTGGGCGGCAAAGTCACCGCTGCGAATGCCCAAATGGACATCGGGTTGGCGCACATCCAGTTCGTGAAAGAAGATGTCGCTCAGATTGGGATCATAATTTTGACCGGTGTGGACTAACAACTGTTCACAAAACCGGTCAAGGCTTTTGATCACGCAGCTCAGACGAATGATCTCCGGCCGCGTGCCGAAGAGGGTGATGATTTTCATTGGCAGATTTAGAGATTAAGAGACTGGGAGACTGAGAGACTGGGGGATTGGAATCTCATTATCTCTTAGTCTCCCAGTCTCCATGTACGGCGCAAGCAGTTGGCGCAGTCCGGCGTGGTCGAGAGTGATGTCGGCCGAAGAGTATTCGCCATAGAGAGCAGGACGGCCGAACTCCTCCCCACATTGCAACTCCGGCAACATCGGCTGGATCACATAGTAGTTGTCGCGTTCAGTGGTGCGATAGGCCTCCTCTTCGGAGACCATGATCTCGTGAATCTTTTCGCCGGGGCGGATACCGGTGTAGATGATCGGGATGTCGCGGCCGTCGGCCATCACCTCGGCCAGGTCGGCAATCCGCGCCGCCGGAGCGCGGGGGATATAGGTCTCGCCTGGGAGCGCACCGCAAATGGCGGCAAAAACGGTGTCTACCGCCTGGTCGAGGCTGAGCAGAAAGCGCGTCATCTCCTTCAGCGTCACGGTAATCGGGCCACCGTTAGCGATTTGGTCCAGAAATAGCGGCACAACGGAACCGCGTGAGGCGATCACATTGCCATAGCGCACACAGACGAAGCGCGTGCCCGAACTGTTCAGATTCGCCTCGACAAAGAGGCGTTCCTGGAGCGCCTTGGTCATGCCCATGACATTGATCGGCTTGCACGCCTTATCGGTAGAGATAGCGGCGACGGTTTCCACGGCCGTATCGTTCTCATGGATCGCACGCACCAAGTTCTGCGGCCCGACGACATTGGTCTGCACCGCCTGGAAGGGAAAGTATTCACAGGTGGGCACTTGCTTCAGCGCGGCGGCGTGGATCACCACTTCCGCGTCGCGAACCGCCTGCAACACCGAGGAGTAGTCGCGCACATCACCGATGCGAAAGGAGAGCAACTCCTGAAAGTTGCGATAGATGACCTCATCGGTCGCCGCCCGGCGATTGAGATAGGAGAGGCGCATATGGTGCTGTTTGGCCTCATCGCGAGAGAAGATGGTGATTTTGCGCGGCCGGCCCATCTCGCCGGTCAGCAAGCGACGCACAATCGCCTGTCCCAGCGAACCGGTCCCGCCGGTGATTAAGATATGTTTGTTTTCGAGTATCATAGCTCCCTCTTTTGTTGATAGTAGGCGGTAGTCGGTGTACGGTAAGCGGTTACCGGTATTCCGAGATGACTCTATTCTTTATCATTAACCGTTCACCGCTTACCGATTACTGACTCCCCCTCCACCGCTCATACGGCGTCAGGTCGGCCGCCATTTCGCGGATCATGGACGACCAATCGGGTATGGTGATACCGGTCGCATTCTGGAAACGGCGGCCGTCCAGGGCGCGGTTGATGATGACCGATGAGTTGGGGACGATGGTAATGGAGCGATTGAGAATGTGTTTCACCAGACTCAATAGCTCATACTTATTAATCGGCGTTGCCGCGACATGGTACAGACCGGAAAGAGAAGGGTGGTTGCTCATCACCTGGGCGATAACCTGGCCGAGTGCCAGCGTGGTCAGGCCGGAGAAGATGGCGTGGGTATAGCCACTGACGATACGGCCGTCATTGCTGAGAAACCATTCAATCAATCCCTGGCGGCTGTTCAGTTCGCGGCCGATAATCGAAGTGCGTAACGTCAGGCAGCCGGGTTCACACACCTCCCCCAGATACTTGCTGCTGCCATACAGGTCCTCGGCGTCAAATGGGTCGCTTTCCGTATAGAGGCCAACCTTGCGGCCGGAAAAGACACAATCGGTGCTGATGTGGATCAGGCGTATGCCCGCGGCGCGACAGACGGAGGCCAGACGATGGGGGAGAAAGGCGTTGATCATCAAGCAGGTGTTCAACTCTTTGGCGGCGGCCGATTGTTTAACGACGCCGATGCAATTCACCACCACATCCGGCCGCGTCGCCTCAATCGCCGCAACCACACTGGTGAAATCAAAGGCATCCACCCCTTCTATCGTTCGCTGTGGATCGAACAATTCGCCAAAGGCATAGTCATCGGGTCGGCCGCGCATCGTGACCCAGGTATCAAATTGCCAACGATAAAGCTGCCACAACTTGTGGCCCAACATGCCGGTTGCGCCGAGGATGAGGATTCGATGGGACATAGTTTTGTGAAGGTAAGCCGTAGACAGTAACCGGTTTATTAGTCTATTGGTGTATTGGTATATTGGTACAATAACAGCTCAGTAAACCAATACACCAATAGACCAATACACTAATAAACCAATCTCTAATTCTCCAACCCTCCAACCTCCACCAAAAAATCAAATGTTTCACGAGCGCAGCGCGGCCAGGAGTAGGCGTGGGCGCGTTCGTGGGCGCAACAGGCGAGCCGTTCGCGCAGGGTGGGTTGGCTGATTAGCTGTTCAAATGTATTGGCGATGTCGTTGGGGTTTTCCGGGTCAAAATATAGCCCGGCATCGCCTAAAAGTTCCGGCATCGCGCTGCGTTCTGCACAGGCGATGGGTAGCCCGGAGGCCATCGCTTCCAGCAGGATTTGCCCAAAGGTCTCGCAACTGGAGGCGAAGACGAAGGCGTCGGAGTGGTGGTAATACGCCACCAATTGGGCGTAGGGGATGGAGCCGTGATAGCGAATGAAGTCGCCCTGAGGATCGGCCGCCTCCATTGCTGCTTGCAAGCGGGCCAGTGCCGGAGGATAGGCGGGGCCGATCAGGTCGAGCGCCACCGGCAACCCTTTCGCCCGGAGTTGGGCAACGGCCGCCACCACATGCCACTGATGCTTATAAAAGTCCACGCTGGACACATAGAGCAGGCGAAAGGGTTGTTGCGGAGAGTAGTGAGCCAGCGGCCGTTGGGGGCGCGGCGGCCGTCGGAACACCTCTGCCACCCCATGCGGAATGACGGCCGTGCGGCCAGACAAGCGGCCGGTGTGGGCTTCCGTCACTTGTTGGGCTACTTGCGTCAGAAAGATCGTCCCCGTTGCCCGGCGGAAGGTGGCCGACTGGCTGCGGGCCAGCAGCAGGTTACGTAGGCGCATCCAAGAACGGCCGTATCGCCTGATCTCGGCCGGATCAAAGGGGATCAAGTTGCGCGACATGGTGACGAACGGCCGAAAATGCCCCGTGTAGGTGGAGCCAGGGACGAAGAGCAGGTCACACTGGTCGGCCGCCAGCCGGTCGAGCCGCGTCTTTTGCCACCAGGTGCGTTGCGGCAAGGGGCCGTCGAGCAGCGGCTCGTGGATCAGCGTGACTTCCGGTCGTTGCGGGAGCCGTTCCAGCGTGCGACGGCCGCCCCAGACAAGCAGTTGGCTGATGCCATGCTCGGACGGCCGCGCGGCACGCAGCAACTCGATTAGATGCGTCACCCCACCCCCCGCGCGTAAATTTGAAGCGTCTATTCCAATTCGCATGACTGTGTTTGCTAGATACCGGGTGTCTTAAGCAACGCCGCGTTACCGAACCCCGGTTTCTATAATGTAATCTGGTGGGTCTTGAGCCAGGACTGGAGCATGAACAGCGACCAGACCCGGCTCCAATTGAGTTGACCCGCCTCGAACTGCTTCCACACCTTTTGCAGCGCGGCCGGTTGAAAAGGATAGGCGGCGGCCGCCGTCTGGCCGAGGAAGGTGTCACGCAGGCGCGGCCGTAGCGCATCCCGCAGCCAGACCTCAAAGGGCAGGACAAAACCTTGCTTCGGCCGGTGGACACAGGCGGCGGGGATGTCATCTTGCAACGCCCTTGTCAGCAGTGGCTTCGGCTGTTGTGGGTCGAGCTTCATGCTGCCAGGGAGCGTGAAGAGGTACTCCACCAGCTTGTGGTCGAGCAGCGGCACGCGCACCTCCAGCGCGTGGGCCATGCTCATCTGGTCGGTATCGCGCAGCAGTGTGCTGAGCATATAGGTTTGCAGTTCCAACGCCGAGGCGCGGTTGATTGGATCATAGGCCTGTGTTTCGGCCGCCAGCCGGGCAAAGGTGGGCGGCTGCCATTGCTCAGAAGCGGCGACTGCATCCCGTTCCAGCAACTGGGACACCTGCACGGCCGAAAAAAGCTGCCGGGTTAGAAAGTAAGGAGCGGCGCAATCGTCGAGCAGATCGGCCGCGCGGCGCAGGCTTTCGCGATGTGCCAACCGGCGCAATCCTTTGGCCAGAGTCGGCCGCAGCAAGGGGGGCACCTGAGCCACTCGCTGGCCCCACTGTTCGGCCAGCAGCGGCCGTTGGTAGCCATTGTAGCCGCCGAACAGTTCATCGCCGCCAACGCCGGAGAGCGCGACCACCAGCCCCGCTTCGCGGGTGATCTTGGAGACAAAGTAGGTATTTAATCCGTCTACGCTCGGCTGATCATAGGCGGCAATGGCCTGATCGAGATGGCCGATGACCATTTCACCAGTTAGACGCAGTTCAGTGTGGCGCGTGCCGCTGTGGACGGCCGCCAACCGCGCATAGTCGCGCTCGTCATACGTGGCCTCGTCGAAGACCACTCCGAAGCTATTCACCGGATGGTCGGCCGCCTGTTGTGCCAGCGCAGCAACGGCCGAGCTATCAATGCCACCGGAGAGAAAGGCCCCCAATGGCACATCGGCGACCATCTGCAACTCGACCGCTTCTGCCAGATGGTGGCGTGCCGTCTCATAAACGGAGGCAGTGGGATGGTGGGTTGGGTGGGTTGGATAGTGGCCGTTGGTCTGTCCCGGCCGTGGCAACTGCCAGTAGCGATTGAATTGCAGGTCGCCGTCACGCCAGATGAGCGTGTGGCCGGGAAGCAGGGAGTAGACGTTTTCAATGAGCGTATACGGCTCCTGTACCGACCCATAGGCCAGATAGCCGCGCAGCCCGCGCAAATTGGCGCAGCGTGGGACCATGCCGGAGGCCAGCAGGGCGCGAACCTCAGAGGCAAAGAGCAATGTGCTGTCGTCGTGCCAGTAGTAAAGCGGCTTCACCCCCAGTTGGTCGCGGGCCAGAAAGAGGGCTTGTTGGTGGGCGTCCCAGAGCGCAAAAGCAAATATGCCTCGCAGCCGTTGGCTGCAATGCGGCCCCCACTCATCATACGCTTTGAGGATCACTTCGGTGTCGGTCTGCGTTTGAAAATTCGCACCGCGCCGGGAAAGCTCCTCGCGCAACTGGCGATAGTTGTAAATCTCGCCGTTGAAGGTGATCCAGTTGCCGCTTTCCGGGTCGAACATCGGTTGGTGTCCGGCGGCTGAGAGATCAATGATCGCCAACCGGCGGTGGCCGAAGACGGCCGCGGGTGAGCAAGTAGCGACAGCCTCCAAACCGGCGTCGTCCGGCCCGCGATGGCTTTGCGCGTCCGCCATCGCCGCCACCAATCGGCAATGGGCGTCTTCTAATGGAGTGGGTGTAACAAGTCCGGCGATAGCACACATAAGATAAGCGATTCCTGTAGCGCGATTTACCAAGAGCGTAATTCAACGTAGAGGCGTCAAGCTTGCTGCAATTCTCTGCACCTCTGTCCCTCTGCGTCTCTGCGTTTATAAGGGAGATACTTGACTCAATCTCTGAAGGGAGCGATTTAACAAATCGCTCTACACTGTCTATTTACTGACTTAAAATTTCATCGTACCGGTCGAGGAAGGCACGCCCGGCCGCTTCGTAAGAGAACAGTTGCTCGGCGCGTTCCCGTGCGGCCTGGCCCATCCGGCGGCGCAGATGGGGATCGGCCGCCAACCGTTGCAACGCCTGGGCAAACGCACCGACATCACCTACCGGCGTAAGGAAGCCCGTTTGCCCATTGAGAACGGCCGTGGCCGGGCCGCCACAAGCCGTGCTGACCACCGGCAGACCAGAGGCCATCGCTTCCAGGACGACGATCCCCAACCCCTCCTCATCCGAAGAAAGGACAAAGAAGGCCGCCTGGCGATAGAGCGCGGCCAACTCATCCGGCCGCAGGTTTTGGCGCACAGCCACACGCGACTCAATACCCAGCGAGCGAATCAGGGCTTGCTCGGCCGTTGTCATGGCTCCATTCCCCACCAGCAGCAGATCAGGGCTATTCATGTCCACATGGCTCAATTGCTGGTAGGCGTGTAGGAGCAGCGACAGATTCTTGCGTGGGTCGCCAAAGCGGCCGACCCAGATAATCGGCCCATTAGGGTTTGAACCGTTGGCCGCAAAGAGCGGAGGCGCAAAGAGCGACGTATTCACCCCTGGCAACCCCAGCGAAAGTTGCTGTGGAGCAACCAGCCCGTTGAGCAGTTTGCGGGTGTAGTCGCTTTCAGCAAAGACATGGGCGACACGCGGCAGGACGTCCTGCTCGATGTTTTGGTACATGCGATAGCGGTATTGCAGGTAGAGCTTGCGCCAACCACGCGCCGCCGAGCGCAACGATGCGCCTTCGCCCTCCATCGTGGTCGCCACATAGAGGCAGACGGGACGGCCGCAGCGCAGTGCCGCCAGTGCCGGGGCCGGCCCACCTGCCACGACCTGAATCAAATCGTAGTGGCGGAGGAGGTCGTCCAGCGGCCGTCGCGGGCGATAGCGTTGGGCTTCAATCTCCGGCCAAAACGTGCCGACATGGTGATAAGCAATACCCCGCCAGGTTTCTGGCAACACTTGTGGTTGGCGTGTCCAGGTCGGCGGGGCGAGCAGGCGCACGCTGGCCCGGTCGCGGGCGGTCCCAGCGAGGGAAATGATCTCCGCCTGATAACGGCCGGAGGCGTTGATAACGCGGTACAGAAAGGTTGCCATCGAAATCACACCACCGCCGGTTGTCGCCAGATCGGGGACAACCAGCGCAATGCGGCGCGATGTCGTTGATGGATTATGTTGGTCGTTTCCGTTTGAGTGAAAGCCGTTTAACGAGGTCATAAAGTCTGAAAGCTTTAGAATCTGTTCTAGATCAGTGTGCCCTTTTAACGCAGAGGCGCAGAGAAATAGAGGCTCAGAGGTTTCTTGATTAGCTCTGCGGCTCTGCGCCTCTGCGTTAAAATTGGCCCCACGTTAAGATAAGCTCCAAAAAAGCTAAAGTGCCGGATAATAAATGAGCGTGCTGTCCCCATCATAAGGGGTCGGATACCATGCCGCGGCCGATCGCAAGCTGGCTTCAAGCGAGGCTGAAAACGCTTTATAGTAATAGGGCAAGGAGGGGGCCATACGGGTATATGGATGATGCCGTAAAAGTTGTTGGCGGATTCGTTGTGAAAACCCCTGAAACTCCAAGAGATGGCACCCCTCCGCCTTTGCTTGTTCGCCAGCGGCCGCCAGAAGCGCATCAATCACCTCAGGCCTGTCCTCAGCAATAAAAAGATCGGCCACCTTGGCCCGTTTGAGGTCGGTACCGGCTACTGTTTCACGGAGTAAAACTAAGTAACCTGTTAAACAGCCACCGGAGCGATAGCAGAGGATTGTGACGCCGTTCATTTCATCCGCTTGCTCAAAGTGCCAGCGAAGATCGGCCGCTCGGCGGAAAGCGTAGAGGCGAGTTCCCTCTGTTAACTTTCGCCCCCACAGTTCATCGAATTCCCCATCCAGAGTAGATAGCGGCACTTCTTCCGGTTCCAGCCCCTTGTGGTTGCGACCTGGCTGGCTGCTGCGTATGGCGCTGATGGCACTGAACGCAGGAGAGACGATTGGCCGCAATAGACGGCTGGCAAACTGACCGACCCCTCTGTTATGCAGCATCGCTTGTGAAAATCCGGAATGATCCAGTATCCAGAAATGTATTTGCTGGTAGTCAGCCTGGGGGAGTGCAACAGTCGAAAAGCGCTGAAAAAGGCCGACAGCCTGGCGCGACGTAGAGGTACTGATAATTAGATCAACTCCCTCCTGGTTAAAGTAGCAAGCGGCGAGCGTATCTGTATAGGCGCGATAGGCCCTCTCAACACCAAACTGAGTTGCCACCCCGGCCCTAAGGATCCGCCCATCGTATTGAAAAGGCATGATGATATTGCCCACAAACCCCACGATCTGTCCTTGATCTTCGAGTATCCAGCCGGGCGAGGGCTTGAGGTTGAATAGAGATTGGGCAGGATTTTGCCGCCATAGTCTGTGCCACATATGCTGCATACCGGCTGTATGCAGGGGGAGCTTTAACCCCAGACCGGTGAGCATGGTTGTCACCGGTTCACAATCGGAAAAGCTTGCTTCACGTACGATCATCTTACACTTTCTACATGGCTGACAACGGCCCTTTAGCGGGAGAAGAAGTAACGGAGTTGATAGTTGCCCCAGGCGGCGATCAGCAAGTCGCGTTCCAACCACATTGGATCGGGACGATGGCGGTGACTGCCCCGACGGCCGATGCTAAAGCTGCGAAAGGCCAGCCGCCGGGCGATAGCCGGATCGCGGTTGGGGTCGAAGTCAACCCCAGGACGGCCGAACGGGACGCAAAAGTGCTGGCAGGGAATACCCACTTGCTGTTCAATCAACTGCTTCGATTCACAAAGCTCCTCCGTTGCCTGCCCCTCATCCAAACACATCAGCTGGGCATGGGAGGCGGTGTGTGAGCCAAAGCCCATTCCAGCGGCGGCCATCTGGCGGCAGTCGTCCCAGCTTAGAAACTCGATCAGCAAGCGGCCGTGGGGGTAGAAACGGCGGATGAAGGCATCATCACGGCCGACCATCGTGTTGATATAGCGAGTGGGCAAGAAAAAGGTGGCCTGGATTCCCAAATCGAGCAGTATTGGCATTGCGTTGGTGATCGAGTTCTTAAAGCCGTCGTCGAAGGTCAGGCAGAAGTAACGGCCGTCCACCGGCTGCTTGCTTTCCAACAGCGTTGTCGCCTCGTCGAGCGAAATAAACTCGCCATATTGGCGCAAGTAGCGCAGTTGGGCGGCGAAGCCCTGGCGTTCATCGTCAAAGACATGGTGGTAATAGGGAAAGCGGAGCCAGTTGCCCTGGCGCGGAATGTGGCGGGCGGCCGACAGCACCCAGATGAGGCCATCACGTAGCTGGTTGCGTCGCCTGTCGCGCCATGTGCCATAGGCGCGGACAAAGTCGGTATAGCGGGTGACAGGTGCAGTGGCGAGCGGGATCATATGGTTTCAACGGCCGTCGGCAGTTGCAGGGCAGGACTTTCGTTTTCAGCACTTAGCAGCAACGAGAGACCACGATTCAACAGCAGGGAGACGGCGATCAGTGCGAACAGGTTGACGGGGATCAGATTCAGATCGGTGGCAAAGTTGGTCAGATTGGTGAAGTGGGCCACCAGCAAAATCGTGCCGAAGTGGAGCGCCGGGCGCGTGCCGTCGGCAGAAGCGGTTTGGTGCTCGGGGGGCGCGAAGAATTGCACCACTCGTGCCAGGGCAAAGCCCCAGATGATGCTGCCAACGACGACGAGCCAGACGCCGCCAGACATATAGAGTGTGCCGGGGATGCCTGGCGGATCGTTGGAGAGGCTGGAGCGTTCCATGATGACCTGGTTAAACCAAAGCCCGCGCGTGACCACCGGTTTTTCCGGCCAGAGGAAGCGCGGCACAAAGGCGACGGCCGACAGTTCCAGCGTTTCCCGCCCCAAGAATGGTTCGATCCAATCAAACTTGTAAACAATGACCGAGGTGGCTTCGATCAGGCTGGCGCGGGAGGAGATGCGGTCAATGATATCAATCGCCGGTAGCGACCCAATGGTGGAAAAGCTATTCAAGAAGACGCGCACTTTCTCCTCGAAGGGTAGTTCGACGCCGGTGGCGTTGTAGTAGATGATGTTTTCTACCCGTGCCGTATTCTGCACGGGGAAGGCGATATAGAGCAGTAGGAAACCCAGTCCGGCCAACAAAAGTAACCTTTTGGTGTCCGGTAATTTTTTTAGCACGAGGAGCATGGCGCAAAATTGGACGATCAGCCAGACTAGGCCGGACTTTGAGGTGAGCAGAACAGCGGAGATGATCAATGGAGTCAGCACGCCGACGATAATCAGATAGTAACCCCAGCGCCATTCCGGTCGTTCCTCGGCCGCCAGCAAGCAATTCACCACCAGCCACCAGCGCAAGGCGGATAAAATGTAGCTGAGGAGCAGGGCGGGGATGGAGGAAGAGAGCGCACTCAAATCGTCGGTGATAAAAATCCAGGATGGATTGAGAAAACCACTGGCGAAAAAGTTGACGAGCATCCACATGCCGTAAGCGCCAAGCAGGAGTAAGCCAGACGGGAGTAGATAGGCACGGCCGATGAAGGAATGCCAGCGGAGAGGGGTGGGAGCGCCATTTTGCTGTTGTTTGCGGCGATGGTACTGCCAGTTATAGCCAAATTGCAGGCCGCTGAGGGCGATCATCCCGATGGCCAGGGCGCGAGCAAAGACGGCCGTGTCATAGCGCATATTCAGCCCTATCGCATCAACCGGCACATCGGGAAAGATGGTCAGATAGAGTGAACGGCCGGAGAAGAAGACAATTAAGATCAAAGACATGAAGCCGATGACTGAGACCGGTGCACGTTCGGCCGGGGGCAACAGGCGATAGCCAATTAATCCACTGCCAATGGACAGCAGGCTGAGCAGGCCAAGCAGAAATGGGCTTTGCACTTCAAAGAAGAAGACCAGCAGCCACCAGGCCAGCAGGTAGAATAGACCCCACAGCCGGATAGCCGGTGTGATCGCCAATCGTTCACGGACAGTATTGGTTGTTTGGGTCAAGATCATATCGCTAAGCTCAGTTGTCTAGGATGCGTATATTTTGGTACGAACTGGCACAAGTGCGTGCGAACAACCCTTATTTCACCTTTTCGTGAAATTCGTGCCATTCGTGTCGGAAAGCTTATGGACTTTGTAAGCTCAGTTGTTGTTGGAACCAGTGTAGCGTTTGTTCAGTGGCCCGGCCGGGGTGGGCAAACAACGGCCGCAACCGCCGGTCTTGCGCCGCTATCCGTTCGCGCTTCCAGGCGGGATCGCGCAGCAGGCAACAGAAGTAGGCTTCCACCTCGGCCGCACGCCGGGCCAGGAGGAGTGAGCCATCTTGATAGTAGTTCAGTCGCGGCCGTCCCTCCGCGCCCCACAACTGGACGACGGGGATACCGGCTTGCATCGCTTCCAGCAGCGCGGTCGAATCAATCCCGATCACCATATCCGCTTGCGCCAGTTGTGTTGCCAGCGGTTCATCGGCCGCCAGCAAGCGAATGGCCCCCACAGAATGGTTGTTGGCGTTGCTGAATTGCCGGAAAGCATCGAGGCAAGCGGCCGAGCGCGGCCGGAAAGTCAGCTCCGCATTCAAGTCCAAACCCTGTAATCGCTCGGACAGCTCCAGCAATAGTGTCGCCACCTCATGGTTGACCAGTTCCGGGAAGGCTTGATGCTGTGAAAATTGGCTGACGAACAGGATTTGGGGCGGCCGACTATTTTCCCGCACGCGCTGGCGCAATTGGTAGTTTTGGTCGGTGCGTGGTGCGCCGGATAAGTAGTAGTCGGCTGCGCGGCTGCCAACCTCGTAGGAGCGAGCCATCAGCAGGCTTTGTTCGCCCCACAACAGGCCGCGCGAGGCGATGCTGGGAAAGAGCAAGTCCATCGCCGTGCCATGTTGCACGACGACCCCGCTTGTTCCGGTGGCCTGGGTCAGCAGATGCACCGTCGCTGCTTCCGTTTCTACGTCGAGCGCGGAGACGACCAGCCGCGGCCGTGCGTGGGGCAACAAATGGCGCTGCACAAAGCGTTCGGTCAGGATGGCTTCCAAACAGTTGCGCCAGACCAGTCCTGATAGCCCCGCAGGTGGTTCAGGGAGCAACTCAGCCAACAGGCCCAGCATCAGCCGGCTACGTCGTCCCGCTTCGCGGAAGGTGGAGGGTGTCAGGAGGCGGAACTTATCGGCCAGATAGAGCGCGGCCGTTCCCCATTGCCCCATGTCCTCAAGGCTACGCTTTTCTGGCAGCGAAGAATCAATGAGCAGCAAGCTGGGATAGGGCAGTTGTCGGGCAATCTGGGCCACCGTTTCATATATGGCAAACGACGACGGCCGTACAATCCATACTATCTCTGCTTGATGTAAGTCGGCCGTTGTAGCCTGGGCCACGATTCGGGCATCCCGCCACGCCTGCCAGCGCCGCCAACCATTGCCCGCCGACTGGACCAGCGTTCCCGGCCGCGAACGAAAGCGGCTGGAAGCCAATTCCGCATTCGCCGGAACCGCAATATATTGAAACAACCCCTGCTGGGCGTAAGGCCACGCCTGACCTTCAGCACGGGCCAGCGTATCTAACGCAGCGAGAAATGCTTCATAGGTGGCGGCCGTTCCTGGATCAAGCAGTCGTTCGGTGTTGGATGCCATATGAGAAAGTCGTAGAAGTCGTAAAAGTGCGTTTCAACGCAGCTTTCCATATCAGGCGCGGATTTCAATCCGCGACCGGAGCCGCAGCCACGTAAGCAACAACCCGCCAAAGGAATAGACCAGACGAGCCACGAAACCAGCCAGCGTTGCCCGCCAGAGTAGGGGCAAGCCAGCGGCCGCCATCCACGCGACAACAAATCCCAACGTTGCCACGACGATCAGCGCGATCAGGCTGCGCCACGCCTTGACAGAGTTGAGCGCGTTGGCGGCAATGACCCCGCCATAGAGCCACGCGCCAACCAGGGCGACGGCCGCCGGTTGCACGGCCGCCGTATATTCAGGCGCCAACCAGGGGACCACCTTCCACAATGCCCAAAAACCAACCAGAACAACCGGCAGGGTCAAGAGCAGGATCGCCACGAATGATTTCCAGGCGATCTCCCACAGAGCGGGGGGGCGGCCGCTTTTGCCCAGCCGATAGCTCATCTGTGGATAGACGTAATGGCCGAGGCTGGTTGGGACCAGCAACATCCCCGTGTAGATGTAGGTGATTAGCGCGTAGCGGCCGAGTGTCTCCGTTGGAGCGGCCAGGGCGAGAAAGGAGCGGTCGAGCGCCAGGACCTGGGTGGCGGCATAGCTGAGCAGCAGCAGCGGCAGGCCGGTACGCAACAGGCTGATGAAGTGGGTGCGATGCAGGCGAGGTTGGGCGCGAATCGGCCGCCAGAGATGCATTGGAATCAGTACCAGTCCCGCCACCAGAATAGCGCGTACTCCCAACCCCCACAAACCCCACCAGACCACGAAAACCAATGTCCCGCTCTGGATAATGCTATTGAAGAGCGTGGCGAGTGCGAGCTTCTGGAAGGAGTTGGCCGAACGATATAGCCCCAGCAAAAAGCCGTTGTAGGGCTGCAAGGCCACGACCAGGAAGTTTGCCAGGAAGGCCACGCGCCAGGAGAGGCTCTGGAAAGGGTAGAGTATTGCCAGCAACAGGCCGATTGCGGCAACGGCTATGGCGCAAATTCGCGCCCAGGCCATCGTGGTTGCGGCCAACTGTTGGGCTTGCGCTTGGTCGCCGCGGCCGAGCGCCAACGGCAAATCACGGCCGAGGCCATTGGTGACGCCTAGCTGGACAAATGCGCCATAGACCTGCACCAACAACGCCGCCTGCCAGATGCCCATGTCGGCCGGAGGGACGAGGCGCAAAATGATGAAGTTCGCCGCCACCCCACACGCGCCGTTGAACACAGAAGCAGCGGTATAGAGCAAGGCGGCCCGATGTTGTCCCAGGCGGCCGTTCAGCCGGGAGAG
Source organism: uncultured Ardenticatenaceae bacterium (assembly GCA_964410625.1). Classification (GTDB taxonomy): domain Bacteria; phylum Chloroflexota; class Anaerolineae; order Promineifilales; family Promineifilaceae; genus CAYPHY01. Next base: position 48,329 of record CAYPHY010000002.1, on the reverse strand, counting down.
AAAAAGCCCTCGGCCGTTGGCAATTGTCGAATCAGTCACAGCCTCTATTCCTGATCAGCGCCACCACGCGGTCGAATTGCTCGGCCGTCAGCCCCACCGAACAGGGCAGGCTGAGTGCCTGGCTATGGAGGTGGTCGGCCGTGGGACAGTGACGCGCCGGGGTTTGCCCCCCTTCGTCCCTGTGTGCCGGGCTGCGATGGAGTGGTTGCCAGAGCGGGCGGGTCTGTACGCCAGCCTGGCTCAGCCGTTCCAGCAATGTCTGGTTGCTGATCCCATAGCGCAACGGATCAATGAGAATGGTGTAGAGCCAGAAGGCACTATAGGCATAGGGAGCAGCCCGCATCGGTGTGATCCCCGGTATCTCATCTAGTGCGTGGGTGTAGGCGGCCGCAATCCGCCGCTTCGCTTCCACATACTCCGCGAGTTGTTCCAACTGGGCGCAGCCCATCGCCGCCTGCAAATTGGTCAGGCGATAGTTATAGCCGATGGTATGGTGGATATAAGCCAGAGAGTCATCTTTGGCCTGGTTGATCAGGTACTCCGCCCGCCGCGCCCACGCCTCATTGTCCGTGACCAACATCCCGCCGCCGCCGGTGGTCATGATCTTGTTGCCGTTGAAGCTGAAGCAGGCGATGTCACCGAGTCGGCCGACATTGCGCCGCTTATATTGTGCGCCGAGGCTCTCGCTGGCATCTTCGATCACCACCAGGCCATAGCGTCGCGCCACTTCCAGGATGGGGTCCATATCCACCGGATGGCCGAGGATGTGGACGGGGATGATCGCACTCACCCGCCGCCCGGTGGCTTTGTTCCGCAATTCGCCGCCGCTCCAGTGACAATCTTTCTCCAGGAAGTCCACGACTTGCTGCGGGTCCATCTGCCAATGTTGCGCCTCGGCATCTATGAACACCGGCCACGCGCCGACATAGCGAACCGCGTTGGCCGGGGCAATAAAGGTCAATGTAGAGACGAGGACTTCATCATCGGGCTGGACGCCGGCGACGAGCAAGGCGGTATGCAGCGCGGCCGTGCCATTGACTGTCGCGACGGCATACTTCGTGCCGATCTGCCGCGCAAACGCCTCTTCAAAGTAGCCAACAAACGGCCCGGCCGACGATACCCAATTGGTATCGAGGCACTCTTTAATATAAGCCCATTCATTCCCCCGAATCTCCGGCACGGAGAGGGGAATAGGCTCTTGCAATCTAAATTTCGGTACGGTTGTAATCTCTTCAATCATTAGCATCCCCCAGCGGTTTAATGGTTTATTGGTCTATTAGTTTCTGTCTTACTCCGCTTCGCCAATACACCAATAACCTTCCAATCTCCCAATCTCCCAATCTCTCAGTCTCCATACACTCCATTCCGCACATCCTCCTGCGCCTGGAGGTAATCATCGTGCTGGCCGATGTCGAGCCAATATTCGCGGACGGGGAAGCTGACCACGCGGCGGCCGTCGGCGATCAGACGCTCAATTAAATCAGGCATGTCGAAGCGGCGGCCGCTCATTGGGATGTAGCGATAGGCGGCCGGTTCGAGCAGGTAAATCCCGGCGTTGACAAAGAAAGTGTAGATGGGCTTTTCGGCCAGGCGACAGAGATGCACGCCATCGCTCTCCACCACGCCATAAGGGATCTGTACCTGGTAGGGGCGGACGCCGACGGTCAGATCGGCATGGTGTTCGCGGTGAAAGGCGTACATCTGCTTGAAGTTGACGCGGGTGAGGATGTCGCCGTTCATCACCAACAGCGGCCGATCCGGGGGCTGCATCAGGCTCAATGCCCCGGCCGTTCCCAGCGGTTGCTCCTCGGCCACGTAGCGGATGTCTATGCCAAAGTCGCGGCCGTTGCCAAAGTGTTCGGTGATCTTCTCTGGCTTGTAGTGGGTGGCGATGTTGACCTGGTGAATGCCGGTCTGGCGCAACTGCTCGATAATCAGCTCCAACAGCGGCCGGTCGCCCACCGGCAGCATCGGCTTGGGCAGCTCTTCGGTCAGCGGCCGTAAACGCGTCCCCATCCCGCCGGCCATAACCATCGCCGTAATCGGCATTTCATACTCCTTGACCAGCTCGCTAAGCAGGGCGATCCCGGCTACGGCCCCGCAGTCGTCGAGCAGCGGGATGTGACGGATGGTGTGTTTGTTCATCAACCGCAGTAGCTCCGCTTCCGGCGTGGACAGTGCAGCGGTGATCGGCTGCGGGTAGGCCGTTTCCGCCCGCTTCGCCAGGATGACGGCCACCGGCAATTCCAAATCCATGCCGGAGAGCATCGCCCGGCGAATATCACCATCGGTGACGGTTCCAAGTAAGTGCTGTTTTTGATCAACAACCAGCGCAATACCCTGGCCGCCGCGATCAATGCAACCAATGACCTGGCGGATGGTACTCTCTGGTTGTACCAGTAATTTTGTTACATCCATGATTTGGCTCCCTAGGGGGATAGAGATTGGAGATTAAGAGATTAGGAGACTAGGAGATTGGGAGATTTAGAGACTTAGCGATTGGACAAACACGACATTGAGTAGAGAATCTCCCAGCCTCCCAGCCTCCCAGCCTCCCAGTCTCCCAGTCTCTCAGCCTCTTTCTACCGGTTGCGCTGGAACGCCCATGACGGTGGTGTTGTCGGGTACATCTTTGACGACGACCGCACCCGCCCCGACGAGCACGTTGCGGCCGAGATTCACGCCGGAAACAATTGTGGCACCGATAGCGACGAAAGAGTGTTCGCCGACGGTCACATTGGCCCCCAGGTTGACTCCCCCAGAGATGAGTGTGTGGTCGCCAATTGTTGATTCGTGACCAATAAATGAGTGAATATGGACGACGACATTATTGCCGATCCGGCAGTCGGTGTTCAGCAGCGAACGGGGCATCATCACACACCCCTCTCCGATCTGAACACTGCGTCCTACAAACACTGATGGATCAACTAATGAAACAACCTCAAACCCCAATTGTTTGACATGCAAAAAACGGTCGGCGCGTAGCAGATTATTACGATACCCACCAACACCGATAACTGCATGGCGGACGCCCCGTTGGTAGAACGACGGTAAATCATCATCGGTGCCAAGAATGGGATAGCCGAAAAACTCTTTTTCGGCCGTCTTCTCTTTGGTTGTCACGCCGATGACATCATAACTGTCGAGTCGCTCCAGAATTTCGATGATGTTTTTCGCATGTCCACCGGCTCCAATAATGATCAACTTCGGTTTTGTCATTGCTGATTGTGTGCTTATCTATCTAACCCGCTTCGCTCGAACTCTTCATTTGGGTCAATAGGCGCTCTTTTGATGCGCTCTTCAACACGGGTTGTCTATCTGAGTTGCTCCAGGCTAAGGGATTACTTCACGGATGGGCATAAAGGCTTCGGCATAGGCGACGCCAATCGTCGCGCCGCGATAGCGGGCCAGGGCGCGAATGGCCGAGGGGCCGCGCGGCAGGGGATCGGCGTGTATCTCGCTATCATACAGCTGCATGATACGGATTTTTTCCTCGATGTAAAGCGATATGTCGCTGTAGACGCCAGGGATGAACATCCGCGACGGATTGGCCGGGGCGGCTTCGGTGGAAGAGAGTGTTTCATAGCTCAGCACGCGACGCACGCCAAAGCGGTTCATATAGAAGGATTTGACCACCGACAGCGTGGCGGTGAAGGCGGCATAGTGGTCGGTGTGGACGTCGCCCTGGTGGATGAGATAGATGGTTTGCGGCCGTACCTTGTTGATCACCGAGCGAATCCCATCAATCAGTTCGTGCTGCGGCGTGCTATCCAGGCGGGTCGGCAGGAAATTGAGCTTGTAGAATTGCTTCATGCAGTAAGCGGCCGCCACCCGTTCCACTTCGATGGCTTTACGCTGGATCAGATCGGCCGGCCAATAGGGTTCCCGCGCCTGGGTGATAATCAGCCAGTAGAGTGTATCCCCTTGCGCCTTGTGCTTGAGCAGTGTACCACCACAGCCAAGCGTTTCGTCATCGGGATGAACAGAGATTGCTAATACGTTTGAATCGTTGTTTGCCATGATGTTGGGAGATGTTGATAGGGGAATGACAACAACAGATGGGGAAATCAACGGATGGACTATTTATCCGTTGATTTCCTCATCCGTTGTAGTCTGTAGTTGATGAAAGCCAGTACAGGCCCATTCGGGGTCTTCGAGAAACCATTCCAAGGCCATACAGCCGGGCTGGAAGTTGCCGCCGTGTGATTGCGGATAAACGGGATGCTGAAATTGCTGATAGATGACCGGGATGCCTGCCTCGGCGAATAGTCGTTCATCCATGTAGGCTTTGGCTCCCTGACCGGAAAGATAACGGCCGCCGCCACTTCCCATCACTGTCTTGCAAATCTCCAATACCAGTTCGCTTTTACTGCCGTCAATATCCAAAGCGGAAGCGAGAATGATTTGCGGCCGTAGTTCGAACACACGCAGCGTCAGGGCCAGTGTTTGTAAAGTAAGGTCTAGCAGGTGGGTATAGCAGCGGCCGAGCAATATCTCTGCCAACCCCTCTTTCACCAGCGGCCATCCCGCTGTTTTGCCATAGCGTTGTTGCAGCGTTTGAAAATGTTTGCGCGGCAAGCGCGGGTCGGCCAGTTCCACATCACGGATGGTCAACTGCTGTTCGATATGCCCCTTTGAGCGTACCGGCAGCGTCAGATAGCGCGGACCCTCGCGAGTGGAGTAGAGCGTGCGGTTTTGGAAGGCGTGACGGCCGTATTGCACCGAATCCAGCACCACAAACACATCGCTGGCGGCGATCTTATGCACTAATCCCAACCAGGGGAAGTAGGAGGGTTGGTGGATGGAGATGGTTTTCATTGGAAAGGATGAGACTAGGAGTAGGAGACTGAGAGACTGAGAGATTGGGAGACTGCAATCTCCCAGTCTCTTAGTCTCTTAGTCTCCTAATCTCCCACGCTTATCTCCGGCACACGATTCAACCCCCCAAACCGCGCCGGGTTTTCCGGCAACAGGCGTTTGACCATCAGTTGTTGGCGGGTGTGGCTGTGGAGGATGCGGCAGACGTGTTCGGCGATGGAGTGGGCGGCGTGGCCGGTTTGGAAGGGGTTCTTCAGCCCTCGCACGTAGGCACGGAAGGACTCGTCGTTGATCGCCTGGTGGAGCGCGGCCGAAATCGCCGCTGTCTCGCCGGGGACGTTGATCACATTGTCGGCGCAGAGGCGGCTGACCTGGCGCACGCCGACGTTGACCGCCGGAAGGCCAAAGCTGGACGCTTCCATCAAGCCGCTGGAGCTATTGCCGACGATCACAGCGGCACATTGCAGCAAGCTATAAAAACGGGCTGTCCCCAGGCCGGAGACGAAGACGTGGTTCGGCCGTGTTTGGCAATGGGCTTCCAGTCGTTGCTGGATCTCTCTCGCGCCGGGATCGGTGTTGACGCCAGCCCAAATGATCTGGTGCTGCGGCCATTCATCGAGTGCCGCCAGTAACGCTTCTAGCTCCCCAGGCCAGAGGTGGCGTAAGGTGGTTGGCGGCAGATAGCAAGCGGCGATGAATGGCCCGCTGCCCCAGTCTTGTTCGGCCGCGTAGCGCAAAAAGGTGTCGCGGTCGGCCGTAACTTCAAAATCGAGCGCCGGATTGCCACAGGCGACAATGCGCCAGCTCTCTTCGCCCAGCTTCATGAGTAGTTGCCGGTTGGCTTCGTGGTTGACAAAGTGGATATGGGCGCTCTTGGTCAGCGCGTTACGCACCTGGGTATCCAGCGCGAAGGAGACATCCCCTTCGCCGCCGAAGAGATGGGCGATAGGGATGCCATAGAGGATGGCGATGGAGACGGCCGGGAGCAACTCATACCGGTCGCCCAACACCAGCACCATGTCGGGTCGCTGCTCGCGCCACAGGCTGGCAAACCCGGCCGTCATCTCGCCCAGTGCAACGGCCGAGGCATACTCCCCTTCGCCAATCCCGGTGCAAGGGACGGTGATGGTGGGTAGTCCGGCCTGGCTGATCAGCGTGTCGAGCATCGGCCGTTCGTTGGTCGAGAAATGGGAGCCAGTATAAACCAACCGCCCGGCCAGCCCTTCTTGCCGCTCAATCGCCCGCGCCACCGGCAATACCAGGCTATAGTCGGCGCGGGCGGTGGTTAGGATGTCTATGTGTTTCATGGTTATGTGTGGCAAGTGACAGGTAGCAAGTAGCAGGTAGCAAGTGGCGAGTGATGAGTGGAGAGTGGTGAGTTATCTGCGTCATCAGCGTTTCATCCGCGGCATCTGCGTAACCGTTTTCAGGCGAGCATCTCGAACGCCAACTGCTCATTGGCTGCCACATCGCGGCGGAGGCGACGGCCGAGGAAGTGGGCGATCATCGTGGGCGGCAAGCCGGTGGCCGGGCGTTTGCTGCTGATCATCGCTTCCGTCAGCGTGGTTCCGGCGGGAATGGGGCAGGCGGCAACGAGACTACGACGGCCGAGCTTGCTATTCAACGCTTCCGAAGGGACAGGGACTTTGCGGCCGTCCCCCAGTGCCGCTTCGACGGTACGAATCCCGGCAACAAGCGAGCGCAGTTCATCCGGTTCCAGCGAGGCGCGATGGTCAGGGCCGGGCAGATTGCGGTCGAGTGTGAAATGTTTCTCGATTACACACGCGCCGAGGGCGACGGCCGCTAATGCCACCTCAATCCCCGGCGTGTGGTCAGAGTAGCCTACCGGTAGCTGGAGCGCGGCGGCCATCGTCCCCATTGCCCGCAGATTGGCGTCGGCCGGGTTCGCCGGATAGTTGCTGACACAATGTAAGACGACGATTTCCTCGTTCCCGGTCTCTTGAATGACCTGCACCGCCTCCATCACTTCCTGTAGGTAGGCTGTGCCGGTGGAGAGAAGGATTGGCTTGCCACGCCGGGCAATGTTCGCGAGCAAAGGCCAGTTGGTGATCTCGCCGGAACCGATCTTGAACAGTGGCACATCGAGGCTATCGAGCAGGTCAACGCTGCCCATGTCGAAGGGGGTGGAGAGGAAGAGGATCCCTCGTTCACGGCAATAAGTTTGGAGTTGTTGGTGGGCGGCGGCCGTCAATTCCAACTTGCGTAAGTAATCCGTCACCGATTCCCGCAATTCCCCTTCCAGTGCCAGCTTGTCCTTGTCCTCGTCGTCCGGCTCCTCGCTCATCGTTTCATCGAGCTTGAAGCTTTGGAATTTGACGGCATCGGCCCCGGCCTCGGCGGCGACATCAATCAGTTGCCGCGCCAATGCCAGATCGCCATTGTGGTTCACGCCCGCTTCGGCGATGATGAAAACCGGCTCACCTGGCCCAATGCGGCGGGAGCCGATGGAAATGGGTTGGATGTTCATAAACTTCTGGCCAAGACGGTTGTGAAACCGCTTGCTGGTATAGGAAACCCGTGAAAACGGGTTAACATAAGCGTTGAGAAGTGTGGTGTTCGGGAGTGCGTTTAAACGTAGCTTGCTATACCAGCAGCGGATTTCAATCCGTCGCCGTAGCAAATGACAGCTTGACACCTTCCTTAAGCTTAATCGGCCGTGGCACGCTCTGTTCCACCTTTGAATTCATACCGATCAATTGCGGGTTGGCGTCGCAGAAGCGGACGACGTCGGCCAGCGAGAAGATTTCGCCCTCACGGTAGAGCGCCTCGAAGATGTGGGCCATTAGTTCAAAGTCTTCGGGTGTGTCCACCGTTAGACGCAGGTCAGGGCGACTAACGGCCGGATCGTTGACCTCGAAGCGGCCGACCTGAAACAGTCCCGTCTCCACAAAATAGCCACCCCAAAATTCGGTGTCGGTGGTGTCCTTGATCTCGCAAGCCAGGGCTAACGCCGGATAGCGCGAAGCATAGGCATAGGTGCCGATGGGTAAGCCGGTGGTGATCGTCAGGTCATTGCCGCTGGCTAGATGATGCTCGACCATGCTTTCCACATAGCAGGGTTCGACCAAAGGGCTATCGGCCGCGGTGTGGATAACCACATCCGCCCCAAACCGCCCGGCTCCGTCGCAAAGGCGTTGCAACACATCATCGGGATGGCCGCGATGACATTCAACCCCTTCCTGGCGGGCGATTTCTTCCAGGGGATCATCCTGGGTCACATAAGAGGTGCAGATGACGATATGCTGCACGCCATCAATTAGCTTCAGGCGGTCGAGCATGTGGCTGATCATCGGCCGTCCCATCAACGGCTTGATCACTTTCAGCGGTAAGCGGGCGGATTTAAGCCGCGCGGTGACTACAATAACTTTTTTCACGAAAGCTCCTCCTCCCGCACCAGGTGATAGGCGGGAATGTCACGGGTAATTGTGCGGCCGAGCAATCGCTCAACCTGATCGGGTGGCACGCCGGGGGCTTCGGCGATCATTGGGTAAAGGTCATCGGCCGCCAATCGCTTTCCGGCGGTCAACGGCCGCGCTGCCACCAGGCTTTTCTTGGCGTTGCGGCGATACTTCTGTTCATCGGCGGAGAAGGGACGCGGGGTGGCCTGTCCCTTGGCCCCATCCAACACGCGCACCATCCGCACAAAGCGGGCGAACTCATCCGGGTTGAGCGCGGCCTCGTGGTCAATGCCCTTCAGCGAACGGTCGTGGGTAATGTGCTTTTCCAGTACAGTGATGCCCATGCCCATCGCCGCTGCCGGGAGCCAGAAGGCTGCCTCATCGTCGGCGTCGGTGTGGTCTTGATAGCCAATCGGCAGGTCGAATAGTTCACCCAGCTTCTTGATAAAACGTAGATGCACATCGTCGGTGCGGGTGGGAAAGTTTTGGTAGCCGACCATCAGCCAGATGGGGGCGGATGAGCTTTGGCGGATGCACTCAACGGCCGCCTGGATTTCATCTAGCGTGGAAGCGCCGACACTGAGATCAATACGTTTGCCGGTGGCGGCCACGTAGTTGACGAGATAGGGATTGGAGAGATCGGCCGAATGTAATTTATAAGCGGCCACGCCGATGTCCTCGCCCAGGTCTACGCTGCTGCGTTCATAAACACAGGCGATGATCTCCATTGCCGGATAGCGTTCTCGCGCATAGGCGGCCAGTTCGCGCCAGGTATCGGCCGATAATTCAATCGCCTGTAGGCGCGGATAGGCGGGGTGGTGGGGGACGACATGCTCAGCTAACTTCCACATCTGGTACTGGATCGCGTCCGCTCCGGCCTGTCCTGCGCCATCAATAATGGTGCGTGCCAGACGGCCGTCGCCCTCATGCGAACAGGCCATCTCGGCAATAACAAAGGTGTGTTGGGTCACAAAAAACTCCTGTTTTAGAAGATGAGATTGGGAGACTGAGAGATTGGAGGTTGTTGGTTTATTGGTATATTGGTCTACTAGTGTATTGGTGTATTGAGCTACTCATGTAGTGCTTGTGCTACAGGAGGACAAATATACCAATACACCAATATACCAATATACCACTCCCCCTACTGCTCGTTTAGCCCAGATAACGCTTCTCTCGCGGCCGTGTCGTTGGGAAATTGTTGCAGGATGCGCTCATACTGTGCCTGGGCAGCGGCCGGATCGCCAGCTTCCAGGTACCATTCTGCCAGGGTTAGCTGGATTTGGCGTGTTTCGGGACGGCCGTTCCCTAAATCGGCCGCTGCTTGCAGCAAGGGTAGGGCGCGATCGAGGTCGTCGGTCAGATGACGAAGGCACAACGCTTCATTGGCCGGTATTTGCCAGTTGTCCGGTTGCGCCGCTCTGGCCTGGTCGAAGTGGGTGACGGCCGCTTCCAGATTACCGTCCGCGCAAGCATTTTGGGCGCGATAGAAGGGGATGATCCAGGGATCGCCCAGATAAAGGGACTCACCTTGATCGATCCACGCTTCGGCCGCTTCATAGTTGCCGCGCCGGGTCTCCAGCCGCGCCGCTTCCAACATCCACCAGCCCACATCACCATAGCGCAGTTCAATCAGTTGCCCGGTGACGGCAATGGCTTCGTCATAGTCGGCCGCTTGCTCGGCCGCGCTCTTGGCTCGTTGCAGCAGGGCATAGTCGGCCGGTTGTTGGGCCAGCAGTTGCTGGTAAAGGGCGACGGCCACCGACCAATCTCCCTCTACTTCGGCAAGTGCGGCCGCTAGTTGCAGCCCGTCAACGGATTGCGCTGCTGTTTGCGCTGATCGTTGCTCAAGCACCGTCCGCGCCTGTCCGCTGTCACCGGCGGCCAGATGGAAGCGGGCCAGGGCGAGCGTATAGCCGACATCGGGGCTGACCAGGGCGGCGAGACCCATCCACTGCGCGGCCGTTTGCGGGTCGCTGGTCTGTTGCGCTCGCGTGGCAAACAGCGGCGCGGCCTCCGCCAGTTGGAACGCAGTGGTCGCTGCCAGTTGGTTGCTCCATCGTTGTTGTATCTGGCCGATAATCAGCCAGGCGAAGGGAGCGGCGGGCTTGTCGTGGAGATAGGTTTGCCACTGGCGAAACGCCTGGTTGCAACGGCCGTCGAGCGCGGACAGCAGGGCGGCCGAGCGTTCGGCCGGCAACCGGTTATCTGTAATCGGTAGGCGGTCGGCGGCGTTGTCACATTGGACATTGAGGATGTCAGCGGTTTCAGCTTGCAAATGGGTGACGAGCGCCTGGTTGGTGGGCAACACGCGGCCGAGGCGCGGCAAGCCGATTGCCGCCAGCAATAGCAACATCCAAACCAACCTGGAGTTAACACTCAAATCGCTGTTCCGCTTCCTGTCCACAATCGTTAAAGACCTCACGCAAAGGCGCAAAGTACGCTACGAAATTGGTATATTGGTGTATTGGTCTATTGACGTCGTGAATCCAATAGACCAATACACCAATATACCAATAACAAATATAACTTTGTGTCCTTTGCGCCTTTGCGTGAGCTTATTAAAGGCCATGGATGACCATATTCCCCAGATGGGCATAGGACAACGCTTTCACATCGGCCGTCGTCGCCCTGACAAAGCGATACCCCCGTTCATCGGCCGCCGATAGTTCAAAGCCGATGCGCAGCAGAAAGCGTTGGATCGCTTTGTTTTCGACGCGCACTCTGGCGGTGATCAGCGGCCGTCCCTGTCGTTCTGCATACGTAGCCTGGGCATAGAACAACAACGTTGCCAGGTTCTTCTGGCGGTAGTTAGGATGGATGACCATCACACGGCCGTAAGAATCCTCCTCGCCTAGATAAATAATCAGGAATCCGGCAATCGCTTCTTGTTCGTCTAGCAAGACCAGGCTGTGCTCAAACTGGTTGGAGACATCAAACGTTGCGCCATTTCCGGCGACAATAGAGGTCTGGAGATACATCTCACGCTCTGTCCAACCCGGAACCACGCCCGTTGTCGCTAAATCGGTCAATGTGGGTGGCCGCTGGCGAAAGAGCAGTTTGATCATCAGCGGCAGGGACAATGGATAGATGCCCAGTTCACGGCCGTCGTCCAAGTGGACATGGGCGAGCGAGGCTGGCAGCGACAATTGTGGGGCAAGGGCGGTTAATTCGGCCGCTGCTCTTTGCTTTTCCTCGGCCGTTGTTGCGGCGACAAAACGGCTTTGTAGGCTGTTGAGTTGTTCTGTTGCGCTAGTTGTGGTCTTCACTTTCACCTGGCAGGTTCCACCATTCCGACATACGGTGTCGTTGCAAACTTCTCGTTTAATCGCCCATTCCAGAGGAAGCTCCACCCTCCCCTCTTCAATAGGCTATGGCAAATAACTCTCGTTCTACTCGTGAGCAGGCAAGCAAAAGCACACCTCTCTGCACAGTCGAGCAGAAGAACAGCTTCGAACCACTTCGCGGCCGTTGCAATGAGAATTATTTAACTGTCGCACCCATGAGAACTTAAGCCCGCACAGACAACCAGACTGCTCCCCAGTTTGGTTCCCACCATCCCGCTTACGGATGACCTCCAATGATGCTGGAGTTACTCAGTAAGTTTTGGTTTGGTCATGTGCTGCCTTGGTCTGGACACCGACCCTGACGATCAGACCAGAATCAGGATTCGGGCAGGCGCAAAGCGTAAGGCTCCGGCGTGCTAAATTTTTGTGGCCTCTGCAAGCAAGCTGCAGAGGCCTTCCTAAAATCGCCGAGGGTTTCTACTCCTCGCGCGAGATTATTCCGAGACGATCTGGCAAGGCTGTGATCTGAGTTGCCAGATTGGACAGGCGGTCGCGCCATAGAGGGACGCTTTCCCCGGCGGTTTCACGGTAGTAGCGGTAGTAATAGTAGTAGCCGCTGCTACTTTGCGGATTAAACTTGTTGAGAATGGTCCCGGCGATATGGCTGTCAATGGCGCGAAGGCGTTGCACCGCGTCTTTAATCGCTGAGGCGCGGGTTTCGCCGACGCTGACGACAAACAGGGTCGTGTCCACAATTTGCGAGAGGACGGCCGCGTCGGTGACGGCCAGTACAGGCGGGCTGTCAATCACTACGTAGTCAGCCTGTTCACGCAGCCAGGCGATGATCTCTTGCATTCGCTCCGAACCAAGCAACTCGGCCGGGTTGGGCGGCAGCCGTCCGGCAGTGATGATCCGCAAATTAGGGATGGGGGTAGGCTGGATAAACGACAAGTCCTCACGGCCGCGAATGATCAAATTGCTCAGACCGCGTGCGTCACTACCGCCGAAATATTCAGCCAGGGTCGGCCGGCGCAGGTCGGCATCCACAACAATCACTCGTTTGCCGGATTGCGCTAGCGTCGTTGCCAGGTTGGCGGTAACGGTGGTCTTACCATCTCCCGCGTTCGCGCTGGTGACGAGCATCGTCTGGCATTGGCGGCCGACGGCCACAAACTGGATGTTGGTACGAATCTGCCGGTAGGCTTCGGCCGCTGGTGAGCGTGGCTCGTTGGCCACCACCAGCCCTTCGCTTGGGTTCTGTATCTTCAGTTGTTCAATCGTCCCCAACATGCTCAGGCCGGTGGCTTGCTTCACTTCATCCACATTCTTAATCGTGTCGTCCAGCCGTTCGACGATAAAGAGGATACCGACGGCCGCCAGGGCAGTTGCTAGAAAAGCGATGATTGTGTTTTGCAGGACTTGCGGCCGTACCGGCGAAAGGGGGGCTTGCGCCCGCTCATCTACGATGACATTGCTATGATTGCGCGTTTCGGCAATGCGAATATCTTCATAACTTTGTTGTAGCCGGGAGTAAGTATCACGCAGGCGCAATAAATTGGCGTTGGCCTGGTTGATGGCGACCTGATCCGGTGAACGGCGGCTGGTTTCCCGTTCCAGCGCCGACTCGGCCAGCGATAGCTCGGCTTCTATTTCGCCCAGTTCGGCCGCCAAACTTTCCTTCACATCCGCATACCGTTCGATCTGTTGGTTCAGATTGCGGGCTGCAAAGACAGCGGGGATTTCATTCGCCAGGGCGCTGGCCGTTTCCGGGTTGGTATGTTCGACGCTGAGCGTCAGCAGTTGCGTCTGGCGGATCAGACGCACTTCAATCGCTCGTTCCAAAGCCGCGGGGGTAATATCCAGATCAAGGTTGGCGATTGCGGTTTCGAGGACATCGCGATTAGTCAATCGCTCGACATAGGACAGGGCCAGGCGTTCGCTGCTGAGCAATGAGCTATACTCATTGTTGACGGCCGCGCCGTCACCCTGGTTGACCAGGAGCGTTGCGGTAGCTCGATAGACCGGCGGCTGGGCACGGAACCAAAAGAAAGAGGCCGTAGCAGCGAGGATGGCACTTAACAGCACGGGGGCTGCCCAGCGCCGTAGCATGAATAGGTATTGGCGAAGATCCATTAGCTCCCCTATCGTAACTTCATATCCCACAACCTGGGATTTAACGTCAATGTAGTCAGAAATACTTCCTGATGGTTGTGTGATTAGAAGCATTGTAGAGTCACCGGTGAATCGTATCCATGTAGAAAGCGTGAAAACCTACCGCCATATGGTCAATTATACTCTGAATGAGTAATTATATCTATACCTTCTTTGATCGAGTTTGCTGAGAGTTACTGGACCTGCCTTGCGCTCAAGATGTTTGTATTACCAGTATAATCTGGCTGGGGTGCGGCCGTGCCATTCTCTGTAACATTTATTTTGTGTGATAGGTGATTGACAATCTGAACGAGATAAGCTATGCTGCTTTGTCGTAAGTCTGAATTGAATGATGGTGTGCGCAATCAGCCGTCCAGACCTTCGTCTGGATGGCTTTTTTGTTATATAAGCCTTTACTACCATTTGTGGAGCTGATAAAGGCGAAGGAGAAAAAGATATGGCTACGCAACAGAATGGAACAGCGATGGCGGTCGCTGATGATGTCGTGGTGAGCCTTGCCTATGCCCTGTTACTCAGTGACGGCGAGGCAATTGAGCGAACCGAAGAAGAGGACGCGTTGCAATTTATCCAGGGACACGGACAGATTATCCCTGGGCTTGAAGATGCGCTATATGGCATGGTCGTGGGCGAAGAAAAGGCGGTGATCGTCGAACCGACAGAGGCGTATGGGGAGTATGACGAGGACAATATGCAAGTCATGCCTCGTAGCAGCTTTCCACCAGACCTCGATTTGGAGATCGGCACGGGCTTGCGCCTACGCGACCGCGACTCTGACGAGGTATACACCGTGTATGTCGCTGAGGTAAATGGAGATGATGTTGTGTTGGACTTCAATCATCCACTGGCGGGAGAAACGCTCCACTTCCAGGTGAAGGTGACAGGGTTGCGCCCGGCAACGGCCGAAGAACTAGCCCACGGACATGTCCACGAAGCGGGACACGTTCATTAGAGCAGCGTAGAAGTGGTCACAAAAGTGAGCCACAACTGTAAATAACAGAAAGGCGGGACAGGCAGCAGATGCCTGTCCCGCCTTTTTTGCTCTTGCCCACATCTATGGCGTCGTAGCAGTCACCCATGACGTTTGCCTGCTGGATGGCCATGATTGAATTACATTCATTGTTTCCAACTGAGGGCCGATGATTGCCATCTCCAGGCCGGAGCCTGTTGTGGTGTACTGTATCCCGACCAACGTGACGCGGCCGTCAATTTGGAAGGTGGACAGCACTTCATAATCCTCCACTACCCCTACTTCCGTTAATGACGTTGCATTCAGGATGATCGTCTTCACCCCCTCTTGACCATACTCCTGCAACAGCAGTTGAGTGCCGTCTGGGGTGAGGCTGATTAGCGACGCTTCTGATTCCGATTGCTCCAAAATTCGGCCGCTGGCAGAATCAATGACCTGTAATCCCAACGAAACGGAGTCCATATCCCAATAGCCGCGCTCCTCATTCCAGGAGGACGTATAATCTTGCCCGATAAGATAGAGCCTGGTCCCATCAGAGGAAACGGCCGCTTGCCTTGTCGCTCCGCGGATAGCTCCCTTGGCCTCGGCCACGCTGGCGGTGCGTGCCAAGAGGCGATCAAACCAGCTTTGCGCCACTTCAATCGTCATCTGCCTCACCGTGCGCCTATGTAAGTCAACGGTCGTCAGTTGGTCGCTGTCGGCATGGACGATATGCAACGCCATCCGGTCGGGGGAGAGGACAACGGCCGGTGTCCACATCGTATTTAGCATTTCATGGTGGGCGGCCTCGCAATTTTCCGCGCACCAAAAGCCATTCAGCAAGTCAGGAAGTGCTTGCTCCCAGGTGGGTTGCAGTGTGTGCAGATCGAGCAACTGCACCTGGGATTCACCCGGCGGCGAGATGCCCGGCCGTTCCCCTTGCTCCGCACCCACCAACACCAACGACTGCCCATCACCAGCAAAGCCGAGAAAGGAAAGCGGATAGTCCAGTGGACGTTGGCGGAGCAGCGTACCAGCGGCCGTGTCTACCATCAGTAACTCATTTCCCTCGGCCTTGTTATAAGCGAAGGCCATCTGGCTACTATCCTCATTGAAAGCAATTGGTCCGGCATATCCTCCTCCCGGTAAGGGGATGCTCGTTTCCTCCCAGTTTGCTACCTCAATCAAATGCAGCATCCGGGCATCGGGATGGCAACTGCTCCCTCCGGCAAAGGATTGGCAACTCTGGCCGCCCGATTCAAAGGCAGCCAACAAACGGCCGTCCGGCGAAAAGACGGCCGACGCCCCAAATTCCATATCACTGCCCAAGACGATGGGCTTGTGGGTTGGCGATAAATTGCCTTCTCCATCGACTACCACCAGCTCGCGCTGGCCGGAATCATGGTTCCAACGCAATTGCAGCAACCCAGAGATGGGGTGTGTGGATTGGGGGACGGCCGCTTGTAGCAGTTCATCAAGCGTTTGCTCCGTCGTCGTATTTTGGGTGACGGTGTTTACGGTGTTATGAGTCGTTGTGGTGGTGAGATCGGCCGTTGGCTCCAACGCACCACAGGCAACCAAAAGGGCCAGGGTAAAGATAGCAAGCAAGTAGCGCATCGCTGTTTTCCTCCAAAGGGACTCAACATTCTATGTACTAATACACCACTCAACGCTTCATAGTTCCGTCAATACAATTTCAGTACAATGCGAATTAGACGGTACTAAGCGCGTATAGAAGGGCAGCGACGAACAATTGCTAGGAGCTAGCAGCGATCTTATACTTGCTTCATGATCCATCAGCTGCGAATCTACGAAATATTTGAAGAGAACAAAGCCGCTTTTCACGACCGCTTTCGCGACCATGCGCTGCGGATTATGAAGGGTTATGACTTTAACATCCGCGCGATGTGGGAGGCGAAGATGGACGGCCGCACCGAATTCATCTATCTACTAGAGTGGCCCGACGAGCCAACCATGCGCCGTGCCTGGGAACAGTTTATGGCTGATGAAGAGTGGAAGGAGATCAAGCGAGTCACGGGCGCGGAACATGGTGTCCTGGTTGGCGAGATTGAAGACCGCGTGCTTTCATTGACAAGCTATTCACCTTCAAAAAGCTAAGCAGTTAAACTCAATGAATATTGAACTACGAACCCCATCCAGAGCAGATCGCCAGCTTATCCGGCGTATGATGGAGCTGTACCTCTACGACTTCTCGGAATATGAAGATAGCGACTTAGATGAACATGGCTATTTTGGCTATGGCGACCTGGATTATTTTTGGTTTGAGAAAACGCACGCGGTCTTCTTGGTCATGGTTGATGAGCAGTTGGCTGGCTTTGTGTTGGTTGACAATGAAGTGGTTGTTGAAGAAAACGAACGCTCTATATGTGAGTTCTTCATCATGCGTAAGTATCGCCGGAAAGGGGTGGGAAGGCAGGTGGCCGTCGAAGTATTCAACCGCTTCCCTGCTAAGTGGGAAGTGCGCGTGATTAAGCAGAACACCCCTGCCCAGCATTTCTGGCGCAACACCATTATCGAATACACTAATAATAACTTTCAGGAAGCTGTATTCGACGATGATGATTGGAAAGGGCCAGTGTATTGGTTTGATAACGGCCGTTAACCTGGTTTCAAAGCTACCTTCATCGTGTAGGATGTTCCTTTCAGATGAACTACTTCAAAGCCGAAGCGCTGGTAAAGGTGAACGGCCGCATTCTCTGGCGTAACGCTGAGCGAAATCTCATCAAACTTCTGGCTAGCGGCCGCTACCAACGCCTCCAACAACCGCGTACCAATCGCCTGTCCTCGATACTCCGGCAAAAGCGCAATGGTTAGCTCCGGGATGCTGTCGCTGATATGGCCATAACCTCGCTCGTCGCCAGTCAGCAAGCGTAACCAGGCGGCGCCAACTGGCTCGCCCTCGGCCGACACTGCCTTAAATCCCAGGTCAGTCGGCCGCCCCCAACCCCGCACATATCGCGCCAATTCCGGCTGTTGTACAATCTCCGGCGACGGCCGTTCCTCCCCTTCCGGCACAAAGATAGCATGGTAGAGCATTTGCCAAAGCATGGGTTCATCGGCCGCCGTCAATGGTTCGATCTCCATCTAATACACAAAATCCGCGTCCATCCGCGTTCTATCCGCGCCAATCAGCGTCCGCATTCGCGTCTACTCGACCAGTTTCTTAGTCAGATAGTAGCGATGGTAACCAACCGGGTGGTCGGCCAGTACGCCGAACACCTCATAGCCATATTGCTGATAAAAGGGTAACGCTTGAAACTCCAATGTATCCAGATGAACCCGCTGGCAACCGCGACGGATCGCCTCCTGTTCGGCCGCTACTAATAGCCGTGTCCCAAACCCCTGTCCGCGTGCCGCTTCTTCCATCCAGAGGATGCTGATGTACAACCAGCCCCAATAGGTCGCGCCGAGAAGGCCGCCAACAAGCCGCTGATCGGCCGTTCGCAAGAATATGGTTAGCGGGCTATAGTCGTCCGCTCCCGCAAACTGGCGGTTATAAGCATATAGCCCTTGTTCAATGAAGCGGGTTTCCTCCGCGGTAGCGTTGTCTTCAATGGCAATGCTGTATTCTGGTTTCATATTTGATCAATTTACCAAGGGTTCGTCGTTGGCCAGGGCGTAGGCAGCCTCGCCCGTTATGGCGCGGATCAAGTCAATCGGCGTTTGGGCAAAGTAGACCGCCGCTGCCTGGGCGCGGCCGTCTTGCTCTTGTTCCAGCGACCATTGGGCGTGTTCGACCAGCAAGGCCAGCGCCAGTGAACGGCCGAGCGTCAGCGCAAAGCGCCGCGCTCCCGCTTCGACCGCCGCCTGACCGCGGTTCATCGCCTGATGTAACCAACGTAACGCCTGCTGCACGGCCGCTTCCGCGACCTGCCCTGCCTCGACCAACGCCGGGGAGGAGGCAGACCGCACGGAGCGCGTCACCTTTTGCTCGAAAACAGCGAGGCTGTCTATGTCATGGGCAATGGCGCGGAGTGTGTCTAAGGCGAGGACATTGGTCGTCCCTTCCCAAATGGGCAAGACCTGGCTATCACGCAGCAACAGTGGCAGACCGGTATCCTCGATGTAGCCTGCGCCGCCGTGTGCTTCTAGCACTTCGCTGGCAACGGTTACGGCCTGCCGTCCGGTGGTCAGCTTGGCGATGGAAGTTAGCAAGCGTAACAAACGGCCGTCCTCAGCTGAGATTTCCCCCGTTTCGTCGCGGCCGATCAATTCGACCAGGAAGAAGCTGAGATGGAAAGCCGCCTCCATCTCCGCTTGCAACCAGGCCAGGGTGTCTACGTGCAAGGGCTGTTGCGACAGTGGCTTACCAAAAGCAACCCGCTGCCGCGCATAGTCCCGCGCCAACGCCAGCCCGCGCCGCATGAAAGAGACGGCCGTGACGCTGTTCCAGGTGCGGGTTAGGTGCAGCATCGGCACGATGTTGCGCACACCGTTGGTCATGCCCATCACGGGAATGGCCGGTGTGCCGTCGAGGGTCAGTTCAGCCGTTGGCACTTTGCGCGTGCCGAGTTTGTCCTTCAGGCGGTTGATCAGGATGTGGTTGAGGCGGCCGTCCTCGTCGCGCAGTTCAACATAGAACAGCGCCAGCCCTTTGCCTCCCGCGGGGTTGCCCTGTGGTCGCGCCAGGGTCAGCGCCATTTGCGAAGTGGTGGCACTGGTGAACCATTTGCGGCCGTAAAGCCACCAATTTTCTTCGTCATCCAAACAGGCGATGGTCTCGCTGCGGCCGACATCCGAGCCGCCGGTAGATTCGGTCATCCATTGCCCGCTGGTCCAAAACTGTGCCGGATCGCGGCTGGTCAGATGCGGCACGGCACGCTCAATCAACTCCTGGTTGCCGGAACTGAGCAACGTCCGTGTCGCGCCGTCGGTCATCGCCAGCGGGCAGGTGTAGACATCGGTGGAGGGGTGGAAGAGATAGGCCAGCGCGAATTGATAAGGGCGGGAGAAGCGGCCGTAGGTTTGCTCATAGGCCGCAGCGACCACGCCAAATTCGGCCGCCAGTTGTTGTGCCCTTTTCCAGACGGCCGTGACTTCGATCTGGTCAATTCGCTCGCCCCAGGCATCCCATTGCGTCAGAACCGGTTCGTTTAAACGGTCAGCCAGTTGCAGCGCGTACAGTTCGCCCCCGGCCAATTGCCCCATCTCGCGTAGCGAAGGCTCGACTTCGGCCAATACATCGGCCGGGAGTACCCGCCTGAGATAAGAACTCAACACCCGGTCGTCGTCATACTGGTTGCCCAGTTGGGGGGCTGGTTGATTAAATGGCTTGATCATCATGGTGAAATCCTCATAGGGACGCAGATTATCGCGGATGGGCAATAAGAATTGCACGCAGATTGACGCTGATTTTTCATGGAATATCGGCGAAAATCTGCGTCCCCCTCCTACCCAAATATACCCGATTCGCGCAGGGCGGCGATGTCAGATTCATTATAACCGGCTTCGCGTAGAACGTCGTTGGTGTGGGCACCCAGCGCTGTGCCGGTTTGGCGATAGGCGGCCGTACTCGCCGAAAATTTAAACGGGCTGGCGACCTGCCGTTGTGTCCGGCCATCGGGCCTGGGAACCTCCACGACCATCTCCCGCGCTTCTGCTTGTGGATGCGCCAATGCCTCTGGAATGGTCAGCACCGGTTCCACACAAACATCCAACGAGGCAAAAATCGCCATCCATTCAGCCAGCGTCCGTTCGGCCAGTACCGCGCGGATTGCGGCCTTGACCGCTTGCTGATCGGCCGCCTCCAAACTCAGCCCCGGCGCAAACAACTCCGGCCGTCCAATTGCTTCACAAAACCCTTGCCAAAACTTCGGCTCCAGGCTGCCGACGGAGAGGTAGCGGCCGTCTTTTGTCTGGTAGTAATCATAAACACGGCCGCCATTTAAGGCCATCGTTTCCTGCTGTGGCACTTCACCGGCAACCAGGTAGTGGCTGATCAGATGAGTCTGCCAGGCGATACTCATATCGAACATGCTGATGTCTACCAGTTGCCCCTGACCGCTGTGTTGGCGATGGATGACGGCCGCCAGCACACCGGCAATCGCCCCCAACGAACCGCCTCCGATGTCGGCGATTTGCACCCCTAGTGGCGGCGGGCCGCTCTCGCGACGGCCGCTGTGGCTCATCATGCCCGACAAAGCGAGATAGTTGTTGTCATGTCCGGCGCGGTCTTTGAAGGGGCCGCTTTGCCCATAGCCGGTGATAGCACAATAGATCAAGCCGGGGTTGGCAGCCCGCAACGCCTCGTAGCCAATGCCTAGCCGCTCCATCACCCCCGGCCGAAACTGCTCAACCACGATGTCATACCCCACTTCTGGGCTGACCAGCCGTTTGATGATGTCGAGGGCAGGCGGCCGTTTCAAGTCCAGCGCCAATGAGCGTTTGTTACGATTGAGGACGGCGTGCCAGGCGGAGAGATCACCGTCATAGGGCGGCAGGAGGCGCACCATATCTGGCCGGGTAGGCGACTCGACACGCAAAACATCGGCCCCCATGTCGGCCAGCATCATCGTCGCAAACGGCCCTGGTAAGAGGGTGGTAAAGTCAAGGATTTTTAGCGAGGCGAGTGGGCTAGAAGTTTGCATTGATTGGCTCTCTTAAAAAATGGTTACGCAGATGACGCGGATGAAACGCGGATTACGCAGATAAATAGGAAGGAAAATGGAAATTTGTGTCAATCTGTGTTCATCTAGGTCCTGATAATGCTTGTTCAACAAACCATTTGTGGCGTTGGCGCATTTTTTGTTCGATATCTGGGTCTAGTCCCCATTGGGACAGTTTCGAGGCGGGGCGTAGGGCGGCGTAGAGGTCCCAGTAGGGGAGGTTGGTGAAGTCAATCGTGGTCAGGGATTTGTAACAGTTGGTGAAGAGTTCTATTGCCTCCTTGCCAAATGCCCAGAGGAGTTCGAGTCGGCCGTTGCCCACATCGGACAGCGGATCGCCGACGGCTGCGTCCTCCCAATCGAGGACGGCCGCCAGTTGCCCCACCCGCCACAACAAATTGCCGGGCCAATAGTCGCCATGCAGCAAGACCGCTTGATTCTGCTGTGGCAACGGCCAAACGGATTCTAAGGCATCGCGAATGCGTCCTTCGTCTAATGAGTCATCCAGGATGGTCGGTCGTTGCCCTAACTTTTCAGCGACGATTGTTGCTTGTTTAGGCAGAAAGGACAAATCCAGGTCACTGGTTGTTAGCCGGTGAATGCGGGCGAGCTGAGTGGCGAATTGCACAATAAAATCGCTCAGATTAGCCGGATTAAATTCTGTCGTCCCTTCAATGTATTCAACAACAAGGTAGGGTTGGTCGAGATAATAAGGGGCAGGTACAGGCAACCCGGCCGCTTTCAGTTGTTGCAGCAGCTTAAATTCGTCGGCGGCGATTTGCGGGTTACCTCTTAGGTCGGCTTCCCCATGTTGGCGGACGACTATTTTTTCGCGGCGGCCGTTCACGCGCTCAATCTCCAGTGCCGTCACCTGGGCCGAGACCCCGCCAGTTAGTTCCCATAGACGCACCAGCTTGCTGTCGGGAGCCATCTGTTGCACCAATTGTTCAAACTTCTGCGCTTCATTCATAGGACTGTTGCCCCAATTGGATTGTCCCAATTGGGTAGACAGGGCGGCCACGTTTCAGGCCTAATTCGCGTCCATTCGCGTTAATTCGATGCAAAATAATGCCACACACCATTGATGATATGTTGTTCGGCGAGGTCATCGGCCGCCAGCAAGTCTAAATAACCAACCAGCATCCACAATCCAGCCAGGCGAAACTGCTGTGGTTGATGGGCATACATTGCGTCGAGCAGTTCGGGGATGGTGTGGCGGCCGTCTTGGATCAGCCGCAAACACTCACCTTTACGCTGCTCGATTCGCGCCCGTTGCCGTTCGATCACTTCCCGATAATTGCTAAACGGCGCTCCGTGACCGGGATAGACCTCGCTAATCTCCATTTGCTCCAACATCGCTAATGATTGCAGGAATTGCGGCAGCGCCGGGACACGTTCGCTGCTCCCCGGTGGCGGTGGCTCGATGACCGGCGTCGGGGCCAGGGGCAGTAGCATATCACCGGAGAGGAGTTGCCCTGTTCCTGGTTGATAAAAGCAAGTATGGGCGCTGGCGTGGCCGGGGGTGAGTAACACCTGCCAGCTCTGGCCGCCCAATTCTATCGTGGCGTCGGTCGCAAAGGAGGTCACCCGGTGGGCCGGGATGGGACTACTGGCGGCTAATTCCATGTTCATAAAGGCGATCACCCTGGCGGCAAATTCGGCCGAAGCGCCGACGCAGGGCAGAAATTCATTCTCGTAATAGGCAATGCGCCACGCCCACATCGCCGCCGGATCGAGAAGCCAGGATGCGCCCAGCTCACAAATCCAGACGTCGGCCGCGCTCGCCGCCACAATCGCCCCTGCCTGCCCAAAGTGGTCAATATGGGGATGGGTAATGACTACTCGTGAAAGATCGGCGACGGCTAGCCCCTGTTTAGCGAGCGCTGTTTCCATCGCCGTCCAACTTTCGGCCGTTCCTAGTCCAGCATCAACCAGAACCGGCTCCGGTTCTGTGAACAAATAAGCGTTGACCGGGCCAAGACCGAGTCCCGCTGTCGGTAGTTCGATCTGAATGGGTTGAATGGGTTTCATTAAGAATGTGCGTGAGTCGGTTTATAAGGGTTGCAAAAGGAGGTGATAATGGTACACATGCTATCATTATATCCTGCTCTTGGAGAAAACCCTTGTGCATCGGCCGTCTATCTTAAATCGTTTATCAATCTGTCGCTATGGTTATCCGCTGCTGGCCCTTGTCCTCTTGCTAGGCTGTGTAAACTCAGGTAGGAGCGCGGATGACGATCTGCGCACAGCGGGAGGGTTTGAACTACTCGGTATAACGACGTTTCGCACAGGCACAACGTTTGCGGATACAGAAGTGGGTGGCCTTTCGGCAATCACCTATGATGCGGAGAATGACCTCTACTACATTCTTTCCGATGATCGTAGTGAACACGCTCCGGCTCGTTTCTATATAGCGCGAATTGATTTAGGCGACGGCCGATTGGATGAGGGGGACGTGGAATGGCTGGCAGTAACAACCCTCCTGGACGCAACAGGCCAGCCTTTTGCCGATGGTTACATTGACCCCGAGGGGATTGCCCTTAGCGAGCGCGGTTCACTCTATATCTCCTCAGAAGGCAACCCCAATGTGGAGCCGCCAGCGTTGCCTGCTGTGCTGGAGTTCGACTTGAGCGGGCGACAGCTTGGCGAGTTGCTCTTACCAGACAAGTTCCTACCCGATTCAGCGCATTCGAGAGGGGTGCGAAACAATGGGGGATTTGAGGGGTTGTCACTGCAACCGGATGGCCGCTATCTCTATGCTGCATTGGAGGAATCGCTAAGCCAAGACGGGCCAACGGCCGGGCGCGACCAGGGTAGCCTGTCGCGTATCTTACAGTTCGATTTGGAGACGGCCGAGGCAGGTGCAGAGTATGTCTATCTGGTGGAGCCGATACCCGGCACGATCATCCCCCCTGGCAGCAACAACGGTTTATCCGAACTGTTGGCGCTGGACAATCGTGGCACTTTTCTTGTTCTGGAGCGGTCTTACGCAGTCGGTATTGGGAATACGATCCGCCTTTACGAGGCCACAGCGGAAAGAGCGCTGGATGTGCGTCGCCTGGAGCGGTTGCGCTGGAGCGATGAGGGAGTACCAGAGGAGACCAATCCGCCTGTCCCTAAGGCGCTGTTGCTTGATCTAACTGATTTAGCAATCGTGCCGGATAATGTGGAGGGAATGACGTTGGGGCCGGTATTGGAGGACGGGCGGCAAGCCCTGATTTTGGTCAGCGACAACAACTTTAACCCTCTACAAACAACCCAGTTGATCGCTTTGGCGTTGACACTGGAGTGAGGTCACCTGCTACTTGACAAAGGTAGTTAAGTGTCGTACAGTGATCCTGTACACATACTTGAGTGAACATATGACAATGCAAACGACCTACACCGATGCTCGTGCCCGTCTAGCAACCTTGCTTGATCGAGCCATTCACGACCGCGAGGTGATTATTATCCAAAGACGCGGTGCGGAAGATGTAGCTTTAATCGCGGCCGATGAGCTTACCAGCTTGTTGGAAACAGCCCATTTGTTACGCTCTCCGGCAAATGCACGCCGCCTGCTCACTGCGTTGAACCAGGCATTACAGAACGAAGGTCAGATATTGAGCCTGGATGAACTCCATCGCGAGGTTGGTCTGGATGAAGAACCGTGAGGCGGTCTTTCAGCCACAGTTTATTGAAGATTTGCGCTATTGGGTAGAGACAGATCGCAAGCTGGCATTACGTGTCCTCACCTTGGTTGAAGCTATTCTACACGACCCATTTAGCGGCATTGGTAAGCCGGAGCCGCTTAAATATCTTGCGGCTGGAACGTGGTCACGACGATTGACGCAAGAGCATCGGATTGTTTACCTGGTACGAGACGACCGGATCGACTTTTTACAGGCTCGTTATCACTATTAGCGCCACGCACGAGTTAATTTAATCCATAAGCAACGGTACGACCCCAAAGTGGGTTACATCAATAATACCCTTGTCTGAAATACGTAATTCGGGAATGACCACCAGGGCAAGCAAGCTGAGTTGCATATAGGCGTTGTTGAGCGTACAGCCACACTCATGGAAGGCTTTGACCATACGCCCGGCCTCGGCCGCCACCACTTCCGCCCGCTTGTTAGACATCAGACCGGCAATCGGTAACTCGACCAGCGCGATCTCCTGTCCATCGCGAAAGACAACCACCCCGCCGCCGACTTCACCCAGGCGATTGGCTGCCAGTGCCATGTTGGCCTTGTCCGTACCAACGACGAGCATGTGATGGCTGTCGTGGGCAACGGTGCTGGCGATGGCGCAAGGGGTGTTAAAGCCGAAGCCGCTGACAAAACCGTTTTGCACATCGCCTGTCCCTCGATGGCGTTCCACCAGCGCAAGCTGACATACATCTTGTGCCGGGTCCATCTGTACCAGCCCATCATCCATGGGTAAGATAGCGGTCAACGCCCGTGTTGGAGCCTGGTTCTCGACCACGCCAATGACCCGCGCACAAACGGAGTCCCCATTGGGCGCGGGAATGTCAAAATCGGCCGCCGCCAACGGCCGTCCCAACCGCACCGTCCCTAGCGCAAAATCGGGATAAGGGTAGGGGGGTATATCGGCCAGCATACGGCCGTTCTCCGCCACAACCTCTCCAGCGGCAATGACCAGCTCAATCGGTAATGCTTCCAGGTCACTAGATAGGATGAGGTCTGCATAGCGGCCGGGGGTGATGCTGCCGATGTCCTTTTCAACGCCGAAGTGAACGGCCGTGTTCAGTGTCGCCATCTGGATCGCCGTAATCGGCTTCAACCCTTGCTCAATGGCATGGCGCACAACTCGATCCATATGCCCATCCTGGACAAGCGTGCCGGAGTGAGAGTCGTCGGTGCAGAGAAGGAAGTTGCGGCTGTCGAGGCCCATTTCGGTGATCGCCGGAAGCTGGCTGGCGACATCGTACCAGGCAGAACCGAGGCGCAACATCGCCTTCATCCCCTGGCGCACGCGGGCAATGGCATCTTCCAGGCGCGTGCCTTCGTGGTCATCGGCCGCACCACCAGCGACATAGCCATGAAACGGCCGTCCCAGGTCAGGCGAGGCATAGTGACCACCGATAACCTTCCCGGCACGCATCGTCGCCGCCATTTCCGCGTGCATCTTCTCGTCACCGAGATAGACGCCGGGGAAATTCATCATCTCCCCCAGGCCGATAATCCCCGGCCAACTCATCGCCTCGTCTACTTCCTCCGGGCCAATCGTCGCCCCTGGCGTTTCCAGCCCTGGTGCACTGGGGACGCAACTGGGCATTTGGACGTAGACGTTGATCGGTAAGGTCGCCGCTTCGTCGTGCATCAAGCGCACGCCGCGCAACCCCAGGACGTTGGCGATCTCGTGCGGGTCAATAAACATGCTGGTTGTCCCGTGGGGGATGACCGCACGGGCGAACTCCGTCACCGTCACCATCCCGCTTTCAACATGCATGTGGGCGTCGCAGAGGCCGGGGATGAGGTAACGGCCGTCAGCCTCAATCACCCGTGTCCCCTCGCCAATCGTATGCGACGCATCCCCGCCGACATAAGCAATGCGGCTGCCACAAATAGCGACATCCGTATGAGGGATGATCTCGCCACTGTGGACATTGACCCAACGGCCGTTGCGGATGAGCAGATCGGCCGCTTTCCGCCCCATTGCTACCGCCACCAAATCTTGTGTTACTTCATGCCAGGGTTGTCGTTTATTGCTCATCTTCCTCCGCTTCAAGATAAAGCTCAATGGCCTCACTCGCAACATCAACTAATGCAACTGCCAACACAACGATTTTATCTCTAACCAGGGATCATGCCGAATTTCCATGATGGCAGATAGCGAGACTAATACGAAAACAGCAGTATCGGAAATAAGGTCATGGCTCTAAAACGCCACTATGCCCCCCAAATTTGCTATAATGGGTAGGTTCTACTGTTCACTTCTATGAAGAAGGTGAGAAGGAACACATAGATGCTTCAATTACACGTGGAATGAAGCGGAGGCTAAAATGGCTATGTTAAATGTAGCAGATTTAACTGTCGATGAATTGAAAGAAATAATCCGTGAGGTCGTTACACAGACCATTATGGAACTGATAGCCGATCCAGATGCTGGCTTAGAGCTTCGGGAAGATTTCAAGTTAGAGCTTCAGCAATCTCTCAAAGCAATGCAGGCTGGAGCAAAAGCCAGACCGGCGAAAGAAGTTGCTCAAAGCCTAGGCTATATACTTTCAATCGTGAGCGGGCGATTCGTATCCATTTCGTGCGTCATCGCCGCGAGATTTACAAAACTCGCTAACTTCTATGCTCAATAGTTTTTTACTCAACTAAGATAGTCAATTATTTGCCCTAGAGCGACAACAGCCCTTTCTTTCTCGTTGCGCCGCTTCACTTCCACATTCCCCTGCGCCAGATTTCGGCCGCCAACCGTCACCCGCCAGGGAACCCCAATCAAATCCGCATCGTTAAACTTCACCCCTGCGCTTTCCTCGCGGTCGTCGTAGAGGACGCTGAAGCCTGCTTGTTGAAGTTGCACATAAAGCTGCTCGGCCGCTTCCTTCACCTCCGGCTCTTTGCCCAGATAGAGCAAATGCACCTGGAAGGGGGCAACGCCCTCCGGCCAGACAATGCCGTACTCGTCGTGGTGTTGCTCGACGATGACCGCCATCAGCCGGTCGAGGCCGATGCCATAGGAACCCATATAAATCAGTTGCGGCTGGCCGTTTTCGTCGAGGTAGGTGGCGTTGACGGCCGCGCTGTAGCGTGTCCCTAGCTTAAAGCAGTGGCCCATCTCAATCGCACGCTGTTTCTTCAGGCGGCCGCCGCATTGCGGGCATTGATGCCCCGTATCCGCCTGGGCGATGTCGGCAATTTTAGTGACGCGAAAGTCGCGTGGGTAGTTCGTGCCGGTGAAGTGATACCCTTCGTCATTGGCGCCGACGACGAAGTTGCCGCCGTGTTCAATCGAGCTATCGGCAACCACCCATAGGCTGGCGTCATCCAGCGTATGGGCAACCGGCAAACCAGCGGCCGAGGCATAGCCGGGAATTGCCCCAACGGCGCGAATCTCCTCCTCGGTGGCCGGACGCAGCACGCCACCGCCGACCGCATTGGCGAGTTTAACTTCATTGATCTCCAGGTCGCCGCGCACGAGGGCAAAGAGCAAACGGCCGCCCGCTTCGCTGTGGAACAACGGCCGCCACCAGTAAAAGACGGCCTTGATCGTCTGGCTGGTCGGCACGCCGATAAAATTGGCGACATCGGCAATCGTCTTGCAGTCTGGGGTGGCAACTTTTTGCAGGTCGTCTAGCGCCGCTGGCTTTTCCCCTTCGCGCACGAAGTCGGCCGCTTCCACGTTGGCGGCATAGTCACAATTGCTACAGGCGATAAAGGCGTCTTCGCCCTGAGGATGGGGTAAGACAAACTCCTGTGAGGTCTTGCCACCCATTGCCCCCACATCGGCGTTGATCGCCGTCACTTCCACGCCACAACGGTTAAAGATATTGAAGTACGCCTGCACCATGTGGGGATAGTAGATGTCTAAAGCGGCCTCGCCGGTGTCCAGGCTGTAGGCATCTTTCATAATAAATTCGCGCAGGCGCAGCAAGCCACCACGAGCGCGGGGTTCGTCGCGGAACTTTTTGCTGATGTGATAGATCATGCGCGGCAAATCGCGGTAGCTTTCCACCTCACGCAGCGCCAGGTCAACCACAATCTCTTCATGCGTAGGGGAGAGGGCATATTCACGGCTGCCACTGCCTTCTAGCTTGAACAACACGTCCATTGATTCCCAGCGGCCGGTTGCCTGCCACAGTCCAGCGGGATGGAGATTGGGCATCCACATCTCCTGGCCGTTGATCGCGTCCATCTCTTCGGACATGATCCGCCAGATGTTACGCAGGACGCGATAGCCAAAGGGCATAAAGGTATAAATCCCTGCGCCAACAGAGCGAATGAAGTTGGCACGAATGAGCAATTGATGGCTGATCATCTCGGCCTCAGCCGGGGCCGAACGGAGGGTCTTACCAAAGGATCGGGATAGTCGCATAGGGGAAGTATAAATGAACAATGAACAATGAACCAATGAACCAATGAACAATGAATAATGAGAACACTGACCAATGAACAATTGGCAGCAGAACGGCTCATTGTTCATTGTCTCATTTGTCATTGTTCATTGGTCTTTGGTCTTTTCTCAGGAGTAGCTTAGAGTTTCTTGCCTTAAAAGTTCAAATGTTCTAATATCGCCTCTGGCGTTAGAGTGCAGTATTGTCTGTAACTCAACGACTACTGGATTGTATCGTTAGATATAGTTAAAAAGAAGGAAGAAAGAAAATGGCTTACTCATTTAAAAACTCGAAGGGAGTGACCTATTACCTGCATGAGCGCGAGACAACGTTGAAGAACGGACAGAAGCAGACGATCTACTTCTTTGCCCGTGAGGTCAAGGATGGTGCACGTGACAGCTTGCCTGAAGGGCGTGTTGTCGCTGAGACTCCAAATGGTTTGCCCGTTTTGAAGAAGGGCTAAAAAGGGTTACAATCCCCATCATTAATATGATAACACGCTGATCGGGACGAGTAGTTGTTTGGTACTGTACTAGAGAGGAAGGCGGCCGTCGGCTGGAAGCCGCTTCCAACAGGAAAACAACGAAAACCCCCCGTGAGTGGTTGCCGGAACGCTGTGCCGAACTCGGCCGGTTAGTATGGAAATCCGGTTGGCCTCGTTAACGGCCACAGTGAGACAGCATTAGAAACTGGGTTTTTCTAAAAAACCCAGTTTCTATAAGACTAAAATTGGGTGGAACCGCGATGCCATCGCCCCATGTGGGGTGGTGGCATTTTTGTTTTGGAGATTGGAGACGAGAGATTGGAGACTAGAGATTAGGATACTGTCTACTGGCTACTAGTATGAAAAGGAGTTGAAGTGATGGCACAATCAAATCAAAAGATACCGGTTGGTGTGTTGGGGGCGACGGGGACGGTCGGGCAACGCTTTGTGCAGTTGCTGGACAGCCATCCCTGGTTTGAAGTGGTAGCAGTGACCGGCTCGGAGCGCACGGCTGGGCGGTTATATGGGGAATCGGTGAACTGGATGATGCCCACGCCAATGCCGCAGCGAGTGGCGGCGATGAAGGTGCAACCCACTTCGCCGCAATTGGAGGTTGGCGGCCGAATCCCCGTTGTCTTTTCCGCCTTGCCCACCAACGAGGCAAAAGAGTGGGAGGAGCAATTCGCGGCCGCCGGTTTTGCCGTTGTCACCAACGCCTCGACGCACCGCATGGCCCCCGATGTGCCGTTGCTCATCCCTGAAATCAACCCCGATCACACTTGCCTGATCCCTACCCAGCAAGCCAACCACAATTGGCCGGGCTTCATCGTCGCCAGCCCCAACTGCTCCACAACGAGCGCGATTCTGCCGCTGAAGATATTCCAGGAGGCGTTTGGCGTTCAGGCAGCGGTGTTGACCACGATGCAAGCCATTTCCGGTGCGGGCTATCCTGGCGTCCCTTCGCTCGACATCCTCGATAATGTCATCCCCTATATCGGCGGCGAGGACAACAAGCTGGAAAATGAGCCGAAGAAGCTGCTCGGCGACGTTCGCGACGGACAAATGCACCTGGCCGACATCCAATTGAGCGCACAGGCCAACCGCGTGCCGGTGGTGGATGGGCATTTAGCCAGCGTCTCGGTCAAATTTGAGCGATCGGCCACACCGGAGGAGGCAGTTGAAGCGTTACAGTCGTGGTTGCCCCCGGCCGTTGCCCGCGAACTGCCATCTTCCCCCGATCCATTGCTGGTATACCGCCACGAAGCGGATCGGCCGCAACCCCGCCGCGACCGTGATACCGGTAACGGCCTGGCCTGGACCGTAGGCAAGGTGCGCCAATGTGGCGTCCTCGACATTCGCTATCTTTCGCTGACCCACAACACCCTACGCGGCGCAGCCAGCGGTGCATTGCTAAACGCCGAATTGTTGAAGGTGCAGGGGTATATTGGGGATTAAGAGCGGGACGCAGATTTGTGCGGATGTTACGCGGATGAACGCTGATTTTTCCTATCTTTAAGAAAAGATCAGCGTTCATCCGCGTCTCATCAGCGAAAATCCGCGTAACGCTTTAAGGTGTGACGCTTACTGGATTGGTACTCCAGCTAGGGACAAGCTGCACCCAGCTATTGCCGATTTGCAGGGGGACGAGGTTCCCTGTGCTGTCGGTGTAGGTCAGCATGTCGTTACGGCCGATCCTATTCCAGGTTACATCATACCGCTGTCCATCTCGGAACAGAGAGGCCGCCCCGGTCCCCCACAATTGAATCTGCACGGAGAGATGGGCGCAGGTCCCGTCGCTGTTGATCTGCTCGCAGATGGTCGGGTCGAGGACGTGGAAGGGGGAGAGGAGGATCAAGTTGGCGGCCGTCACCTGTTCCCCCGTATTCGCATCCAGATGGGGTTCGCCATCTGACCAGCGCAAATAGCGGCCGCTCGCTGCATCATAACGCCATTCCACCTTTGTCGCCTGGTAATCAATAGCGATTTGCGTGGCCGGTGTGCCGCCTGCCGGTGGGGTCGGGCTAAAGGCGTTGAAGGTCTGGAATTGCGGCCGTGTGTTCAACCCTTTTGCCGCTACCGCCTGCCAAAGCTGGTCAGGGCGGATGTAGAGCGTATGCTCAAAGGGTTTATTCTCCCCAGTGCGATAAAAACCAGGTTCGCCATCGCGCAAGAGGCGGTCGCTGAAATCGCCGCTGTTCAGCCGTTGGTTCACCCCGGCGCTGGCCCCAGAGAAGGCCAGCATCGCATCGTACATCGCTGGAAGTTCGACATCAATCAACCGCGCACTACGCACCGGGCCGACATTTGGCGGTGTCTTGCCATAGAAAATAGCCGTGAAGCGCGTCACACTCCCTTCGGTGGTGTGTTCAAAGACCATATCGGCCTGGTTCAGACCAGCCTGCGGCCGTGTATAGACCGCTGGGGCATTGGAGAGCTTAACATTGATCGGCCGTCGTTCCAGCACCGCCGGATCGCTGACCTGCTCGCCAGTCAAGGGGTTGTGATCCGTCCCGAAGTCATCGGGGCCAATCACATCGGCGGCCGTTTCCGCTGTCGTTGGGGACGTGGCGCCGGGAAGCGGAGGGGGCGTGGCAGTCAGCAAGGCAGCGGCCGTCGCCGGAGCGGGTAAGGTGGCCGTCACCACCACTTCCGGTGTAGCCAGCACCTCTGGTGTGGGGGCGTTTCCCACCGGCTCTTCAGCCGAAGGCTGGCTGATAAGCGGTGTTGGTGGCAACGGGTCCTCCGTTCCGCCACCTGCACAAGCAATCTGCCCAACAAGCATGGGCAGTAGGAAAAGCGTAATCAGTAACTTTTTCATATATTTTTTCGACACGAATTTCACGAAGGAACACGAATAAATCTCATCCTTTCGTGTCATTCGTGAAATTCGTGTCAGCTCTTTTACGGCCGAAGATATAGACCCGGTGGCTTTGGTGTTCCACATCGGGATAGGGCGGCCGTTCAATGACCTCAACAACTTCTAATCCGGCGGCTCTTAGATAGCCTTCCATCTCCGCCGCCTCAAAAAAGAGGAAGTCCAGCGAGACGGGTAGCTCAAAAAAGTCGTCGGCGTGGATGGTTTCCGTGCCGCGATGAAAAGCGAGCAGCAGCAGGCCATTCGGCCGCAGTACCCGCCTCATCTCCCGCAATGCATCCACCACCTGATCGCGCGGAATGTGGATGATCGAATAGAAAGCGGCAATACCACCCCACGAATCATCGGCGACCTGCAGGCCGAGCATGTTGTCTGGCCAAAAGGGGATGTCGGGGTTGCGCCGTTGCGCTTCGGCCACCATCCCTGGCGAAAGGTCAACACCCACCGCTTGCGCCCCCTGGTCATGGAGGTAGCGGGTCATCTGGCCGGGGCCACAACCGAGGTCGCAGATGGGGCCGAGCGTGCCAACGTCCGCCACCAGGCGGCTTAATAACTCCCGGTCGAGTGGCTTATGGGCCAGCTCATCGTAGATTCGTGCCGCATATTCGGCCGCCACCCGGTCATAACTATCTTGAGTCGCTTGAAAATATTGCTCCGTTTCGCTGTTCATCAAGAGGGAATTATACAGCGAATCGTGTGAGAAGCGGGCGAGGGTTAAGGATGTCGTTATCTCATGCGGCACATGTAGGTCATATGGCACATGTGGCTCATGTGGCTTATGTGGGCAGGGGAATTCCCTTGAGCTTGTCAGGGTTTGCAACAATACGAATGTTGCGTATCAATGAGGCATCCGTCTCCAGGACGATGACGGAAACAGGACGGCCGTCTATATAGGTGATAATCGCCGGTTCTCCATTGACCTGGTGATAACGGATGATATACCCTTCTGGCGGGAGTAGACGGGTGATGTTGAGTACATGGCGGGCGACGGCCCGGCTGCTATGAACCGGCTTCCTGGCAGCCTGCACTTTGCCGCCACCATCCGCCCACACCGTTATATCCTCGGCCAGCAGCGGCATAATTTCTTCTACATCCCCAGATGATACAGCCTGGAGGAAACGGGCGACCAACGCTTCTTGTGCTTCGGGAACGGCCGAGAAGCGCGGCCGTCCGGCCCGCACCTTTTGTCTGGCACGGCGCAGGATTTGGCGGCAATTGGCCTCGCTCTTTTCAACGATGGTTGCGATCTCGCGATAGTCGTAAGCAAAGACCTCATGGAGCAGAAAAACGGCTCGCTCCGTAGGCGTTAATGTCTCTAGCAAGACCAGGAAAGCCATTGACAATGACTCGGACAAGGCGACCATATCGTCTACTCCGGGATCGGGTGCAGTAAGTAGTGGCTCTGGAAGCCAGGGACCAATGTACTCCTCGCGGCGGACTCGCGCCGAGCGCAAATAGTCTATGGCGAGACGAGTGACGACGGCCGCCAGATAAGATTTAGGGGAGTCTACCTGATCAACGTCTACTGATTGCCAACGGAGATAGGCTTCCTGCACCAAATCTTCCGCATCCATCACACTTCCAGTCATGCGATAGGCAAGCCCGAAGAGGAAGGGGCGATGTTGCGTGAAGCTGTCGGCCGTCGTCACCATAATATGCGCTTGCTGGGTCTGCGATTATTCATGCCCTGTGTTCAATACACCACCTGTTGTCGGCTTCCTGCCTGGTTGCATACTGTTTGGCTTATACTTAGCACGCAACCATTCAGCCCAGGTGACTTTGCCACGTTCCGTGTTGGGTGCGGTGTCGGGTATTGTATTATATCCGGCGCGAAAAGCAGCGGCCGTTTTCCCCGGCCAGGGCAACGAGATGATCGGCCGTCGTACCCCTTTTGCCTTTAACCAGGCCCGCGCCGCCTCTTCCACAGGCAAAATTTGTGGCCCGCCCAGGTCTGGTAAACGACCAGCGGGCGGTTGTGATGTCTGTGCCGCCAGCCGCACGGCTACTTCGGCCGGGTCTACGAGCTGAAACTTGAATCCGGCGGGCAGAAAGAGAACCGGCAACTTTGCCAGCCCACTGAAAGCGAGATCGAGCAAGGTATGAAACTGTGTGGCGCGTAGGATCGTCCAGGGGACTCCAGAGGCGACAATGGCTTCCTCGGCCGCCAACTTATGCTGGTAATAACCCATCGGAATGCGGTCAATGCCGACAATAGAAATGTAGATAAAGTGGGAAACATTGGCTGCCTTCGCTACCTCTAGCAATCGCTTTGTGCCTTCCACATCTACTTGATAGGAACCCTGGAGCGCGGTGCTGGCCAGATGAAAGATGGTATCTATTTCGGTTACGGCCGCTTCCAACCCTTCACCACTCGCCAACACAGCCTGCGCCCACTCGTAGTTGCCGCGGTCAGCGGCCGGACGCGGCCGTCGGCTTATCACCCGAACTTGATGCCCATCCGCCAGCAAACGCGGAACCAATAAACTTCCTAATGCGCCGGTTCCTCCGGTCACTAATATATGTTTCATCGTCATACTCCTTGTTGGCCCATTAGAAATTCCCAGGCAACAAAGCCCGTTCATTCGTAAAGCCATCCATTTGATTTTGTCCTTCTATAAGTTATGACGACAAACCCTACCTATATGTGACAAACCCAATCTCCCAGTCTCTCAGTCTCCTAGTCTCCAATCTCCCAATCTCCTTCTCCCATTCCCCTTTGCGCCTTCGCCACAGATCCATTATAATATACAGGTATCGATTGCCCTGGTGGCGGAATTGGCATACGCGGTAGGTTGAGGGCCTATGCCCTTTGGGCGTGGAGGTTCGAGTCCTCTCCAGGGCACCAGCGAAAACAAAAAGGCCGGAAGGTTATCCTTCCGGCCTTTTTCGTTCTTAGGCAAACCTGAGTTCGGAATTACATCGAATTTACGCAATTAAGACCTGTTTCGCGCTAATTCGTTGCAAAAATGATTAGCTCCGAACTGAGGTTAAGCAAGATCAGGATTGTCGCTCGAAGGCGCGAATGACGCCGGGGAGCCGTTCCAGCGCGGCGATCAACTCCGCGCTACAGTTGGTGCGGTGGTTGGGAAAGTCCATGGTCATGCCCTGTCCGGCCAGTTGCAGGCGCACATAGGTGTCGCCCTCATAGCGACTGGCGAGCTTCAACGATTGGCGGCAGGCCTCTTTCCAATTGCCCACTGGCTTAATCTCAACCACGAGTGTTTTGCCATAGTAGATATTGTCGGCCGCCTCCCGAATAGCCGGGGATTCAGTTACAGAGCGGGCGGCCGTTTGGCGCTCAACACCATACTCGGTCGCTTCATCATCTGCCTGGGCCATCATCGCCACAGGCTGAGTCATCGTTATTTCAGTCATAGGTCTTATTTCGGTTGCTGTGCTTGCCGGTTCGGCCGCCACAGACCCGTTCCCCGTTTGAGCGTCGTGTCCATTCACGGCCGTTTGCGCTGCTGGTAGCGGTTGTTCACCATCATCCATTTCCCAGGGCGGTTCTTCATAATAATAACCCTCATCGTCCCAATCAGTCGATTCGTTGGTTACGTGGTTGGCAATCTGGGGGGATTCCGTCAGCGGCTGTTGCTGGTCGGCCGCATGATGACCGTTTTGCCCATTACGCTTCAGCGGTGGCAACTCATAAGCAGGTGGCGGCGGGGCCTCTTCATCCATAAAGAACCAATCATCATCGGGCATGGGAGGCGCATCGGCCGCAGCCAGCTCTTGTAAATCAAATTTGATCTCGGCACTGGTATTGACCGTCACAGATGTTTGGGCACTGTTGACCAGGATGGAGATTTTGTCGCTGTCTGCCTGCACCGTGCCGCGCACAATCATGATCTGGTCAACCTTTACCATCTCACGACAGTGCGCCCAGGTTTTCGGAAAAAAGACAAGGTCTACCTTGCCGGTCAGGTCTTCCAGCGTGCCAAAGGCCATCACCTTGCCGCCCTTGGCGGTGTGCAGGCGCAGGGTGCTGATCATCCCCGCCAGCACGACCCCCTTTGTGTTCCAATTGTTGTCCAGTTCGACCGTTGTCGCCGTCACCACTTCTTGCAACTCCGCCAGCCGACTCTCCAGAGGGTGTTCGGTCAGATAGACGCCGATCAGTTCCCGTTCCCAATCGAGCAACTGGCGCGGATCAATGTGTGGCGCCTGCGCTTCTGGGCGCAGTAGATCGGCCGACACATTGAGGTTTACTCCGACCATACCGCCAAACAAACTCAGTTGCCCGACTTCGGCGGCGTTGTGGATGTTGCCGCTGTGGCCGATCATCCGGTCCAGCGCGTCGAGCAGTTGCGGTCGTGTCCCCCACTCATCAAAGACGCCCACCTTGACCATCGATTCCAACGCTCGTTTGCCAACGCGGCGTAGATCGAGCCGTTCGCAAAAGTCTACCAGATCGGTAAAAGGGCCACCCTTTTCGCGCTCTTCGATGATCAGCTGCACGGCCCCTTCACCGGCATTTTTGATCGCCCCCATCCCATAGCGGATGACCGGGCTGCCGTCGCTGCCCTCTTCAATGGTGAAGTCAAAGTGGGCATTGCTGATCGCCGGGGGCAAGACCTGAATCTCCATGCTTCGCGCATCGGCCACATAGCGGGCGATCTTCTCCGTGTTGTTGCGCTCCACGCTGAGCATCGCCGTCATGTATTCGACCGGGTAGTGGGCTTTGAGGAATGCCGTCTGGCAGGTGATCATTGCGTAGTCGGCCGCGTGTGCCTTGTTAAAGCCATAGCGGGCGAAGAACTCAATATCCCCCCAAATGGCGTCGCATACTTCCTTGCTGAACCCCTTGGCCATCGCCCCTTTGGTGAACTTGATCTGGTGTTCTTCCATCAAGTCCTTCTTCTTTTTGGCGACAGCCTTGCGGATCATATCCGCCTCACCAGGGGCATAACCGGCTAGTTCGGCGGCAATGCGGATGATCTGCTCCTGGTAGACGAGGATGCCGTAGGTGTCTTCGAGGATGGGTTTCAGCTCCGGCGTGTGGTATTGGGCGATGTCTTTGCCTTCAAAGAG
Organism: uncultured Ardenticatenaceae bacterium; assembly: GCA_964410625.1. GTDB lineage: Bacteria > Chloroflexota > Anaerolineae > Promineifilales > Promineifilaceae > CAYPHY01. Next base: position 10,609 of record CAYPHY010000002.1, on the reverse strand, counting down.
GGCTGAGTGCATCCGGCGGATGTATTCAGGGATGTTTTCCATCGGCCCAGGGCGATAGAGGGCGACGGCGGCGATGATGTGGTCGAAGCGTTGTGGCTTCATCTCCATCATCAACCGGCGCATCCCCGCCCCTTCCACCTGGAATACGCCGGAGACTTCGCCACGGCCGAGCATTTCAAACAACGCTTCCGGCTTCTTTGTCGGGTCTGGCCCCACATGCCCGGCGTCGTAGGGGATGTTTTCCATCGTGTACTTGATCCCATGCCGTTCTTCGATCAGTTGCGCGGCGCGGCGCATGATCGTCAGCGTGCTCAAGCCGAGGAAATCCACTTTCAGCAGGCCAATGTATTCGATGATCTCCATCGGCCATTGTGTCACCGAGCGAATACCACCCAGCCCTACTTCACCACTGGTCGGCCGGTGCAGGGGCAAGTACTCGACCAACGGCCGGTCGGCGATGATCACCCCGGCCGCGTGGGAGGAGGCGTGGCGGGCGACGCCCTCCAGTTGGCGAGCGTTATCCAACAACGCTCGCACCTGCGCCTCGCGTTTATACTTTTCTTCCAGGTCGGGCGAATAGAACTCGTGGGTCTTGTCGAGGACGTTGTTGATCTTCACCGGCTTGCCGGGGATGGCGGGGATCAGCCGCGCGATCTCGTCCACCTGGGGCAGGGGGATGTCCATCGCCCGGCCGACATCGCGCACGGCCGCGCGTGCGCCAAGCGTCCCGAAGGTGATAATCTGCGCTACCTTGTCCTGCCCATATTTGCGTACCGTATATTCGACGATCTCATGCCGCCGGTCATCGGGGTAGTCGAGATCAATATCGGGCATCGAGACGCGGTCGGGATTGAGGAAGCGTTCAAAAATCAGGCTGTTGGGCAGCGGGTCAATGCCGGTGATGCCCAGGCAGTAGGCGACGACGGAACCAGCCCCAGAGCCGCGCACGTTCCACCAAATATCCGCCTGGCGAGCGAACTGGCACAAGTCCCAGACGATCAGGAAATAGGTATCGAAGCCCATGCCGTGGATGATGTTTAGCTCGTGTTCCAGCCGTTGGCGCAGCCCGGCATCATTGGCCGCCCGTTCTTTGCCATAACGCCAGACCAACCCCTCTTCGCATAGATGGCGGAGATAGCCGTGGGCATCGTATCCTTCGGGCACATCAAAAACTGGCAGGTGATACCCTTGATAGTCCAGCTTGACATCACACATTTCGGCGATCAGCAAGCTATTGTCTAAGGCCCCTGGAATGTCGCCGAAGAGACGGTGCATTTCATCATAGGACTTCAGATAGTAATCCTTGTCGGAGAAACGCATCCGCTTGGCGTCGTTGATCGTCGAGCCGGTTTGGATGCAGAGTAGAATGTCGTGGGGGTCGGCTTCTTCGGCCGTTGTATAATGAACGTCGTTGGTGGCTAAAAAGCGCAGATTGTAACGCTTTTGCATCTCAAACATCTGTTTGTTGAGCTGGGTCAGCTCCGGGATGTTATGCTCTTGTACTTCGATAAAGAAGCGGTCGGGGCCAAAGATGTCGAGATAGCGGCCCATCAGCTTGTGGGCGGTTTTTGTGTCCCCTCTGCCCAGGGCACGGGGGATTTCGGCCGCCATACAGCCGGTGGTGACGATCAACCCTTCGCTATGTTGGGCGAGAAAGTCGTGGTCAATGCGCGGCCGATAGTAATATCCCTCCAGTTGCGAAGCACTGGCGATCTTCAGTAGATTGAGATAGCCGGTCTGGTTTTGTGCCAGCAACAACATGTGGTGGCGATCTTTGTCCAACTGCGGGTCTTTGTCTTGCATCCGCCGCGAGGCGACATAGGTTTCCAGGCCGATGATCGGCTTGATCCCCGCTTTTTTACACGCCTTGTAAAAGGGGATGGTGCCAAACATGGTGCCGTGGTCGGTCAGCGCCAGCGCGGGTTGGTTCAGCTCCTTCGCTCGTTGGGCAAGGTGATCGATCCGGCTCAGGCCGTCTAATAAAGAATACTCGCTATGAACGTGCAGGTGGGCAAAAGGTTGTTGTTGGCTCATCGGTTCGGGCGGATTCCTCTCTGTTCTAGGCGGCATTACCGTACAATTGTTGTAATACTCAGCAGGAGCCGAGTATAACACAGATTAGCGGTCTGAAACTTAAATAATAGGAAGGTCGGGAAATTTATAAGGTGTGGTTGATCTGGTCTAGCTGACCAGAGAGCGTTACAATGGGGCGTATGATCTTTAAAGCGAAGCGTCTGCATGAGGAAACGGGGAACGGCCGTCGTTACCATCTTTTTGATGAAGCGCACCATTTGCTGTTGGTGGGCGATCAGGGAAGCCCCTGGTTGCCCGATGAACCACAGCGGGTGCGGTTTGCCCGGCCCAGCGGCGAACAGATCGCCACGCTCGACTTGCCACGCCCCGCCAGCGCCACCACAGGCAAGACAAGCAGCCCCAGCAGTTCAATAAGTTACACCATCATTTATAATCATGCGGTCTACGCGATCATCAATCAATTGACAGTGGGCGACAACGACTTGCCGGACTATCTACTGGAAGTAGAGGGTGATCGTTGGTTGGTGACGAGACCGGTGACAAATGATGTTGCCTCCGACCATGCCTTAAATATTTATGACCAATTTCCCGCGGATATTGAGATCTATGAGGATACGGAGTTGCCAGACCCCACTGGTACCGTTCGTCCCAGTCCCGATAGCGAAGATTACGATTTCACGATCACGTTCTATTCAGAAGCATTAAGCCAGCCCGCGCTGCTTGCACTGGCCCTGGTCTTTGTGGCAGAAGACGGTGCCAAATAGGGTTACTTTGCTATATCCCCTTTGCTCCTCAGCCTGTTCCCAACCACGAATACTCAAAAGCTTCCGATTGTACTCGTGCCTGTACGCCCGTAATTGACAAAAATAACCCCTTTTTGGGGTGCTGTCCGTCACCTTAAACGGCGCCGAGATTGTGCCGCCGGCAAGCAACTTCACAGATTTGGGGATTTGTGACCATCTGGCGCATGTCCTATTTCCTATTGTCGCTTGTGACTGAATTTGCCAAAATGATTCAGAACGTTTGTGCGATTTATCACAAACCAATGGTGGTTTGTGTAAAGGCAACAGGTTGTCACCAGGGCTGACGCTCCTTTAATGAGCTAAGGTAGACATGGTGCGACTAAATACATTATTTCAAAAGAAACCCAACTGTCATTCCGAGCGGAGTCTTCGGAGCGAGGAATCCCTGGTACATTTCTGGTACAGGAGGTTGCAAGGGATTCTTCACTCCATTCAGAATGACAACTGTTGAAACCTTTGAAACAGTGTACTAAATGGAGTAAAGTCAGAATGAATCGAATCTTTTCTCGGCCGTCACACTATTGGTTGGGGCCGTTGCTGGTGCTGGTGATCCTTATCCCCCTGGTCGTAGTGGCACAGGAACAGCCAATGCAATCCGCAGAGCGCCAACGAAACAGGCGCAGTTATGCCCCAATCATTGCCGCCGCTCGGCCGCCAACAACAAACTGTGCAATCCCCAACCAGCGGTATGAGACTTTATCGATTGCCGGTGAGCCATTGGACTTTGATGTCTCAACCAATCCAGACGTGAACCTCGGTTACAGAGGGTATGCGCCGACAACGGCCGCCCTGCGCCTGGTCGAATTGGGGCCGGTGCATGATCCAAAAGCGCCGCAGTTTACGACGATGTTTGCCAACGGCCGTGTCCCGCGCTTTGTTAATGCTTACCAACGTTATCGCTGGGATGAGGCGTGTGATTGCCCCAGTGGTACTGATTCTCCCTGGGACACAACGGTATTGGGAATGCGCGTGTCGCCAGGGGAGACGATCCATGTGCCGGATTCCGGCCACGACATTGGCGGCGGCCGTGATGTGATGGTGATGTATGCGGAAGAGACGCGGATCACCTTCCATGTCGGCCGTGAGGATGATCTGGCCGGTTATGTGATGCACATTGAGGACGTTTGTATTGAGCCGAGTCTATTGGCGCTGTATCGCTCGTCTAACGCGGCCGGGCGGCATGAGTTACCGGCGTTGTCCGGCCGCCAACCCTTCGGCCGCGCTCTGGGCAACGAGATCAAAATCGCCGTGCGCGACACCGGCCACTTCCTCGACCCTCGTTCACGGAATGATTGGTGGCAGGGGGAGTAAGAGAGAGAGTGGGGTTATTGGTGTATTGGTATATTAGTTTAGTGATTATGCCGAGAGAGCCAATCAATAACTGATAGAACAATACACTAATACACCAATATACCAGTTATAGGCTTCAAGGGGTGGTCAAGGGCGTAAAGAACCCCTGTGCGGCGGCGTGGTTGATTAGCGTCTCGGCATATTGCCACAGGGTTTGCGAGCCGGGTTGAATGCGGTCGAGGATGGTCCGCACTTGCTCCACCTGAATGCCATTTGCCTGCCAGGACAGCCCATGCGTATGGTAGCCGTGCAGCAGAGGCATCAGCCGGTCAAGGGAGGTAGCGAAGCGGGCCTCGGCCGTCTCCTTCGCCTCAAACTCATCCCATAGACTGCGAAATTCGGCCGCCTGGTCGGGCGGGAGCAGGCCGAAGAGGCGCGTAGCCGCCAGCTGTTCGCGGTCGCTTTTGTCCAGCGTGGCGACGGTGTCAAAGAAATAGGTGTCGCCAGCGTCAATCTCCACAATGTCGTGGATGAGTAACATTTTGACCACGCGTAACACGTCAACGGGTTCACCGGCGTGTTCAGCCAAGACCATCGCCATCATCGCTACATGCCAGCTATGTTCGGCCGTGTTTTCCTGTCTGGAGCCGCCGATGATCAACGTGCGGCGAATGATCTGCTTCAGCGCGTCAATCTCCAGCAAGAAGGCCAACTGTTGGGTTAGCCGGTCGGCGGCGTTGTCGGCACTATAAGTGTTGTTGGCATTGTTATCAGCGTTCATTGTTCGTATGGTTACGCGGTGTGCATTCGCGAATGCCAACGCGGATGAAACGCGGATACCGCGGATTTTATTGTCCATTGTCTCATTGTTCATTGTCTCATTGTTCATTGTCTCATTGTTCATTGGTTCTTTCATTCTTCTCCCACTCGCAGGGCGCGATGCAGGTTGGTTCGCATCAGCAAGGCAGTCGCCAGGCCGAGGCAGACGAGGAAGGCGACGGCCAGGGTTAGGTAGATACGGCCGACGGCCAGCCAATCATTGCGGGCGATGAAGGGTGGCGTGGGCGGCCGGTCGCCAAAGGTGATCGGCAAACCGGGCAAGGTTAGCTGGTTGAGCAAGACGCCGAGGAGCGTGCCAATGGTCAACCCGGCCAGGATCAACACGACCTGCTCCAAGACCAGCGTGCCATAGAGTTGGCCGGGAGAGAGGCCGATTGAGCGCAAGACGCTGTAGAGCGACTCCCGCTGCCGGGCACTGAGATAAAAATAGGTGGCGAACCCAACCAGGCTGAGTGTCGTGGTCAAAATGTAGCCAAAGTAGGTGACGCTACGCAGCCCCAGGCCCATCGGATCAGCCTTGATCGTCTGGCGGATGGCCTCGGTGTCCCATACTTCGCGCAAGCTGGGCAACAAGCCCTGTGCTTCGCTGCTGACCTCCGCGGATGGCGTGTTTTCCCCCACCGCCAGCAAGGCTTCATTGGCGTTGATCGCCATGTTGCTACGGCTGTTCATAAAGCCGAGCAGGGCGTCACGATTGGTGACCAGAAAACCGGCGTTTTGGTCTTCGTAGAGCGTCGGGAAGTAGTTGACTTGACCGGCGATTTGCACCGTTGCCGGTTGGGAGCTGATCGCCACGTTGAGGATGTCGCCCACGGCCGCTTCCGTCGCCGCCATAAAGGCAGGACTGGCCAAAACGGGCAATGGGCTGTCAAATGATGGGGCGAGATCGGGACGGAGGACGGCCGTGTCCGTACTGCCCAACGCCAACCGCAAATTCAGGCTGCGTTCGCCGGAATAGGCGATGGTGCTGTCAATGGTAGCGGTAGAATTGGGTTGGGACAGCACCCAAAAAGCGGAAAGCTCTTCCATATCGCTGGCAACCACCCGCTCCCCTGTGTTCGCGTCCACAACCGTGATCTCATCCAACGCCAGTTCCATACTGTTGGAAAAGAGGCGGGTGAAGCCACCGCCGGTGCGCGAGCGATTACGCAACCACAGCGACTCTAACGCCAGCGGGTAGCTGTTTTCCGAAAGTGGAGGAATATCGGTGCGGAAGTGGAGCCAGCCATCGGCCGGATAGCCAGCATTTTCCGGCGGCGTCAGGCTCAGCGTTAACCGGTCCCCCAACGCCGTGCGTAATCGCGCTTGCAGCCCAAAGCGGTCGAGATCGCTCTCGCCCAGTAGATCGGCTGTCGCCACGCCCGGCGTTTCAACATCGGGCGTAGACCAGAACCACATCCCTAATTCGGCCGGTGTCCCCGGCAGTACCAGCGCGGGCACTTCCGGCACTTCAACGTCTAATGCCTCTAAGAGCAGGTCGGGCATCGGCCGGGGGGCAAAGTCCTCGCGGTAGGTGGTCAACGGGGCGAAGCTGGGTGGGTGGATGCCTAGCAGGTCAAAGCGCAAGTAGTCACGGCCGATTGTCAGCGAGCCGTTGGTGCGATAAGTGGTGGACTGCGTCGCCACGTCGGGGATGGCGGCAAGGTCGGAGTTTAAGATGTCACGATTGGAAACAAGGCGCAGGTCGCTCCCGGCAGTATACTGGGCGCGTTCCAGTTCGCTTTCGTTGAGTGTGGCGTTGATCCCCGTCGTCAGGATACCCAGAGCAATCGCCAGGGTCAGCAGCAAGACCAACCGGGCGACATGGGTGGGGTTGCGTGCCGCTTGCCAGAGGGCCAGCGCGGCCGGTAGTCCGCGACTACGGCTGGCCAGGGCAGCGAGGAAGTTCAGCGCCAGCGGGAAGAGGCGCAGCAAGATCGTCCCCGCGCCGATGAGCAAAGCAATGGGTGAAAGTAGCAGCAGCCAATCCACTTGCGGCCGATTGCCCACACCGCCGACAATGCCGCCATAGAGTTGCAAACGCCACAGCAACACCAGGCCGATGACAAGAATGATCACGTCCAGATAAGCGCGTTGCCACCAGGGGGGCTTGCTGCTGCGGGTAGCTTCCTGCTGGTAACTGACAATCGAACGGCGGATGGCCGGACCAACGGGGAGCAGGAGGCCGATGATACAAGCCAACGCCCCGATGGCGGCGGCGATCCAGGCCAGTTGCGGCAAGGTCAGCGGCCAACCGGGTTCACTGACATCAGCCAACGGCCCGGCGATGGTTAACGCCCGTACCAGCGTTGTCCCCAAGACAGGCCCGCTGAGAAAGGCGACAACGGCGATGAGCAACGCTTCACCCGCCTGAATCTGGAAGATTTGCGCTCCGGCCGCCCCCCGGCTTTGCAAGACGGCAAATTCGCGCTCCACCTGGCGCACGGAAAGGGCGGCAACCATGATCACATAGTAGAGGGCGAGCAGGACGACTTCGGCCGTCAGAAAGTAGAGCGGGGCGCGAACGGCCGTCGCTTGCGCGGCAAAGCTGGCCAGCACCTCGTTGAGGCGGGTATCGGTCGTTACCGGCGGCGAGAAGCCACGTAACCCGGCGATCAGCGTCGCCAGTCGCCCCTGAACTTCGGCGATGGCCGGACTGGTAAAGTGTTCCGGGATGAGCAGCACATGCCAATAGAGATCGTAGTTGGTATTGGGGAAAAGTGCTTCGGAGGCAGCGAAGAAGTGCTCCGGTGGGATGAGTATGGCGTATTGGGCCGTCCAGCGTTCATCACTTTGGGCGCGGAGCGGGCTGAATTCGCCAAACCAATAGAGATCAGCGGCGTCTTGCGGCCGGGCGATCCCGCTAACTTCTAGCCAGTAAGACGGCTCTTCCTCATCACGCTCAAGGCTCAACGGCAACAAATCGCCGACGCTCAGGCTATAGGCGGCCGCCATCTCCGTGCTGATCACCCCGCGCATCCTGTTTTCGGCGGCTATTGGCTCTGAAGGCCAATCCCCTTCGACCAGTTCGATGTGTTGGCGTATGTCCGTCTCGCCGGGACCCCCATACAGTTGCAACGCGACCCGCTGATCGGCGAGAATTTGATCCGCCTGCCAGGGGGAGAGCCAACGGCCGATAACCAGCGGGACAACCTGATCGAGATAAGGGCCGAGTTGGGCAGTGGCGGCCGATTCTACCTCGGTGGAAAGTTGCTGGTAACGCGCTTCCGATAAATTTCCGAAAGCGCGGAGGCGTAAGTTACCGGCGAGTGGATCCGCAGAGAGAATGGTGCGCCGTAGCCCAAACTCAACCACTGTGTTGACCAGCACCGGACTGCTGGCAAGCAGCGCGGTCGCAATCACCACTCCTAATACCAGTGTGAGCAAGATTTGCCAATGACGTGCCGCCCGGCGAATGATAAAAGCGATTAGACTCATTGTAAAACGGGACGCTGATTGTTGCGGATGTTACACAGATGAACGCGGATTTTTCTATTAATCAATGAAGTTTGTGGGCCTTCTTATTGCCAAGCTGTGTCCCTAAATAGTTAGAATGACCAGCGATAATCTGCGTAGCATCTGCGGTAATCTGCGTAACTCTGCTTTCACTTGCGTTACAAGTTTTCAATCTCGACCGGCTCGCAAGGATCGGCCAGGTCGAATCCGTAGACCTTGCTATAAAAATATAGCTCTGCATCGAGGGCGCGTTTGATATTTGCCGCCTGGCGGAAACCATGTTGCTCCCCCTCAAAAGCGAGATAGGCCACCGGCTGTTCGCGGGCGCGGACGGCCAGGAACATCTTCTCCGACTGCTCCGGCGGCACTACTTTGTCTTCCAATCCCTGGAACAGGATCAAGGCGCAGTTGATTTGATGGGTCGCGTGGATCGGTGAACGCTCAATATAAATATCTCGTCGTTCAGGGTAGAGGCCGATGAGGTTGTCAAGGTAACGGGACTCGAATTTGTGCGTGTCTTTGGCCAATGCCTCCGCGTCGCTGACGCCATAGTGGCTGGCGGCCGCGCTGAACACATCGTGATAGGTGATGGCACACAACGTTGTATAGCCACCAGCGCTGCCGCCACGAATCGCCAGCCGTTTCGGATCAACCAATCCCTGGTCAGCCAGATAACGCGCACCATTGATGCAGTCCTGGACATCTACAATGCCCCAATTCCCATTCAGTCGCTCGCGATAGGCACGGCCGTAGCCGGTGCTGCCGCCATAGTTCACATCAAGAAAGGCGATGCCGCGACTGGTCCAATATTGAATGGCCGCGCTGAGCGTGTTGGAAGCCTGGCTGGTTGGCCCGCCGTGGCTGGCGACAATCAGCGGCGGCAACTCATCGGCCGGGCCGATATAATCAGCATTTTGCGGTGGATAGTAGTAGGCATGAGCGGTCAGGCCGTTTTCAGTTGGGAATTCAATGGGGCGGCCGATAGAAAGATAGCCTCGTTCAATCTCAACCGTGCTGCTGATGCGCAAGACCTCATAGTCGCCCGTTTCGATATTGGTGCGAACAACACTGAAATGGTGGGTTGGCGAGCCGCCGATGAAGTAGAAGTGGTCGTGGGTGGTGCAAATATACGTTCCGGCCAACGGCAGCTCATAGGGGGTTAGCGTTCGCGCTTCCAGGTCAAGGCGGGCCATCGTCCGTTTGCCGTTCTGGGTATAGGTGCAAATGATGCTTTGTGCATCTGCGAAGGCGTAGGTCGACATGCCAAAGACCCATTGCGGCAGGCCAAACTCCGCTTCCATCGGGTAAAGTGGCTCCGCTTCCCCTTCACTTTCCCGCCAGCGATAGAGGTTCCACCAGCCGCTGCGGTCGGAGATGAAGTAGAGCGTGCCGTCGGGTGACCATTGTGGTTGGAAGATGGACTCCTCACGGCCGCCCGCCACCCGCCGTTGGTTGACTAACTGATTGTCGGTCCCTAGATCGGCCGTCCACAGCTCCGTTCCATCCCAGGGCATGTTAGGGTGGTCCCAGGAAAGCCAGGCCAGCCGTTGCCCATCGGGGCTGAGGCATGGGGAAGCGTAAAAATCGCTGCCGGAAACCAGCACCTGCCCGGCATCACTGCCGTCGAGCGCGAGGACAACTAGGGTATTGACCGCCTCTTTCCCTTCCTGGCTATGCTCTTCGCGCACGGCAAAGAGCCGGTTGCCGCGTGGATCATAGGTCAGGTCGGCATAGCGAAACGCGCCTTCCGGTGTAACCGCTTCTGGCGCTTCACCAGGCCGCTGGCGATATATTCGTTGGTCAATGAAGTTGGTGAAGTAAACAGTTCCTTGATAGACCGTATAGTCGCCGCCGCCGTACTCATGGACACGTGTGCGGACGTTGAAGGGGGCGGGCGTCACATCTTCACGGCCGTTTTCCGGCGTCCAACGAACAATGACGCTGCGGCCGCCTTCGGATGGGCGGATCTCGATCCAGTAGATCGCTTCGGCCGCACGCGGATCGCTATCTGTTTTTAGCAAGCTCAAGCCAATCCCTCCGGCCACAATCAGATCGGAGCTGATCGGCGATTCCCAGGAGCCATAGGGGGCGATTTTCTTTTCTGTCGCTGTATCCATGACTCTATGATAAAGGGGAACGGCCGTTTTGCCAAAATGAACAATGAGGCAATGAACAATGAGACAATGAACAATGAGACAATGAACAAT
>CAYPHY010000001.1:49841-299003 GCA_964410625.1 uncultured Ardenticatenaceae bacterium | reverse complement strand
AGGAGAGAGAAATATCCCGTAAAATCGTCCGATTGGGCGGCACAACCTTGCCCACACCAATCATGGAATAGATTACCTTATTGTCACTCATATCTTCGAGTACGATTCGAGAGAATCATATTAATCAGAAACTATTATTGTATTGGTTCCAGCAGCCACTCGTCACCACTTTCTTCAACGATCCATCCCGTGATAACTGCCTGGCTACCATCACTTAGTGTAATCAAATCGCTTTGAATTTGCCACCAGCGGCCGCGTTCAAAACATTTGGGGCCGCCGATTATCGCCACTTCACGGCCGCCTCGCAAAACCTCTGCCGGAACCAGCGGCGCATTTTCCCCTGGCTCCCGGTGAACGTAGGCTTGAATTACCGCTATCCTCGCTCTTGTATGTCCCGCCAGCCGAGTATTGAAGGATCCCTCACAAAAATGGTCTGGCAAGACCCCTTGCACGCCCGGCATTCTGGCCGTGACGCTTTGCTTTGGCTGTAGCCATACAATATTGCCCTCATTCACTTCGATAGTAACTGTGTTCCCGGAAACCGAGATTCGCGCATTTTCCACAACAATATCCATCTGTTGTCCATGCCACAGATGGTAGACTTCATCCAGCCCGCTAGAGAAGTTGCGTAAAATCAGGATCAGGTCATCATCGTTTTCTACTGTATAGACTGGCAGTTGGGCACCAATCTCAACACGGCCTATCGGCGTGGTGAAACCCTTACCTGCTCCAACATCAATTCCATCCCGGTTAATAACAAACTCTACAGGGATAAGAATAGGCTGGAATCGAACCTCCGGTCGAACATTTTTGACAAAATCTTTTACTTCATTAGCGAGGGGATCTGTATCGTTCAATAAATCGCATCCTATTTGAAAGATACTAACAAACGCCAGAACTAGCACGACTAACACTCTTGACTGGAACATGATTTACCTCCCCAGGTAACTCTAGTCTGTTGCGTAAATGCTATACGGTTTTTAACTACACTGTTATATGATGTGGTAGGCAGAAACAAACAGCGCGATGGCTACTACATAATAGCCATCGCGCGTTCAAAAAGCAAGTGTACTTGGCCGGTTATTTGCCTAGCCGCGCCAACTCCTCGGCCGCTACCTCAGGCTCCAAACGCTTAAACAGTGGCGCTGGCTTTGGCAAGGCACGGCCGACCGGAATCTCCTGGCGTTCCCAACGGCCGATCGCCCCTTCTGCGTCATAAGTCAACGCCACATGGCTGCGCGTGGACTCCTGATAGGTCTGCACAACGGGACGGCCGAACAACTGCCCTTCCTCGCCTAATAGCCCATGCAACTGCTGGCTGGTGAAGGGCAAGACGGGCGACCAGAGCGTTTTTAGCCCGCTGATCGCCTGGATGGTGGTATAGAGCGAACGGCCGGTGGCAGCCAGGTCGCTTTTCGCCGTTTGCCAGGGGCTGGTCTCTTCCAGATATTGGTTGACCAGCGTAGACAGGCGCAGGAGCTCCTGCACGGCCGCGCGAAACTTGCAGGCGTCATACAACTCGCCAACGGTGGTGAAACCGGCATCAACGGCCGCCAACAATGCTTCATCCTGTTCGGTCAACGGGCCAGGGTCGGGAACCACGCCACCGAAGTAACGCTGGGTCATGTTTAAGACGCGGTTGACCAGATTGCCCCAGTTGGCAACCAACTCCTTGTTGTTGCGCTCCACATACCCTTCCCAAGTCCAATCACTGTCCCGCGTTTCGGGCATGATCGCCGTCAGGTAATAGCGCAACGGATCGGGGTCATGGCGTTCCAGCGCGTCCAACATCCACACGCCCCAATTTTGGCTGCCGCTGATCTTGCGCCCTTCCATGTTCATAAACTCATTAGCCGGAACATCATAAGGTAGATTCAGCATTTGCTCATCGTCATTGGCATAGAGGCCCTTCGCCCCGATCAATTGCGACGGCCAAAAGATAGTGTGGAAGGGGATGTTATCCTTGCCGATGAAGTAGACAGTACGCGCCCCTGGGTTATACCACCAGTTGCGCCACGCTTCCGGCTCTCCCTGGTTGATCGCCCATTCGATGGTCGCCGAGAGATAGCCAATCACCGCCTCGAACCAGACATAGAGGACTTTACCCTCAAAGCCGGGTAAGGGGACGGGGATGCCCCAATCCATGTCGCGGGTGACGGCACGGCCGATCAATCCCCCATCCACAAAGTTGCGGGCGAAGTTGATCACTTGCGGCCGCCAAAACTCCTTGTCCTCATGGATCCAGGCCGCAAACGCCTCCTCGGCAATCGCCGGAAGATCAAGGAAGTAATGTTCCGTATCGCGCACTTCCAACGAGCTGTTGTCCGTCTTGCTGCGCGGGTTGATCAACTGGCTGGCGCTTTCAAAGAGCGTGTTGCAATTGTCACACTGGTCGCCCCGCGCCGGAAAGTAGCCACAAACGGGACAAGTGCCTTCCACATAGCGGTCGGGCAGGAAGCGGCCCGTCTCCGGCGAATACATCTGCCCGGTCGTATGGCGATAAAGGTATTCATTTTCCAGCAAGCGCAGAAACATATCCTGGGAAACGCGGTGGTGGGTTTCCGTGTCCGTATGGGTGAAGAGGTCATAGCTCAACCCCAACTTTTGGAACGTTTCCAGAAAGCGTTCGTGGAAATATTCAAACACCTCGCGGGGGGAGTTGCCCATCTCGTCTGCCTTGACCGTGACCGGTGTGCCGTGGCTATCCGAGCCGGAAACCATCAGCACATGGTTGCCGCGCAAGCGGTGATAACGCGCATAAATATCGGCCGGTAGATAGGAACCGGTGATGTTGCCCTGGTGAATGTCAGCATTGGCATAGGGCCAGGCCACGCAGACGAGTATGTATTCTTTGGTCATATTTTACTAGTGGAAAGTGGAGAGTGGTGAGTGGCGAGTCGAGCTTGTTACTCTCCACTCCCCACTCGTCAATCATCAATATCATCATCAAAATCATCCAGATCGTCGAGGTCTTCCTCCTCGACTTCGGTGATTTCGGTCAGCGCTTCGGCCAACAGCTCAAAATCATCTTCACTGATCTTATAGAAAACACCTGCTTCCACTCGCCTTTGCCCAAAGTCGGGAATGCTTTCCAGCTCAATCGAATCAATGGTCACGCCCGTTTCTGCGTCCAGGCTGGCGGCTGCGGCGTCAATATCAACAGGGAAGAAATACGCTTTGTCAATATCAGTCGTATAAGTATACTGCTTTGGGTCGGCGGCAAACATCTCGCCGGTGACGGTGACGACGGCAAAAAAGATCTGCGCTTCCACTGCATAGTAAATCAGCCGGTCGCCCGCCTTAATTTGCTGGGCCTGACCCTCATCAGGAACCATCACCACCCGCTCTTGCCAGCCCGGAAAGAGCAACTCCTCGCCCGGCGGGATACTGACCGCCTTGATATAGTGGTTGGTGTCCTTTGATGGCGAGCGTAGGAAGCGACTGCTGGCGGCACGCGCCTCCTGCTCGGCGAGAATATTCTCCCAGATACGTGCCTGGATACTAACGTTTAATTCCGCTTCGTTACCATCTTCGTAGCGGACCTTCATTTTTGGGCCGTTGATCGCCAGGACTTCATATTGGCCTACACGATTACGATAAACCCCATTAACTTCAAACATCTTTCCCCTTCTCCATTCTGCTTGTCAACAAACCTTTAATTACTCGAAATTTGCGCTGCATAGTACCGAAATCGGCCGCTCTTGGCAAGTAGGGTGCTGATAATCCGCACCATCACCTCAGAAACCGGGTTTCTACCCCAGTATAGGTTTCCTCTAATAAAGCTTAGAAACCCGGTTTCTACTCAATGTTGCCGCGCAATCAGCGTGATGATAAAACTTCTGTAACTGGAGGCCATATGGACGTGACACCGTTCGACCTAAGACGCATGTTTCTGGGTGATCTGCCCCCGTTGTTTCTGCTGGAGATTGTCTTTCGCACCGCTTTCCTATTTAGCTATACCTTGTTCATGATCCGCATCGTCGGCAAACGCGGCTTGAGCCAGATCACTCCCTTTGAGTTGACGATTATTATTGCGCTGGGTTCGGCCGTTGGCGACCCCATGTTCTATCCCGATGTCCCCTTGCTGCATGGAATGATCGTGATTACCACAATTGTCCTGCTCCAGCGCAATCTCATTTACATCATCCACCGCAGCCAGCGAGCAGAAACGTTTGTAGAAGGGGAACCGGCACAGATGGTGCTGAACGGCCGCCTCGAATTAGCCTGCATGGATCATGAGCGCTTCTCGCGTGACGAGCTATTCAGCAGTCTACGCCTGGAGCGGGTGGAACATTTGGGACAGGTTAAATATGCTTTCCTGGAAGATAGCGGGCAATTGAGCACTTTCCTTTTCACCCCCCGCGAGACCCGTCCTGGCCTGCCAATTACTCCCCCCTGGGAGTTGGGCGAGCCAGAATCATATCCAGCGGGATCGGCCGCGCCACAACACGCCGTCTATGCCTGTAATACTTGTGGACATACGGCCGACATCGAGCAAGGCCAGACGCTGCCAACTTGCCCTAATTGTAAAGGTGAAGCGTGGGTATTGGCGGTGGGCGAGAGCGGCGAGGAAGGTGGCAACGCTGAGGGCAGTGATGATCAATCGTCACGCCGCCGCATTCCCTTTCTCCGATAGCTAGTCAGGGAGTATTGATGCAACGCCTGGCCTTCTTCTCTGACATTCACGGAAACTCCATCGCCCTGGATGCGGTATTCAACGATATATGTGCCCTCGGCGGCGTAGACCATTACTACATTCTCGGTGATCTGGCAGCCATCGGCTTTGACCCTATCGGCGTCTTAGAGCGACTCCGCCCCTTAGCCAACGCCACCATAATACGCGGCAACACCGAGCGCTACCTGCTGACCGGCCACGCCCCCGGCCCGACAACGGCCGACTGCCAGGCCAATCCCGCCCTGTGGCCGGCGCGGGTGGAGACGGCCGCCAGCTTTGCCTGGTCACAAGGGGCCGTGTCGGCCGCCGGTTGGCTACCCTGGCTCAATAAATTGCCCCTGGAACATCGTTTCTTGCTACCCGATGGCACGCGCATCTTATGTGTCCATGCCTCTCCAGGGCAAGATGAGAGCATCGGCCTTCATCCCGGCACAAGCGAGATGATGCTGGAAGAACTTTTTGGCGAAGCGAGGGCAGACCTGGTTTTCGTCGGCCATACCCATTGGCCGGTGGATATCATGCTCGGCCGCACTCGATTGATCAACACCGGCAGCGTCAGCAACCCTTTCCCGCCCGACCTGCGGGCGAGTTATGTGCTGGTCGAAGCGGACGAGGCTGGATATCGCTTGGAACATCGCCGGATTGAGTATGATCGCGCGGCCGTGATCACCGAACTGCAACGACTCAACCACCCTGGGAGAGATTTCATTATCAGCCACTTGAGTGGCAATATTCACCCTCCGTTTGCTCTCTAAGCAAAGGGAAAAATTAAGGAAGAGCAGGAGAATGGTCAGACAACGTAACGGTAATTCCACTTCACATATAAAGAGAAATCAGTAGGCAAGTTGGTATTGCAGTACTATTGTAGGGGGGGGGCAAATTGTTGTATTCTAAAAAGACCAGAAGCAGATTGTAGACTCCATCGTTGCATTGACTCACACATTTGTATTTGTAACCTAACCCATACGAATTAAGGTGGCTGGCTTCCGCGTTAGATGACTTACTACCACTTTTGTGAATGAAGGAGGGCCTATCATGACAGTGTCAGTTAAACTCAGAAAAGCAGCAAGCACGATACTTAAGTTCTGGTTTGTTCTGCAACTAATTCTCCTTTTTAGTCTATCGCAAAGGGTCATGGCGCAGATAGGAGCAGTAGGTCAAGGATTTGGAATTCGCAATGTTGCAAATGTTCGCGGTACCAGGGTTCTAATTAATACTGGCAATCCACCTGGTACGTCATTGCCTGGTACTTACAATGTAGGCTTGACCGGTATATGTGCGAATTATCCGTGTGTTCCAGGCTCTTATCTATGGGAAACGGGCTGGTATAAGGGGCTAAGCGGACTTAATCAACATCGGCACTATGTTTCATGGGTTGGCCCTATCGGTAGTGACTATCGGATCAACTTAGCAGTACTCAATGCAAATACATATTATGAGTTTCAAACACTCTTTAGTAATACAACATACTCGTGGGAAGCTTGGCGAGACGGCATTCCTCGGTTTCAATTATTTTTAGGAGAAGCGTTTAAGAAGGGTAACTACGTTTCTTGTGGTCTTGAAACCGGCATTTTATCTGGTAGTCCGTGGCCCAATTTCTCTAATCATTGCAAAAATATGCGTTACAAACTAGTTGGAGGGACAAATTGGATTCAGTATGATTACACAGGATCACAGATATTTGGTCCATACTGTATCACCCGCTTCGTCAATTATGAAGTACATTCTTGGAAATGTTCTTAAGCGTGTTTTTGCCACGTTTACGGTGCCATCAATGTAAGGGAGGCTTACCATGAAAACACAAAAACGCTTGTTGATTCTCTTTGTTGCAAACATTTTTTTACTCGCCGTAATAGTCGCCATTATTGCATTCAGCACGAGTCCGGCGGGAATGATCCAGGCTGATCAGGGTCAATTTGCTGTACAATCAACGGGAGTTCCTCTACCTTCTCCCGCTGATGAAATAACGACAGCAGAGCCATTTCCAACGCCGCCTGATGAGAGCATATGGCTTACACCACCTCCTACAGTTCCCTCGCCTCCATCTGATGAGGAAATCTATAGTCGTGCCTTAACGCCTGATCCAACCACACCACCTTTGCCAGAACCGTTGACGCGAGAAGAAGCATTGGCAAAAGCAATCGAACTTGATAATTACATGGCAGTTCGCGACGCTCCCCTGCCTGATACACGCGAAAACCTAGCGATTGTCAATCTTTATCAGAGTCGACAAGCAGCTGACAAGGCTCTAGGCTCAGAAACCTGGTATGATCCGGCCATTGAAACAGATGCCGGTCAAGTATGGTTAATTGTGATTCCAGGGCCAGTGCGGCTTGTTTTGATGCCTGGGACGTCGGAGGAGACAGTGTTCGAAGCCGTAGGCTACCAATTTTCAGCAAGAACCGGTGAGTTTCTTGGTGTTAGCGGAAGGTTAACCTTTAACGGTGAAGTTTCTCCTTAATTCTTGATAAGTCGCCTCTACATTTTTACCTAACTGATCCCAGCTATACCGTTGGCGGATGGACACACTGGCCTGGTGTGCCAGATGGTTTCGTTTGTCACTGTTTTGGAACAGGTCAACCAACGCGGCCGTCACCCCATCCACATCGCCACTCGGCCGCAAAACGCCGGTTTCGTCATCGCGAATATACTCCGTCACCTGCCCCACCGCCTCGGCAACGACAGGCAAACCAACCAGCAGCATATCGGCCAGCTTCACCGGGCATTTAGTGCGGTTAAGCAGCGTGTCATCCATCAGGTAAATCCCCACATCGGCCGCCGCCAACATCAGCGGCAACTGCTCCAACGCCGTCCATCCCGCATCTATCACGCTGTCTAAAAGCCCTCGTTGCGCCAGTTGTTGGCGCAGTCGGGCGGCTTCGTCAGCAAAGAGACCGGTGCCGACGGAGAGGATAGCCAGATCAGGGACAGCCGCCTTCACCCCTTCCAATATCGCTACCAATCGCCCCGTGTCAAACTCAAAGAGGCGGCTGTAGAGCAGGAGCGTCGGCCGTTCCCCCAATCCCAGAGTTTGCCGTTGCTCGTGGCGTTCGGCGGCCGTTATCGTTTTATCGGCAATACCAGGGCCATTGGGAATGTAGTAGACGCACTGCGGCGGGATGCCCAGTCCCCAGGCCAGACTTTGCAAGGTGCGGCTGGCGACGGTCAGCGCGTGGTTGTGGATCATGCCCCATCCCTCTTGCCAGGCGAAGAAGCGTTTTTGCAGCGGCGTATACGGTTCGCGGTCGTTCCAGCCCCCCCAGCCCTCCCAATCATCGCTGTCCATCACCAGCCGGATATGGCGGCGGTGGAATTGCCACAACCACCAGCCCACCAACCCACTATACGCTTTCGGCTTAAAACAGTGGATGACATCCGGCTTCCAGGCCAGCACCTCACGCAGCAACCGCCAGGTGATCCCTGGTATGCCACCGCGTACTGGGGTATAACGCAATCCTACGCCATCCTCTTCCCAGGTGCGGTCCCCCTCGGCCGGTGTGTGCCAGGGCGGCATGAACAGTTGCACCTGGTGGCCGCGTTCGACCAACGGCCGCGCCAATCCCATCGCCCGGCTACGCATCGTACTTTTTGGATGTAGCCCAAAGGGGCCGACCATTGCGATCCGCATGGAGATTAGTCCGGCTGTGGTTGTTCCTGTAATTGTGCTTGTGTCTCTTCTAACTGCGCGATAAGCGCCTGGAACTGTGCAATCTCCCCCTCCATCCGCGTCCGTGCCTGTTCCAGATCGCGACGGACAACCGCCCACCAGTTCTCTCCCTCCTCCTCCAGTTGCTGCGCCTTCTGCCACAGCCGGGCGGTATTTTCCTGTCGCTGGCTCTGCAACTGCCGCCGTACCTTTCGCCGTCGCCGCCGGCACTGCATAATCTGTTCGCGCAAGCGCCGCAGTTCGGCCGTTTCAATGCCCGCCAACTCCATCATCTCCTCCGGCTCCAGCTCTCCGGCCAGATCATAGAGCGCGTGTAAATCTCCGGTGGCATAGGCGCGGTTGACGGCAGCCATCATTGAGGTGCGATAGGCCGCTTCCATAGCCGATTTAGCCAGATCAGGGTGGAAGCGGCGGGCCAGATCGCGATAGAGGCGTTTTTCGGCCGCTTTGTCCTTTGGTGTGTCGGTTGGCAGCAGCGGCTCCTCTGCTTCTGGCTCCACTTGATCAAAGAGCGGTTCACCCAGCGGATCGTCAGGGTCCGGCAACTCCATATCCTGGCGCAACAGTTGCAGCCGCGTCAGCACCGCCTCCTTTTCCGTCCGCAACCGCAAGATCGCATCCACCAACTCATCTAGCATCAAGCGACAGTGCATCCGAAAGGCGTTGATCTGCGCTTGCTCCCGCGCCAATTCCGCTTCCGCCTCCGCCAATTGTTGCCGGGCGGCCTGCAAGTCGGCCCGCAAACGGCTGGCCTGTTGCCTGGGGGTTTCGGCCGCCAATTGTATATCAGTCGTCATCCCCTTATTTTTAGCAAAAAACGGCCGCTTTGAAAATCGTTAATCGTTACGCGGTTAGCGCGGATGAAACGCAAATGACGCGGATTATCTTGAAGGCTATCCGAAATATTTAACGCAGAGACGCAGAGGCGCAGAGTAAAAATCAATCTCTGCGCCTCTGTCCCTCTGCGCCTCTGCGTTAAAATGACCTCACTGCTCCAAACTTTCCGATAGCTTCTTACTATTCTGCTGTAATCATGGTCAGAATGAGATGATCGGCCGTAGGATTGCCATTTTCGTCCAGCACGGGCAGCCGCGCCCCGCTGAGCGGGTCGTAGAGGCCGATCTCGATCCGATAAGTGCCAGGGGGCGCGTCGGGCTGGAGCGGGATGGCGTACTGATCGACAATGACTTCGCCGCTGCGCCAGGAAGTCGTCGGCCGTGTGTTCGCCACCGGTTCGCTGTCCACCTGTCCCCAAAGGAAGTTGCCGCTTCCGGCGTTAAACGTCTCGCCAAGCAGGTGGGTGAAGACCTTATAGCTTTGTGGCAACGCCCCTTCCGCTTGCCAGTAAAGGGTCAGGTTCACACTGTCACCAGGTTGCAGCGTATGGTTCGCCACGTCATAGCCCAACAAAGTGATACCCTCGGCAAACGGCGCATCCAGGCGGTTGCTGATACTGACATCCTCGGCCGTCAGAAAAGCGGTCTGTCGCTGGTTGATCGTTGCCCGGCCGAAGCGAACGATATTTTCCGCTGTCGCAGCGACATCAGCCGTCGTTACCGCATAAAACATATAATCGCCCGTAGGGAGTTCCGGCGGAACTAGTAAATCAATTTGTTGGCGGGCGAGCGTAGACGACGCGGGTAAAGCAACGGCCGTTACCCCCCACATCTGCCCCTCCCTATCGAGCAGTCCTACTTCAAGCCCTATCTCTTGCTCGCTCTCACTTTGAGTATAGAGGAACAGATGAATAATGTCGCCACTCTTAAAGTCGTGGACGGCTTGTTGATATCCGGCGAGGCGTACACCCGCTTCTATTTCCAGGTCGAGCGGCTCAAAGGAGTGATCGGCCGCCACTGTATCGGCTGTTGCTGCTCGTTCGGCCGTGCGGGCAAAGAAGTGTAAGGCCATGTCGTCGTAGGAAAATTCGCGGGCGGCCGCTGCCCGTTCCCCCAACCAGGCAGGCAGATGGCGTTGGGGATCGCCCGCCGCGCTATAGGGCGTGGTGACAAGCCACAACCCTTCGTGGCTCTGCCACAGGGGAGCAAGGAAGGCGTCGGCCGTTTCCGGCGTGATCGTCCACAAATGGGGCACGCCCCGCCAGGGTTCGGGATGGTGGTAATCAAATATCGGCCAATCGGTGTCGGTATACAGCACCACCACATCAGCCGGCTGTTTATACGCTTCAATCGTGTTCACCAGCGACTTATAATCATCCACCAACACCCGCCCCGGATAGTACGGCCGCAGCCCAACCAACGCCGCATAAACGACAACCGCAGCGAGGAGAACGGCCGCACCCGTAGAGATTAGGAGACTGGGAGATTGGGAGACTGGGAGACTTCTACCCTCCACTCTCTTAGTCTCCCAGTCTCTCAGTCTCTTTATGCTTGCCAATCCCCACGCCAACAAAATGCTATAGAAACTGCTGAAAATGACCAGATAGCGGGGGTTGAACGGTGGCGCATAAGCGCCCTGGCGGGGCAAGGAGAGGATATAGACGATGATGATCGGCAGCAAGAGAACGGTGAGCAAGAGGACAAAATCGCGGGTTCGGTAGGCGTGGCGCGGCCGTCCCCGGATGTGGCGCAACAACGCGAAGATGCCAACCACGAAGGCAATGAACGCCGGAATGGTCAGCCGCGCATAGCTGACGACATCCACCGGAATCCCCACCGTCAGCACCGTCCAATAAATCAACAAGAAGTCACGAACGGTGATCGGCGTCGCCGATGACGTACTGAGAAAGCCCCCGGCCGCGTACATCCCCCAGGGGAGGAAGAGCAGGAGGACGGCCGCTTGGCCCAAGAGCCACTGGAGAATTGGCGATTGGCGATTGGTGATTGGCGATTTCTTTCCACTCCTCCGCTCCCCTGCCCCTCTGCTCCTCTGCTCCTCTGCAGCCTGCCATAGCCACGCCACATTCGCCGCGACGAACACTGGAAAAAAGAGATAGAGCGTATACAGCCCGGCGGTCATAGAGAGGATGTAGAGCAGCCAGTCGGAACGACGGCCGCGCTCCCACACCTGCCGCGCCGCCCACAAAGCCAGCACCGCCAGGAAGGAAGCCAGCGCGTACATGCGGATCTCCTGGGAGTAGGAGATGGCAAAGCGCGAGATGGTCAGCAGCAGCGCAGCCAGGATGCCAGTAGCACGGCCGCCGATGGCTCGGCCGAGGACGGCCGTCATCGCTACGGTCAATGTCCCGAAAAAAGCGGAAGGCAGCCGCAGCGCAAACTCGCTATCATTAAAAACGCTGCGCCAAAGATGAAGCACCCAAAAATAGAGTGGCGGATGGACATCATTGCCCGTTTCGCGGGCAATATCCAGCAGCGAGAAGCGGGCCAGCCAGACGGAGAACCCTTCGTCCCACCACACGCGCTGGTCGCCCAAACGATAGACGCGCAAGAAAAAGCTGAGAAGCAAGAGGGCGAGAAGCAACCAACGGAAATAACGAGTACGAGTGTCGTGGGTGGCGCGAGTAGAATGAATTCTACCGCTGGAACGGGAAACATGTTGAAACATGTTTGAGAAGGTTCAGATCGGTGACTATACACCGCTATTAATAAAAATCTGCGTAATCAGCGTTTCATCCGCGTCATCTGCGTAACCATTTCAAAATTTATAAAGGAAAGTGGTGGACATCACCGCTCATCGGTGGCAGATCGAAGCTGTCTATAATTCCTAGTCGTGCATCCTCCACACGAATTTGGCGCGGTTCTTCGCTGGTGTTCAGGGCGACCAACATCGCCTCGCGGCCGTCCTCACGCGCATAGACATACGTTCCAGCGGCCGCGTCCACATGCAGCGTGCGGCGTCGGCCGTGGCGCAGGGCAGCGTGGTTCTTGTGCAGCGCAATCAGCGAACGAAAATAGTCCAACAGCTCCTTATCCTGACGTTCATCCCAGACCATCGGTTTGCGGCACTCCTCCATTCCCTGGCTGTCCGGCTCATGAATCCGCCGCCCCTGGCCGACACCCACTTCCGTGCCATTATAGACAATCGGTGGATTGCCCAGCGTAAAGAGGCACAGTGCCGCTAACTTCAGCCGTCGCTTGTCACCGTTGCACACTTTCAGAAAACGGTCTTGGTCGTGATTGTCGAGGAAGGCGGGTCGGTCGAGCATGGCTGGAAAATAGGCCTCATGGCGGCCGAGAAACGCATCAAACGCCGCTACATCCATCTCCCCGGTGCCGAAGGTGTGGCGCAACGCCTGGCCGAGCAAGAAGTCGAGACAGCCATCGAAAATCCCTTCATACGTTAGTAGTTCATCGGGCGGCCGCACCACTTCGGCGAAAATCCACACATCGGGTTTGATGGCGGCGGCCGTCGTCCGCATATCCACCCAAAAATCATGGCTGGGGCCGTTGGCATAATCCAGCCGCAACCCATCGAAGCCAATCTCCCCCAGCCAATAGCGGAGGACGGCCGCAAAGTAAGCCCGCACCGCCGGATGGTCTACGTTGACCTGGGGCAGATCTTGGACATCAAAATAGGCCACATAATCTTGGGGCCATTCACGCCAGAAATACCAGTCGTGGTAGGGGCTGTTCCGGTCGGCCAACGCCTCCTGAAAGGTGGGATGTTCGCTGCCCCAATGGTTGGCAACAAAGTCGAGGAGCAGGCGAATACCGCGCCGGTGGCACTCATCCACCAGTTCTCGCGCATCGTCCAGCGTTCCCATGCGTGGGTTAACGCTGAAGTGGTCGGTAGCATGGTAGCCGTGATGGGTCTTGTCGGGGAAGAAAGGGTTGATCCAGATCGTGTTGAAGCCCAAATCCGCGATATAGTCCAGCTTTTGGATGATCCCACGCAGCGTGCCGCCATAGATGTCGCTTAGGTTGTTGACCGGCTTCCAGTCTAGGCCGTCACCAGGATAAAAGCGGTCGGGAAATATCTGGTAGACGATGGCATCGGCCGCCCATGCTGGTGGCCCCTGATAGCCAACGAGGTAAGAAAAGGTCGCCCCCTCATCCGCCCACTGTTGTTCCCCCGTGCCGGTTGTCGCCCGAATCTGGTAACGCACAATTGTCCCGGCCGCTTGCGGCGGCAACGCTCCCTGCCACACTTCCAGATAAACAGCATTGAGCGCGTCCCACTCGGTCCCCTTGCGCCGCAGGGGGATGATCCTGCTTTCCGGTTCGGTGAGGACGACGGCAACCTCCGTGATCGCGTGGTCGAAGGCGGCCGTGACGGTGATGATCGGATAGTCCCCTGGCTGTGGAGCGCGGGGGGAACGCCGGTGGTCGTGGCGTAATCCGCGACGCTGGGCTGCCGCTTCGGCCGCGCGGTGGTCGAAGCGGCTCATTGGACCAAAAATGGTATCATCCATAGAGAGTTGCTCTTCGATCGAAAGCTTATCCCCCATTCTACTATTGCCAAGGCAGAAGACGCAAGCGAGCCTGAGCAGGCCGATAAAGCAAGCCCAATAATAACTATCAAGCTACCAATTATTGTGTTTCCGATTAGAAAAGGGCTAAGGTCGTGAACCTGAACATCCCCTTTACAAAGACTATCTTCTAAACCATCCCCTTTCTTCACTCGTTTTTATCCGGTGGCAATTCGCGCATAAGACCTGGCACTTCGCTATTTCTTCTCCAATACTGTTTATCCCATAACCGCGTCTAACCATCTCGCTTACGTGCATTTTCTTTTGCCCCCTTATGTGGTCGAACTCCAGTACAATTGGATTTGATTCACCACACCGTACGCAGGAATGAGCAGAGAGATAATCCCAGACAAATTGTTGGGCGGCTGCAATTGCGCGTTGTTTGTTTTCTCTGGTCTTGGCTGAGTGTTCTTCTTTGTTCTTTTCGTACCACTTTTTTTGTTGTTCGCTCTTACAACTCCTACAGGTTCCACGCCGATGACCCGTAGCTTTATCCCACCAAGAGGTAAATTCCGACTCGTCTTTCTCTTGCCCGCAGGCGACACACCGTTTTAATGCCACTTTACCCCCTTTTTAACTCCCACACATGTCCCAGATAAACGAAAAAGAGGCTGTACAAAACGGCCTCTTTTACGGCTATTAGAGAGAAATAGCTTAACTTTTAGTGACCCCGGCAAGACTCGAACTTGCAACCTTAGCATTAAGAGTGCCCTGCTCTGCCAATTGAGCTACGGGGCCATATGTAGCATGTAGCATATTTATTTTAACCCAATCAAGGGGTGGAAGGCAAATTGGAAAGCGCCTCGGCCGCTACTCTGACGCATTTCTAACTATTTAGGCCTTACGCACTTTGACACGAATGCCATGAATAGCACGGCCGACGGCCGCGCCATTAATCCCAATTGAGAATGTGGGCGCCTCGGCCGCTTCGCTAGGGGACAACGGCCGTACTTGTGCTAAAATTCACGAAAATGAAGCGATATACCCTGTTTACTTTCCTGGTTATTTGCCTGTTGTTGTCCGCTTGCGGCGGGGGAACGGGCGGGGCCGAACCTACCCCGCCTGCCTCATCGTTGCAAGTCGTCCTGGTCAGCGATGATTTCGCCGTCGGCCGTCCCCGTGTCTCCTTTGCCCTCTTTGATGGGGCGGAGGCCGCCAGCGGGGTGCAAGCTGTGGAACTGAATGTTGTGCCGCTCGATGAAGAGCTAAGCGCAACGGAGGCGACGGCCGTCTGGAGCGGCCCAGCGACCAGCTACAGCGATTACGAAATCCCCTACTGGGTCTTTTATCCCGAACTCGATACGCCCGGCTTTTGGGGTGTGGTGGCCAACATTACCGACGCTGAAGGCAATATCAGCCGCGCTAACTTTGTGGTTGAACTGCTTTCGGCCACACTTTCTCCCGCCATCGGCGACGTCGCCCCACCCAGCCAGAACCGCACGCTGGAAACGGAACCCGACATCTTTAAACTAAGTTCCGGCAATGACCCCGATCCCGCGCTATACCAGATGACGGTGGCTGAGGCAGTGACGACCGGCAAGCCAACTGTGGTTGGCTTCGTCACCCCTGGCTTTTGCCAGACGCAATGGTGCGCCCCGGTCTTAGAGAGTGTGGAGGCGGTACGGGAAGAGGTTAGTGACGAGGCCAACTTCATCCATATCGAAGTCTACGGGGACTTTCAGGAGCTAACGCCGGTGAAAGAGATGGCGGAATGGGGGCTGGACAGTGAGCCGTGGGTTTTTGTGTTGGATGGCGACGGCCGTGTGGCGGCCAAATTCAGCGGACCGCTCTCGCCGCGCGAACTACAGACGGCGTTGGAGCCACTTTTATAAAGAGGATTACGCGGATGGGCATTATACGAATGCTGCTGATGAAGCGCGGACTGACGCTGATTTTTCTTTTGATGTTTGCTCTTCCGGGTCTTGTGTTTGCCCATGCGGAGTTGGTAACGGCGCGGCCGGAGCCAGGGGCGCAACTGGCCGACGCGCCCGTCGAAGTCCGGCTTACCTTCAACGAGCCGGTGGCCGCACAGAGCACTATTCTGGTGCTTGGTGAGGGGTTCGAGCCGGTTCCAGGGCTGGTCCCCCAATTAAACGCCAACCGCCCCGAAGAAGTTTACACACCTTTGCCGCCATTGGAACCAGGGACATACACGGTGCAATGGTCGGCCGTTTCCCAGGACGGCCACGAAATCAGCGGCAGCTATGCCTTCACCATTGGCCGGAATAGCAGCGTCGTTTCACCACTCAGGCAACTTTTTAGCGGGGCCAATGCTATTCGTTGGCTGCTTGCGCTGGCGGCCGTTGCCCTCGTGATTCCTTTTATCATTGTCTGGTATCGTCGCAGAGCAAGTGGGTAGCCCTGAAACTGGTCAAAAGTAGGGAGCGTTGTGCTTTAATAACTGCATGGAACTTTATCTTGCAACCAACAAGGGAGTGGTAACGGTTCAGGGCGAGAATGGGCAGTGGCAGATCGCCGGCCGTTCGCTGGAAGACCGGCATGTGACGACACTCATCGCCCGCGAAGGGATCATCCTCGCCGGGACTACCGATGGTATCTACCGTTCAGCCGACAACGGCCGCACCTGGAACGACGCCAGCAATGGCCTGGTCCACCGTCATGTGCGCTGGATGGCCTATCACCCCGACATCTCAGACCGGGAATTTGCCGGGACCGAACCAGCCGCACTTTTTGTTTCCCGCGATGGCGGCGAGCAATGGGAAGAACGCCCCGAAGTCTCAGCCTTGCGCGAGCAATTCGGCTGGTGGCTGCCCTATTCCCCCCGCGCTGGCTGTGTGCGCGGCTTTGCTTTCCACGGACAGCGGGTCTATGCGGCCGTTGAAGTAGGCGCGGCCTTGCGTTCTGACGATGGGGGCGAAAGCTGGGCTTTGGCTCCCGGCAGCGACGGCCGCCCCCGCTTCGGCGTTCCCGCCCCCGACCATGTCCATCCCGATGTCCACTCCATCGAAGTCCACCCCGGCGATGCAGATCGCGTGCTGGCCCCCACCGGCGGCGGCTTCTATGGCTCGGCCGATGGTGGCGCGACCTGGGAGCCGCTATATGGCGATTGCTACGTCCGCGCCGTCTGGCTCGATCCGGCCGACGCGAACCACATGATCCTCGGCCCCTCAGAAGGGCCGGATGGAGATCAGGGACGAATTGAAGAGACGACCGACGGCGGCCGAAGCTGGCAACCCATCGCCGGCCCCTGGAATTACAACATGGTCGAGCGGTTCGTCCAGGTTGGGCAAACCCTCTATGCCGTTATGGCCAAGGGGGATGTCTATGCCGCCGAGCTAGATAAGCTAACCTGGAAGCCCGTCTTCAGCGACGTTGGCGGCATAGAAGACCTGAGCGCGAAGAATTAGCCCCATCCGCTGTTGTCATCCTCCCTCAATCAATGTCGGCGGAATCAACACCGTATCAATGACATGGATCATCCCGTTTGCGGCGGGGATGTCAGTTTCCAATAGTTGCCCTTCGTTGATCTGGAGGTTGTCCGCTTCACCACTCACCGTCACTTCAAAGGGGCCGCCAAAATTACCTTGCATGAGGCCCGTCTGAATGACATCCAGGTCGGCGATATCGGCCGCCGCCAACGGCTGCTCCAACGGCCAGCCATTGGGCATCATTATGTGGTAGAAAAAGAGATCGTTATAATGGCCGCCCCTATCTCCACCCAGACTGTCCAGCAGCGATTGCACCTCATCCGGTATATTTTGAAAGGCCTCGTCGGTGGGGGCGAGAAAGGCGTCGGGTTCCTGGCTGAAGCGTAACTGGTACATCGCATCCGTGCCCCCCATCCGGTCAACCAACTCCTGGAAGCGGCCGTCTGCCAACAGCGCACCCCACAGGCTTTTTTCCGTGCCCGTCTCCGGCGGCAACAGCAGCGCATCTATCGGGTAAATAATGCCGTTTGCGGCGAGAATGGGGTCTCCGCTGATAGCGGCGTAGTCAAGCATCAGCGTTCCATCATCGCTGGTCACGCTAAGCGCAGCACCGGCTAACGTCTCAACGCTATCGGCCGCTGCCAGCTCGTCTTCGCTCAACAAGCGGCCGACCAGATGATGGCGCATAATTTGTTGCAGGCTCTCCGGGTCGAACTGCGTGGGGGCAACACGGACAAGGCCAAAGGTCTCATTCGTCGGAACAAAAAGGGTGAACGGGCCTCCATCCTGCAAATTTCCGGCCAGCCCGGCCGCGTTAATCCCGGTCATGAACAGGGCAAAATCTTCATCGGCCGCCAACTGTTCGGCGATGGTCGCCGCCGGGGGAGCGGCCGTGGGGACCACCACAATATCCTCCGGCTGTTCATCAGCGGCTGGTGCACCACAGGCGGCAAGCAGAAAAACCAGACTCATCACCAATAGCGTGCGAAGCACAAAAATCAATCGTTCAAAAAAATAGCGGGGTTGCTGAGCTTGCATCTCATCTCCTTCGAATAATCTCGCACACGAACTATCCAATCAGAATTAACCTATTTTGTAACAAAATCACTTTCTTTACAAAAACAATAGCGGGCGAATCAAAACACCCACATTGATTGCCATCCGTTAATTTCTTTATCCGCTGTTGTACTTGCTACAGAGATTGACATATGCTAGACTACTTTATGTTTACCAGAAACAACAAGGATGTACCCTTCAAAGCACTTCATCCTAATTAAAGCAACTTTTATAAGGAGGATGCCGTGAAACGCACCCACGTGAAACACAAACGTGAACAATACGCCCATACGCCCCCTGTTTTGTTGGCACTTTTGCTGATTGTTGCCTTTTTCCTCGTCTCTTGCGTGCGGCCGGTTCCCGGCAGCCCCACCCCGACGACGGCCGCCCCCGTGATCGATCCCACCCTACCGGCCGCCACCCTTCCCCCAGCCACACTGCCGGGCGAAGAGGTCGCACCGACGCTGGAGGTGGTGCCGCCGGAAGGAGGCGACCCCACGCAGCCGACTACAGAAGCGCCTCCGGTCGTTGATCCGGCCGCGACCGCGACAATTCCCGCCGAACAACAACCGACGATCGCGCCGGAAGCTACCCAACCAGCCCCAGAACCGCCACCCGCCACAGGCGGCGAACAAACCCATGTGGTGCAGCGCGGTGAGAACCTGTTCCGCATCGGCCTCCGCTATGGCTGCCCATACCAAACATTGGCGCAATACAACGGTATCGCCGACCCGGCACGTATTGACGTTGGTCAGGTGATCCGCATTCCGGCAAACTGCTAGCAGAAGAGACTGAGAGATTAGGAGATTGGGAGACTATAACCGACCAGCCTCCTAGTCTCCCAATCTCTCAGTCTCTCAGTCTCCCAATCTCTTGTATGTTACCCCTCCACAGCCGCATCATTTGGGAAAAGAACTGGCGTCTGCGGGTGGACACGGTGCAGTTACCAAACGGCCGCACCATCGAGCGTGCGGCCGTTGAGCATCCCGGCTCCGTTGTCCTCGTCCCCCTCCAGGGAAAAGAGGGAGAACCCCACATCCTTGCCTTGCGCCAATACCGCTTTACGTTGCAACAACACATCTTAGAGTTACCCGCCGGTACTCGGGAGTGGAACGAACCCTGGCTGGATTGCGCCCAGCGCGAGTTGCGCGAGGAGACGGGTTATCGCGCGGCCGAATTCATCCCACTCGGCCATGTCTGGCCCGCGCCGGGGATTACCGACGAAGAGATGGCGATCTTCCTGGCAAAGGGATTGACAGCCGATCCGCTGCCGGCCGACGAGGATGAAGAGATAACAGTAGAGGCAGTCGCCTTGCCGGAACTGGCGGCAATGGCGATGGACGGCCGTTTGCAGGATGCGAAGAGCGTCGTGGCGGTGTTACGAGCGGCCGCCTATTTGACCTGAATTTCGGAATTGCGACGAATTGGCGCAAATTTTGCGGCGCAAACTTTGCGGCGCAAATTTTCGGCGCAAAGATTGCTGCGCGAATTAACTGGAAATCCGACCCATCAACCCATCATTCGCGACAATTCGTGTTAATTCGTTGCTAAAAAGTAGTTGGAACTGAGGTTATCTAGGATTCTGAACTATCTTTTTCATCCCCAAATGACTTTAGCTCCATCGCCAGTTCGCGCAATCGCTTCTGCACGGCGTGATGCAAAGTTCCCGCGCGGAAGTTGCCCTTCGAGTTACGCGTCCCGGCCGGGATACCCATCAATAACTCAATCCCCTCATCAATCGTCTTCACCGGCCAGATATGGAACTTTCCGGCACAGACGGCCTCAACAACATCCTCGTTCAACATCAGGTTGACCACATTGCTGGCAGGGATGATCACCCCTTGTTCGCCAGTCAGCCCCCGCGCCCGGCACACTTCAAAGAAGCCTTCGATCTTCTCGTTGATGCCGCCAATCGGCTGAATCTCACCCCGTTGGTTGACCGAGCCGGTGACGCTGATGCCCTGGTTGATCGGCTTGCCGCTGAGGCTGGAAAGTAGCGCATACAGCTCAGTGGAGGCGGCGCTGTCCCCTTCAATGCCGCTGTAATTTTGCTCAAAGGTGATGCTGGCGCTGAGCGAAAGCGGCTGGTGTTCGGCGTAGGTCCCCCCAAGATAGGCGTTGAGCGTGAGCACCCCTTTCTCGTGGATGGGGCCAGACATGGCAGTCTCGCGCTCAATGTGGATCACGCCGCCATCGCCAACAAACGTCCGCGCGGTGATCCGCCCCGGTCGTCCAAAGCTGTAGTCACCGATCTCCTGAACGGAAAGCCCATTGACCTGCCCGACCACATGCCCCTCGGTGGCGATAAACAACGTCCCTTCCAACACCTCTTCCTGGTACTCTTCGGCGAGCTGGTTGGCGCGGCTCCTTCGTTCGGCCAATGCCTGGCGCACGTCCTCGGCCGTCACCACCTCATGTCCATTCTGCCCCGCCCAATAGTTCGCCTCGCGGGTCAAGTCAGCAATCGCGCCGAAGTGAGCGCTGAGCTTCTTCTGGTGTTCCGCCAGCCGCGAACCATACTCAATTACTTTGGCAACGGCCGAGCGGTCAAACGGCAACAACTGCTCCTCGCGGCAACGGCGAGCAACAAACTGGGCATACGCCTGCTCATGCTCGGCGTCGCGCTGCATCGTATCGCTAAAGTCCGCCCGCACCTTAAAAAAGAGGTTGAAATCCTCGTCCTGGTCATAGAGCGCGTAGTAAAGGTCATGGCTGCCGAGCAGGATGATCTTCACCGTCAGCGGGATCGGTTCCGGACGCAGCGAACGGGCCAGGACCGGGCCATCATGCGGCCGCGCCGGTTGGATCGGAATTTCTCGCGCCTTCATCGCCCGCTTCAGCGCGTCCCATGTCTCCCGTTGTCGCGCCAGATCAATAGCGTGCATCACCAGGTAGCCACCATTGGCCTGGTGCAGGTCGCCGGGCTTAATATGGGTGAAGTGGGCACTCAACAAGTTGCCACTCATCTCATATTCCATCTGCCCAAAGAGGTTCTCATAGGTCGGGTTCAATTGAGTGAGCACCGGCGCGCCCTGCGTCTGGCTGTTGTCTACCAGCAAATTCACCTCGTAGCGACGGAGATCGGCCGCCTCTTGCGATTCATCAGCAGGCACAAAATCATCCAACCGTTCCAACACATCCTGGTGGACAGCTTCCAGATAGGTTCTGACCGCTGATCCCGCCTCGTAGTGGGCGAAGAGATCCTCAAAGTGATGGCGTATGGCTGCTTCAGCCACATCGCGGTCCAGATCGCTCAGCCGTTCGCGTGTCTCGTTTTCCAACCGGCGCATCTTGCCCACGACACGCTGCAGCTCTTCTTGCAATTCGCGTTGTCGCTCCTGCAAACGGTCGCGCTCTTCATTGTCGAGTGCATCAACTTCGGCCGCGCTCATCGGCCGATCCTTCACCAATTCACCATTCGTCGTTGCCGTCTCAACATCTGGGCCTGTTGCTCTCGGCGCCACCGTCAGGCCAGACGGCGATTCAATTAAAAGAAAACCTGCTTCCTGGGCCTGGTTGCGTAAGGCATGGACCAGTTCGCGGCGTTGGCGCTCTAACTGTTCTTCAATCCCACTCACCGTCAGCCGGTAACTATCCGTGTCAAAGGCCTGGGGCAAATCCCGCTTCAGGTTGGCGACCAGTTCCTTCATACGGCCGCGCAACACCGCCCCCTGTCCAGCCGGTAGACCAATCGCGTGCGGCTGGTGCGGAGAGACAAAGTTGTAAACATAGAGCCAATCATCAGGAACCGCTTCCTGGCGCGTGTTTTCTTCCAGAAAACGCTTAATGGCCGTTGTCCGGCCCGTTCCCGGCGAACCCATGACAAAAATGTTGTACCCCTGGCTTTTGATGCCAATCCCAAACTCAATCGCCCGCGTCCCGCGCGGCTGACCGATAATCGAGGTACTGGGCGTGATGTCCGCGGTCGTTTCAAACGGAAAACCAGTCGGGTCACATATCAAGCGCAAATTTTCAGCAGTTAAAGGCTTTACAGACATAGGGTTAAAATCTTACTTCCGCTAGGCCCAAGTGACAACAAAAGACAGTGGCAAATGGGGATCGGGTCATGGTAGCATCTTTTAAGGTAGTGGCAAGTAGCAAGTAGCAAGTGGCATGTGGCATGTGGCATGTGGCATGTGGCATGTGGCGAGTGGCTAGCACTCTAACTATCCACTCGTCACTATTCACTAGCCACTATTTAGAAGAGGGACTCATGTTTGATTTCAGCGAGCAAGTGGTGGTGATTACTGGGGCGGCGGGGGCGCTCGGCCGTGCCGTCACTCATGCCTTCCATCAGGCGGGCGGCTGTGTCGTGATCGTTGATCGTAAACGGGAGACGGCCGAAAAGCTCTTTGGCGAATCCATTCCCGAAGGGGCCAACGCCCTCTATGTGACGGCCGACCTGACCAGCGAAGCGTCCATAACAGAGATGGTGCAGCGGACGGTGGAGCACTTCGGCCGCATTGATATACTGGTCAATATCGCCGGTGGCTTTGCCGGTGATCAGCCCTTGCATGAAACATCACTAGAGACATGGGATTTTCTGATGAACCTCAACGCCCGCAGCGTCTTTCTAACCAGCCGGGCGGTCATCCCGCACTTGCTGGAACGACAGCGCGGCCGGATCATCAGTGTCGCCGCTCGTGCTGCCCTATCCGGCGCAGCCAACTCCGGGCCATATACCGCCTCCAAAATGGCCGTCATCCGCCTGACTGAAGCGATGGCCGAAGAGCTAAAAGACCACAACATCACCGCCAACTGCATCCTCCCCGGCACGATTGACACCCCACGCAACCGTGCCAGCCGGCCCGATGCCGATTTTGACCGCTGGGTCAAGCCGGAGTCTATGGCCAATGTCATCCTCTTCCTCGCCTCTGATCTAGCCCGTGATGTAACCGGCGCGGCCGTGCCGGTGTATGGGAGAAGCTGAAGAAAGGGTGAGCGGTAAGCGGTAAACAGTAAGCGGTTACATATACTATAGCAAAAACAACCGCTTACTGATTACTGCTCATTGTTTACCTTTCTCCATGCTACCTACCCGCACCAAATTCATCTACGGCCTGGGAGAGTGGGGGATCGCCTCCGCCTCTACCGTACGCAGCCTCTTTTGGTTTGTGTTTCTAACCAATGTGGTTGGCCTCGATGCCGGTCTGGCCGGGTTTGTGGTGTTGGTCGGCCGCCTGTGGGACAGCATCAACGACCCGCTGATCGGTGCACTCAGCGACCGGCTGCGGACTCGGTGGGGCAGGCGACGGCCGTTTCTCCTCTTTGGCGCGGCCCCCCTCGGCTTCGCTTTTTTTCTGATGTTCTATGTCCCGCCGTTCAACACCGCCTGGACGCTGACCGCTTATTACAGCCTGGTCTACCTGCTCTATGACACCCTGTTTACTGTTGTCACCGTCCCTTATCTCTCGCTGACGCCGGAATTGACGGACGACTATGATGAACGGAGCAACATCGTCGGTTGGCGGGTTGCTACCGCTACGGTGGCCTCATTAGTGGCGGCGGGGACGTTTAAGCTGTTGGCGGAAAATGTATTTGCCGCTTCGTTTGGCGGGGACGCGGCCGCCATTCGCCTCGGATATGGACTGACGGCCGCCATTTGGGGCGTGATGATCATCCTTCCCTTGTTGCTGGTCTTTTACTTCATCCGCGAACCGCCACGCCAGACAACGCCCGCCCCCTTTCGGCCGTGGCAAACTTTCAAGCAGGTGTTTGGCAATCGGCCGTTTCGTATGGCCGCGCTACTGAATCTGATCACCTTCACTGCTTATGACATCATTCTCGTGGTCATCATTCGCTACCTGATTGATTACCTGCGAATCCCCCCTGGTTTTGACAATCTGCTGTTGGCACTGGCTTTGGGCGTCTCCTTTGCCGCCACGCCGCTAGTGGTGCGGCTATCCCGCCGCTATGATAAGCGCACAGCCTATATCATCAGCATGGGCTTTTTGGCGGCCGTGTTGCTCCTCGCCAGCCAGGCGCGACCGGGGCAGTTGTGGCCGGTGGTTATCGGGGCTGTCTTGGCCGGGATCGGCTTCTCCGCACTAAACATCATCCCCTGGGCGATTGTCGCCGACGTGGCCGAGGCGGATGAACTGGAGACGGGCGAGCGGCGCGAGGGGATATTCGTTGGCTATCTGGTTTTTCTGCGGAAGTTGGCCTCGGCCGTGGCCGTCTTTGCCGTTGGTCAAGCCTTATCCGCCAGCGGGTTTATCAGCTCCACAACGGGCAGCGCGTTCATCCCCCAACCACAAAGCGCGTTAAATGTGATGCGCTTTTTAGTCACCGTCATTCCGGCAATCGCCCTATTCATCGCCATCATCATCGCCTGGCGCTTCCCCCTCGACCGCCAACGCTACGAAGAGATCCGCCGCCAACTGGCCGAACGCCGGGTATCGTAAGCAGATAGGCTGCAAGAATTTTACCACTAAGGCATGACGACACAAAGATGTTCTAAAAGCGCCTCTGAAAACAGTTACGCAGATGACGCGGATAAAACGCCCATTACGCAGACTTCAAGCTATGTGAGTGCGCCACCGCGTGTGATGTCTCTCCTGTGTCTTGGATGAATGTTAAGATAGAACCCTTTGAGACTCCGTGCCTTTGTGGTAAATTTTTCAAGAAGTTTAGCTCAGCGGTTGTACGCCCAATGGTATAGATGAAAGCTTGTGCAAATATCAGTGAACTATCCGCGTAATCCGCGTTTCATCTGCGCCATCCGCGTAACCATTTTCACAGGAGACTCATCTTGACACAAGAAAGTAAATTACAAGTGGGCGATATGGCCCCTGATTTTGAGTTATTGAATGACGAAGGGGAAACGATGCGCTTGTCTGATTTTCGCGGCCGTCGCCTCGTCCTCTTTTTCTACCCCAAAGCCGACACCCCCGGCTGCACCACCCAGGCCTGTGGCTTCCGCGATAACTTTCCGGTATTTGAAAGCAAAGATGCCGTTATTCTCGG
Source organism: uncultured Ardenticatenaceae bacterium (assembly GCA_964410625.1). Classification (GTDB taxonomy): domain Bacteria; phylum Chloroflexota; class Anaerolineae; order Promineifilales; family Promineifilaceae; genus CAYPHY01. The sequence goes on along the minus strand of CAYPHY010000001.1, from coordinate 273,864 downwards.
CCTCAGTCCCGACGAACCAAAGGCGCTTGCCAAATGGCGGGAAAAGCGTAATTTACCCTACAACCTCCTTTCCGATCCCGACCATACCGTCGCCGACGCCTATGGCTTTTGGGGCGAAAAGAGTATGTTTGGCAAAACCTATATGGGGATTATCCGCAGCCACGTGGTAATTGGGCCGGACGGCCGACTGGAGGATGTCCAATACAAAGTCTCGCCCGAAGAAAGCGTTCAGGCGGCTATAGACTTTCTAGCTGGTTAAGGAGAGTAGCTAATTTTCAAACCCTAGCGCAAACTTGATTGCACGCTCTACTTCTTTCATGCGTTCTGGTGACAACGTTGTTATGTAAGAGCCGAGGCGATTTTTTGAAACAGTTTGGATATTGTGAAAGTTAGCGGCACAATCTGTTAGAAGTCCATCTTCTATCGAGAGTCGAACTTCTGAAGCCACACCACGAATAGTGCTTGTAACTGGAACAACGGTAACGGTGTTTAAGTGACGGATCGAGCTATCTCTAGTTAAAATAATAATCGGGCGCTGCTTATCAGGAGATGAAAATTGACACCATCTTACTTGTCCGCGTTCCATTCATCCCCCCACTCCTGAATCTCTGCCCAGATTTCGACTTCCTCCATACGTTGAGGTAAGCGTGTATAGGCTGCCGCCTCTTGCTCTTCTAACTTCTGTATTCTGTAACGCCGTAAGGCCTCAACAAGAGCTTCTCGAATGAATGCAGAGCGAGACACCTTTAATTCTTCAACAGTCTGATCTACTTGCATCAAAAGCGTATTATCAATTGTCATTTGAATTGTCTTAACATCCATATTCATCCCTATAAAAATGTGGATTCACCACCACAGTTGTATCCATATTATAATCGGGATAAGATGCACCTTCAAGTGTGACGTCTGGCGTTCATAGGCCATCCGTTTATTTCCTCATCCGTTGTAGATATTGAGCAACCTCCTCGGCCGACCTCAACCCCAACACCTCACCCGCTACCTGCTGCGCTTCCGGCAAGGACAGGCGGCGGATGCCCGCTTTCACCGCCGGGATGGAAGGAGCACTCATGCTCAATTCATCCAGCCCCAGGCCAACCAATACCGGCGTCGCCAACGCATTACCCGCCAACTCCCCACACATCCCCACCCAAATACCGGCCGCATGGCCCGCTTCCACCGTCTGCTTCACCATCCGCAAGACGGCCGGTTGCAGCGCATCGGCCAGATCGGCCACACGAGCGTTCCCTCGGTCGGCCGCCATCACATACTGCGTCAAATCATTCGTGCCAATGCTGAAAAAGTCCACCTCTGCGGCCAGCTGGTCGGCGATGGCCACGGCCGACGGCACTTCAATCATAATCCCCACTTCCATCCGCTCATCAAAGGGGATTTCCGCCTCGCGCAACTCCTGTTGCACATCCGCCAACACCGCTTTGGCCGCAATCAGTTCCGCCAATGCGCCAACCATCGGAAACATCATCTTCACCTGGGTTGGTTGGCCGGTCGCATCTACACTGGCGCGTAAGATGGCGCGAAGCTGCGGCCGAAACACCTCCGGGCGATCCAAACAAAAGCGAATCCCCCGCCAGCCGAGGAACGGATTGTCCTCCGTTCCCATCTCGACGTAAGGCAGCGGCTTGTCGCCGCCAATGTCCAGCGTGCGGATGATCAGCGGCCGTCCGCCCAGCCCTTCGGCCGCCTGGCGATAGGCCGCCAGTTGTTCTTCTTCAGAAGGCATTTGCGGCCGGTCCATAAAGAGGAATTCGGTACGAAACAGGCCGACCCCTTCCGCGCCATACTCGCGGGCGATGGCGACATCATTTGGCCCGCCAACATTGGCCGCCACTTCAATACGACGGCCGTCTTGCGTCACGGCCGCTTCATGCCCCGCTGCCTTCGCCTGCGCTTGTGCTTCCAGCCAACTCTGCCGCTTACGGCGCAATGTCTCCAGCCGTTCTTGCGGTGGCTCCGGCCAGATGCGCCCCAGTTCTCCATCCACGCCAACCAGCTGGCCGTCGCCCAGTTGCCACAGGGATGGCCCCAGGCCGACAACCGCCGGAATGCCTAGTGCGCGGGCGAGGATCGCGCTGTGGGCGGTCGCGCCACCCACTTCCGTGCAAATCGCCAGCACCCGTTGCGGATCAAGCCGGGCGGTATCGGAAGGGGTGAGATCGGCCGCCACCACCACCGACGGCTCCGTGAAATCAAAGGATGGAGCCTCGACATCCAACAGGTGGCGCAAGACCCGCTGGCCGACATCTTCAATATCGGCTGCGCGGCCGCGCATATAAGCATCATCCAGACCGCGAAAGGTTTCGCTGAGGGCCGCAATCGCTTGTTGCCAGGCGGCCTCGGCGTTCAACCTGTCGCCCTCAATCCGTTGCCGGGCGTCATCCAGCAAAGTAGGGTCTTGCAGGAAGAGCAGATGGGCTTCAAAGATCGATGCTTCGTCCGCTCCCACTTGTTGGGTGGCTTGATTCTGGATAGCTCCCACTTCCCGGCGGGCGGCCTCAATCGCTGCCGATAGTCGCTGCCACTCGGCCGCCGGATTGTCTACTGTTCGCGCCTCCACTTCCGGCAGGCGTGGCCGGTATTGCCACACAGGGCCAATTGCCACCCCCGGCGAAGCGGCAATGCCGGACAAGAAACCATTTTCCCCTGCTGCTGTTTCGGTCGCTTTGACCGCCAGTGAGGAGAGTGGAGGTGGCGGTTCTCCGGCCAGTTTTTGTTGATCGTCGGCGTCGCCAAAGTTTTCGGCCGCCAACGCCTCCATGGCGGTCAAGAAGTCGGCCGCGTCCGCCCCCTTCGCCGTCACCACAATCTCATCCCCAAAGCGGGCGCTGAGCGTGGCGACCTGGTTGATGCTTTTGGCGTTGGCCTTCTTCTCCTCTTTCACAATCTCGATCTCAGCCGCATACTGGTTCGCCAGGCGCACCAAACGGGCGGCAGGCCGGGCATGGAGGCCGAGGCGGTTGGGGATGGTCAGCGTCAGGCGCTGGGTGGGGGCGTCGGCCGTCCCCGCGGCCGTTTGGGTTGCCGCTTCCGATTTTTCTCCGCTCCTTCCCTTCGTTTTCGGAGTGCCAAGCTGGGCGATTTTGACCTCCAGCGCGTGGCGAGCTTCGGAAAGGACTTGCTCGACGGGTGCGCCAACGGCCGCTTGCACGGCCGCCGCCATCGCCCCTTCAACCAGTGGCGCTTCGCACAGGTAGACATTGGCCCGCTGTTCCGGCGTTAGAAATTCGAGCGCAACCTCCGCGCTGAGCAACGCGCTGCCCAGGTCCATCAGCACCACTACCCCATCATCGCTATAGACGGCCTCAATGGCCGCCTGGACTTTCAGCGGGTCGGTGCCAATCGGGTTCTCTGGGTCGTCAATTCCTCCGGCAACGGCAAAAGAGACGGCCCCCTGGGTCATCTGGTCAACCAGTTCGCGCACACCCTCGGCCAGCTTTGCGCTATGAGAAACAATTACAATTCCAACCATGTGCAACTATATCTAACCATGTCAGCTAATTTCAGCCGTAGCGCGGATTGGGGTTTTCAACCTAGTTCAACCTAAATCCGCGCGGGATAGCCGGATAAACAATCCGGCCTACAGCAGTTTGGACAATCCATAACCTCTTGAATTTGTTCAACAACGGCCGCTGTCAATTGCTCCGGCGGCCCAGGGACAAAGCCGGTTGCCCCACAGCAACAGGCAAACCAGCCCATTTGAATTTGTGCATACGGCCGTCGTTCGCCCCGCATCTCAATTCTTTCCACACCAAGCCGCCAACGTGCATTGGTGAGCAGTGTGCGGCAATTCGTTCTCGCTAACTTGCTCCAATACAGGCCAAAATGGGTGCAATGGCGCATCAATAAAACGGCCACGCTGATCGTAGATGGAAAGGGATGGTTCCGCGCATCGGCACAAATAACCTCCAGGTTATTGGGCATTGGCTCGGCCGCGGCGGTCCCGCTGTTGACCAATGCCGCTTGCCGCTCTAGCGCGTAAACCTTTTGCACTCGCCGGGCCATACGGCGGGCAAGGCGCAAGTCCCCTGCGCCGATGTCCAGGACAATATCATCAGGTTGCAACTGGGCGAGGACAAAGCCATACGTCGCTTCGTCATAAGGCGCCCACCGCTGCTCCCAATCGTCCATCTTCCTGTAGAGCGATTTGCTAAATCGCTCGCCATTTGGCAAATCGTGCTACGACTTCAGCAACTCCGCCAGCGGCCCTTCTTGTGGGTCAAAGCCATAGGCATAGGCCAGCAACTCAATCGGATGGACAGAGGGAACGCCCGTGCCGTGAGTGATCTGCCAGCGACAGGTCTCACTATCACACACAGCCACCGGCCCGCCGACCTCTTGCACAAAGTCAAACAACGGCCGCCCCACATCCATCGCAATATCATACTTTTCCGTCTTGTAGCCGTAAGTACCGGCCACGCCGCAGCACGCCGCCTGGCTTTCGATGATCTTCAATTCCGGGATCAGCCGCATGATCTCCACGCTCGGCTCGCCAACGCGATGAGCGCGGAACTGGCAAGGCTGGTGGTAAGCTAGGGTCAGCGGGATCGGCCGCAATCCCTCCGTCCGCAACTCCCCACTCTCCAACAGCATCACCAAAAATTCATGGATGTCGAAGGTGTTGGCCGCCACCAACTGCGACTCTTCGCTGTAAAAGTCGAGCAACTCCGGCGCTTCTTCCTTCAATGTCAGCGTACAACTGGTGGATGTGCCAACAATGACCATCCCTTGATCAACGACATCCGACAGGCTTTCGACATTGCTTTCGTGATACTCCCAGGCCGCATCAAATTCACCATTAGAAAGCAGCGGCAGGCCGCAGCAATTCTGCTTGGGGACGATAACCTCAAAGCCATTGGCCTCCAGCACGTAAATGGCCGCCTTGCCCACACGCGGCTCGTTACAATCCGTTGAACAACCATGAAAATAGGCGATCTGTCTGCTCATCCCCGGCGGCGTAGGATGCCTTTCGCACCAATCGCTGAAGCGGTAAGAGGCGTAACGGGGAAGCGGCGCGTTGACATCAATGTGAAAAGCCTTGTCCGCCACCCAACGGGTCAGGGGATTTTGCAAGACCAGATTCGCCAGCGGCGCCAATGGTTGCGCCACTCGCCCCAATGTCTCCGGCCGGGCGATCAGGTTGTTGCGCAGCTTCTTCTGCGGCCCAAACTTGCCATCACGGACCATCTGTCCCCTGGCACGGGCGTTGATCTCGGCAATCCGCACCCCTGTCGGGCAAACCATATTACAAACGCGGCAACCGCTACAGTAATCAACGGAGTGATCGGGGGAAACCTGTTCCGGCTGGCGGAAGCGGGCTGCTTGCGGCCCTTCATACTTGGGGCCGGGAAAGAGATCGGTCACGGCCGTCACCGGGCAAGCCGTCACACAAATATTGCACTTAATGCAATTATCCAGCGTCAGTTCCACCGGCCTATGTTCGCGGACGCCAATCTCCTCCAGCGAAATCGCCTCCCAGGGTTTGCGGGTCGGGTCGGTTGGGTTCTTAATCATGACAAATCCTAAATAATGAACAATGAACAATGAGACAATGAACAATGGGGCGTCGAATGAATTGTTCATTGTTTCATTGTTCATTTCGTTCATTCCCTATACTGCTTCTCCTACGGCATATCCCGTCGCCAATGCCACGCCCTCTAGGGAGCGTTCGCGGATCATCTCATAGTGGGCCAATGTCCCACCGGCCGCATATAAATTATCGTAAATCGGCCGTCCCACTTCATCAACCGGCCGGAATTGATCATCTACAGTTAATCCGGCACAGTAGATTGGATGCCCTTCCTTGTCCAAAAAAGAACGGGCAAACCAGTCCTGGCGACTGGCCGGGGCAGCCACCGGCAAATCGAACACCACCTCTTTCACCTGGCCCTGATGGTCGGTGGTGATGCCGCCGCCGAGGATGCCGCCGGTTGCCAGGACATAGCGGTCGTGGCGGTGTGACCGTGGACGCGCGGCCGCTTCCGTATAGACGGCCGTAACTCGATTTCCATCTGCCTGTGAGCCGATGGCTTGCATTCCGTTGTGGATACGGCCGCCCTGCGCTTGGATCGCCCGGCTCAAGATGCTATGCAGTCGCATCCCTGGAATCGAAGGGGTCAGGCCAGGGATTTCAAACACCGGCCGTTGCAGTCGCGTCTCCAGCGCTTCCTTCACCTCAATGCTGCCGCTCAAGCCCAGCAGCGCCGGAAAGCCAATGCGCTCAACGTCGCGGCCGATATGCGGCTTCAACCTATCCACCAGCTCGGCACGAAAAACAGGGTCTTCCATCTTGCGGGCAATGTAGGTAGCGTTGTTAAAGTTGCGCTCGGCCAATGTGCGTAATTCAATGGTAGTATACGTGGCCGGTATACCTTGTCGCGTCAAATTATCGGCGATGAGATTGGGATAAAAATCGTTCTGATTGTTAAAACCGACGATCAGCATCGGGGCATTGTGGCTCAAGTCACCGGCGATCATCATTTCCGGGGCGAGGCAGGTGGGGCGAAAGGTGCCAACGGCCGAAGGCAACAACCAGTTCTTTTCCAGCGAACCGTGCAGTGGATAACCGGCGGCCGCACACAATGACTTAAAATCTTCCAACGCCGCGGCCAACTGTTCCACACTGAGTAGCGTATAGGGATGTTGCGCTTGCTCCGCTCGTAACGCGGCCAGGGACTCGCTAGGCGAGGTGACGTGTTGGGTTTGGTCGAGGGGGTAATAGCCCAATACATCAATACATCCGGCGTGCCAATAGAGCGTCCCCCAGCCTTTGGCGATGACCTCGACCCGACGGCCGCGCACGGCCGCTCGCCAACCGGCTACCAACCCTGCCAGTCCCGCGCCAATCACACAAACACGGTCGCTTCTCGCCTCACTTCCAATCATATCGCTTCGTTCCGTTTGTAGTAACCGATTCAGCGGCCGCCAGGTGCAGCCCGGTGGCGTTGACGCCAGCGATTAAAAAATCGTTACCACAAACATTTAGGTCTTTGCGTGTTCCGGCCGTTCTTCCTGGGTCCCCATTTCATACATCGCCGGAGCAAGCCGCGAGGCGGCCGGGCCAGGTAATTGGTCGGCGTTAAACACGGAAAGATAAATCAAATCATTCAGTCGCTCTTGTTTCAGCTGGCGACCCCAGAGGATAGGCGTCAACCCTTTCCACCGTTCTTGCAAGAAATCACGGATGGCGACGTTCGCTTCCTCGACCGGGGCCTGGCGCAACGTATGCATAATACCGGCCGCGCGGTAAGTGCAGAACCCGCCCTGGCAAGGCCCCATCCCCAGCCGCACATCACGGCGGATGTCGTCAATCGTCTTCGCGCCCCCTTCGAGGATGGAACGCTCCACCTGCTCGCGGGTGACCATCTCACACTCACAAGCCAATTGGCCGAAAGCTTCCGCTTCCTCCACCTTCGCCAGCCGCGAGCCAAGAAAGTAGTGGCCTTTGTCCGTTTCCGGGTCGTGATGCAGCGGGTCTTCCATCACTTCCAGATGGGTGCGGCATTCGCGCTGCGTGTCTAGCTTCTCGCAAACGCGGTCCACAACCACCTGCGCCATCTGGCGATAGGTCGTCCACTTACCGCCGGTCATGGTGATAAAGCCCGTCACCCCGTCGCGCCGTTCGTGATCGAGCAAAGTATAGGCGCGGGTGACGTCGCGGGTATCGGCCGTTGCCGTTTCCTGGTAAAGCGGCCGCACCCCCGCCCAGGCCCGTAACATCCGCAACTCCTTGAAGCCGGGAACGAGCTTTTCTCCCTCTTCAAGCATCAACTGCACTTCCCACGGTTCGATGGCGAAACGCTCCGGATCCTCGACGCGCACATCCGTCGTGCCGATGACGGCTACGGTGTGGATTGGGACTATGATGTCACCGTCTGAAGGCATTTTGCAGCGGTTGATGACCGTATTGACCACGCGGTGGGCGGCGGCGATCATCGTCCCCTTGCCGGGGATGACCTGGACTTCAATGCCAATCGTGGCGGCAACCTTCCCTGCCCAGGCGCCGGTGGCATTGATCACCATGTCACAATCAATGGTCACCTCTTCGTCGTGTAGTAGATCGTAGCAGACCGTGCCGACAACGCGGTCCCCTTCGCGCAGCAAGCGGCGGACGCTGTGGTAGTTGAGAATCTCCGCGCCATAGCTGCGAGCGGAAAAGGCATTCGTTTCCCCAGCCAGGAAGGAATCGGCCGAGGCATCCGGCACGCGAAAACAGCGGGTAATGCCGCGATTGAGATGCGGCTCCTCCTTCAGCATCTGGCTAATCGGGATTTCTTCGCAAGGTATGCCCGTCGCCTGGCAGCCACGCATAAACTCATCGCCAAAAGCGGGGTCATCCCAGGGCGTAACGACGAAGAAGCCGCCCGTATCTTCGATGCAGTGGGGCATGATGCGGCGGAGAACAATATTTTCTTCAATACACTCAACGGCCGCCTGGGGGTCCTTCACGGCATAACGGCCGCCACTATGCAACAAGCCATGATAACGGCCGGTGGTGCCATGCGAGATGTCGCGACGCTCGACGAGGATACACTTAAAACCGCGCATCGCCAGATCACGAATGATCCCCGTGCCTGTCGCCCCACCGCCAATGACCAAGACTTCCGTTTGTAGCTTGCGCATTCCGCTCTCCTACTCTCTCAGTCTCCTGGTCCCCCAGTCTCCTACTCTCCGAAATGAAGAGACTAGAGACTAAGAGATTGGGAGACTAGACAACAACCGCCGACCAATTTATCTTAGCAATTGGCCGGCGGTTGTTCAATGGTAAAGACGTGGCCTTTTCCAAGCGTACGTTTTACAAACGTGGCGTTTCATAAACGTATAGTGCAACGTCCTTACTCAACCCAATCAAAGGTACGGGTGACCGCTTTCTTCCATTGCGCGTACAGTTCCGTGCTGGCATTGCTGCCGCTTGTCGGTTCCCAGGTCTTGTCCATGCCCCAATTGGCACGCATGTCATCGGTATTTTCCCAGAAGCCAGTCGCCAGACCAGCGGCATAGGCCGCGCCGAGGGCTGTGGTCTCGGCCACCTTCGGCCGCACCACCGGCACACCCAACACATCCGCCTGGAACTGCATCAGCAGATCGTTATAGACCATACCCCCGTCCACCTTCAAAGCCGTCAGCTCTACGCCGGAATCCGTCTGCATCGCGTCCAACACTTCGCGCGTCTGGTAGGCCGTTGCCTCCAACGCCGCGCGGCAGATGTGGCCCTTGTTCACATAGCGGGTCATGCCAACAATCGCGCCGCGAGCATCGGAACGCCAGTACGGGGCAAAGAGGCCGGAGAATGCGGGAACGAAGTAGATGCCGCCGTTGTCCTCGACTGACTTGGCGCACTCCTCAATGTCGCTCGAATTCTCGAACATCTGCAAGTTGTCGCGCAGCCACTGCACCAACGCGCCGGTGATGGCGATAGAGCCTTCCAGCGCATAAACGGCCGGTTCATCACCAAACTTGTAGCAGAGTGTGGTCAGCAAACCACTCTTGGAGGGGACGATCTCTGTGCCGGTGTTCAAAATCATGAAGCAGCCGGTGCCATAGGTGTTCTTCGCCTCGCCGGGGCTGAAGCACGCCTGGCCGACCGTGGCCGCCTGTTGGTCACCCAGATCGCCACTGATCGGAATACGGCCGCCAAACGGCCCATCCTCGCGCGTATGACCATAGACATGGGAGGAAGGCAGAATTTCCGGCAACATGCTCATTGGCACACCCATCGTCTCCGCAATACTGGCGTCCCAATCCAACGTTTTCAGGTTCATCAACATCGTCCGGCTGGCGTTGGTCACATCCGTCACATGGACACCACCATCCGTCCCGCCGGTCAGATTCCAGATCAACCAGGTATCAATATTGCCAAAGACAGCGTCACCATTGGCGGCCGCATCGCGCAGCCCATCTACATTGTCCAGCATCCAGCGAACCTTTGGGCCAGAGAAGTAGGTTGCCAGCGGCAGCCCAACCGCATCGCGGAAACGGTTCTGCCCTATGGCCCCCTCCAGCTCTTTCACCAACCGGTCGGTGCGCGTGTCCTGCCAGACGATCGCATTGTAATACGGCTTGCCAGTGTTGCGGTCCCAAACAACGGTCGTTTCGCGCTGGTTGGTGATACCAACGGCGGCAATGTCGCTGGCCGAAGCACCGGCCGCCTCCATCGCGCCACGCACCACATCCTGGGTCCGCTCCCAAATCTCCATCGGGTCATGCTCAACCCAACCCGCTCGTGGATAAATCTGCTCATGCTCCATTTGATGGACGCCCACCGGTTCACCGGCACGATTAAAAATCATGCAGCGTGTACTGGTCGTCCCCTGATCAATCGCGGCCACGTAATTTGCCATAATTCACCTCTCCTTTTTGTGGTTTCAGGCTTGTAGTTTGTGGTGTATCTAAAGTCTCCTAATCTCTCAGTCTCTTAATCTCTGAGACTAAGAGACTGGGAGATTGGGAGACTGTTCACTGCTCTAACGTCTCTAACAACGCGTTCAAAACGAGATAAGATGAGGTTGCTCCGGGGTCCTGGTGGCCGATGCTGCGCTCGCCCAGATAGCTGGCGCGTCCTTTTTTGGCTTGCAAAGGGGTGGTATCCTTCATGCCCTGTTCCGCTGCGGCCACCATGTCACGTACGGCTTCGACAGTACCTTTACCGTCGGTAACGGCCGAGCGTAATGCCTCCATCGCCGGGGTCAGCGCATCCACCATCGTCTTATCGCCAACCTGGGCACGGCCGCGCTGGATGATGCCATCCACACCGGCTTGCAGCAATTCAACCAGGTCGTCATCAGTCAGCTCTTCTTTGGCCGCCGCTGCCATGCCGCTGCGCATATAGAAGGTGCCATAGAGCGGCCCGCTCGCCCCGCCAACGCTGGAGATGAGCGTCATCCCTACCGTCTTGAGGATATTGCCGATATCTTTATCGGCCACCGTCGGCAGCTTTTCGACCACCTTCTTAAAACCACGATCCATATTGCTGCCATGGTCGGCATCGCCAATCGCCGAATCCAACTGGGTCAGATAGTCGCGGTTTTGATTCAGCACAACGGTCGTCTTTTCCAGCCATTGCACAATCTGGTCTTTACTAACTGTCATACCACCTCTTTTTTAGCGGTTAATGGTCAGTAGAGATTGGAGATTGGGAGACTAGAGACTGAGTTAGAGATTAAGAGATGCATCTCTTCACTCGCCACTCCTCACGCTCCACTCGCCACTAACCACTCGCCACTATCCACTCATCCCCAACGCAGACCGGGCGTATTGACCGGCGCGTCCCAGAAGCGAAGGATTTCCGCATCAGCCTTAACGAGCGTGATGGACATCCCCTGCATCTCCAGCGACGTAATATAGGGGCCAATCAGATTGCGAACAATACTGATGCCTCTGGAATTGCATACATCATTCAACTTGCGATAGACAGCATAGAGTTCAGAGACAGGCGTGCCACCCATGCTATTAACGAAGGCGATCACCTGATCACCGGTCTGGAATGGTTCATCCACCAGCTCTTTATCAACCCACTCGCCGTTGTCGCCGTCCCACTCGCGGACGGTGCGGGTATAAGCACCATCGTCGAGGATCTCCAACGCCATCATCTCCGTGATCTCATCGGCCGACTTCATCTCCATCCGCTTTTGGCCCGGCTCGCCGTGAATCCCAATGCCGAACTCAAATTCGTTTTCACCCAGATCGAAAGTCGGCTTACCGGCGGCGGGGACTGTACAGGAGGTGATCGCCATGCCGATAGAACGGCCGTAGCTATTGACCTTGCGTGCCAAATCGGCACATTGGTCGAGGTTATAGCCCGCTTCGGCCGCGCCACCGACTATCTTCTCTACGATCACCGTCGTGCCAACGCCACGACGCCCTGCTGTATAAAGGCTGTCTTTCACCGCCACATCATCATCAACCAGGATGCTTTGCACCGGGATACCGTCAGCGTGGGCCAACTCAGCGGCCGTTTCAAAGTTCAGCACGTCGCCGGTATAGTTCTTAACGATGAACAAAACCCCCGCGCCGCTATTGACCGCCTTCGCACATTCATACATCTGGTCGGGCGTGGGGGAGGTAAAGACCTCACCAGGGCATGCGCCGTCAAGCATCCCCACGCCCACGAAGCCGCCATGCATTGGTTCGTGACCACTACCACCGCCGGAAACCAGCGCAACCTTGCCCGCCACCGGCGCATCAGCACGATAGACATAGTTCGGATCATAATGAACCTTGAGATGGTCCGGATGAGCGGCCGCCATGCCCTGTAGCTGCTCCAGAACCACATTCTCAACGTCGTTAATCAGCTTTTTCATTTGAGTTCTCCTCAAGCAACCCACGAATCACTTTTAGAAACCGGGTTTCTATTCAGTGATCGCTTTGCGCTAACAAAAATTAAGAAACCCGGTTTCTAGTACCATTCGTGTGATTCGTGGATTACTCTCTGTGCAACAGCCTAAGCTCCGAATCCCAAAACACCCCAGAGGATCGCGGCTATGGCAGCGCCAATCAACGGGCCAACCACCGGTACCCAGGAATAACCCCAATCACTGCCACCTTTACCCGGTATAGGCAAAATGGCATGGGCAATGCGTGGGCCGAGATCGCGTGCCGGATTAATCGCATATCCAGTGGGGCCACCCAGCGAAAGACCAATAGCCCAAACCAGAAAGGCCACGCCGATTGCCCCTAATGCGCCAAGATTTAATATGGTTTCCTCCGTGCTTGCACTACCCATGAAGGCGTCAGTCAGGCCAAAGACGCCAAACATCAGCATAAACGTACCAACAATTTCCGTGACCAGGTTCCAGACCGGGTTGCGAATTGCCGGGCCAGTAGAGAAAACGGCCAGTTGGCTACCGGGGTCCGTTCCTTCAAAGTGCTGGTAATAGCTCAACCAGACGATGATGGCACCGATGAAAGCGCCAATCATTTGGGCAATCCAGTAGACGGGCACTTGTGCCCAGGGGAAATTACCGGCAACAGCCAGACCAAGTGTAACCGCTGGATTGATGTGCGCGCCGCTAATGCTGCCGACAATATAAACAGCAACAAAAACAGCCAAACCCCAGCCTGTGGTAATGACAATCCAGCCCGAGTTATTGCCCTTTGTCTTATTGAGGACAACATTGGCCACAACGCCGTCACCAAGAATAATCAAGATCATCGTGCCAACTAGTTCAGCCAGGAACTCCATTTCTTAACCTCTCCTTTGCTCCATAATGGATATAAACTGAATTAAAGAAATAAACTAGAATTAACAGTTGAAGTCGCAATTATTTGGTCTGATCGCTATAGGCTTACCTCCTTTCCTTCTATATTGCATATAAGCGAGGCTAATAACCTGTAGAAGCACGGTAAGGCATGGTTCTGACACCATTCAGAAAGGCTATTGAGGATGTGGTGGTTGCTACCAATACAGGGGATGCGGTCTATACAAATTGTATTAACCAGAGGCAATAATGATTGTGTGCTTTACACAATCATCAATCATATGTAAATGAGTTCAGAGGTCAATAGAACAACTAATTTTGTATCATAATGAAACATTTATAGGACAAGGATGTTTCGATATGAAACAAAACGCCACATACGTCCGGCCACTTGTAACTCCCGCTCAATACAACTTATTGCTAAGCTTCACTCGCCGCTTACTACTTAAAATCCGTCGGCGTAAGATTGAGCCGTTTCATCTTGCGCCAAAGGGTGGATCGGCCGATCCCCAGCGTCCGCGCCATCTCCGACACTCGGCCGTTACACGCCCACCCTGCCTGCAAGATCGCTTCTCGTTCCGCTTCCGTGAAGGAGAGGACCGGTTGCGCCTGGGGAGAGTTATGGGTCAGCACGCGGCCGTTGCGGATCGCTTCCGGCAGATCGGGCGGCCGGATCACCCCATCCTGGCTAAGATGCAAGGCGCGTTCCAACGCGCTCTCCAGTTCGCGCACATTTCCAGGCCATGGATAACGATTGAGGATTTGCAGCGCCTCGTCATCAAGCCAGGCGGCCCGCCTGTCGCGGTTGGTAATCCGCGCCAAAAATCGCTCGGCCAGCAAAGGGACATCCTCCTGCCGTTCGCGCAAGGGGGGAATACGAATGTTAAAAACGCCAAAGCGGTAATAAAGATGTGCCAGGAAGCTCCCTTCTGTGACCAACTTCTCCAAATTACTGGTAGTGGCGGCAATGATGCGTACATCAACGGGAATGGGATGGGCGCTGCCCAGGCGCATGACATGGCCCGTCTCGATCAGGTGCAAGAGGGCAGCCTGTAACTCTAGCGAGAGACTTTCGATCTGATCGAGCAGGAGCGTGCCTCCGTCGGCCAGTTCAAACTTGCTGGGTTGGCCCTGGGTGTGCATATCTTTTTCATGCCCCAAGATTTCGCGGGCCATCAATTCATGGGGAATGGCGCGACAGTTGATATCAACAAAAGGGCCATTGCTGCGGGGGCTGTCGTTGTGGATGGCGCGAGCAAGCACATTCTTGCCCACCCCCCCTTCGCCGCGCAGCAAGACGGGCGCGGTTCCTCGCGCAGCAATTCGCGCCTGACGCACCACCTGGCGCATCCCCGATGATTGGCCGTAGACGTCTTCAATGGTTAAGGTTGCCCTTGTACCCACCTGCTGCTGGACAATCTGGCGCACATGCTCAATGGGACTGAGCAGGGCGATATAACTGACGGGTTGGTGGTCATCCTGAAAGATCGGCCGCAGCGTAACCAAACAACGCAGTTGATGATCGCCCACTTGGATACTCATCTCCACATCCCGCAACTCGTCACCATCGGCCATCGCTTCCGCCAGGACGGGGGGTAAAGTCAACACTTCTTCCAGAGCGCGGCCGACCGCCATGCGTGGATTGATTTGCAACATATCCCCAGCCTGGACATTGACATGGTTGATTTCGCCCCTCTCATTCCAGACAATGACCCCCTCGGCAATTGAACCGAGAATCGTATTGACCTCGCCAAGCCGGTTGTTGGCCTCGCGCAGATACCAATCAGCCTGAAGCTGGTTGCCGATGGCCCGCGCAGCCGACATCACCAGGCCCAACGTGTGCGAGCTGGCTGCCTCCGCCGGCCCGACCACACCTAGAATACCGACAATACGGCCGCGAACATCATGCACCGGCGCCGCCGTCGTCACCAGATGGTGCAATCGCTGTAAGTAATGTTCAGCCCCCACCACCTGCACCGGCATCGCCTCCGTCAACACCAGGCCCAAAGCGTTGGTCCCCAACCTCTCTTCAGACCAATACGTCCCCTGGCCCAAGCCTAAGATATTCATCTCAGCAACGGCCGTCGCATCCCCCTGCACCGCAACCGCACAACCCGCTCCGTCAGCCAAAATGATCGCCGTGTGCGAGCCTTCGATAAACTGATGAATATCCTCAATAAAGGGGGTGGCGACGGTGATCAACTCATTTTGGGCGCGCAGGATAGAGGCCAGCGCCTCGCGGTTGATCGGCGCGGCAATCACTCGTGATTTTGGATTAAGA
Source organism: uncultured Ardenticatenaceae bacterium (assembly GCA_964410625.1). GTDB lineage: Bacteria > Chloroflexota > Anaerolineae > Promineifilales > Promineifilaceae > CAYPHY01. The sequence goes on along the minus strand of CAYPHY010000001.1, from coordinate 258,375 downwards.
CGCAGAATACAACGCCGCCACGATTGCCGGACGGCCGGGTCCAACTGCTGGCCCACCTCAGAATTGATCCGCCCCGTTTCCACGAAGGTCTGCCAGGCGGCCGTTAATTGTTCAAACTGAATGGGATAAGCAGTCGGTTGCATAAGACGATATTAGGTGGCTTACTGTATTTGTCAACATTGTCTTGGTAAGAGCGTATATTGTCTATTGATTGAGCACTCTCATCCAGGATATAATACAGTCATAGTTATGACCATGGTCACGACCATAGCCATAGCAGCCACAGCTCGCCTGGAGTGGATGATGAAAGCAATATCAAAAAGCAAATTAAAGACTCTATCTGGTAAGCCGCATCATTCCGCTATACTAATTTATCCAAGCCCTCTCCTTCAACCCGAAGCACCATTCCTGGTTCAACCGACAAAAGTTCGCGAGCTTCCAGGCAAATGTCGCCGGGCATTTCTGGCTCCAGCAGGCCATTAAACTTCAACACGACATGGCCCAAAGTGGTTAGATTATCATTGGCGATCAATCCAACGGCTAGAATGCGATAACGATTCATGCCAATCGCAAAGGTGTCACCTTCTAAAAGTGGCGCGACTGCCCGGCCGTTATGCAACACCGAAAACTCCGCCAACTCTGCCGGTGCATCTTCTCCGAAGAGGACCAACATCTTACTGGCGATAAATTCAGGGACGTGTGGCCCAACGGCCGTAACCTGACCTTCAAACTTTACCATCGTTCTTGCTTAAACCTCCTCCAACTCGCTAAATGAAACCACTATCCCGATAGCTCTCTACCGGCTATATCCTGGCTCCTATATCCGGTGCATATTTTATGATAATTAGAATAGATCATCCATTTCGACAGTTGAATCGCAAGCATATAAGTCGTACAATGAATTATGAGAAAGCGGTTTCTACAAGCGTGCTTGTTTCCTTTCGTGAGACAGCAAGAAACCCGTTTTCTATTTAAGTGGACTCGCGAGGGTTAGTAGTTAATGAAACTGTAACCATTCACTTATGCGAATCCAATACAATGTTGTTAACTTTATAGCGAGGCAAGGCGCGGCCGTTGTATAATCCGCGTATTCAGTATAGCTGACAAATGGGTAACTTGAGTAACCAAGTACGGTAAATTATGGACGACAATTCAAACGATAACCGCCCGGCAATTCCAACCTGGGTCTGGATTTTAACCATCTTCGCCGTCATCCTGGGGCTTCAATTGTGGTTAAGCGGCCGTTTCAGCGGCCCGGAGCAAATTGGGCTGCAAGAGCTGGCGACCTATATACAAGAAGGGCAGGTTGATGAGTTAGTCGCTGTGGGCGACCGCCTGCAAGTGACTCTACATAACGGTCAAACATTTGGGGTAACCAAACCAACCAGCGATGGCCTGATTGAGACTTTTGAATACTATGGCGTTACGGCGGAAGACCTGAACGATGTATTAACCGTTCGTGACCAGTCAATTTGGAATAACCTCTTCAGCATCCTCCTGGCGGTTGGGCCGGTGCTGTTACTCCTCTGGATATTCACCCGTGGCTTCCGCCAGATGCAAGGTGGCGGCAACAACAACATCTTCGGCTTCGGCCGCAGCCGCGCCAAAAACCTGACCGACGCCAACCGGCCGACGGTCACCTTTGATGACGTAGCCGGCGTGGACGAGGCCAAGCTTGACCTCTCTGAGGTTGTGCAATTCCTGCGCGAACCTGAGAAATTTGTCCAGGTCGGCGCGCGCATCCCCAAGGGGGTGTTGATGGTTGGCCCTCCTGGCACGGGCAAGACGCTACTCGCTCGTGCGGTGGCCGGTGAAGCCGGGGTGCCATTCTTCCACATTTCCGGTTCCGAGTTTGTGGAAATGTTCGTCGGTGTGGGGGCAAGCCGTGTCCGCGACCTCTTTGAGAAAGCCAAACAAAGCGCTCCCTCCATCGTTTTCGTAGACGAAATTGATGCCGTCGGCCGCCAGCGTGGCGCTGGCCTGGGGGGTGGTCATGATGAGCGCGAGCAGACCTTGAACCAAATCCTGGTCGAGATGGACGGCTTTGACAACGACACCAATGTGATTGTCATCGCCGCGACCAACCGCGCCGATATCCTCGACCCGGCGCTGTTGCGCCCCGGCCGTTTCGACCGTAAGGTCTTTGTTGATTTGCCCGATGTCGGCGGCCGCGAGAAGATCCTCCAGGTCCATGCGCGGGGCAAGCCCATTGCCAGTGAAGTTAGCCTGAAAGATATGGCACGCCTGACGGCTGGCTTTTCCGGGGCCGACCTGGAAAACTTGATCAACGAAGCGGCCATCTTCGCTGCCCGTCGCAACCGGCGCACCATCAGCAATCTTGAATTTCAAGATGCTTTCGATCGCGTGGTGATGGGGCCAGAGCGCAAGAGCCGTGTAATGAGCGCGGAAGATAAAGAGACCGTCGCCTATCACGAGGCCGGTCACGCCGTTGTCAGCTTCTTCCTACCCAATACCGACCCGATCCAAAAGATCACCATCGTCCCACGCGGCCGGGCTGGTGGCTATGTAATGCCACTCCCCGAAGATCGTTCGACCCACAGCCGCGAACACTTCGAGGACAGCATTGCTATGGCCCTGGGTGGCCGTGCCTCCGAAGAGATCTTCTTTGGGCGCATCACCACCGGCGCTTCCAGCGACTTGCAACAAGCAACCCGCTGGGCACGGATGATGGTCATGGAATTTGGCATGTCCGAACGCCTCGGTCTGCCGACCTATGGCAGCGGCAATAGCAGCCCCTTTGTCGGCCGTGAATTTGGCTGGGGGTTGAGCGGCCGTGACTATAGCGAGGAAGCTGCCCGAGACATTGATGTCGAAGTGCGCCGTATCCTGGAAGAAAATTACCAGCGGGCCACCACAATTCTCACCGAGAACCGGCAAAAGGTGATCAAACTGGCCGACATGTTGAAAGAGGTGGAAACACTCGACCGCACAGCATTTGAAAAGCTGATGAACGAACAGGAAGGCGGCGAGGAACTAATTGTTGAGCAGCCCACCCCACCAGAACGGCCGCAGGGCGTCATCGTTGACGCCGGGGCTTCCCACGACCCCAAGAAAGGCATCCGCGGCAATCCCAAACCGGCCGATGCTGCGTTTTAAGTAGACAAATAAAGCACGAGTTTGTGCGAAAGCGTCCGTCCTGGGCTATAAAGGATGGACGCTTTTTTTTATTTATCGTACATCGAACAGACCAGGAGCATAACTCCGCTATGGAGCTTGGTGTAAATGCAGTCGTTCTTCAAGATAACCATGTCTTGCTAACCTTACGCGATGATTTGCCGGTGTGGTGTTTGCCGGGTGGGGCGATTGAGGCGGGTGAATCGTTGATGGAAGCGGCCGCGCGAGAAACTCAGGAAGAAACCGGTATCGAAGTTGCTATCATGCGGGTTGTCGGCGTCTATTCACGGCCGCATTGGCGCGATGGTGGTAATCATGAAGTTGTCTTCATGGGCAGGCCAGTTGGCGGCAGCTTACAACCTCAAGACGGCGAGGCAACGGCCGTTTCCTACTTTGCTCTCGATGCCTTGCCTGACAACCTGCTCTGGTGGCATCGCGAACGGATTTTCGATGCTCTTCAGGAAACACAGGCCGTTGCCAGAACGCAAGATGCACGCTGGCCGTTACCCAACGTCAGCTACCGGGAAGCGCGGGCATTTATCGCGGCCAACCAGTCCTCCGTCGAGGAGCTAGTACGCTACTTCTGTCATCAGCCGGACGAAAATAGCCGCAGCGTTGAATAGACATTACTCGTTAAGCTGCCTTGCTCTCATACTTTTCGTGGTAAATTTCTTCACGGATTTTTGGAAGGTCCTCTAACAATTCAGCCAGCGTAACGCCTTCTTCCGCCATCAATTCTATAAATTTATCTCCTAGCTCCACGCCCCGAAAGGGTCTAGGCGAGAGCATGATGGCTTCGCCAATCTGGAGAAGTGTTAGTACGTCGCCCGCTTCAATTGATAGCGCATCACGAACTTTTTTAGGAAGCGTCAATTGTCCCCGCTGGCGTATTCGGATAGAAAATTCATCTGAAATTAACATGCTATCAGCCGACATCGTAAACTCACCTTATCCATGTTGATTTTAGTCGCAATAATGATACTATACCCTTGTATGGTTCTGGAAAATGATCGCTACACTTATCGCGTAACCTGGTCTGAAGAAGACGCGGAATATGTGGGCCTTTGCGCGGAGTTTCCGAGCCTGAGTTGGCTGGCCGAAACGCCGAAGGAGGCATTGCAAGGGATTCGCCGAGTTGTATCTGAAGTGGTGGCAGATGGAGTCGAAAGCACCATTCAAAACGCAGAGTCGCAAAGACGCAGAGACAACTGAATAGCGCCTCTGTGTCTCTGCACCTCCGCGACTCTGCGTTAAATATTTAGCTCATCTCAATTAGGCCCCCCCAATCACTTCTTCTTTCGACTTGGAAAGCGACTCAAGACGGTGGCGCTGTCGGGCATGGGCAAACGGCCGCCCACCGCGATCTTCCCCGCCGCCGCCAACGGCCGTTTCCCCCCACCAAGCTGATAAATCGCCAGCGGCGTCCCCGGTTCGCTGAAGCTCAGTGGCACGATAGCCTGCCCCAGCAAGTACCCTTCACTATCAATAGCGCAACTGGTGACAAGGCCAACCACCTTGCCGCGCCGGTCCAGTACTGGATCCCCTGTCTCCGGGCGGCGCACCGCTTTGTCGTTCATGCGGAAGCGCACAATGGTGCGGTCGCGTCCTTTCTCTTTCTCCAGGAAGGCAGCGCGGCCGATAAAGAACGGCTTCCACGTCTTCACAAAACTGCCAAAGCCCGCTTCCGCCGGGTTCAAATCCTGGTCTCCCGCCAATTCGTGACCATAAAGCGGCAAGCCCGCTTCGGTGCGCGTGCTATCACGGGCGGCCAAACCACACGGCTTCAGACCATACGCTTCACCCACGCGCAACAACGCCTGCCACAATTGCGGCGTCTGGTCAGGATGGACAAACAGCTCATAGGCCACACGTTCCCCTGTATAGCCGGTGCGCGAGATGATCATCTCAAAGTCGCCAACCTTGCCTTCAGTCAATCCGGCCCAGGGCAACGCTTTAATCCGTTTCGCCAATGCCGGATCAGCCCCTAAGGCCAGCAAGATGTCGGTGGCGCGTGGCCCCTGGAGGGCGATGTCTACGCGGCAATCCGCCCCATGCTGTGGATCACGCAGATCGCGCAGGGTTGTGGGATGCAATATCCGCGCAAACGGCCGTTGCGGGTCAATCAATACCCGCCCCTCGTTGACCCCATTCAACCACGCCCAATTTTTGTCATTGTTGGAGGCGTTGACCACCAGCATGTACTGATCATCACCGCGCCGGTAGACCATCAGATCATCCACAATACGGCCGTCAGGAAACAGAAAATAGGTGTACTGCGATCGCCCGATTGCCAATGTCGTTACGTCATTGGTGGTGACAGTGTTGATAAATTCGGCCGCATAAGGGCCACTGGCCTCAAAGACACCCATGTGGGAGACATCAAACAGCCCCGCCGTTTCCCGCACGGCCGCATGTTCCTCGCTCACCGACGTATACCAGACTGGCATCTCATACCCGGCAAAGGGGATCAGCTTCGCCCCCATCCCCTTGTGGGTGTCATACAAATTGGTACGCAGCAACGGCGGATCGGCCGGTTCTTCCCAGGAGAAAGCGGGCAACGCCTCATTGGGCGACGGCCGCCGCTCCTGGCCGATAAAGAAGGGCTTGGCGTCAGCGAACGCTTCCGAATCTTCAGCTTCATCCACTGTAGCGTTATCAATCGCCCGGCGTAGCGTCGTCAGTAGATCTTGTGCTGCGCCGGAGACGGCCGCACCAATCGCCTCGGCCACATCCTCCAGCCGCGCAGGGGCAGGCTCAACGACGACCGGGCCAGGCAGCTTGGCGTAGAGATCGCCAAACTCCACATACCCATCGGACAACGCCTGGAACCAGTCGGCTACTTGTTGGGCGGCCGCGCTGTCGCCCAGACGCAGATGAAAGTGGTCGGCCGCCAGGCGGGTCAGCGTTCCTGCCTGATCAAGGTCAGGCCCAAAAACGTGGGTTGGTTGTGAGTCGCCATCGCCCAAGCCCAACACGTCGCTGGTCAAGGCATAGTTTAAGAAAGTGGCCGCTTCTGCGCCGCGAATGGTCAACGCCAGGCTGTTGCTGCTTTGCCGGTCGCGGCCGCGCAACTGGCGCACGATCTCGCGGGCCGCCTGCAACGCCCCGTAATCCACCTTGGCGCGTAGTTGCTGCTTTTCGCCAGGGCCAGTATAGGCAAAGGGGGTACACCCCTTGAGGACGGTGGCAATGGCTGCGGCGAGTTGGTCAACTTCGGCCGCGCCAAAACCAAGCTGGCTGATCCACACCGTGCCGATGCGGATGCCCGTTGGTGAAAGCGCACCCTTGTCGCCAGGGATGGTGTTGCGGTTGACCACAATCCCGGCCAGATCGAGGATCCGCGCCGCCATATCGCCGGTAAGATGGACGCCGTTTGTCTGATTGGCGCTTTTGGTGTCAACCATCAGCAGGTGATTTTGCGAACCACCCCCTACGACCCGCAGGCCATGTGCCTGGAGTTGCGCCGCCAAGCGGGAGACATTCTCTACGATGCGCCGCTGGAGCGCTTTGAACTGCTCCGACTGTGCCAGCTTGAGAGCAACGGCAAGCGCGGCAATTGTATTGAGGTGAGGGCCGCCCTGTTCGCCAGGGAAAACAGCGCGGTCGAGCTTACGCGCGATGTCCCGCTTGTGGGTCATGAGCATCGCCCCGCGTGGCCCGCAGAGACTTTTGTGCGTCGTCGTCATCACCACATCGGCGATACCAATCGGGCTAGGGTGGACCCCGGCCGCCACCAGGCCAGAGATGTGGGCAATGTCGGCCAATAGATAAGCCCCCACCTGATCAGCGATCTGGCGAAAACGCTGCCAATCGACAATCAGCGGATAGGCGGAATATCCGGCAACGATGATTTGCGGCTTCACCTCCAACGCCTGCCGTTCAATGGCGTCATAGTCCAGCGCTTCGCTCTCAACATCCACAAAGTAGGGGACACTGTGGTAAACCTTGCCAGAACGGTTGACCGTCGCCCCATGCGAAAGATGGCCGCCGTCGTTGAGATTCAGCCCCATGATCGTGTCACCGGGTTGCAACAAGGCGGTATAGACCGCGCTGTTGGCCGGGCCGCCGCTCAACGGTTGGACGTTGACGAAAAGATTGTCGGGGCTGATACCGTTGGCGGCAAAGAGTTCGGCCGCACGCCGCCGGGCCAGCGCTTCCAGCAGGTCGGCATACTCCACCCCCTTGTAATAGCGCGGGTCGCTATAGCGGCGGTAGTGGGCCAGTTCGGCCGCGACATCGAGAATCTCCCCTTCCGTTTGTTGGCGACTCTCCTCGCGCGGATACCCTTCGGCGTAGATGTTGCTAAAGCGGCTGCCAAGTGCCTCATTGACTGCTTCCGGGGCTTCGCTCTCGGAAGCAATTAAAATAATAGTGGAAGCCTGACGCTCGTCTTCCAGATCGAGCAGTCGTTTCAGTTCCGGGTCAAGTTCGACGACCGACCCACGAAAAATAAAGTCATCGCTCATGGTTTGGTTCTCTTACTGGATTGTGAAGAAATGGTCTGTCCGAGATTGGTTATCGTCACTTATCGGACTGACTTGATTGTAGCCCTTTCCAGAAGGTAAGACAATTTGTATCCATCACTATACCTGCCCTGTCCACCAGGATACATAGTGTACCCGGCCGAAGCGTTTAAGATAGAAACCGGGTTTCTTAAAGAAACCCGGTTTCTTACGATCATCATGCTGGCTACGGAGCAACTGCCCCAGGCCATCGAACATTGCGGAGGCAAAGATGAAGCAAATCAATCTGCATCTGGGTTCACAACTCTATTGTGTTGCCGAACCCTGCGGCCGAATCAGCAAGATCGCTTTTGTGCCAGAGAGATGGGAAGTAAAGGAGATCATCGTCGAAGTGCAGACAATGCCAGAGCAAGCGCGGGTCTTGCCGCTCAATTTAGTAGTAGCGGGGCGGAAAAACAACCTTTACCTCGATGTCCATCAGCGAGAGTTAGCCCGTTTCCCCGCATACCGCGAATATGAAGCCAATCTGGACAGCTCCGACTGGCCCCCACGCCAACCATCGTTGGGCGATCTGCCAGCGGCCGAACTGCAAATCTGGTCACTGATCGCCGAGGTGGAAGGGGCAACGCTGCAAACGCGGCCGCCAACAAATGAAGTCAATCTCTCCGCTTTCCTTCGCGAGCATCCGGCCCATATCCACGTGCGTCAAGGTGTGTCGCCAGGGTTAGAGGTCATTGGCCCAGGCATGGAAGTGCGCTTCGCTGATGAAGAGGTCGGCCGTCTGCTGGATGTGGTAGTCCAACCACAGAACTCCACAATCACCCACCTGATCGTTCGTCAGGACAAAAAACCGTCGAAACGAGCGTTGATTCCCACTTCTCAGGTAAACGCCGTGAGCGAGAGCGTGATCTATCTTGCTACCCCTGCAAATTGAGATAAAACAAGCTCGAAAACAGCGATTCTACAGACGTTATGAGGCGCGGCAGCGCACCGGAGGGATGAAAGTGTCTCGCGCAAATAGACTACCCTGAGCGAAGTCAAAGGGTCGCCAAGTTTTTATGCTTTACGTCTTGGGTCTTGGCGTGCTTTGCGTGAGCTATTCTCAGGAAAGTTCTTATGTCGTTTCTGAGTGGGCTTGCCACACAGCAATGGATTCTATTTGCGATTTTGATCGCCGCCTTTGTGTTGCTGCTGACTGAGCGCATCCGCCTCGATCTGACGGCTATCCTGATCATTCTGGCGCTGGCCATCAGCGGCATTCTAACGCCGGAGGAGGCGCTATCGGGTTTCAGCAGCGAACCGGCGATCATCATCGCCGCCGTCTTTGTCCTCAGCGAGTCGCTCTTCCGCACCGGCCTATCCGACCGCTTGGGATATTGGATCGGCCGCCTCGCCGGTCAGGGCTACAATCGCATTTTGACGGTGATCATGCTGGCGGTGGCCGGTCTTTCCGCCTTCACCCATCATGTGACGATGACAGCGATCATGCTGCCGGTGACGCTCCGCCTCAGCCAGGAACAGAATATCTCCCCCTCGCGGCTGCTGATGCCGATGTCGTTTGCCGCTTCCCTGGGAACGACCATCACCATTATCGGCGCACCCGCCTTTCTAATCGCCGATGGCATTTTGCGCCAGGCGGGGCAGCCTGGCTTGGGCATCTTCACCATTGCGCCGATTGGCCTGGCACTGACGGTGGCCGGAACGCTGTTTGTGCTGTTGTTCGGCCGTTTCTTGCTACCCGACCACCAGGGCGGCGATAGCCAGGAGGACCGTTTCCGGCTAGATGGTTATTACACCGAGTTGGTCATCATTGAGGATTCACCGCTGATCGGCCAGACGATTGGGGAAATTGAGGAAGATGAGCATCAGCATTTACGTGTGGTCGGTTGGCTGCGGGATGGTCGTACACAGGAACGGCCGTATGGCGACAAACCGGTGCACGAAGGAGATGTATTGCTGGTGCGCACCACGCCGGATGAACTGGTAGCCATTGAAGACACGCCGGGGGTGGCGCTGCGGCCGGTGATTCAATACAACCTGACAGAACCAGAAAAATCAGGCGGCAACAACGAGGCAGAAACGATGGCCGACCGGTTGGTGCAGGCGGTGGTTGCGCCGGCATCGGATTTTATCGGCCGCAGCATTGGGCAGATCGACTTTCACCAACAGTTTGGGGCGGTTGTGGTTGGCCTGTGGCGACAACGGGGCTGGCTGCAAACGGAGTTGGCGCGGGTCAAGCTGCGGGCCGGGGATGTGCTGGTTTTGTTGGGGGACGAAGAAGCGTTGGGGCGGATGACCGGCCATCGCTCTTTTCTGATGCTGGTTCCCTTCCAGGGACAACCACGACGACGGCACAAGGCCCCTCTCGCCGGATTAATCATGGTCGCCACCATCTTGCTCGCCGCCTTTAATGTGTTGCCAATTACCATTGCGGTGTTGGCTGGGGCGGCGGCCGTCGTCTTGGCCCGCTGCCTAACCTTGCGCCAGGCTTACCAATCCATTGACATTCGCATCTTTGTCTTTATCGCCGGGGCCATCCCGCTGGGGCTGGCGATGTCGGAGACGGGAACGGCCGAGCTGATGGCCGGTTGGTTGCAAGCGATGGTCGGCGGTTGGCCGCCACTGGCGATTTTGCTCTTGCTCTTTCTGGTCGCGGCGGTGATCACCCAACTGATGTCCGATTCAGCCACCACTGCGCTGCTCGCGCCGGTCGCCGTGGCCCTGGCAAACGGGCTGGACCAGCCCCCAGAACCCTATGTGATCTCAGTCGCGATGGCCGCCGTCGCCTCCTTCTTCACCCCCATAGGCCACCATGGCAATCTGCTGATCTATGGCCCCGGCCGCTACCAATTCTCCGATTTCCTCCGCGTGGGAACCCCCTTAACCTTTTTGGTCGCTATCATCGTCGTCATATTGGCACAACTCTTGTGGGCTGGCGGATAGTGTGTAGCGTGGGTTGCTAACCCGCGAGCTTCCGGTTTAGGCAAACCGGGCTACTCCTATATACCCAGTCGCAGCCAATCCATTGCCAACCCGACCAGAATTATGCTAAACTGGAAGTAGTAAGATGTGTGTTATGTCAGGTTGGGTGCTTAGCGGCCGACCCATGAACCAGCATCCCGACTTAACAACCAATAGACCAATACCCATTCTCCAGCCAGGAGCAACACTTCGTATGATTGATGTAAACCAATTACGCCGCGGGGTGAATTTCATCCACGACGGCGAACTCTTAAAAGTAACTGAATATAGCCACAGCAAGCCCGGCCGCGGCAAGGCGACGATTCGCGTCCGAGTACGCAATTTACGCACCGGAACCAACAAAGAAGTCACCTTTTCCTCCGGCGACCGCGTGGAAGATGTGCGGCTGGACAAGCGGCCGTACCAATTCCTCTACGACGACGGCCAGTTCTATGTCTTTATGGACACCGACACCTATGAGCAGCGCAATGTGCCCCATGTCGTGTTGGAGGAAGATCGCCACTTTTTGCGCGACAACATGGAACTGGAGCTGCTCTCTTATGAGGGTGAACTCATTGATTATGATCTGCCGAAAACAATGGAGTTTGACGTCGTTGAGGCGGAACATGCCATTGCCGGAGATACGGCTACTGGCGCAACCAAAGATGTGGTGACGGAAACGGGCTTAAAAGTACGGACGCCTCTCTTCATCCAGGTGGGCGACCGGATTCGTGTGAACACGGAAACGGGCGAGTATATCACCCGCGTCTAAGGTTTCTAATCAACCTCCCGGCAGGTCGCATCGTGTCGGGAGGTTTTTTTATCTGGCGACAATATATTATGTCACATAGAATAAAATAGGACATAGTAGTACGGAGGGTATGATGAAGCATCGTTTTTGGGTAAATAAACGGCATCCACTAAATCCACTGCACCCACGCCACAAAGTACTGCTGCTCATCTGCCTGGTGTTGGGGTTGTTGTTGGCATTGACCTCCACCAGCTATGCTGCTCCGGGCGAAGCGCAGCAGGGCGTTTATCATACAGTGCAAATTGGTGAATATCTTTCGTTAATCGCCTCGCGTTATGGGGTTTCGACGGCCGCAATCCTCGCCGCCAACCCCCACATCACCAATCCCAACCTGATCTACTCCGGAACCAACATCTTCATCCCTATCGGCTATACGCCGCCGGCCCCGGCCCCACCCCCACCTCCTCAGCCAACCTACCCCGCTCCCGCTTGCCGCCACTATCATCATGTGGGCTATGGGCAGACGCTATTGGGCATTAGCAGCGTATACGGCGTCAGCGCCTTCGCCATCGCCGAGGCAAACAGCATCTATAACCTGAACCGCATCTACGCCGGGCAGACGTTGTGTATTCCGTAGATTAGTTTTTCGACACGAATTTCACGAATGACACGAAATAAAGGTTATTCGTGAAATTCGTGCCATTCGTGTCAAAAGATAAGCATAAGCTATAATCGCGGCCGATGTACCCCGAAGACCGTGTGCTGGTGGCTTATGTGCCGCGCCCCGACGACTTCGCGCGGATCGAACGCGAGGGCTGGTATCGCATCCCCCTCGACTTTGCCCCTAAGGGGCTATATGCCGAGTATTTCGCCTTCTACTTCGGCCGTTCCTTCGGCGATGCGAAATGGGCGATCCACTATTACGCGTCGACCTTAGGGCAAGAGCTGTTCCGGCGGCGCGACCTGCTCCCCGACGAACCAGACCACCCCCGCGCCGACAAAATCTACTACAAGGTGCAGCTTGGGCCGCTGCAACGGTTGGAACGGCCGATCATCAGCCTGCGCTGGCGGCGGATCACCTTCATCCACACCACCTGGGACCGCTTCCAGGACGCCCGCGAAATCAACGACCTGTTTGTGGAAGGGGAACCGTATGTAGACAGGCGGTTTGCAATTTTGCGCGAGCAAAGAGAGGCCGAGACTAAGAGATTAGAGATTGGGAGATTGGAACAGAAAGAGCAGGGGAGCGGAGGGACAGAGGAACATTCACAATTGACAGTTGACAATTCACAATCAACCAATGGCGGAGATGCCAAATGATGGCAGTCGCCAGTTGGGCTTTGCGCCAACGGTGGCGGGTGGCGGGGTTGTGGTTGGCGGCCGTTGCCTTCATTGTCGGCACGCCCTTCGTGTTCAATCTGGCCGGGGATGCCCAGGTACACTTGGCGATTGCCGAGAATTTCGCAATGGGACGGCCGTTCCAATACAACCCCAATGGTGAAATCGTCGTCGCCTCGACCAGCCCATTCTGGACGCTGCTGCTGACAGGCTATTACCTGCTTGTCGGCCGTTGGACGCCACTACTATTGAGCCTGACCAATCTCGCTATCTGGCTGGTCAGCGGCGTCTTGCTCTATCGCGTGGCGAAAGCACAGTGGGAGATGCGCGGCTTGTGGCTGGCGGCCGTGCTCCTGCTCTGGCTAGGCCATACCACCGTTGTCGCCAATGCGTTGGGCGGCCTGGAAAACATCCTCTCGGCGATGCAGCTACTCTTGCTGGTCTGGTTGGCCGGTCGCTGGCGCGATGGAATCAAGCCAGGGCGTAGTATCACGCTTGGGCTGCTCGTTGGCTGGATGTTGCTGACGCGGCCGGACGGCGGTCTATTCGGCCTGGTGGCCTTGGCTCTTTACCTGGTAAGCAACTGGCCTTCCAACAGAAGCCAATGGGCGTTCTTTGTGGGTCAAATGCTGCTGATCGGGGCAGCGGCCGTCGTCGTCCTCGCTCCCTGGTATGGCTATCAATACAGCATCACCGGCCGCCTGGTAACAGATTCCTCGATAGCGCGGCTCTATAACGGCCGTCAAGGTTCATTGACGCTCATCTCCGGTATCCTTTACTTCCATCCCAAAGCCCTGGTTTCCCTGGCAACCGCCTTTCTCCCATTGGCCGCCGGATACCTGCTTACGGCCGGGCATCTGCTCGTTGATCTACGGCGTGCTGCCGGGCGACGAACCCTGTTTTTACGTGACCGGTATCCACAACTAGCGGCCGTTGCGCTGGTAGCAGTCGGGTTTATATTTTATTCCTTTGTTGTCGGGGCGGAGGCCTTCGGCCGCTACTTCCTGCCGCTTTACCCCTTTCTCTTTCTAGCAGGTGTGGCCGGGTTGAAGCTTGCTTATGCCTGGATGGTAGAGGATGACCGTCGGCCGCTGCTGGCAAGGGCGGCCGTGCCATTCATTGTTTTAATTGCCCTCTTTATCGTTGGAACCAGTGCGCTGGATTATTACCGCCGCCTTGTGCCGGGTCGCTATACCGTCAACGAGGTGCTGGATGTGGTCTATGGCCCGGCCCACCGGCAATATTACTCCCCCAATTTGCCTTTGCTGATCGCCGCGCCACAGGAACGGCCGCCACAAACAGAAGCTTTGTTAAGAGCGCTTGGCGTCGCTGGAGCAGAGAACATCTCCATCGCCGTGACCGAAGTGCAGTTGCGCTATTTCCTGGATGAACGGGTGGAGGTGTTGAGTTTGGATGGGCGGACATCGGCCGATATTCTGACCTACACCGATCCATTAACCGGTGTCCCCGACTTTGAACGCTACTTCCTGGCCACGCGGCCCGACTTTGTCCACGCCAATCAATGGTGCGCCGTCGGTGGTTGGCTGGCCGGTCTTTTCACGCTGGCGATTGAGAACAACCTCGTCTGCACCTGGGAACGACAAGCCGCACAAATGTCAATCGGCGATTCTTTTGAGTGGCAAGACTTTCGGTTAACGCTCGTTGCTCCAGAGATTTTGCACGTTGAGTGGAACGAAAGCTGATTATGAATCAGTTAGATCAACAGCCTTCTAAATTCCTTCCCTGAATAACCTGAAACGTTTGTTCCGAGACAGTCGTTGGGCTAAAATACAAATCTCTTTCGTTTCGGCGTTATGGGTCATATATGTAAAAAACTTAGTTATGACGACAATACCCCAACCAATCCCGTATCAAGGCAGCAAACGAAATATCGCGTGGCAAATTTTAGCTCAATTTCCTCAAGAGGTACATACGCTCATTGAGCCTTTTGCGGGGTCGGCGGCCGTTTCTGTAGCGGCCGCTTTTCACGAACGAGCTACCCACTTTTATCTAAACGATTTGAATAAGCCCTTGATGGATTTGGTTGAAATGATAATCAACCATCCACAACAAATAGCGGATGAGTATGAAAAGCTTTGGTTAGCACAGCTTGGTCGGGAAAGAGCATTTTACGACGACATTCGCTGGCAGTTTAATCTTTCTCATAAACCCGTACACCTCCTCTATTTATTGGCAAGGTGTGTAAAAGCTTCAGTACGGTATAACACGGAAGGGCAGTTCAATCAAAGCCCTGATAACAGACGACGGGGGCGACGGCCGAAAAGTATGCGACAGGAGATATTTGCCATGTCGCGACTTCTACACGGAAGAACAACTATCAGTAGCGATAGCTATTGGGCAACTCTCGACATAGTTTCCAGCACAGATTTGGTTTATTTAGACCCTCCCTATCAAGGCACTTCTCAAAATCGTGATCCGCGCTATTACTGTGGTACAGAAATAGAAGAAATAATTGAGTTTCTTTCTGAACTTAATAAGCGAAAGGTAAAGTTCCTATTAAGCTATGACGGCCGAACAGGGGATAGAGCCTATGGCAGGAAATTACCGCCTAAACTTGGGCTTTGCCGAATGGAGATATATGCTGGAAGGTCAAGCCAGGCTACTCTCTTGGGGAAAAAAGCTGAAACATTCGAGTCCTTATACATTTCCCCTGCTTTAGCTCGTGAAATACGCTTGTCAATCGATCGTGATTCACAAAAGCGTAACGCTCATTCTAAGTTAAAGCAGCTAGAGCTTGGCCTATTATGAATGAGCAAGAACCACTACCAAGAGAGTTCCTAGAACGCCTGAAGTTAGTAAAAGGCAAGCGTGCCAGGATTGTTGTTGAACATATTTTGAAACATGGATTCATCACAACAGAAGAACTGGAAAAAACCTATGGGTATAGCCATCCGCCCAGAGCAATTCGGGATGTACGCGAACAAGGCATTCCCCTACAAACGGTCAGGGTAAAGTCATCCGATGGGCGTACAATTGCTGCTTATAGGTTTGGAAACGTCGCTCAAGTTAGGATCGATCGTTCTGGTCGAAGAAATTTCCCGAAAAATTTCAAGAAGCTGCTATATAGCCAGAGTAACGGTAGGTGCGGGATATGTAACGGTACATTTGAAGCACGCTATTTGCAAATCGATCATCGAGTACCGTTTGAGATAGCTGGTAATATAGAGCATTTTGAAAGAGATACCGCCGACTATATGCTGCTATGCTCTAATTGTAACAGAGCTAAGTCATGGTCGTGCGAACATTGCCCTAACTGGAATATACGGTCGGAAAAGATATGCGCCCAGTGCTATTGGGCTTATCCTTTAGAGTATACACATATCGCTTTACGTGAGATTAGGCGCACCGATATTGTCTGGAACGGCGACGAATTGAGCGTCTATGAAGCCCTCCGAAAAGCCGCTCTGTCCGCAGAAATACCTGTTCCCGACTATATAAAAACCATCATCAGGAATCGCTTCGGAAGTGAACAACTAGAAGATTAAAGGTGTTACCGTTATCTAGCATACGTTTTCAGGAGCATCACATACCTTCCTCCGAAATATCATAACCGCGTTCTTTGAGCAGGACGAGGGCATGGTTGCGCAGGATGATCAGCCGTTCGTGCTCTTGGGTTAACTCCGTCAGCTTCGTCGCTTCTTCATCGCTCAATGCGTCCTGCTGCTGTTTCTGGTTGAGCGTCTCAATCTCGGCCGCTACCGCTTCCGGCCGATTGCTTTGTGCGATCTCCCACAATGCTGGATTATCCAGCAGCTCAAGCGAGTCCACCGTCTCTTGCAGCGCATCCGGCAGTGGATCATCTGGATCATCTTCCGGTGGGAAGGCAATCTCTAATATGGCAATGATTTCCTCTTCGACGGTGCGGTTCGCCGCGGCCGCGCGTTGCTCTAAGATGGCATAAACATCATCAGGCAGTTCAAGGGTAAGGGTATATTCTTCATCCATTTCATCTTCTCGATTTCACTTTGCATTGAATGGCCGCGAATAAAGCTTCAATTCGAGTTAATTCGTGTCATTCGTTGCTAAAAATTACGGACAGAAATCCTCGGCCGTCAGGCCAGGATTGCCATAGCCGAGGTCGGCCAGTGCGCCGGCTGGATTGGGCAGTGCCGCCAGCGTGGTTTCGATTTGGGCACAGAGGGCAGCCTGTCCTTCCGCGCCCGTCCAACTGTTGACCAGCGTAGCCGCGCCCTGGGCCGCGGCCGAACCTGGATAGTTGCTCTCCAACCAAGCCAACCGGCCGGCAGCGCGTGCGGCATCGTTTTGCAACAGGTCAATCAGGATCAGCCGGAAGGCGGCAAACTGATCAATCGCGCCTTTCGTTTCCGCTTCGCTCAACCCAAATAGCGGTGTGGTCAGACTACCGTCGTTGATCGCTGCTTCATACAGTTGCAATGCCTGGGCGAGATAGCCGCCAGCCAGCAAATCATTGGCTTCATAGAGAACGTGGTGGCGATAGGTCGTTGGATCAAGGATGGTATCGGCCAACGTGACGGCCGCGCCATCCCATGACCAGACCTCGGTATAAGTGCGGACAATACCCGCACCAACCGAGCCAATACTACCGCCATGAACGAGAAAATCAGGCAGACCATCCTGGGTGGCGTCTTCAAACCGAACGTCGGGGTAGCTGATGCTGATTGTATTGGTCACATCACCTTCAGCGGACGGCGGCCGGTTAACCAATGATTGTATGCTACCCTCGCGATAGCCCAATACCTGGTAATTGCCATAGCAAGTGTGTGCGCCGCAGATGTGTTGGTCAGTGACCAGTTCCGGCAACCCGTCGCCGGTCATATCGGCCAGGCCGACAATGGTGGGCATATTCGACTCAAAGATGTCGTCACTGACGGTTTCGTACGAGCGATAGGGAATCCCATCACCATTCACCAGCCAGAGATTACCGGCGCGGCCGAACACCTCAGCCGGAATCGCCGGATCGTGGAGTGCAACAATCCACTCCGCTTGCTGGTCGCCATTGAGATCAGCCGTTTGCAAATGCCCCTCCTCGCTTTGCCAACCGGCCGCTTGCAATGCCGCGCGAACGGCCGCCGGGTCTGCCCCGCTGAGCCAGGCATTAGTCAGCCAGCCTTCCAGAGCGGCCCAATCGGCCGGGGCCGCCTCGGTATCAGTTGGCGCGGCGGGCGTGACCGTCGCACAGGTTGTGCCACAACCGCCAGGGCAATCACCCTCACAGTAGTAAATCTCGTTCGCTTCGCAAGCGGGTGGGGTACACATCAACATCGGCGTCTCTCCCAATTCCGGGGCAGGGGTAACGGCCGAAGGGGTGACAGTGGCACAGGTCGTCCCGCAACCGCCGGGGCAATCACCATCGCAGTAGTAGACCTCATTCGCTTCACAAGCGGGCGGCGTGCACATCAAAATCGGGGTTTCGTCATTTTCGGGTGGAAAAGTGATCGGCGTTGCCGGTGTGGGCATTTGGCTTCCCGGAAGAAAGCGACAGGCAGCGGATAGAAGCAAGACAATGAACAAAAGCAAATATTTCGGCCGGATAAACATACTTCTCTCCGTTGAAGCAGTTACGCAGATAACGCGGATACCACGCAGATGACGCTGATTAGCAGTTGTTCCCTATGATAACCCCTTGATGCTAAAGATTATACACCAATAAACCAATACACCATTCACTCCCTACTGATACCCCTCCAGCAAACGCCTCACCTCGGCCGCTGGAAGGGCATGGCGGATGTGGCTGTGGCGGCCGATCACTGTCGTCGCCATCAGCAAGCTATTGTAGATCGCCTCCTCAACACTCTCAATGACGGCGAGGGAGAGGAGAGACATGATGGGCTGTTCGTACACGGGAAAGTGGAGATTAGCGATTGGAGATTGGGAGATTGCACCGGGACGGTCGGGGATGCGGTTGGTGGTGGAGAAGGCGATCACAAAGTCGCCGCTGCCACCCTGACAGGTGCTGCCCGTGCGGGCCAGGCCGAAGGCAGCGCGATGGCACAATCGGCCGAGTTGCCGGGCGTCTAGTGGGGCGTCGGTGGCGAGGATGATCATGATTGAGCCGTCTTCCAGGCGAGATTGGAGATTAGAGATTGGAGATTGAGGGGGTGGAGACTGGGAGACTGGCAGATTGGGGGACTGATCGGCCGTTGGGGGGCGGAGGTGGCGGCCGATGGGGACGCCGCAGATGGTCAGTTCTTCCGGGCTGCCGAAGTTACTTTGCACCAGGGCGCCGATGGTGAAGCCTCCCGCATCCTGGGGTAGGGCACGGCTGGCGGTGCCAATGCCTCCTTTCCAGCCATAACAACTCGTCCCCGTCCCTGCGCCCACCGTCCCTTCTTCAACCGCGCCGGTGGTAGCCGCAGCGAGGGCGGCGCGGACCTCGGCATCGCCAATCGGCCGCGCCTGCATATCACTCAGATAGCCATCGCTCGTCTCGCCGACAATGGGATTGACGCTGGCATAACCCCGGTAGCCGCTCTCTTTAAAGCCCAGTCCAAGATAGGGACTTTGCTCAATGGCCAGGGTGATCAGCGCATCGGCCACGCGCGGGACGTTGAGCGTGCCGGTCAGCGCAATCGGCGTTTCAATGTTGCCCAATTCGCGCACCTGCTCAAAGCCTGTGACCTTGCCAAAACCATTGATGGTGTGGACGGCCGCCGCCACCTTCTCTTCATAAAGGTTGCCCTGATGGGGCAAGATGAGCGTCACGCCGGTGCGAAAGGGGCCGTTACCCGATTGCCAGTCGGGATCGTCGGCCGCTTCTCCGGCAATCAACGTATAGTGACCAACCGCCACCCCTGCCACATCCGTAATCCCGTTTAACGGGCCGGTTGGCAGTTGGCTGGGATAGTTAAATAGTTCACGGATTCGAGGCATGGTTCTTTGGGCTAATTTGCTCTTGATAGGGCTTATACAGTTATAATTTTTTCGACACGAATAACACGAATTTCACGAAAGTTAGAGGGTAGAATTCGTGTTATTCGTGCCATTCGTGTCAAAATATATTAGGCTTATCCGTTCTGAAATGCTTCCACGTTGACATCATCATAGACACGGGCAGCATGGAGCAGACCGCTACGGCCGCGCTCATAGACCGCCACACCAGCCTGGGGAATCAGCGGATGGGGGCCGAACTTGACGGCCGAAAACTCAATCGCACAAGCCACGCCATCGTCGGTGACAGTGCAATGCTCAATAGTAATTCCGCCCAACGCCAGGATGGAGGACATAAATTGGCGCAGCGTCTCCGTCCCCTGGTAAATGTAGTCGCCACCCGCCGGTTCGCGAAAGTAGCCATCCGGCTCAAAGACGCTCATGATCTCATCCACATCGCCAACAGCCAGCGCGTGCTGGTAGGTTTCGACCACATCACTCACTTGCAGCGTCTTATCCGTTGGCAAAAGCGCGGTACGCACCTGATGAGCGCCGATCAGCGGCCACATGCTATGGTAGACGCGGATCATCTCCAGCCCGCTGCCAACGATTCCCCGTTGGCCAACGACCGCAACCGGCAACTGCACATCCTTGCCCTCCAAAACCAGATGCACGATCCACTCAACCACCGTTCGTTCTTCAGTTTGCGTCGTGCGGAAATGCTCCAGGCGTGCCTGCCGTTCCTTCAGCCATGCCCCCTTATCAACCACAAATCGTTCTGCCGCCTCTCGCCCCACCACACGGCCGCTAATCGGATCATCAACCAGCGGTTCGGCCGCAAACAGGTTGAGCAAGTCGGCCGTGCGGCCGTCCAATAAAAGTGGTAGATGCTGTTCAGTCTGATTACCTTGATCGCTCATCTGAAGCATTATATGATTCCCTATCTGTACTTATTTTCATAGACAACGGATAAAGAAACATGCGGATGATTTGCTGCATGTCGCTATTTTCTCCATCCGTTTTCACGGGTGTCGAGATGCACAATGACGCCTCAACACTAAAAAATCCGCGTAATCAGCGATCCATCTGCGTCATCTGCGTAACCATTTTAACAGGAGATTACAGATGCAATACTACGCCCTATTCTATCACCTCGTTGACGATTATATCCGCCGTCGCGCCATTTTCCGCGATGAGCATCTAGGCAAGGCGAACGCCGCCCACGAGCGCGGCGAACTGGTCTATGGTGGCGCATTCAGTGACCCGTCCGATCAAGCCTTGCTGGTCTTCCGAGTGGCCGATAAGTCAATCATCGAAGATTTCGTCCGCGAAGACCCCTACGTGATCAATGGACTGGTAACGCGCTGGGAAATTCGGCCGTGGACGGTCGTGATCGGCAACGAATAACAGTTATTCCTTTCCTCGAACAATCTTCAAGGTCTCTCTGGCCGCGCTCCACAAGAAAACGGTGTCGGTGCCGACGGCGATAAATTGGCAACCATCGGCGATCTCCCTTTTGCCTGTCTCTGCGTCAATGACAAAAATACCAACTGGCATCCCAACGGCCGCGCATTTCTGTTTAACCAGTCGGACCGCCTCCTGCACTGGCCGGCTACCCACCTTCCCCAGGCGGCCGATGCTACCGGAAAGGTCATAGGGGCCGATAAGCACGCCGTCAATCCCCTCCACCGCCAGAATCGCATCCAGATTTTCCACGCCCTTGATGTGTTCGATCTGAATGATCACCGCAATGTGGTCGTTGGCGGCCGCCACATACTCCACAAAATCAATGCCATAGCCATGCGCCCGCGCAAGCCCCACGCCGCGGTTGCCGCTGGGCGGATACTTGGCCGCCGCCACTGCCTGCCGTGCTTCCTCTGCGCTGTTCACCTGTGGCACAATGATCCCATCACAGCCGGTATCCAACATCTGCTTGATCCAGGTGACGTTGTTTTCCGGGACGCGCACCAACGCCAGACAATCGCCGCGTATCGCTTGGATCAGTCGCTGCACGGCCGTCACCGACAGCGGGCTATGTTCGCCATCAATAAACAACCAGTCATAGCCGCACAGCGAGAGCATCTCCGCCACTTCCGGCGCAGCCAATGTGACCATCGTTCCAACAGGCGGCCTCGAACCGCGAATCTTCGCCCTAAAACTTTCCTTCATACCTTGAATTTTGACACGAATGACACGAACGGTCACGAATTAAGCGTAGAAACCGGGTTTCTAGCATGAAACCGGCTCTTTTTAGTAACGCTTAAGAAACCCGGTTTCTATAGAATTTTTGATTTCGTATCATTCGTGCCATTCGTGTCAAAAAAACAATCATCGCCTGATCACCCAATAACCAATACACTTATACACCAACAGACCAATACACCATTACACAATACTATGTTTCCTACCATCAACCTCGGCCCCCTCGTCTTGCCCACCGGCCCCCTGATCTACATCCTGGGCGCATGGCTGGCGCTCTCGGCCGTTGAACGCGCCGCTCAGCGACTGGGCCAACATCCCGAAACGATGTATGCGCTGGCGATGACCGGCCTGTTGGCCTGGATCATTGCCGCGCGGCTGATCTTTGTTGCCACCTACTGGTCGGCTTATACCAACAACTGGTTGGGGATACTCTGGCCGCTGAACACCGGGTTTAATGCTTGGGGTGGGCTGCCGGTGGGTGTCGCGGCCGCTTTCTTCTACGGCCGTTGGCGGCGGCTCCACCTCGGCGCGGCACTCGACTCGCTAGCTCCCGGACTGCTGATCGCGCTGCTGGCGGTCAGTCTGGCCGACTTTCTGGCCGGGCCAGGCTTTGGTACACTGACCAACCTGCCCTGGGGAATCAACCAGTTTGGCCTGCGTCGCCACCCGGTGCAGCTCTATGAGATCATCGTTGCGCTGCTGGCATTGGCCGCCTGGTATGGCTCTGTTCGCTCAGGTGAACAATGGAAAGCGTTTCGCGGCCGCCATTTTGCGCTGGCGACGGCCGTCTATGGAGCCGGGCGGCTCTTCGTCGATGCCTTTCGCGCCAACCCCTGGCTGACGCCAAACGGTTTTCATGTGGTGCAGGTGATTTGTCTGGCGGCCGTTCTCATCAGTCTGCTCTTTCTGGCACACTATCAAGAGCCTTAGCTAAAACCTCTTCCCAATCGAGGAGTATATCTTCCTCTTGCCGCGCCCGTTTGAACTCGGCCGCATCCTCCAAGTCTTCCAGCAACTCCACCAAAGCTTGCCACACATTCACAGCGATTCGTACAATTCGTGCCATTCGTGTCAAAATGCATTCATATTGAGGTTTTCTATTCCCCATAAAGCGAAGCCAGTCCGTGCCGCAGAGCAAAAAGGGCTAATTGTGTGCGATTTTCCAGATTGAGCTTATTCAACATATTGCTGATGTGCGTTCCGACCGTGCGTTCGCTGATCTGCCCTCGCTCGCCAATCTCCTGATTGCTCAAGCCCTCGGCAACCAGCTTGAGGATTTCAATCTCCCGCTCCGTCAGCGAGTCCTGCGGTTCTGGTTCAGCGTTCACCTGGCTCAACGAACGGATCAATTTACTGGCAACGCTGGGATTGATCGCCGCCTGGCCCGTATAGACGGCGCGAATGGCCTCAAGCAGGTCAGCGGGCATAGAGGCTTTCAGCAAATACCCCTGCGCCCCGGC
This sequence comes from uncultured Ardenticatenaceae bacterium, assembly GCA_964410625.1. Classification (GTDB taxonomy): domain Bacteria; phylum Chloroflexota; class Anaerolineae; order Promineifilales; family Promineifilaceae; genus CAYPHY01. Next base: position 235,195 of record CAYPHY010000001.1, on the reverse strand, counting down.
TCGCAACGACTCCACAATCTGCATGTCGTCGCTAAAGCTGGAAAGCACCAGAATGCGAGCGTCCGATGTCTGGCGTTTGATCTCACGAATGGCCGCGACCCCTCCCATCCCCGGCATCACCAGGTCCATCAGAATCACATCAGGCGAAAGGGTTTTGTTTAGCTTAATGGCATCTTCACCAGCGGCCGCCTCACCAACAACTTCAAATCCCAATTTAGCTTCCAACATCGCCCGCAACCCCTCGCGCACAATGGCGTGATCGTCAACGATGAGAATACGAATAGGTGGTGTGGGTGGTGTGCTTGTTGTGGTTGGTATGCTTGGTACGGTTTCCGTGGTCGCCGTGATGTCCGGTGTGTTTTCCGTCATGGTCCCCATGATTGCCCTCCTTATGTTGGTTGCTATGTGGGTAGTTGTGTAAAAGCGGTGATTCGCGTCCCCTGTTCAGGCTGAGAATGGACCGTCACGGTCCCGTTGATCTTGGCAATACGCCTCTGCATACTGCTTAGCCCCATTCCACCAGCTTGAAGGCCCGCTGCCACATCGAAGCCACAGCCGTCATCTTCCACTATCATCTGTAATTGATCCTGTTGGCGGTGAACGGCAATCGAAACATTTTCGGCGTTGGCATGGCGCAGCGCATTGTTCAATGCTTCCAGGGCAATACGATAGTAAGCCTCTTCCACGGCCGCCGGAAGCTCCCCAATCTCATCAGCACGCAATCTGACTGAGACGCCTACACGCTCCTCAACGGTGAGTAATCGATCGCGCAGCGCTTCCACCAGATCGCCCGTAGCTGGGGATTGCAGTTCATAGAGCAAGAGGCGCATTTCGCGCAACGACTGCTGGGCAGTCCTGATCATAGAGTGCGAGTGGCGACGGACGGTGGCAAGATCGTTGCGCGCGGCCGTTTCCCGCACCGCCTCGGCAAACAAAGTCAGACTATACAAACCTTGTGTCACCGAGTCATGCAACTCATAGGCCAGCCGTTCTCGCTCTTCCCTGATCGCTACCTGCCGTACCTGCTGGCGCAAGTCGCCGTTTTCAATCGCCACCCCAATTTGCTCGGCGATCGTTTCCATCAACGACAACGACTCCGCTGAGATCGAGTCGCGTATTCCGCTCAAAACGGTCAGAATACCGCGCAATTGCCCCCGGGCGCGAAGCGGCGCGACGGCACAATCCTGGAACGTTTCGCACACATAACCAACCTTCATCGCCTTTGAAAAGGATTTGACGCCATCGGACAACACCCTGTTACCTATTTGCTCTCCCGTCAGCAGCGTCTCAAGGGGATGGTCTGGCGGCATGATGGGAAAGGCCGTCTCGATTTCCGAGTCCACCAACAAGCCCTCTTTGGCAGCTAACTCAAATCGCCCCGCCTGCTCATCAAAAATGTGAATCGTCCCGGCGTTGCAATCAATCGTTTCCAGGATGCGCGTCAGCGAATGTTGCAAGATCGTCGGCAAATCGAGATAAGCGCTGGCCACGGCCGACACTTCATACAACGCTTCCAGCTTGCGTGTGCGCTCGCGGACCTTTTCTTCTAGTTGTTCGGCCTGTTCCTGCACCTGTCGGAAGAGACGCGCGTTTTCGATGGCAACGGCCGCCTGGTCGGCAAACGCTTTCACAAAGCGGACATCCGGTTCCGTAAAAAAGTGCGGCCGTTCGTGATCAAGCGCCAAAATACCAATTGGTTTTTCCCGAATAAGCAGCGGCACACCCAGCCAGCAACGGATATACTCCCCACCCGCCACCTCAATCCAGGCCGGTTCCGTTTTCGAGTCGGAGATGAGCACCGGTTGCCCCCGCTCTAACACGCGCCGCATATTGGGGAACTCGGCCGTCTCGATATTCGCCATCACTTCCGGCGAAAAGTAAGCCCCGCGGTGAGCGGCAACGTGCAGATGCTGTCCATCATATAACATGATGCTGGAACTGCTAGACTCGATGGCGATCTCCAACTGTTCTAATATCAACCGCAAGAGGCTTTTCAGATCGAGATTGGCGGTCAGGCTACTGGCGACATGGCGCAGCGTGCTTTCGCGAGCGCCTGCTTTGCGGGCGGCCGCCAACAGTCGCGCATTGTGGACGGCAACGGCCGTTACACTAGCGATTTCGCGGCCGATTTCCAACTGTTCTTCAGTCAATTCCTCATTTCCCGTCGGCGTAATCGAAAAAATACCGATCAACTCTTCATTAATCCGCAACGGGAAATTAAGGGTCGGCCGCATCTCGACCCCTTGCGCGATCAACTCCGCCACTATCGGCGTAGAGCCGCGCAACGCCTCTGCATCTTCCACATAGTTGACCACGCCTTGCTGTAAGCTATGCAATACTTCCCAATTGGTCAGTGGAAAGCGGTAGCCTGGTTTGGGGAGCGGGAAGTCACTGGCCAGCACTTGCCCTTCGGCCGTTTCCAGGTCCATCAGGATAAAGACGACGCCATCACAAGCCAACATCTCTTTTATACGTTGGACAGCGACGGCCGCGATCTCCTCCAATGAGCGTTTATTCAAAATGGCGAGATCGATTTCATGTAAGGCACGCAGCCGCTCTGAATACCGTTGCGGGTCAGCGTTGCGCTGTTCAAGCCGATTGTTTGCCGCAACGGCCGCCGTGAACACATCCTGGGCAGGTGATTCCCAGGTAGATAACGCTTGCGGGTTTGATATAGCGGACTGCTCTATATTTTTTACCATTGCCACCGGCCATGACGTACACCAGGCTATAAGTATCAATACTTACTTATTTTTGAAAATTTGCAAGTATTTGGACTGACTTCTCAAAAAGCAAACAGTGTGTGTCGGAAAGCTCGCTTAGAAACCGGGTTTCTATCGAGCAAACGATTCTGTCTAGTAAAAGCTAAGAAACCCGGTTTCTGTTCTCAAGAAACTTTCCGCATTTTACTTAAGAGCTAGAAGCCTTCCAGGTGGGACAAATCGGCCGTCCCCTGCGCCAGCCGGGCGATAGCCTGCAACAATGCCAGCCGATTTTCGCGCACGGCCGCGTCCTCATCCATCACCAACACCTGATCAAAGAAGCGGCTGATCGCCGGTTCCAGCCGGCGCAATGCCCCCACTAACGTCGGTACCGACCCGTTAGTCACCGCGGTCACCGATTGGTACGCCTTCAACAACGCCTGCTCCTCCGGGAGCGTGAAGCTATCTAAATAGAGCGGATATTGCTCCGGTAGAGAGCGCGTGATCCGCACACAACGGGCATAAGCATTCAGCAGATCGCTCCAATCGTCGGCGGTGATCGCCTCGGCCAGATCGGCCGCCGCCTGTTCCGCCAGATAAGGATTGTGCGTTTGCTCAGCCAACACCGCCTTGACGACGGCCGCCGAGTAGCCCGCCTCGCGCAACACCCCTTCCAGACGGCCGCCAATAAACGCCAGCACCTCATCCAACACCTGCGGCTCATAGGGAACGGGCAGCAGATCGGCCGCTGCCGTCAGGGCTGGACGTAGATCAAAAGCGACCTCGTTGCCCAGCAAATTTTGGATCACCTGCAAGGCGGCACGACGAATGGCAAAGGGATCATTTGAGCCTTTGGGGGCCAGGCCAACGGCAAACAGCCCCATCAGACTGTCCAGCCGGTCGGCCAGCGCCAATGCCAACCCCGGCCGCGTCTCGCTGACGGCCTCATACTGCTCAGCAATCGCCTCGGCCACCGCTTCCGGCTCGTTGCTCAACCGCGCATAATGGCCGCCCATAATCCCCTGCACAGAGGTCATCTCCACCACCATTGAGGTGGCGAGGTCAGCCTTGGCCAGGGTGGCAGCGCGGGCGGCAACGGCCGTTTCCGCCTCCGTCAACGCCAACATCTCAGCGATCTGCGGCGTCAGCTTCTCCAGCCGGTGGGTCTTGTCGAGCATCGAACCGAGATCAGCCTGGAAGGTCAGCTTGTCCAGTTCGGGCAACCAGTCGGCCAACTTGCGCTGGCGGTCCTTGTTATAGAAGAACTCCGCATCAGAGAAACGGGCGCGAATCACATGCTCATTCCCCTCGGCAACCATCTCCAGATGTTGGTCGTCGCCGTTGCGGACGGCGATGAAGTAAGGCAACAAACGGCCGTCCTTCTCATGGTACAGCGGGAAGTAACGCTGGTGCTTGCGCATCACCGCCACCAGCACTTCCGCCGGTAGCGCCAGGAAGCGGCGTTCAAATTCACCGAGCAACGGCGTCGGCCGCTCAACCAGATTGGTCACTTCCTCCAATAAGCCGCCGTCATCGGGGATGGTTCCCAGCTTCGTCGCCGCCAACGCACGCACGCCGCGCTCAATCGCCTCTCGGCGCTCATCAACGTTGAGCAAAATACCCTGTTCGGCGATACGGCTGCTATATTCATCGGCCGCCCCAATCTCCAGGGGAGGAGAGCCATAAGGCCGAATGCCATAGCTGGTGCGGCCGCTGATCGCTCCTGCATATTCAAAGGGAACGACTGTACGGCCGAACAGCGCCACCAGCCAGCGCAGCGGGCGGCTGTAGCTGATCTTCGTTTCGTTCCAACGCATACTGCGCTCAAACTTCAGCCCGGCGATCAGGTCAGGCAACCGTTCGGCCAGCACTTCCACGGCGGACCGCCCTGCCTCGCGGACAACGGCCGTCACATAACGCCGCCCGCCCTCCTCACGAATTTGCAGGCTCTCCACCGGGATGCCCCGGCTGCGAGCGAAGCCAACGGCCGCCTGGGTCGGCTTCCCCTCAGCGTCAAAAGCGCGGTCGGCCGGTGGCCCCTTCACCTCCGTCTCCAGGTCGGGTTGCCGCGAGGCCAGTTTGTTCACCATTACCGCCAGACGGCGCGGCGTCCCCTGTACGTCAATACTCTCATAATCGAGTCGCAACTCCTTCAGGAAAGCGGGAACAGCCACACTGAGTTGGCGTAGGGCAGAGGTCAAATCTCCGGCGGGTAGCTCTTCGCTGCCGATTTCGAGGAGGAAGGTTTCATGGTCGGAGGCAGTGGGATCGGCCGATGCTCGCTCTAGCTCTGTTGCTTCCGCAGACTTGTTTTTAGTCCAATTCGGATTGTCGATGAATGGATATTCCAGCCGCTGGCGTTGTTCGACATACGCTTCCGCCACCTGTCCCGCCACGCGCCGCATCCGCTGGAAATACTTCGCCCGTTCGGTGACGCCAATCGCCCCGCGCGTGTCCAGCACATTAAAGAGATGGGAGCATTTCAAATTATAATCATGGGCGGGGACCACCAGGCCCGCTTCCAAACAACGCAACGCCTCGCGCTCATAGGTGTCGTAGATCATCCGCAGCGCGTCCACATCGGCCACATCAAAGTAGTAGCGGCAATGTTCAATCTCCGCCTGGAGCAAGGCGTCGCCATAAAAAACGCCCGACCCATACTCCATCTTCCAGACGCTATCCACCCCCTGTAGGGCGAGGCTGATGCGGTCCAGGCCATAGGTGATCTCCACCGATACCGGCTCTAGCTCAATCCCCCCCGCCTGTTGGAAGTAGGTATACTGGGTGATCTCCTGCCCATCAAGCCACACTTCCCAGCCCAACCCCCAGGCCCCCAACGCGGGAGAAGCCCAGTTGTCCTCGACAAAACGAATGTCGTGTTCGCGTGGATTGATGCCAATCGCTTCCAGGCTTTGCAGATAAAGCTCAATCGGATTGCCAGGGTCGGGCTTGAGGATCACTTGCAACTGGTAATGTTGCTGCATCCGGTTGGGGTTGTCGCCGAAGCGGCCGTCATCCGGCCGAATACTCGGCTCCACATACACCACATTCCACGGCTCCGGCCCCAACACACGCAACACCGTCGCCGGGTTCATCGTCCCCGCCCCAACCTGCACATTATAAGGCTGCCACACCAGGCAACCTTGCTCTTTCCAGTAGTTGATCAAACGGAGAATGATTTCTTGAAAGCTGAGTTTGTCTTGCATAATAGAGATTGGAGAATTAGAGATTTGAGATTAAGAGATTTGGAGACTAAGAGACTGGGAGATCGGGAGACTGATTACCGCCTACTGCCCACTGGCATTATAGTCCATCCCCGGATTCAGGGGAAGTGAAGAGGGAAGCTTCACGGCGTAGCTCGTGCAGGAAGTCAACCGATTTTAAGTTGCGTTCCAATGTATAGGTTAAATAGTGGTACATGACCCGCTCTAACTCGTGGAGTAAAGGGGGCTTCAGGCGCAAGACGCTGACCGTATCCCACGGCCGTGTTTGCAAATAGCGCAACACCTTAACCGCCACGGCCGACACCGGCTGGGCGCGACGATCGGCCGCGCGGCAGTTGGGACAAAGCAGACCGCCCAACTCCGCGCTAAAGTACTGGTCTTGCTCTTCAATCGCTTCGCCACAGTTGACGCAGTTAAAGAGGCGCGGTTGGAAACCGGTCAGCGAGAGCAGCCGTAGCTCGTAATAACGGGCGGCGAGCAGCAAGTCATCGGCCGTCGCAAACCAATCGAGCGCCGCCACCAGCAGCTCATAGATGTCGCGGTGTGGGTCTTCATCACCAATGAAGCGGTCGAGCAACTCCACAGCATAGGAGGCGTAGGTGGCTCGCAGCAGGTCTTCGCGCAACTGTGGATAGGCGTTGATCATCTCCGCCTGGGTCACAATATCCAGGTCGCGCCCTTTGGCGATCAGGAACTTGCTGCGCATGAATAGCTCCACATGCCCCGTCTTGCGGCTTTGCGGTTTCCGCGCCCCTTTGCCAATCGCCCTGATCTTGCCCAGATCGCGGCTGAACAACGTCAACAGCCGGTCAGCCTCGCCAAAGTCGCTGCGCCGCAAGACAATCGCCTCAGTGCGAAACGTCCGTTCGCGTGGGGAGCGCTTCTGCTCCTGTTGTGGTTCTGTCCGTTCCATCCCTTAAGTTTAGTCACATTTCGGCCGAGTTGCACGCCCGTAGCGCGATTTGTTAAATCGTTCGTTTGAGTGAGCGATTTAACAAATCGCGCTACGAGGTTGCTATGGTATCCCTGACTCGTTATAATCACAGGAGTAGACCGCTGATTCAGTTGGCCCCGTAGCTCAATGGAAGAGCAGTGGACTTTTAATCCATTGGTTGAAGGTTCGAGTCCTTCCGGGGTCACTTAAATTTCATACCTTTCTCTCTGGTAGCGTAAAAGGAGGTTGTGTTTCACAGCCTCTTTTTAGTTATCGGAAGGATAAATGATTCACAGACACCAGCGTAATAGTGTCTGTGAATCACATTTAAATTAAATTGTCACCGGTCCGAGGAGTAGATTGGGCTATCTAGCGGGTATCGAAAGATAAGTAGGCAACTGATTGCCATCTTACTATCTAAACGCCCTGGGGAACTGGTGGATAATCCCTTCGCTCAGCATATCCGCCATGTGCAGGATGTCGGCGTGAATCACTTCGTAGGCGGCAATATCGGCCGCATAATCCCCATTCAAGCGGGCGGCCGCTTCCTCCAGGGTCCGGTCAAGATGTGCTTTCATCATCATCCGCATCTCGTTTCGAGGCCAATGCTTCCGGTTGGCCGCGCTTAAAAAGTCGGCGACGTCGTCGCCATTGCTGTACCATCGCTCGTGTGCGTCGTTGAAGGCGTCGGTGTCTCCTGCTTTGGCGGCGTCAATTAGCTCGGCGGCGATGAGGATATGGTCTTGTAGGAGCGCGGTGAGCTCCTCTCCGGCCGCCTCTCCATAGTAGGGTTTAATCGCGTCGCCGATGTCTACCTGGTTTTGCAATAATCTTTCGGCGGTTAGCCCTTTATCGGGCAAATCTTCGGCCGCGCTGATGATATACAGGCGCGTCCAGGTGATGTGGTCTTCCCACAACTTGCGCATTGCATCATGAAAAACAAGCTGGTTTCGCCGGAGCGTGCCGTGGGCGCTCACAGGCGAGTAGGCGGCAAAGCCGATAACGAGGATAAACAACGCAGCTAATGCTGCCAGGACATATCTGTTGGTCTGTTTCATCATATTCTCCCTTTGTTTTCTTGGCCGGTAAACCATGATCATCAGATTATTTGGGTTTCCTCGGCATACCGGATGTTTGACTTATTCGTTAGTGTCCGGTTCGGGAGAATTCTTACCAAACAGAAACAAAACTGGTTTTATTCACACCCAACAAAAAAACACCGGAGATGTTTCCATCCCCGGTGTTTCAGCAAGCGGCCGCTCCTTATCCACCCACAAATGTCATAGGTGGCTTCTATTTCATCTGTCTTGGATGCTGTAACAATTGCTCAAATAGCTCATCATTGACCGGCATGTCACCGATCGCTTCCATACGTGCCAGCGATTGCAAGACATGATACTCCTCGCGGCACACCTGGCACTGGTTTAAGTGTTGGTGAACTTGAGGCATAGTACCCATAGCGTCACCGGCCGCCAGCTCGCGATCAACATATTCAGAGATTTGATCCAGGCAGGTGGAACAGTTGATCTCTTCATCCTGTGTCTCTTGAACTCGTTTGATCCAGTGCGAAAATTTAGCTTTCATCTCTCGTTTTACCTATCTTATTAGTTGCCGTAAGGACGCAAACCTTACCTTTATTATCGCTATTACGGCCGAAATAGAGCGTAGACTTCTTCCACATCATACCCATGGGAAGCAAGATGTTTTTTGACTTTCAGTCGCCCATCGTGCAGGAGTTTATAGACTGCGTTGCGATTCGTTTCCAATCGTTCGACGACGACATCCATCGGCACTTCATCAAAGACAATCCACTTCAGAACCTGGCGCTGCCGGTCTGTCAGTTCGATGCGGATCGCCTGGTGGATGACGTTGCCCACTTCCGCCTGCAACGTTGATGTCTCTGTATCGGCGGGCTGGAATCCTTCCTTCCACTCCAACCAGTCCAGTGAGTAGTCATCCTCGGAGAGTGCGTCCAGGGACACCCCCTTCCAACGTTCGCGGCGGGCGCGATTGAGCGCGATATTGACGGCAAACTTGTAAGCCCAGGTGGTAAACTTACTCTCCCCGCGAAAATCGTCCAGCCGGGCCAGAACGGCCAGCAACGCTTCTTGGGCGCAATCCTCAGCCAGGGCGACGCGCTCCTGTTCCCCTAAATGGTACAAATCGGAAACATGGGTGACCAGGGTGTATAGCGACGCCTTCAAGAGCATGACACGCAACTCCTCAATGGCTTCGGTCTGCAAGCTACCCTGTGAGGATAATGAATGGAGCCATTCCGAATTGGTACGAGTTATTTGCTTCTCTTGGTTTGCCAGGCGTGGCGCGTTCATGTTTTCGTTAGTATAGCCTCCTTTGCATGAAATGGTAGGCTTCGGGATAGAATCTGAATTTGGGACTTGACAGTTCTGTCAGCGATCCGCTAATATGTCGTTAAGTGACATATTGGCAAGCGACATATGAAGGACCACGAATGGACACTGTAAGCAACTTACCCCTCAGCGAATCAACCTTTCTCATCCTCCTCAGTCTGGCCCCGCGGCCGAAACACGGCTATGCGATCATGAAGGATGTAGAGACCTTGAGCGACGGCCGCGTGCAGCTAAGCACCGGCACGCTGTATGGGGCGATTAAGCGGCTGTTGGAGCAGGAATGGATTGAGCGTTTTGACGAGACAGAGGTCAACGGCCGCGAGCGTAAAGCGTACCGCCTGACCGAACTGGGACAACGCATCCTGAAGGCGGAAACGGTGCGAATGCAAAGCCTGGTTACGGCCGCCCACCAACGGGCAGCCGGGTCGCAACCATGAATCTAAACGTTATAAACAAGCTTGATGAACATAAGCGCATCTGGCGAACGGCCGCGCTTTTATTGCTGCTCGTGGCGTTCATTGGCCCCTGGGCGATTGATCGAACTCACGTACCGGCGGAATACCCCTGTTCCCCACCCAATTTCCGGTTAGAGGGTGATTTTTGTGGCGCGCCGGGCTGGAAGGGAATGCATATTCTTATTTTTGTCGTCGGGGGTTTCTTCACCAGCATCATTCAGTTGATGATGGGATCAGATTCAGATCTCTCTTTTTTCCCTGATCCAGTGGGGACATTACTCCGCGCTTTCTTCCTGTTGCCGCTGATCTTGCCCTTTTTGGCAGCGCTGCTCTCGATTCTCCATAGAGATGGACGGCAAGTGTTCCACGTGGCGGCTTGGGGTCTGGCAGTGGCGGCTGCCGGTCTGTTTTTGAGTCTCTCCAGCTTTTCCGGGATGTACTGGGTCTTATGGGGAATTTGGCTTTATATTGGATTGGCGGTTGCGGTACTAATATTGGAGCTAATCGCGCTGGTAGGAAGCAGAAAGCAGATTCAGACCAGCCAGGGATGAGGGGCTGTTTATGACATGAATCAGCAATTTGTCCAGTTGTTTATTTCATTTTACCGCTGGTTGCTCTATCTTTATCCGCGTCGGTTTCGGGAGGAATTTGGCGCGGAAATGGAAATTGTGCTGCGGGAACAGGCGGCCGAAGCGATTGAGAACGGCCGCATGTCGTGGCTCCGCGTTTGCGGCCGGGAGTTGCGCCATTTCCCGTCATCGTTACTGCGCGAACATTGGCACGCTTTACGAAATCGGTCGGGGCCGGATCTCATGTCAATCATCACAAAACAGGTTACGGTTGTGTCCTTTATATTGGCACTCTTCCTGCTGGCGGCCGGCGGGCTGGTTTATGACCGGTTTGTCAGTGAGGCGCTGTCTTGGCCGTGGTTGATAGCAGTGATGATAGTCTGCTTGCTGTTCATCCCGGCGGTGCGGCGAATGAGCCACAGAATATGGATGGTTGCCGGGCTGCTCTTCCTGGTGGGGTTGGCTTTGCCGGTCTCTTCACTTGACCGGCTTCTTCCTGGCAGCGCGCCATTTGGTATGCCTACAGCCATGGCTCTGACACTTTTCCTGATACTTTCTCTGGCACTCATTATGGTGGCCGTTCTTCTCTACTCAGGTTTGCAACTTTATCAGACCTGGCCGCTTGTGAGCGCAGCCGTAGAAGAGGGATCGACAACACGGCGCTTGCAGAGGGGCCGGCCGCTGGCCGCCGTCTTTGCCCTGGGCGCTTTCCTACTGGCCAAGACGTTACATAGCCTGTACTGGCTAACCGTCTGGGATAACACCGACGATGGACTCGGCTATATCTGGCTGTTTTTACCGTTCCTGGCAGTGCTATTCTCGGCCGTCTTGTTGTCCCTTGCGCTGCCTGAAAAACTGAAGCCGGCCGGACTGCTCTTTTTGTTGCTTATCCCGCTGTTGCTGGTTACGGTTTCAGCCGTTGCCCAGCGGGTTGACTTTCGCCGGTTGACGGAGGAGCGGGCGGGGCGAGTCAGCCAGGCGATTGAGCGGTATTACGAGCGGAACGGCCGTTATCCCCAAGACCTGCAGCAGCTAACGCCCCGCTACCTCCTTTCTCTCCCCGGCCCGGTTATCATCTATGGGGAAACGTGGTGCTATGATCGGGGTGACGGCTATTATCGTCTCGGTTACGTTGATCGTGACCATTGGAGCGACCCGCGTCTTATCGGGCGAATTTACAAGACGGCGGGAGAACTGCCCGATCTGCAGCGGATGTGCGAGCGGGAATTCGCTTCTATCCAACAACGCTACCCGGAATACCCATTTTCGTACCGGGAGTAGAGGAGGCAAGGCATGAGTTGGATTAACGAACACAAGCGTATCTGGCGGCAGGCATCGGTCTGTCTTTGTGGTTAATTGGCTATGGCTCTGGGCCGCTCCCTGCGTTATGGGGTCTCTGGCTCTATTATGGTGTCGTGGCCTCTTTGCTAACATCGGAACTTATCGGATTTATGATGAGCAAGAGGTCTGTTCAACCCAGCTTGGGATAGTGCCTGTTTTAGGAGACAGCGAACGATGCAATTAGTCGCTTTACTTTACCGGCTGCTGCTTTACCTCTATCCACGGCGTTTCCAAGAGGAATTTGGGGTAGAGATGACGGCCGTCTTTGCCGCCAGATTGGCGGATGCGAGCGAAGCAGGGTGGTGGCGGGTAGCGGCCGTTTGCCTGCGCGAATTACGCGACCTTCCGCTAAATGCAGTACGTGAGCATTGGCGTCAGTTAACAATGAGGAGTGATACAATGAGAACAGCGATAGAAAAACCAGCATGGCAATTTTATCCGGCATGGGTCGTGCTCAGCGCATTAAGTATCCCCCTGGCTTTTGGCCTGTCCTGGATCATTATTTCCTTGATTGAAGACGTGGTAGGTGGCACAATACGGATTGGCGGTGAAACGCGGATCACCGAAGACGCTTTGTTCAGCTATGTTTTTGTACCGGCCGTTGCCCTCTTTAATGGCGGCCTACAATTTTTCTTGTTACGGCGCTATTTTCCACGAATGGGCTTGTGGATTCTCGCCACTGCATTTGGCTGGCTATTGGCTATCACACTTGCTTTCCTTCTTTCCAAAATAGATGGGTTCCTGGCTATCGGCCGCAGTAACATCTTCCTCTTCGCGCCGCTCCTATTTTTGATCATCGGCGGCTCGATTGGGCTTGGTCAGTGGTGGATATTGCGCACACACGTACGCCGTGCAGGCTGGTGGATTGTCGCCAGTACAGTCGGGTGGTCAATGGCAGGGCTTGTCTCGGCCTCCGTGAGTGATTATTCATTGTTAAGCGGGGGCGTTTTACCAGGGGTGGTCACCAGTATTGCTTTTTGGTTTCTGTTTGCGCAACCGTCAGCGCGGCCGTTATCAAGCGCCTAACCAAACCAGACGGACCTGGACAGAAATCTCTGGCTATCGTTACTGCCCCCAACCGAATGTAGACAACCACACAAATGTAAAGCGGCCGGCTCGCAGGTGTCGGTTGTTGAGCCTTGCTGAACTATTCCGGCTGGGTTTCTCTCATGCCAGTTTGAGGGAGGAGCACAGAAAACGAAACGGCCGCCTCCCAATGAGGCGGCCGTCGGAGATAAGCATCAGGAGAGGCGCACTGCAGCGACTACTCAGCCGTCACGAGCCGTGTAACCCAGCCGTCCCTTGGTCAAAAGGATAAGTAATACAGCGGCAATCCCAAAGGCGATGGCATTCAACCAGTCAGGCCCTAGCGCCTCGGCCCAGGCACCAAGTGGCGTATCCGTTGGAATCACCTGGCCCAGGTATGCAGAGGCGGCGTTGCTTGCCCCATGAGTCAACATAGCGAGCAGAATGCTGGCGCGGGTGTTATTAAATATCCAGGTGTAAATGAAGGAGCCGGCCGTGCCTGTGATGATGAAGGCCAGAAACCGCATCGGCGTGAACGGGCCGAGAAGCGGGAGGAAGAAGGCCGGCAGGTGCCAGAAGCTATGCAGGAAGCCCAGGATGACCGTTCCCAGCAGCGGGCCGTGGCGTGCTTGCAGCCGCGGCAGAGCAAAGCCTCGCCAGCCGGGTTCCTCGCCGAGCGAAGGCAGGAAGATCCCGATCAAGGCATTCGGCAGGAAGACCAAGAGGATGAGCTGCCAGTTTTGGGAGACGTTGGCCCATAGTGCCGCTCCAAAGACCAAGCTGAAAGCCACCAGCCAGACGGTCAGGAAACTGAACAGGGCGACGATGTACCACCGGAAACCTACCCGCCATAACACGATACGTCGAAGCAGTTCCCGCACTCCCATTCTTCCGCTCTCCTGGGCGGTGACGACAAAGGCAGCGAGGGCGGGGCCGGTAAATGTGCTGCCGAAAAAGATCAGCAGGAACAACAGGTCGGGCAACTCGTAAGGGAGCAAGCCGACTCCAGCCTGGCTAAGGAAGAGGGGCAACAGCACACCCCAGGTACCCAAGATGGCGATCAGAAAGTAGGCCAGGAGCGGATGACGGATAATTGCGCTCCTGATGGGGGAGATGGAAACAGATTGGGTGTCATTCACAATAGTAGACATTTTACGCTCCTTTATAAGCTCAATATCTCATTCGTTAGGGACAGGTTACATCACTCCCTTTCCGATGTCTTGAGGTAAGCCTCATAATCCAGGCGGGAAGTTTGACCGGGAAAGTTTCCCAGTCAGGATAGGAGTATGCTCCCGTGACATTGGGAATAATTTGGCGTATTCTTTTCTCTAGGAATGAACCCTTCTACTTATGGCACTGATTCCTTGAGCCAGAAACATAGCTGGTTGGCTCTCGCTCGCATCGGTCAACTATTGATCATTCTTCTTACTATAAGCCTGTTTGTCGTCAGCATTCCGATTAATTATGAGCAGCGCGGGACGATATGCGATTCTGAACCCTGTGCGCCGGGCCAGTTGAACCCAGCAGTCGTTCAGGCACTGAACGACGCCGGCCTGACGGTAGAGGGTCTTGTCCAGGTGACCATTGCGTTAGACATCCTGTTAGCGGTCGCATATACGGCTTGTGCTGTTTTCATTATGATCCGCAAACCAAACGACGCGGTATCCATCTTCGTCACGATTATGCTGGTCACGTTTGGAACTGCTACCTTTAGTGGTGCGATCAGAGGTCTGGCTGCGTGGCGGCCCGAAATGGAATTGGTCTCTATGACCATCGAAATGATCGGGAGTTTATCCATTGTAACATTCCTCTTTATATTTCCGTCCGGGCGCTTTACGCCTCGCTGGACATCTCTTATCCTGACCGGTTGGATTATTTTTCAGCTTCCACGTTACTACTTCCCGAATTCGCCCCTGCATTTACAAAACTCAAGCCCACTTCTATATAACATCATATTTATCGGGGGGATACTAAGCGGCCTTGGCTCCCAAATCTACCGGTTCAGGCGCGTTTCACGGCCGATTGAACGGCAGCAGACCAAATGGGTGGTCTATGGTCTGATTGTCGGTCTGGGGGGTTATGTGGTCGTCCGGCTCTTCAGTTCTACCCTGACAGACCCCCTCGGCAGCCAAATCACCATCGCGCTGGGATTCAATATCATTTCGATCCTATTTATGCTGCTGCTACCGTTGACTATCGGGGTAGCGGTTTTGCGCTTTCGTTTGTGGGATATCAACCCGATTATCAATCGCACCCTGGTCTACGGTGCGCTCAGCGCGAGCACGATGGCCTTTTATCTTCTGGTCGTCGGCCTTTTTTCAACCTATTTTCGAAACAGCACCGCCAACTTTATTATCGCCTTTATCGCCACCGGGATCGTCGCCATTATCTTCGAGCCTTTGCGCGAACGTTTACAGCGCGGTGTCAACCGATTGATGTATGGGGAACGCGATGACCCTGCCACACTCCTTGTCCGGCTCAGCCAACGTCTCGACACTTCGTTAGCGGCCGATTCTATTTTATCAACGATTGTCGAAACCGTTGCCCAAACGCTGCGTCTGCCCTATGCCGCAATCTCCCTCTACTTGCGGGAAGCCAATCCTGGCGAAGTTGGCGACGCTCGCGTCGTGGCCGAATTTGGCACGCCTGCGGCGGAAATGATCCATCTTCCACTGGCTTACCAGGGGAACCGAGTCGGTGAACTGTTGTTGGCTCCCCGCGCCGTAGGCGAGTCGCTTTCTACAGCCGATACACGCCTCCTCAACATTATCGCCCAGCAAGCAGGCATTGCTGCCCACACCGTTCAGTTGACAGACGAACTCCGCCAGCTCAATGTAGACCTGCAACAATCTCGCCAACGGTTGGTAACGGCGCAGGAAGAAGAACGCCGCCGGTTGCGCCGCGATCTGCATGATGGGGTTGGCCCCACCCTTGCTAGCCTTTCCCAGCGTCTTGACACGGCCGCCGACCTGGTGACCAGCCGCCCACAGGCGAGCGTGGAAATGCTCAAAGAACTCAAATCCCAGGTCAGAAGCGTATTGGCGGAGATCCGGAGACTTGTCTACAATTTGCGGCCGCCAGCCCTAGACGAATTCGGCCTGCTCTCCGCCATTCGTGAGCACATCGCGCCTTACACCGGCCCAAATGGTCTGCAAGTCACTTTAAACGCGCCTGAACCCATGCCTCCCCTCTCCGCTGCGGTTGAGGTTGCAGCCTATCGAATTATCCTGGAAGCTTTCACCAATGTTGTCCAACACGCCCAGGCATGTAGTTGTCAGATTGACATCAAAGTAGAAGACGAGTGGCTCTCGCTCCAGGTTTTGGATGATGGGAAAGGGCTATCGTCAGCCACCCACTTAGGGGTAGGGTTTACATCCATGCGCGAGCGTGCGGGCGAGCTAAGAGGGGAATGCCACATTGAAAACAACTCCACAGGGGGGTTGCGCGTACATGCCCGATTACCCATACCAAAGGATTAGGGTGAAAAGATGGCAATTCAGGTTTTGATCGCGGATGATCACATTTTCTACCGCGAAGGCGTACGTACTTTGTTAAGCCACTCGCCGGAGATTTCCGTTGCCGGAGAGGCCAGCACCGGCGAAGAAGTGGTGGCCCGAGCAGGAGAGATTAAACCAGACATTATTCTCATGGATTTAAAAATGCCTGGCGTGAACGGCATTGATGCGACCCGTATTATTCATGAGAAATATCCAAACATCGGTGTCCTGGTCATTACCATGTTCGACGATGATGATTCGGTCTTTGCCGCGATGCGCGCCGGTGCGCTCGGCTATTTGCTCAAAGACGCGGATCGTGATGAATTGGTACGAGCGATTATTGCCGTAAAAAAGGGCGAGGCGATCTTCAGTCCGGCCATAGCACGGCGGATGATCCAATATTTCAATTCAGTACCGAGTCGTCAGCCAGGCATAAGAAAAGCTCAATCCGACGAATTCGCTGAACTGACAGAGCGTGAACGAGAAATCCTGGATATGATTGCGCATGGGCATGATAATCACTTTATTGCCAGTCAACTCAATTTAAGTATTAAAACTGTGCAGAATTACGTCTCGAACATTCTTATGAAATTGCAGGTGGCAGATCGTGCCAAGGCTATTGTCCGAGCGCGAGAAGCGGGGTTTGGTAGAAGACCTCTGTAGGTAGGAAAGCATAAATATAAATAAAAACAAAACAGCCGCCTCACAAGGAGGCGGCTGTTGGGGATAGGCGCCAGGAGGGGAGCACCTTATCCCGGCGGCCGATATCCTGTCGAGGAGGGGAGGCGGATATCAGCCTGGGCCTAGCCGGGGTGTTCCAGTCGCGTTTCTCTCGTGCCAGTTTGGGGGGGGAGGAGTTCCTCTTTTTTAACCCGACTAAACTTAATCAACATTATAACACGTTTTTCAGAGTTGTCTATAGTTTCATCTGCTTTTAATAAACGAATTTTAAAAATCCTGTTGTTTTACCCCGTCCGGCTGGCGATAATCCCCGCCGCCTCCTGGGCAATCACCCAAGAGCGATACGCCTCGCCCGTTTCTTGCCGCTCCAACAATCCCAAATCTTGCAATTCGCTAATTTGCCTGCGTACTGTGTCCTCACTAATGCCGGAGATGTCAACGACATCGGCAATGCTCACCGGTCGGCCGAGCAAATAGATCGCCAAAAAGATATGCAGCCGATTCCCACGAAGTAGTCGCATAAGGGTCAGCAAGGGAACGCTTTGGTCGTTCAAAAGTAATTCCTCTGTTTCTGGGGCAAGCTCGGCCGCCGCCGTTCGCGCCCGTTCTGGACTTTGCGGAATCTCATCCAGATCAACGCCTAACGGCAATGTATCACGCGGCAGATCAAAAAGCTGCAACGTTAGCTTATAAAGAACAGACTCACGGAAGTAACGCAGGGCGTCGCGTTGTTGCTGTTCATCGGCCGTAAAGTAATCCAATACCGCCTGTTGCAAAACAGCCAATACCAGCCGTTCAACTGGTTGCAAATTACGCGACGGTTCAAGCTCCCGAATAGCGGTCAAGTTCTCTGGCGCGATAATAGGCTCAGTCATAAAAAAGTGGCCGGAGCAAGCAGCAATCCAATACGTGCTTTGCAAAAGGGGAAAGAAAGTGGCAAACGGCAAGCCATTGCAAAGCTTAAGCCTAATTTAGCACATACGTTCTAGTGATCGCAACCTCATAATTAGGTATGTGGCAAAATCACGGCGCTCACAGTAATATCATAGGAGATAGCACGAGTAATCAGAGCAATGAGAATCTCGCGCACAGATCGCTAAGTTTTATGCTTTGCGTACTCATTTTCTGGTGAGATAACTATCATCCGCGGGGCGCAGCAAAAGGATGAAAAATCTGTTCATCAGCGTTTGTCCGCGTTCGTCCGCGTCCTATTTGCAGGAGAGTCAGCGAGGATTAGGCCATATGAATGTAGAAATGAAACGGCTCGATCACAGTGGGCCGTCGCTTGCCCAACAAGCAAAGGGGCTTTATAAAATCAGTCGCCCGCTTTCCACCTTCACCGGCGTGTTGGCCGTTATCTTGGGTGGCTATGTGGCCGGGACCGGGGCATGGCTGCCCATCGCCTTGGCTGGCCTGTCAACCTTGCTGATCTCGGCCGCTGCCAACGCCTGGAACGATTACCTCGACCTGGAGATTGATCGCATCAACCAACCACAACGGCCGTTGCCCTCCGGCATGGTCGCCCCCCAAACCGCCAAACGCTACTCCTTCGTACTGGCCGTCCTCGGTCTGCTCGTCGCCGCCTTCATCGGTTGGCAAGGCTTCCTCATCGCGCTATTTGCCAATCTGCTGCTCTACGTCTACTCCTGGCGGCTGAAAAGCACTGTCTTACTCGGCAATGCCTCCGTCGCCCTCGTTTCTGCTCTGAGCGCGGTCTTTGGCGGCGTGGCGGCGGGGAACGCGCAGCCGTCCCTCTGGCTTGGCCTGATCATCTTCGTTGCCATCCTCGGCCGTGAAGTGTTGAAAACCCTGGCCGACTATGAAGGCGACCTGCGCCAACAATGTCGCACCATCGCCACCGTCTGGGGACGCCGCCGGGCGCGAATCGTCTTTTTTATTCTCGGCGGCGCGACCTTAGTGGTGATGATGCTCCCATTTATTCTCGACATTTACCGGCCGATCTACGCCTACATCGTCGCCCTCGGCGTCTATCCGGTGATGCTCTACGTCCTGCTCCGCACCACCCCTGAACGCACCGGCCCCCAGCTAGAACGCCTCAGCCAACTGCTCAAATACGACTTCATCATCTGGTTCATCGCCGTCATCCTCGGCACTTCTACTTAAAATCTTTCGACACGAATGACACGAATGACACGAATTTCACGAAAAGAAATTCATTCGTGGAATTCGTGTCATTCGTGTCAAAAATTCTTTCCTTATGTCCCACCAACCACCCATCCCCTACTACGCCCAAACCATGCCCGGAGTGGAGAAGATCGCCTGGTTGGAAATCCGTTCGCGCCTGCCCAACGCCCATCTCGACGGCTACCTTTTCGCCAAAGAGCAAAACGGCATCGTTCAATTTTCCTACGGGGGGCCACCGGCCGACGTCTTACAACTGCGAACGGCCGAAGACGTCTTCCTGGAAGCCCTTAGCATCCCCAAAGTAGAGCGCACCCACCGCGACCTGCCGCTGCTGACCAAACAGATCGCCACAGGAGAGAGCGTCGGCCGCGCCGTCAACCACCTGCTACGGCTGCGCCAATACAGCGGGCGGCCGACCTATCGCGTCATCGGCCGCCAATATGGCAAATTTGGCTACGAGCGTCACCAGTTGGTCCGCGCCGTCATGGCCGGTCTGGGGCAACGCTACCCAAAGTGGACGGCCGTTGCCGACGACGCCCAAGTCGAGTTTTGGGCCAATCTACTCGGCTCCCACTTCCTGCTCGGAGTCAGAGTCAGCGATAAGAGTATGCGCCATCGCTTTCAGCGCCGGGTGGAGCTACCCGCCTCCCTGCGTCCCTCGGTGGCGGCGGCGATGGTCTGGCTGACCGAACCACAAGCGGACGATGTCTTCCTCGATCCCCTCGTCGGCAGCGGGACGCTGCTGCTGGAGCGCGAGCAAGCGGGGCCTTATCGCCAACTGTTGGGTGGCGACATTGTGCCGGCGCGGGTGCAGGCGGCGCGGCAGAACGTTCTCGGCCGCCGTCGCAACGAACCGATCACCATCCGCGAATGGGACGCCCAACAACTGCCGCTTGCTGACGCTTCCGTGGACAAAGTAGCGACCAATTTCCCCTTTGGCAAACAAGTCGCCACCAAGAGCGAATTACCACGCCTCTATAAAGGCGTCTTGCAGGAGTTGCAGCGCGTGGTGCGGCCCGGCGGCCGCATCGTCCTGCTCAGCAGCGAATATGATCTCGTCAAAGACACCATCCGCCAGTTGCCGGGGCTAACCATCACCACCGGCTACTCCATCGCCGTCCTCGGCCAATGGGGGCGGATTTATATCGTTGATCGTTCGTAATATCGGCATGATGCTTTCCACCATTCTTGAGCAGTTGCGCTTTCACCGCGACTTTATGAGCAGCGTCGTTGCCTGGGAACGCCTCCCGGCACGGCCGCCGCGCTATGCCCCTGCTCCCTCTCTATCGCCAGAGTTGCTGGCCGCCTTGCGCTCGCGCGGCATCGAACGCCTCTATACCCACCAATCACAGGCGTTGGCGGCTGTTAACCAGGCCGAAAACGTCGTCGTCTCCACCTCCACCGCCTCCGGTAAATCCTTGTGCTACACGCTGCCCGTCTTGCAGCGGCTGTTGGATCGGCCGCAAGCCCGCGCCCTCTACATCTTTCCCACCAAAGCCCTCGCCCAAGACCAACTGGCGGAGACGACGGCGATCATCAACGGTGGCAACTTGCCGGTGCAGGCCAATGTCTATGACGGGGACACGCCACGCGGCCGCCGCACCCAGATTCGCCAATCCGGCGGCATCCTGATCACCAACCCCGACATGCTCCACGCCGGGATGCTCCCCTACCACCCCACCTGGCGCGGCTTGCTCGGCAATCTCGACTTTGTGGTGCTGGATGAAATTCATGTCTATCGCGGCGTCTTTGGCAGCCATGTCGCCAATGTCCTCCGCCGTTTGCGCCGCCTCTGTAACTTCTACGGCAGCGACCCCCAATTCATCTGTTGCTCGGCGACCATTGCCAATCCCCAGGAACATGCTGAACGCTTGCTCGAAACTTCGTTCACCCTTATAGATGACACGCTCGATGGCTCCCCACGCGGCGAAAAGCACTTCATCCTCTACAATCCGCCGATCATTGACGAGGAGCTAGGGCTGCGGGCCAGCACCGTGCTGGCAGCCAAAGACGCGGCCGCCACCTTCCTCGGCCAAAATGTGCAAACCATCGTCTTCGCCCGCGCCCGGCAGACGGTCGAACTGCTGCTCGGCTACCTGCGCGATGAACTGATCTACGCCGGAAGCTCGCCGGACGCGGTCGCCGGGTATCGCGGCGGCTACTTGCCGCTGGAACGGCGCGAGATCGAGCAGGGGATTCGCAACGGCACGGTGCGCGGCGTGGTGGCGACCAATGCGCTGGAACTGGGCATTGATATTGGCGAGCTAGACGCGGCCGTATTGACCGGCTATCCCGGCTCCGTCGCCTCCACCTGGCAACAAGCAGGGCGGGCCGGACGACGGGCGGCCCAATCCGCGGCGATGTTGATCGCCGGAAACAGCGCCCTCGACCAATACCTCTGCGCCCATCCACGCTATCTCTTCGGCCGCTCCCCCGAACGCGCTCTGACCAACCCCAACAACCTGCCGATTATGGTCAAGCACCTGCTCTGCGCCGCCTATGAACTCCCCTTCAGCCAGGATGAGCCATATGGCGCCTATGGTCAGGCACAACCCTTATTGGAGGCACTGGCCGAAGAGGGTATGTTGCATGAGACACGCGGGCAATACCATTGGCTGGGCGAAGGCACGCCCGCCAGCCAGGTCTCGCTCCGCACCAGCGGCGATGACACGGTGGTCATTCAGGACGTAAGCGGGCCAACGCCGCTGACCATTGGCGAGGCCGACCTGGAAAGCGTCCCCCTGCTGCTTCACGAAGGAGCGATCTACATGCACCAGGCGCAGACCTATCTGGTCGAACAGCTAGATTGGGACGGCCGCATCGCCTGTGTGCGCCCCGTCGAAGTGGACTACTACACCCGCGCCAGCATCGGCAGCACCATTCGCAACCTGGCGGCCGAGGAGGAGCGGACGGAAGGGGAGATGCTCGTCGCCCATGGGGATGTGTTGGTCATCACCCAAGCCACCGGCTACCGCAAAATCCGCCGCTATACGCAAGAGACATTGGGCTATGGCGAGATTGAGCTGCCGGAAGTGCGCCTGGACACCACCGGCTACTGGCTGATCTTCTCCGAGGCATTGACCAGGCTATTACAGGAGCGAGGCATCCTCCTCCCACCCAACGACTACGGCCCCAACTGGCAAACGCAACGCCGCCTGGCCCTGGATCGCGACGGTTCCCGCTGCCGCACCTGTGGCGCGTCGGGCGAAGTGCTGCATGTCCACCACATTCGGCCGTTTCGCGAATATGGCTATGTGCGCGGCGAAAACGAAAACTACCGCATCGCCAACCAGCTCGAGAACCTGATCACCCTCTGCCCCAGTTGCCACCGCCGCGCCGAAGCAGGACAGCAGACCCGTTCAGCCTTAGGCGGCCTGGGTTATGTGTTGCGCAACCTCGCCCCGCTGTTCCTGATGTGCGACCCCGGCGACATCCAGGTCAGCGCAGAGGCCATCAGCCCGCTGACCAAAGCGCCGACAATCGTGATTTATGAGCGCGTTGCTGCCGGGGTGGGTTTCAGCCGTCAGTTGTATGAATTACATGAGGAGTTATTAGCGGCCGCCCTCGAACTCGTCAGCGATTGCCCCTGTCGCTCCGGCTGCCCCGCCTGTGTCGGCCCCCCCGGCGATATCGGCCCCGACACCAAAGCCGTCACCCGCGCCCTGCTAAAAATTCTCCGCTCCTTGCATGACACCGGTTCACCAGACTTGTTAGCTTCATTTTGACACGAATTTCACGAATTATACGAATTTTACGTTCTGTTTTCGTGTAATTCGTGTCGGAGGATTAATGAGTACACCAGATACGAGCAACAGCTTTGAAGCCATTCACGACGATTACGCCTTCTTTGAGGATCATTCAAGCGAGGCAGCGGCCGACATTCGCGGCTACCTCCCCCACCTGCAACAGTTGGCGGCCGACGCTTCCACCATTCGCTTCCTCGACTTCGGCTGCGGGCCAGGCAACTTCACCGCCAAACTGCTGGCCCAGGCCCAGTTACCGCCCGAACGCCTGCAACTGACCCTGGTCGAACCCGACGCTGGCTACTTGCAACAAGCGGCCGTGCGGCTCCAGGCATTTACAACCCATCCCATCCACACCTACTTTCCCCTACCCGCCGATCTCTCCGCCCCGTTTGACATCGCCCTCTCCAACCACGTCCTCTACTTCGTCCCTGATCTCCGGCAAGCCATCTCCGCTATCCTGGCTGTGCTGGCGAAACCAGGGTTGTTCCTGGCCAGCATGGCCGGATTTCCAAGTTTTTTAATTCAACTGTGGATGGCCGGTTTTGAGCAGCTGGCGACGCCCCTTCCCTATTACACGGCCGAAGACCTCGAACACCTCCTCGCTGAGATGGCGATCCCTTTTCAGACACAACGCATCGAATATCAAATCAATTTCCCCGACTCCACCGCCAACCGGATGCACATCCTCCGCTTCTTGCTCAGCGCCCATCTCGGCCAGCTAGACCAACAAGCATTGCTCGCCCGCTTTGAGCCATACAAGCAAGGAGAGGGCCTCATCATCCCCACAACCCACCAGCAATTCATTGTGAAAGTACTATGAACAATCTACCCGCTGGCTATACCCTGCAACGGCCGACACGCGACGACGCGCCGTTGGTCCATCAACTCCTCCTCGCCTACGACGTCGCCGTCTATGGCGAAGAAGACTCCGACATCAACGACCTGCTCGACGACTGGAGCGGCATGGACCTCAACAAAGACGCCTGGCTGCTCTTCGCCGCCGACGGCCGCCTGGTTGGCTATACCGGTATCGAAGATCGCAAGCAAAATCACTTCTACCTCGACTACTTCACCCATCCCACCTTGCCAACCGATGAACTAGACCGCTTCCTCGTCGCCCTCGGCGAAGAGCGCATCCGCGAAATGGCGGCCGCCATGCCAGGGCGAATCGTGACCATCATCCCCAGCACGGCCGAACGCGACATCCGTGTCCTGTCCGCCGCCGGTTATGAGGTCGGCAAGCACTACTTTCGTATGTTGCTCGAGATGGAAGACGCGCCACCCCCACCCATCTGGCCGCCCCAGCTAACCATCCGCAACGTCATCCCCGGCGAAGATGATCAAGCCCTCTTCGAGTTCATCCAGACCGCCTTCGACTGGCCGGGACGCGAAGCCAACAACACCCTCGAAGCGTGGCGGGGCTTCATGATGCGGCCGGACCACTTCATCTCCGAACTGTGGTTCCTCATTCACCACGAAGATCAGTTAATCGGCGCGGCGCTATGCTACGATTACATAGACTACGGCTGGGTGCGCCAACTGGCCGTGCGCAAGGATTGGCGCGGCCGTGGCCTCGGCGCAACCATCCTGCGCTATGTCTTTGGTGTGTTTTACGAGCGCGGCCGTGACCAGGTAGCCCTCGGCGTCGAAGCCAACAACACCGACGCCATCGCCTTCTACGAACGCGTCGGCATGAAAATGGTCCGCCGCTACGACGAATACCGCAAACCAATTGAATAAACTTCCGAGACCAATGACATAAATTTCACGAACGAATCCTTTTTCGTGTCATTCGTGTCGACATTTATTGGATGGTTGCAACCACATAACATACTCTGGCCTTAGCGTAGCCGATATTGACTGACTAATTGATACGCTTCATACTATTCACGCTTCCTTCACGGCCTTTTTACGTCCCCTTCGATACAATCGCCATCCGGCACAGAACATAAGTTCTGTATCGCCTCTGCTCGAACGTCCGTCAAACCAATACCCGCACCCGCGGCCCATACCCATGACACTTGCTAACTTCCTCCTCGCCAGGCGTCTACTACCCCAGCAGATCATCCGGCTCGACGGCGAACTCTTCCTCATGCTAAGCGACATGGCTACCGCTCAAGGCCAGACCGTTTCCGAATTTGTGTGTAATGCCCTCTACAACATTGCCTACGACGCCCGCGCCCAAACCAAAAACGACCGCCGCTGGGCCGCCCTAACCCCCCGTGAACAACAAGTCGCCGCCCTCGCCTGCCTCGGCCACACCAACGCCGAGATTGCCGAGCAACTGGTGATTTCCGTCAACACCGTCCGCTCCCACATGCGCAACATCCTCGATAAATTCCACGCCTCCAGCAAAGTCGAACTCCGTCTGGCCCTGGCCGAATGGAACTTCCGCGACTGGCTAGAAGCGCAACAGCGAGCAGACAACGACGAATTCTAGCCCCTCTCCTGAGACTGCCCCCCATCATCCCCAGGGACTAGACCTGAAATCCAGCTCCCATCCCCCCGCACTAAGCCCCAAATCACGCCAATTCCATCCTTCCACAGGATTGCTGGCATCCTGGTAACCTGCATAAGGTAAGGCCATGAAGCAATTACCCGAACGAACCAGGGGCAAAATCATACTGCTCCACTCACCCCCGCCCAAAGCAATGCTAACTTTAGCTACAAAATTGGCCTTGGCCGGCCCTCTATCCGTCCTCGACACCGGCAATCAATTTGACGCTTACCAAATTGCCCGCTTAATCCGCCGCCAGACCGTTGAACTCAACACCGTCCTCAACCGACTCCATGTAGCACGAGCATTCACCTGCTACCAGGTCATCACCCTGTTCGAGCAATCACTCAACGAAGCCCAGCCCTACATGGTGCTCGACTTACTCTCAACATTCTACGACGAGAACGTTTCCCACCAGGAAAGCCACCGCCTGTTGCAAATCGTCATCAGCCACCTGAAACAGCTACGCCAGCACGTGCCAGTTGTCATCAGCGTCAACCCGCCCCGCCAAAAAAAGCGACTGAGCCTTATCCACACCCTGGCAAACCTGGCCGACCGGGAACTTATCTGGCAAACCCCACCACCCGCCGTACCACTCAAACTTTTCTAACTGAGTTTGGAATTGCATCGAATTTACGCAAATCACCGCGTATTTAAACGAGTTCGCGTAAATTCGCGCCCATTCGTTGCAAAACAGCAAATTCTGAACTGAGATTATTCTAGGAACACTATGGGACGAACAGTCGCAACCATCAACCAGATCATCGGGCAAGAGCAAACCGCATTTGCCAATTTTCGCCGCGCCCTACGCCGAGAAGACCAACGCACCTTCGATGCCCTCTTCGCCGCCGCCCGAAAGCACACCGCCGCCATCAGCCAGGCCAACCACGCCCTGCCATTCGAATCCATCTTGCTCGCCATGCTTTTAGAACAGGCCAGCGAACTAGAACGGCTCAGACGCCTGCTGAATGAATGAACATACCGGCTGGTTGTACGATATATACGGTAGCAACAATGAAATAACCATCTGGCTATTAGAGGACGGGGGAGAGCGCTGCCGACTATCGCAACCCTTTCCCGTAACCTTCTACGCGGCCGGTTCCTTCCCTCGCTTGCGCCAACTATGGCGCTATCTGCACTCCCAGCCGCTTGCAGTACAACTCGGCCGAACCCAACGCACCGATCTATTTACCGGAACACTGGAAGTCATGGAAATCCAAACCGCCGGACCGGCTGACCAAAAACGACTCTTTCGTCAAGTGTTGTCCAGATTTCCAGACCTCGACTACTACGACGCCGACATCCCTCTGGCGCTGCGCTACGCTGCCGCCTTCAACGTTTTTCCACTCGCCCGCTGCCGCATCGCAGCAACCGCCGATGGGACGATCAAGAGCATCGTTCCCCTCGATTCTTGCTGGGACTTGCACCCCACCAAGCCACCCCTGCGCATCATCCGCCTCGAGCCAAACACAGACCCAGATCACCAGGCCCCAACGCACCTGCGAGTCACCAACGACCGAGGCGAGATCAAGCTGGCGCTGGAACCAGCACGGCCGTTTCTGATCAGTCTTCAAGCCCTGCTCAAGCGCCACGACCCCGACATCCTGCTCACACGCTGGGGGGACACCTGGTTGCTTCCCTACCTGCTAGACCTCCGCCACCAGCTAAAAGCCTCCTTCTTCAATCTCAACCGCGACGAATCCCGGCCACCCTTGCGCCGCAAAGCCAACAGCTACTTTACTTACGGGCAGGTAGTCTACCGGGGGCAGCAGGTTCATTTGTTCGGCCGCTGGCACATTGACCAGACAAACGCCATGATGTTTGGGGAATATGGCCTGGCGGGGATACTAGAGCAAGCACGAGTAACCGCCCTACCGGTACAGGAAATTGCTCGCAAATCCCCCGGCGCGGGAATCACAGCCATGCAAATGCTGGTCGCCCTCAGACGAGGCATTCTAGTTCCATTCCAAAAGCAACAAGCCGAACGATCAAAGACAGCGCGGGATTTAATTCGCGCCGATCGTGGCGGTCTGGTCTACCAGCCCCTCATCGGCCTACACCAAAACGTAACCGAGATCGACTTCACCTCCATGTACCCCTCGATCATGGTCAAATACAACATTTCACCAGAAACCGTTAACTGCCGTTCCGAACAAACCAGCCAGACCAAGGTCGTCCCCGAATTGGGTATGCCCATTGATCAGTACCGCGAGGGATTAGTTCCGGCCACACTCAAACCGTTATTAGCCAAACGCATTGCGTTGAAACAAGAACTGGCTGCCATCAACCCCCACGACTGTCGCTATCAAGCCCTGAAAGCACGCTCAAACGCACTAAAGTGGTTACTAGTCGTCTGCTTCGGCTATCTTGGCTATAAGAACGCCCGGTTCGGCCGCATCGAAGGGCACGAAGCCGTTACAGCCTATGGGCGCGAGATGCTCCTGCGGGCAAAAGAGGCCGCCGAGGATTTAGGCTACACCGTGCTCCATATGTATGTTGACGGCATCTGGATCAAACCAAATAGCGATAGCGCGGCCGACACCCAAGCCGTGTTAGACGAGATCATGGCCCGCACCGGACTCCCCCTTGCCCTGGAAGGCATCTATCGCTGGATTGCCTTCCTGCCCTCTCGACTGGACTCCCGTGTACCGGTCGCCAACCGCTATTTTGGTGTTTTCAAGGATGGCTCATTCAAAATAAGAGGGATCGAAGCCCGCAGACACGACACCCCTCAATTGATTGCCACTATGCAAATGAACATCTTGCAGACATTGGCCGATGTGGATGTATTTGATCGGCCGCTCGAAACCTGCCTGCCCGCTATCATTCGACAGTTACGCCAATGCCTGGCTGACTTACGCGCCGGTCAAGTCGAGTTAGCGCAATTGCTAGTGACCCACCGCGTCAGCAAAACGCTCGAGGAGTTCAAGGTCTTGTCACCAGCAGCACAAGCATTGGCTCAACTAGAAGCCGCAGGCAAACAGCTACGGCCCGGTCAACCGGTTCGTTTCCTTTACACCCGTGGAGAGCCTGGCGTTCACCCCTGGAACCACCCCCATCCACCCGATCCAGCAACAGTGGACACGAAATACTATGAGCAATTGCTTCTCCGTGCGGCCGCTAACCTGCTTCAGCCCTTCATCAGCGAGAAACAACTACGTGAATGGATACTAAGCGACGTTCGGCAGCTACTATTGAGACCTACTACCAACCAACTTCAGCAAGTTTTCCGTCCTGGCCGGTTGGTTTCAACCACCGGCACTTTCAACCCCCAAACCCCCAGCACGCTATAAATATTCCACACGTCCGTAAATATCTTCAGGCGTAAGCACTTCGTGGATCAGATGTAACGCGCGAACGAGCTCCCCTATACTCCGCGTACCTACGTGGCAATAAGCGATGCCAGGGTGATCAAAGTTACTACTTGCCCAACTAAGGAAATCCTCATCATGAGTTACAATGACACGATTTTCACGTAGAGCATATCTCAAATGAGCGTCATCCTTTGTGGTTCTAAGACCGGCCTCTACCGTTGTGGTGACGTCTACTCCAATCTCCGTAACGCTGTAGCGATGACAGGATCTATATGCTCGTCCAGATGGTATCGAATGCGCTCACTCACGGTCCTTCCTACGGAGTGCCTCTTCTAATAAAGAAGGATTAGCTCTTTTATTCGTTTCATAAAATATTCGTCCCTCTTCTATTTTCGCATCAATCTCCTCTTTATTGTCAAGATAGAACGAAATCGCCGCATAAACGGCCGCCAACGGCAAGTTATACTTAACCGCAATTTCCTCTAGCGAGAGACCCATCTGAAAGTGCCAGATAACCACATCCGAGACGCTGACCCGTGTACCGGCAATACGTGGCTTGCCACTGCGAACCCCCGGCGTACTGACAATGTGTTTTTCCAGAATAAATTCCATTTCAATTCCTCGGTTGTATACTCTGGTCACATTATAGCATGAGTAGACACAACCTGATAGCCTCTCCGGCTCCTCAACCAGCAACTCCGCGCCGTCGTCCAACAAACCACCTACCGCTCCAACCACGCCGCCGACCGCGCCCTCGACATCCTCACCCAGATCATCGAGTCCGACGCCGACCCCGCCACCAAAATCAAAGCTGCTCGCGTCATCCTCCAAAACCACCAACCCCCGCCCCGCACCCTGCCCCATCCCTCCGAACTCAACCCAACCCAAGCCCTCACCACCTACGCTAGCATCCTCTTCAACTCCCTCACCAAATAGCCGCCCAAACTTTTTTCAAAAAACCGATCAAAACCGATCATTTCCTTACATTTACGACTATTCTCAATTCTCGCCACAACCAACGACATTTTCCAACTTCTGCTATAATGATTTTGACAAGCTTCATCAATTGCAAAAATTACAAATGATTATCGTACAGTCGCCAAACCACATACCAATACGTCTGACGGCCGAGCGATGGACACACATCATCTCTCAGCATCCCGAAATCAGCATCCCGAAATGGCGACACAGCGCGATAGGGTTCTAGAAACCATCAACAAACCTGACCTGATTCAAGCTGGTGACTTTGGTGAGCTGTTAGCAGTTCGCTTTTATAGCCAAACACCGTTAACCCAGAAATAGCTGGTGGTCGCCTATCGCGAGATGATTGACGATGGCTTTATACTAACTGCTTACCTGGCCCGCCGCCCATCAGCAAGGAGACCAACAATATGGACGCAGTCACAATCCTAGAAAAACCCGAAACCCTCAACTGGGACTACGACGAGGACGCTGACGTCCTCTACCTTTCCATCAACGAACCCCAACCCGCCATCGGCATTGATATCGGCGAAGGACTTGTCCTGCGCTACAACGAAGTAGAAAACAGCGTCGTTGGCCTGACCATCATCGGCCTCCGTTCCCGTCTCCTCAAGGCACTGGTAAACGTCAACTAATGACCATTGGACAATCAACCATGCAAGAAACCGAACTACTAGCCCGCATAACCTTCAACCCACGCATCTACGGCGGCAAACCCATCGTCCGCGGCCGTCGCCTTGCCGTCGAACACATTCTCGGAATGCTCGCCGCCGGAGACACACCCGAAACCCTCCTCGCCGCCTACCCCTGGTTGGAACGAGAAGATATTCAAGCTTGTCTCCTTTGTTCTCGAATTCGTATACGCCAAAGCGACTAAACACCATCAACCTGGCTCACTCCCCATCAGCAAAGAGACAAACAATCCCGCCATACCCTTCACACACTACCGAACATTAACCATTAATCATTGACCATTAACCATTGACCATTAACCATCCCCCTCCTCCTCCCGTCCTCACCATCGGCGGCTCCGACAGCGGCGGCGCGGCCGGCATCCAGGCCGACCTCAAAACCTTCACCGCCCTCCACGCCTACGGCATGAGCGTCCTCACCGTCATCACCGCCCAAAACAGCGTCGCCGTCAACGCCATCCACCCCCTCTCCGCCGAGTTCGTCGCCGCCCAACTCCACGCCGTCCTCTCCGACTACGGCGCGGCCGCCATCAAAACCGGCTTCATCGGCCGCCCCGACCTCATCCACACCATCGCCACCATCCTCCGCGACTACAAACAACCAGACGGAACGCGCCCCTTCCTCCTCGTTGATCCCGTCCTCGTCAACCATCGTGCAGAAGCCATGTTCGGCCCAGAGGTAACGGCCGCCTACCGCGACCATCTCCTCCCCCTCGCCGACCTCATCACCCCCAACCGCCACGAGGCCGCCCTCCTCGCCGGTCGGCCGCTTCCCCCCCTCGACCAACCTGACCAACTGGCGGCCGTCCTCCGCACCCTCACCCCCGGCCAAACCCTGCTCACCGGCCTCAGCGACCAAACCGACAGCATAGACATCCTCATTACCTCCAACGCCTTCACCCTCCTCCGCTCCCCCCTGCTACAAACCGAAAACCGTCACGGCAGCGGCGACACCCTCTCCGCCGCCATCTGCGCCCACATCGCCCACGGCAACGATCTCCCCACCGCCATCCACCACGCCCGCGCCTACACCCACGAAGCCCTCCGCCGCGCCGCCCCCTGGAACCTCGGCGCCGGCCACGGCCCCCTCTGCCACTGGTCATTAACAATTGACCATTAACCATCAACAATTGACCATTCCCTATTCTATTGACGCGCCCCTCCATTTTTGCTAATCTCTTAATATTCAAAACATTTTGAACGCAAGGTATAGCAACACAATGCACAAATCACTCATTGCCGTCAACGAAAGCACCGTCGCCGGTCTCGGCCGACTCGCTGGCTTCTTCGGTTTCAGCGAAGTGATGGGACGGCTCTACGGCACGCTGCTGCTCAGTCCCGAGCCAATGTCGCTCGACGACCTCGCCGACACCCTGCGCATCAGCAAAGGCTCCGTCAGCATGAACATGCGTGCCATCGAACGCTGGGGCATGGCCAAAGAAGTGTGGGTACGCGGCGCGCGCCGCAAATACTACCAGGCCGAGTCCGACCTCTGGCAAGTCATCCGCAACGTCCTCGGCGGCCGCGAACAACGCGAAGTCCAACTCGCCCTGCAAGTCCTCAGCGAGAGCATCGAAAAGCTAAAAACGGCCGAACCCCAACTCTCCCCCGAAGAGCAAGCCCTCGCCCGCTACTACCTCGACCGCATAGACGAACTCCAATCCTTCTTCCAGCTTGCCCAACTCGCCCTGCAAACCGTCCTCGGCAGCGACGACACCCTCGACTTCGACGCCATCACCAGCCTGGAGCTAGGCAGCCACCGCTAATATGCGGCCACCGCCAATATGCGGCCACCGCTAATATGCGCCCATCACTAACATACCGTAGCGCGGGTTGTTTACCCGCGCGAATACACCACGCCAATATCAGTTTGCCCAAAATCATCCCCCTTAAAAAGCAAACGCTCTCCCGTCACCTTTGCCAACGCATAGGCAAAGCAATCCCCAAAATTCAACCCCGCCTGATGCCGTCCCTTCCCATACCGCCGGTACGCCAGACGAGCGGCCGCCGCCTGCTCCGCCGTCACCGCCTCAATGCGAATGCCAACCACCCTAAGCAACTCATCCAGCTTCTCGCTTCCGGCCGTTCCATAACGTGCTTCAATGACGATTGCCGTCTCCAGCCAGGAAGCGGCCGACATCAATCGCGTCGCATCTTCTGCAACCGCCTCGGCCAATGCCTCCGCTTCGGGCTCATCAGCTAAAATCGCTACGATGGCTGATGCATCAATCACCATTATCGTAACGCTCCACTTTCGTCATAACCAATGATCTCCTCAGCCGTTCGCTCATCCAACACCGGCAGCGCGGCACACTCGCGGCCGATCCGCAACAAGCGCTGTTTAACATCATCTGGATCAACGGCCGTCTTACCCACCTGTCTATATACCAGGTAATCTTGATACTCGTCATAGGACAAGATCGCCGCCATCGGCTTTCCGTATGTCTCTACTACCACCACCTCCCCTTTTGTCCTTGTCCAGTCAATAATTGCACGGGTGTTCTTTTGCAATTCTGTTGTACTCACTCGTTTAGCCATCAAAACCTTCCTGTTTAAGTTTTATGGAAATTATATAACAATTAGGCCAATAATAGTAAATGAGATCTATCTCTCAATCATCTATCACCTCTATATCTTTCCCCTCTATCACGACATATACGTTACCTGCCCCACTGCCTATATACTAACAGAAGCTTTGATGAGCGATAGATGCCACACATGGAACAGAAGAAAAACAAAAGCAAGCAGTTACAATACGTCCTCCACGCGGCCGTCATTCTTGGTTTGGTCTGGGCGGCCGTCAAATACATCAATGGCGAAGAAGTAGTCGCCGCGCTGCAATCATTCCAATATGGGCTACTGCCACTCATGCTCCTACTCTCCACCCTTGAGCTACTCATCAAAGCTGGCCGCTTCACCCTGCTGACAACACCCTTCGCGCCAGACTTGCCAAAGTCAGTCATTTACAAAGCTTATGTCTCTGGGCAAGCGGCAACCGTCCTCCCCGGCGGCATCGCCATGCGTGCCGGGCTGATGAAACAAGCTGGCGTCCCACTGACCAAAAGCAGCGTCACCGTTATCATCCATAGCCTGTGGGACCAGGCCGCGTTTCTATTCGCCACCTTAATCGCCGCCCTATGGTTCCCGGCTGCCAGAACCCCCGTCCTCCTCATTACCAGCGTTCTAGCAATCGGTATCTTGTTGCTCCTACTCCCACAAACACGGACCTGGCTCATAGCCACCATTACCAAGATCGCCATGCGCTTCAACTTTGCGGAACAGTGGCAGCAATTCCTCGCCGCTGTCCCCCAGCTTTTCACGCGGCGAATTGTCCTCGGCAGCCTGTTGCTAACCCTCATTCCCTTTGTCTCCAGCATCATCACTTTAAATTTAACCATGCGCGGCATGGGCCTGCCCTTGCCATACCCAACCCTATTCCTGGCTTACACCCTACCCACCATGCTCGGCCGTCTGCTCCCACTCCCCGGCGGTGGCATAGGCGTGACAGAAGCGGGGATGGTCGGCTTTCTAACAACCACCGCGCAAATTAACCCCGATACGGCCGTTGCCGCCGTCGCCATCTTTCGCATCGTCACCATCTTCTATCCAATACTGATCGGGGCGATAGTCTACTTCCTGTTCTGGCGCGGCGAACGGGAAAGCGCAACAAACCAAGAAACTAAGTTGGAGGTGTCCCGTGCAAGCAACATTGATTTTTAACGAAAGTGCCGGTGCGCTTGGAAATGGAAACGTAACGGCCGACGAGCTTCAAGACGCGCTCCGGCAAGCCGGTTTCTTCCCTGTCTATGAAGCCACAGAGCAAGAGTCAGACCTGGATCGTATTCTCCAGAAAGCGCAGGGGTTGGTGGTGGCCGCCGGAGGGGATGGCACCGTTCGCGCCGTCAGCACCCGGCTTGTCGGCCGCGACATCCCCCTGGCCGTCGTCCCTATGGGAACCGCCAACAACGTCGCCCGGACACTGGGTATCGAAGGCACACCCTTGGAAATCATCGAAAGACTAAAGCAACCACGCCTCTGCCACTTCGATGTCGGCTATATCGAAGCGCCCTGGGGCAACGACTACTTTTTAGAAGGGGCCGGTTTTGGCTTCTTTGCCGATGTGCTTCACGAGTACGATCCCGAAAAAGGGAAAAATATCCTCCGCGGCGTGCAAGTCCTCACCAGCACACTGCTCAACGGCCGTGCCTACTCCAACGATTTGTGGGTTGACGGCGAACGATTGAACGGCGACTACTTACTGGTCGAGTTGCTCAACACCAAAGCAGTCGGTCCGCGCATACCATTAGCTCCCGATGCCACCCCCGACGACGGACTGCTAGACCTGGTGTGCATCCATGAGAGTGACCGCGAAGGCTTCCTGCAATATGCTCGCAGCCTGCTGGGCGAAGACCTTGACCAGCTCGAAACCGTGTCCACCAGAAAGGTGCGCGAACTAAAATTTCATTGGGATGGCTTTCCATTCCATCTCGATGAGGAGATTCGGCCGGGAGATAAATTTTCCACCGAACCTCCGCCCGGCGAAGTGACTGTTCGTATCCTTCCGGCGGCCGTTGAACTATGGTTGCCTTCCAGCGAAACGTGACATAAACCTCTGAGGTCTTAATATGATCACTAGGCCAGACCTAAAATCAAGACCTCAGAGGTTTTGACTACACTCATGAGTGATAAACAACCACAACTAGAACAAGTAGATCGCGAAGAAGCTGAGCAGATTCGCGAACGCGGGGCCGTACAAGAGGATGCTCAACCGTCGCTCCCTGTGCCGACAATGAAGGTAGACCTCCATTGCCACAGCGAAGCCTCCCACGATTGCATCACCCCCCTGGCCGACATCCCCGCCCGCTGCCAGCAGGCCGGAATCCAGGTGCAGGCCATTACCGACCACAATGAAATCTGGGGCGCGAAAGCGCTGAAGCAGATGGTTGCGGACTCAGACGCCTATGATCTGGAAGTCATCATCGGTGAAGAAATTTCCACCAGCCGCGGCGAGATCATCGGCCTTTTCCTGGACGAAAAGATCGAGCCGGGTCTCACCCCACAAGAAACCATTCGCCAGATCAAGGCACAGGGGGGGCTGGTCCTGTTGCCCCATGGCTTTGATCCCCTCAAGCGTTATCGCTTGCAACCCGATGCCCTCTTGCAAATTGCCGATCAAATAGATATTGTAGAGACATTTAACGCTCGCGTCTCACGGCCGCGCTGGAACCAGGCCGCCGTTGATTACTGCGAACAACGGGACTTACTAATGAGCGCCGGTTCCGATGCCCATCGCCTGGTTGATATCGGCACGGCCTGGGTGGAACTCCCCAAACAGAAGATCAGCGGGCCAGACGATTTACTACACGCGCTACAAGCAGGTGTTCCCACCGGTAAGTGGACCCATCCGGTACTTGCCTTCATCGCCAAGATGTGGAACATGTCAACCAACCGTATCCGCTCCTATTTCATCCGCGCCACCAAGCCAGAGGCAGTTTAGCGATCTACCTAAGAAACTCGGTTTCTTACTTCTATAAGCGCTCTTCTCTTCCGCCAGAAACCGAGTTTCTAAAATTTGCGATTTAGCAACTTTTCACAGGAAATGCCGTCTAATATAAGCAGAGGCAACCATCATGAACCCCGACACGTCAGATGACGACAGACCAAATGAACCTATCACCGCTATCATCCCCGCCTATAACGAAGCCGACCACATTGGTGCTGTGTTGCAAGTTGTCGCTGTCCATCCCAATGTCTCCCAAATCATCGTTGTGGATGATTGTTCGCGAGATGGAACGGCCGCGGCCGTCGAACAAGAGATAGCTTCCAACCCGACCATCCAACTCATCCACCTGGAGAAGAACGGCGGAAAAGGCCGCGCCCTCCTGTGTGGCGTTGAGTCACGCCAAAACGATCTCCTCCTCTTGCTCGATGCCGATCTCCTCAATCTCCAACCCCACCACCTGACCGCGCTCATTGAGCCGGTCCGCAGCCGTGCCTACGCCATGACCCTCGGCATCTTCCAGCAGGGACGTTGGAACACCGACTTTACCCACCGCCACTTCCCCTTTCTCAGTGGCCAACGCTGCTTGCGCTGGAAGCTCTTCAAAGACATCTACCGCGTCGAAGAAACGGGATGGAGCATCGAAACCGCCTTTAACCTCCACGCCTGGTCGCTCAACTATCCCGTCTTGCGCGTTCCGTGGAAAGGCGTCAGCCATGTTACCCGTCTTGAGAAATATGAAGGGCTAAGCGGTAACTGGTCACACTTCAAGATGTGGGTTGACATCGCCAAGTATACTCTCCGCTTTCTCGCCAATCATCCGCAACGCAGCGGCCGACGCCTCCTCCATCCCCTGACCAATTTCTAGAATCTTAGAAACCGAGTTTCTTGAAGAAACTCGGTTTCTACAAGCAAACTACCATTCTATACCCCTCTATATACTGATTTATAACTCTGATATATTGAAGCGGGCTTGCTCCTTGTCTAAGGTAAGGATAGGTAGTCCTTCCTAAGCGCTGTCCTTCTCACCACTGCCGTAATCAGTGAGCTTGTAATGGACCGAGAAGCGCAGCGAACAAAAGGAGTTTAGAGATGCAATATCACGAGTTCATTGGACAGGTTCAAAATCACGCTCGGCTGCCCTCTCAAGGCGAGGCAGCACGCGCCATCTGTGCCACACTGGAAACCCTGGGTGAACGCCTATCTGAGGGTGCGGCGATGAACCTCGCTGCCCAACTGCCACCCGGAATCGGTGATTACCTGCGCTTATCGCGCAAGAATGCCCAGCGCTTTTCACTGGATGAGTTTTTCGAGCGTATAGCCGACCGGGAAGGTGCAGGCGTAGATATGCCCCAGTCTGTCTATAACACCCGAGCTGTCATGACGGTTCTGAAAGAAGCGGTGACGCCGGGCTTATTGGACAAAATACGCGAACAACTTCCCGGTGAGTATGATTCTCTGTTCGAGGCTGGCATGGAAGGCCAGTTTAGCCGCAATTGAGAGACGCATAGAGATGGATAACATAACCCTGATTGTCAATGCATTGGCCGTTGGCGCGGCCGCCAGCTTTCGGCCGAATGTGATGTATCTGCCAGAAGACGAGAAAAAGGCCATCAACACCCATGATGAGTTGAAAGCGTTGCTAGGGCAAAAATATAGCGGGGTGGAAGCTGACCTGCTGGATATTGGCCCCGCCAACGCCGAACGCCAGCAACTGTTGGCAGGCCAATTACAACAAGCAGGCGCTGGCGAAGATCAAGAAGTGCTGGCGCTTGCCCGCCACCTTTTGCGCGTTGCACTCGACGAAGAGCCAGAGGCATTAGCGGCCGTTGGCCTTGGCCCCTCCGAGTTGGAAACCCACCTCATGTATGGTTGAGGAGGTTGAGAAAAGGAAGCAGTATCATGCTACGAATGGGAAAAGTAACCGAGCAAGCACCCCAGGAGATATTAGAGAAAGCGGCCGCTTTCTTCGGCCCCCAGGGTGTTGGCCTCGACATCATGCCCCGCAGCAACCGGGCGCTTGAATTTAACGATAATGTCGGCGGATTTGTCCTGGTGCAGGTCGCACCCCAAGAGCAGGGGACAGAAATCGACATCACCACCCGCGAATGGGATTACGATGTCCGGCGCTTTTTGCGCGAGGTATAGCAGATAATGGAATCAGATTTTCATTATCGCTAAAGGGAAGAAGAATGAAAAATTATCTAACGAGGCTGCTCCTGATTATGATCGTCGCCCTGCTTGCCGCCTGCACCACAACGGGCGGCGACACACCCGCTGACGCAACCCCAAGTGGCGGTGGTGGCCTGGACAATGGCAACGACAACATTGCACCAGCCAGCCCCGTACCGGAGAGCAGTACGCCAGACAACAACGACAACAGCGTGCCCGATAACAGTAACAGCAATGATAACGGTAATAGTAACGAGACACCGGCCGATGGGCAGCCATCACTAACCTTCACACCCTCCAGCGGGTCACCGGGAACACCTTTTCAACTAATGGCTACCGGTCTTCCGCCAAACGCCGAAGTAGAGATTGGCCTGGGGCCGGTTGATTCAGAGTTCGAGATATTCGACAGCGCCCAGACGGATGACGCAGGTGTGTTAAACAGAGAAGTGACCCTCCCTGATTGGCTTGATGTCAATGGCGATTGGGTCTTTGTCATTGACTATAACCAGGGTGAGGTGCGGCTCATCTCTGATCCATTCACCGTAACCGGCGTGGACGAGGGGTAGGTTCTTCAACGCTTACCCTTCCCAGTACCACATTCACCATGAAAGAGGATAAAGCCGCGCAAATGGCGGCCGTCGCCAAAGCCATATCGGCGCTAGAAGCGTCCCCCCTCTATACCTACCGGCTAGAAAATAACTACCATGCTGTGATCGGCGAGGGAAACGTGGATGCGGAGATCATGTTCATTGGCGAGGCGCCGGGTGAACAGGAAGCGAAAAGCGGCCGTCCCTTCGTTGGCGCGGCCGGGCGGATGCTCAACGAACTCCTGGCCTCAATCAACCTGCGCCGCGAGGATGTCTATATCACCAATATCGTCAAGGATCGGCCGCCGGGCAACCGCGATCCCCGACCCGAAGAAATAGACCTCTATGCCCCCTTTCTCCATGAGCAAATTGCCATCATACGGCCGAGGGTAATTGTCACCCTTGGCCGTTTTGCGATGGCCTTCGTTTTGAAGGAGTTCCGCGTGGGAGATTCAACCGCCACGATCAGCCAGCTCCACGGCCAGGTCATCCCCATAAACGCCAATCGCGACACAGAGGCCATTGTCCCGCTTTACCATCCGGCCGTTGCCCTCTATAACAACAACCAGCGCGAAACGCTCAGGGAAGATTTTCAAACCCTCAAGCAATTTGTCCCCAATGGATCTACCAGGCAAATGAACAACAACAATTCTGCCACAGCGATGAAAGCGTCTGCCACGGCGCCTAAGGCGTCTGCCACAGCGACTAAAGGGAATAAATCGGCACGGCCGACCAATGAGCAAATCGCTGCCGTCCTTGATCGCGTTGCCGATCTCCTGGAAGCACAAGACAGCAACACCTTTCGTGTTCGCGCCTATCGCAACGGAGCAAACGCCGTGCGCAACACGGACCGCTCTCTGGCGGAGTTAGCGCGAGCCAACGACCGCGAGACCCTGGTCGCCTTGCCCGATATCGGTGAAGGGCTGGCAAGCCTGATCATTGAGTTCGTCAC
The DNA here is from genome assembly GCA_964410625.1 of uncultured Ardenticatenaceae bacterium. GTDB lineage: Bacteria > Chloroflexota > Anaerolineae > Promineifilales > Promineifilaceae > CAYPHY01. The sequence continues at coordinate 195,811 of CAYPHY010000001.1, read as the reverse complement.
CACCGGCCGTTCCAGCCAGCTAGAGCGATTGCAAGGCGAGAGCACCCCGGCCGCCTTGTTTACCCAACTCCCCGGCATCGGCCCGGAATTGGCGCAACGCATCGTGGATGAACTGGGCATCCAAACACTGGAAGAGCTAGAACAAGCGGGGCATGACGGCCGCCTGGAACAGGTCGAAGGCTTCGGCCCCAAGCGCGTCAAGGCTGTCCTCTCCTCCCTGGCTGGAGTGTTGAGCCGCAGCGCGCAGAAACGGCAGCAGCGCCGTGTCAGCGGAGAGCAGCCCTTAAAGGAACGGCCATCCGTTTCCTTGCTGCTGGATGTAGACGCTGAATACCGGCGGCGTGCCGAGGCGGATGAACTGCCCAAGATCGCCCCCAAACGCTTCAACCCCGACAACGAGGCCTGGTTGCCGCTGTGGGAGACGAAACGGGATGGCTGGTCGTTCACCGTGCTATTCTCCAACACCGCCCGCGCCCACGAGCTAGAGATGACCCATGATTGGGTTGTCATCTATTACCAGCGCGACGGCCGCGAAGAGCAAAACACCGTTGTCACCCAAACCACGGGGCCATTTACCGGGCGGCGCGTCGTTCGCGGCCGTGAAGCGGAAACGAGGGAATACTACCAGCAGAAGAAGTAACGATTGGGGTGTCTAACTCGTGCTGGAACAATAGAGACTTTTATCCCACAACAAAACCTCATACATTGATTAATTTTTGATTGTTCGCTCACGCTTCCATGCGTATAATCCTCGCGTTGGTGCCGAACATTTACGGCCCACGCGGAGATAGCAGTTGGATCAGTATCCTGACCTTGACCTGACCAATTACATCATTTCGCCACAGACGAGTCCGCCTCGTTATTCAACAAGTTGCCAACGAAGTTGCCAACAAGGTTGCCCAACGATCTGGATCATTCGTTCGCCGGTGGCTACAATATGGGTATCCCAGCGGCCGTTTGCCTAGCGCAGCGGCCGCTTTATGTTTTTTATACGGAGAAGAGAAGATGAAACGTTATTCCCTAATGTTACTCAGTTGTTTGCTGCTCTTGGCGATGGTCGCCTGTGGCAGTCCGGCCGCCGACACGACCATTGAGGCCACCGAGGCACCGGCCGAAGTTGGCGAAGAACCTGCTGAAACCGGTGAGGAAGCGGCCGAACCGGAAGAAGCCGCCCCCGAAGCATCCGGCCCGGCCACCGTCCGCATCGGCTGGGGTGGTAGCCCTGATTCACTCAACCCCGGTCTGGCTGTCCTGGCCGAAGCCTTCACCATCTTTGAACTCGTCTACGACGCCATGTACCAGTTGCAGCTTGACGGGACCTATACGTTAGAACTGGCCGAAGATGTGCAGGTGTCCGACGATGGCACCGTCTATACCTATACCCTGCGCGACGGCATCACCTTCCACGATGGTGAACCACTGACGGCCGACGACGTCGTCTTCACCTACAATCTCTACGCCGAACAAACCGACTTCCCCTTCTTGCCCGTCTACACCGAATACTTCGCCAGCGTCGAAGCGCCCGATGACCAAACGGTTGTCCTCACCCTCAGCGAACCCATTCCCAACATCGAAAGCCAGCTTGTTTTCCTCTACGTCCTGCCAGAGCATATTTGGGCCGAGGTCGAAAACCCATCTGAGTTTGAGAACAGCGAGATGATCGGCACGGGGCCTTTTCATCTGGCCGAATACCGCCAAAATGAATTCCTCAACCTGGAAGCGGTGCAAGACCACTACCTGCAAGGGCCACTGATCACCAATGCCGTCTTCCAGACATTTGACAACCAGGATGCACTCGTCCAGGCACTTCGTACCGGGCAGGTGGACATGATCACCGAAATGCCAAACACGGCCGTTGCCAGCCTGCGCAACGAAGCCAATGTCGAAATCGTCAGTGGCCCACCCTTCTCCCCCTCACTCAGCGACATCATCTTCAACGTGGTTGAGGAGGAGAATTGCCCCCCTGATGATGGCGTCTGCTCCGGCCATCCCGCCCTGCGCGACCGCAACGTCCGTTTGGCACTCGCCCACGCCACCGACAAGCAAAACATCATTGATGTGATCTTGCTTGGCCTCGGCGTGCCTGGCATCTCCGTCGTCCCCGATGGCCTCGGCGTTTTCTTCAACGACCAAATCGAAGATTATGCCTTTGACATTGACCTCGCCAACCAGATTTTGGATGACGCCGGTTATCTCGATAGCGACGGTGACGGCGTGCGCGAAATGCCCGATGGCGGCGAGCCACTCAGCTTCCGCTTGAACTGGCCTTCCGATAGTTCCAACGCCCCACGCACGGCCGAATTACTGGCCGCCACCTGGGGGCAGATCGGCGTGCAGACCGAACAACAAGCGCTCGACCCCGACGCCCTCACCTCTGTTTGCTGCCCCGCTTTCGACTTCGACGTTATTCTCTGGGGCTGGGGGTCTGATCCTGATCCTGGCTTCCTGCTCAGCATTCTAACCACCGACGAAATCCCCACCGGCAACAGCGAAACGGGCTACTCCAACCCGGAATATGACGAACTCTTTGCCCAACAGGCGACGGAACTCGATCAAGATGCGCGAATAGCCATTGTTCATGAAATGCAAGCCATCGCCCACCGCGACATCCCCTACATCATTCCCTATTACGATCAAGCCGTGCAAGCCTATCGCACCGACACCTTCCAGGGCTGGATCACCGATGCCGGTAAGCTCGGCCTGGAAGACCCCAGCTCGTTGTTGGTGATCACGCCGGTTAACTAAAAGGTAATCGGTAAACGGTGATCAGTGATCCGATTACCGTTTACCGATTAGCGATTACGCTCTTACAAAATGACACGTACCCGCCTGATTGCTCGCAAAATCGCCTGGGCGTTGGTGACCATCCTTTTCGTCATCGCGCTCAACTTTTTTCTCTTTCGCGTCCTGCCCGGCGACCCAGCGCGGGCGGGCATTCGCGACCCACGCCTGACCCAGGAAGCAATTGAGGCGATTCGCGTCCGCTTTGGCCTCGATAAGCCGGTGATCAACTGCTTCCAATCGCTGAACCCATTAGAACTGGGCGACTGTATGGTCAACCCCTTGCAAACCCAGTTCTTCATCTACGTCGGCAATCTGCTGCGTGGAGAGTTGGGCATCAGTTACCATACCAACCGGCCGGTCGCCTCCTTGCTGGGCGAACTGCTGTGGAATACGCTCTTGCTCATCGGGCTGGGGCAAGTTCTGGCGATCATCCTCGGTATGGCTCTTGGCATAGCGGCCGCCTGGAAATCGCGCACGGCCGTTGACTACAGCGCCCTGCTCTTCAGCCTCACCGCCTGGAGCTTACCCACCTTTTGGCTGGGGATCATCCTCCTTTTCATCGGCAGCAGCTATTGGGGGCTGCCCATTGGCGGCCGTCTCACCCCCGGCATGGTCTATGAAAGTAGCTGGGCGCGTTGGGTGGACATCGGCCGCCATCTCATCTTGCCTACCCTGACCTATACGATCATCTTCCTCGGCGAATACATGCTGATCATGCGCAGCACGCTGCTGGATGTCTTATCAGAGGACTATATCCTGACCGCCAAGGCGAAAGGTCTCAGTACCTTCCAGATTCTGCGCGACCATGCCCTGCAAAATGCTATGCTGCCGATGGTGACGATCATCGCGCTCAATCTTGGCTTCACCGTCAGCGGCGCGATCCAGATTGAAACCGTCTTTTCCTGGCCCGGCCTCGGCGGGGCGATCTTCACCGCCGTCCAACGCCGCGACTACCCGATGTTACAAGGTGCATTCCTGCTCATCGCCGTCAGCGTCATCTTCGCCAACCTGGTGGCCGATCTGCTCTATTCCTACCTCGACCCGCGTGTCGAAACTGGGTAATCGGTTATCGGTTTATCGGTTATCAGAATGATGAGTCCGATTACCGCTTACCGACTCTTACCGATTACGGATTACCAATTACCGAACACCGAACAATGACCCAACCCACCACCCCCTCCAACGTTCGTGGCTTCTGGCGCACCTTCCGCCGCAGTCGGATGGGCCTCGCTGGGGCGCTCATGCTCCTCCTGGCGGTACTCATGGCTATCTTCGCCCCCTTCCTGGCCCCCTATGACCCGCGCGAGCCGGTGCGCGTGACCATTGACGACATCTATGCCCCACCCAGTGCGGAACATCCGCTTGGCACCGACGACGCCGGAAAGGATGTGTTGACCAACTTTCTCTATGGGGCGCGAGTCTCGTTGATTGTCGGTTTCTTCGCCTCCTTTATCTCTATTGTCATCGGTGGGACAATTGGCATTGTCGCCGGATATTATGGCGGCCGCGTCGAAAACGTCCTGATGCGCTTCACCGACATTATGCTTGTTATCCCCGACTTTCCGTTGATTGTGCTGTTGGTGGCGCTGACACGGCCGAGCATCTTCAACATCATCCTCGTCATCGGCCTGCTCGGCTGGACCGGTTCGGCGCGGCTAGTTCGCTCGCAGACGCTTTCCGTTAAGCAGCGCAAATTTGTCTTGCGGGCAAGAGCGATTGGCGCGGGCAATGCCCACATCATCCGCCACCACATTCTGCCGCTGGTCTTGCCGCTGATCGTCGTCAATACCGTCCTCGTCATCTCCCTGGCGATCCTCAACGAGAGTGCGCTCAGCTTCCTCGGCCTCTCCGATCCAACCGCCATTAGCTGGGGGCAGATGCTCAACTTCGCCTTCACCCGCGGCGCGATGAGCGCGAGAGCGTGGTGGGCGTTGGTTGTCCCTGGCCTGGGCATTGTCTGGCTGGTATTGGGCTGTACCCTCTTGGGGCAAGGATTAGAGCAAGTGCTGAACCCGCGCCTGGAGACCCACCACCTCTCCGTTGGTGCGAAGATGGTGGCGCGGCTGATGCGGCCGCGCCCGCAAACACAAGAATGACCCATCAACCTATCATGCAAACCGAAACCGCAAAATCCACAATCATTCACGGCCTGGAGCAACTCTACAAAACCTCCGTCTTGCTCGAAGTCACCAACCTGTCCACCGACTTCCTCATTGACGACGGCAAAGCCCCCACCGCCCACGCCCTGGTGGACATCAATTTCACCCTCCATGAAGGGGAAGTCCTGGGACTGGTCGGCGAAAGCGGCTGCGGCAAGACCACGCTGATGCTGAGCCTGATGCGCTTGCTGCCCGCCAACGGCCGCATCGTCAACGGTTCCATCCGCTTCATGGGGACCGACCTGCTCGACCTGGACGAAAAGGCGATGGCCGCTGTGCGCTGGAAAAACATCGCCATGATCTTCCAGGGGGCGATGAACGCACTCAACCCGGTGCGTACCGTTGGCGAACAGATCGCCGAAGCGATTGTACAGCATGACTACCTGACCGATAAGAAGCGGGTGGATGCTCGCGTGGCCGAACTGCTTGATCTGGTCGGCATTGCCCCCAACCGGCGCAACCAGTACCCCCACCAATACTCCGGCGGGATGCGCCAGCGGGCGATGATCGCCATGGCCCTCGCCTGCGAACCACAAATCGTCATCGCCGACGAGCCGACTACCGCGCTGGATGTGATGGTGCAAGCCCAAATTTTAGAGCTACTTGAAAAGCTGCGCGACAAACTTGGTCTCTCCATCATCTTTGTCACCCACGACCTCGGCGTGGTCGCTGAGATGTGTGATACGGTGCTGGTGATGTATGGGGGCGTCACGGCCGAATACGCCAGCGTAGACACCATCTTCAACCATCCCCAACACCCCTACACCCGTGAGCTACTCAACGCTTTCCCCGACCTCAGCCACCCAACGGGACGACTGGCCAGCATCCCCGGCTTTCCGCCACGCCTCGACGCCCTGCCTGCCGGTTGCCGCTTCGCCCCGCGCTGCCCCGTCGCCTTCGATCAATGCCACACGGCCGCGCCCACCTTGCACCAAGCGGCCGCCCGCCACTGGGCCAGTTGTCATCTAATAGGGGCAGATTCCTGATCATATCTCGAAACTATAAAACTAAATCCGCGTGCAATCAGCGTCATCTGCGTAACCATATGAAACCATCCCCAATCATCCAAGTCACCAACCTCCGCAAACTCTTCCCCGCGCAAAAGAACAGCCTCTTCGGCCGCGACGAGCGTTTTGTCCATGCCATTGATGATGTTACCTTTGCCATTGGGCAGGGGGAAGTACTGGCGCTGGTCGGCGAAAGCGGCTGTGGCAAATCAACGATGGCGTTGACGCTGATGGGGCTGGAACGGCCGACCTCCGGCAGCATCAACATCGCCGGGCAGGAAATCTCCACCCTGAACAATAAAGGGCTGCGCGAGGTACGCCGCCACGTGCAGATGATCTTCCAGGACCCCTACGAATCGCTCAACTCAACCATGACCATCGGCGAGATCGTCGCTGAGCCATTAGTTGTCCACCGGCTGGCGAAAAGCAAACGCGAGCGCCAAGAACTGGTGATCAAAGCGCTAGAAGATGCTGGCCTGAAACCGGCGGCCGCCTTCATCCACCGCTACCCCCACGAACTCTCCGGCGGCCAACGCCAGCGCGTGGTCATTGCCGGGGCGTTGGTGCTAGAGCCGGAAGTGTTGCTGGCTGACGAACCCGTTTCCATGCTCGATGTCAGTATCCGCGCCGAAATCCTCAACCTCCTGCTCGAACTGCGCCGCACACGCGGCATCTCCATCCTCTTCATCACCCACGACCTGGGGACGGTTGGCTATCTGGCCGACCGCATTGCCGTGATGTACCTCGGCCGCATCGTCGAGATCGGCCCGGCGCGCGAGGTGTTGGAACGGCCGCAGCACCCTTACACCAAAGCCTTGCTCTCCGTTGTCCCCGTCCCCAACCCTCGCCAGCGCCGCGAACGGATCATCCTCCAAGGCGAAACCCCCAACCCGATAGACCTCCCCTCCGGCTGTCGCTTCCACCCCCGCTGCCCCCTCGCCCAACCCCACTGCCGCGAACTAGACCCCCAACTCCGCCTCGTCCCTGCGGGGCACGAGGTCGCCTGTTTGGAGGTAGAGCCGAGGGTGATCTAGTTGTTAGCCGTTATGGTACATTATTGGCACGCTCAAATGCTGCTGTAGCTTCATCTAGTGCTTCAGTACCAAGCAACATTTCTATACTCGCTTCATTAATTAAGTCGGCATCTAGCTCATCTATACCACGGGGCAAAAGCTCAACTACGCGATCCATATGAACAACCGCTTCTAAGAACTGTTTATGTGCTTCTTCATATCGAGCAGGAGGCTGAAGCTCACGTGAATTTTCGCCACTTACTTGCATAAGCAATAGCCCTATGGCCATCTGTGTTTTCCACTCCTCATCGAACAGTAGTGTTGGATCCTCACCAGCTTGGTTTGAAAGTTCGCCAACCAATTCCAAAGCCGTTACATAATCATCACCTATTTGAGTCATCTCTATGAGGTACGCTTGCTCTTCAGCCTCTGTAGTGGCGGTCATATCTTGTGTCGCTGTTGGCTGTGGGGTATCAGTAGATTCTAATGTTGCTGTGATGAATGGGGTCGCCGTTTCCAAAGGTTCTGAAGTGTCTGTGGGGACATAGGTGGGAGTGCTAGTCCTAGTTGGCAGTGATGTATTTGTAGGAATAGCAGATGGTGTATTCGTTGGTAACGGTACTTGAGTCTGTGTAGCTAGTGGAGTTTCAATTACGCCATCATCGGATTCTTGTGAGTCTGTCAACGATTCGTTACTTGCCAAGGGAATTTCAGAGGTAGCCTCGGGGGTTAAAGTAGAATTTTCGCTACTCACAAGTGCTATAGGAACTGTACAAATACAACAGGCAAATAGCAGTGAAACTCCCCCAAATACTACCTTTCCCAATGCACTTGTACCTTTGAATTGTTGTAGCCACCATTGACCAAACCGTCTTATATAATTCAAAACCATATTAACAATCTTCATTTAGATACTCCCTTACAAAAATACCCGTAAATACATATGAAGCATATGTGCAGTTCGTCATCACCATGTATCTGGCACTATTCTGTTTATTTCAGCAGAAGTCCTAGACAGTAAATATGTACGAAACTGAGGAACTGAGATTGATACTGCTGGCTGAACGAAATTATGAACTATGCTTCAATATTATAGTAATTGATGTTTCTTTCATAGCTTCTTACAATGTCAATGTTTCAAGTATCCACTACAATTTTTATTGATTTTGACCATTCTTTGTTGTTGACATAGAACAAATTTTCTGCTACTCTATTTGCAACTGAACGGTTGCACATAGGAGACAGAATCAACATAGAAGATTTAGTCGTCGAATGCAGCATTTGATTGCCGCCCCACCCGAACGAGTGTGGCAAGCAGTCACCGAATCGGAACAACATTGATCAAAACAAAAATCCGCGTCATCAGCGTATTGTCCGCGAGATCCGCATAACGATTGAACAAGGAGACACTAAACATGGAAACATTAACCGTCGAACGTACCATCTGGATTGATGCCCCCCGCGAACGGGTCTGGCAAGCCATCACCGACCCTGAACACCTCGCGCAATGGTTGTTGCCCCCCATGCTTGGCGCACAAATGAAGCGCGACGGAGAGGGACGGCTGTTTGTTTGCATGGGGCCGATGGAAGCGGCCGTTGCGGTGCAAACAAACATAGAATCCCCTCGCCGGGTGACCGCCTATGGTTTCCCTGACAAATTGGTCGCCAATACCTTCACCCTTGACGAAGCACAAGGCGGCACGCAAGTGACGGTTACGATGAGTGGCTTTGAGTCGCTGCCGGAAGACGGCCGTCAAGATCACCTCGCCCCCAGTGGCGCCGCCTGGGAGAAGGCATTGGAAAACCTGAAAGCCTATCTCGCCGGTACAGACCTGCCTTATCCTGAAGGGTATGTCTCTGCGCTGTTTGGTTTCCGCCGCGAATCAAAGAAAATATTCGGGACCGTACGCAGCATCTGGATTGACGCCCCACGCGAACGGGTCTGGCAAGCGATCACCGATCCGGCGCAGATCGAGCAGTGGTTCTCCCCAGGAACCCAGTGGCGCACCACCGAAACGGAAGCGGGAACCCAGCTTTCCGTCTACGATCCGGAAACAGATAGCGATATGTATATCCAGATCGTCGAACTGGTTGATCCCCCTTATCGTCTGATCACGCGCACCAACCCCGAACCGCCAGAAGCGATCCACACCACAACCTGGACATTGGAGGAAGAAAGCGGCGGCACACGACTGCACCTGACCTACACTGGCTACGAACAGGAACCGGAAGAGACACGCCATCCAGCCATCGAACAGAACGCCTTCGGCTTTGGTATGATGCTGGAGAATTTGAAAGCTGCTATCGAAGGGACAGCATTGCCCTATCCAGGCGGTTTTTAGGAGTTGATAATCTTTTTCTGACACGAATGACACGAATTTCACGAATAATAACCGATTACCCCAATATTCGTGTTATTCGTGTCATTCGTGTCGAAAATTGATTGGATATAACAATATGGAAAAGTTGACAGTTGAATACACCATTTGGATCAATGCGCCCCGCGAACGAGTCTGGGAGGCGATCACCGATGGCAAGCAGATCAGCCATTGGTGGGGAGATCACTGGGAGATTCCCCAGGTCGAAGCCGGGGCAACCATCCGCTTTGGGAGCGAGAATGATCCCAATCTGGCGAAAGAAGAAGATTGGATGGTGGCAACGCTCGCTGTTGTTGATCGGCCGCGCGAGTTCGCCATCCAATGGCCGCCACAACCCCAATACCACTCGACCGCCATGTTTACCCGCTTTGTGCTGGATGAAGAAAACGGCGGGACACGGGTGACGGTCAGCGAAAGCGGCTTTGAAGGCTTGCCCGAAGACATTCGCCAAAAGCAATATGAAGGCACGGCCGCCGGATATGCCACCGTGATGGCTGCTCTCAAAGCCTACCTGGAAGAAAATTGAGGTCCACGAATTGGCACGAATTTTCACCAATCAAATTCGTGTAGATTCGTGTCAATTCGTGGCTTCTCAGGAAAGCTCACGTGGATGATGGTTGATAACCAGGTTAAAAATCAGCGTCATCCGCGTTTTATCCGCGTTATCCGCGTAACTATTTTCACCGGAGTACGAAATTGTGACTGACGCACCTGTTTTCGCTGCGCTGGCGGATCCCATGCGTCGCAAGCTGCTGCTCAATCTAGCGGAACACAGCCCGCGAACGGCGACGCAACTCGCCGAGGAGTACCCGATCACCCGCCAGGGCATCCTCAAGCATCTGCGCATCCTCGAAGAAGCGGGATTGGTGACCGTCTACAAAAGAGGGCGTGAAAAACGGTATTCGCTAACGCCGGAGCCACTCGACGAACTGGACGAGTGGATCAAAGAACTCAATGCCAAATGGGACCAACGCCTGCTGCGGCTGAAGCTATTTATCGAAAACGAAGAAAAGGATTAGGACACAAATGGCCGCTCTCGTAGCGACAATCCTCTGGATTGTTCTTCCGTCATCAGACAATCCAGAGGATTGTCGCTACAAGGAGCGTTCGAGCGTTTCGCGGATAGCGGCCGACACCACCAGCCCCGCCTGCTCCATCCCCAACACCACCGCCCCCACCACCGGTGGCACGGTCAGACGCACCAACCTCGCCCCCGGCGCGACTGGTTGGATCGTTTGCCGCATTGGCTCGATGAGCATTGGACCGCCATTAAACAAGCTCCCCACCATCACCATATCAAACTCGCATCGCTCAAAACGCAACTGCCGCACAACGGCATTCACCAGTTCCCCCAATTCGCATCCAGCCCAGCGGATGATCTCGTTTGCCACTTCATCCCCCGCGGCCGCTACCTCAAACACAAGCGGCGCCATCCGCGCCGGTAGATAAAGTTCCTCGGTCGCAATCTGTTGCAAAAGCGTTGTGGCGCTGTCCAATCCGGTATAGTCGAGAAAGGCTTCGGTCAGGCGCGTCGGCCGTCCGCGCTTCGTCCAGGCATGGGCGATGACCTGCACCGCCTTCGCCACCAACTCGCCCGCCCCGGCTGCCTCGCCCATCCTTAAGGAAGCCCCCGTCACCTGTCCATACCGTTGGTGGGTCTGGTCGCGCCCCCAACAGTTGCAACCCGTTCCAGCCACCACCGCCACACCCCAGCCATCGGCCGCGCCCGCCAGCAAGCCCAAGACCGCATCATTGACCGCCTCGACCGGCGCATCAAATTCCAGTGTGTCAATCGCCTCCAGCGTCGCCGCCTTTTCCGACGGCCAATCAAATCCGGCCACGCCAAAACCTGCCCCGGCAATATCCACCCTCGATATTCCCGCCATCGCCAGTGCTTCGCCGACAGCCGTGTTTAAGGCATCAGCCAGCCCATCATAGCCAACCACTTCGTGATTACCCGCGCCGCTCTTGCCAAAACCAACCACCCGTCCTTGCTCATCGGCAATCAGCGCGTGGGTCTTCGATGAGCCGACATCAACGCCGAGGAAGTAGCGGGTCATTGGGTAGTCTCTGTCCGAGTGGTGAGTAGCAAGCGGTGAGCAGTGAGCAGTAGGCAGTGGATAGTGGGCGGTAAGCGGTAACCCGTAATCGGTATTCGGTCTGGTAACCGATAACCGATAACCGCTTACTGCTTACTGACCACTGTCTACTTTCCACGAGCCACCCCCAAAAACTGCGGCAAATACGCCCGATGGGTTTGCAGCAGATCATCCAACACCGTCTGGACTAGATCGGCCGCCGGGCCAAGCGGATGAGCCAGCAACGCTTGATAAGCCGCCTGCCGGTCGCCATGCACGGCCGCCTCCACCGTCAAAATCTCATACGTCTTCACCTGTGCCAACAAGCCAAAGCTGACCGGCGGCAATGGTTCCGTGGGTAGCGGTTCAATCCCGGCACGGCCGACGCGACAGGGCATCTCCAACACCCAATCCGCCGGCCAGCCCGCCACCGCGCCCTCATGCCGCCGGTTGACAATGTGGATTTCCCCCATGTCATTGTAATGGGCATTCAGCAGTTGTGTAGCCACCGTCGAATAATACGCGCCGCCCCGTTTCATCAAATCGGCCGGTGGCTCGGTCAGGTTGGGGTCGGCGTAGTCGCGCAGCAACCCTTCTTCAATCGCCTCTACTTCCTCCGCACGGGAGGGCGGCCACTGCTCCTGTGCCGCCAGCTTGCGGCCGGTATAATAGAAATATTGTAAATAATAATTGGGAACCATCCCCAGCGCTTCCAGCGTCCCGATGTCCCAACCGGGATGCTCGGCCGCCTTCTGTTGCTCCACATACGCCGCAAACACCCGCGGCCACATCTCCTCCCCGTCCAGGGTCAGGCCGCGATGCCAGGAGAGATGGTTGAGTCCCAACGTTTGCAGCTCGACGCGCTCCGGCTCAATTGTCCGGCCGACCACTTCCTCCAACAGCCCCAACAACTGCATCTTCGCCGTGATCGGCACATTGCACACGCCAACGGCCGCCACTTCCGGCGCATAACGCGCCAACGCCTCCGTCACCAACCCCGCCGGATTGGTGAAATTGACCAGCAACGCCCCTGGCGCGACCTCCGCCATATCCCGTGCAATATCCAGGACGACCGGAATGGTACGCAACGCCTTGGCCATTCCACCCACGCCCGTTGTCTCCTGACCGATCAGCCCGTGACGGCGGCCGAGATACTCATCCTCCTTTCGCGCCGCCATCTGCCCGACGCGGAATTGGGTACAGACATAGGAGGCACCGCTGACGGCCGCCCGTTGGTCATCCGCCAACACCACGCGAAAGGGATTGCCCCGCGCCGCCACCATTCGTTGGGCAAAGCGGCCGACAATCTCCAACCGCCGGGCGTCAATATCCATCAGCCACAGCTCCGTCAGCGGCAACGATTCAGTCCGGGCCAGGAACCCATTGATCAATTCCGGCGTGTAAGTAGAGCCTCCGCCAATGACTGCAACCTTCATAACGCTACTTGCCCTTCCCCTTCATTTTCAAACATAGATTCGTCCACAAATTATGGAGTGACAAGAATAATCTGCTATTCTTGCCGGTGGCTCCTATCCGCTATCTGCTTATCTTGGAGACCAACTATGATATCCACTCGCCGCCTACTTTTAATTATAACTCAGAATGATGAGTGAGAAATCCGATGCGCTTGCTGCGCCAGTAAACGTCACGATGCGGCGGCCGACACTCTTGGGTGTTCCGGCAATACCGGTTCTGGCTTCGCCGCTGGTCGTCCGGCATGCTCAAGTGGAGGAGGCCAGAGCTTTGGCCGCGCTCTTGGGCCGCGCGTTTGAGGGTGAGTATTGGGATGCAACGGGTACTGAGCATGAGCTGTTCTATGACGAAACGGTCAGGGCGACGTTGGTAGTCGCGGCCGAGGGACAGCTGATGGCGACGGCTTCGTTGCAGGTACGTCCAGACCTTCCACACTGTGGTTGGGTTCGTTGGGTGGCGACGGCTCTGGAGCGGCGTCGGGAGGGATTTGCACGGGCATTGCTTATCGGTGTACTTACGGTGGCCGAGCAAGCAGGGTGTCGCGAAGCTCGTCTTCATACGACAACCGATCGGTTGGCGGCGATCCCTTTGTATTTACAGTTGGGGTTCGAGCCACTCGTGAGAAGCGACACGGAACGCAAGGTGTGGGAGCAAGTGATTAGCCTTCTGAATGGGGGTAACGATGATTGTGTTTCATCGTCGGGCTAACATCGTTCCAAACGGCAGAGCATAGGCTGGACCGATTTGTTAGCCCCATTAGCCCCCTTGCCCGCAAAACCCCTATCTCCTGACCTCATACCGCATCGCCACCGCACCCGATTTGAACTCCAGCCGGTCTACGAGCCGCAAGTCAAGTAGTTTGGAAAGTCCGGCGAACAGCGTTGGGCCATGGCCTACCACTCTGGGCTGCACCACGAACTCATACTCGTCAATCAATCCTAGTTCCGCCAAGGCGAGGGGAAGCGTAACGCCGCCAACGAGCAGTCCATTACCTGGCTCCTGCTTGAGCCGCCGAATTGCGTCCGCCAAATCCCCGCGGATAAGCTCCGCGTTCCAATCAACTCGCTCCAACGTGCTGGACACGACGTACTTCTTTGCTGCGTGAATTGTTCGGGCGAAGGATTCCATCCAGGGTTTCATCCAATCAGCCCTTACCTCGGTCTCTGCAAACGGCCGCCATCCCGTTTCCATCATTTCATACGTCACTCGACCATAGATGAGGGCATCAGCCTGCTCGAGATTCTTGGTGTGGTGCTGATGCAGCTCCTGCAACTCCTCATCTGGGGGGATCACACGATGATCACAGCAGCCGTCCAATGTGATGTTGATCGAATATCGAAGGGGTCGCATATCGTCCTCCCGCAGCGGGCCAACAATTTTTAGCCTGACTCGCTGGGTAATAAGTCTCGCATGGAAATCTTCAGCATTGTGAACAGGCATAGTCTAGCTTGAAAAAAGGTATAGGCAAGGGGCACAGATGTAAAAGCGTTATACACCGAACAGCACGCGCCTAAGCCTGGCCCACAGCAGTTGGGAACGCCACAACCCTGTGGAAGCTCCTTTGCCCGCTACTTTTTGACAAACCACAATGCTCCTGCTGGCTTAGCGGCCGTACTTCCTCGATCGCACCCTTCGCAAAAATAACCCCTCGTGTCATCGTCATAACTATAACTGACCAATTGCGAACAACGCTCACATTCAAAGGCGCGGACAAGTTGATACACTGTTTCAACAAAGCTATTAGCTTCCTCTAGCCTGATGTCTCGCCAGGCAGTACCGGTCCAAAATAGGGCGAGTGCCTGCTGCTTTGCTTTTACCCATGCCGGCCAATTGTCGTCTACTATCCGTGGATGTTCTAACAGCCAAGTAAAGAATGGTTCATGTAAGTGGACTACTTCGTACTGGTCGTCGAACGTTGCTACTACCTTCAATTGGAGTTTATGCCGCATATCGCGCAAGAAACTGCGCCACGCCATCTGGGTTAGCGGAATAGCGTTATGTCGTTGTGCAGGCTTGTTAAATTGCATCAGCCTGGTTGCTCGCTGGTGCCAATCGGGTCGGTATTCGTATACGATAGCGACTGGTTTAGGCTTACATCTTGGACACTGGAGTACACCGACTCCAGAATGATAAACAACCAGGTTACAACAAACTGGACATTGAAATGACTCAACCAGTTGCTGGACTGCTTCAATAAAACTGAGTGCCTCATTCGCTGAAACCACTGCGGCCCACTCATTAAAGTGTGCACCTGCCCAATTCCGTAGTCGCCAAACCTCATCCAATTCCGTTTTCAATATGTCTAATTCTTTTATAAACGCTGGTCTGTCCGGTCTGCTTGGTGGGTGCGCACTTAGCCATTTGAAAAAGGGATCGTATAGATCGCCAATCGTGTAGGCATCGCCGCGTCGCGCCGGAACAGCAAGATGGAGATTATGACGCATTTCGCAAAGAAACTTTTCCAGATTGCGACCAGTCCCACCAATTGCATCCTGTACACGGCCGATGCGTGCCTGCTCCCTATAGTAATCCCAATCGGTTAAGATATCCCAACATTCCGTCCCTGACTCCCGCGACCACTGTTTGAGCGAAATCATAGTGGCATCAGAGAGCGCCAGCCGTAGTTGCTCTGCCCATAGCTTATCATGAGTGGTCAGCACCAATTGATAATCTGCAAACTCTTGCGACAAAAGCCTTGCCACACGTAACCGGTGTCCGGCATCCACCGTACTAAGCACATCATCCAGGGCAATAACCTTCCACCCCCCATTGAAACGTTTGATGAAGGCTAAAAAGATGCATAAGCCCAGGGAGTCTAAATGTCCTTCACTAAAGTAATTCAGCGGGTGCGAACCATCCTGATCATAAAAAGAGGCATTCAAGTCTACGCTGCTACGCTTATCTAGTTGAACTGGCATTTTGATTGCCTCATATCCTTCGTCAGGGTGTAGTTGCTGGTAGAGGTACTTAAAATCATCCTCAAGTGATTGGTTTAACGCTTGCAAGCCCCGTCGTCGTGCAGCAAGCAGTTCATCATAAATCAACCTTATTTGCTCCATTAAGTAGCGCGCCTGGCGTAATCTTGGCTCTACCTGTTGGAGATTGCGCCATATTTCGTCCACACGAGGTAGCAGATCAAGCAAATCTATTCGCTCTTGCGTCACACCATCAGTTTCTAATAATTGTCCTTGCTCCTGAATCTTGTCTTCAACTTGGGTTAGCACCCTATTCCACTTCCCAAAGTCGTCTATCGGTTGTTCCTGACCTTCTCCAATCTTTTTCCGCCACACTTGGAGAGCAATTTCTAGCGGCCGCATCATTTCGCTTACCGCTGGAATATCTCCCTGTGGCAAATTATCTAACATAGCTGTTATAGAGCGCAGCAAATAATCAAGTTGTTCCCCTATCTGTTGTCGTGCCTCGCGGACTTGCATCCGTGTGGCTGTCAGTTCCGTCAACGTACTTAGGCGTTGGCGTAGTCGTACTAAGAAAACAGCCGTATCTTCAATGCCAGATTCACATAATGGGCAGTACTGTAATTCTGGTCGCTCTTCAAATCGCCTTAACCCCTCGCTCAGAAGTGATTCAAAAGAGGCATCCTCCAGCGCTGTTCCCGCCTGTTCATAAACCCTGGATGCTTGCTGAAGTTGAGTGTAACGGCGTTCCAATTCGCTGATACCTTCCTGAATTTCTGCCAGTATCTCTAAGCCTTTTTGCCTTCGGCCGTCCTTACCCGCTTCCGTCTCAGCCGTAATGACTTGCCCCAACTCTAGTTGGCGTTGATTTAATTCAATACGGTTGCTAATTGGGGGCAGGTGAATCCGAGCAAGACGTGAATTGATGACTTGAAGCATAACTCTCGCATTGGTGATATCGCTCTCCAAAATTTCGGACAACCGTGCCAAATCCGCCTCTCGTTCATTCTCCAAATGTCGCACCTGCTTCTCAGCAATGCTCATTTGTTTTTTCCATTGTCGATCAATTTGGTCCAGCTGTTCTAACCCAATAAGTTGCGATATTTTCTCATACCGTTCGCTAGGACGAGCATTGATAAATTCTAAAATCTGCGCCCGCCGCAAGATAAACGGTCGCTCTGTCGCCGCTGTAAAGAAGGGTTGAAGCTCTGTTGGAACATCTGGTTCGGGGCGAGGGAAATTAATTCGGATAGGCTCGTGGAAGCGTTCATGAAATGTTATCCTAACGCTTGCTTGTTTATATCCTAAATAGGGAATGCTCTTCGCTTCGCTCACGTCCGCCCGGCCGCGCAGCTTACTAATTTGCCTGGTGAAGGCATATTCGATTGCATCAACGATCGAACTTTTACCGGAACCATTCTCGCCAACAATGATCAAATTTTTTCCATTCACCTGCAGGTCAAGGTGACGTATCCCCCGGAACGTATCTATTCGTAGGCTGCCGAGTTTAGGAACGTTCATTGTCTTGCTCCATCAGGCTCTGCAAGGCGGCAGCAACAGCTTTTTCGTGGCCTAACGTTCCGGTTGCCACCAGTTGGCGTAATTTCATCAAGAGATTTTGGTCTATGTTGTCTTGGCGCTCGAGAGTTTGTAAAAAGTCTTCCAGGATTTTTCGGGTTTCTAAGCTGTAACTTTGTGACATGGTTCCTCCCTAATGTCTTATCACCAATATCTCCTTCCTGCTCCAACACCTACTATCTCCCAGTCTACCGATCCAGGCAAAAATCATCAACGTAATTTTGCATAATCAGATAAGATTCAATTAATGAATTCACTAACCACCGCAAGCAGAGGTGTAGAGCCATAGCTATCCCAATCGTCCTCGTTCATCTATAATTTGTTTCGAAAAGGATATCGGTGACAATGGCAAAAGAAACAATCGGCATTCTTCACCCAGGCGCAATGGGCATTTCCATTGCCGCCACCGCCCAAAACACAGGCCACAACGTCTATTGGGCCTCCGACGGCCGGAGCCCCCAAACCCGGCAACGCGCCGAACAACATCAACTACAAGATGCGGGGACCATAGCTAATCTTTGCGCTCTATGTTCAGTTATCGTTAGCATCTGCCCGCCCGACGCGGCCGAAGCCATCGCCAGTGAGGTCTTTTCCCTGGGCTTCAGCGGTCTTTATCTCGACGCCAACGCCATCTCGCCACAACGTAGCATTCGCATTGGGGAAATGGCTGCCGCTGCCGGGGCAACCTTCGTAGATGGCGGCATCATCGGCGGCCCCGCCTGGCAACCCAACAGTACCTGGCTCTATCTCTCCGGTGCAGCAGCACCCCGCACGGCCGCCTGCTTCACCGCTGGCCCGCTGGAGACCCGCATCATCGGTGACGAAATCGGCAAAGCCTCCGCCCTCAAAATGTGCTTTGCCGCCTATACCAAAGGGACAACAGCCCTGCTCTGTGCGATTCTCGGCGCGGCCGAAGCGTGGAACGTGCGCGAAGAACTGGCGAATCAATGGTCACAAGGGGGTTCTGATTTTGCGGAGCAAGCGGCCGAACGCACCCGCCGTGTCACCGCCAAAGCATGGCGTTTTGCTGGGGAGATGGACGAAATCGCCGCTACCTTCCGCGCTGTCGGCGTCCCCGGCGAATTTCACCAGGGCGCGGCCGACATCTACCGCCGCCTCACCGCTTTCAAAGACGCCTCGGAAACACCCTCATTAGAAGCGGTTTTGGCCGCTTTGCTGGCCTGACGGCCGATTCCACATCGGGTCTACTCCGTTACAATCGTTACGCGGATGACGCGGTATGCATTCACGAATGCCAATCGCTGATTACACGGATTTATTTATGATAGTGCGTGGCCCGCGCATGTAAACGCTCCTATATCAGCTTAGCGACAGTTTCATCACAGATTTGTCTGAAGAACAGGAAGCTCATATTGAGTTTCCTGTCTTATTTTGCGCGTCTCAACCGGTTTTTGCTGTCAGTCACTCTATTTATCATTGAGGATATGTGTTGGAAACAAATCGTAACGAGAAGGAAGGTCAATCATGTTTAACAGTATCGTCAATGATGAACGGATCAAGGGGTTTCAATTTGCTCAGCAGCCGGAACGTATCGAGCGTTTAAGCGCGACCGAAGTGCGGTTTACCGGCGATGGCGTACAGCATATGCTATCTCGCCTCAATGGTAGCTGGGCCTGCAGTTGCCGCTCATTCGGCCGCATCGCCTCCTCCGGCTATCCCGTTGCTTACTGTGCCCATGTCATCGCCGTTGAAAAGCTAGTGGATGGTAACGGAGTTGCTGCCTGACAAATGGTAACGGCATTTAGAAGTGATTGTGTTGGTCTTGGTGTTGTAGCAGATGATGGAGGTACAAGATGTATATTGAATTTGGCTCACTGATACTCATGCTTTTCATCGCATTTGCCGGTGGCTTTCTGGCTTTCCTGGCCCTGCTCGTTTTGATGCTGACCAAGGCAGGCTCAGCCAAGCGCTTCTCCGGATATGATTAAACTCTTTTTAGCTCCACCCTGTCTCTCGGCCGTCTCCTTGAGCATGGCCGGGAGACAGCTATTATTGCGCCCTTAAAGCCTCTTCCCCATTCGGCCGCAAGCCTCCACCAATAGCTGGGTAACAGCTTCTTCCTCTCCCTCGCCTGGAAAGCGGAAAGACGGGCCAAAGATGTTCAGTGCCGCCACCACACGGCCGTCCCTATCCCGCACCGGCGCAGCCAGCCCGGTCAATCCCTCCTCAAACTCGCCCACCGCCCAGCAGTACCCTTGCTGCCGTATCTGCTCAAGTTGTTGGCGCAAATCGTCCGGCTCGGCCGCCGTCTGTGCCGTATAGCGGACAAGCGGCCGTTCCAGATAACGCGCCACTACGTCTGCTTCCCAAAAGGCCAGAAACACTTTCCCCGCCGACACCACATGCAGCGGAACCCGTTCCCCTGTCCAATCTCTTACCTGGACGTAATGGCGGCTTTGCACCTGATCGGCATAAAACACCTGCTCCCCATCTGGCAGACAGAAACTAACCGCTTCCCCCGTTGCCTCCGCCAGTTCCAGCAGAAACGGCCGTGCCAGTGCGCTCAGTTGGCGCGGGTAAGGCACTTGCAATGCCAACGAGAGCACTGTCCTTCCCAACCGCACCCGGTCGCTGTCCGGCAAGCGTTCAACGGCCGCCAGTCCCTCCAGCGTCGCCAACAACCGCGCTACTGTACTCTTTGGCAAGCCTACCTGCCGCGCCAGTTCGCTCACACCCACACCATCAGGATAGGTGGCAACCGCCTCTAGTATCGAAAATGCTCGTTCAACCGATTGAATACTTGACATCGTTCCACTTAACGGTACAATTCCGTATAGTGGAACATTATAGCTATCTTTGCCCAATAAACAAACTGTTGTCGTGAAGACAACAACGGATGAAGAAATAAACGGATGGAATGGATGCATATCCGTTTATTTCTTCATCCGTTGTAGCCGTTCCAAAATCCGCGTCATCCGCGTTTTATCAGCGTTATCTGCGTAACCATAAGGAGAGCTAATCATGAGTGCTGTTGCCATTGAGAACGTTGCTTATGATACGGAGTGTGTGACGATTAACTGGGCCAACGGCCGCACCAACCGCTATCACCATGTCTGGCTGCGCCACAATTGCCCCACCGCCCGCCATAAAGTCGTTGGCGAATACACCCTCGACCCCGTCTCCATCCCCCTCGACATCGCCCCTGCTTCGGCCGAAGTCGCCGCGAACGGCCGCCTGCATATCACCTGGGCCAACGACGGCCACCAGAGCGATTATGATCCCAATTGGCTCTATGCCAACGCCTATGAAGCCGAGGCACGCGACGAACGCCGCTTTCGGCCGACGCTCTGGACGACCGAACTGCTCGGCGACTTTCTCCCTGAGGTACAATACGACGCCGTGATGACCGACGACAACGCCCTGCGCGACTGGCTCTGCCTGCTCCGGCAATATGGCTTTGCCATCATTCGCGGCGTGCCAACGGAATCGGAAATGGTGCTAAAGGTAGCGAAACGGATCAGCTTTCTGCGCGACACCAACTTCGGCATGTTGTTTAACGTCGAGTCCATGCCAGACCCCAATAGCCTCGCCTATACCTCCGTCAAGCTCAATGCCCATACCGATCTCGTCAGCCGCGAGGCACAACCCGGCCTGCAATTTCTCCACTGCCTCGTCTTTGACGCCGAAGGGGGCGCGAGTATCCTGGTAGATGGCTTTGCGGTGGCCGAAGAGTTGCGCCACACCCATCCCGAAGATTGGCAACTGCTAACCACGCTCCCTGTTCGCTTTCGCTACCAGGACAAAGAAACGGATGTCGAAGCCAAGTTCCCGATCATCCGCCTTGATGCCGATGGCAACTACTTTGAAATTCGCTACTCCACCGCCCTGCTTGCGCCGCTGGACGTAGCCCCCGAACACGTCCTCCCCTTCTATCGCGCATTCGACAACTTCAGTCGCCTCCTGCGCGACCCACGCTATGAATATAAGTTTCGCCTCCAACCTGGCGATTGTGAGGTATTCGACAACCGCCGCGTGCTACACGGCCGCGACGAATTCAACCCCCAAAGCGGCCCACGCCACCTGCAGGGCTGCTACATTGATACCGACGACTACCTCAGCCGCCTGAAAGTGCTAGAACGGGACGGCCGCGACTTCCGCGAAAGCCTGTCCATTGTCCGATAGAAAACGATCCACGAATTAACACGAATTTTCACGAATAGAAATAAATTCGTGTAGATTCGTGTCAATTCGTGGATTCCCAAAATATCATGGCTAAGAAACGCATTGTCACCTGTGCCATCACCGGCTCATCCCACACACCTACTATGTCGCCCCATCTACCCTTCACGGTAGAGGACATTGTGCAACAGTCAATAGAAGCGGCCAGGGTAGGCGCGGCCGTCATCCACCTCCACGCCCGCGACCCCCAAGACGGCCGCCCCTCGGCCGATCCCGGCCTCTTCCGCGAATACATGACCGGCATTCAAGCCGAATGTGACGCCATCATCAGTCTGACCACCGGTGGCGCGACCGGCCAAAGTGTCGAAGAACGGCTGAACGTTGTCCGCACGCTGCGCCCCGAACTCTGCACCTGCAATCTGGGTACAATGAACTATGGCCTCTTTCCGATGGTCCCCAAATATGCGGCCGATTGGCGTTACGACTGGGAAGCCCCCTACCTGGAAAGCACACGCAGCGAACCCTTTGTCAGCAACTTCGCTGACATCGAATACATGCTGAGGACGCTCGCCGAAGAAACCGGCGTGCGCTTTGAGTTTGAAGCCTACGACGTCGGCCATCTCTACACCCTGGCCTACTTCCTCGATATGGGCTGGGTCAAGCCGCCGATCTTCATCCAATTTGTGATCGGCACAATGGGTGGCATTGGGCCAGACATTGACAACGTCATCTTTATGAAGCGCACGGCCGACCGCCTCCTCGGCGACGATCTGCAATGGTCGGTGTTGGGCAGCGGCCGTCACCAGATGAACATCGTCACCACCGGCGCGATCCTCGGCAGCCACGTCCGCGTCGGCCTCGAAGACGGCCTCTATCTCCGCAAAGGTCAACTCGCCGAATCCAACGCCGCCCAGGTCAGCAAACTATGCCGCATCCTCGACGAACTCTCCATCGAGACCGCCACCCCGCAAGAAGCAAGGGAGATGTTGGGACTAAAAAGAGATTAGAGGATTGGAGATTGGGAGACTAGGAGACTGAGAGATTAGGCGACTGGGAGACTTTTTCTCCCCTGCTCCTCTGCTCCCCTGCTTCTCCCCCACGGTGATTCAATGAACTTCCCCACCCCTTCCCAAGTCCAGCAAGTCGGCGTCATCGGCGCGGGTGTCATTGGCGGCGGATGGGCAGCGCACTTTCTACGTCAGGGTTTGGATGTTGTGGTCTATGACCCGGCCCCCGGTGCGGAAGCGCGGCTGCGCCAACTGACGGCCGACCTCTGGCCGACGATGACCCAGCTAGGCTTAAAACCAGGGGCCGACCTGTCGCGGCTGCGCTTTACGAGCGATCTGGAAACGGCCGTCGCCAACGCCCAATTCATCCAGGAAAACGCCCCCGAAAAACTGCCGCTCAAACAAGAGCTGCTGGCGGCCGTTGACGCCGCCGCTCCCGCCGACATCGTCATCGCCTCCAGCACTTCCGGCTTTGCCGCCACTGACTTACAGGCCAGATGCCAAAATCCGGGGCGCATTGTTGTCGGCCATCCCTTCAACCCACCCTACCTGATCCCGCTGGTGGAAGTGGTTGGCGGAGAGCAAACAGACCCGCAGGCCGTTGCCTGGGCGGTTGAGTTTTATACGGCCGTTGGCAAAAAACCCCTCCCCATGTCCCAGGAGATACCCGGCTTCATCGCCAACCGCCTGCAAGAAGCCCTCTGGCGCGAGGCCTTGCACATGGTTAACGAGGGGATGGCGACGGTCAGCGAGATAGACGCTTCTATCGTCTACGGGCCGGGGTTGCGCTGGGCGATCATGGGGCCGTGCCTCACCTTTCATCTGGCCGGTGGCGAAGGGGGCATGGGCCACATGCTCGACCACTTTGATCCCGGCGAGTTTGAGTCGTGGACGAAACTGAAAGCACCGCCGATCACGGCCGAACTGCGCCAAAAGATGGTTGATGGTTGTTTGGAAGAGGCGGACGGCCGTTCCATCCGCACCCTCGAACAAGAGCGCGACCGTTACCTGATCGCCCTGATGCAAGCCATCGAACAATGCCGCTAAGCGTAATGTGTCGTTTACCACGGATGGGTACGGATTTAACAGATTTTCACGGATTTTAGGCGCAAAATCCGTGTTTATCCGTTTTATCCGTATCTATCCGTGGTAAATAAGATTAGATACTGATGATTGAAGCCCCCCTACAGCTA
Organism: uncultured Ardenticatenaceae bacterium; assembly: GCA_964410625.1. Taxonomy (GTDB): domain Bacteria; phylum Chloroflexota; class Anaerolineae; order Promineifilales; family Promineifilaceae; genus CAYPHY01. Next base: position 172,086 of record CAYPHY010000001.1, on the reverse strand, counting down.
TATCAGGACGTGGTTCGGCCGCAATGGATTGACTACAACCGCCACATGACCGAAGGGTATTACGCGGTCGTCTTCGGCAATGCCTCCGATGCCTTCATTGATTACGCGCGGATGGACGCCGCTTACCGGACGCGAACCAACGGCACGATCTACACCGTCGAAACCCACCTCTGCTTCCTGCGCGAAGTGAAAGAGGCCACGCCGCTGCACTTTACCACACAGCTATTGGGTTGTGACGCCAAACGGATGCACGTCTTTCACCAGATGTGGGCGGTTCCAGAGGATAATGACGACAGCAACTATCTAGCCGCGACGTTTGAGACAATGATGCTGCATGTGGATCAAAATAGCGGCCGCGTCTCCCCATTCCCCGCCGACATCCACGCCTGGTTAGCGCAAATCCAGGCCGCTCACGCCCTCCTCCCCCGGCCGGAACAGGTCGGCCGCACCATTAAGGCCTTATCCTGGCGATAGGATTGGCTCACGTTCAGTAGGAGGTGGTGGCTTGCAGATACTTAGCCAATCCCAGTCCGCCACTCCTCATTCACGCTCTTTTGCAGCGCCTTGAGATAGACGCTGGCCTTGGCATAAAACATCAACAACGCTTCGTGATATATCTGGAACTGTACATACATGTAACGGAAACTCGCTTTCAATCAGACTGTTCATACATCGCTCCACGATTTAAATGAGAGCGCAATTGTAGACCAGATGTTCTGCCAACGTCAAGGTTGTGGGAAAATAGGATTTGCCAAATTATCTTATAATGCCGGCTCGTCTTGCAACAACCGGGCATCCTCAACCGCCCAATAGACCCGCACCCTATCCCCGACGCCAAACTCACCTCGGCCGCGACCGGCAATATTCTGCGAACGTACCACCAGGCTCCTGGAGCTATCAATCATCACCACATAGCGCGTATCCGTTCCCAGATAGACGATCTCGATAATCTCCCCTTGCAAGCATTGGGTTTGCGCTTCCGGCACCGCATCAGGCACGGACAACATCAACTTCTCCGGCCGTACCACCAGGGTCACATACTCTCTGGGCAGATACGTAGCGGCCGTCGGCCGAGCCACCACCACTTGCCCGCCCACATCAAGCCGGACGCTCTCCCCATCACTGTCCGCCACCAGCACCCGCAACAAATTCGTCTCGCCAATGAAGCTCGCCACAAAGGAGGTCGCTGGATTTTCGTAGAGGTTCACCGGATCATCCACCTGCAACAAATGCCCCTCGTTCATCACCCCAATACGGTCGGACATCGTTAACGCTTCTTCCTGATCGTGGGTGACATAGATGAAGGTGATCCCCACCTGTTGCTGCAAATGCTTTAGCTCCAGTTGCATCGCCTTGCGCAGCTTCAGGTCGAGTGCGCCCAACGGTTCATCGAGCAACAGCACGGCCGGTTCATTGACCAACGCCCGCGCCAACGCCACCCGCTGCTGTTGCCCGCCGGAGAGTTGGGTCGGCCGCCGGTCGCCCAGGTGGGACAGTTGCACCAGTTCCAACGCTTCCTTCGTTTTCCGGCGGCGAATGGCCTCTGCCACGCGCTTCACCTTCAGCCCAAAACCCACATTATCGGCCACCGATAGATGGGGGAAGAGCGCGTAATTTTGAAAGACGGTGTTGACCGGGCGGCGATTCGGCGGCACTTTGCTCATCGGCACCCCATCCACCAGCAGTTCGCCGCTAGTCGGCTGCTCAAACCCGGCGATCATCCGCAACGTCGTGGTCTTGCCACAACCACTCGGCCCCAAGAGGGTGAAAAACTCCCCCTTCTTAACCGCCAGATTGATGCGATCCACCGCCACGAAAGTCGCGCCACGGCCGCTATCAAAAACCTTACTTACATTCTGTAACTCAACCGCAAATTCGCCCACTGTTCTCCTATCTTAAACTGGTCGCACGCAAAGCCGCAAAGGCCACAAAACGCCACCGCCTAATCTCCAATCTCCAATCTCTAATCTCTCAGTCTCCCAATCTCCCTACTCCTGCCCCACCCGCCGCAACCGATCGGCCGCGATCACCAAAACCACCGAAACGATCATCGTCACCGCTCCCAAAGCCGCCACAATCGGCAGCCGCCGTGGGAAACGCAACAGGGCAAAGATATAGACCGGCAAGGTTGCGTCGGTCCCGATGATAAAGACGCTCATCGCGTATTCGTCGAATGAAGTTGTAAAAGCGGTTAGAAAGGCAGCTACCAACGCGGGAAAAGTCATCGGCAAGGTCACGCGCAACTGCGCCCCCCAATAGCTTGTCCCCAGGTCCATCGCCGCCTCTTCCAGGTTGGCCGGAAAGCCCGCCAGCCGCGCCGCCACAATCAACATCACCACCGGAATGTTGACCACCACATGGCCGAGGCCAACCGTCCACAAGCTGAGTTCGACATCAAAGAGCTGGCGATAGAGAATCAGCAAGGCCACGCCAATCACCACCGAAGGAATGACTAAGGGTAATCCGGCCGCCGCCAGAAACAACCCTCGCCCCGGAAATTGATAGCGCATGATCGCCACGGCCGCCATCGCCCCCAAAATCGTCGCTACCAATGAGGACAGCAGCCCGACCACAACGCTATTCCACACCGCATTCAGCAAATCACGGGCCGATAGCATCTCCCGATACCAGCGTAGCGTGAACCCTTGCAGTGGGAAGCGCAGCGATTCCGAGTCGTTGAAAGAGAAGATGAGCAGCAGGAATATCGGCAGATACAGAAATATCGCCAATATCCAGTAATAAATTGAACCGGCCGAGAACCAATGACGACGACTCATCACACCTGTAGTTGTAGCGCGGGTTGCCAACCCGCAGCACGGGTAAACAACCCGTGCTACACGCCTGCCAAATCAGACAGACGAATAAAACGGCCGACCACCACCAACGGGATCAGCACCACCACCAACATCGCCAGACTCATCAACGCCCCCAACGGCCAGTTGAGCGCACGCAAGAACTGGTCAAAGACGATATTGCCATACATGATCCCCTCTGTCCCGCCCACCAATGCCGGTGTCACATATTCGCCCACCGTCGGGATAAACACAAACAAAAATCCGGCGACGACACCAGGCAGGCTGAGGGGCAAGGTGACACGGAGAAAGGCTTCGGCCTTCGAGCAACCGAGATCGGCCGCTGCCTCCAACAAATTGGGCGAAATGCGTTCCAATGAGGCAAAGATCGGCAGCGCGACAAAGGGAATCCATACATAGACCAGCGTGACAATGACCGCTTCCGAACTGTAAATGAGTAGGGGGCCATCTGGATTCAACCCGATCCAGTCCAAAAAGGAGACCAGCGCACCGCTTCCACCAAGCAAAACACGCCAGGAAAGGACACGCAGCAAATAACTGACCCACGCCGGAACGATGATCAGCGTTAGCAAAATCAGACGGCTCTCTCCCGCCTGAAAGACCAGATAATAGGCCACCGGATAGGCGAGGACAACGGTAAACAGCGATACCCAGAAAGAGACCAACAACGAACGCCAGAGGAGGCGCAGGAAGGAGGCGTTGCTGAAAAACTCGCGATAATGTTCGAGCGTGAATACCTGGCTGGCCGTGCCAAAGCTCCCCTCCCGAAATGAATAGAGCGCCATGATCACCAATGGCAGCAAAAACAAGACCCCCAAGAGCAACGCCGAGGGCAAGACCAATATGGCGATACGGCCGCGATTCTCCATCTGTTTAGTGGCAACGAATTAAAGCGAATCTCCGCGAATGTTTTTTTGACACGAATAGCACGAATTCCACGAATACTTTAGTACACTGTTTCAAAAGTTCGAACAACTGTCATTCCGAGCGGAGTCCTCGGAGCGAGGAATCCCTGTCAATTCGCTGGTCAACGGAATCGCAAGGGATTCCTCGCTCCGCTCGGAATGACGTTGCGATCACTATTGAAACACTGTATTTAGGCGTGTATTCCATAATTTTTCGTGTCATTCGTGTCAAAAAAGAATAATTCGCGTCAATTCGTTGCAAAAATCCTTAGGGGGCTGCTTTTACCTCATCCCAAATACGCACCATCGTCTGCCGCTTTGCTTCGGTGTAGGGTGGGGCAAAATAGGTACGCTCGAACAGCGCATCCACCTGATCGAGCTCCATAAACTCGACCACGTATTCATCAATCATCGGGATGGCATCCTGATTGGCCGCGCCATACCAGTAGGTATTGGATAAAGCCGCCTGTGATTCCGGCGCAATCGCCGCATCCAGAAATTCATAGACCAGATCAAGATTGTCCGTCTCTGCGCTAATGCCATACCCACACAGCCAGCCGATGCGCCGCTCCTCTGGCTGCACATACTCCACCTCATACCCTTCGCCCTGCAAAAAGCCATAGGCATCCTGCCAGACGTTGGTCATCACCCACACATCGCCCGTCTGTGGCAGGTCATAGGTTTCGGTGTAATCCGTCCAGTAAGTCATCAGGTTCGGTTTCAGATCGAGTAGAAACTGTTTGATCTGCTCATCCTGTTCCGGTGTGGTGTTAATCGGGTCGATGATACCCAACGCCAGGGCCGCCATCAGATAGTTGCTCTCGGCCGAATCCCACAGCGCCAGATGCCCCGCGTATTCATCGTTCGCCACATCCGCCCACGAGGTTGGCACATTTTCCACCAGATCAGTACGCACCAGGATGGACTCATACCCCCAGTCCCAGGGGACAAAATACTGCTCGCCATCAAATTGCCCCTGTGCGGCCATATCGGGATGAATCCCCTCCCAATTGCTCAAGCGCGAGGTGTCAATCGGCTGCACCAAACCGGCATCCACATACAGCCCCCACCACGATTGGCACGGATGGACAATGTCGGCGCCGACGCCGGTCTGCATCTTGGTCAACGCTTCGGCATCATCGGCAAAAATATTGTATTCAACAACGGCATCCAGGGTGGGGGTATACTTTTCGGTGAAGGGTGCAAACAGGTCAGGGACTTCATTGATCGTATAGCCTGACCAATCCAGGATGAGGAGGGGTTCCCCCGTTTCCTCTCCTCCACTACCGCCACAAGCGGCAAGTGACACAGCCAACACAATCGCCGGAATCAATGTGATCACGATCATGGCAGCTTTTATAGCCGCCCTTTTGCGGTAGCTTCTCATTCTTCTTCTCCTTCCAGACCTGAGACAGTCAGCACTCTATGAACGGATTCAAGCTACTCCCTTCATCACAGACAGGGAAACCGGGGCATGATTCTTGTGGTTTCTGTGGTTTCTGATTGTATGCAATTGTGAAGCGATTGCGCCTTATTTTAACAGTTGTTTTCCTTTTGTCAGCCAAAAAACGAGAAGGTTTTTGACCTGATCGTGTGAATTTCAGATAACGATTCCGGCGATATGTCGGCCGCTCAGCTCAATCTATAGCTGCCTGATGATTCGAGCGGGGTTGCCCACAGCGACAACATTGGGTGGCAAATCTTTGGTCACCACAGCTCCCGCACCCACCACCGTATTCTCTCCAATGGTGATCCCTGGCAAAACGATAACGCCGCCACCCAGCCAGACGTTGTCGCCAATGGTGATTGGCTCGGCCGCCTCATACTTGGCTCGTCGCGTCTCCGGATCGAGCGGGTGCGTCGGGGTCAGCAGTTGCACGTTTGGCCCAAACTGCACATCCTCGCCAATCGTGATTTTGGCAACGTCAAGGAATATCGCGCCGAAGTTGACAAACGTCCTCGCGCCAATAGAGATTTGGTAGCCATAGTCACAATACAACGGCGGCCGAATTTCCACCCCTTCTTCCAATGAGCCGATTAACTCCCGCAGCACCGCACGCCGTGCCTCCGGGTCGGCTGGATCACTGTGGTTGAACCGGTGTAGCAACGCGGCCGCCCGTCCACTCTCCGCCGCCAATTGAGGATCATCAGCGATATAGAGGTCGCCAGCCAACATTCGCTCGCGGTTGCTACGGCCGTCATTGAACAGATCGCTTATGTCACTCATAGGGGCATCATTCCTTATTGATAGCGGCCTCCGGAACGGCTGAAACTTTAGAAACCGGGTTTCTATAGCAGTAGGCCGTTTCATCTAGCAAGCGAAGAAACCCGGTTTCAATTATTCGTGTCATTCGTGAAATTCGTGTCGAAAAATGCTAGCCTGCTTAACTCTTCGGAATATCCTTCTTCGGATCGACAAAAGGCTTACGGACGACGGTCGCCTGACGTTGGCCCCACGGCGTGTCCACCTTCAGCGACGTGCCCAACCCGGCCAACTCAACCGGCACATTAGCATAGCCGATACTCTTCTCCAGGCCAGGCGAGTAAACGGCCGCCGTCATATGCCCCACCTGTGACCCATTCTCAGATGAACGATGTTCAGATGAACTATGTTCATACACCGGCCAAAACTCCTCCGGCCAACCCGGCAACGGTTCGCCCTGTAGCTCCACGCCGACCAGCTTGCGCTTCACTCCCTCTGCCTTGATCCGCTTCAACGCCTCCTTGCCGATGAAGTCCGCTTCCTGATCCAAATCCACCAGCCAACCCAACCCCACCTCATACGGGTTATTGTCCAGCGTCATATCTGAACCATAGTTGAGGATGCCCGCCTCAATGCGGCGAATGTCGGAGGGGGCGGTTGGGGCGATGTGGTAAGGCGCACCCGCTTCCATCACACAATCCCACAGCTCCTCCCCGCGGCTTCCATCGCAAAGATAAATCTCATAACCGACTTCACCTGTCCAACCGGTGCGGGTGATGACGACGGGAATGCCGTTCAATTCGGCCGGCATACAGTCGTAATACTTCAGTTTCAACACCTCATCGCCAAAGAGCGCCTGGATGACATCTTTCGACTTTGGCCCCTGCACCTGCATCGGCGAGACATCCGGTTCGCGGATTTCAACATTCATCCCGGAATTGACCGCCACACCCTTAGCCCACAGCAGCAGGTCGCTATCGGCCGCGGCCAGCCAAAAATGGTTCTCGCCCACCCGCGCCAGCACTGGGTCATTGATAATACCCCCATTCTGGTCGGTGATCACCACATACTTACACTGCCACACATCACACTTGGTCAGGTCGCGCGGCGTCAGCATATTGGTGAAGTCAAAGGCGTCCGGTCCAGTGATCTCCACCTGCCGTTCAACCGAGACATCCCACACGGCGACGTGGTTGGTCAACTGGGCATACTCATCTTCCATCCCGGCATAACCGGCAGGCAACAGCATATGGTTGTATACATCAAATCCCAGGCAACCCGCCTTTTGCACCGCCTTAAAAAAAGGCGAGCGGCGATACCAGGGGCCGAACCAAAATTGGGTGGGTTCATTCGCTTGCATTAACTTTCTCTCCTGTATAAATGGTTACGCTGATAACGCGGATAAACGCAGATTGACGCGGATTTTAAGACACTACAACGGAGGAAGAAATAAACGGTTAAGTAAACATCCCATCTGCTTGTTTCAATATCTGTTGTAGTCTCCCAGTCTCCCAATCTCTAATCTCCAATCTCTTCTTCACGGTATTCCATACTGATAAGTGTTCTTCACGATCTCCAGATAGACAAACGTCTCTGTCGAACGAACGCCATGAATCTTTGAAACCTCGGTGATAACGTCCAATAGATGGGAGTTGTCGCGACAGATGACTTCGATCTGGATGTCATAAGAACCAGCACATATAACCACATAATTCACTTCCTCTAACTTTGCCAAATTCGCAGCCACCTCGCGGATCACGCCGCCGTCCACTTCCAGGTTGATCGAAGCAAGCACCGGAACACCCATCAAAAAGGGATTGGTGACAGCGCGAATCTTCAGCACGCCACGCTCCATCAGCCGCTGGGCGCGTTGTTGCACGGCCGATGGCGAAAGCCCTAACTCTTCAGCAATCGTCGCATAGGAGCGACGGCCGTCCTTTTGCAGGCTGTAAATAATCGCCTTATCAATTTCGTCAGCTAACTCGTTCCTAGCGATAGCAACCTCCGTGAATTGTGAATGGTGAATAGTGAATTATGAATGGTGAACGGATAGCTGCTACCTGCCACTTGCCACTTGCAACCAGCCACCTGCCACACGATATCCACACACAAACCCAAGTTATCCACAGCTTTCACTCCGTTTTCCACAGAGAAAAACACAGATTTTGTTCAATCAACAGTAAATACGGTAAAACAGTATCAAATCAACAAATATTTGTCAAGTTTCCTGTTGACACAACATATAGGTTGATGTTACACTGTCTGGGCAGGGCACAACCATCAAGTGTTCATATGTCAATAGCATCAAAAGAAGTAGTCAGTAAATAGTTGGCAGTCGGCAGTGTATGGATATGCCGTTTACAGCTTACTGCCTACTGATTACTGTCCCAACGGGAGGCAAATTCAATGTATGTTGGTACTAAACAAATCTCATGAACAGTTTGCAAAAGCATCTACCGTTTTGCCATTAGGCGTCACTTCAAACTTCCGCTATTGGGGAGACGAGAGTACTCGCTACATCAACCGGGGAAAGGGAGCACACATTTGGGATGTAGATGGTAATCGTTATATTGATTACCGGCTGGGTTACGGGCCGGTGATTTTGGGCCATGCCGATGAGCGGGTGGACACGGCCGTTTCCGAAGCCATCCGCCACGGGACCACCTTCTCCATGAGCATCCCCGAAGAGTACGAGGCCGCCCAAAAAATCGTCGCCATGTGCCCCGGCGTGGAGATGGTGCGCTTCGCCAACTCCGGCACCGAAGCGGTGATGCACGCCACTCGCCTGGCGCGAGCCTACACCCGCCGCGAGAAGATCATCATGTTTGAGGGTCAATATCACGGCCTCAACGACAACGTGATGTTCGCCGCCAATATCGGCATAGATTATTGGTCGAGCAGTCGCCACAGCCCCGTCATTTACCCCATTAGCTCCGGCATTCCCGATAAATTCCGCGAACTGGTGATCATGCTTCCCTTCAACGATGCGGAAGTGCTGGAAGCTGTCGTTGAGCAAACCTGGCACGAAGTAGCTGCGATTATCGTCGAACCGCTATTGGGCAACTGTGGCGGGATTATGCCCAAAGACGGCTGGCTGCACACCATCCGCCGCCTGTGTGACGAAAACGGCATTGTGATGATCATGGACGAGGTCAAGACCGGCTTTCGCCTGGGCAAGGGCGGGGCGCAAGAGGTGTTTGATGTCGAGGCCGACCTCGTCACCTATGCTAAGGCATTGGGCAATGGCTATCCGGTGGCTGCCTTTGGCGGTAAGCGGGATATAATGGAGCAAATCGGCCACGGTGTTTCCCATGGCGGCACATTTTGCGGCAACCGGATGAGCATGGCTGCCGCCAATGCGACACTCGACATTATGATGAACACCGATGCGCTGGAGACAGTCGCCAACAACGGCCGCAAGCTCCAAGACGCCATCCGCGAAGTCCTCGACCCCTTCGGCATTCCCTATGTCATTTCCGGCCACCCCAGCCTGTTCAACATCTGGTTCTCCGAAGAAGCCCCCCGCGAATTCCGCGACTGGAAACATAGCGACCACTCCTTCTACGATGCGGTGGCCGCCGGGCTGATCGAGCGTGGCGTGATGCCGGAGCCGGAATCGCGCGAACCCTGGTTCATGTGTGAAGCCCTCTCCGATGACGACATCTCCATCACCGCCAAAGCCTTACACGAATCCGTCCGCGAGGCGTTGGATGCGGGGTGGGGCGGATGAGAGTGGAAAGCGAGCAGTAGGCAGTAGACAGTACGCGGTGATCAGTAATCGGTAAACCGCCAACAGTCTCCCAGTCTCCTAGTCTCCAATCCCTAATCTCCAATTCTCCAATCTCCCTATGATCCCCTCCCTCTCCGCCATGCTCAACGCCCGGTCGGTGGCGATTGTTGGGATCAGTCGCCCCGGACGCTTTGGCGGGCAGCTTTACCACAATTTACGGGCCTTTGGTTATCAGGGAACGGTCTACGGCGTGAACCCACGCTATGAGACACTTGACGACGGCCGCCCCTGCTACCCATCGCTCCACGCCCTGCCGGAACGACCAGATTGTGCCTTGTTGGCCGTTCCCAATGAGCGTCTGTTGGCGGCCATGCACGATGTCGCCGCTTGTGGGATTCCCTCGGCCGTCATCTTCGCCAATGCCTATGGAGAGGGAGAAAACGGCCGCACCCTGCAAGAAAGCGTAGCGGCCGTTGCACTCGACCACAACATCGCCGTTTGCGGCCCCAACTGCATGGGGTTCATCAGTTTCACCTCCCGCCTGCCCATCTCCGGCTATCCTGTGTTGGACGCCCCCGCCGGTCATGTGACGCTGATCAGCCACAGCGGTTCCATTTGGGAATCGGTGATCCAGAACAACCGCCAGCTTACCTTCAACTACGCCATTTCCTCCGGCAACGAAATGGTGACGACGATGGCCGACTACATCTGCTTTGCCCTGGATGATCCACAAACGCGGGTGATCGGCCTCTTCCTGGAAACGGTGCGCGACCCTCAGCGTTTTCGCCTGGCCTTGCAAACGGCCGCCGAGCGCGACATCCCGATCATTGCCCTGAAAGTCGGCCGCAGCGAACGCGGGGCGCGGCTGGCCCAGGCCCACAGCGGCGCATTGGCCGGTTCCGACGCCGTCTATGATGCGCTCTTCGCCCATTATGGCGTCCGGCGTGTGCAATCCCCCGATGAGATGATGGATACCCTGGAGTTGTTCAGCACCGGCTACCGGCCGCCGACCCGCTTCCTCGCCGCTATCCACGACTCCGGCGGCGAACGGGCGTTGCTGGTAGACCTGGCCGAGGCCAACGGTGTTCAGTTCGCCGAACTACAAGACAGCACTAAAGCGGCATTGGCGGCCGTCTTGGAACCCGGTCTGGAACCCGAAAATCCGGTAGATGCCTGGGGAACGGGCAATGATGTGACCGATATTTACGAAAGCTGCGCCCTCGCGCTAGATGCCGACCCTAACGTCGGGCTAACGCTCTTTGCTGTTGACCTGATGCGCGGCTCCACCATACCGCCAACCTATCCCGATATTATCCTGCCCATTCGCGGCCGTTTCACCAAACCGCTCGCCTTCCTCGCCAACGTCACCGCCGCCGCCGGAGAAGACCAGCTCGCCCAACTGCGCGACGCTGGCATCCCTGTCCTATTAGGTGTGGAGACGGGGATTCGGGCGGTGGGGCATTTACTGTCATATGCGGAGGAGCAGAGGAGCAGGGGAGCGGAGGAGCAGGGGGGCGAAGGGGATATTGTCAATTGTGAATTGTCAATTGTTAATGGTCAATTGGATGAGTTTGATAGCAAGCGGTTTCTGGCGGGGTATGGGATACCGGTTACGGCCGAAACTATTGCCAATTCATTGGACGAAGCCATACTCGCCGCCGAACAAATCGGTTATCCTGTTGTCCTGAAGACGGCCGCACCCGGCTTGCTGCATAAGAGTGAAGTGACCGGGATTTGCCTCAACCTGACTACGCCGGAACAATTGACGGCCGCCTACCACGATCTATCTAACCGGCTTGGTTCGCGGGTGCTGGTACAGGAAATGGTGTCAGGCGACGGCGTAGAGTTGATCCTGGGCATTGTCAACGACGCCCAATTTGGCTTGTTGTTGCTCGCCGGTATGGGCGGGATTTGGGCGGAAGTACTGAATGATACAAAGCTGCTACTGCTGCCGACCACGGCCACGGCCGTCAAACAAGCCCTGCTCTCCTTACGCAGCACGCCCCTCCTGCTCGGTGCGCGGGGTCGGCCGCCCGTAGACCTGGAGGCAGTTGTGGATGCAGCCTTGCGCCTGGCAAAGTTAGCGGCCGATCACGCCAACCAAATCCAGGAGATTGACATCAATCCCCTCATCGCCAAAACGGATGGGGTCGTCGTGGTTGATGCTTTGGTTGTTGGAGATTAGAGATTGGAGATTAGAGATTAAGAGACTGCGAGACTGAGAGACTACAACGGATAAAGAAATAAACGGATGGACTGCATATTTATCCGTTTATTTCTCTATCCGCTGTAGTCATCTGTAACCACCCAAAAATCCGCGTAAATCTGCGTTCAATCCGCGTCATCCGCGTAACATTGTAACCATTGAGGAATTCATGGACTTTAGACTATCGCCAGAACTAAAGGCATTACAACAAAAGGTGCGGCAATTCGTCCAGACGGAACTGATCCCCTTGGAAGTAGAAGTCGAGCTGGCGGATGGCTATCTTGCGCCGGAGAAACGAGCTGAATTGCAAGAAAAGGTACGGCCGCTTGGCATCCACGCCAGCAGCTTGCCCCGTTCCGTTGGCGGCACCGAATATAGCTGGGAAGCGCAAGTGGTGATCAACGAAGAGATCGGCAAGGCCACCAATGCCCTCGGCTGGATCGTCTGGGCGCCGGCCATTGTCCTGAAGCACGCATCAGCAGAGCAAGTAGAGCGCTATGTCCGCCCGGCGGCCGAAGGCCAACGCACCGCCTGTTATGCCGTCACCGAACCCAATGCCGGTTCCGACGCCAGCAAGCTGGAAACAACGGCCGTGCGTGATGGCGACGATTGGATCATTAACGGCGAAAAGTGGCACGTCACCTCTGGCGATGTGGCCGATTTTGTCGTCTTGCAAGCCGCCACCGGCCCGGAGATCGGCGACGGCAACACCCTCTTTATGATTGATCTCGACTCCCCTGGCGTAGAAGTACTCGCCCATCCAAAGTACACCCACCACATCATTGACGGCCACCCGCGCTACTGCTTCCGCAATGTGCGCGTGCCAGACGCCAACCGCTTTGGCGAAGTGGGGCAAGGGCTGGGGATCAGCAAGGAGTGGTTTCTCCACGAACGGGTGATGATCGCTGCCCGTTGCTGTGGTGCGGCGCAGCGTCTGATCGAAGAAGCCTCCGCCTTTGCTCAAGAGCGCGTCCAATTCGGCCAACCCATTTCCGAATACCAGATGATCCAGCAAATGCTGGCCGACTCGCTGACCGAACTGTGGGCAGCGCGGTTGATGACCTTTGCCACCGCACAAGCGGCCGACGAAGCCCAAACCGACGAAGAGGGCAAGCGCGTCCACGCCAAAGCCTCCATGGCCAAGCTCTATGCCTCGGAAATGGCCTTTCGCGTGGCTGACCGCGCCGTGCAAATTTTTGGCGGCCGTGGCTATATGCGCGAAAACGTCGCCGAACGCTACTTCCGCGAACTGCGCGTCGAACGCATCTGGGAAGGCTCCTCCGAAATCCAGCGCATCATCATCGCCTATAGTTTGTATAAGCGCGGTGTGGAGGCGCTCTTAGAGTAGGAAGGAAGCAGAGGGGCAGAGGAGCAGGGGAGAATCTCCTAGTCTCCTAGTCTCTCAATCTCCAATCTCTAATTCTCTTTCTTCCCCATGCGCCATTTACTACTCCACGCCCCCAACTTCACCCGCCTCTGGCTGGGGCAGCTGATCAGCGGCATGGCGATGATCCTCTTTGACATGGGAGTGATGGTCGTTATCTATCAGGCGACCGGCTCAGCCCTGCAAACGGCCGCCGTCACCGTCGCCGCCACCCTGCCCTACTTCCTACTGGGGCCGGTGGCCGGTGCGCTGGTAGACCGCTACCCCCGCCGGACGGTAATGATCGTCGCCGATGTCGGCCGTGCCTTGCTCGTCTTTTCGCTGTTGTTCATTGTTCGACCCGACGAGCCGTTGCCGGTGTGGGTGCTGTACGCTGTGGTTGCCACCCTGTCCATCGCCATGACCTTATATCAACCGGCACGCTCGGCGATCATCCCCAGCCTGGTCACGTCGCAGCAACTGGTCGCCGCCAACAGCCTGATCGTCGGCTCGAACCCGCTATACCATGCGCTCGGCTACCTGGCCGGAGGCGTGTTCATCTTGTTGATTAGCTTCCAGACCTTCATCTGGCTTTCCGCGTCGCTGTTTGTGCTCGCCGCCATTCTCGTTGCCTTCATTCGACTGGAGAAGCGCGTGCGGACGGCCGCCGACCAGGAGGAGACACTTTCGCTAGGGCAGACGATTCGTGAAGGTATTGCATACTTGCGCCGCCATAAACTCGCCCGCGCTCTGGTAATGATGGAAGGGCTGGAGCATATCGGCCATGGTATCTGGATGCCCGCCCTGATGCTGATCTTTGTCGGCCGAGCATTGGGTGGCAATGCCAACGATTGGAGTTTGCAGATAGGGCTTTATTACGCCGGCCAACTCGTCGGGATTGCCGCCATCACCATTTTTCTGCGCCATCTGACCCGTTACCCCGGCTGGTTCATTATCGGCAATGCCCTGCTCGGTGGATTGCTAACCCTGGTCTACGCCGTTAGCCCCACCCTCCTTTTTGCCCACGTGGTTACTTTTATCTTTGGCCCACCCTTTGCATTGCGTGATGTTGCCCAAGATTCGTTACTGCAAGTTAGCGTGGATTCGGCCGTCCTCGGCCGCATCTACGCCTTCCGTAGCATGTTTATGAACCTGATGCTGATGCTCTCCACGCTCTTCTTCGCCTGGCTGGCCGACCAACTGCCGATCCGCTGGATTTATGTTGTTGGTGGTCTGGTCTATTTGGGGACGGCCGTCTACGCGCTCTCCAGCGCGGCGTTGCGACACAGTAACCTCACAAATGAGAGACTGGAGATTGGGAGATTAGAGATTGGCGATTGAAGTATTCTACTATCCGCATTCTGCAATCCGCAATCAAGGAGGGATAGATGGCTGAACACAATGATGAATATACGGCCGAAATCCAGGAAGTGTTGCAAATGCTCTGGGGTGAGGGGATGCTCTCGCCTGGTGGTGAAGCGCACCTGGATGAGATCGTCAAAGGGCTGGATTTACAAGAGAAGCTGGTGCTAGACATTGGTTGTGCATTGGGCGGTTTTGATGTGCTCCTTGCCCATAAATATGGAGCGCGGGTGATTGGCCTGGATGTGGAGGCGGGGTTGATCGAGCGGGGGCGGCAGCGGATAGCCGCAGTCGGGCTGGACGGCCGTATAGACCTGCGCCTCTATGAACCCGGCCCACTTCCCTTTGCCGACGAAACCTTTGATGTCGTCTTCGGCAAAGATAGCTGGATTCACATCGAAGATAAACACGCCTTCTTTGCCGAGGTTTACCGCGTGCTAAAGCCTGGCGGCATCCTGACAGCCGGTGATTGGATGCGCAGTCCCCGCCCCTACAATGACGACATGCACTACTTCTTTAAGATGGAAGGACTGACCTACCACATGGATACACTGGAAAATTACGGCCGTATCCTGGCCGATAGCGGCTTTACCGACATCCACCTGACCGACATCCACGATGAATATCAGCAGATGGCGCATGAGGAATATCGCAAATTGCAAGCAGCGGCCGACTTCCTCATCCCGCGCATCGGCCGCCAATGGTACGACCACTATATAGAAGACTGGCGTTCCCTCACTGTCGTCGTTGACAACGGCGATCTACGGCCGGGACGCCTGAGAGCGAGGAAGCCGGTGATCGGTAATCGGTGATCGGAATGGTCTACTACTACCGATTACCGAATACCGACCACCGAATACCGAATACCGATAACCGATTACCCAGGAGAAAACATGCCAAGACTAACCCCCTTTCACACCCGCACGGCCGAACTGTGCGAGAGCTATAGCTGGCAAGAGTGGGCTGGCTATCTGGCGGCGCAGATGTATGAATTGGACCATGTCCACGAGTACAACGCCGTCCGCACCGCCTGCGGTCTGTTTGATGTAACACCCCTCTATAAATATTACATTCATGGGCCAGACGCGGCCGATCTGCTCAACCGCGTCGTCACGCGCGATGTCGGCAAAATGCGCGTTGGGCAGGTGGTCTATACCCCCTGGTGCGACGACGAGGGCAAGATCATTGACGACGGCACGCTGGCGCGGTTGGATGAAAACTTTTACCGGCTGACGGCCGCTGACCCCACCGGCGCATGGTTGGAGGACAACGCCATTGGTCTGGATGTGGTCATTGAGGATGTCACTGATGAGCTGGCCGCTCTTGCCATCCAGGGGCCGACCTCGCGGGATGTATTGCAATCGCTAACCGGTGACTCCATTCGTTCGTTGCGCTACTTCCACGCCATGAAAACCCATCTCGCCGGGATTCCAACGACGATCACTCGCACCGGCTATACCGGCGACCTCGGCTATGAGCTATGGGTCGCGCCAGACGATGCCGAATCCTTGTGGGATGAACTGATGGAAGCGGGAGAAGCCTACAAGCTACGGCCGACGGGCATGGTTGCTCTCGACATGCTACGGATCGAAGCAGGGCTGATTTTGGCGGCCGTTGATTTTGTCTCCGCCCACAAGACGATCTTCGATGTGCAAAAGTCCACCCCCTATGAACTGGGCCTGGGCTGGACGGTGAAGCTGGACAAAGATTACTTTGTCGGCCAGGAAGCGTTACGCGCTGAGGAAGCGAGAGGGCCAAAGGAAATCATGGTCGGGCTGGTGGTGGATATTGGCGCGTTGGAGCAGGCATACGGCCGTTTTCACATGCCCTTGCACCTTCCTTATCAATCGTGGAATGAGGCGCGGCCGGTCTACGCCGATAGCAACCAGCGACAACGCATCGGCAAAGCCACCAGCGGCACCTGGTCGCCAACGCTGAAGCAATACATCGTCATGGCCCGCGTCCCCCTGCGCTATGCCGAACCCGGCACGCGTATCTACCTCGAAGAAACCATCGAAGCCCATCGCCTGCCCATCCCGGCCACGGTAGTCCAGATGCCCTTCTTTGACCCCCCGCGGAAAAAGTCATAGCAGGGGAGCAGGGGGGCGGGGGAGAAAGGGAGAAGAAATCGTTACAGGGAGGTTGATAAATGGAACGAGCGATCAGAACTCATCGAGAGCTAGAGGTTTATCGCAAGGCGTTTGATGCTGCTATGCAGGTATTTGAGTTAACGAAGGGATTTCCTAGGGAGGAAAGATATTCGCTAACGGATCAAATTAGACGTTCATCACGTTCGGTTTGTGCTAATTTGGCAGAGGCATGGCGTAAACGAAGATATGAAGGAGCATTTGTGCTTAAACTCAATGATTCGGAAGCGGAAGCGGCCGAAACTCAGGTGTGGCTTGAATTTGCTGTCAAAAGTAATTATCTCGAGGCAGAAGCCTCTCGAAACCTCTATAAACAGTATGATGAAATTCTTGGTAAATTGGTAAACATGATCAATAACCCTTCTCCCTGGCTCTTGAACAACAAAAAGAAAATGTAGGAATGAGCAACGGCGATGGACAAGTATTCTCCCCTGCTCCTCTGCCCCCCTGCTCCCCTGCAATTGAAAAGGTACACGCCATGAACAATCATTATGACGCAATTATCATTGGTGGAGGACATAACGGTCTCACCTGTGCTGCTTATTTAGCGAAGGCAGGACGGAAAGTATTGGTGCTGGAAAAGCGCCATGTGCTGGGCGGCGCGGCCGTTACCGAAGAAATCTATCCCGGCTTCAAATTCACCGTCTGCTCCTATGTCGTCAGCCTGCTGCGGCCGGAGGTGATCCACGAACTGCAACTGGCTAAACATGGCCTGCACATCACCCCCTACGACACCTCCTTCGCCCCCATGGAAGACGGTAACTCCATCGCCTTCTATGCCGACGAAGCCAGCACCCGCGAAGAACTGCGCCGCCACTCTCGCCGCGACGCCGACAAATACACTGAATTTACGCAGATGATGTACGAGATGGCCTTTGCCGTGAAGCCCATCCTGGGCATGATCCCGCCCGATCCGGCCAATCCTGGATTGAGTGGGCTGCGAGCGTTGAGTGACTTCGGCCGCCTGCTCAAAGGCCTCGGTAAAAAGACCTTCCACCAACTGACCAAGATCATGACCATGAGCGCGACCGACTTCCTCGACGAATGGTTTGAGACCGACGTGCTCAAAGCCCTCTCCGCGCTCAACGGCATCATCGGCACCATGCTCGGCCCTCGTTCGCCAGGGACCGCCTATGTGCTGCTCCACCACTACATGGGCGAACTCGATGGCGCGTTCACCGCCTGGGGCTGGCAGCGTGGCGGAACCGGCGGCGTCAGCGAAGCGATTGCCAGCGCCGCTCGCAGCTATGGTGCGGAGATTCGCTGCCAGGCCCCTGTCTCGCAGGTGATTGTGAAAAACGGCCGCGCCATCGGCATCGCTCTCGAAAACGGTGAAGAAATCTACGCCAAAACCGTCATCTCCGGCGCCGACCCCTACGTCACCTTCCGCAAGCTGGTGGACGAAAAAGAGCTACCCTCCGATGTCGTTCAGGCCATTGACAACTTTAAGTTTCGCGGTTCGTCGGGCAAGGTCAACCTCGCGCTCGACGCCCTGCCAGAGTTTCCCGCCATGCGCGATCTCTCCCTGCGGCGCGGCATGATCGAGATCAGCCCCAGCCTTGACTATTTGGAATGTGCCTACGATGATGCCAAGTATGGCGGCTTCTCGCGACGGCCGTATATGGACATCGTCGTTCCCTCCACCATTGACCCGACGATGGCCCCGCCCGGCAAACACGTCATGTCCATCTTTGTCCAGTACGCCTCCTATGACATGCCGGAACACGGCAGTCGCGACGACCAACGCGAGGCATTCGGCAACGCCGTCATTGACACCCTCAATGAGTTCGTTCCCAATTTGAAAGAGATCATCCTCCACAAGCAGGTCTTGACCCCCTGGGACTTAGAGCAGTCCATCGGCCTGACCGAGGGCAACATCTTCCAGGGCGAACTCACCCTCGACCAGCTTTTCTTCCTGCGGCCGGTGGCCGGTTATGCCAACTATCGCACCCCCATCCGCGACTACTGGCAATGTGGCTCTGGGACCCACCCCGGCGGCGGCATCACCGGCGGGCCAGGGCGGTTGGCGGCGTTGGAGATTTTGAAGAGCAGAGGAGACTGAGAGACTGGGAGATTAGGAGATTAGAGATTGGAGATGGAGACACTACAACGGATAAGGAAAGAAACAGATACGAAGGCGTAATCATCCGTTCATTTCCTTATCCGTTGTAGCCTTTCAAATCCGCGTAACCATTTTTAGGACAGTAAACTATGAGCGACTATGATGTAATTGTGATTGGTGGAGGACACAACGGATTGACGGCCGCCGCCTATCTCGCCAAAGCAGGCCGCAAGGTGTTGGTCTTGGAAAAGCGGCCGATCCTCGGCGGCACGGCCGTCACCGAAGAGCTGATCCCCGGCTTCCGCTTCTCCACCATTGCCGACGGGGCCGGCTATTTAGACCCGCAAATCATCCGCGACCTGACCCTCCACGCCTTTGGGTTGGAGACCATTCCCAACGATGTCGTCGCCTTTGTCCCCTTGCCCGACGGCCGCCAGCTAACCATCTGGCGCGACACTGAACGCACGGTGAAGGAGATTGCCGCTTTTTCAACGGCCGACGCCGCCCGCTACCCCGATTTCCTGACTTTGATGAACAAGATCGCTGGGGTTGTACGCGGGCTAATGCACCTTGTCCCGCTGGACCTACCGGAAGTTGGGCTGGCCGACCTGCGCCAGATGCTTTCCCTGACCGGCGCAGCGCGAACGCTCGGCCGCCACAACCTCCACCACCTATTGCGCGTCGTGCCCATGCCCGTCGCCGACCTGCTCAACGAGTGGTTTGAGTCCGATGTAGTCAAGGGGGCGATTGCCGCCAGTGGCGTGCGTGACATTACCTGGGGGCCGATGGAAGCGGGAACGGCCTATACGCTGCTCTACAAGTGGGCTGGCTCCAACGCTGGCCTCTTCCGTTCGACCGGCGCAGTCCGCGGTGGCATGGGGGCATTGGCCCAGGCAATTGCCAACGCAGCCATCTCCTTTGGCGCGGAAATCCGCACCGGGGCGGAAGTGAAACAACTGCTGCTGGCAAACGGCCGCGCCACCGGCCTCACATTGTCAAACGGCGAGACACTCACCGCCGACGCCCTCATCTCCAGCGCCGACGCACGCACGACCTTTATGAAGCTCGTCGGCCCGCGCTATTTGCCGACCGACTTTTTACGCCACGTTCGCAACATCAAGTATCGTGGCTCGGCCGCCCGCATCCACCTGGCCTTAACCAGTTTGCCACGCTTCACGGCCGCCACCGACGATAAATTGCTGCATGGCGCGATCCAGCTTGCCCCTTCTATGACCTACTTGCAACGCGGTTATGACCATGTGAAATACGGCCGCTACTCGCAACAGCCCTACCTCGACATCCGCATTCCCACGCTCAACGACCCGGGGCTGGCCCCTGCCGGACGGCACACTATGTCCATCACCGCCAAGTACGCCCCCTACTGTCTGCGCGAGAGCGATTGGCAAGCGGAACGGCCGCACTTTGGCGAATTGATGCTGACCACACTGGAAACGTATGCGCCAGGGATACGCGATCTTATCCATGATATGGTTATCTTGACCCCGCTTGATCTGGAACGGGAGTATGGGCTACCCGAAGGCAACATCAATCATGGGGAAATGACGCTCGATCAATTTTTCCATATGCGGCCGATACCCGGCTATGCCCAATACACCACACCAATCAACGGCCTCTATCTTGGCGGGGCCGGTAGTCACCCCGGCGGCGGCATCACCGGCATCCCTGGACGACAGGCGGCGCGTGCCGTCCTGGCAATTCGCTAAACCAACCCATATGGCGGCTTTGTAGTCAGGTAGTTATACAGCGCAACGCAAAGATGACAGATTCAAGTACGGACTCGAACGTTAGAAAAGGGGCCATCCGCTGGTTGGTGCGTGAAACGTTGGGCAATTTAATCCTGATCGCCATTCTGTTTGGCCTGGCGGGTCGCTGGGATTGGTGGATGGGTTGGGCCTTGTCCGGAATCTATATCATCTGGTCCATAGCGACGGCCGTTCTTATCTTACCGGTCAATCCTGCCATGCTTGCCGAACGCGCTCGCCCCCACAAGGACAGAAGGGCATGGGATATGGTCTTGTTGACGTTAATGGGGCTTTTCTTGATTATCGCCTATGTAGTAGCAAGCCTTGATGTGCGCTGGGGCTGGTCGCCATCGTTGCCACTTGCTGTGCAACTGGTTGCCCTTGTTGTGGCGATAGTGGGATATGATCTCTTGCTTGTCTGGGCGATGGTATCAAACGCTTACTTCGTTGCTACGTTTCGTATCCAAACGGAACGTCAGCAAACCGTGGTTTCCGATGGACCATACCGTTTTGTGCGCCATCCCGGCTATTTAGGCACGATGTTGTTATACCTGGCGACACCGTTCATGCTCAATTCGCTATGGGCGATCATCCCCGCCACTTTGGCCGTTCTGGTTTTGATTGTGCGGACAGCTTTAGAGGATAGAACGCTCCACACTGAACTAACCGGCTATAAGGCGTATGCAGAGCGTGTTCGCTATCGCTTGCTACCCGGAGTGTGGTAGCCCCTGGCTATAGCATAGGCTACAAACTACAGGACTTACTGCACTATTTCAAAAGTTATTGCTCATTTGTCATTCCGAACGGAGCGAGGAATCCCTTGCGATTTCGTTGACCAGCGAATTGATAGGGATTCCTCGCTCCGAAGACTCCGCTCGGAATGACAATTGGGTTACTTTTGAAACAGTGCACTTACATTTTTAGCAATGAATAAGCGCAAAATTAAAGTCGAGGTTCGCGAAATTCGATGCAACAAGTCCTAAATTATATGGTATGGCGCACTTCTTTGTCCTGTGGGGCATGGGCCAGGAAGTCACGGCCGAAACGATTGGCGTAATCAGCCAGCAACTGCTCAACCCGCAGCGCATCGGCCGAAGCGACAATCAGCCCTGCATGGTTCTCTTTCGGCACGCGCCAGACCACTTCCGGGTCGTTATAGGCGGAGAGATCAGGCCATTGCTCGCGGGCCAGGCAGATGATCAGCCCGGCATAGTCGGAGCGATGGGGTGGCAGTTGGTAGCTATCGCCGCGAACGGCCGCCAGTTCGATCCGCGCCATCTCTTGCCAGAGGGCGATGTCGGTCGCCGCTTCGATCATCCGATCAATGTGCGCCCCGCCAACGCGGGCGCTGGTCTCCAGGAAGTAATAACGGCCGTCGCTGTTGGCGCGAATAAACTCGGTGTGGCTGACGCCGCGTTCGAGCCGAAAAGCATTGTGCAACTGGTCAGTCAGCGAGAGTAGTTCTTGTGTCTCGGCCGCCTCTCGATCCATCAGTCGGGTGACGAAGATGCCCCCGCCTTGCATCAACGACAGCGGCGGCGCACCGTATTGGCTGGCGACGCCAAAGACAGGCTGGTTGTCCCAGCGCAATACGTCTACATGGAAGACGTCACCGGGGAGAAACTGTTCCAATAAGTAGAAGGAGCGTTGGTCGCCCAGGTTGTTTAGGGCGTGCCAGACGGCATCGGCCGACTGTAACTTCTGAATCCCCACCGCCCCGGCCTCAAAGCGCGGTTTCAGCACCCAGGGCGCAGGGACGCGGCCGAGAAAGTCATTTACCTCATCGTCATTAAATAATCCGGCAAAGTCGGGGACGGGTATCCCGGCAGCGTGTGCCTGGGTACGCATTGCCAGCTTGTCGCGGAAGAAGCGGGCGACCGTCTCGCCTAGCCCAGGGATACGCAGATGTTCGCGCAAGGCAGCGGCCGTTGCCACATCATAATCATCGAGGGCGACGATGCGATCAATATCATGTTCGCGGGCCAACCAGCTAACGGCATAGGTGATGTTCGGCTGGGTATAAAGATCGGGCATGGCGTGATGGCGGTAGATGCTCTCCCAGGGCCAGGCGGAACCGGCAAAATTCTCCGGCGTCAATAGAATCACCCGCGCTCCCTGGCGGGCACACTCCTCGATGAAAGGCACACCCTTATATTCACTGGCAAGACAGAGGATGGTGATCGGCCGCTGGTCGGACATGGTTATGACTCCTATGGTTACGCAGATTGCGCGGATAGAACGCTGATTACGCGGATTATTTATTCTGTGTAGCAGCGATTGGTTACTATTCTACCGGAATTTGCCGTGGGTCAACACTTTGAAAAGACAACAACGGATGGGGAAATAAACGGATTCATCAAAAGTCCATCCGTTTATTTCCTCATTCGCTGTTGTTTTCACTATTGTTGATCGCAGAAATGAAACGCAATGATATAATGATCTCTATGGCCGTCTGCTGAAGGGTTGTCGGCCGCCAGTGTCGTCTGTTCTGTCAATCTGGCGCAATAAGAATTCCCCATCCGTGCCCACCTGCGCCACCAGATAATCAATACAGGATACTAATATGAACCTCTTCCGCTTCTCTCCTCTGTGGCAACAGCGATTGGGATTTTTTGTTCTGTCTTTGCTTATCGCTTCAGGACTGTTGGTTGGGTTGCTGGCGGCCGTCCATTCCAGCAAGGCGGCCGATGAGGCGGCCAGAGCAGCGGCCGAATCTCCCGCGCTTGCCGTTCCTGATCAGCAAACCGGCAGCAACAACGATACCCGGCTGGGTATCGGCTATACCAGCCCCGACACACGCCACACGCAAGGAGTAGCCTGGGGCGATATAGACGGGGATGGCGATCTTGATTTGGCGGTCGGCAATGGGCTTTACTGGGAGTATTTACCCTGGCTCGACGACGATTCCTATAACCAGACCGACCAGATTTATTACAACGAGGGCAATGGTCAGTTTCGGCCGGTGGATATCGCCGGTAGCAGCTATAACACGCGTGATGTGGCCTGGGGCGATTGGGACGGGGATGGCGATCTGGATCTGGCGCTGGCAAATGGTGGCCTATGGGGCGGGCAGCAGCCCAATCAGGTGTTTGAAAATGTTCAGGGAGAATTGAGATTAGAGATTGGAGAGTTAGAGAGTGAGCCACTGGGCTGGCAATCACCAGGGGGGTCGTTGTCGTCCAGTGTTGCCTGGGGAGATTGGGATGGGGATGGCGACCTCGATTTGGCAGTGGGCAATGATGGCTACTCCGGCTTCGTCAACCAGGTCTTTGAAAATATCAGCGGAACTTTACAGCTTAACCCGGAGCAAGGTCTTGGCTGGCTTTCGCCGGATGCGCGATTGACAGCCGACATCGCCTGGGGAGATTGGGATGGGGATGGCGACCTCGATCTGGCCGTTGGCAATCATGGGGATGGAGACCAGGTTTTTGAGAATATCAGCGGCACATTACAGCTTGACCCGGCAAACGGCATTGGCTGGGAATCGGCCGAACTCTGGCTGACGCAAGCCATCGCCTGGGGAGATTGGGACAACGACGGCGACCTTGATTTGGCCGTTGGCGGCGGCAGCCGCGGCAATCAATGGGGCATGTTTATTCTGGTCTATGAAAATGAAGGGGGAACGCTCCAGCTTGACCCAGAAAGCGGCGCAGGTTGGCAACAAGTGATAGAGGGGGGATTGGCCGCTGCGTTCAAGCCCGCCGATCTGGCCTGGGGAGATTGGGACAATGACGGCGACCTCGATTTATTTGTGGGCAATAATGCCGGTGGCGGTTGGGGACGGCCGAACCATATCTATGAAAACGAGGGCGGCGCGTTGCACTTCGATCCCAGCCGGGGAATGGGTTGGGAGTCGCCGCTGCGTGGGACGCTAAACTCAGAGACGACTGGCGCGATTGCCGTTGGTGACGCCGACGGCGACAACGATCTCGATCTGGCGGTAGGCAACGGCGGCATCGAAAATGGGGGACAGGCCAACCACATCTTTCTCAATCAAGCGCCGGTGATTGGCTTCCATCCGACGCCCTGGGAATCGGCCGAATGGCGGCGCAGCACCAGCCTCGCCTGGGGTGACTGGGATAGCGACGGCGATCTCGATCTGGCGGTAGGCAATAATGGGCAGCCGAACCAGGTGTATGAGAATGTGGACGGGGAGTTGAGATTGGAGACTGGGAGACTGGGAGATCCAGAGACTGAGACGTTGGGGTGGGAGGCTCCTATTACAGCGACATTCTCGACCACGAGCGTGGCCTGGGGGGATTGGAATGGAGACGGCGATCTCGATCTGGCGATTGGCAACGATGGTCAAGCGAATCAGGTCTATGACAACGAACAGGGAGAATTGCGACTGTCGTGGGAAGCACCTGACCCGACCCGTACCCGTAGCCTCGCCTGGGGAGATTATGATCGCGATGGCGATCTTGATCTGGTGGTGGGCAATGCCAATGACGTGGTCCAACTATATGAGAATGAGGGCGGAACGCTTCTGCTTGATCCGGTCAACGGGCTAGGTTGGGTATCGGCCGAATCCATGACCGTCGAAAGTGTCGCCTGGGGGGATTGGGACAAGGATGGCGATCTCGATCTGGCGGCAGGGGCCACCGTGTTTGAAAATGTAGGCGGCGATCTGCTGCTCGATCCGGCCAATGGTCTAGGTTGGCGTGAGCAAATTGCGGCGACGAGCGTTGCCTGGGGGGACGTGGATGGTGACGGCGACCTTGATCTGGCAGTGGGAAGCTGGAACCGCAACCGGGTTTATGAGAACAGCGGCAGCACACTGCGCTTTGCACCGGCCAACGGACAGGGCTGGGAGTCGTTCGATGTGATGCGCACACGCCACCTGGCCTGGGGGGATGCCGACGGCGACGGCGATCTCGATCTGGCGGTCGCCAACGCCGCCAATTGGGATTTTGAGCCGGATCAAATTTATGAAAACGTGGGCGGTGAATTGAGCCGCAGACCGGTCTGGGAAACGGCCGATCGCTCCGGTGAAGGATTTGGTTCGCTGCAAAAGAGCCATGCTGTCGCCTGGGGGGATGTAGACAATGATGGCGACCTCGATCTGGCCTTTGCCAACTATTGCACCGAAAACAGTTGTGATTCTGTTGACCGCCCCTTGCAGGTGTACCACAATGTGCTGCAAGGGGGCGGGAGCGGCTTCCCCTTGCTGACCGTGTCTGATCCTGATCTGACGGCCGCTGCCAACTTCTACGCCTCGCCGCAAGTGATTACCAGCACCGTCATCTCTATCCCCTACCGGCTGGCGGATCGCGGCAGCGTGCCGGTCGGCCGCGTCGAACTCTTTTATTCGCTTGACGGCGGCGACAACTGGGCGGCGGCACAACCTTCGGCCGGAACCCAGACGACTAATTTAGCAACCAATCCCGACGGAATCGCCCACGAGTACGGTTGGGACACCTTCGGCAGCGACTTCTTCGGCCTTTCCGACAATGTAACGCTGCGCATGGTCGCTTATACGGCTCCACCGGCCGCGGCTGTGGGCGAGGATGGCCTTTATCGTTATCGCAACGGCGTGGCCGACTCGTTTGCGCGGCCGCGACTGTCGGCCGTCACCTTCCCCTTCCGCGTGCAAAGTACGTTGGTGCGCGTGGTGGACGAGGCAGGCAATCCATTAGAGGGGGCATGGGTTTATCGCCTACCTGCCGGACAGGTGGTGGGGGCCAACTTAATGCCCGACACCGCTAATCCATTGCCGACCGATGAACAAGGGATTTTACCCGGCGGCGGCCAATTGCAGGCGGGCGACCGGTTGATCGCGCTGCTACCCGTCCCCGCCAACCCACTGACTTTCACCGACCGCGTGAGCCTGTTCTATACCAGCGCCAGCCCGGACGAAGAGGGATTGACGATGACCACCTTTGAGCAACCAGGGGTCGTCGAGCTAACGGTTTCCGAGGCCAACCCCTTCCTGCTCTTCCACCTCGATCTGGCGTTGGAGTGGGACGCACGGAACGATCCGGTGTTTATGGCGGAGTTGGAAAACAGCATCGGCCGTGCCTCGGAAATCCTTTTCGACGTGACCAACGGGCAGGCGGCTTTGGGGCAGGTGCGCGTTTTCCAGAACAAGGAGGCATGGCCGGCGGCCGATGTGGTCGTGCTGGCGAACAACAGTTTGCGGCCGTCGGCGGCGATTGGCGGCGTCGCCCGGCGGCCCCTTTCGGAGACGGTGCTTAGCCCCTTGGGGGAGACGCGGGTGATCAGCAATGCCTATGGCGGCGGGCAAATTCGGATGGGGACGGTGTGGGACCCCTTTGGCGAATATACGGCCGATCTCGGCGAAGATTGGTGGCGGGCGCTGGCCCACGAACTGGCACACTACTTGCTCTTCCTCCCTGACAACTATCTCGGCTTCACTGAAGATAATATCCTCAACCGCGCCAACTGCCAGGGCAGCTTTATGACCACGACCTATGACCCCAGCTATAGCGAGTTTCTGACCGGAGCGGAGTGGATAGGGGATTGCGGGCGCACGCTGGCGGAGCGGACGACCGGCCGCACCGATTGGGAGACTATCCGCCGCTTTTACCCGATGCTCAACGAGCCATCGGCCGATAATGCCCTGGAAGGGCCCGGCATCCTGCCCTTGAATGTCACTAATGTCTATTACTGGCCGGCGCAAGAAACGCGAACGGCGTTACGGGCACGTAACTTCGACGTGCGCGACGAAAACAATGAGCGCATTCGCCTACCAGCAGCCCAGGCGTATCTGTTCCAGACGCAAGAAACGGCCGATCCGACGGACGATATGCTGTTGGGATTGGGGTCACCCTTGGGCGGTGGCGACCGGCTGAAGGTGCGCGGCGCATATGCGGGCGACCGGCTTTGTCTCTTTGACGCCGCCTATAGTGGCTGTGTGAATGCGCTGCAATCGTCGAGCGTGGCGATTCGTGTCGCGCCGTTGGACGAGGGGTGGCGGCCGCAAATCACCGTCCATCCCGTCACCAGCCGGACGATGCAGATTACGGTCACGCAATCGCTGGCGGCCGGTGAACCGATCAACGTCCAACTTTTCCCGGCGCATTACTGGTCAATCCCTGGCTTCAGCGGCCTTTCCCCCACCGCCACGCTAACCTCAACGGGCGACATCCATACCCAGACCGTCACCCTGCGCTTACCCGCCTACGACCTCGCCGTGCGGGTGTGGGTGGATGATGGCAGCGGCCGTGAGTCCATCGCCCACTTTATCTTGAATCCACCGTGGGAGACGGCTGGACCGAATAGCGTTGGCATCGGTGGGCCAAACAGTGTCGGTATCGGCGGGCCGAACAGCGTTGGCATTGGTGGCCCGAATAGTGTCGGCATCGGCGGCCCAAACAGCGTCGGCATTGGCGGGCCGAACAGTGTCGGCATTGGTGGGCCAAATAGTGTTGGTATCGGCGGCCCAAATAGTGTCGGCATCGGTGGAGCTTCCTCTTTTCATGCCCCCATTCGCTCGGCCGATGCTCAAGTAGTTATATACAGTAAGAATGGCTTCTTCGATGATAATGGAGTTAGCACCTTGCAGATTGTCCCTACTATTCCTGGGTTAAACAATCATTCCTGGTTGGTCCCCGTTGGTCAGGCTTATCATGTAAAGCTTAAACCGACGATCACGGATCCGCGCTTTATCGCTTTCAACTACCTGCAACGCGACGTTCCCGAAGGATATGAAGAGGCCCTCACTCTCTATTTTCTGCCTGATGGAAGCGAGCAATGGCAACGGCTGTTTTCCACGCGCTTTGTTGAAAATCTAGTGGTGGCCGATCTACAGGGAACCGACGGTATCTACGCCGTTATGGCAACGATAGAGTTGCCCACGTTGCAGCCGGGCTGGAATCTGTTCATCTATCCTTTGCCAGATTCGCGACCAGCGGCGGAAGCATTGTCCTCCCTTGCCGGTTATTACACGGCCGTTCATCAACCTGCTTCGCTCTCTGGCCCACCCCTTGATCCGGTCGCGAGCAATGTGGCGGAACTATCGTTTGGTGTTTACTGGATCTTCATTGACGGCACAGAACCGGTGACGCCTTATCTCGCGCCACCACTCCACTCGCCATGATCCTGGAAACCGGGTTTCGGCAACTGTGTTGCTCAAGAAACTCGGTTTCTAAAGTGGTAGACCAAACGCGGTCTGAATCTCCCGATTAAACGGGACACGCTCAAGATATTGCTGGCGCAAATCATCATCCTGAATACGTGCGGCTCGTTCCTGCAACAGAGCATATCCATTGGCTAACACCGATTGTGCTGTTATTTGCTCTGTCAGGGTTTGCCCCGTTACCGCCTGTAATATACGGTAACAAATCAGATAAAGCTGCACCGGAAACTCCAGGCCATCCGTTCCATTTTCTTTGATCCAGGCTAAAATGTATTGAACATGTTCAAGTGCCTCATCCGGCACGTTGCCAACAGCCGCCGTTAGCGCCAAACCACCCAACGCATCGATCACGCCAGCCTCACTACCAAGCCTTCGCCGCAAGGCAAGCGCTTGTTCCAGCGTTGCGGCAGCATTGTCAAGCTCGCCCAACTCCGCCAGTGTATAACCGAGATGGGTTAAACCATAGCCAATGCTCCGCTCATTGTTAATCACACGGCCTATTGCCAATGCCTGCTCATAATAATGTCGGGCAACGGTATAGTGACCTTGCTCATGGGCGATCAAACCCAGTGTATCCAGACTGACCGACTCCATCTCCCGGTTGCCGGTTTCGCGGCTGATCAAAAGCACCTGTTTGTGATAACCCTCGCTAATATCATAACAGCCAAGATCGAAGAAATTGTTACCTAGATTAACCAAGATCGCTGTTTCGGCATAGCGCCAACCAATCTCCTGACATAGTTGTAATGCTTGTTCATAATGGCTTTGTGAAGCGCTATAGTTGCCTTGGGCATAATAGTCCAGGCCGATCAAGTTGAGGCAGCGTATCTCGCCCTGCCTGTGGGCCAATGTCCGGTAGACTGCCTGTGCTTGGAGTGTGTAATTACGGGCGCTCTCCAAGTCGCCCTGATATTGGTAAGTAATGCCAAGATCATAGAGACATTGGGCTTCTTCAAGTTGGCTCTGGTGGTTCCGCGCCAGCCTGAGCGCCTGATTTAAGATTGGTTCAGCGTCTTGCGGCCGTCCCTGTTGCCAAAGGATTCGCCCCAAACGGCCGTAGGCCCTCATTTCAACTAGTGGATCACCTGCTTCAACCGCTAGATTGACCGCACGATTCGCTTTAGCCTGGGCTAATTCGTAATCACCCGTCACCAGCGCGAAGGCCGCTTGCCGCAAGGCCACTTCGGCTTGCCGACCATCTGCTTGCCCGGTTACTATTTCCGACAACTGTTGTAAATCTTGCTGCTGCTCTTCACGGCTACCCAACCACTGGTATATTTCTTCTCGATTCAACAGAAGCCGGAAGCGACGAGCCTCTTCACCAGCCGGGGCAAGTCGTAGCGCACGGCCGTAATGGGCCAGTGCCGCTTCGTTCTGGTAGTTGGCTTTGGCTTCGTCGGCCGCCTTCTCATAATAATCAAGCGCCTTTACAACGACTTCCCCCTTGTCGTAATGGTAGGCGATCTGCCCGTAGTTCGGCGTCGCCTGTAATACCGCTTCATAGGCTCGCGCTGCGTCGCGGTGGAGCAAGCGCAGGCTGCTATGGAGTTGCATCTCATAGGCCGCATCGCGCAGCAAGGCGTGCTTAAACAGATAACGGCCGTCCCCCACCGGAAACCAGATCGCTTCTCGCGTCCCCCTCTCCAACTGTCCGCCGACCGCCGGCCGATTGGGCAACATCTGTGCCAACACTTGCGGATCAAACTCACGCCCCAAGACGGCCGCCCGTTGCACCACCCGCTTCATCTCCGGCGCAAGACGGTCCAGGCGTGCGGTGAGCACGGTGCGAATATCAGCGGGAAGCGGGGTCAAGGCTTCTGGCGATTGTGGCAAAGCACGCTTCTCCTGGCCCATCCGCGTTGCCGGTGGCTGCTCGCGCAAGTAGAGCGCCATCTGTTCGGCAAAGTAGGGGTTGCCATCGGCACGCTCGGCCAGCAGTTGGGTGGTCGTTGCTGCGGACTGCGCTCCCAGTAACGACTGGGCCAGGGTCAGGACATTGGCTTTGTCCAACGGCCGTAAATGAATCACCTGTTGTGGTGCAGCGGCCTCAAACCAATCGGCCGCCGGTTCAATGCGGCTGGTGATAAGTAGCAGCAGCGGATAAGCCTCGACGTTGCGTGTCAGGCGGGCCAGAAAGGCGCGGGAGTCGGCATCCAGCCAATGGGCATCCTCCAGCCAAATGATAAGCGGCTGACGCAAGCTTTCCGCTTTAAAG
Source organism: uncultured Ardenticatenaceae bacterium (assembly GCA_964410625.1). Taxonomy (GTDB): domain Bacteria; phylum Chloroflexota; class Anaerolineae; order Promineifilales; family Promineifilaceae; genus CAYPHY01. The sequence goes on along the minus strand of CAYPHY010000001.1, from coordinate 141,219 downwards.
AGCGACTTGATCGCAATCAGCGTGTTCTCCGCGCGTAATTCGGGTTCCATTTGGGTGATCAAAGCATCTTGCCGGTGCAGACCGACCAAAGCCGCCAGGAACGGCCGCGTCCGTTCCAGATCGCCGCGCAAATCAGCCTCCGGCGTGGTGGCGATGAGCGCATCAAGGGTATGGTCAAAGCGATGGTGATTCGCCATTTCCTCTTGGGCAGTAGATTGGCCCATGTAGAGGCGCAACGCATAGCGAAAGGGGTTTAGCGAATCTCGCAAGATTTCATCCGTCTGGCAGCGCAAAACCTGGCAACGATTGGCAATCAACGGAGAACGCAGAAATTCATAGGCCAGGCGGCTCTTGCCCATGCCCGCTTCGCCTACGATGGTGACTATCCCGGCAGAACGGCCATCCCACAACGGCCGTGTTGCCCTTTCCAGTTGGGCCATTTCCGCTTCGCGGCCGAGAAAAGCACTTTGGTAAAATGGCTGTGGCGTGTCTTCGCGCCGGCCGCTTAAGACATAAACAGGCTGGGCCGCGGCAAATCCTTTGAACGTTCGTTCACCCACAAAGTCAACCTGGAACTGGCTTCTAGCTCGTTGCGCTACCTCATTATCGAGCCAAAGGTGGTCCCAATCGGCAGCCGTCATCAGCCGCGCGGCCAGATTCACCCCACGGCCGTAGCACGTAAATTCCTCATACAAATCAGAGCCGATAAAACCGGCATGGGCGATGCGATAGGTAATCCCCGCACGCAACGGTATCGCGCACTCCTGGCGTAGATCGAGAATGAAGTTCAGCGCACGGCCGATGTCGTTCTCATGGCTGACCGGCGTGCCCCAAAAGAGCAAGAGGTGGCACCCTTTGTCGCCGAAGTCAATGCGATTTAACAGCCCGCCATACTGCGCTTGCAAGCGAAAGAGATGGGTGGCAAAGTGCGCCATTTCCTGATGCTCCGGCGCGCCCTGCAAACTGATAAAGAGATACAGAATCTGGCGAAATTCGCCGCTGCGCTCTTGCGTCAGCAGCGACGTTGGGAAAAAGCGAGCCATGCTGGCGGCTGGGGCTGGTTCGAGGAGGGGAATCGGCCGCGCTGCCGGTGGCGCGTCTAGCAGGCAAATCACCTGGGCGCACTGGCCCATGGGGATAGACTGCACCTGCTTGTCTATCAGCTCAATTACTGCTGCAGAGAGGACTAATTCTCCGGCTTTGGCCCTCTGTTCAGCGTCCACACAATCGGTAACGGCCGTGCCGCGAAAGTAAAACGTTGCCCGTTGCCTATCTTCCGCTTGCAAAATCCCCCATTCAACTTCACCCGCACCAACACCAGTTTTGATGGTGAAATCGAACCCTCCATAGGGCGTTGTTTGTTGAGGGTTTGCCAACATGTGTTGCTGGATTTCCCAGCCGGAAACGGCCGCACGCCAGGCGGCATCTGCTAATGTTTCCTCGGCACTGACGGGAAAAACGGCCGTAAACGCATCCCCCGCAAAGTTAGACACAAAGCCGCCACGCGCAAAAATCGTGTGGACGAGTGGCCCGAAGATGCCGCGCATCATCTCCGCCAACACTTCCGCCCCATGCGGCCCATGAACCATCAGCCGTTCCGTCGCCAGCGTAAAGCCGGAGAGATCGGTGAACAGTGTAGCGGCCGGGAAACGGCCGCGCTCCCGCCCTGCTTCCAGATTCTCCAAAATCATGCGCGGCACTAAATTCCGGACTTGCCTTTCTGGTTTGTTATTCATTCTCCCAATTATTATATAGGGACTGCCTTTACACTCAATGTATTTAGTGGGTTACAGAAAGTTACGTAAAAACCACTGAGGTCTAGTCTATAGTTTGGCCTAATCATCACGTCAAGAGGAGTATATGTAGTGCAACTTTTGCTAGATACTCATACTTTACCTCTGGTTCATAGGTGGCGACCGCCAGCTAAGCAAGAAGGCACGCGAGCTGATTAGCGATATAGACAACCAGGTACTGCTCAGCCTGGTCAGCATTTGGGAGATCGCGATCAAAGTAAGCGTTGGCAGGATGACGCTAATCAAACCATTAGAGGAGTTTTTTACTGAACAACTCGCGAAAAATGATATTGATGTGCTTCCGATCTCGTAGGATGAGATCTTTTTGGTAGCCACCCTCCCTTTACATCATCGTGACCCTTTTGATCGTCTGATTATTGCCCAAGGAATGGTCGGCGATCTAGTCGTTGTGACGAAGGATCCAGCGTTTTCTCACTATTCAGTGAAGACGCTCTGGTGAATTAACAAAACCCGTCAACGAGAGCTAGTTCAATACTTCTTCCTTTCTTGCCAGTCGTTTTCAATAGCCCCATTTTTCGTAGCGCATAGGTCATTTTTTGCGCCAGGTATGAGGGGCAAGGCAACGCGGCCGCTAGTTCGCGATTGGTAAAAGGTTGTGGCAAGTTAGGGGGCAGCAAAGCCAGATAATCAGCTGCCGTCTCCAACGTATGCTCCTCCACCACAGAGAGCAATTGCCGATCATAGAGGCTCCAACCCTTGCGCCGCCAACTTCCGCGGCCGTCATCACGCCAGATTTCCTCCTCTTGAATCAAGACAACCGATAAGGTCAGATTGAGATGCAGCGGTAGGTCACCCATCCGCACCAGCTCGCTGAAGATGTCGAGCAGGCGGCCGCGTTTGGGGGACTTGCGGCGGCTGATCGGGCGGCCGTCGGCTGTTTGCCGCACAATCCATCGTTCCTGGGGGATCGGATGTACCAGCGTCAGCGGATGTTTCTCCAACAACTTGCGCAATTTAGGCTTGAGGGCATAGAGGTGCTTTGTTTGAATTTCAATCAGCCGCTCGCCGCGCACGATGTCAATGAAGTAGCCATTGAAAGGGACTTCGATCTGGTCGCCGGGCTGGGCGAGCCATGCTTTCAGCCCGGCGTGGAGCGACTTTTCAGATAACGTGCCGATTTGATGGGTCATCTATGGAGAAAATCAGCGTCATCCGCGTGGTATCCGCGAAATCCGCGAAACGATTTTACAACTGCCCGGTAGTAGCGTCCCAATAGGCGAGGAGCTTCTGGTATTGGGGATCGTCGTAGCGGCCGAGTTGAAAGGCAGGCGCATAAGCGGGTAAGCTGCCGCCGGTGATATGAGTAGCCAGGAGTTCCGCCCCAGCTTGCGAGGCCATAATCCCATAACCAGAGAGCGCACCGAACAAATACGCGCCCTCGACGGGCAACGGGGTGATCAACGGCCGATTCTCCCGCGTTTTGCAGTAGTAACCACCATCAATATACGGCCGTCCCATATTGTTCAGATAAGCGGCCAGGCCGGGAACCATCCGCACCATCCCGCGCAACGCCACCTCCGCCAATTCCGGCGGGAAGCGCAGCGGCCACACTGGTTCGCGCGGTTCCAGCTCATAGGTCCAGAGAATCAGCAACGTCTGGCTGCCGGGGCCGCCTTCGGGCCGAAAGTGTACACCAGGGGGAAACTCATCCAAGAGCCAGCTTGTCTCCGCGCTGGAGGCCAGCTCTTCCCGCTCCTCATCATCCCAGGGCAAGGTGATCCGGTCTTCCCAAATCATCAGCGGCGCATCGCGAGGGATGATGCCCAATGGATCGTTGATCGCCACCTTGCCATGCAGTTCGTTAAACACAGGTAACTCGACGCCCAGTAACCGGCTGACATGGTTGATCAGCGGCCCAGCGGCATTGACAAAGGTGCGCGTCTGTACGGCCGTAGTTGTGCCATTGCTGTTGATCTTCACCGCCGCTACACGGCCGTTCTCCACCACCACTTCCTGCACTTTGCCATTCACCAGTTGTACGCCACACGCCTTGGCCTGTTCGAGCAAATACATCCCCAATTGCTGGGCGCTAAGCCAGCCGCAGCGTCGCGGGTGAATCATCGCCAGCGCCTCCGGTGTGATGAAGGGAAAGCATTGTTGAATAATCGCCGGGTCCAGCACCAGATCAGCGCCGGTCAGCGCCGGATCAAAGCCTTCCGCTTCAGTGGTGGGATAGAAGGGGTCATCTGGCAACCCCTGGTGAATCCGCAATTCGCCTGCACCGAGGCGAGCGGACTCTTCGGCCGCCGCCCGCATCGCCGGAATTTTGGCCGGGTCGGCCGTCAGATAGACATAGCCACGCCGGTTGAGGTGGAAGACGTTGTCGCTCTCGGCCGCCAACTCTTCCAGCAGGTCAATGCTGCGGTTCATAAAGCCGACCATTGCCGCATCGGGGCCAGGCCACCAATTGCGATACGCTTCGGTAGATTTGTCACTGGTCAGCGTCAACGGGGAATGTTCCTCAACGAGGAGGATATTGCGGATACCCTGCCGGACAGCGAGGTGATGAGCGAGCGAGATGCCGGCAATGCCTGCGCCGCAGATGATGATATCGGCCGTTGGTGTGGTCATGGTCATCGCTACCAGTATAAGCAGGACGGCCGCGACCGGCAATAACCGGAACTTGCAGTGCTGTCGCTTCAAACACCGGCCGAGAACACCTCCTCTCAACGACTAATCCAACACATCCGTCACACGCCCTAAAGAACAATAAAAGACACGGCCGCTCCCCTAAGAATTGGCACAACCGGCAATCTATGGTATCGTGATAACCAGGATGCTCAACAGCATCAAGAACTATATGACAGAGGTTTCACGATGAGTGAGAAGCCAATTCACATTACAAAATTCGATCTGCAACGTCTCCAGAAGTTGCTTGCAGACGCAACATACAATCAGCATCGCAAAAGCGAAAACCTGGTAAAGCTACAAGCCGAGCTTGACCGCGCTGTGGTCGTCGCACCGGAAGATGTGGCCGACAAGGTTATTACGATGAACTCGACCGCTATCTTAGTTGACCTCGACACCCAGGAGGAAGAGACGTATACCCTTGTATTCCCAGAGAATGCCGATCTCAGCCAGGGTAAAATCTCGATATTGGCCCCCATCGGCACGGCCTTGTTGGGATACGAAGTAGGCGATGTCATTCAGTGGGACGTGCCAGCGGGGAAGCGAAGTTTAAGGGTCGCGGGAATCACCTATCAGCCGGAGGCGGCCGGAGACTATCACTTGTAACCTACAAACCCATACGCTCCAGGCTCATCCGCTATCACCTATCAACGAGTGGCCCAATGCATCCCCCGCCGCACAATCTCGCGGGCTTCGGGGACGTCGAAATCGGCCGTCACATGCCCCAAGGAACAATAAAAGACCCGGCCGCTGCCCCACATCTTTGTCCAAACGACGGGCATCACCACGCCTTCGATCCAGGGGGCGTGCTCACCGCTGAAGGTGGTCGTCGCCAGCACCTCATTGGCCGGGTCTACGTGCATGTAATACTGCTCGGAGTGCATGGCAAAGTCGGACAGACCGGCAGTAATCGGGTGGTCGTGGTTGGTGATGTTGACGGTGTAGTCAATGATGTTGCCGGGATGGGCCACCCACTGGCCGCCAACCATAAATTGGTACTCGGTATTGTTGCGGAAGGAGTCGGCCATTGTGCCGTGCCAACCGGCAAGACCGACTCCACTGCGCACGGCCGCCAGCAGACCTTTCTCTTGTTCGGCCGTGATCGTCCCCATCGTCCACGTAGGCACAATTAAGTCGAGCGTTTTCAGCCGTTCCACGTCCAGATAAGCATCCAGCGTGTCAGCCAGTTCTACGGTATAGCCATCAGCGCGGAGAGTTGTCGCAAATAGCTCCGCGCTTTGTTGCGGTTGGTGGCCTTCCCAGCCACCATAGACAAATAGTGCTTTCTTCAACGTTTGTTCCTCAGAATCATGTTGAGCGATACTTCCGGTGCTCAGTACAAGCCTGGCAAATCGCTCGTTGAGAGACACGATTTAGCAAATCGTGCTACATATCAAGCCCTCATTGTATAGGGATCAGTCAAGCTGGCAAGTAGGGGAAATTCCTACTAATTTCTCAGAAACACGTAATTTTTACTCCCCTTTCGTTTATACTGTTGGAGACAGAGGTTGAACCGTTTTCCCGTTACTTTTTCATCCATATAGTCTCCTCACCTATCAGGCGCATTGATGGTTCTCTTGGCGAGCTTCCAATCACCCTGAACCTTTTGTACAACTTCATAGTTTGTCGTAGCGGAGGATTATTATGAGCAAGTTGCGAAAGTTGTTTGTTGTTTTACTGCCCCTTTGTTTGTTCTTATCGCTAGTGCTTTGGGCATCGGTTGCCGCCCAAGACACTCCCCAACCACAAGCCCCAACGATTCCAACCGACACGCCGAGCACCCTGGTGGACAGTGGCGTTGCTAATATGACCATCCAGGGAGCAAGAGTATGGTGGTGGTATACGCTGCCCTGTGCGCCGACGCGAGTTATTCGCACGGAGGAGACAACGGCCGCTGATTGGCGGCTGGAAGAGATCTCGCGCATCGCCACCACCGGAGGCATCACCCGCACCCTCTTTCTCCATGAGGAGCCTAGTCCTTATTGTGGCGATTGGGCACCGGAGCTGCTTTCCAATGTGGCGGCCGATGGCCAGCATCTCTACTGGATGAGCAACGCCGAAGATGGATTAGTGAAGCTTTCGATCAATGCCAATGTCGGCGATGCGGCCGATTTGCTCTATGACGGACAGAGCCAGGCGGACGAGATCGAAGAACGGGGTAGCTATGTCTACCTGATGAACGATACCTATGGCATCATTCGCGTGCATAAAAACAACGGCTCGGCAACGCCGATTGTCACCCCTGTGCAGCTTGGCGGTAATTCGCGCGACATCCAGTTGACCAACGACTATGTGTACTGGAACAATAGTGGCTTTTTGAAAGTCGCGCTGAACGGTGGGGGCGGCGGGGATGGCATTGTGAACGGCGTGACAGCCTATGTGGCCGAAAACAGCCTCTGTAGGCCCTCCGGCCCCTGTCCCAATACGGAATACGTTTTCATGGGTCTGGGCGATCAGATACGTCGTTATGACCTTGACAACGACTCTATTGGTGGTGTGCTATATGACAGCCCAGCTTCGTCGACCGTCCATCCGACTGTGGTGAACATGACCGTAGATGAGCAGTACATCTACTTCTTTGAACGGCGCGAAGCCTCCTGCGAACCGTTTTGTAGTTATGATTATGGGCTGTATCGCATTCCGCGTACAGGTGGCACGGCCGAGCTACTCTACTACATCACCGAGCAACTCTTTAGCAATGAGGACTTTGATCTGACGCTGGGTGGGCCGGACAACGACTACCTCTTCTGGCACGATGAGGGTCAATTACGCCGCTTGCCGCGTGATGCGGCCGCGATTCCCTCCGTTGATGTGTTCATCACCGACATTGAAGTGACGCAGGCGATTCAAGACCTGGACAACAGCATTCAACTGATCCAGGAGAAGCGGACCGGCGTGCGTGTCCATGTGGATGCGGCCGGGCAAAATGTGCCGGGGATCGCCGCCCGGCTATCTCGCATCAACAGCACCGGGACTGTAATTGACGGGCCGATCTACCCTTCGGGTGGCACAAACTATCTAACCGTGCCGAACAATCCTGATCGGGCAAATTTTAACCACGCTTTTTACTTTGAACTGCCCAAAACTTGGGTAGATGATGCGACACTGCGGCTGCGAGCCGAAGTGAATCCCACCCAATTACCACCGGAGCCAACCTATGCCAACAATGTCAGCAATACCTCTACCTTTAGCCTACGCCCTTCACCGACCTTACGCACCCATCTACTCGCCTGGAACTATGAAGTAAGTGGCACAGAGTATGAGCCAGACCTTTATCAGGATGTGTACCAGGCGCGTTCGTGGATTCGCCGCACCTACCCGCTGGCCAGCACGACGGGAGGCTATGATTCGCCCGATCCCGGTTTCCGGCTCGATTTCCGCTATATCGTTGATGATGAATTGGGCGGCTATGTGCTGCGTACTTCGGAGGAGTGTTTGGAAGTGCCAGAAGAGTCCCGTGAGTTTTGCGCGGCCGGTTATGCCAACAACTACGCCCAATTGTTGCGGGCGACCGAGGGCATCCCCGAAGGGGAAATGATCTATAGCATGATCTGGGATGATCCGTCGTTGCCCTTCCCGCGCGGCTTTGCCACCGGTAGCGTCTCCGCCGGGCCGACAGGAACCAAGACCTGGTTTTGGGACTATGACGGCAGCTATGGCGATTGGTATATGGGGCATGAGGTCGGGCATAACGTCGGCCGCGGCCATCCCTCGCAAGGCAACTCCTGCGGCCATAGCGCCAGCGATCCCAACTTCCCCCACACCGGTGCGGCGATTGGCGAAGGGGATATGTGGGGCTTCGATGTCGGTGATATAGGGTTGAATAGCTCGCTGAACCGGCGCGTCTATCCGAACACGACCTGGCGCGACCTGATGAGCTACTGCAACAATCAGTGGATCAGCGACTATACCTATGAGGAAATTTATGACTTCCTGACGGCTTCGAGGACGACCAATCGCGCGGCTGGGCAAGCTACGCTGCAACCAGCGCGGGCGGGTGTCGGCTACATCGCTTTGTTTGGGACGATATTTGAGGCGGCTGATACGGCCGCTATCCAACTGGTCAGCCTGTGGGACAGCCCCGGCCCCTACACCCCGCCCAGCAGCGGCCCCTACCGGATGCGTTTTCTGGGAAGCGGAGGCAACGAACTGGCCGGTTATGACTTCAATGGCGAAGCCAACGACGCCAACCCCTCCGACATTAGCTTTGGCGTGGTTGTTCCTTTCCCAACCAACACGGCCGAAATTGAACTCATCCGTAAAAGCGATGGTGCGGTGTTAGACACCCACACGCTCAGTGCTAACCCGCCGACCATCAGCAACGTGCAGTTGATCGGTGCTGCCAGTCCGGTGACTGATACAATAAGACTACAATGGCAGGCCAGCGACCCGGACGGCGACTCACTCACGTTTGATGTCTACTACAGCGATGACAACGGCGCGACCTACACCGCCTATGCGCTGGGCATAACCACAAATAGCGTCGAACTGGACACCAATCAGATGGGCGGCAGCAACCAGGCCCACTTCCGGGTGACGGCTAATGACGGCACGCGCACGGCCGAGGCGGAAAGCCCGAGCTTCACCATGGCCAACAAGCCGCCGACGGTGGTGATCCTCACCCCGCAGGATGGGCTGGAAGTGGTCTATGGTACGGCGGTCAACTTCACGGCCGAAGTGGAAGACCTCCAAGGCCATGTGCTGGACGGCAACATGCAGTGGTATGTCAATGGCTCGCCAACCGGCATCTTTGGCCCGGACTACACCGCCTACCTCTTGCCCGTTGGCACGAATGAGATCAGCCTGCGGGCGACCAACACCGTCGGCCTGATGAGCGAGGCGAGTGCGACGGTGCTTGTCAACGACGACCTCGAATATCCTGGTCCTACGTTAAGCGTTGGCCCAGACCAGGTTAGCTGGCAGGTGGCGGCCGGGACAGTCGCCCCACAACAAGCTGTGCTGTCCATCAGCAACAGTGGCACAGGGGATTTGAGCTGGATGGCAAGCGAGTCGGCCAGCTGGCTGAGCCTGAGTACAACGAATGGCAGCACGCCGGGGATGTTGACGCTGACGGCCGATCCAACGGCCGTCACTCCTGGGGAACCAGTCAGCACGCTGCTCACCATCAGCGGCGACAACGGCCAAACAGTACAACTGCCGGTTAGCCTGCTCGTCGGCCAATCCCCCGCCTGGTTCCCACCAGCAGCCGACGCCACCTACGGCCTCTATCTACCGGTAAGTCTGCGATAGGGGTTTTTAACTAGAGAGACACGAAGACATTAAGGTTTTCCTTTCTGTCTTCGTGTCTTTATGGTTTTAGATCTATCATTTCGCCTAATTTTAGGCTATAATTAGGCGAAAGATGTTTGAGCCGCAGTATTACGTTTCCACTACCTTATTGGAACGCATCAAGCACATCGCCATCCTGGTACATGAGCTGAATAAGCGTGTTGTCCCTGAGATCGTGCTGGCGGAACTGCAAGCGGAAGCACAGGCGGTCTCAACCTACGCTTCCACCAGTATCGAAGGGAACCCCCTGCCGCTGACCGAAGTAAAGCGGCTGCTCAGGCAACGGCCGACTGAAATCCGCAGCAGCGAACGAGAAGTATTGAATTATAACCAGGCATTACTCTGGCTCAGCAACCACCCTGATCAACTACTTCATCAAGAGTTGCTCTTGCAGATTCATTCTCACGTAATGACGGGGTTATTACCAACTCATCAAGTCGGCCGCTTTCGCCAGGAACCGGTCGTCATCCACGAGCCGCGAACGGGGGATGTCGTTTATCTTCCGCCTGATTACCGGGATGTTGAACCACTGGTTGATGACCTATTGGCTTTTGTCCAGGCCAATCAGGGGAAGCTAGACCCGCTGTTGCTAGCCGGACTGTTCCATAAGCAGTTGGTAATCATCCATCCCTTTATGGATGGCAACGGCCGCACTACCCGCCTGGCAACCAACCATCTATTAACCGGCCTGTGCTTAAATCTCTTCAACCTCTTTAGCTTCGAGAACTACTATAACCAGGACGTAACGCGCTACTTCCGCAATGTCGGCGTCTTTGGCAACTATTATGACCTACTGGAAACACTAGATTTTACTCCCTGGTTAGAATACTTTGCCGGGGGCATTCTCGATGAACTATATCGAGTTGAAAAAGCGTTGGCGCGACAACAAACACCGCAAACGACACTGAAACCATACCACCGCCTGATTCTGGAACATATTGATACTCACGGCTACATCACTGATCGCGAGTATGCCCGGCTAACTGACCGCGCCAAAGCCACGCGGACGCTCGATTTTAATAAGCTGATTGAATGGGGGTTAATTGTGCGAAGAGGCAGCGGCCGTGCGACCTATTACACTTCAAAGTGACTAGACAGCCTCTCGACGTAGTTGTGCTTCCATATACATCCGCAAGACTGCATTCATCCTCGTTTGATAACCAGACCCTTGTGATTTGAACCACGCCAGTACATCAGGGTCAACGCGAATCGAAATCAGCGGTTTGGTGGTGGGCAGACGCAGTTCACCCTTCGCAAAAAATTCATCATCAAGAGGTGGAATATCGGAGTAGTCAATTTCCTCGTCTGTCATACTCTCTAATTTAGCCCAATCGGTTCGTGATTTCTTCTTGGAATTTCCTTCGCTCATCTTTATTTGCCTTTCTAGCTGATATGATTCGTACAGTTTTTTCATCAATCTCTGTAAATACGATTACAACTACAACATTGTGAAGAAAACCTGTGCCAATCAAACGTTCCTCTCTATATTCTTCTCTGTCATCAAGACGAATTATCATAGGGGCTTCGAAGACTTGAGGCACATCCTGAAAATCGATCTGATGTTTCCAAATATTTGCCTCATTCTTGGCTTCATCCCACTCAAAATTCATCAAACAATTGTATATACATTTTGTAGATATAGCAAAAGCTCAATGATTGTGACTGACAATTTCTTTACATCTACTTTTGTGTACGATGTATAATCTCTTGGCCAACCCAGGAGAAAACTTACGAGCATACAGATTAGTCAGAAGAACTTGTTAGAAGATAAAGATGGTCAGCTAAGGAAAGCTTGGTGGAACAGGCAGCAAAACGGTGAGCACGAAATTATGTTGGAAATTGATAATTCTAACAAGCTCGATTTCCTGGAAACTGTATATGGTGAACTCTATAGCGAACTGAGAGAAATACATTCTCGACAACAGCAAGTGGTAACCTGGGGTCTCACCCTACTAACGGGAGGTGGTTTTGTTACGTTAGTTCTCTCTAACACATTAGCTGTGGAGGGAAGTATCATATTCTCCATAGCACTTGCATTTCTGACGTTTGCTTTAACAAAGACTTTAGGTTTTTTATCTGAGGACAGAATGTCTATTGCTAGACAACTAGATCGGATGCACCAAATCATGGGAGTGTTTAAAAAGGACTATTACGCTAAAGGACTAACGTTATTTGATCCGATCTGGTCTGGATGGGGATTTGAAAGAGACCGTGACGTAAATTGGCGACTTAGCCGGACTTACCAAATTGTACTGTGGGCAATTTTAATAACAGATGTTTTGTTATTATTGAACAAAGCTCACGTGATTAGCTTCTTCTAGAAAAAATAGTGATATTTCTCGCCACGCTCAAATGACAAGGGCAAGGTTAGACAGCGTCTTGCTGAAGTTAATTGTTGTCTTTTGTAGGTCGGGTTGTTTACCCGACCAAGACACACGCACGGGCATAGGTTGAAAACCCCAATCCGTGCTACGCTCAAGGAACCTGACCTGATAGGATTGCTTCTATTCCTTGAGCGGCCGCTAACAAATACTCATCGGCCGCAAAACGACCAACAAGCTGCAATCCCAACGGTAAATTATGGTCGCCGGTTCCGGAGGGGATGGTAATGGCCGGAAGTCCGGCATGAGTCCAGGGCAGGTTCATCACCGGATCGCCGGTTTTGTCCAATCCCTGTGGGGCAGTGCCAGGAGCGGCCGGGGAGAGCCAGAGATCAATTCCCTGTTCATCCATCAGGTCAGTCAGTTGTTGGCGCAACCAGAAACGGCCGTCCCGCGCCGTCTCCAGATCGTCGGCCGCCACCTTCTGCCCACGACGAATCAGCTCGGCTGTCCGCTCATGATACAGCTCCCCAAACTCAGCAAACCACTGTTGGTGCACCTGGGCGGCATCGGCCGCGACCAGCCGGTTGTGGCGTTCAACGATGTCGGCAAAGTCAGGCATGGCGGAGACGGAGCGCACGGTAAAACCGGCTTCGGCCAAACGTTCACAGATGGCGCGGAAATGGGTTAGCCCTTCGGCCGATGTTCTTTCCAGATAACGCCCTTCGGGAACACCTAGAATTAGTGATGAATGGGGAGTAGCAAGTGGCGAGTGTTGCCAGCCGGCGCAGAGATGGGGAGCGACGAGGGCGGCGTCGGCGACGGTGGGGGTAAAGAAGCCCACATGGTCAACGGAGGGCGAGAGGGGGATGACGCCGGTGGTGGGGACGCGGCCGAGGCTGGGCTTAAAGCCGACGATGCCGCAGAAAGCGGCGGGGCGGATGACTGAGCCGATGGTTTGAGTTCCCAACGCCAGTGGACAAAAACCGGCGGCGACGGCGGCAGCCGAACCGCTGCTGGAGCCACCAGGGGTGTGGTCCTGGCCCAATGCCGCGCTCATCGGGTGGCGTGTGGGGCCGGGGGCGAAGTAGGCGAACTCCGTCGTCACCGTCTTGCCGAGGATCAACGCCCCGGTCGTGCGGAGCGCGGAAACGCTGGTCGCCTCTGCACCGGCCAAAACGGCCGTCGGCAGGCGGCTGCCAGCCTGCGTGGGAAAGCCGTCCACATGAAAAATATCTTTAACGCCAACCGGTACACCAAAGAGGGGTGGCCGTGCCGCCGGGTCAGGATAACGCGCCAACAATTCGGCCGCCTCCTCGCGCAAGCGGCCGAAGCGGTCTGCCTCTGGCACAAAGGCCAGCACCTCCGGCTCACGGCCGTTGATGTGGGCCTCGAGCGTGTCCAGATAATCCAACAACGATAAGCGGCCGTCGCGCAACTGCGCGGTCAGTTCAGAGAGAGATTGTGTATTCATCGAATTAAAAATGTTACGCAGATGACGCGGACACTCCGCAGATTATCGCTGATCCCTACTTAAAAATAAAATCCGCGTTAATCTGCGTTTGATCTGCGCCATCTGCGTAACCATATCCTAAGGAGGGGCCATCGCACAACGGAAGCCGATGTTGGCGCGGGAGACAAGCGGGTCGAAGTTCGCGCGATAGGTGACAGTCAACTCTTCTGGGCTGGAGAGCCAGGAGCCGCCGCGCAACACCTTGAACTGCCCCTCGGTCGGCCCCATCGGGTTGGTCTCCGTGATGTCTTGATAGGCTCTGGGGTTAAACCAGTCATTGACCCATTCCATCACATTGCCCGACATCTCATAGACGCCGATGGGCGAACGGCCGTCTACATAATGCCCGGTGGGGGCAAGGTCACGATAGCCATCATCATACTCCGTCAGCCGGTCTTCGCGGGTGCAGTTGGCGTCGCAAAAATTCAGCCGTGCCCCATCGAACAGATCGCCCCAGGGATAGCGGTACTTAATGTTTTGCTCGAACTGCACCCCCGCCGCCATTTCCCACTCCGCTTCGGTGGGCAGACGGCCGCCACGCCAGCGGCAAAACGCATCCCCATCGTACCAACTGACCCAGATGACCGGATAGTTGTCGAAATCGGGATTGCCATAGTAGTTATCGTAATAGGTGGCGTTCGGACGGTCCGGAGGCGAGCAAACACCAGCCTCTACACATTGGGCATATTGGGCGTTGGTCACTTCCGTTTCATCAATGTAATAAGGATCAAGGCGCACGAGTTGTGCCGGTTTTTCATTCCGCTCTTCCGCTTCATCGAAGCCGATGCGAAAGACGCCGCCAGGGATATAGACCATTCGCGCCCCTGTCTCCACAAGCAAGGGTTCTGGCGTCGGGCTAGGGGTGGGTGATGGTTCGGGCGTGGGCGTAATGGTCGGTGCAATGGCCGTCAGCGCGGAAATGATCGCCGATTGCAGTGTGGCGGTTGCTTCCGCCTCGGCCACCGTCCCTGGTGGATCAATATTGAGAAAGATGAATGCGCCGATGATGGCGAGCAAAATAACGAGTAAGGCGGAGAGGGCAACAATAGTGCGGCGGGCGATCTGGCGACGAACGCGGGGAGTCAGCCGGGGAGCGGGTGCGCCGAGGGGAGTGCGTTGTTCGGGGGTGCGGCGGCCGCTGGAAATCTCCGGTGCCGGCCGTCCCACTGGCCGCTCCAACGCCTGAGAGAAAGCCTCAACCGTTTCATAGCGCACATCCGGCCGCAAATCCATCGCCCGCCCGGCGACAATAGAGAGATATGGCTCGACATCGGGGTTGACCTCCCGTGCCGGGACAAGATCATCCAATCCACTTTCCCGGCTGAGTGCATTGGGTGGGGTTTGGCCGGTCAACAGGGTATAAAGGGTTGCGCCGAGGCTGTAGATGTCGCTGGCGGCCGTCGCCTCCGTCTGCGCCTGCACCTCCGGCGCGCCGTAACCGGGAGTATGCGGCCGAATCCCCAACCCCGGCAACCCCGTATCCACCAAAAAGACATCCCCGGCGGGGGTCAGGCGAATATTGGCCGGTTTAACGTTTAGATGGAGATGTTTTTGATTGTGGAGATAGATCAGCGGCCGACAGGCCGCCTGCAACCAGGGAACAATTAGATCGGAGGGAAGCGAGCCATATTGGTCAACCAGCCTTTGCAAATCTACCCCTTCGATATAGGCACTGACCAGGTATTGACCGACATCATCGAGCGCAAAGTGGTCGAGGACAGCCGGAAGCTGGGGATGCTTCAAACCGGCCAGGCGACGCGCTTCGGCGCGGAACCGTTTTTGAATCTCAACCGAGGGATCGAGGTACTCCTTAATCGCTACCTGCTGTTGGTCGTGGACGTCCCAGGCGCGATAAACGGCGCCATACGCCCCTTCGGCCAACAGGCTGACAATACGATAGCGTTTGCGAAGCAGTTCACCAGGGAGAAGAGGCATAAGTAGCTATGAACGGAATCGTTCAAATTGCAGCATTTCTACCGCACCGCCGATCACACCATCCAGCGCGGCCCTCATTTTTACCTCAACCGTAGGTACGGTGTCCAGTGTATCTGCGAAAGCGTTAAGCATTGCATAATCACTGGGAACGAGAAGCTGCTGCTGGTGGAGCGCATCAATCTCCTGGCCGGTAAACCATGCGACCGCCCCTTCCCCTTGTTCCTGGGCGGTGCCACTGGTAACGACGAGTGTGCAAAGCAGGATGAGGTAGTGGGCTGTCACCTCTGAATCGTTGGAGTTGTTCACGCGCTCGCTGACGACCGCGCGGAGTCCGGCGAAGGTTGTTTCCAGAGTGGTCTCTTCGCGCACTTCCCGTTCGGCCGCCTCGGCCAGCGTCTCGCCATAATCCCATTTACCGCCAATCAGCGCCCAACGGCCGATATACGGCTCCTTCTTGCGCCTGATCAATAGAAAACGGGGGCCATCGTTTTGCTGCTGCATGATAATCGCCAGCACACCGGGCAAGGGAAAAGGCCACCGCCTGGCTGCAGTGGTCGGAGCTTGATTTGGATTATTCGTCATCACGGTTTTGGAAGTATTCTAGCAACAAGGCGTGGACAAAGGTATAGCCGCCGCCGACTTTACGTAGCAGGTTGCGTTCGGCCGCATAATCGAGAAAGTGGATAAACTCATGTGGCTTGCTGGAGTTAATCATCCCTTCACTTTGCAGCAGAGCCAGCAAACGGCGAAATTGCAAATAAGCCAACCCGCCATAAGCCAATCCTCCGGCGATACCCAAGTAGAGCGAAATCCAAGTGATCCAGGGCAAGACATCAGGGAAGAGTCGGCCGTCACTCGTTAAACTTACTACCCAGGCGACCACCAGCGAGACGGCCGCCACCAGAATCATCGTGATCAGGCCAACGAGACGGCCGTTGCGCCATGACCGTGCCAATCCTTCGCCAGGCGTCGTGCGTAACTTCATATCGCCGCGCATCAAAGCATTGTCCAACACCGTTGCCAGTGCCAGGCCCGCAGGCCAGAGCAACAACCAGGGTGTATCCGAGGTGCGGTCTAGCCAGTTGAACAACGCTCCCGGCACCAGACCAACCACGCCCCCAACCAGCAGGCCCAATCCCGCCCAGGGCCATGACCAATCGAGGGATTCCGTCGTTTCAATTTGCAGCCATTGGATCGGCGTGCCAATCAACAGGCGGCGGAGGAAGATGGGCAGCGCGGCCGCGCCCAATCCTAATAACAGCGTCACCAAAAAGCCATCTACGCCAAAGACACGCCAGGCGAACAAGCCAGCCAGGAGAGCAGGGACCGCCAGCAAGACAAAGACCAACAGGCGAAAGTTGTCGGCAAAGAGGCGCTGGCTGCCGCGCAAAAACCATGATGGCTGCATATCCTCTAGGAAAAAGATCGGCTTATTATGCTGCGTGACCATCCGCGCCAGCCAGGAAAGCCAGTGAGTGGTATCTTCGGGCTGGTATTCGCTGGCCCCACTGCGATAGCGCGTCATTCGCTCGACATAGACATCGAAGAGGTGCTTACGGCCGAGTTCCTGATCTTCCAGCCCGGCGGCGATGCCGGTGGGCGTGCGCTGGTAGGCGAGGGTCATAATGCTTAGCATCAGTGGGGTGCGGGCCAGCTCACGCAGCGCGGGATCGGCTTGCAACGCGCTACGCAATCCCGACAAGGTTTGCCCGCGCTTCACCAGATATTGATCGATCTGCTCGTCGTTGAGCGCCTGGAGCATAATCGCTTTTTCCAGGTTTAGCCGCGTGGTAATTGCCTGGTAATCGCGGTTACGCGCCGTGACCAGCAAGGGGACCCGGCTATGGGCGCGGCGAAATTCGTTGATCGCCAACGCACAATCGGTACGATAGACGGGTTCCACCTCATCCAACCCATCCAACAAGGGGATGAAGTAATCTCTGGCAACCCAGGCAGTTCCCAAACGGCGCGGGAGCTGGTAGCTGTTGGTCAGCTCGTCCACCATCCACTCATCCAACGCTTTGTCATTGCGCCAGTTGGAAAGGCTGAAAACAGCGGGCATGGGGACGGTGTGGTCTTGCTCAGCGTAGGCCAACAGGCGGTTGACCAGTTGCAAGAGCATCGTCGTCTTGCCCGCCCCCGGTTCGCCGAGGACGAGCAACTCGCCTTCGGCCGCTTCAAAGACATCGACAATCGTTGTCCCCAATGGCAACAAATAATCATAGTCCGGCAACTGCTGCCAGTCGCCATCCGTGCGGCCGACCACCGCACTGGGGCGATAAGCAAAGCCGAGGTCAATAATCTCTCCCCCATGCAGCGACTCTTCCAGCACGCCCTTCAGCCAAATGTTCTTCACGCGCCGCAACATCACAGCGCGATTATGTAACTCCTGCTCGTCCATATCCCCCGAAAATAAAATGATGTATTATGAAGGATGAAAGTTGGCACGGTGTTTTACTCGTTTTCTCTCTGTGCCTCTGTCCCTCTGCGGCTCTGCGTTTTTCAGAAACAAACATAATCTGATTCGCAGATGTGTTCTAAATCAACAATAATCAACAATAGATGATGACACTGTTTCTCGGCTAGCGAATTATACCCTTAACCGGGTGAATGTTATAATGAAGTCTACTGATGAACAACGGCCACCAAAACACCACTTTCGCCGCTAAATTGCAGTATGCGCTAGAGCGCATCTACCGGCGACCTGATCCGCCGCCTTTGTGGGTCAACGGCGGCAATTTGCCCTGGAATGATCCCGATTTCTCGGAGCGAATGTTGCGCGAACATCTGGATCAATCGCACGGGGCCGCCTCGCGGACAACGGCCGAACGCACGCTGCAACTCGACTGGCTATGGGAGAAGCTGGCTTTAACCAGTGGCAGCCGGATTCTGGATATGACCTGCGGGCCGGGACTATACGCTGTTCCGCTGGCGCAACGAGGTTGTTATGTGACAGGCGTAGACTTCAGCCCGGCATCCATCGCCTATGCGCGGCAACTGGCGGCCGAAACCAGTGTGGCGGATCGGTGTACCTTTATCGAAGCCGATGTAACCCAGTATAAACCAGAGCTGGAAGCGTATGATGCCGCTCTTTTTCTCTATGGGCAGTTGGCCGTTTTCCCGCCGGAAGTAGCGGCCGATCTGCTGTCAACCATCGCCCGTGCCCTCAGGCCTGGCGGCCGTCTCATCCTCGAACTGCTCAATCAAGAACGGGTGGACAAGCAGAGTAGCAACTGGTGGTTCACTGATGACCAGGGGCTGTGGGGGGACCGGCCGTTTCTCCACCTCGGCGAACGCCATTGGAATGAGGAAGCGCAAACGTCGGTCGAACGGTATTATATATTAGATTTGGAGACGGCCGATTTGCTGGAAATCCTCCTCTGTGACCAGACTTATGCAGTCAGTGAAATGATGACAATCCTGCACAAGGCTGGTTTTAATCACGTTCAATACTATCCTGGCTGGGATAAGTTACCTTTATATGATGCGGCCGAGTGGATTGTATACGTTGCAGAGCAATAAGCTGTTACACACCATTGTCTAGACTGATTAAATTTCGAATGTGTTCCGCAATCGAAGGATAATCTTCATCTTTTAACTTAGTCGTGTTCACCGGTATACGTTCACTGTCGACCATTATCCAATCCATTGGGGCTTGTCCGACCTTCTCATAAAAGGCGAGATCGTCACTGTGGTCAATATGTCCAGGATGGCGGGTCCCCTGTTTGATACGCGCCCGGTATCTCATCAACAGCACTTCAGGATCCGTTTCGCAGCGCACTTGAATAAGACGCAAGGGGTATTGTTCAACAAGTTGCTGCCAACGCTCGTTGGCAAAGATGGGATCAAAATTAGCTTCGACAATATGCCCGATATGAGCAGCCAGCAAAATCTCGACTTGTTGGTAAAGAAGTTCCCAGGTAGCAATGCTTAGTTGGCGTGACCATTCGGCCGTTGACCACCCAAGTGTGTTGAATAACGTTTCTTTGATATGATCTTTGGCAATCAGTGGCAAACCTAGATCTTGGGTAAGATATTCGGCCAGCGTTGTTTTCCCAGTAGCCGGATGTCCGGTGATTAGCACGACAATGGTGGGTTTCATCAGGTCTTATAGTAATATATCAATCGCTCTATCACAATGATCCAGCTTAGGTATCTGACTAAAAATTATGGCTACAACCCGGTGCTGCGTGGGGTGGATTTGCACGTGGGCGAAGGGGAGTTTGTGACGCTGGTGGGGCCGAATGGGGCGGGAAAAAGCACGCTGCTGCGGATTGTGGCGACATTGCTGCGGCCGACCTCCGGCGAAGTTCGTATTGGTGGCTGGCCGTTGCCTTCCCACGCCAATCGCGTGCGGCGGCACATCGGCCTGGTCTCGCACCAGTCATTGCTCTATCGTGACCTGAGCGCGGCCGAAAACCTCTCCTTCTTCGCTCGTCTCTACGGCTTACCAGATGCCGCTGAGCGCGTGCAAGCCGCTCTGCGCCAGGTGGGGCTGCTGGCGCGGCAACGCGATCCTGTCGGCACCTTTTCGCGCGGCATGGTACAACGGCTGACCATTGCTCGCGCCACCTTGCACGAGCCGGATGTACTGCTGCTCGACGAACCCTACACGGGTCTTGATCAGGAAGCGTCCGCCCTATTGGATGAGTTGTTACGCCGCGAAACGGCCGCCGGTCGCACCGTGCTGATGATCACCCACGATTTGGGACATGGGCTAAACTTGTCTGACCGGCTGGTGATTTTGCATCGCGGCCGAATTGCCCACGAAATAAAAAGCCAGCAGGTCAGTGCGGCCGAGTTGTATGATTTATACGCGAATTACACCGGGGACGCCAGGGGTTAAAACCACCCGGCTACAAGGCAACGCCCCACGAATGGGGCTTTAGCGCATAATACAGAACCTTTAGCATTCACCCCAGCCGGTTTCAACCGGCGTAGCCCTTTAGCCCTGTGGCTTCAGCCCAGGGCGATTGATATGGACACGTTAAACAAAGCAAACAAACCCACAGCCGACCCCCCACCCAACACCCCGTTCCTGACGGCCGTGTGGGCCATCGTCTGGAAAGAGTTGCAAATCGAAGGGCGCACACGGCAGACGGTCAGCATCATGGTTGTCTTTTCACTGGTGACGGTGGTGATGTTCAATTTTGCCCTCGGCCTCAATTTGGACGCCGCACGGAACGTGGCGACGGGTTTACTGTGGGCGACGATTTTGTTGGCGGGGACATTGGGGCTGAATCGCTCGCTGGCAATTGAGCGCGAGAATCAGGCGTTTGACGCGCTGTTGGTCGCGCCGGTCGAACGCCAGGCGATTTACCTGGGCAAGGTGATCAGCATCGTCCTCTTCACGCTCCTGCTGGAGGCGATTCTGGTGATTCTCTTCACTGTCTTTTTCAATCGCCCTTTCTGGCGGCCGCCGGTTCTGCTGATCCTCGTCCTCGGCACAATCGGCTATGTCGCTGCCGGAGTCCTCGTCACCTCCATGACCATCCAAACTCGTTCGCGAGATGTGTTGTTACCGGTGTTGCTGCTGCCGCTGTCGTTACCGCTGGTCTTACCGGCGGCCGAGGCCATCGCACTCTATATGTCCTTTACCCCACCTGCCACTCCCCCCTGGGCCGAGGTACAGGGGCCGATCTTCCTCGTCCTGGCCTATGACCTGCTGATGCTCCTCGTCGGCTTCTTCACCTACTCCTATGTCGTTGGCGACTAAATAAGTTTTTCGCGCTATTCGTGAAATCCGTCCCTGCCCGTCAGGTGAAACGAGATTAAGAAAGACGGCCGCTGCCAATGACAAGCGGCCGCCAGTGAGCTATACTTTCCCTGGTTGAATCCAAACAAGACCCGTTGTTCGTGAGTATATATTCTTCAATGGACCCTATTACCATTCATCATGCCCGTCTTGATCGGGTTGTTCGTATCTTGAATGTGGCGGCCGTTGCGGCCTTGCTCATCGCGCTGCTGTTTATCTTTTTCTATGCGCCAGTAGAGCGCACAATGGGCAATGTGCAGCGACTGTTTTATTTCCATGTTGGTTCGGCCTGGGTGGGTGCGGCCTCCTTTTTTGTCGCACTCCTGGCCGGAGTGTTGTATCTACGACGGCCGCAAGCCCGCTGGGATATGGCTGCTGTCGCCGCCGTCGAAGTTGGTCTGGTCTTTCTGATCATAGCCACGGTCGCCGGTTCCGTCTGGGGCCGTCCAGCGTGGAATACCTATTGGCTGTGGAGTCCACGGCTGACGCTGATCACGGTGGCGATCCTGACCTATGCCGCCTACTTCATGCTGCGCGGGGCGATTGACGATGAGGAACGGCGTGCGCGTTTTGCGGCCGTCTATGTCATTCTCGCCTTTGTCACTATCGTCATGGCCTATCTCAGCACGCGCTTCTTGCGCGACATCCATCCCGTTGTCTTTGGCGGCACGTTGGAATCGGCACAGGGCGCGGCCGAAGGCCTGCAAGAGTTTGCCGGGTTGGATTCGTTGAAGATGGTGGTAACGCTCAATGTCGCGGTGGTCGCCTTCACCATTTTGGGCGCAGCGTGGTTCTTCACTCGCATTCGCCTGCAACTGCTGATGGATGAGGCCAACGCGCTCAAGCTACGAGTGGCCTCGGCCCTTAGCGGCCGTCCGGCGATTGGCGGCGTCGTGTCAGGACTGGCGTTGGTGTTGCTGCAACCGGCGGCCGATCCCAACAATTTCAATAGCTATCTCATTCTCGGCTACTTCGTCATGTGGTTGGTTGCGACGATCTATGTCGCCAGCCTGGCCCTTCGCCAGCGCAACGTGCAACAAGACGTGGTCTTGATGCAGCGATTATTACAAGAAGATGACGGCCGTCGCTCGAAGTAGTCTGTAGAACTGACAGAAACCGGGTTTCTTGAAGAAACCCGGTTTCTAAAGAACCTATGTCTGAGTTAAAGCTACCCACTCCTTTGCGTCGTCTGTCCAATGTCCAGATCGTATTGATCGGGCTGGCGATATTGCTGGTTGCCTTTCTCATTATCGGCACGTTCAGCCAACCGGCCGCCCCCTCACCGGGAAGCTTTTCCTTTGGCTTTGAGACGCAATCCTTCACCACCCTGGCGATTCTCGCCTTTGCCGGGGGGTTGCTCAGCTTTATCTCCCCCTGCACCCTGCCGGTGCTGACCGCCTATTTTGCCTTCGCTTTCCAGAGCGACCGTTCACGGATTGCCGCCAACACGTTGGCCTTTATGCTCGGGCTGGCGACCACCTTCAGCCTCTTTGGGGCGGTGGGCTTTGCATTAGGGCGCGTGTTGCTGCAAAACCAGCAGTTGATCCTGCTCGTCGGTGGCGCGGCGATCCTCATCTTTGGGGTGATGAATCTGCTAGGGCGCGGCTTCTCCGGCGTATCGGCCGCCTCTGCCGGAGCGCAAACCCCCAGCCCAACAATGGGCGGCTCCTACCTCTTCGGCCTGACCTTCGCCTTTGGCTGGTCGGCCTGTGTTGGCCCCATCCTCGGCGCAGTGCTAACGCTGGCCGCGCAGACAACGACAGTCGGCCGTGGCGTCATGCTCCTTTTCATCTATACCCTCGGTCTGGGACTACCACTGATGCTTGTCTCCACCTTTTTCGGCCGTATGAGCCGCCAAAGCACCTTTTGGCGACTCCTGCGCGGTAAGGGCTGGGATTGGGATACCCATGTCTTTGTCGTCGCGCTGGTCTGGACGCTGGCAATCTGGCGCATTGTGGTAGCGGCCGTCGAGTATGCTTTCCAGCGTATCGCTCTCTTCGGTGGGCAGGAGTTTACGGCCGTACACGAATACGGCATTCTGCTCATTCTCCTCCTCGGCGCACTCCTCTGGGTGCTGACCGGCTCCCAAGAGCGACGGACGACTGTCCATCTCCACTCCACCCAACTGATCAGCGGCGGGCTATTTATCCTGCTCGGCCTGATGATGCTCGAATCACAAATGGGCTTGATCAACGGCTTGCTGGCACAATGGTCGGCCGAAGTGGACGAGGCGATGTTGAATGTCCAGGCGCGGTTGTTGACGTTGTTGAGTGGACAGTAAAAAGAAGAGATTGGGAGATTGAGAGATTGGAGATTAGAATCGGGTTTCAGGTCACCATTTACTGTCTACTGACAACTGCCTACTGCCTACTTCCCGCGGAATGAAAGCCACTAACAATACTCGCCTTCTCCTGCTCGTCGCTGGGTTTGGCCTCCTGGGGCTGGCGCTGGTGTTGCTACTCTTTGGCGATGTGTTGTTTGGTGGGCGGCCGACATCATCCGGTAATGGGGAATCGAGCCTGCCACAAGTCCCACAGTTCACACAGCCGGAGGTAGGCATCGCTGAGTTGGCAACGGGCAGCGGCGATTTGATCCAGGTGGGTGACACCGCTTATGATTTCACGCTGAACGATCTCGATGGCAATTTGATCAGCCTCAGCGATTATCGCGGCCGTCCGGTGATACTCAACTTTTGGGCGACCTGGTGTGTCCCCTGTCGCGTCGAGATGCCGGAGTTGCAACAGGCACTTAATGATTACGAGGATGAGGGACTGGCGATCCTGGCGCTGAACCAGCAAGAAAGCCGCGAAGCGGTTGAGGCCTTTTTTGAGGAGTTTGATCTCTCCCTTACCTCCCTGCTAGACAGCGAGGGGACGGTGAGCAGGCTCTATAGCATCGTCGTCTTTCCAGGTACGGTCTTTATCAACGCTGACGGACAGGTGACGGCAATTCACCGAGGTGTCCTCGTTCGCGAGCAGATTGATGATTATCTTGGCGAGATGATAGGGGTTGAGGGATAATCCGGTACGCAGCAAGCGGTTACCCGTAATCAGTTTCTGTAGACCGTTTAGCGATCACTGATTACCGATTACCTTCACAAAGGGGAATTTCGATCAACAGCTTCACAAACACAATTGACCGGCTGATTTACGCGCTCAGTCGCCATTGGCCGATTGTTTTTAGCGCGTTGGCGGCCGTTTATGTGGGTTTGCCAATCCTGGCTCCCGCGTTGATGGCCTCCGGGTTGGAACGCCCCGGTCGGCTGATCTACACCATCTACAGCCCGATGTGCCACCAGATGGCCTCTCGCTCTTTCTTCCTCTTTGGCGATCAATATGCCTATCCCCGCGCCATTGCTGAGACGAATCTCACCCCGATTGAAGCCTATATGGATGATCTGCCGGAGTTTGCCGGTATCTCGGACGATCCGGCCGACTGGCCTAACTTCATGCTCGCCGCCCGCAACTTCATCGGCAACAGCGAGATGGGTTACAAGATGGCCCTTTGTGAACGCGACATCGGTATCTGGTTTTTCTTCTTTCTTGGTGGGCTGGTCTATGCCTTCGCGCGGCGCTTCGGCCGTGTGCGGCCGATGCCTATTCTCCTCTTCATCCTCATCGGCCTCTTGCCCATCGCTCTCGACGGCTTCAGCCAATTGTTCAGCCAGTTTGCTGTCGCGGCCGAGGGGCTGGCCTTCCTCGACGCGCTTTTTCCCCTGCGCGAAAGTACCCCCTTCCTACGGGCACTAACCGGCACACTGTTTGGTTTCAGCCTCGTCTGGCTGACTTATCCACGCATTGAGCCGCAAATGCAGGCAATTGCGGCCGAGCAAGCACGCAAGTTAGCGGGAGGAAGAGGGGACGCTGATTTCCGCTGATAGTACGCGGATGATCGCTGATTTTCATTCTATTTGTGTTCCAATTCTTGTAACCTTTTCCCTACTAATGGCAACTATACAATAGAACACGGGACGCTATGACAGAACTGGCTGATGCGGAACTGGTTCGGCGTTGCCAGATAGGCGACAAAGCAGCCTTTTCCACGCTGGTCACGCGCCATCAGGTGCGTGTACGGCGGTTATTGCTGGCTACCTTGCAAAACACGGCCGACGCCGATGATGTACTGCAAGAAACGTTTCTTCGCGCCTACCTGAACATCGAAAGCTTGCGGCAGCCGGAGCGTTTTCGGGCCTGGGTTTGTGGCATTGCCCTGAATCTGGCCCGGATGTGGCAACGCTCGCTTATCCGGCGGCCGATCCTCGATAATGAATTGGCGTCGTGGGCAGTCGTGGCTGATCCTCATCCTTTACCGGAACAGACGGTCGAAGCAAGGGAAACAAGCAGACGTTTGGCCGCAGCGTTAGCGGATTTGCCGTCCGCGGAACGCGATGCTTTGTTGTTGGTCTATCGTGATGGCCTTACACATCAGGAAACGGCCGACCACTTAGGCGTATCATCCGGCGCTGTCAAGGTTCGTGTTCACCGCGGCCGTCGCCGCCTGCGAGCTGCGCTCGCACCCATAGACCCATATACCACCAGGCGAAAGGAGACGCTCATGATTCCCGTTATCATTCACGATGTTTTGGCAAATGTTTCCCCACTAGACCATCGGCCGCTACTGGAGCCTTATTTTGCTGCTCTACCAACAGAAAAGCGTGAACAGCTTCTATCAAAACTGGCCGTTCTGATGACCACACGTGAACCTTTTGCGATGGGGATGTTTCATCAGGGCGATCTTATTGAGGATTTATCATCGGAACAACGGGAGGAGTTACAGGCAACGGTCGCCGGGCTGGCCCCACACCGTGTTGTACTGCTGAAAGAGCAGGAGGGAGAAAGAGCCTTGCCAATCTGGGTTGGCCCCGGCGAAGGGGATAGCATCGTTGTTCGGCTGCGGAACCAGGCCATGCCCCGGCCATTAGTTATCGACCTGACAACAACCTTGTTGGGTCTTAGCGGGACAAAGGTGACACAAGCCACAGTCGGCCGCCTGCATGAGAAAATATTTTATGCAACGCTGACGGTGGAGACAGGAGGGGAAACGGCCGATGTGGATTGCCGCCCCAGCGACGCCCTCGGCTTGGCCGTGCGTCTGGATGTGCCAATCTACATCGCACCGGAAGTGATCGCCGAAGCGGGGGTTTTGCCGGATGAAGACGGCCGTTATCCTATCGGCGACGATCATGGGCCAAAGGTCGAGTGGTATTCGCTGTTAAATTAATCTATAGGTGGTAGTTGTCGGTTAGCGCAAGGAACGCTACACTCCGCTAATCGGCAACTGCCATGAGTGAAATCAGCCATCCACACGACAAATTCTTCAAAGAGACCTTCTCCCGCGTTGAAGTTGCTCGCGACTTCCTCAGCAACTACTTGCCGCCATCTGCCATAGAAGGCTTAGACCTGAATACGATGGAGCTACAGCTCGTCGTCTATCACGGACAAAGACAATGGCGAATCGCAACCAATTTTGGCGACCTTTTTGATGGCCCGGAGGGATTGCGACTCTATTGGCCGACATTTCAATATGAGCTGCGCGACCTGAAACTCTATAGCGACGAGGATATCAGGGGTATTGCTATGTCCAGGATAGCTGTGTTGACCTTGAAGTATATTTTCGACCATGGACTTGATGACCGTTTATCCTACATTCTTTCCTTGTTCAGCCAGTTGAAAAACGAGGAAATGGCGTTAGAATATTTGGAGACATGGCTGCGCTACCTGGCTACGACCACTCGTATTCCGCAGGAGAGAATGAAGAGAACCATAGAAGTGGCCTTTGGCGAAGGTGAAATGATGAATAGATTTACCGAAGCATGGACAAAGGAAGCTTTAGAACAAGGGCTGGAACAAGGTCAACGGCAGGCTCTTCGGGAAAGTATCTTAGAATTGTTGAGCATTCGCTTTGACGCTGCTCCCACCACTGTTCTCGCGCGGCTTGAAGCTATCGAGGAAATAGACGTACTGCGTGCATTACACCGCCAAGCAGCAACGGCCGAAACCCTGGCATCATTCGAACAATCGCTCCTTACATGCCTCCCCCCGCGAGACTAGAGCAATTGAGCTATCACTGTTTATAGCTGGCTGCCTGCTTTTTCCTGGACGGGGGACAGGACAGCGAGTTCCGGCCGCAGCGCTATGAATGCCAACAAGCCCGCCACCACGAAGCCATACCCCTGAATATTCAACACCGGCACAATCCCTAATACGTCGCCACTGACGCTAGCAAAGCTCATGCCGATCAACGTCATTAAGGCAAAGGTCGTGTCGAATGCGCCGAAGATACGGCCGCGATAGGCATCCTCGACATGGCTCTGCGCCAATGTAGAGAAGCTGCCGCTGAACCCGGCTCCCGGTATGCCGACCAGTACGAATAAAATGAGTGCAATCGTGATGCCCGGCAGAAAAGCGGGATAGTTAAAGATCGCCAGGTCGATCAGCCCAAACAAAATGGCACACGGAGCCAACAAACGAACCGGCGAAATGCGCTCGCCCAGCCGGGCAATAACCACCCCACCAAGCAAGCCACCAATCGCCTGTGCCGACATCAGCCAACCGAGCTGCAAGGCTTCCGCGTGCAGCACCTCAGTGACAAAGGGCACAAACAAAACTGACATCACTCCCTCGCCGATTGAAATGATGGCAGCAATGCAAAACAAGATGGTAACAATGCGCTGGCGGCGGATAAGGCGCAAGCCATCGAGCCACTCTTGCCAGACGGCCGTGAGTGAGATCGGTTTGCGCTCCACCTTCGGTTCTTCAGCCACGGGGATGCGGATCAAGGCG
Organism: uncultured Ardenticatenaceae bacterium; assembly: GCA_964410625.1. Lineage (GTDB taxonomy): Bacteria > Chloroflexota > Anaerolineae > Promineifilales > Promineifilaceae > CAYPHY01. The sequence continues at coordinate 113,182 of CAYPHY010000001.1, read as the reverse complement.
ATCAACAACCCGGCGAGCAAAAAGGTGGTCGCATCGGCCAACGCCGTACCAGTCAGGCTGAAGAGCGCGGCCACAAATCCGCCCAATGCCGGACCAATTAGCCGTGCAAAGCTATTGTTCAGCGAATTGAGCGCGTTGGCGGTCAGCAAATGTTGTTCGGTCACTAGCAAGGGTAACAAGGCGTTTTCGGCCGGGCCAAAGAATTGGCTGAGCAGCGATTGCACGAAGGCAACCACATAGACGATCCACAATAAGTCGAGCGAGTTAACCAGCAGCAAGGGCAACAGCCCCAATGCCATCAGCAGGTTGGCAACGATCATTGTCTGGCGACGGTCCCAACGATCCACAAAGACGCCAGCCACAGAGCCAAAGAGCAGACGCGGCAGCGTGCCCGCCATAAACATCAGCCCGGTCGCCAAGGTCGAGTTGGTTAGCTCAAAAACATAAACGGGCAAAGCAATACGCAGCATCCAGTCGCCGATCATTGAGATCAACCCGGCAAACCAGAGCAGAGAGAAATTTCGTTGGCGTAAGACAGCGATCATAATAATGGTTAATGGTCAACGGTTAATTGTGAGTGGTGAATTAGTTGCTGCTGGTTTCGTGGATGGCGATGATGCCCAGGGTTTCGGCGTCGGAGAGGATGTCGAGATAAGCGGTGTGCATTAGACTCTCAAATGTAGTGAGACAAGCGGAACGGCCGTTCACCTCCACCTCTTGTTCGGGCAAAATCCGCATCCTGTTTCGCTGTCCCCCGTCAGATAGGTGCAAAGACGAACCAGGCGCGGCCGTTCCGCAGCCAGCAGAACGGTTAACTTAGACTCGGTTTGTGCTCTTTCCATTGCAGTTCCTCGTTATAGTTAATCAGGTGTAGAGCGATTTTCCCAAATCGCTTTATTACCATATCGCCTATAACGAAGAATATCTTACACGTTTTTTGATTGATTGATATATGTCTAGAGGATAGGCGTGTAACTCGGTTTGCTAAACCGAAAGCTTGCGGGTTGGCAACCCGCGCTACGTAGCGTAGCTATGGGGGAGCGGGTTCTGTGGGTGGCGGAGGTGGGGTACTGGTGACAGGGAACGGTGGTGTTGGCACTTCTTCGGCCAATACTGGTTGAACATAGGCCCTTTCACGGAAGGCGGCCGTGTCGTCGTCCACAATAATTAGGGTCACTTCACCGCGCCCCAGCTTTCCAGTGTCAGGCGTGAGCAAGCGTAAGGTCAGCATGACTGTTTCATCCGCTTCAGTGGGGAAATTATCGTTTATGAGGGTAACATAGCCAAACTGAATCGTATCGGATTGGTGGGTGAAGGTTAGAACGGTGCTGCTTTGCAGGTAATCGCCGTTGCTCCCTGCTTCGGCCGTCCCCGGTTCAGTTGAAAACTCGACTACAACTGCCTGGCGACGGCGAGGGGGCTTGTTGATCGTTATTGGGATTAACACCTGCCCATCATCTTCGCGAACGGTATAGCTATCATGGGCGAAGCCTACGACCGGTAGCTGTGCCTCTCCGTAAACGACACGACCGGCAACGGCCGCGCCTAGGAAGCATAGCAGGAGCGCAGTAAGCATGATGATAGTCTTCGTCGTCATTCTGACACCGCTTGCCTTTTTGTGCGGCCGTAAGCAACCTCGTCACGATAACTACCCCCATTAGAAAAGGCAAAGCTTGCAATACCGCTTACAGCGGTGCATAGAGAGAAAAGTCGAAGTAATTGCTGGTTTGTGATATACTGAGGGGCTAGGAAAGGGTCAGTTGATCTACAAAAGAAGAATTGGGAAAGCCTAATCCAAACAGCAGTTCATCACTCAAGCGGTCCCAAAACGGCTCAACGGACTCAACTCGTCTTTATATTTTTTAGGAGAATGGTATGGCTAAGGCAAGAAAACGTCGTGAACAGAAAAAATTCGTCCCACAATCAGTTAGAGTGTATCGAACACCAGATGGGACAGCCGCCAGCAAAACGAAAAAGCGCAACATCAATTGGATTCAGATCGCCGCGATTACGATTGGTGTGCTCGTCATTCTAAGCATGATCCTGGCGATGTTCCTACCCAGCGGGGGGATGACTTTTTAGGAAGATGACAAGATGACCGGGTGAAGAGGTGACAAGGTGACTGGCTTAGGCCGATGCAATGGATCAACCCTTCACCTTGTCACCCTGCCACTTTGTCATCTTTTCTCGACGATAAACGTCGGGACGGTGGAGCCACCACCGGCCGATACGTTCAGCAGCGGGTCGGTTGAAAGGCGGGTCAGGCAACCATCCACATAATCACCGTGAAAGATGAAGGGGGCGGTATCGAGCATCCGGTTGTAGATTTGTAGGCGATCATCTACGATGCTGGGATATGGCTCGGTGGGAATAGGGACGCGCTCTTGGATGACAAAGGGGGTCTCCAATGCCTCTTCCACCGCTTTTTCCCAGCCGCTGGTGTTGGTTTGCCAGCCCAACACAATCCCACGACCGCCATAATCATCGTTGGGCTTCAACACAAACTGCTCGCGATACTTGAGAATGAAGGGGATCAGGTCAATGGGCAAGCCGCCATAGAGGGTCTTGCGTTCCTCTACCGTGCGTGTCCAGGGGATATGATCATGGATGGCTCGGAGTTCGGCCTCATTGAACATCTTGGCATTGCGCTCATCGCTCAACACCGCCAGGCTCATCTTCTTATAGAGCAGCTTGCAGGTGAAGGGGTTGACCATACAAACCGCCTGGTCGCGGATAGCCTGGACAATCGGCTGGTCCACTCCTAATTGTTCAATGAGTTCAGTAATTAAGACACGCTTGTAGATCAGATTAAATTCAAAGTCGCCATCGCGCAATCGGCCGTTCTTATACTCCACCGAACGCGGGTCCACAATCTGGCACTCAAAACCCTGGGAGCGAAAATATTGAATAAACAGCTCAAACTCGCTGCGCGTTGGCACTTCTTGCCAATCGAGAATGGCGATGGTCGGCTTTTCGCGGCCGCCAGACCATTGGTAAAAGCTGTCGAGTAAGACGTGGAGCACACTGTGGCGCGTGGGCAACGGCCGAACGATATAATGGCGGAGAAACTCGCCCATCACGGGCAGGCCAAAAAAAACTTCAGTCAGGACATCGTTGTAAGCTGAGGCGGCCGGCACTTCAGCGTTATACTCCGTGAAGCGCATACTCGGTTGCGCATCCTCGGTAATGAAAAAAGCATCTAGCCGCGTTAGCGGCGTATGGTTTCTATAGCCTGCCTCAATGGAGATCAGCTTTTCTTCCCACTCAAACAGACCAAACTGCTTACGGAACTCCTGGTCAGCAACGGCCGTATCAGACACCTTGCGAAAAGCGGTGAGCAAGGGCTTGATCTGGCGTTGCAGATAGGTATATTGCTCCGGGGTTAGAAAGCGCGGCCGTAGGACCGTACAGAGTGGACGGTCGCCAAAAAAGAGGCCGCGCATCCGCATTTGATCATCGAGTTGCCCCTTAGATTCGGCCGCCATTTCATCAGTTAACAAATCATGGTAGGTGATTATCGCTTCGTGTAAAGCCATCGTATGGTCCTTAAAGACAAGAGTCGGCAGTTGGCAGTTGGCAGTTGGCAGTTGGCGAGAAGCGTAAACGGGATACTGCCCCCGTCAACTGTCTGCTAAAACATCTTGCTCCACTTCAACTCTTCAAGCTGCGGCCGCGGCTCTTTTGCCAGGCGAATGACCATATCAGCCATATGCTCTACTACCCACTCAAAGTAAACGGGGGTCAATGAGTTGATATCCATGTCCGGTGCCGGGTTCATAAAGTCAATTGCATAGGGGATACCATCGCGCACGGCAAACTCAACTGTGTTCATATCATAGCCCAACGCCCTGACCAACTTCAGCGCATCACCAACGATCCGTTCGCCCAACTCCGGGCTGAGATGGTTATGATCGACAATGTAGCGACGGGCATGGGGATCATATCGCATCGGCAATACTTCTTCCTGCCCCAAGCACATACAGCGCACATAATGCTCCCAGTGGATGAACTCCTGGAGGACCATCGTGAATAGCCCCGACTGATTGTAATTATGCCAGACATCCTCCTTAGTGCGGCAAACATAGACGTCGCGCCAGCCACCACCATGGGCATCTTTGAGGATGCAGGGCAAACCAACATATTCTAGCAGGGCATCCCAGTCAAGCGGGTATTGCAGGTTACGCAGGCTTTCATCGTGGACGATCCCCGGCACATAATCCTTATTGGGCAAAACCACCGTCTTGGGGCTGGCAACGCCCAGCCGGGTTGCCAATGATGCCTCAAAGAATTTATCATCGGCCGTCCACATAAAGGGGTTGTTGACCACCCGCGTCCCTTGCAACACGGCATTCTTGAGATAAGAACGGTAATAGGGGACTTCATGGGAAATACGATCAATGATGACGGCATAGGGATTGGGTTCGTTCATCCGTGTGCCGCCTAACTTGATAAACTCAGCCACAACTCCTTCATTGCGCCGGTTCACCTCGTCAATAAACGCCGGCGGAAACGACCACTCACGCCCTACGAGTAAGCCTACCTTTAATGTCATACCCTTCCTCTCCTTCTTTATTGCAAGGTGGGCGCTGAGTACAGCGCTGGTAACAAGGTGATTCAATTACTTCACCCTGTCACCCTGTCACCCTGTCATCTTGTCACCTTGTCATCCTAATCATGTCCACCAATATAGAGGCGAATCATTTGGTGCCAATAAGGCCAGTCGTGGGACCAGCCATCCCAAAGGCGTAGCGCATTGCCGATGCCTTTGTTCCATAGCACTGCGGATAAATTCTCGCTGCTGTAGCGCAGGCTGTCATCGCGGCCGACTACCAAAACAATATCTTGCCGCCGCAACGCCTCCAGCCGCCCCCAATCATGTTCCTGGGGGATAAAGTGGGTCGGGCTGAGGGCGTAGACATTCTGATCATAGTGACCGTCTGTCCAACGGTCCATCTCATAGACACCGCTCATGCCAATGGTGCGGCCGACCAGATGAGGATAACGCAAAGCAAAGGAAACGGCATGAAACGCGCCAAAACTGGCCCCGGTGGTAATCAAATAAGGGTTAGGGTTCTTTTGCCAGGATAGTGGCAGCACTTCGCGCAGCAAATAGTTCTCGTATTGAAGCTGCCGGTAAGCGCGGTCGCCCGGCCACTTCCAACGCGCATACCAGCTTTCCGCGTCCACGCTATCCACACAGTAGACCTGGAGCCAGCCATTGTTAATCTGGTCTCCGAGCGTGTTCATCATCCCCCGATCTTCCCACTCATAAAAGCGTCCTTTTGAGGTAGGAAAGACCAGCAGACGCGCCCCGCTGTGTCCAAATATCAACAGCTCCATGTCCCGCCCCAGCGAGGGACTATACCAACGATGATACTCTCGATTCAAGGAATCCACCTACAACGAACAGATGGGATAAGAATAGGCGGTATTTTAGCATAAACCTTCGTGCTGTCGCCAAAAAAGCAAAAACGGCCGCATTCGGTGCGAATGCGGCCGTCTACAGGCTAAAAATCTAGCCCATCGGCAAACAATAATCTCCAATCTCTACTCTCTAATTCCCATTCGACCCATTTGACGACAGATTACTACCCAACACATCGTCAATTAAACCATACTCTTTTGCCTGCTGGGCATTCATATACAAGTCTCGGTCAGTGTCTTTGGCAATCCGTTCAATCGGTTGGCCGGTATGGTGGCTGAGAATCTGGTTCAAGTCAGTACGCAGCCGCAAAATCTCCTGCGCCTGGATGGCAATATCCGACGCCTGTCCTTGTGCCCCACCAAGCGGCTGGTGGAGATGGATGGTGGCGTTTGGTAGTGCATAGCGCATCCCTGGCGTACCGGCGGCCAACAGGATTGTGCCAAAGCTGGCGGTAAAACCAACGGCAACGGTCGAAACGGGGCATTCAACCTGCTGCATCGTATCATAAATCGCCATCCCCGAATAGACCGCGCCACCGGGGGAGTTGATATACATACGAATGGGTTTGGAGCTGTCTTCGCTCGCCAGCCACAGCAACTGGGCTACGGTCAGGTTGGCAATTTGATCATTGATCGGTGTTCCGAGGATGATAATGCGCTCTTTTAAGAGTAGTGAAAAAATATCATATGCCCGCTCACCACGGCCGGTTGTCTCTACAACCATCGGAACGAGCGATGTTGGTATATTCATTGTTTCTCCTTCGCTATAGTAAAGGGTAATCGGTAGTCGGTGAGCAGCAATCGGTAAGCTGATCACCAACCACCGTCACCTACCGCTTACTATCTTAGTAAGAAGTGTATCAACGAACCATAAGAGTTGCGTTATTCTTCTTCTGATTCATCTGTGGCGGCCGCTGCTTCCGCTTCCAATGTCGCCAGGTCAGGGGCATTACCGCTTAATATCTCGACAATACGCTCATAGGTCTTGTTGCCCAGCGCTTCACTACTGATGGCTTCAAACCCACGGCCGCTCTTGTAAAAATTACGCATTCCATCGCGCAACTCTTCGTTGTCAAAGCGGCTGACGCGCTCATCAATAATCGCGTCAATATCGGCCGCATCCACGCGCAACTTTTCATCTAGCACAAATTGGCGGAGGGCTAATTGGCGACGCAGGCGGATTTCGGCCGATTGGCGAAAGTCGTCGCGAATGCTCTCTTCGGTCAATCCTTGTAGCTGCAAATAATCTTGCATCTGCCAGCCCATGCCTTGCAGCTGGCGGCGGAAGTCCTCGACCATATCGTCAATGATCATCTCGATGGCCGCCGGTGGGTAGATTAATTCCGCCTCCTCCAGCAAATGATCTACCATCTCCTCAATCAACGTGTTACGGTGTTCGTCCCGTGCGCTGTGTTCCAGGTTTTCGCGTATATTGGCCCGCAACTCGTCCAGCGTTTCGTAGTTTCCCTCCAACTTAGCCAGTTCATCGTCCAGCGGCGGTAACTCGCGACGCTTGACCTCTAGCAAGGTGATGGTAAATGTGGCCTCTCGTCCGGCCATATTATCCTCTTCCTCATAATCCTCGGGGAAAGTAAAGGAAAAGCTCTTCTCGTCGCCAACCGCCATGCCCACAATTTCATCAGCGAAGGGTGTACCGGGGAAGAGGCGTTTACTATCCAGCAACAGCTCCATCCGTTCGCTTTCAAAGAGGATATCTTCTTCCTCGCTGCTTTCGTCTTCGTCGGCCGTGTCCCCATCACCATCATCTTCTGTGGCAGTGGCGCTATCGGCATCGGCGGTTTCTGCTTCATCAACAGTGGCAGCCGCTTCTTCGGCAACTTCCGCTTCTGCTTGCTCAGCGGTGGTTTCCTCGGCCGCTGTGTCCTCGCTCTCGTCATCGGCGGTCTCTTCGGCCGAAGGGGTCAATGGGGTCAGAAATACCCCTTTACCGCTCAGCACGACCATATCCCCCATTTCGGCCGGGCGGTCCACCGCTTCTAACTCCTGGTGGGATTCGCGGATTGATTCCAGTGCCTCATCCACCGCCTCATCCTTGACCTCGACCGGTTCAACCTCTTTACGCAAGGCACGATAATCGCCCAGCTTTACCACCGGCTGCAACGGCAGCGTAAATTTCAGCAGTATCGGCTTATGCTCAATATCAATATCATCCAATTGTGGCGTCCCATATAGCTCGATTCCCTGCTCCTCGAGTTGGTCAATCGCTTCCTCAAAGACTGGCTGAACAAGTGCTTCGACCGCCTCTACGCGCAGGGCATCTTCACCCAGGCGGCGAGCTACAACCTGGTAAGGAGCACGGCCAGGGCGAAAACCAGGAAAATTATAGTCACGGGATAGTTCACGCGCTCTGTCGCGCATTGCTTTCATCACTCGCGCCTCGTCGAGTTCGACGGTCATTGTCATCTGGCGCTGTGCATCTTCTTCGGTGTGAATCGTTAACGTCACGGGCTTACCTCTCAATTAAATCAATAATCAGAACGCTGCGGTTCCTCAATACGCTTCTCTTGAATAAAAAGGCGTTGCTCTCCAGCAACGCCTTTCCATTGATAAGTGGGGATGGAGGGACTCGAACCCACACGCCTTGCGGCACATGATTCTAAGTCATGCGCGTCTGCCAGTTCCGCCACATCCCCGACGAAACTTTAATTATACCACCTGGCGAGCAGATGCCAAAGTGGAATAAGAGGGAGATTGGAGACTGGGAGATTAAGAGATTGAAGATTAGAGATTGGGATACCGCTGTGGGGGTAATTGTGATATATAGGGCGGACAATCATTCCGGGTAAGCGGTTAAGCTTACCTTTTATAAAGGGAGTAGCAAATAGCGTTATGGGAACTTTATTAGTGAAGAACGCGGCCGTTTTGGTCACAATGGATGATACGCGCCAGGAGATAACCGATGGGGGCTTGTTTGTGCGAGACAATATCATTGAACAGGTGGGGAAAACGGCCGACTTGCCGCAAACGGCCGACACCATCCTCGACTTGCAAGGGCACGTCGTCTTGCCCGGATTGGTGAATACCCACCACCACCTATGCCAGACGTTGACACGAGCGATTGCTCAAGACGCTGATTTGTTCACCTGGCTGACGACGCTCTATCCAATCTGGGCGAATCTGACCGACGAGGCGATTTACATCAGTACGCTGACTGGGCTAGCAGAACTGGCCTTGTCAGGCTGCACCACCAGCAGCGACCATCTCTATATTTACCCCAATGATTGCACGCTCGATAGCCAAATTCGCGCTGCTGGAGAGATCGGCGTGCGTTTTCACGCTTCACGCGGCTCGATGTCGCTTGGCGAAAGCAAGGGCGGCTTACCGCCTGATCGGGTAACGGAAGATGAGGCGTTCATCCTTAAAGATACTCGTCGTTTGATTGAGACATATCACGACCCCAGTCGCCATGCGATGCTGCGGATTGTTGTCGCCCCTTGTTCCCCCTTCACCGTCTCGCCGGACCTGATGCGCGAATCGGCCGCGCTGGCCCGTTCCTACAATGTACGGATGCATACCCATCTGGCAGAGACAATCGAAGAAGAGGAGTTTTGCCTGGCAACCTTCGGCCAGCGGCCGGTTGCCTATGCCGAGGCATTGGGCTGGACGGGTGAGGATGTGTGGCACGCCCATTGTGTTCATCTTAGCCATAGCGAGGTGGATTTATTCGGCCGAACCGGAACGGGCGTGGCCCATTGCCCCAGCAGCAACATGCGCCTGGCCAGCGGCATTTGTCCCGTACCCGCGCTCTGGCGGGCAGGGGCAAAGGTTGGTCTCGGCGTAGATGGGTCAGCTTCGAATGATGGTGGGCATCTGTTAGGTGAAGCGAGGCAGGCAATGCTCTTGCAACGGGTAGCTCCAGATCGTTATCTGAGCGAGGAACCGGGCGGCCGTGGCGGTTTCGCCGGTCTGGGCAGTGCGATGACGGGACGACAGGCGTTGGAGCTGGCGACTCGTGGCGGGGCGGCCGTCTTAGGGCGGGATGATATTGGCTATCTGGCTCCGGGGATGAGCGCTGACTTTATTGCGATCAACATTAACCAGTTGGGCTTTGCTGGGGCGTTGCATGATCCGGTGGCCGCGCTGGTCTTTTGCCAGCCAGCGCAGGTGGATTGGTCGGTGATTAACGGCCGTATCGTGGTACAGGAGGGTGTCTTGCAAACAATGGAAGTACAGCCGCTTGTCGAACGGCACAATGCTATCTCTCTCGCTCTCGTTCGTGGCGAAAAATAATTCAACACAAATACCGCTTTTATCACCTTCTAAAAAGACTTGCCTGCCTGGACAATTAGATTATAATACATATCAGACTATAATAGTCTGATATGTATTATTATTTAAGTCAGTAAGGCGCAAGCAATATGGCACAATTTATCAATCGCCGCCACGAACTAAGATTATTAGACAGTATTGTCCAGGAACCAGGGGCACAATTTGTCATGGTCTACGGCCGACGGCGCGTTGGGAAAACCACCCTACTCACCCATTGGGCAAAACAAACGGGACTGCCCATGCTTTATTGGGTTGCTAAAAAAGACCCGCGCGAGTTGCTGATGTCTAATCTGGCGAGAGCTATTTATGGCTGGCAGTATGACACCGATGCAACGATCCCGATTATGCCCCAAGATTGGGAACAGGTATTTCGGATGCTGGCTCAGGCGGTTGGCAACCGCCATGCGATTGTCATTCTGGATGAACTCCCCTACGCCTTGCAACAAGATCGGGGATTGGGAACCCATCTTCAGGCGGCCTGGGACCACCTGTTCAAAGACACCAATATCCGCCTCTTTCTCTCCGGTTCCCACATCGGTATGTTGACCGATCTGATCCAGTATCAGGCGCCGTTATACGGCCGTCTCACCGCCCAATTCCCTCTCTATCCACTTAAGTTCGGGGAGATTCAAGCCTTTCTCCCTGAGTATGATGCCTATGAACGCTTGGCTGTCTATGCCATGATGGGGGGTGTACCGGCTTATTTGGAACGGTGGAAGAAAGCAGGTTCGCTCAAGTTGAATGTAGAGCAACTTTTCCTCCAGCGTACCAGTTGGTTCCGCAATGAGCCGCTGGTGCTGATTAGCGATCTAACAGATCGGGAAACCTTTAATTATGAGGCGATCCTGAAAGCGATTGCGGCCGGGCATCACGGCCGAGATGAGATCGCGGCCGCTGCCATGCTGAACTCAACCGCACTGAGTCACTACCTGCCGAAATTAGAGGCACTCCACCTCGTTGAACGGCGCATTCCGGCAACGGTCCCGCCGGATAAAATGAAAACCAGTAAACGTAGCCGCTACTATCTCGCCGACCCTTTTTTACGCTTTCACTATCGCTTTATTGACCAAAATCTTCATCTGATCGAAAGCGGATTGCCGCAGAGGCTTTGGAAAATGATCCAAAGTCATTTACGGGCTTTCGTGGCCTTAGAGTTTGAAAACTTATGCCGGGAATGGATCATCCACCAGGCGGAGCAAGAGAAGTTACCATTTATCCCCGAAAATGTGGGGACGCATTGGTCGCCACAGGTACAAGTGGATGTGGTGGCAATCAATTGGACCGAGAAACGGATTTTGTTGGGCGAATGCAAATGGGGAGATCGGCCGGTAGGACGTCAAATTGTGGCTGAACTAGTAGAAGCCAAGACACCAAAGCTCTTGCAGGAGTTGCCAGACAAAGGCGAAGGTTGGCAGGTGCAGCACATTTTCTTTGGGCGACATTCGTTTACCGACGCGGCTCGTATGGAAGCGGGAAGAAACCAGGCCATGACCAGAACACTGGCGCAACTTGAAAGCGATTTGGCGGAAAAAGCGAGTTGATGCTGATGGATGACTGCGAGTGAGCCAACCATCAGCATCAGTTCGCTGAGCGCCTTTCAACTAGTTGGTGCTAGTTGCTAGTTGGTTACAATGACAAGCTGCGGCCGATAAGCCGCCGCCGCTTCACTACTGCGATAGACAGCATTGTTGGAGCTATTATTCTCGATCCCGAAGCTAAAGGTTCCATTGCCGGAAACGGCCGCCGTGACATCAATCTCCACCCATTGGCCGGAGACGGCCGCGCCCGCCGATCCCAAGGGGCCGCCCGAAAAGGCGGGCCGGTTATTCCACTTAATCCCACCCTCTGTCCAGTTGTTGGCGACAGAGTAGGCCGTGCCACCATCCGGGCTGGCATTGTTGACATACAAACGCAGCGTTGCGCTTTGCACGCTGCCGGTCAGTCCGGTGACGCTAAACTTCAGGTACGCAATCTGATCAGCCGCTGCGTTCCTTACCTTCAACGTTTTCACATTACCATAATTCGCCTTTGGCTTAGACGAATCAACGTGGGCGTCTTCGGTGGCGATAAAGGTGACAACGGGTGAAACGGCGTTCACTGTAATGTAGTTTGTTTTTGTCTCTACATCTGTGCCGCTGCTATTGGCCACCGTCAACGAGACGCTATAGGTCCCCGGCGTGCTATATGTATGGGTCGGGTGGCGTTCGGTGGAGACATTGCCATCGCCAAAGTTCCATTGCCAGCTTGCCGGGAAGCCGCTGGAAAGGTCTTGGAACGCCACTTGTAAGGGGGCCTCGCCCGTTTGTATATTCGCGCTGAAATCGGCCGTTGGCGGCGGTGGCGGACCACTCATCGTGGTAATGATCAGCTCTGGCGCATTCGTCCCACTCCTGCTGCTATAGACGACAGCGTTTTTGTGCCCGTTTCGCAAACCAAAGCTGTAGATGCCGTTGCCGGTCACGGCCGCGGTTACATCCCATTCGACCCACTGCCCCACATCCACCGCGCCGACCGTATCCAGCGCCGTCCCGGAGATGGTCGGGGCGTTGTTCCACTTGAGTCCGCCCTCGATCCAGGGCGTCGTCGTATCGCGATAATTATTCGATACCAGATGAACTGCACCGCCATCCAATCCCCCATCGGTTACATACAGGCGTAGCGTAGCGCTTTGGATCGGAGCCGAAAGATTGTTGACATCAAACTTGAGGAAACTATAGAAATCGGATGAGCTATCACGAACCTTTAGAAACTTATTCCCACCGAAATTTTTATTCGCTTTGCCGCTATCAACAAAGGCGTCTTCGACGGGATTGAAGGTTTGTGCCGATGGCCCACTGTTTTCAGTATTGGTAAAGGTGCAGGTGATGGTCTGTCCGGCAGTCAGATTGACCGTGACACTGTTGCTGCCCGATGCGCCACTGCTGCAATTGACGGCCGCCGTATAGCCACTGACAGCGCTTTCAGTGATCGTATAATTGTTCGGCGTAAGATTGTCAAAGGTCTGGCTGCCACCAGCGGCGGGTAGCGTGAAGTTTCCCAGCGTGCCGCTGAAGCTCCAGGGGGCGGTAGGCGGGTTGCCGACTACTTCCTTGACGACCGTAATCGAGCCGGTTGTTGGCGCTTGGGCGGTATTGACAAAGGTACAGGTAACGCTTTGCTCAGCCTGCAGATCGAAGCTGACGCTGTTGCTTCCGCTTGCGCTGTTATCACAGCTAACGGCCGCTGTCCACCCCCCGACGGCCGTCTCTGTCACCGTCACCGCTCCGGCAGGAACATCATCAAACGTTTGGCTGCCACCCCCTGCGGGAAGGGTGAAATTGCCCAGCGTACCACTGAAGGCCCAAGGGGCGGCGGGCGGACTGCCTGCTACCTCTTTGATGATCGTCACCGAGCCGGTAGAAGGCGTATCGGCCGTGTTGGTGAAAGTACAGACCACATTTTCCCCTGCATCGAGGGTGACAGTGACGCTATCGCTGCCGCCTGTACCATCATCACAACTGACCGCAGCGGTATAGCCGCTGACGGCCGTTTCGGTAACCGTGTAGCTTCCAGCATCCAAATTCTCAAACAGTCGCTGTCCTCCGGCCGCCGGTAAGCTAAAGCTACCGGCAAAGCTGGTTGTAAACTGCCAATCCGTCGCTGGCGGAGAGCCAACCACCGTCTTAATTACCGTCAGCGATCCAGTCGGATTCCCGCCGCCACCGCCGCCCTGCTCATGGGCGCCAATGTCGGGTAATCCCGTTCGAACATTGTCGAAGAAATCAACGACCACTTCCGGCAAAGCGAAAGCCATATCAATGGCCGGGGAACCGGCTTGCAACATAAACGACGCCGGGTCGGGTGGGGTGTTCAGAGTGGGATTTACAAACTGTGGGTTTGCTTCGATGCGCCCTGGCTCTCCTGGAACCCAGGCAGCAGGTGCAGCCGGGAAATAGAGATTGTGGCTCACTTCCAGCCCAGCCGTACTTAATGCGCCCTGGGTACGGAGGATTTGGCCGGTACTTTGGTAGATTAAGTTGTTGATGAAACGGGAGTTGTCGAATGAAATTTTCTCAAAGCGGACATTCACACTCCCTGCCTCTGCTCCACCTTGAGCCTCGTAGAAGGTATTGTTGGCAATGACCGCATCGTTTAGGCCGCCGTTTTCATGCTGGCTGGAGACATAAAAGTTTCGGCCGCAGCCGATCACCATATTGTTAACCACCACTTGTCCAACGCTGATCGAAACATTGGTGTTCTTAAACACCTCATCGCGAATGGTCAAACCTGGGCCAGCGCGATAAGAGCGGGCATTGGCCTTGCGCCACCACAACCGGTTGTCGGTGCAATAGATCAGGTTGCTGTCGGCCACCGGATAAGTGGTGGCATTCATATAGAGATTGGCGTGGGAGTTATCCCAGGAGATATTGTCTTCAACCGTCACACGGTCAGACAAACGGCCGATCACAATCCCTTCGCCCCAGTTCTCATACACCTCATTACGGCGGGCAACGCCATCCTGTGCTTCGATGAAGACCAACGCCGAGCCGCCAATGGGATTGCCGCTGAAATAGACGTTTCCATCGCTGTCGGTCCAGGCGGCCGTCAGCCCGGCCGGGATTGGATGGAAAGCTGCATTCACATCCGAATGGTCAAAGTAAAGTGACCAGGTCCCGCTTGCTTCATCATAGGCGATTAAGTCCTGGCCCTGCGCGGTCCCGCCGCCGGATAGAGAAAAGTTACCGGCTGTGCTGATAATCAACTGCGGTTCCGTTTGTCCGGCCGGTGGCGGGGCGAAGTCAAGCACATCAATATTGGCATTTCCCAGACCGAGTTGAGCGGCCGTGCGATAGATGGTGAACGTGCCCTGGGTCTGGCGGCCGACCTGGGTAGGCGTGAATTGGATGATGTCACCCCCATCAACAGTTCCCAGCCCCGGCACAGCGGTTGGGCCGTTAAAACTTAACAGGACGGGGTAACATTCGCCACAACCACCAGAAACGGGTTCATCCTCTACCCAAAAGGCGTTGATATTGGAATTATCCGCCAGGCCAAGCGACGTACCATCGAAATAGAGCGTCCATTTATTCGTTTGGGGTGTGTGGTAGAGGATGTCATGGGCGGCGTAGGCGATCTCTTGACCGTCGCTGCTGAAATCCGGGCCGACATAGCTGGTGGCCGTTGAGCCATTGCTGGCATACACGCGGGTCGGATTGCCCGAACCATCCAGCACCAGGGAAAGGGAATCGAGACTCTGTTCAGGCAAATCGGTCCCGACCGCTGTCCACACTGGTGTATCCCAGGCAATATCAGGATCAATCAGCCAATCGGCCGCGCCAGTGCCCGTGCGGTCGGCACGGTAGATCACGGGCGCAAAGCGTGCCTTGCGGATATTGTTATAGACACGGCTATCTTCAATCGTGACGTTGCGAGCATAGGTAACAGTTGTCTCGTTCGCGTTGCTGTTCCCCTTAACGAGAATACCGGATTGCCAATTGTCATGGACGTCCACATCGCGCACGAGCACATTTTCAGCCTGGTGGGTAACAACAATACCTCGCCCAGTGGAGTGGCGTACATCGAACCCCTGGAAGATGATATTTGTCCCCATAATTTGCACCAGATTGCCAAACTCGCCGCCGGGGATTCGTCTGTTGCCGTCAATGATCGGCCGTTCGCCAGGATATCCAGTAATCGTAAGGTCGTTTTTAACTGGACGGACAATCATTTGCTCCTGATAGACACCGGCACGAAGGCAGATCGTGGAGCCGTTGGGGGCATCACGGACGATACTATTGAGGCTACTCCCGCTGCCAGGGCTAACCGTAATATCACATTCGCTGGGGTCAAACTGGGCGGCCGTGGCGTTGTTGCCTAAGCCAGAGACAGAGCCAGAAACCTGAGCAAAAATTAGGAGCGATGTGCCTAGCAACACACAAGCCCAGGCAAAAGCCAGTAGGTTCTTTTTACTGATACGCATGAGTTCCCTCGTCAATTCCCGCTACAACAAAGAACGGTTTTATCTACCAATACATTAAGAAGCGCTTACTTACCTTAAGCCGGTCACTCTGCATATTCACGCTTTTGGGCAGGCTCCCAGCACAAAATCTTCTCCAGCGTCCAATAATGCCACAAAAAGGTCATTAGGCAATAGTACTTATGAGCGACTCATGTATCAAAAAGGGGTTTTGCGGCCATATTTGGCACAGCAAAACCCCTTTTTCACGCCAAAATCACAGAGTCTTAAAGCCTATTCAAATATTTAACGCAGAGGCGCAGAGAAACAGAGACAAGAGTCTTTTTCATTTGTTCATTGTTCATTGTCTCATTGTCTCATTGTTCATTGTTCATTGCCTCCATCTCTTCGTTAAAAAACGCTAGCTCTCTCTCTCGTTCCTTAAGAAAGACCATTATTGCCCGGCATGATACGCGCCTATATCGGCCGCGCCAGTGCGGGCTGTTCCGTTAAAATCGACAGTTATCTGCGGCATTGCCATCCCACGATCAATCGCTGGCGAGCCAGATTGCGGCCGATACCAATCAGGGTTCGGTGGTGATTGAACCGTCACATTGACAAGACGCGGATCAGCGATGATGCGGCCGACTTCGCCGCCAAACCAACTGGAATGAGGAGCACGACTATAGAGATTATGAGTGACACGCATATTGTTTAGTACATTCTTCTCGTTTTGTCGGGCGATAGACTGATTGCTTTGCACGATCAAATTATTGGCAAAGATCGAATTGACGTAAGTTGCCTGGCTGAAACTCACATTGAGAAAAGCCGAACCGGCATCCCCGCGTGCTTCGATAAATGTGTTGTGCGCAATGGTGGCGTCTCGCAACCCTCCTCCTGGGCGCTGGCTGGAAACGGTGAAATTACGGCCGCAACCGACGACAATGTTGTTCACCACCACCTGATGATGGCTGATCGGCACGTTGCCTTTCATCATTTCATCACGCAGTACGATGCCTGGGCCGGGACGGTAGGTTGGTTGGCCCGCTTTACGCCAAAATTCACGGTTGGTCGTGCAATAGATCAGATTGCGTCGCGCCGTTGGATAAGTCGTGGCGTTAATGTAGAGATTGGCATGGCGGTTGTCCCAGGAAACATTGTTCTCCAGGGTGATGTGGTCTGAGCGACGTCCGGCGACCAATCCTTCACCCCAATTTTCATACACCTGGTTCCGCCGTGCGATGCTGTTTTGCGCTTCAATAAAGGCCAGCGCCGATCCTCCGGCCTGACCGGCTTCCGGCGTCGGCCGTGCCTTGCGAACATTGTGGTGGATCTTACTATCTTCGACAATGACATTTTTAACGTATTTGACTTGTGTGCTATTGGAGGATGACTTACCTTTGATCACGATACCCGACTGCCAATTATCATGGACATCAACATTGCGCACCGTCACCGTATCGGCTGGATGGTTGACCACGATCCCTCGGCCGGTCGAATTTCGCACCTCAAAACCGTTCAGCACGACATTGGAGCCATCAACACGAATCAGTGTTCCGACATGGCTTCCCGGCAGACGATTTTGGCCGTCAATGATCGGCCGTTCACCCGGATAGGCGGTGACGGTCATATGGCTGTCGCTGGGGCGCACACGAAACGTTTGCACATACGTCCCACCACGGACGCAAATCGTACTGCCATTGGCGGCCGAATCAATGGCCGCCTGAATACTCTGGCCAGGGTTGACCACTTTTGTACAGGCTGCCGGACTAAACATCGCGCTGATATAGGAGCGACGGGGTTCTAACGCGGACACGGTGTGGCGGCCGAGGCTGGTCAATAACAGCCCTAGTAAAACAGAGATCACGCAACCGAATAACAACCAATTTTTACGAACGTTAGCTCTATTAGCTCCCACATGGATACCCAATTTAACGGTCATACCTTTTACATCCTTTCCTGCTATTAGATTTTGGCAAACACAAACAAACATCCGACGTGGCGAAGCGGAAGAAGCGCGGACAGGCAAGCGGATTTGGCGGCCGTGAGCCTTTAGTACAGAGCGTACTTCAATGCAGTTGGTCTAATTTAGCTGCTTACCTTTCGGTGTGATGACTATGGCGACTTCATAAGTGGTATAGCATCAGATGATCGTTTATTGTTGGGACTGGTACTCCTGGCTCCAACGGTATAGTATTATCAATATGACAACGCCAGACACAATAGTACTTCTTTTCCAAAGCGGCTAAACGGGATATGGTTATTAACGCTTACGGTGTTTTGAGTGACCACTTGAACCGCATACTGTTACAGAAGGCGGTGGAAAGTAATACTTTATCCCCTCTGGGCTATGAACTTAAGCCAGGAGAGTTGCCCGTTAACGGTTTGGCGGCCGTATTCCGCGAGGCGACCGGGCTAATTGTCTTGCCGCTACGCCTGACCGGGCTCTACTTTCGAGCTGATGAATTTGACTCATTACACTTCTGTTTTCGCTGCCTGCTGCGCGGTGGGACATTGGTCATCCCCGAAGGCCAGCCAGAAGCGGGATTTTTCGACAGCCAGCCGCTGCCACAACCAATGCTCCCGATTCATCAACAAGAGGTTAGCCAGACCCTTTACCATGCCGGCGGCCGTCCCCAGTGGGAACAACAATCCATCTCACTTCGTACACGCCTACGAAAATGGTTTGGGGGCAAGGGTGGCGAACAGCCAGCAGCTTCCTGGCAGGCCAGCGTAACGGTCATCATACCCAATGACAACAGCCAGGTGCTTTGGATAAAGCGACCAGAAGCAACCCATTGGGAGTTGCCGACGGCCGAACGCCGTCCACGAGAAGCCCCCTGGGAAACAGCCCAACGAGCGCTGCGTGATACGCTCGGCAACGAGCGGACATTAGTAGCCTTACCACTCATTTACGTGGGCAAAGATGAGTCGATGATCACCTTTGTTTTTACGGCCGCAAACGAGTTAAGGCAACCGACTGGCAACCTGGAAACCGCCTTTTTTGCACCAGGTGAAGAAACAAACTGCCTACCTGCTCATGTTGCTCAAGTCGCAGAAGCGTTAAAGCCTAACGAAGAAACCCGGTTTATCCTTCACTGAAGCAATAACCGGAGAAGATGGTTGGGTAATCTGCTACAATACAGAAAGGTTTTGCGAAGCTGTAATGAACGACAGTGAATACTAAAGAAAATGAGCAGTTAACGGCCGTCGTCCATGCCGTCCTATCCAGCGCCAAATATCGCCATGTAAGTCCGCTGCTGGTCGGCGAGATAGCCCAACGTGAATTGAGTGTCGGCCGAAGCAGTAAAGAGGCGATCAAACAGACGAAGAACAAACTACATCAGGTGGGAGGGGCTTATTTTCCGGCGGCCGTAGACTACAAAAAAGCCATCACTCTCCTGCGTGACGCGGCCGAGGCTGGAGATGAGGCATTCCGTATGGCCTGTCGCCGGGTGATGGAACAACACGCCTCCACCAGAGAGCGACTGCCTATTCTGGACACGTTTTACGCCACAACCCTGGCGGACATTCCTCGGCCGTCGCTTGTGCTAGACATCGCTTGTGGGCTGAATCCACTGGCCTGGCCGTGGATGCCATTTGACAGCCAGACGACCTATCTCGCTTACGACATCTATGGCGACATGGTGGGCTTTTTGCAACAGTTTATGGCTCTGGCTGAAATCAACGGCCGTGCCGAAGTGCGCGACGTGGTGCATGATCCGCCAAGGGAAGCGGTCGATCTAGCATTGGTCCTGAAAACATTGCCTTGTCTGGAACAGATTGACAAAACGGCTCCGGCACGATTGCTAGATTCGTTGCAAGCGCGTTATTTGCTTGTCTCTTTTCCGGCGCAGAGCTTGGGCGGCCGTCGCAAGGGCATGGTCGAAAATTACGAGAGCCGCTTCCAGCAATTAATTGACGGCCGTGGCTGGTATGTGAAACGCTTTGAGTTTTCTACAGAATTGGCTTTTCTGGTGGAGACGGATCACCAGCCAACAACGCTGTAGGGACAAACATCCTGTTTGTCCGAACAATCCGGAGGATTGTCTCTACGAGAGGGTCGGTGGTATTAGTAGGTGAACATGAACGATGAACTTCATACTTACGCCACACGACGCGATGCTTTGTTGGCACCGATTGTCGAAATGCTCTCAGCCGACGAACGTTTCATTGCCGGTTGGCTGACGGGTAGCTTCGGCCGAAATACAGAAGATGAGTTGAGTGACCTCGACTTAACGCTTGTTGTAGCTGAGCCATATAGCACGACGCTTTGCCACCGGCCAACAATGGTGGCAGGCAAAACAACGGCCGAAAGATTAGCCTTATTCTCAATCTTTGGGCAACCGGCTATCATCCACGAAAACAACAACAATGCTCCAGAGAGAGGAACATTCACTTTTGTGATGTATGAACAATCGGCCGTAATAGTAGATTGGGTTTTGCGGCCGCAACCAACTGCTTTACGCCCGCTTGATTCACGATTACTCTGGGATAGAGTCGGTATTCCATTGCTTTCGCCTCCCACAACAGCAACGGCCGAAGGCAAGCAGATGGCAGAAGAAGTAACCGAGATCATTGCCTTCTTCTGGATGATGGCTGCTGTGACTGCAAAATACATCGGCCGTGACGATGGTGTCTTTGTCAATCACTGGCTGGATGAGTTGCAACAGTTAATAGATGAGGTGAAACGACGTTTAGAGAACAAACCCTGGCGTTATCACAGTGGCTCCACGATTACCTTGCAATCTACTCGCAGTGAGCAACTTGCAATGCTCCGTTCGCTATGCGGGCAAATGTTAGCGTTGGCACCACAAGTTGAAGCTATTGGAGGCTGTGTACCATCAAAAGCTAAGGAGACGCTGGATGTCGTATTTGGGATTGTTGCCGTAAATGTAGAAACGGGCTGGTTATAATTAGTGATGGCTCTAGTGAGTGAACAAGACCTGGAAACGGTAGTAGCGGCCGTTAAGCAATCGAAGAAATATCGCGATACAAGCGAGGAGACAGTTCGCCAATTGGCGGCCGAGGCGTTGCAGCAGCACAAGAAGCCGAAGCAAGCGCTGAAGGCGGTGCGCACCCGGCTGCATAGCATCATGGCCCCCTACTTGGGCGACCCGGATTATGAAGAAGCGGCCGAGCAGCTAACGGCCGCTTTTGCCAGCGGTGACGAAGCGCAAATCAAAGAAAGTTGCCGCCAGATCATGGGTTATCATCTTTCCACGCGCGAACGGCTGCCGCTGCTCGATACCTTTTACCGCGACATCTTCGCCATCACCGGCCAACCCCAACGATTGCTGGACATTGCCAGTGGGCTAAATCCACTGGCCTTCCCCTGGATGGGTTTGCCAACGACGGTTGAATTGATCGCCTATGACATTCACGAACCGCGAATTGAGTTCCTCAACCATTACTTTCGCTTGCAAGGGTTGCCGCCACTGGCTAAGTTACAGGATGTAGCGTTGCACTTCCCAGAGGAAACGGCCGATGTCGCCCTGTTCCTGAAGGAGATGCCCCGCTTTGAGCGTAACTATCCGGGCAAGGGACGGCCGTTCCTGCAAGCGTTACAGGTACAACACCTGGTCGTCTCCTTCCCGACGATCAGCACGCACGGCGGCCGTAATCTGACCAATCGTTATCGCCAATTTTTCGAGGAACTAACGGCCGGGCAATCATGGGCAATCAGCGAACTGCTCTATGAGGGCGAGCTGGTTTTTGTTGCCAGGAAGTAGGACACAGATAAACAGCTGACGAATCATGCATCGCTTTTTTGTAACGCCGGAGTCCATCCATAACCACAAAGTCCGCTTTGATGAGGTTCAAGCCCATCAAATCCGCCAGGTATTGCGCTTGCAAGCCGGGACGCAGGTGGTTGCGCTGGACAATTCCGGCAACGAGTATGTCGTGACATTGACCGAGGTGACACGGCCGCGTGTCGTTGGACAGATAGATGAGACGCGGCCGGTACTCAATGAGCCACGTACCCAACTCACCCTCTATCAAAGCCTGCTGCCGCGCGATAAGTTTGAGTGGGTGTTGCAGAAGGGGACGGAGGTGGGCGTCAGCGCCTTTGTGCCGGTGATTACGCAGCGCAGTTTGGTGCGCGATGCAAAATCGGCCGCCAACAAGCGCGAACGATGGGAGCGGATCATCACCGAAGCGGCCGAACAATCAGGGCGCGGCCGATTACCAACGTTGCACGAACCTCTCTCCTTCGCGGAAGCACTTACCCAAGCCTCATCCAGCCATTGTTGCTTGATCCCCTGGGAGCAGGCAACGACGGGAACGGTTCGCGCCGCCTTGCAGCAAGCCTTGCATCCAGTGTTGCGTCCATTGCCTGATGACCTCCAGCACCCCACCGTCGCGCTTTTCATTGGGCCGGAGGGTGGCTATAGCGAAGAGGAAATCGAACAGGCAACCGCGGCTGATGCGATGCCGGTGACGCTCGGCCGCCGGATATTGCGCACGGAGACAGCGGCCGTGGTGGCAGCAGCCCTGGTCTTATATGAACTAGGCGATATGGGCGAACACCTGTAGAGCGATTTGGCAAATCGCTCACTTTGAGCGCACGATTAAGCAAATCGTGCTACAGGCAGAGAATCAGAATGACGAATGACGAACGGGCGGTGTTGCGGCAGATCGCCGATGAATTACGGGAAATCGCCGGGTTTGGGCTGAACTTTGCGGCCACCAGCTCCAACGACGCAGAACGGTATAGCTACGTCTTACAGGCCAGTGCCCGGCTGGCGGCGCTGCTCAATGGGCAAGACGCGAATGAGTTACTGGACCAGTACACCAACAACCATTTCAGCATTGGCCCGGCAGCCAGCGGGGAAGCGGCCGTCATCCACGACAACAAACTACTGCTGGTGCAACGCTCAGACAACGGACTATGGGCACTTCCTGGCGGCATCACCGATCCCGGTGAAACGTTGGCCGAGACAGCCTGGCGTGAGTTATATGAAGAAACGGGGATTTGCGGCCGTATCACCTACTTCCTCGGCCTCTTCGATTCCCGTCTCTGGCATAGTGAAAAGCTGGTCCACTTCTATCACGGGGTTTTTCTGTTTGAAGCGGATGATTGGCGGCCGAAGCTAAACGATGAATCACGGGCGGCCGCTTACTTTGCCGAAGATCAACTCCCTCCGCTCTCCCCCGGCCACCATCTACGGGCGCCCTTCATCTTCAAACAACTACGCGGAGAAGCGCCGGTCCCCTATTTCGACCCGGTTCAGCAAGATTGTGACTAACGTACTTGCTACTTGCCACTTGCCACCTGATCATAGACCAACAACGTCTCCGTCGCTGTTTTCTCCCAGGTGAATTTAGCCGCTTGTTCGACACCTTTTTGGCGCAGTTCGGCCGCCAGCTCCGGCTGCATAATGGTGGCAATGATCGAACCGGCCATGTTGCGTACATCATCGGGGTCAAGGGCAAAGCCAGCGGGACCGATCACCTCCAGCAGCGAACCCCCATCGCTGGCAACAACGGGCGTGCCACAGGCCATCGCCTCCAACGGCGGCAGGCCAAAGCCCTCATAGCGGCTGGGAAAGACGAAGGTTTCGGCATTGCGATAGAGGACCGGCTTGTCCTCCTCATCTACATAGCCGATCCAGCGCACAAACTTCTCCAGGTTAGAGCGGCGAATGTAGTCGTCGTAATCGGGAAAGACGGCCGTCACCTTCTCCGGCTTCTTCCCGGCCAAGACCAGCGGATACTCCTCGCCCAACGCCTGGGCGACATAGGTATAGGCATGGAGTAGGTTGATCACATTCTTGTGCAGTTCGTACCCCCCCAGGTAGAGAACGTAAAAATCAGGCAGATCATACTTTCGCAACACAGCCATTTCCATCAGGTCGCCGCCGGACTTCTGCGTATATTGTGGTTCCACACCGAGGTAAATCGCTGTCACCCGTTCTTCGGGAATGTGCAGATGGTCGAGGATGTCGAGCTTGCTGGCGAAGGAGTCGGTGACGATGTGGTCGGCCCCGCGTGCGCTGGCGCTGACCAGGGCGTTGTAGAGCCGCGCGGCCGCCGTGCGCCGGTATTCGGGAATTAGCAAGGTGGTCAGATCATGGACGGTAACGACCAGAGGGATGGGCGAACGCAACGGCGCACCCCAATAGGGGACGTGCGCCAGCGTTGCGCCGACCTTCTGGCAGGCACGGGGAAAGTCGCTTTGCTCAAAGCGCACCTTGCCCAGATTGCCGGGTCGTAGCGGGACGGCATGGACATGGACGCTGGGCGGGACGGCTTCGGCCGCCCCCTCTCCCGGTAGCTGCGGGTAAATCAGGGTGATCGTTATATCTTCGACCAGCCGGTTCAGGTGGTAGACCAGTTGGCGGGTATATTGGCCGCTGCCGGTGTTCGGCCGGTCCCAAAAGTAAGCGTTAATCGCAACATGCATAGGTTTGTTCAGTCAGAGGTGAAAATATTTAGTTAGTCTGCTATAGACAGTCTCTAACCCTCTGCTAGAATAGCACCATTTGCAGATAAATCGTAACATCAGGCTTTTATCGAGCCTCGTAAGTAAACCGTTGCAGTGGCTTACTGCTATTAATAAAAATCCGCGAAATCCGCGTTTTATCTGCGTCATCAGCGTAACCACTCTCAGGAGAGAAGATGAAGGAACTATCACGAGTCATTAGCAATATCCCCGCTTCGGCCACGCTGGCCGTCAGCGACAAAGCCAAAGCGCTCCGCGCGGCCGGACATGATGTCATTTCACTGGGTGGTGGCGACCCAGATTTTGACACGCCCCACCACATCACGGCCGCTGCCTTCCAGGCCATCGAAAACGGCGCGACCCACTATCCCGCGCCAATGAAGGGCATCACCCCGCTGTTGGAAGCGATTGCCGCTAAGGTGGAGCGCGACAACGGGGTGCAAATTGATCCAGCGACGGATGTGGTCGTCACGCCCGGCGGTAAGTGGGCGATTTACCTGGGATTGGCGTCTATCTTAAACCCCGGTGATGAGGTGCTTTATCTGGAACCGGCCTGGGTGTCCTATGGACCGATGATCACCATCGCCGGTGGCACGCCGGTCCCGGTCAGCCTCTCCAGCGAGGACAATTTCCGCATCACGGCCGAAAAGTTGCGCGAAAAGATCACCCCCAACACCAAAGCATTGATGCTCAACTCGCCCAACAACCCCACTGGCCGCGTGTTGACCCAAGATGAGCTGGCTGCCATTGTCGCCGTTGCCGAAGAGGCCGATCTTTATCTGCTCTATGATGAGATGTATGAAAAACTGATATATGACGGCCGCCAGCACCTCTCCCCCCTCTCTGTGCCGGGGTTCACGGAACGGACAATGGTGGTCGGCGGTGTGTCGAAGGCGTATGCGATGACCGGCTGGCGTCTGGGTTGGTTGGTGGGGCCAACGCCGATCATGAAGCTGGCGGCGCGGCTGAACGGGCAGACCGTTTCTTCAGCAGCGAACTTCACCATGCACGCGGCCGTTGCTGCGCTCAATGGGCCACAAGATGTGGTCGCCGAAATGTGCGACTCCTACCGGGCGCGGCGCGATTACATGGTCAAGGCTCTCAATGAAATCGAAGGCATTCACTGTCGTTCGATTGAAGGCGCGTTTTATCTCTTTCCCAGCTTTCCCAACAGCAGAAAAAACAGTGTCGAACTGGCCGATGCGCTGCTGGACAAGGCGGGAATCGCCGGGACGCCGGGCATCGCCTTTGGCAGCAGTGGCGAAGGGCATGTGCGCTTTTCCATTGCCACCGCGCTCAGCGACCTGGAACGGGCTGTGGAGCGGCTGGCAAAATTCGCCCCGCAGTTATAGCTATTTTTAGAAATCGGGTTTTGGCAACGGAGCGCTGCTGGAGAAACCTGGTTTCTAATGCTAACAATCGAATAGCCCGCCAGTGAATTGGTTCAATGCTTTCTCTTAAGGTACTTTGTAATCAGACCTCAGTACTATGATCCCTGGACACCGAAACCAACACAACAGTGGAGCTTGTACTGTAGTCAGCATGGACGAGAAGAAGATTTTAGTCATAGATGATGAAGGAGCGATCCGTTACTTGCTAGAAGGCCAATTACGGCGGGCGGGTTTTATGGTCTATGCCGCGCCTGATGGCCCCAGCGGCCTGGCTCTTCTGCCCACGTTTCAGCCTGATCTCGTTATATTGGACATTATGATGCCAGAGATGGACGGCTTTGAGGTCTGTCGCCGCATTCGTTGTCATGCCCAGGCGGCCGATACGCCCATCATCTTCCTCTCCGGCTCCTCTACACCAGAGTACAAGCGGTTGGCGTTTGAATTAGGGGCGGATGACTTTCTCGTTAAACCATTCCAGACGGATGAATTGCCAGCGCGGATTGAAGCGGTTTTCCGGCGACGCGGCCGTCGCAACGACCCCGACAAAGAAGCAGACAAAACGGAACAACGGCCCGCGCCGGGGCGCGTCATCAGCCTGATCGGCGTGGATGCCGGGCTTGGCGCGACCACACTGGCCGTCCAGTTAAGCGAGACCATTGCCCTCCACAGCAACTGGCCCGTCTTGCTGATTGATCTCGATCTGTGCGCCGGACGTATCGCCGGACAGCTCAAGCTTTTCCATGAGCCACACATTGTCAATCTCTTTCAAGCGGCCGCTGGCGAACCCTTATCACCGTCGTTGGTTGCCAGGCTTGTGCAACAATATGCACAACCCCACCAGGCCGGGCTGAATGTCATTGCCGCCCCAGCACAACCTACGGCAGAAACGTTACCCCGTCCCGGACAACTAGCCCTTTTCTTGCAAACCCTGGCAGACGCTGGTTTTTATGTCGTTCTCGATTTGGGGGTGGCGGTGAATGAGCAAGCCCTCGTCGCCTTGCAACAGTCCGATCTGGTCTATGTGGTTACCCCTGGTCGGCCGCCGGATGGCAAACGGTTCAGCGAATTGGCAGCAAAGCTGGTCGAACAAGGCATCCACGATAGCCAGATCGTCCCCGTTGTTGGCGAGACACAATCACGCAGCGGGCAGCCAGCAATAAACCGCACCGCGACGGGCAAAAGAAAGAAACATTTTTGGTCGGAGAACGGCCGCTTACACCAACTCGTCGGCGCGGTAGCCTGATTTGGCCTGCGTTGGGTTGTGTTGGGCTGACAATTCCCCTTGTTGACCAGCTAGGGTCAGTAATCGCTTAGTTGCTGGCGTTCCGGCGCGCCGAGCGCCTCGCCAGCAGCGTCAACTGTCGTAGCAATGGTTGTAGCTCTTCTGGAGCGCCCTCGTCTGTCGTGACCACCGTGTGGCTTTGCGTAGCTGTCTCCACCGTTAGACGGTAAGACATTTGATCAGCCCCTTTTTCATTCGCCAGGTAAGCGGGTAATTCAAAGAAATGGGTGTCCTGTAATAGTTCGCCCAACTCGTTGGCCTCTTCCGGTGGCAAGGTGGCCGTGTCTACGGTTGTACTAAGCGTTGTCCCCAGAAAACCGCCACTCCGTTCAAAATGGATGCGCATGACGAACCTCCTTCCCTAAGATAGCGGGCAGTAAGCAATGCCCAGTTGTCAGAAATTCTCCTCCGCGCCTCCACATCTCTCTGCCAATAAACCTCTGAGATCTTGATATGAGACATTTAGACCTCAGAGGTTTTCGCTAATGGCTATCTGAAGCCGAGGAAAGTACGGAAGAGGTTGTTAATTGATGCCAGGCAACCGGACGGTTGTGGTTGTGGTCCCGTTCCGCCGTTGCCCGGTTCTCCCCCATCTTCCCCAATCATAATACCAACGCCCGCCCAACCAATGCGGACGGCCTCTTGTTCAGCACTGCCGACGCCATATAACTCGCCGGCCGTTTCAAACGTCAGCCGGGCAGTGGTGGCAAAGTCACTGTTCGCCCGCAATTTGTCGCGCAGCGTCACATACCAGATTCTGCCTGCTTGTTCCCAGGCATAACCACCCAGCTCCGTTGCCGTGAGATAGAAGGCGCGATTGGGAATGCCGGAGTTGATGTGGACGCCGCCGTTGTCGGACGATGTTTCAACATAATCATCCATATGGCCTGGCTGGGGGTCCTTGCGCAACACGGGATCATCATAAGCAGTCCCCGGCGCTTTCATCGAGCGAATGCCAACCCCGTTGACGTTGGGCGTAAACAGCCCTTCGCCAATGATCCAGTCCGCTTCCCTGGCCGTCTGGTTGCGAACACGTTGCTTGACCAGCGACCCAAAGACATCGGACATAGATTCGTTGATCGCCCCCGACTGGCCGTAATAGTTGAGACCGGCGGTGAATTGGGTAACGCCGTGGGCTAACTCATGCCCAATAATGTCAATGGCGATGGTGAAGCGATTAAAGAGACGGTCTTCCTCCGGTAAATCCTCATCGCCGTCGCCATAGACCATCTGCGTGCCGTTCCAAAAGGCGTTGTCATACCCCCTCTGATAGTGAACGGTGGAGACGATTCGTAGACCGAGATTGTCTATTGAATCTCGATCAAAAAACTCGCGGTAGAGATCGTAGGTTGCGCCAGCCCCATCATAGGCCTCGTCAACGGCCGCATCCCCCGTTGGCGGATCCCCTTCACCACGTACCTGGCGGCCAGGGAGTTGGCGGCCGTTATCAGCGTTATAGACCACCCGCTGTTTACCGGCCGTTGTCGTCAACACCTCCAGGGCGATTTCGCTCTTCGGGGTTGTTTCCCGTTCAATACGCAGCGCTTCTCCGGCAATGATATTCTGCAAAGCCTGCTGCCGTTGCTCCGGCGACCCATGTGCGACAATATTTTGCAGCATATGGGGCGGGATAATGCAATAAATCGAACTACGCCTCGCGCTTACACACATCAGTGAACCTCCTCGTCTTATTCACACTCCTATTGTACACGAAGTCGGCCGTCTGCGTATAGAGCGAATGTCCGATTGTGCTATACTTATCCTGGAATAGCTCTGATCTATTTCCTTATCCATGCTTAAATCAAGCTTGGTTTCCTGCGCCACACGCGCTATAATTAGCGGCAAAAGCCCTGATAAGATAGCCTTAAATAAGGTTCCCGCCTGGGAATATCCGCGTCACCCTTGTGGCGAGCACGCGCTCTCTCAATTACAACGCTTTATCAATGGTATAAGGTTGCTTCATGTTGACACAGGAAGAATTACGGGCGGCCGTCCCCCAGGCATTGGACGGCATTGAACTTGGCAATGAGTTTGGCGAGAAACATTCCGGCAGGGTTCGTGATCTCTACCGCCAGGGTGATCGCCTGATCTTGATCACCACGGACCGGATCGCGGCCTATGAGCAGGTTGTGGGATTGATCCCTTACAGAGGGCAGGTGTTGAACCAGTTGAGCGCGTGGTGGTTTGAGAAAACGGCCGACATCATCCCCAACCATTTGCTTAGCGTGCCGGACCCCAATGTGACGATTGCACACGCGGCCGAGCCGCTGCCGGTAGAGGTTGTCGTGCGCGGCTTTATCACCGGCGTGACCAAAACATCCCTCTGGTACCTTTATGAACAAGGCGACTTTCAGCCATATGGGATCCCTTTGCCACGAGGCTTGCACAAAAACGATCCGCTACCGCAGGTGATCATTACCCCAACAACCAGGGCATCCTCTGGCGAATATGACCAGCGGCTTTCGCAACGGGAGATCATTGAACAAGGGTTGGTCGAGCCGGACCTCTGGAGACAGGTAGAATCAGTGGCGAAAGAGCTATTTACTTGCGGCCAACAACTCGCCCGTGAAGCGGGGCTGATATTGGTAGACACCAAGTATGAGTTCGGCCTTCTGGATGACCGGCTGGTGCTGATTGACGAACTGCACACCCCCGACTCCAGTCGCTATTGGCTGGCCGACAGCTATATGCCCGGCGCAGATAGCAATCCGGTCCACTATGACAAAGAGTATTTGCGCCAATGGCTTATGGAGAAAGGTTATCAAGGGGAGGGACGGCCGCCCAAATTACCGCCAAAGTTAGTGGTCGAACTGGCCTCGCGCTATATCAGCGTCTATGAACGGCTGACCAGAGAGACGTTTGTCCCTGCCGCCCAACCGGCGGAGGAGCGGATCGTTAATGCGCTGAAAGGGGATGGAAGAGGTTAGAGATTAGGGATTGGAGAGTGGGGATTAGAGTAAGCGTTTTTGGATGGGCTTGTCGTCCTCTGCGTCGTCGGGTGGGGGAAGTTCTGTTTGGGGGTCGCGGCCGAGGGCGTCAAGCAGACGGATAATAAAACCCAACTGCCCTTTGAGTATCTTTTTGCTGGCTTCGGCAACCGAAAACCACTCCGCTTTGTCCACTTCGGGATAGCGCCGCCAACGGCCGGACTTATAAGGCCACTCCACCGCATAGGTGTTGCTGACGATCTGGGTCGCATCCAGATCATGTTCCAACGCCCAGGCGTGGACGATCTTACCACCGGGCTGCTTTAATTCACCCAGGGGGATAAACGCCCCATCCACATCAGCCAGATCAAAGCCTGTCTCCTCCTTAAACTCTCGTTTGGCCGCTTCCAATGGCGTCTCATCCGGCTCAAACAGCCCCTTGGGAATAGACCACGCTCCCTCATCACGATTAGTCCAATAAGGGCCGCCAGGATGGGCCAGAAAAAGTTCCAGTTCTTGCCCCGTTAAGCGATATAGCAGAATACCCGCGCTATGTAGTGGCATACCTATAGAATCTCCTGATCAAAGGTATAGCACAGCGCCTCACAGAAGCCAAAGCCCCCAGGTAAATGGTGACAAAAGTTAGGGTTCCACTCCTATCCTACGGTCTTGAATGGCTGGCAGAAAAAAGTATGATGGAACAAATAAAGAGTAGAAACCGGATTTCTTGCTTATCGCCATCCTAAATTATGTGCGGATAGAAAGCCGGTTTCTGAAAGAGCACAGTCAAGACCAAAGGAGATCGTCATGACAACTAGCCATATGAAAGGCGACTGGGCAAGAGACGATGTGAGTGCCAGCTCGGCCGGTGGCGCACCGTTTCTCATCGCCTATGGAGCAACCATCTTTATTACAGCGATTTTATACTACTTCCTCCCACTGGAAACAGTCGCTTTGATCGCTATTTTTCAGGGCAACGTAGCCTTGCCGTTGGCCTTCTGGCTCGAACGGCGTCTAGCCGCCAAGCGAATGGACATCAATAATCCACTGAAGCAGCTATCGATACAGATTGCCATGACCCAGGTTGTGGCGTTGCCCGCAGTCATTGTGGTCTACAATCTCTATCCGGTGGCCGTTCCGGCAACGCTGGCGGCGATTGGCGGAGGCCATTTTCTGCCCTACGCCTGGCTACATCGTAATCCTATCTACTTTGTGCTTGGCGTCGTTCTGTCTGTTGGCGCGTTTGCCCTGCAAATTATCTTCAAGAGCGAGGCGTTTCCCTATGTCCTGTTCTTTATGAGCCTCCTCTACTGGCTCATTGCCCCGCTGGTTTATCGCCACGCAGGCAAATTAGTCGGCCGCCAGCCCGCCTAACCAGATTTCATCAACAAGTCTTTCGCATTTCGACACGATTGGCACGATTGGCACGAATTTGGTTTTCGTGAAAATTCGTGCCATTCGTGTCGAAACAACTTTATTCCTGCGTAAGTCCCGATTAATATCAAATTTGGGACAAGGATGAAATTTGTGCTACTCTGTATGCTATGTACACACGCTGGTCAAAGATCGTCCTCGTCTTTTCCATCGCCTTGTTCTCTACCCTGGTCGTTTTCAACAATCTGACCGATTACGGTTCCAATTTCGTCTTTGTCTCCCATGTCCTGAGCATGGACACCACCTTCCCCGAAAACAATGGCATGTGGCGGGCAGTCACATCCCCCTTCTTACACCATGCAGCCTATGTGGTGATCATCATCACGGAGTTGATCATCGCCCTGTTGTGTTGGATTGGGGCGGTCAGGCTTTATCGCTCCCGAGAGAACGCTGTCCGCTTTAACCAGGAAAAGAAACTGGCGATAGCCGGCCTAACGTTAGGGATTTTTCTCTGGTTCACCGGGTTTATCGCTATCGGTGGCGAGTGGTTTCTAATGTGGCAGTCCGAAATTTGGAACGGGCAAGAGGCCGCTTTCCGTCTGGCTGCGCTCATCGGTATCGTCCTGCTTTATCTCGTGATGCCCGATGGCGAAAACGCTCCCTAACCAACTATCAAGACGATGACAACATATGTGGCCTTCCTCCGCGCAATCAATGTCGGCGGCCATACGGTCAAGATGCCGGAATTGAAACGCTTATTTGAGTCAATGGGCTTTACCAACGTTTCCACCTTTATCGCCAGCGGCAATGTGATTTTTGAATCGCCAAGCGAGGACTCGGCCGCGCTGGAACAAACCATCGAGCAAGCATTAGAGCAGGAATTGGGTTACGAGGTGCTCACTTTTTTGCGCACGTTGCCGGAAGTGGTGGTAATTGCCGAACACAATCCATTCTCGCACGAGGAGTTTGAAGCAGGGGCCATCCTGTATATCGCTTTTGTGCGCGATGCGCTCACTGATGTGCTAATTGATAATTTGCTGTCGTTGCAAAATGAGCTTGACGAATTTCATGTGCGCGGCCGTGATATTTTTTGGCTCCATCGCAAGCAATTACGGAAACCCGGCAAGCCAGCCGATGCGCCCATCGAAAAGAGCCTCAAAATCTCCACTACGATCCGCAACGCCAACACCGTCCGGCGGATCGCCGCCAAGTATGGTTAAATCATTCCCCCAATTTCTTCCAACTTCCGTATAATAGCGCTAGCTGTTTGCGTGTTCACAAACTATAGGACTTGCGCAGTCAGGAGATATTAGCAACGAATGGGCGCAACCTTTGCAGCGCGAATTTTCGCAAAAAATTGTTCGAAATTCGCGTTCATTCGCGTAAATTTGATGCAAATGCGTAGGTTCTAAACAAAGGTATAGCCACTCTCTACGCTTGCGCTCTCTCCAAAGCGAGGTGAATCATGATCACGAGTGACGACTCTGGAAATTCGCCGTCTACGCGCCTCCGCGACTATCTCTCCCCACCCCCTGGCGTTGACTTTCGCTTTTACCGCGCATACTTGTTCAGTTGCCTGCTCGGCCTTACCTTCCATATCGTCTTTCTCATGCTGTTTTGGAGCGTGGGCGTTGTCCCGATGGCGTTGTTTAATATCCTCAGCATTGCCATCTGGGTAACGACCATCTGGCTGGTCAGGCGGGGGTATGTGCTGCTTAGCTATCTCTGTCTGGCCTCGGAGGTGACTGTCCATGCCATCCTATCGGTCTACTTTGTCGGCGGCGATGTTGGCTTTCAATATTTCCTGATTACGCTTTCTATGGTATCGCTGATCTTACCCGGCTACCGGCGACAAACGACCTTTCTGGCTATACTATTGGCCGTTCTTTTTATCGCCCTCTCCTTCTATGACCAGTGGCATACACCGCCCTATATACTTAACACCTGGATTACGGCTTCCCTGTTTATCGGCAATCTAACCGGCGCGGTTTTGGTGATGGCCCTGACGCTGGCTTACTATATGGGGGTGGTCGAGCGCACGGAGGCCGCGTTGGCGGCCGAACACGTCAAGAGCGAAGCGTTGTTGCACAATGTCCTGCCGGTGGTTATTGCCGAACGCCTGAAACAAGACCGGGGGACGATTGCCGAGCGTTTTGAGCGGGTGAGCGTCCTCTTCGCCGATGTCTGTAACTTTACCGGTTTGTCGGCCGAGTGTGACCCGGTGGAACTGCTCGACGCGCTGAATGAGGTCTTTAACTACTTTGACACGATCATTGAAAAGCATGGCCTGGAGAAAATTCGCACCATCGGCGACAACTACATGGTCGCCTCCGGCGCGCCCATACCCCGCCCTGACTATGCTCAAGCGTTGGCGCGCGCGGCAATCGAGATGATGGACTATCCCCAACATTGCCCCACCGCGCTGGCCCAGGCGCTCCAGTTTCGCGCCGGAATCAATTGCGGCCCGGTGGTCGGCGGGGTGATCGGCCACACTAAGTTTCATTATGATGTCTGGGGCGATCCCGTCAACGTTGCCGCGCGGATGGAGTCGCATGGCATACCGGGGAAGATTCAAATCACCAATGAGTTTTACCAATTAATCCACGAGGAGTTTGTTTGCGAGGGACGCGGCCGTATCGAGGTAAAGGGCAAAGGAGAGATGGAGACCTGGTTTCTTCTGGGCATCAGGTAAAGCATATTATCGCCACTCCCCACTCCAACAGGTTACCGCGCGGCCGTCCGGATCGCCGTCGAGGAGATGTCGTGGCGGAAATACTCTGCTGGGATGGGCTGGAAGAGGTCGGCATAGCCATCAGGGATGGACAATTCGGCCGCATCGCGGAACACACCCTGCTTGTCCACCCGCCCGGCGACCAGAAAGCGGCTGCCACTGGCTCTGATTTCATCCAGGGCCGTCAGCATCTTGGCTTCGCTGTCATCGTAATAACGAGGCTGGACTACTCGCGCGGCCGTATCATACCCCACCACAAAGACCACACCACGATAGAGCCGCGCTTTTTCCACAAAGGTCGGGGAGTTGCTGGTATAGACGGGATAACAACCGGCGAACTGCGCCATTCGTGAGAGGATGGTAGCGGGGTCGAGGGGTGGCTTGTCTACATTGACGGCCGCCAGCTCAAAGGCGACCGGCTTTGCCAACATCCGGGACGCCACCCGCGCCAACTGTAAATGCCCTTCGTGTAATGGATTGAAGGAGCCGGACAGGATGGCTTGCGGCCGTGTGCCGGTGGTGCGGATGCGGCCGTGGTCGTGGATGCTGAAGTGGGTGATCGCTTTCTGCTGCAGGCGAGCGGCGGCATGGGCAAAGTCGTTCACCTCCCGCTTCAGTTTATCCGCCGTGCCGAGCGACAATGGCAAGCGATGGGTCAAACCACACCCTTCGGCCACTGTGTTCAACAGCAAGCGACTGACCAGGTCCTCTTCACCGGCGCGGACTCGCGCTCCCTTTTCCAGATATAGGCTGTAACTGACCAGACGCGCCGGTTGCCAGAGGGCGACATGGGCGCGATGTTCGCCGCGTTTCGGCCGGTCGGTCGCGATGGTCGCCGAGCAAGCGACGCCGATCACCGGCCATTCTGCATCCGCCAGCCTTTGAGCGCGAACCAACGCCCGGCCAGCCGCCTGGCGAGCGGTCCCAGCGGCCGCATACTGTTTCGGTCGGCAGCCCAAAAATTCATCAAATGAGCGACCGCTATAAGGAACCAACGCTTCTAACAACGTCCGCGAGGCGCCAGCCACAGCCAGCAACTCGGCCAACGCTTTTGTTCCCGCTCCCGCCGTGACCAGCATCAGGCAGGTCGGGGTGGCGTGAATCGCCTGGATCATCGCTTCTATATCGGCCGCTAATCCCATGAGCTTATTCTAACCCGAACGGCGGTTTTAACCAGATAGTGCTTTCGCACCAGCGTGATTGAACTAAATAATGAACAATTGTTCATTATTTAGTTCAATCACGCTTGTCGAATAAAATGAGCGCATGAACCTGAGTCTAGCGCAGGCAGTTACCTTCTGCATAGCGCAAAGTAAAGGGATTTGGCAAAATTCAGCGTCAATGGCATGATCTACTGTCGCTGTTTTGCTTGACGAACAGCGCGAGGGTTGATGATAAACAGTCGGAGAACGTAGAAAAGGATTATCCCGGTAATGGAATGGATAGCTCTGCTCATCGTGGTTGTGCCTATATCGGCCGTTCTCTATCGGTGGTGGCAACAGTTGGCGGGACCAACGGCCGCTGCACCGCCAATCCCTCCCACACCGGAATCTGAATCGGCAACGGCAAGCGTTGAGGAGCGTTATGATCTAACCCCCGTCGTTTCAGCAACCAATTCAGAAGCCAAAGAGAGGGCCACCGAGCCAACTACCCCCATACCACCCCAAGCGGCAACACCGGTGATACCACCTGCCGAACCGCCGCCGACGGCCGTTTCCTCCGCCCCTGCTTTGCCGGTGACGGCCGAGCCTGAACCTCCTACATCGGAACCAACCAGTAGTCATCCCACTCCAGAGCCTGTACTTCCTGTCGCATTCACACCGCCGCTGCCGGAATCAATGGCGACAGAACCGGAGCAAAAACCCATAGCGGAACCTCGACTACCTGCGCCAGAGCAACCAACACGGCCGTCCGTCGTTAAAAGGAGAAAAAGGCGGCCCGTTCCACGCATCACGGCCGTCCCCGCCGAACAAATGCGCCCGCTGATCACCGCCATGATCGGCGGTGGCGGGTTGCTGATGGTATTGACACAACTGACCAGCAGTGCCGTCCCCCCGGAACAACGGTTGCCCATCTACCTGCTGGCGCTCCTGGGCGCGGCTTGCTTCCTGCTGGGCGGCCGTGCCCTCATCCGGCAATCGCTGCCTGCCTGGTGGGAACGGCCGCTAACCTGGCTGATGGACTTCTTTGGGGTTGCGGGCTGGCAGGTCGTGGTTTTACTACTGGCCCCTCTCTTCGCCTGGTTCGCCCATCTGGCTGCTGGAGATTTCTTGCTGGCACGGCGAGCAGGCATCAGCGTAGCTGTCTGGGTTATCGCCTGTAGTCTGGCGATTATTGGACTGCTACCAGCAATCCGGCACAGCAGCAGAGAACGGCTGCCCCGTCTGCCACGCATAGACCTGATACTCGCATTGCTCTTCTTCTTGCTGGCTTTTGCCCTGCGCGGTATTGCCACCGACCAGTTTCCCAATACCTTCTCCGGGGATGAGGGATCGGCCGCGCTCTCTAGCATCCAATTCTTGAACGGCGAGGCCAACAACCTGTTTACAGTCGGTTGGTTCTCCTTCCCTTCGCTCTTTTTCGCGTTGCAAAGCATCGGCATCGCTATTGATGGGCAGACGATTGCCGCTGTGCGCGGTTTTTCTGCGCTGGGCGGGGCGCTGACGGTATTGGTGGTGTTTTGGCTCGGCCGTTCCTTGTTCAACCGGCTGACTGGTGTGCTGGCGGCCGCCTATCTAGCCACCTCCCACTACCACATCCACATGAGCCGCATCGCCCTCAACAATATCTGGGACGGCTTTTTCACCACATTGGCTATTCTTGGCTTGTGGGCCGGGTGGAAAACAGGGCGGCGCAGCCTCTTTTTACTCTGCGGCCTGGCGTTGGGGTTGGGACAATACTTCTATGTCTCCATTCGCGTGGTGCCGATCCTGTTCCTGCTATGGGCGGCCGTCGCTTGGTGGAGCAACCGCGAGAAGTTCCAGGCGCGGTTGCCGGGGCTGGTCGCCGCCGCCTATCTGGCGTTGGTCATCTTTTTACCGCTCGCCCTCTACTTTGCCGGACATCCTGATGAATTTCGCGCCCCGCTGAATCGTGTTTCTATTATGGGCGACTGGATGGAGCGGGAGATGACCAATAGCGGCCGCAGTGCCAATGAAATTCTGCTTGATCAGACCGTCGCCGGTATCCTCGGCTTCACCCACGAGCCGCTACGCTTGCTCTATAACCCGGGATCGCCCCTGTTGCTGACGGCCGCAGCCACTCTTTTCATCCTCGGCATCATGTGGGCGTTGCTCAACTTCGACTTGCGCTATCTGTTGCTCCTCTTGCCGCTGCTGGCTACCGTCGCATCCAATACGTTCAGCCAGGATTCACCCGCATCGCAACGCTATGTCATGGCCGTCCCGCTGGTGGCCTTGTTGATGGCCGTCCCACTGGCCGAACTCAGCGGCTGGCTGCGCCAATTGTGGCCGCGCATTCGGCAGACGGCCGTTGTCGGCGTGCTACTGCTGATGGCGGTGTTGATGGCGATTGATCTGCGCTATTACTTTGTGGAAATAACCGACCGTTATGTACTCGGCGGCTGGAACACCGAAGTCGCCACGGAAATCGCCTACTATCTACGCAATCATCCTATACCGGAGCAAGATGTCTACTTCTTCGGCTTTCCGCGCATGGGCTACTTCAGCCTCTCTACCATCCCCTATCTCGCCCCGCGAATGCACGGGGAGGAAGTTGTCGAGCCGCTGACGGCCGCGCCCGGCTGGGCCATTGATGGGCCGTCGATCTTCATGTTTCTCCCCGAACGGCTCAACGAACTCCCCTTCGTTCGCGAACGCTTTCCCGATGGAGCATACCAGGAGTTTCTTGCGCCGGATGGGAATATGTATTTTGCTGTGTATGAGATTGGAGACTGGGAGATTGGAGATTAGGAGATTGGGTTAGGGGCCATGATGGTTATAGTGTCGGCGGTTGGTGAGAGGTAGGAAAATAAATTGGTTATGTCATAGGGGTGGGGCAATCGGGAAAGCCATCTCGCCATGAAGAACAGCACAGAGAATCAACAATTTATAATTTCTTTACATAAACCAACTTCCATCCCTCAATCTCCAATCTCTAATCTCTAATCTCCTCACTCTCCACTCCCTCCCCTCGGCCGTCTCAATTCCGTGCCAAACATATCGCTGCGTTTGTTTGTCCACAGGCCCACGCTGCCGTCGCTGTTCAGATGATCAAAAAAGCCTTGCACTCGGCTGTCGAGCAAATCAATCTGGTGTAGCAAGATCGCTTCCAGCGTCTTGGGGACGACCGGGGAACCCCATTCCTGGGTTCCATGATGGGCGGCGATCAGGTGGACGAGCTGGCGTAGTTTCCCTTCGGGAAAGCCCAGATCGGCCGCTGCCTTTTCGACCAACACAATCCCACGCACAATGTGGCCGACCAGACGGCCGTCGTCGGAATGGGCAAAGCCATCTTCCAGCGTGTATTCCAATGCCTTCCCCATGTCGTGGAGCAACGCACCGCTGACCAACAAATCAACATCGGCCTGTCCATAGTGGGCGACAAGTTGGCGGGCCAATGCGGCCATACTCAGTGAATGCTCCAGTAAGCCGCCGATATAGCCGTGGTGCATCGAGCGAGCGGCCGGGGCATTGGCATAGCGAGAGAGGAACGGCTCCTCCAGCAGAAGATAAGCAACCAACGTCTGCCAGGGTTCGGCCAGCGCTTCCACTTGTTGGCGCAACTCGGCCACCATCTCATTGCGCGGCCGTTGGCTGGCGGGCAAAAACTCGCCCATATCTATGTTGGCGGCGCGGCCGACATTCAGGTCCGTGATTTGCACCTGTAACGCCTCTTTGAAGTGGTTGACACGGCCTGTCACCAGGGCAATCGCCCCGACCCGCGTCCAGGCGTCCACATATTCAGGCACGTCCCAGAAAACACCGCCGACTTGCCCTGTCCTGTCGCGTAAGGTCGTCAACAGAAAGGGGCGGCCGTCTTTCGTCTTGCGCCGGTTCACCTCTTGCAACAAAAATGGCTCGTTGGATAATTCATCACCGGCGGACAGCTCCGCAACATATTTCGCTTTCACCTGGCCCTTCCAATGTTGTTGACACGAATTTCACGAATCTTCATCTTCTGCTTTCATAATATTCGTGCCATTCGTGTCATTCGTGTCGAAAAAACTTGAATGCGTAGCACCTACTACTGTTATTCGTAGTGCTGCGTGCCAAAAGTTACTTTGTGCGGGTAAGGATAGCGGATAAGCGTATAATAGACGAATGAAGAAGATCATTGTTGGCATCTCCGGCGCCAGCGGCGTCATTTATGGGATCCGTTTGTTGGAGATATTGCGAACGGTGCGGGATGTGGAGACCCATCTGGTCCTGACGGCCGCCGGAGCAACGACCATCGCGCTAGAAACGGATTACACCCCCGACGAGGTGAAGGCTTTGGCCGATGTCGTTTATCCCTTTCGCGACATTGCCGCTGCCATCTCATCCGGCTCGTTCAAAACGGATGGGATGGTGGTCATTCCTTGCTCGATGAAGACGTTGGCCGGAATCGCCTACTCCTTCAGCGACAATCTGCTGCTGCGAGCGGCCGATGTGGTGTTGAAGGATCGCCGTCGTCTGGTTTTGGTTCCACGGGAAACACCATTGCACCTTGGCCACTTGCGGACGATGACCCTGCTGGCGGAGATGGGGGCGATCCTTGCGCCGCCAATGCCCGCGTTTTACCACCGGCCGCAAACTATTGACGAAATCATCAACCAGACGGTCAATCGCGTGCTTGATTTGCTCGATATTTCACTGGAAACGGACCTGTTTACTCGCTGGCAAGGAGGAAAAGCAGCGCGTGAGTGAGGATGTTCGCCACCAGGCACTTGACTATCTGCAAAGCCACCACGTGCTGACGCTGGCGACTTATGGGCCGGAGGGGTTGTGGGCGGCGGCCGTTTTCTATGCCAGCGAGGAGTTTCGACTGACATTTTTATCGGCCGCCCATACGCGCCACGCCCAAAATATCGCGGCTAACCCCCAGGTAGCGGGGACAATCCAGGCCGATTACCACGATTGGCAGGCCATCAAAGGGATTCAACTGGAGGGGACGGTCCGGCAATTAGAAGGAGAGGCAAAGGAAGCGGCCATTGCCCACTACCGGCGGAAGTATACATTTCTGGCGACGGCCGAGCCAAGCATCCAACAAGCCCTGACACGCGTCAACTGGTACACGCTCACCCCCGAACGGCTCTACTTTATTGACAACAGCAAGGGCTTCGCCCACCGTGACGAAATCCCCTTGTGAACACGATTTGCTAAATCGTGCGCTCGAATGAGCGATTTAGCAAATCGCCCTACAAAGGGTATAAATGTTCCAGTCCGCGCCAAAGGACATTGCGCCAGGAGGGATAGTTATGGCCGCTGGTATGCTCAAGATACGTTACGTCATAGCCATGTGACTGCAACAGGCTATACATGGCGCGGTTGGGCGTGATAAACCATTCGTGCAGCCCCACATCCATCCAGATTTTGATCTCTGGCCGGGGCGCATAGCGAATCAAATCCTCCAACACCGAACGATAATAGAGAAAGTCCGCGCCAAACGCCCCGGACTCAGACAAGACCCGGCCGAAAATCTCCGGCGCGCGGTGGGCGATGTAGAGCGATTGCAAGCCGCCCATGGATGCGCCCATAATCCCAAACGCGCCGGGCATCGTGGCAGTATCAAGCAAATTTAACTGTTGCCGGGCGAATGGCAAAACGCAATGGACAATAAAGGCAGTGGTGGTGTCGCTACAAGCATATTCGACCGCGCGGCCGACACCGCCCGGATCAACCAATGCCATAGCCAGCGGCCGTATCCTCCTTTGCGCGATCAGATTATCCACAATCGTCGCGATCCCGGCCTTCTGCAAGTAGCCGGAACCGTCGAAGACGACCAGCAGCGGCACAGGCTGCTCCACTGGCGGCCGATAAAGATTCACCGTGCGCTTTGCCCCGACGACAAACCCCTCTCCCGCTACTTGATGACGGGTCACTACGCCACGAGCGACATTGCGCTGCGGCCGTGCCAATGGCGTGTCCACTGCGCCGGGCATCCAGAAGAAGCTGTTGATATGGCCCATGCCATCAGCGATTTGGTGGGGATTCAGCGGGTCGGGCTGGCGTAGACCATCATGGATAATTCCATATTCGAGGTAAGCGTCATGTGGCAGTTCAATCGTCTGCGCCCATATGTGTTGCTTGATCTGTTCGAGGATGAGATTCGGCCGATCCATCCCCCAATGGCTGAAATCGCCAACGATCTGTGCTTCTGTTCCTTGCCAGACAAATGTCACCTGTTCGCCTTCAGTGAGGGGCGTCCCAATCGTCCTGGCCCGATTCAGTAGTTGGTCGGCTTTCATTTTCACGAAATGAGGGGCAACCCGTTGGTCGCTGGGAAGTTCAGCTCATTGGGACTGTTCTAGCCTAATCGGGGAACAACATAGCGTTCCAGATAAGCGGCGGCGTCGGCGCGATCATAGAGCGCAAGCGCGGCCTGGCGAATGTCGAAGGGTTCGGGGAGTTTGCGAATGGCCTGCAGATAAGCGGCGTCGCAACTCAGCATCGCTTCTTGAAATGCTTTTTCGCCGCTGACTGCTAATAAGACCGGGGCGGTAGAGAGGGAGCTACCCTTCAGCGTGCGAACCACTTGCGCTTCGCGAGCGACGAGGAGGACAGCATTGACCATGTTTTTGGAGACTTTGCGGCCGTTCCTATTCTGCAATTGAAAAACTTCGTTGATCAAAGAGCGCCACAGGTAGGACTTTTGTTGCTGCAAGACCGCAACGATACTCTTTAATATGGGCAATCGCTCTTCGGCGGCGACGATGCGCAGCTTTTCTTTCTTCAACGCGCTCCGATATGTTTTATATAAATCAGAGGGAGTTGGTTGTACATTGGCGCGGCGCACATAGGTCGTCGTTTCCACGCGTTCAATCGTTAGTAAATGGGGAAAGCGCGACAAAAATTTGCTAAAAGAGGTCTCGCCATAGTGTTGGTTGTTAAACAACCCACTACTGAGGTCCATCATCTTTTCTTTGACCACGCTGGCCTGGACGCTACCCGTTTCACTGTTGCCAAGCACTTCATCCAGCGACTGCTGAATTAGCTGCTCCAATTGTGCCTCGGACAGCGGGGGAGCAGGAACGAGGTCTTCATAGAAGAGGTAATCATCGCAGGCACTGACCAGGCTTGGGCTGGCGGTGTGGCGCACGCCAACACCAATCACCCGTTTCCCACGCTTACGCAACGAGTTTATCAGCGGCGTAAAGTCGCGATCGCCGGTGATAAAGACATAGGTGCTAAAGTGATGCCCATCAACCAGCGTGTCCATCGCGTCCACGGTGATCTGCATATCAGCCAGATTTTTGTAATAACTATTGAGGGCAATCGCCGGTTGGGTGACAAAACCGGCCAGGGTGAGATCGCGCACGACCTTGTGTTCCTGACGTTGGTTATCATAGTAAGCACGCTGGAGGACGATCCGCCCCTGGGTCATCGCCTTGATCTTGTCCAGAATTAAATTTACATCAAATACCAGACTTGCATCGCGTGCGCCAATGGAAATGTTGTCGAGATCAAGGAATATAGCCACATCTGAGGTTGTCATTGAGGTCATCATCCGCCAATTATTGCGATATTCGTCAATTTTACTGGTTTCCCCTGATCCCGCAATGGCTAAATGGCATTTCGGCGAAATCGTATCTCGGCCGTGTGCGCTTTTGTCTTCTCAATGTTTCACGGGAAACATGGCGGTCGGTTTCCCGTGAAACATTATAGCACAAAATTTTCGGCCGACGCCTTGCGTTGGGGCGCGAAGTTGCTACCATTTGGGTAATATGGAAAGGACTCAGTCGAATTTACCGCCCGTATGTGATTACGAAGGCTCGGACTACCGTACTCGCTTTTGGGAGAACCAAAATCGCGATTATGAAGATCGCGCGGAACGGGTTGCTTTGCGCCGCTTGTTGCCGCCAACGGGTGACACGTTGATTGATATTGGCGCGGGTTTCGGCCGTCTGGCAAACGAATTCAGCGGCTATCAGCGGATCGTCCTCTTTGATTACTCCCGTTCGCTGCTGCGCGAAGCCCGCCACCACATCGGCGATGACCCCCGTTTCCGCTTCGTTTCCGGCAATTGGTACGCCATGCCCTTTGTGGATAGCCTGTTCTCCACGCTGGTGCAGGTACGCACCCTCCACCACGCGGCCGATGTCCCCGCCCTCTTCCGCGAACTGTCCCGCATTGCCCGGCCGAGCGCCGACTATGTGCTGGAATTTGCCAACAAGCATAACTTGAAGGCGATGGCGCGTTATTGGCTCGGCCGCCAATCCTGGTCCCCTTTTGCGCCGGAGCCGGTCGAATTTGCTGCGCTCAACTTCGATTTTCACCCGCACTGGATCAGCGAACAGCTACAACAGGCCGGGTTCGCCCCACGCAAACGGCTGACGGTCTCCCACTTTCGCTTTGAGCCGCTGAAAAAGGCGCTCCCCACCGGTCTCCTGGTTGCCGCCGACAGTCTGGCGCAAAAAACGGGCGATTGGTGGCAGCTTTCGCCTAGCGTCTTTGTCCACAGCCGCCATAGCCACCAGCAGCAAGGAGTGGCAGCATCCCCAGGCTCGTTTTTCGCCTGCCCCGTTTGCAAAACCCCATTGGATGACGAGGGGGACAAGCAAGATTATCTGGCCTGTTCAAATCCCACTTGCGGCCGTGCCTGGCGCGTCGAAAACAGACTTTATGACTTCAAGGAACCTGTCTAATCGCTGGCTAGGGGTGACTGGGCTGCTGGCCGGGGCAACGGCCGCGCTCACACTCGCCCAACACCGTTTATTGCGCCGGGCGTTGCCACCAACTTCCGGCAAGCTATCAGTAGATGGCTTACAACGTCCGGTGGAAATCATCCGCGACCGCTGGGGCGTCCCCCATATCTATGCCCAGACGGAGCATGACCTCTTCTTTGCCCAGGGGTACGTCCAGGCACAAGACCGGCTGTTCCAGATGGATATCAACCGCCGCGTGGGGCTTGGCCGTCTCAGCGAGATCACCGGCACAATGGGGCTTGATTTTGACCGCTTTGCCCGCTATCTCGGCTGGCCGCGTGCGGCGCTGGCCCAAGTCGAGGGGAGCAGCGCACTGACGCGAGACACACTGTCCGCCTTTTCCGCCGGGCTCAACGCCTTTATCGCTCAGGGGCGATTACCGGCCGAGTTCGCGCTCCTCGCCTACCACCCGGAACCCTGGGGAATGCTTGATTCGGCCGCCTGGGGGATCGTCCTCGCCTGGGGCTTATCGGTCAATTGGGAATCGGAACTGCTGCGCTCCTTCCTGATCGAAGCGTTAGGGGCGGAGAGGGCGGTCGCATTGACCCCCGCCTGTGACAACGATTACGCCACCACCTTACCCGCTGCCCAGGTCGGCCAGCGACTGGCGGC
The DNA here is from genome assembly GCA_964410625.1 of uncultured Ardenticatenaceae bacterium. Classification (GTDB taxonomy): domain Bacteria; phylum Chloroflexota; class Anaerolineae; order Promineifilales; family Promineifilaceae; genus CAYPHY01. The sequence continues at coordinate 68,905 of CAYPHY010000001.1, read as the reverse complement.
CGCCTTGCTCGACAGCTTTCGCCAGGCACATACCCACCTCCCCCTGGGTGTACTGCCGGTAGGACGGGGTGTTGGCAGCAACAATTGGGTGGTTAGTGGCGAACATACGCGCTCGGGACGGCCGCATCTGGCCAATGACCCGCATCTGCCTCCCGTCTTTCCGGCGATGTGGTATGCCACCCATCTCTGTGGCGCGGGTTATCATGTGGCGGGCTTTTCACTCCCTGGCGTCCCCGGCATTGTCATCGGCCACAACGAACATGTGGCCTGGGGCGTGACCAACGCCTTTCCCGATGTCCAGGACATCTACATCGAACGTTTCCATCCCCAAGATCGCACTTTGTATGAAGTGAACGGCGAATGGCGAGCGGCGGAGATAGTGACGGAAAGGATTCGCGTGCGGGGGCGCAAGCCCCTGGATGAAACTGTGCGCTATACACGGCACGGCCCGGTCTTTTCCGACCTGCTTCCGGCACAACAGGCCGACCTCTCCTTGCGTTGGAGTTGTTACGAAAAGGGGGACCATCTCCGCACCGTCCTGGAGACCAACCGCGCGACGGACGGGGATTCCTTCCACGAAGCGTTGCGCTACTGGAGCTTTGCCAGCCAAAACGTGGTCTATGCCGACACAGCGGGGAAGATCGGCTATACCATGCCCGGCTGCGTGCCGCGCCGCAAGCGGGGCGACGGCCTCCTGCCGGTCCCTGGCTGGAACGATGAGTATGAGTGGAAAGGCTGGATCCCCTTTGAGGAGTTGCCCGCTTGCCAGAACCCGGCCGAAGGGTATGTGGCAACAGCCAACAACTATGTTGCCGGAGACCAATACCCTTATCTACTAACCAGCGAGTGGCTGCCCGACTATCGCGTGCGGCGTATTCGCCAGTTGCTGGAAGCAGCGATGCCGTTTGGCCTCGATCTGGCCGACCACGGCCGCATCCAAAACGACATCGTATCCATTATGGCGCAACGCTTTCTGGCTTCCGCCTTACCGCCTCTGGCCACTGCCGCCCCAGCAACGGCCGATACAGCATGGGCAGTGGCGCGATTACAAAATTGGAATCTGGAGATGCGACCGGATAGTGTTTCTGCCACGCTTTACTTTGGGCTGTTAACCCACTTCACCCATGCTGCCATCCAGCAAGCGTTGGGCGCGACCATTGCCGCCGAGTTGCTCGTCCAAGACGAGTTACAAGCCGGTTTTCCGCTGATGCCTTTTTACGAAATCGCCTATGAGGTGGCGATGCGTTGGCTAGAGGCGGGCGCGAGTGTGCCGGATTGGGTGGGGGATGTGCGGCCGTTGCTCTTGCCTGCGCTGCAAAAAATCATTGAGGTGTTGCGCCGTGAACGGGGCAATGATCCGGAGCGCTGGCAATGGGGGCATTTCCATCGTGTCGTCTTCCAGCACCAGATGACGCGCGTGCCGGGGATCGGCCGCTGGTGGAAGCCACTGAGCGTTCCGGCGGCCGGAGATGGTTTCACGGTGAACCAAAGCGACCTTTCACCCCACTTCCCGCCCGAACCGGTGACGATTATCGCCAGTTGCCGCCTGATCATGGACGTGGGCAAGTGGGATGCTTGCCTGGCAGCCCTTCCCGGCGGACAATCAGGCCAACCGGCCAGCCCCCATTATCAGGACCGGATCAACGAATGGCGGGACGGCCGTTACTTTCCGTTGTTGTTCTCACGAGAGAAGGTTGAAGAAGCGAGGATGGGGATACTACATTTGTTACCAAGAAAAACTACAACGGATAGGGTTTGAATATATCAAGGAATTACCGGTTATTTATCAAAACCACCATCTTGGCAAACAAGAAGCTCGTGTCATCTGCATAGACAGCGACATATTATTGGCTACAATCGCAGTACAAGAAGTAACTGAGGCAATGAAAAAATTACTCCGAGCAAGGTTAAAACAACTTAATTGCCGCCTTGGCCTGCTGGCTAATTTCCATGACACCAGGCTTCAAACTCACTTTGTTCGTACAGCATGAAAGTAGCGAGCACAAACTTATCCGTTTATTACTTATATCCGCTGTTGTCATTTTTATGAGCAAACACACCTTCTTAGTCATTATCCGCTTCATCGCTCGCGCTATTTTGCGCGTTATCGCCCGTGTTCATATCGAAGGGAGCCTTGAATTCCCTCCTAATGGCTGCATCATCGCCACCAACCACCTCGGCCGCCTCGAAGCCTTTCTGGCGATCATCTTGCCCGACCGTGACGACATGATCCTGCTGATCGCCGAAAAGTATCGAAAATACGCCATCTGGCGTTACTTCGCCCGCAAGATCGATGGCATCTGGCTCAATCGCTTCGAGGCCGACTTCCACGCCCTTCGTGCTGTCTATAAGCGTTTGCAAGAAGGGGGAGTGCTGGCTATTGCCCTGGAAGGAACGCGCAGCCCAACCGAGGCGCTGCTTCCTGGCAAACCTGGGGCCGCTTATCTGGCGTCCAAAACAGGTCTGCCCGTGGTTCCCCTTGCCGTTTGGGGGACCGAGGATCGCGTGGTCAAAAAACGGTTGCGCCGTTTGCAGCGAGTAGATATCTACATTCGCGTCGGCAAACCCTTCACATTGCCGCCAAAAGGTCGCCAGAAACGGGATGAATATCTGCAATTCTGGACGGACGAGATGATGTGCCAGATTGCCTATATGCTCCCGCCCAAATATCGTGGGGTGTATGCTGATCATCCCCGCTTGCTGGAGCTTCTGGCTGAGCAACCCGCCTTTGACAACATCACCCTTCCCGCATCACTGCCGCCCACACAGACCTCGCCAGATTCACCGGTACAGCCGGAGCAGGCATCGGCCTGAGCGATTGTTGTGGAACCGGGGGAATATCGAACCATCTTTGCGGTTGAGAAGCGGCATTGGTGGTATGTGGGGATGACCCACATCACCATGACATTGCTGGCCGTGCTTTATCCAGGTCGCGACGATCTGGAAATTCTCGACGCCGGTTGTGGCACAGGTGGGGCAATGACCAACCTGGCACGACTCGGCCGCGTCACTGGCTGCGACCTATCCGCCTTGGCACTCGATTTCGGCCGCCAACAAAACCTCTCCCGTCTGGCACAATCAACCGTGACCCAGTTACCTTTTCCGGCGAATCACTTTGACCTGGTGACCTCGTTTGATGTGCTATACCATCGCGCCGTCGGCGATTACCGGTCGGCACTGGCCGAGTTTTATCGTGTGTTGAAGCCGGGCGGCCGTCTCTTTCTGCGTCTTCCCGCCTACAACTGGCTGCGCAGCGGCCACGATACTATCATCCACACCGCCCGCCGCTTCAACCGCCAGGAGGTGGAACAAGCGTTATCCAGCCAACATTTTGCCATTGAGAAAATTAGTTATGTCAACACACTGCTATTTCCGTTGGCACTCATCAAGCGATTGAGCGAACAACTATTCCCTGACCACCCACCTTCCTCCGATGTACAACTCAATCCGTCCTGGCAAGATGCGCTGCTGGCAAACTGCTTAAAAGCGGAAGCCCGCTGGCTATCGCGCTATAACCTCCCCTTTGGGTTAACGGTGCTGGCTATCGGCCGAAAATAATGACGCTTTGACCATGCTTAATGAGAAAAGGTTACGTTCGCTGAACTCAAATTGGCAAGTTCGGCTATAATCAGCAGTCATCTAACCGGTTTTGGATTTACGCAGCTCAGAACTCTTTTGACACGAATGGCACGAATAACACGAATTTTGCTATCTATTTTCGTGAAATTCGTGTTATTCGTGTCAAAAATGCGTAAGTTCTGCGGTTATCAACCACACGAATGGCAAAAGGGAAGAACTCAATGGGAGACCAGAGCCGGAAGGTAAACGCTTGCCAGACGGCCGCGCCCAACAAAATTGGCATCAACGCCCATCTCCTCTCCGGCGAGGCAGGCTATCGTCGCGCCGGTATTCACCAGTACATCGCCCAGGTGCTACGCCATCTGCCGCAGACGACGGATATGGAGTACCGGGTATTTACCCGATGGGCGGAAGCGGCCGAATTGCCGCCAAATATGTCCCTGGTCCACAGCCGCTGGCCGACGGAGCGCCGCCTGGTGCGTATTCTCTGGGAGCAACTAGCCTGGCCGCTGCTCGCCCAACGGCAGAGGATTGATCTGCTGCACAGCATGGCCTTTGTCACACCGCTGGTTGCCCCTTGCCCAACGGTCGTCACCGTCTACGATCTAAGCTTCATCCACTTCCCAGAGCGTTTCCCAGGCTGGCAGCGACGCTACCTGACCGCCCAGACTCGCCGCTCGGTCAACCAGGCGCAGCAGGTGATCGCCATTTCCGAAGCCAGCCGCCAGGACATTCACCGCGTCTTCAACATACCTTTACATAAAATAACAGCCGTTCAACCAGGGGTAGACCCTATCTACCGTCCTTTAGCGACGGCCGACATCCACGCCTTTCGCCAGCAAGCCAACCTACCGCCGCGTTTCATCCTCCACGTCGGCACATTGCAGCCGCGTAAAAATATCCCCGTGTTGCTAGAGGCGTTGGCGCGGCTCGGCCGTCCTAATCTCCATCTCGTTTTGGTTGGCGGCAAAGGCTGGCTCTACGACGATATATTTCGTCAGGTGACGCGCTTGGGGCTGGAGAAGCAACTCTACTTCCCCGGCTATGTAGAGGATGAGCAGTTGCCTTTGTGGTACAACGCGGCCGAATTGCTGGTCTTACCCTCCGTCTACGAGGGGTTTGGCCTGCCGATCTTGGAAGCGATGGCTTGCGGCACGCCGGTTGTAGCCGCCGCTACGTCTTCACTGCCGGAAGCGGGTGGAGAAGCGGCCCGCTACTTCGCCCCGGACGATGTGGCAGAGCTGGCCGACCAATTGGCAACCGTGCTGGACCAGCCACAGGTGGCGGCCGAGATGCGCGAACGCGGCTTGCAGCAAGCCGCCCGCTTTTCCTGGGCCAGGGCTGGCATGGAAACGGCTGCCGTTTACCAGCAAGTTTTGACCGGCCGCAAGTCAGCGCTTCAGGGGGACGAGGAAGTATGAACGGCCGCGCCGTCCGCGCCCTAACCATCATCAGCGATCTGGTGCTGATCAACCTGGCTTTTGCGCTGGCCTACTTCGTCCGCTATCGCCTGCAATGGTTTTTGCCGGTCACCTATTCCGACCCATACGAAGATTATTTAGGGCAGCAGGTGATCCTCACCTTTCTGCTGGCCCTAACCTTCAACTATAGCCGGGTCTGGCAACGGCGGCGGGGGGAAACCTGGTTGGAAGAGGTGTCGCGGATCATTTCGGCTACGGCGGCGGGGCTCACACTGATGACGGCCGTGACCTTCTTCCTGCAGCCCTCCCCTTTCTCACGGCTCATGCTCTTTTGGGCCTTACTATTTATCGTCATCATCCTGGGGGTTGCCCGGCTCCTCCGCCGCTGGATTTTGCACATGTTGTATCAACAGGGCATTGCCGTTGATCACGTCCTGGTCGTCGGCTCCGGCGAAGCGGGTCGCGGCGTCATCCGCACCTTGCTGGCCCGCCCTGACCTCGGCTATCGCGCCATCGGCTATCTCGATGATGGCACGGGCGAAAACAACATCGGCCTCGGCCGCATCCCCCATCTAGGCAATCTCCGCGACCTGCCCGCTGAATTGCGCAAAGGCGCGGCCGATGCCGTCTTCATCGCCCTCCCCGGCGAAATGCACCAGCAAATTCTCAGCCTGCTCCGCACCTGCCAAACCTATGGAGTACGCGCCAGCGTCGTCCCTGATCTGCTGCAACTGAACTTGAGCCGGGTGGAATTTACCAACATGGCCGGTATCCCGATGCTCAGCGCCCGCGACGTGCTCACCTCCGGCCGTCTGACCCCCAGCGGAGAGATGGCAAAGCGGCTGATGGACCTGTTTATTTTAACGCTCTTAACGATTCCGGCAGCCATATTGATGCTGCTTATTGCCATAGCGATCAAGCTCGATTCTCCTGGACCCGTCTTCTATGCCTCGCCGCGTGTCGGCCGGGATGGCAAGCTGTTTAAGATGATCAAATTTCGTTCGATGATCGTCGGGGCGGATGAACAAAAAGAGTCCCTACAAGAGATGAATGAGGCTGATGGCCCACTATTTAAGATCAAAGATGACCCGCGCCGGACGCGCAGCGGCCGTTTCCTGCGCCGCTCCAGCCTGGATGAGCTGCCGCAACTGTTGAATGTCTTCTTAGGGCAAATGAGTTTGGTGGGGCCGCGGCCGCCACTGCCCGAAGAAGTCGCCCTCTATAAGCCCTGGCACATGCAGCGGCTGGCGGTGACGGGGGGGATGACGGGGATATGGCAGGTGAGCGGCCGATCCGACCTGACATTCGACGAACTATGCCTGCTCGACATCTACTACATCGAGAACTGGTCGCTGGCCCTCGACCTGCAAATTCTGCTCCAAACCATCCCCCATCTTTTGCGCCGGGATGGTGCATACTGAACGACCGTGGCGGCCAGCCGCCAACATAAATGTCCCACATTTAGACCGCCACACAACTATAGGACGCCTCAAATCGCTATCGCTATGGTGTAGGTGTCTCCGTTGGCTCAGCCGTCGGCGATGGCTCATCAGTGGGGGTGACTGTTGGTGTATCAGTGGCCGTTGGTGATGGCTCGTCAGTTGGCGTCGCCGTCGGCGTATCGGTGGCCGTCGGTGATGGCTCGTCAGTTGGCGTCGCCGTCGGCGTATCGGTAGCCGTCGGTGATGGCTCGTCGGTTGGCGTCGCCGTCGGCGTATCAGTGGCTGTTGGCGATGGCTCATCGGTTGGCGTCGCCGTCGGCGTATCAGTGGCTGTTGGTGATGGCTCACTGGTTGGGGTCACAGTTGGCACAGGCTCTTCGAGGATGATGGTGAATGCGTCAATCTGTTCCTTAGCAACGCCAAAGCTCGCTCCCGCCCAATAGGGAGCAAAGGTGCAATTTGTACCAGAGCCAAGAAAATGGGCCGCGCAGCGAAAAATATCAGCCTTTGTCCCGCTTAGCTCATTCACTTTAAATTTCCCGCTGGTAGTCAGATAAAGATTATCGGCCGCTGCGTCAATCCACAGGCCACTGATATTCTCGCCACTTGTCGTCAGCCCCACATCAGAACCATCAAAGTACAAATTCCACGTGCCGGCCGTGCCTGCTCCCAGACCAGTGGGCGAGAAGGCGAATAAATCTGACCGTGTTCCCTTCAGCTTATTCCCGTCCCCATCCAACACGTTGATATTTCCCTGAGTGCTAATGATCAGGCGGCCGTCGGGAGCAACGGATATAGCGTCGAGATTCTCTGCTCGGCCGCTAAGCCCTACCCTGGAGCCGTCGAAATAAAGTTCAAAGACGCCAGCAGTGCCTGCCCCCAGCGTCGTTGGGCGAAAACGGATAATGTCACTGCCCTCCACCTTCCCCAAGCCAGGAAGCTTAATCGCGCCAGAAAAACTGAGTAGGAGCGAGCCATCTTCCATTCGATGTACCCCATCCACATCGGCCGCCGCCAGCCCAACATTGGAGCCATCGAAAAATAATTGCCAACCGTTGGTGCCAGGGTCATAAAGCAAAATGTCCTCATCCGCAAAAGTAATATCATTCACACGGCCGCCGGAACTCGAACTAAGCAACAGTTGGCCGCTGGCTGGGGGGAATGGTGTACTGGTGGGAACGGGTGTGAGGGTTGGTGTGGCGGTCGGCGTATCCGTCCAGGAAGGGTCTGGGGTATTCGTGGGAGTGGGGGTGGAAACAGGAACCGGTGTTCCACTCAACAATCCCTGCAACTGTTGGGCCAGTTGGCTTTGGATGGCCGCATATTCCGGCCGGTTGGCGATGTTGTTCAACTCATAGGGATCGGCCGTCAGATCATAAAGCTCCTTTTCGCCTTTAGCATATTCAATATACTTCCAACCAGGAACACGAATCGCGTATTGATTAACCGTAGGCTTCTCCAGCAATACAACCTCATCCCAAAATGTTGCCGTATTGGTGATCAGTGGTAGCAAGCTGCGGCCATCCTGCGGCAGACGCGGAATGACACCGGCATACTCGGCAATTGTAGCCGCCAGATCAACGTTAGAAACCAACCTGGTTTCCTCGCGATTACCCGTCAGCCCTGGATAGCGGATCAACAAGGGGAATTTACTACACTCCTCATATAAGCAATGCTTTTGGATCATTCGATGCGCACCCCAGGAGTATCCGTGATCAGAGAGAAATATAATTAAGGTATTATCAAGTTGGCCGCTGCTTTTCAATAGCTCGATCAATCGCTGGACGCCATCATCAATCGCTAATAATTCCCGCTGAGCAGCCAATCGTTCCGTTCGCATGGTGCTAATCGCACTTCCACCAAGTGGCCTTAGCGCTCGTATTTTTTTTGATTTATCCGAATTATCTGCTTCGTTAAAGTTTGGTCGATCCGGCGGAACATACACATCCGCGTCGGCATAACGGGCCGGTGGTTGAGCCGGATAGTGAGGAGCGCGATAAGCCAACCAGACGAAGAAGGGGTCAGAGTCGCTGGTAATGAAATCAACAGCCAACTCGGTGTGCTTGTCAACAGTACCATGCACGTTCTGAAAGGAGTCCCAACCAGGTAACTTTGTTCCAGGCTTCGACAAAGGGTAACTATGCAAATATTTACCGATCAACGCCGTTCGATAACCGGCATCTTGCAGCCAAACAGCAAGCGAATTATCATCATTAAATAAATCACCATGATGGTTGCTAAGGATGCCGTTAGTATGTGAATACTGCCCGGTCAGGAACGTGGCTCGCGAAGGGCAGCAGATACTATTGCTGGCGAAGGCATTGGTGAAATTAACCCACGATCCTTCGGGATAGCTCATTAAATAGCGCATCACCGGCAAAGAATCAACATCCTGATCATCAGACATGATCACTAAGATGTTCGGCCGTGTTGATTGCGCCGCTATCGGCTGCGGGCGATAGTTGAACAATAAAACGATTGCCACAAAAATGGCGAGCAACAGAAAGCCCTGCAAGTACTTCATTTTTCCTCCTTACAATGAAGACCTGTTTATTCAAGCAGGATCGATCGATTGTTAATGGTTATGCGGTGATTGAGAACGCGTTACTGTTAGCTGCACGTATGGGGCGGAACAACACCCCGTCACTCGAACATGCTGCGCATTACGGAATTTTACACGCTTGTTCTTACAAACAAACTTACCAAAATGATTGCACAGCACGCCACATAAAACAAGTTGCCTATGATCAACAAAGCCAATGATGCAGGAGTGGGCCTGTTTCCCGCTGTATTGCCAGCCCAGGCCTCCTGTTCATCGCTTAAGAATGGCGTAACATCACTCATACCCCTCATCGGGAACAGTTGGCTGGTCCAAGCGCACCAGCTCGCCGTGGACGTTGATGATCACACGGAAGCCCAACATCCCCATCATCTCACGGGCCTGGAGGGGGATGCCCTGGGCGATGATCTGGTCCATATCAATGTTGCGAATAGAGGCGTCTATCGCCGCTTTAGTCAGCAGGTCATCACGGCCGATCATCTTCAACGTCTGCTCTACCGCCAAGTCCTGATTTTCCTGCAACTGCTCGATAAAAATACTCAACACTTGCCGGTCTACGCTTTCGGCATCAATGTGGCGGAGAAAACCATCGTCGTCAACCACATAGTGGGCTTCCGTGCCGATGTGTCCTACCGTCACCAAATTATCATTTTCGTCGTACACCAATCCTTCAAAAAGTGCTTGTTGAGCCATCTTTGTTATCCTTCAATCAATTCTCGATTTAATTGATTGCACTGATCAACATACTAGCGAACATTACGCAGAAAAACAACCATCGTCGCGCTGTTACGCGATTTGGCAAATCGCGCCACGTTTGCACGCGCAGTTCCAAATATCCGTGATTAAAAAATCAACAGAGTCGGCCGCCCCCTCTTCAAAATCTCCTATAATTCCAGCTTATGGTTATCCGTCACCGGCTGTTTATCCTGCTCTTATTACCTCTCTTATTGATTGTCGCCTGTCAGCGCGAAGGTGAAACTGTTTCGACTGCACCGGCCTATCCGGCAGTCACAAATGACGCGGCCGACAACCCCACCAACCCCCCACCAACGGCCGCGACTACCGCACCAGAGGAACCAACGGCGACGGCCGTCGCCACCGCAACGGCCGCAGACGAAACCGTCTATCTCCCCATCACCAACAACCCAATCACCGCCACCCTCCCTATCACCAATACACCAACAACCAATATACCACCAACCAGCACTCCCATCCCCGCCACCCCCACTCCCGAATATCCGCCCTACACCGGCCCGCCGCTGAACCGCGACGACATTGGCATCCAACTCCATTTACACGATGAGGACATCCGCGTCTTGCTACGCCATCTCCAGGCGTTGGATGTGGGCTGGGTGAAGGTACAGGTGTCGTGGAAAGTCCACCAGCCAGAACCGAATCGCTATGACGACTTTCTCTTCAACGAACTCGACCGGCTGGTAGATGGGGCCAACGGCAACAACATCAAGGTCTTGCTCAGCGTCAGCAAAGCGCCGGAATGGAGCCGGCCGACCACTGAACTGGATGGCCCGCCATCTGACTATGCCCATTTTGAGCAATTCATGGCGACACTTGCCAGCCGCTACCAGGGCCAAGTCGCTGCCTATGAACTATGGAACGAGCCGAATTTACAGCGGGAGTGGAACGGCACGCCGTTGAGCGCGGCCGATCTGGTTGAACTCATCCGCCGGGGTGCAGCGGGGGTGCGGGCGGCCGATCCCAATGCCTTGATCATCAGCGCGGCTCCGGCGACGACGGGCATTAACGATGGCATCACCGCCATTGACGATCGCGTCTATATGCGCCAGATGTTAGAGGCAGGGGTCGCTGCCGTCGTGGATGGTATCGGCGTACATCCTTATGGCTGGGCCAACCCGCCAGACAACAGTGCCAGCAACCCCGGCCCGGCCCCTAGCCACAACAACCACCCCAGCTTCTTTTTCAGCGACACGCTCCACGATTACCGGGCGTTGTTGGAGGCACATGGCGCGGCCGATAAGCCATTGTGGGTGACAGAGTTTGGTTGGGGCAGCTTCCAGGGCTTCTTTGACGATCTCGGCACACCGGCCGCGCCGCCCGCCGGGGCGGAGTTCATGGCCAACGTCAGCGAGTGGCAACAGGCGCTCTACATCATGCGGGCTTACGAGTTGGCGCATGGTTGGGATTGGGTTGGCCCACTCTTCCTCTGGAATCTCAACTTCGGTGAAACGCTAGGCAGCGACTACAGCGAATCGGGCTACAGCCTCCTCCGCGCCGACGGCAGCCGCCGCCCGGCGTATCGCGCCTTAGAGTTTAGGAATGGAGAGTAAGGGGTAAGCGGTTAGCCGGTCTTCCGGCTTATCGCAGGGCTTGCTGGATCACCTGGAAGATTGCTTCAACGGCAACCTGCGGCTCATCCGATTGAACAATGTGGCCGCTGTGTTCTGCAACCATATGTTGGCTATTGGATGACAACTGAAGCAGTTCAGACTGCCACTTAGACCAACCTGGAATGTCATTCAGTTTGGCGGTCAGAACAATCAGCGGTAGGTCCCCGAAGGATTGCACGGCGGCCGCCTGTGCTCCCGAGGCTGGCACCCCTTGATATTCATTATCAGTCGTTTGAAAATTTTGCGGGCGAATATAGAGCGGATAGTATGCTTCCTGACCGGGTGGCATAGCGGGGGCAATTCCAGGCAATTTCACAAGCAAGCGGGCAACCCCAAAGCGAGCCAACATAGCTTGAATGGAAAATGGCTGGGATTGGGGTTGGGGTTCCGATGCCGGGGATTGGGTGATTTGTTGCGGACTCATCGAGTCCACTAGCACCACCCCTGCCACCGAATTCGGATGATATTGAATGCTGTTTTTACGGGCGGATAAGGGAAAAGGATTGACCATCCCAGGCTGCATAGACGCGGCCGAGAGCGGCAGGGCAGCCATCGCGGACGATCTCCGCTAGGCCATCGCCATCCGAATCATGCACGATCAGGCTCCCCTGGCAAGCGTCGGGGATGGGGAATAGCTGTGCAGACTCACGCTCGGCTTCGGCCGCCGACTGCGGCGCGGCAATTACAAAGAGCCGGTTGCTACTTTGGTCATGGAGCAACACATCCGGCCGCATGTCGCCGGTCAGGTCGGTGATTTCCACAATCGTTAATTCGGCCGCAGGGCTTTGGCGGCTGGAGAGCGGTTCATGGAGCAATACGTGCCACTCAGCCGAGTCATTGCTGAGACCCAATACAGCCAACTCGCTCAGCTCAGGGCGCGACGGCCGCCCCTGCCACCAGGCCAGCAACTCATCACGGCCGTCGCCAGTCAGGTCGAACCATTGCCATTGAAAGGCGCGTGGCGGACGGTCGCTAATCCACTCCCCGCGCAAATCAGGCAAGACGGCCGCGCCCCTACGCTGCAACCCATCCAACAACCCCGCCACCGGCTCCTTCGCGGCAACATCAGCAACAGCCAGGCGCGTGATCGCCCCTGCTCCTCTGTCCCTCTGCGCCCCTGCTTCCATTCCTAGCTCCGGGTTCGGCTCGGCCGGGTGGGGAAGGCGCAAACCATCCCCGTTGCCTACCACTGGTTGGTTGCAACTATATTGCAAGGCGACTCCCTGCGCCTCGCTCTGGATGCCAACCAGCGCACTGCTGCCATTATTGCCGGTGGGCGAGGTGGTGTCCTCATAGAGAAACACAATATCGTTGCTGCCCTCAAACAACTGCACCTCAAAGGTGACGGTTTCTTGGGGGTCGTCACCAAAGCGAGGAATGGCATCCCACTCCACCACAAATATCCGCTGGGGGGCGTCGCCCACCGTGGCTGTTTCCAGAAAACCAACGGTTCGCAGGTCGAGATCGGTCCAGTAGGGAGCGATCAGATCGCCCATACCGGCCGCCGAGCCACCATCCAGGCAACCAGGGCGAAACTGGGGGTTGTCCGTGCTAAACTGCAAGTTGCCATTCACACTGGCGTTCACTTCTGTGTAGGTTGTGCCGTAAAAGGTGAAGGGAAATGGGAGTTCGAGCGTGATAATGCCATCATCAAGGTACAGTTCAGTGTCGGCCGTCGCGTCAATATAAGCATACCCCTCCGCCCCTTCGCAGGTGTAGCCATAGAGATCAGGGCCGGGGCAAAGAGCAACGGCCGGGCCATAGGCTGCGCCAGAGCGAGCGCGGGCAACAAAGAAGTAATAGGCCAACCCGATCACCACAACCAACAGGAGGATTGGCAAGAGAATTCGTGCCAGTCGAAAGAACGGCCGCATAGGGCAAAGTGTAGCGTAAGGAGGGGTAATTAACAATTGACAGTTATCAACTGCCAATTGTCATTTAAGGACAATTGGCGACAATTCGGGTACATTGGTTGTCAATGACGTTTCTTTGGACACTTCTGCTGCTAGTCGTTGGCATCGCGGCCGTTGGGCTGCTTGTCTATTGGCTGGTGGTGATCACCGAGGGGGTTTATCTCGGTCAACGGTTGGTCGTCTGGCTTTATGACATAACCGCCGACCGGTATGATCGCATTAAACAGTTTGACGAAGGCGCGGAGGCGTTTTTCGTCATTCGCCCCTTGCGCCGTCGCCTGGCCCACAATAGCACCAATCCCGCGCCCTGGGTTCTTGATGTGGCGACCGGCACAGGGCGCGTCCCTTACTATCTACTGGCTGAGCCAACCTTTCACGGCCGCGTCGTGGGCCTCGATGCCTCAGCGCGGATGCTCGACATCGCCAGGGAAAAGGTTGCCCCTTATGGCGGCCGCGTCGCCCTCATCCGCCAGACCGCCCTGGCCCTGCCCTTTGCCGACAACAGCTTTGACGCCATCACCTGTTTGGAGGCGTTGGAGTTCTTTCCCAATGCGGAAGGGGCAGTGCGCGAGATGGCCCGTGTCCTCCGCCCAGGCGGTATATTGATGATCACCCGGCGGCGCGGCTGGGAGGCCAAGACGTTCATCGGCCGTTACCTCTCCACCGAGGCATTTGCCACCATGCTGCAACGCCACGACTTTACCGAAATCGAAGAACAAGCGTGGCAAGTCGAATACGATCTCATCTTCGCAAGGCAGAAGGATGAAGGCTGAAGGCTGAGGGATGAAGGATGAATGAAACGCTTTTCATCCCTCAGCCCTCATCCTTCATCCCTTATCTTAGGTTTGTCTGAATAAGTTCGCCATTGCTGTTCGTTGGCTTTAGAATAGCGGCTATGCATATTGCGCCACCTCTCAAACGCGGCCGATCGCTCGGCCGCAACCTGACCTATTTGTTCATGCCGCTGATCACAGCGGCTGTCCTGGTCATCTTGATCCTGGCAGTCACGGTGTCGCTCTATCGCGTCCGCCATGATGACCGCGTCTTTACCGGCGTCTCTGCCTGGGGCATTGACCTCAGTGGGATGAGCGCGGCCGAGGCGGAAGCGGCGCTCAGCAATGTCTTTGCAGCGGCCGATTCAGCAACGCTGACCTTTGTCGATCCGGCAACCGGCCAGGAATGGCGTGCCTCGCCACAAACACTGGGGGTGCATCTCGACGCCCAACAGACCATTGCCGCCGCGTTGGCCATTGGCCGCGAGGGCAATCCAGTGACCAGCGTGCGCGACATGTTCCATAGCTGGTACTATGGCAAAGCCGTTGCTCCCGTGTTGATCTATGATGAAAATCAGGTAGAGCATTTTTTGGACGAGCTGGCGGCCGAAATTGAGCAACCGGCGGTCAGTGCCTCCTGGGACACCAGCACCGGGCAGCCGGTCTATCAGCCCGGTCAGGCAGGGCGGCGACTCAATCGTCACTATGTGCGCGAACAGTTAGTGGCGCCGGTCTCCGCCTTGCGCCCGGCAACCGTTGAGTTGCTGATAGAGGATGTCTATCCGGCGGTGTATGATGATCCGGCGGCGGCGGCCGAGATCCAACAAATCGCCTCCCAACCGGTCAGCTTTTACTTTGCCCACCCATTGACTGATGTGGACTTGGGCGAAGTGGCAGTCCCGCCCGATGTGCTGGCGCAATGGTTGCGTGTGGAAATGAGCGGCGGCGCAGATGGGGCGCAACAGCATGACATACTCATTGACGAGAACGCGGTGCGCAACTGGCTGCAACCATTAGCCGATCAGGTCTATCTGCCACCAACCAACGCCCGTTACTACTTCAACGACGACACGCGCGAGTTGGTGTTGGTTGCGCCACATATCAACGGCCGCGAACTAGACGTGGATGCAACACTCGCCCAATTTACAGCGCAGTTCGGCAGCGGCAACCACCGCATTCCCTTTGTTGTCAACGAGATCGTCCCCGCGGCCCACTCCGGCGCAACGGGAGCAGAGCTAGGGATCACCGAACTGATCACCGAGACAACGACCTGGTTCTATGGCTCTTCTGATGCCCGCAAGCACAACATCGCTCGCGCGGCCGCCAACTTCTTTGGCATTGTTGTTGCACCAGGGGAAGAGTTTTCCTTTAATCGCTACTTAGGCAGCATCAGCGAGGCTGATGGGTATGAGGAAGGGTTTATCATCATTGGCGGCCGAACCTTCCGCGGCATTGGCGGCGGCGTCTGCCAGGTCAGCACCACGCTTTACCAAACCGCCTTCTGGGCTGGTTTCCCAATTACCGAGCGTTGGGAACATGGCTATTTGGTCGGCTATTATAACGATGGTGAAGGGCCGGGGATGGACGCGACCGTCTACTCCCCCATTGTTGATTTCCGTTTCATCAACAATACCCCCCACTATCTGTTGATCGAAAACTATTACAACACAGAGTTTGAGTCGCTAACCTTTAAGTTTTATAGCACCAGTATGGGACGGCGCGTGGTGAAGGAGGGGCCAGAGTGGTCAAACATCGTCCCTGCGCCCACGCCAGACCAGGATCAATGGGTCTACGATCCCAATGTCCCTCCAGGGACTGTAGAGCAAGTGGATTGGGCAGTCGAAGGGGCGGATGTGAGCGTACGGCGTGTTGTCTACAACTTCAATGATGAGGTCATTCTAGACAACACCTTTAACAGCCACTACATCCCCAATCCCAATGTCTTTCACTATGGAGATGGGGTTGAGCCAGGGGACTACTCCCTTGTCCCCGAAGAGTAGTGGATAGTGAGGAGTGGTTAGTCTTTTACTAACCACTCCTCACTATCCACTAACCACTACTCCTGTGCGCTGAGCCAGCGTTCGAGTTGCATCGCGGCCGCGATGCCCTGACCAACCGAAGTGCCAATCTGTCGCCAGATGGGGTCTTGGATCTCTCCGGCGGCGAACACGCCCGGCACATTGGTACGCATCAACTCATCGGTGATAACATAGCCATGTTCATCCAGCGCCAGTTGCCCGGTGAGGAACTTGCTGTTCGGGTAATGGCCGATGAAGATAAACACCCCATCGGTGGTTAGCACTTCCTGCTCACCCGTTTTGACATTGGTGGTCTTGATGTTGGTTACAACCCCATTGCCCACAATCTCATCCACGACCGTATCCCAAACAAAGGCCATCTTTTCATTGGCAAAGGCGCGTTTTTGCAGCGCAGGCCCGGCGCGTAGTTCATCACGGCGGTGAATCACCCGCACCTTCGTCGCAAACCTGGTCAGAAACAGTCCCTCCTCAATCGCGCTGTCCCCTCCACCAACCACGACCACATCCTTGCCGCGGAAGAAGAAGCCATCACAGGTTCCACAATAGCTGACGCCTCGGCCGATAAACTCCTCCTCGCCCGGCACGCCCAAATGGGTCGGCGACGCCCCGGCGGTGACAATCACCGTATCCGCCTCATAGGTTTCGCTGTAGGTTTTGATGGTAAACGGCCGTCCGTGAGTAAAGTCCACTTCCACCACTTCATCAAAGGCAAAGCGTGCGCCAAAATGCTCAGCTTGCTGTTGCATCAACTCCACCAGCTCCGGGCCGGTGGGCGTGGCTTCGGGATTAAAAAGGCCAGGATAATTTTCAACTTCGTGAGTGATGGCGATCTGTCCGCCCAATTGGGGGCCGGTGATCACCAGGGGACTAAGTTGCGCACGAGCAACGTAGATGGCGGCCGACATACCAGCCGGCCCAGAGCCAATAATAACAACCTTTTCTTTCTGCATATTTCTCAACTTCCGCTATGTTAGACGCCAAGAACACCTATTTTCTTACATTTCGATAGGAATGGCACGAAATAATAGAAACCGGGTTTATTAGTTTAGGACTTACGCATTCTGACGCGAATTGCACGAATAGCACGAATTTTTGTCTTCTATTTTCGTGAAATTCGTGTCGAAAAAGATTGGTTGTGTAAGTCCTAAGTATGTTACCATGCGGCCGTAACGCGCCGGATAGAATCCCCGTTTCTCTTAGGAATATCAACTCACAAGCTTCCTATCACTCGTGCTGGGGGCTGTTTTTGTCGTCGAAAGCGGCCGCCAGTTGCGGCAACACCTCCGCTACATCGGCGCGAATCAGCACATCAGCCAGATGGTCAAGTTCGGTTTCACGATAATTAACCATAATGAGCCGCGCGCCCGCCTGCCGGGCCAAAACCGGCAACTCGCTCGCCGGATACACTTCCAGCGACGAGCCAGCCACCAGCATGACGTCGCACGTTTTGGCGTGGCTTTGCGCTGCTTGCATGATCTTGTGCGGCAGTTGCTCGCCAAACAAGACGATATTGGGTTTCATGATCATGTGGCAGCGCGGGCAACGCGGCACGATGCCATGTGTGGCGAAACTTTCCAGGAGTGGCAGCGCGTCCAACACATAATGGCAGGCCAGGCATACCGCTTCGCGCAAATGGCCGTGGATTTCAAAAATGTTGCACGACCCGGCTTTGCTATGCAACAGATCAATGTTTTGCGTAATCACCGCTTGTAGCGGCCCCAACCGCTCTAGTTGTGCCAGTGCGAGATGGGCAGGGTTGGGCCTGGCCTGCATGATCAAATCGGCCAACGGCCGCAACCAATCGTAAAAACGTTGTGGCTGCTTGCGAAAGGCGGCAATCGTCGCTATCTCCAGCATATCCACATGTTCCCACAACCCGACCTTTGGGCTGCGATAATCGGGAATGCCCGACGGCGTGCTGATCCCCGCGCCGGTCAATGCCACCGCATGGCGAGATGTCCTCAGAATTTCAATTGCGCGGTCGATCAGTGTGTCCATTTTTTCGTTTAGTAGGCAGTGGTCAGTAAGCGGTGGTCAGTGGTCAGTTGCCAGTAAGCAGTATCCTAATCTCCCAGTCTCTTAATCTCTATCTACTGCTTACTGCCCACCGCTTACTTTCGCTCAAACAGGCGGCCACGGATAATGTCGCCCTGGGCCGGGTTCAGGGAAGGCAGCTTTCTCGATCAGCCGGTTGAGGCGGCGGTTGAGGGCGCGGATTTCGTTATGGGCTAACAATTCCGCCAACGCCCTGGCAATCAAACTTTCCGGATCAGCAAGCTGTGTGCGTAGGGTTCGTAACTCCTGCTGCATCGCTTCGGGAATTGGCGCTCCGGCAAACTCCCAGATAACCGTGCGTAGCTTTTGGTCGCTGTGGAAGCAGATGCCATGATCTATGCCCCACAAACGGCCGATACCCTTAGCAGCCTCATCCACTTGCAACAGTACATGCCCCCCTTTGCGGTCGGCATTGTTGATGATCAAGTCCAGCAGGGCGATGCGCTGTAGCTGTTCACAATATTGCGCGTCCCCTTCGATGGTAAAGTAATGCTGCTCTGGGTCGTGGTCAATGAACAGTTGCACCGATCCTACGCCATGTTGTCCCTGTCGCAGAACGGTTGGCGGGACGATGTGCCAGCCAATCGCTTCACTGATCAGGAAAGCGGCCACTTCCCGCTGGCATAGCGTCCCTTGCGGGAAGTCCCACAACGGCCGTTCCCCTCGTCGCGGCTTATAGACCGCCTCCAACTCCGTATCTTCCTTGCAAACCCGAACCAGAAAGGAGTAATTGGAACTCCAGGGCAAAACACCCTCGACTTCCATCGTCCCGGTCTGTAATACATCCAGGATGTCGCTAACCGGTATTTGTGTCATGGTTCAGTAAGCCGTTGGCGCTGAGTACAGCGCTTCGGCGCTGAGTACAGCGCTTGGCAGTAGGGGGTAAGCAGTAAGCTGTAACCAGTAAGCGGATTAA
>CAYPHY010000001.1:0-49741 GCA_964410625.1 uncultured Ardenticatenaceae bacterium | reverse complement strand
TACAGCGCTTGGCAGTAGGGGGTAAGCAGTAAGCTGTAACCAGTAAGCGGATTAACTGCCTACTGCTTACCGCCTACTGACCACCTCTAATGCTTGTGCCCATTGCGTTGGGGACAGAAATGCCCCTCCGCGTCAATGGGACGGCCGCAATTGCCACAGATCGGCCGTCCAGCCTTCACCACCTCGTAAGCGTGCTTGACTAAGGATTGAATCTGCGCCCGTGTCACCCAAAAGCTGACCACGTTTGGCTCCTCGTCTTCATCTACCAGCTCATAGGCAATGATCACCACCTGGTTATCCGCTTCGTTATAGCCCAGGCCGATATTACCCACGCGAAACAAACCGTCTACCGGTTCGCGCAGCCGCATATCCATCCATACCGGATCATTACCTTCGCGCGGATCAACGGGATGTTTGCGGTCTAGCTCCTCCAGAAATGACTCCAAACTACTGGCGAGGAGCAACGCCTGTTCCTTTTCAATGACCAGGGAAATACTTTGCGAGCCACGGCCGCCTTGCATATAGAAGGTACGTTGGCCGGGCACGCCAACCGTCCCAATCGTTAAATGTGTGGCCGGATTAATATCTATTTGACGGGCCATAATAGTCTCGTAGTCTCTCAATCTCTCAGTCTCCCAATCTCAGAGACTAGGAGACTGGGAGATTGAGAGATTGATTTATTCTTCCTCATCTTCGCTTACGGTTGCTTTTATTTTATCCTGTTTCTTTGCTTTCTTCTCTTTTTTCTTTCGCTTTTCTTTTTCTTCTTTCGTTGGTTCCGGCGGCGGTTGCAATGGGCCGTCATCGTTCAGGCGCACCACGCGGACAAAGCCATTGGCCGACAAGGCCAGAATGCTGGCCGAGGCGGGGGAGATGATAATCCTTTGGAACAGGTCAATGTGGACGCCGAGATAGTGGGCCAACACCAGCTTGATCACGTCGGCGTGGGAGACAACCACGACCACCTCTTTGTCGTGTTCGCGGCTGATGCGCTCTAACGCCTGCACCGCCCGCATCTGCACTTCCAACAGCGACTCACCCTGTGGAAAGCGAAAGCGACTGGGAAAGAACTGCACCGCCTGCCACTCTGGTTTCTTCGCCAGCTTTTTGACTTTCTTCCCTTCCCATTCCCCGTACCGGACTTCGCCCATCTCTTCCAGTTGCAGGATGGCGAGTTGGTGGACGTCGGCGATGTAGGCGGCCGTTTCCAAACAGCGCGTCACTGGGCTGCTATAGACCGCTTTCACCGGCAACACAGCCAACCGTTGCGCGGCCGCTTGTGCCTGCTGATGCCCTTTTTCGTTGAGATGGACGCCAGGAAGCCAGCCCGCCAGCCGATTTTTCTTCACCCATTCATTCTCGCCATGCCGCACCAGGATAATCGTCGCCATGAATGGAATGATAGCACAAAACAGTGGGGAGTGAGGAGTAGGGAGTGGAGAGAAACGAGTGATTGATTAGTCATGAATTTACTCCCCACTCCTCACTCTCCACTCCCCACTATTACTCGGCAATATCTTCTGGCGAGGGAAGCTGGTTAAGCGGAGGGATGTCGGGGATGTGGCTGAGGGAGTTGCAGACAAAGGGCGGTTCTTCGACAAACTCTTCGGCCGCTCCCTCCTCGGCCGTCTCCTCTTCTGCGCCACCCATAATAGCCGCGTATTGTCCCACCCCGAAGTAAGCGGCCATCACATGGCAGGCAACCGGAGCCGACCACGCCGACCCCTCGCCGCCGTTGAAGATAAAGACGGAAACGACGATCTCCGGATCGTCATAAGGGGCATACCCCACATACCAGGAGTGGGTGGGCAGGATGCGCCGTTGCTCAATGTCTTCAAAGCGACACCAGCCGCGCTCAATGGCGATGTTGTCGCAATACTCCGACGTCCCCGTCTTACCGGCGGTGATGATGCCCACATTGTCCAGCCAATCCACATAGGTCGCGCCGGTATAGAATACTTCCTCATCAATATAGGTGTTGACCAACTTCATCCCCTCGGCCACAATGTCAAGGTATTGGCGGTCTACGTTCACGGAGTCAATCACTTCCGGCTGGAAAATGGGCTCTCCATTGGCGTCAAAGCGGATGTTGATCGCCGGATCGTTAAGTGGATTTCCGGCGGCGTCGGTGATGATCGCCGTGCCGTTTGGCCCCGGCCGAGCGCGGGCGATCACCTGGCTATTATCATCAACAATGACCACATTGCCTTCGGCATCAGTCATATGGTGGACCAGCGACGGCCGATATAAGAAGCCGCCGTTGGCCACCACAGCCCCCATTTGTGCCACCTGCATCGGCGTGGACGTAATGAACCCCTGGCCGATGCTCAGATTGTAATCATCACCGGTTGACCACGGCTCGCCAAAGTTTTGTCGCTTGTAAGCCCGCGAGGGGAGAATACCCGGCGACTCCAACGGCAACTCGATACCCTGGACACGGCCGTAGCCAAATTGCTCGGCATATTGGCTGATGCGATCAACGGTCAGCCCTTCCACAAACTCGCCATCCTGGTCAAAGCCTCCGCCGATCTTATAGAAATAGACGTCACAAGAGTAGGCGATGCCTAGCAGCATATTCACCGCCCCATGCCCTTCCAAATTCCAACAAACAAAGGGCTGGACACGGCCCGGATCGTTGGGGGCAAAGCGGTTGGCGATCTCAATCGTGCCGGGGTCGAACAAGCGCCGGTCGGGGGAGATGACACCTTCTTGCATGGCGGCCGATGCTGGGACCAATTTGAAGGTAGAGCCGGGTGGGTAAGTGCCGCTGATGGCATGGTTAACCAGCGGGGTATAATCATTTCGCTCCAGACTGAGGTAATAGTCCACTGGCACGCTGGTCTGGAAGCGGTTGTTGTCGAAGGTGGGATAGCTGACCATTGCCAATACTTCCCCCGTTTGCGGGTTCATGGCAACGACCACTGCTTGCTCGATCTCTGGAAACGTTTGTTCCCCGGTAATTTGGTCCCGTTTGCCCGCTGCCTCGTTGGCCTCCATAAACTGACCTAATATCTCGTAGGTGATTTTTTGCAAATCGAGATCGAGGGTCAGATGTAAATTCAGCCCTGCCTGCGGCTCTTGCGCCCTGCCAACCTGGCGCACTTCGCGGCCGGTCCAATCTTGCTCGATGGTGCGCCGCCCCTTGATCCCGGCCAGTTCAATCTCCATCGAAGATTCCAGACCAGCCCAACCGACGCGATCATCACGCTCATAACCCAGTGTGTCAATCCAGCTTTGGTTGGGGATCGGCCCCATATAGCCGATCAGATGGGCGGTATAGGCCCCGGTGGGATATTCGCGCAGCGGCTGGGGCAAGACGCGGACGCCGGGCAAGAAGATACTCTCTTGCTCAATCTGGTAGGCCAGCGTAATGGGGATGCCCGATGTAATCACCGCCGGACGATATTGGGCGAAGCTGTTTTCTTGATAGATCGCCTCGATACTGTCCGGTAATCGTTCAACCACGCCCGCTTCGCTGAGTGTCTCCTCAACCGGAGCGCCGTAAATCTCCGCCAGGCGGCTATAGGTGCTGACCAGCTCGGGGTTGGCCGATTGGATCAAGGCTTGTTGTTGCACCGTGTTGGTGACCGGAACGCCGGTCAGCAGGGAGAGGCGTTCAAAGACGGCCTGTCGCTCGTCGCTGTCGGCGGGCAAAAAGGCCGGGGTGATGGTGACGTTAAAGCTAGGCTTGTTGATCGCCAGTGGCTTCCCGTTGCGGTCCAGGATGATGCCGCGTGGGGCGGTGGTTGTCAATTCAGCGAACTGGTTGCTGGCGGCCAACGTCTGTAGTTCCTCACCGCGCATTTGCTGGATCCAATAGACGCGGTAAAGCAATCCGGTTAGCACGACCAGGAAGACGATACGCAGGAAGTAGATACGGCCGCGCATCCCCAGGTCTTCAGCCTGGGCCTCTACCTCACCGGCCGGTTTCCATCCCATACTAGACATAAATCAATACCTACGAGAATTTATTCAACCTTAACCCATCACACTACGAGCGTAAACCGCCCACTGCCAACTGTCAACTGCCTACTACTTCCTCTCATCCTCTTTATAGCTCCACCCGCCTCGGCCGCACAACGCGCAAAATCGTCTCCATGATGACGTAAATGGGCAAAACAAGGAAACCGTGCAGCAAAGCAACGGGCAGCAATGAGAGAAGTGTTTGCATCGGTATCCCACTTCCGAAAATGCGAATGAAAAGCGCGTGGAGCAACAGATAGATCAGCGTCGCCGTCGTCGTCAGCACCATTGGCAAAATAAACCGGCTGGGGGGTAATACCTGGCGCAAGAGGATGACAACGGCCGCTGCTACCATAAAGGTCAACGATGAGATGCCCATTGGGGTCAGCGAAAAGAGATCGGTAAAAAACCCGGCAATGAACGCCCAGACAACGCCTTCGTTTAGTCCGCGCTGTAACCCCCAGGCAAGCGCAACTAAGAATAGCAGTTGTGGCGTCAGTCCCAGAACCGGAAATCGGGGCAATACGGCCGCTTGCAAAATAGTCAGCACAGCCATCAAGGGGATTGCCAGATAGATGCTCGTACTCATTGGCTAGTGGAGAGTGGAGAGTGGAGAGTGGGGAGTAGAACCAAACTCTTCACTCCCCACTCCCCACTCGTCACTCATCAGTGCGGAACGTGCCGATGTCTACGGTGCGGAAATCGGTGATGACAAAGACCACTTCGAGATTGTTGACGTCTTCGGCCGGTTGGACAATCGCTTTTTGGAACAACGCTGCTTCGTTGCGCTCCACATCGGTAACACGGCCGATCACCAGGTCTTGCGGAAACTTCCCATCCAGCCCGGAAGTCATCACCAGTTCCCCCGGCTCAACCTGAAATTTGAGATCAATCCACTCAATCGTCATCACGCCGCCCACGCCACCGCCACGCAAAATGCCCGTTGCGCGAGTCGTGCCAAGACGAACGGGAATGGCGCTGGAGCTATCGGTCAAAAGAATCACCTGGGCAGCGTTGCCCGACGCCTGAAAAACTTGCCCAACCAGACCGCGAGCACTCTCCACCGGCGCACCAACACGCACGCCGTCGTTCACCCCTTTGTCAATAACAATGCTGCTGATACCGAGCGTGGTGTCCTGGCCGATGACCGCGGCCGTCGTGCGCCGATATTCGGGCGAAGCGGCCGCGCGATCAAACAGATTTTGGAGCAACTGTAGTTCCCCTTGCACCTCGCTCAACTCTTCCACCTGCCGTTGGAGGGCTGCGTTTTCCGCTTGCAGGCGTTGGATTTCCGCCCGCGCGGTCTGCAGGTCACGGGGGCCAGAGAGGGCGTCGTCTATCGTGTCGGCACGAGCGGCCGTCCAGCTCATCGCCACGCTGAAAGGATCGCGCAAGAAGCTGAGCGCGACCGCCAGATTGCCGGTTGTGTCGAGAATCGTGAGTAAGATCGCCCCGGCAACCAACGCGCCGATTGCCAGCCAGCGAATTCGTTGTTGGGCTTGATCGAGGTTCATGGTGGATAGTGGTTAGTGGATAGTGACGAGTGATGAGTGAATAGCCACTATCCACTCGCCACTCATCACTATCCACTAATGCCGTGTGCTGCCGCGGTGGAGGCCGACGAGGACGCGCTCATAGTTGTCGAGGTCCTCAAGCACTCGTTCCGCGCCACGCGCAACACAGGTCATCGCATCTTCAGCCACCCACACGCGCATCTTGACCGCATCCTCCAGGCGGTCGGCCAACCCCTGAATTTGCGCCCCGCCACCGGCCACACAAATACCCGTTTCCATCAGGTCAGCAATCAGCTCCGGCGGCGTCTCATCAAGCGCATCCAGTACCGTATCCACAATAATATTAACCGAGGGGGCCATCGCTTCGCGCAGTTCAATGCTGCTGATCTCCACAATTTGCGGCAGGCCGTTGATCAAATTACGGCCGCGCAACGTGATCGTCTTCTCTTCGGGCAAGGGGAAGGCGGAACCAATCGCCATCTTCACCCGCTCGGCCATCCGTTCACCAATCAGCAGGTTATACTTGTTGCGGACATAGGTGATGATGTCCTCATCCATCTCGTCGCCAGCCACGCGAATCGAACGACTGACGACAATGCCACCCATCGCAAAGACGGCCACTTCCGTCGTGCCGCCGCCGATGTCTACGATCATGCTGCCACGCGACTCGATGATCGGCAAACCGGAGCCGATGGCGGCGGCCATTGGCTCTTCAATCAGATAAGCCTCTCGCGCTCCGGCGGAAATGGTGGCGTCATAAACAGCCCGCTTCTCCACTTCCGTCACGCCGCTGGGGACGCCAACGACGACACGCGGCCGCGGGAAAGGCACCAACATCTGCTCGTGGGCCTTGTCAATGAAATATTTCAACATGGACTCGGTGATCTCAAACTCGGAGATAACCCCATCGCGCAGCGGTCGGATCGCCACAATATCGCTGGGGGTGCGGCCGACCATCTCGCGGGCTTCCGCGCCAATGGCTAACGGCCGTCGGGTACGCTTATTGATCGCCACCCACGACGGCTCGTTGATCACAATGCCGCGGTCGCGCACCGCAACCAGCGTATTGGCCGTGCCGAGGTCAATCCCGATGTCCAGGGAAAACAGTCCCAGTAACCAATCAAGCGGTCTGAACAAGTCGCCTCAATAATCCTTTTGCTGCCTTGTATAGTGTACGAACCACACCACATAGACGATTGCGATTTAGCCAGCATGAATCTACCTGACTAGCCTTTCGATTATATCATACCGTCGCAACCCTGCACGCTGTCCTAATTTCACTCATCTTGGACTAAACCGATGTATAGCAGAAAGCTCACGCAAAGACGCAAAGAACACAAAGAAATCTTAGCGAACTTTGCGTCTTTGCGTGAGCTTTGTATTCATTATGGCGGGCTATCGCTATGCAAGCTCCTGAAAATCACAGCAAAAGGGGAGGAGTTGTGCATAGTTCTCTGGACAGGCTTGGCTTAAGCTGGAAGTGTGGTTACGCAAGGGGTTGGTCTCATCAGGAAGGAGCATATCATGCACAAGCTGGTGGAATTTGGTCTGATCATTTTCGCTGTACTGGCCGTCGCCATCGCCGACGTGGTGTTGAAGCGAGCGGCCGATGCCGACAGCTTTCTGCAAGCGGTGAAAAGCCCCTGGATGATGGGTGCACTCGTTCTCTACTTCGTACAGATTTTGTTCATCACCTATGCTTTTATCATCGGCTGGGAACTGAGCATTTTGGGGACGCTCCAGGTCGTGTGTTATGCCCTGGTGGTCGTCGTGGTGGGGGTTGTCTATTTCCGCGAACAGTTGACACTGACGCAGTTTGTGGGTCTGGTTATGGCGATTGGTGGTTCGCTGCTGATTAGTAGCAAGTAGCAAGTCGCAGGTGGCAAGTTGTCGGGGAACTACGCTTTTACCAGATTGACCCAAAGCTGACAATCAATGTAGACTCATTAAACTATCTGTCTGAGAGGTAATCGTATGAAAACAGCCCTTCCTCTTTCAGAAGAAGAACAATTGAAAGAAAGGTTCTTGAAAGCTCAAGAGATGGTTTATCGGGCTACGGCTGCTATTCCAGAAGAAGAAATTGAAGCCTTGATTGCAACTGCTATTAAAGAATCTCGAATTGAACGAGCAAAAAAGCAAGTGCGGCAAGAACAGTCCAGTTAATTACCAGGATTTTCGATGATCATCCATTCGTGATAAAGCGTAGCCAGATAAAAATCTTCGCCAGGGAGTTTTTCACAAACCGTCACAAACCCTGACCAAAACGGATCGTCATACCAGGTGGTGTCTGTAAGGAAAATGGTCAACACCTTGTCATCGTCGCTGACGATGACGCGAAGAATGGTGATGTTGGGATGGTGTTCACGGCCGACAGGGAGGAGAACATGGCGGCCGTCAATCTCCATAAACTCAGGCTCGTAATACTTCAGTACCGACGACCATGTTTCCGGCCCTTCATGCTTTTCAATTATTCGGTCCCAGCGGTACTGCTTGATGGTTTCCATTGTCTCTGGAGAAAGATCAACCAGCTTCATTTCTCCTCCATAATAAGCAAAAGCGGATGGCTAGTTTAGCTCATCCGCTTAAACGTTTCCAGTCATTGCCAGTGAAGAGGCAAAAACAATAGGCGCTCTTAAGTGTTACACGTGTGCTAGCTCAAACTGCGCTTCCTCCGTCGAACCTTTGAGGGCGACCGTCGCCGACTCCCCGCCGGAGATGACCATCTGCACCTCGTCGAAGTAGCCAGCGCCGACGAAGCTCTGATGCTTAATCGCCCGGAAGCCATGCTGCGCTTCCAGCTCAAATTCGCGCTCCTGGAAGCAAGCGTATGCCCCCATCCCCGATTCGCGGTAACCCAGGGCCAGCTCAAACATGCTGGTGTTCAACGAGTGGAACCCGGCCAACGTCACAAACTGGAAGGCATAGCCCATCTTGCCCAGCTCGTCCTGGAATTTAGCCGTCGTCCGCTCGTCCAAATTGCGCCGCCAGTTGAAGGAGGGGGAGCAGTTATAGGCCAGCAGCTTGCCAGGGAACTTTTCGTGGATCGCCTCGGCAAATTCGCGGGCCTCGCCCAGGTCGGGGTGGGAAGTCTCGCACCAGATCACATCAGCATAGGGGGCATAGGCCAGGCCGCGACTGATGGCACATTCCAGGCCGCCCTTCATGCGGTAGAAGCCCTCGGCCGTCCGTTCGCCAGTGATGAAGGGCTGGTCGTTGGCGTCAATGTCGCTGGTGATCAGTTGGGCGCTGTCGGCGTCGGTGCGGGCGATGAGCACGGTTGGCACGCCCAGCACATCGGCCGCCAGCCGCGCCGCCACCAACTTCTGCACAAACTCGCGTGTGGGGACCAATACCTTGCCCCCCATGTGGCCGCACTTCTTCGCCGAGGAGAGTTGGTCCTCAAAATGCACCCCGGCCGCGCCCGCCTCAATCATCATCTTCATCAACTCATAGGCATTGAGCGCACCGCCAAAGCCCGATTCCGCATCGGCGACAATCGGCGCGAACCAGTAGACGCCATTTTCATTCTTCAGATGATAAATCTGGTCAGCACGCATCAAGGCGTTGTTGATCCGCCGTACCAGGTTTGGCACGCTATCGGCCGGATACAAACTCTGATCGGGATAGGTTTGCCCGGCGTCGTTGGCGTCCCCCGCCACCTGCCAGCCGCTGACGTAAATCGCCTTCAACCCGGCCTGCACCATCTGCACCGCCTGGTTGCCCGTTTGCGCCCCCAAGGCGCGGATAAACGGCTCCTGGTGCATCAGCCGCCACAATCGTTCAGCCCCAATACAGGCCAGTGTATACTCTACCTGGACGGTGCTGCGCAAGCGCACAACGGCTTCCGGCGTATACGGCCGCTGAATCCCCCGCCAGCGCTTACTCAATTCCCACTCATCGCGTAACTTGGCTGTGTTATAGGGCTTGAACATATTGTAATCTCCTAGAGACTGGGAGACCGGGAGACTAGGAGACTGAGAGATTAGGAGATTGGAATCTCTTAATCTCTCAGTCTCTAGTCTCTCAGTCTCGTTTTTTATGACAAATACTCATACGCCTTCAGCGTCATGAAGTCGGTGAATTCATCGGCCGTGCTGATCTCCTCGAAAAGCCGCGCGGCCAATTCGTAGTTTTCGACCGCCTCGGCCGAATCGCCCGCTTTGTCCTTTAGTTCGTTGAGCACCTCGGCTGTCGTCTGGCGAAACAGATCAGGGGTGATCGGGCGGCCATCTTCCAACCGCGCCTGTGGATTGTGCAACCATTGCCACACCTGGGAGCGGGAAATTTCGGCTGTGGCCGCGTCTTCCATCAGGTTATAGATAGGTACACAGCCGTTGCCACTGAGCCAGGCGGCCATATATTGGATGCCTACGTCAATGTTTGTGCGCAGGCCCTCGGCGGTGATCGTGCCGCTGGGGATTTGCAACAGGTCAGCGGCCGTCACCTGCACATCCTCGCGCTTGCGGTGAATCTGGTTAGGCGTGGGCATATAGCGGTCAAAGACCTCTTTGGCAATACCCACCAGACCGGGATGGGCGACCCAGGTCCCATCATGGCCGTCCTTCGCTTCCCGTTCTTTGTCCGCCCGCACCTTAGCCAACGCCGCTTCGTTGGCCGCCGGATCATGCTTGATCGGGATTTGCGCCGCCATTCCGCCCATCGCATGGATCCCCCGCCGATGGCAGGTTTTGATCACCAACAGTGAATAGGAACGCATGAAGTGGGCGGTCATCGTCACCTGCGCCCGGTCGGGTAAGATGAATTCAGGACGTCGCTGGAATTTGCGGATCGCGCTGAAGATGTAGTCCCAACGGCCGCAATTCAGCCCCGCCGAATGATCGCGCAACTCATAGAGAATCTCATCCATCTCAAAGGTGGCGAGGATGTTTTCGATGAGGACGGTCGCGCGGATAGAGCCATGTGGAATGCCCAGCAACTCCTGGGCCATGACAAAGACATCGTTCCACAGCCGCGCCTCCAAATGCCCTTCCAGCTTCGGCAAATAAAAGTAGGGGCCGGTCCCTTGGTCCAGCAAAACCCTGGCGTTGTGGAAGAAGTAGAGGGCAAAATCGAAGAGCGAAGCGGAGATGGGACGGCCGTCGAGCAAGACATGCTTCTCTTCCAAGTGCCAGCCACGCGGCCGTACCAGCAAGGTAGCCCGCTCTTCATTCAGTTGATAGAACTTCCCATCAGGGTTGGTGAAAGTGATTGTGCCGTTGACAGCATCACGCAGGTTGATTTGCCCCTCAATCGTCGCTGCCCAGGTGGGAGAGTGGGCATCCTCAAAGTCGGCCATAAAGACGTTGGCCCCGCAGTTGAGGGCGTTGATCACCATTTTGCGGTCCACCGGGCCAGTGATCTCCACCCGGCGGTCTTGTAAATCATCAGGAATGGGGGCAACGGTCCAATCAGCAGCGCGGATGTCGGCCGTTTCCGGCAGAAAGTCAGGCATCTTTCCCGCGTCAATCTCTGCCTGCCGTTCGGCACGCCGCTGCAACAGTTCGCGCCGCCGTTGTCCAAAAGCACGCTCCAACGCTTCGACAAACGCCAGTGCCTCTTGCGTCAAAATCCCTGAAAATTCTGACGTAACTTCCCCTTTTAACTCAATCGCTTCCGGCATCACTACCTTTCCTTGTTACTTATGGATGAATATGGCTAATGATAAAACTTTCATCCAGATTAATAAGTGAGCCTCATCTTTTAGCGAAAATTCGCTGTAAGTGAAAAACAGTATAATGGCCTTTTTTCACTTGTCAAGATCCAAATCGGGCGATTTTTGTCAATCAGCGAAAATTCGCTAAAATGTTCAAGAGGTTTTTAGCAACGAATTGCACGAATTTGCCCGAAATAATCTGTTCTCTGAAATAGTTCGCGCTCATTCGCGTTAATTCGATGCAACTCCATAAGAAGATGAGTTTAGCCATACAACGAGACTAGCCCATGAGCCTTGATCTGGTCAATATTGTTTTTGGGATGAAGGTACGCCAGGCGCGAACGGAAGCGGGGATGACCCTTACCGATCTGGCCCGCGAGTGCGATCTCTCCGCCTCTTACCTGACCGAAATCGAAAAGGGGCGCAAACACCCCCGCGCCGACAAGATCATGAAGATGGCGGCCGTCCTCGGCAAAGATTACGATGAGCTGGTCTCCATTCGCCTCGACCCCTCGCTGCGCTATCTGGAGTCCACGCTCTCTTCGACCACGCTGCAACGCTTTCCCTTTGAGGAGTTTGGGCTGGAAGCCAGCGACGCACTGGAACTACTAACCCGCGAACCGGAACGAGCCAGCGCCTTGCTCCATGCCATCTTAGAAATCGTCCGCCGCTATGATCTGAAGGAAGAGGACTTCATCCGCGCTGCCTTGCGCTCATACCAGGAAATCCACGAAAATTACTTCCCCGACCTGGAACAAGCGGCGTTGGACTTCACGGCCGCCTTCAGCAGCAAATATGGCCTTTCCCCCGATGAATCGGTGCCGCTGGAAACGCTGGAACAAATTCTGCGCGAAGTCTACGACTATGAAATCGAAGATGTGTCGCTGGCCCAAACGCCAGAGCTGGCCCACTTCCGGGCGATTATGATGCAGGGGCGACGGCCGACGCTGTTCATCAATAGCAAACTCTATCCCCACCAAATCCGCTTTGTCTTTGCCCGCGAGTTGGGCTACCAATACCTGCGAATTAAGGAGCGTTCCTACACCTCCTCGCCAGACAAAGTTCGCTCCTTCCAACAGTTGCTGAATGATCTGCGGGCGGCCTACTTTGGCGGGGCGTTGCTGATGCCACGCGGCCGAATGCTGGCCGACCTGGAACGCTTCTTCGCCACCCCCCATTGGGACCCGGAGCAATTTTCCGGGCTGCTGACCACCTACAACGTCACCCCGGAAATGCTGCTCTACCGCCTGAGCGAACTGATCCCCGAATTTTTCGGCATCAAGCTCCACTTCTTGCGCTTCCACCACCCAATGGGCAGCGACGCCTACCTGCTGATCAAGCAATTGAACATGAACCAGCTGATCGTCCCCAGCGGCATCGGCTTGCACGAACATTATTGCCGCCGCTGGCTATCGGTGCGCCTCTTGCCCGAAGTGGGGCGCAATAGCAACCGGCTGGAGGACGATCCAGGCAACGGACTCAACAGTCGCCCAGCCAATGAGCCAATACCGGTTGGCGTGCAACTATCTGAATATCTGGAAACGCAAGACCGCTTTTTGTGTATGGGCTTCGGCCGTTGGATGACCCTCTTCCCCGGTGTGGCCAGCAGCGTGATCATCGGTTTTCGGGTAGACGCCGATCTGAAAAACAAAGTGCGCTTTCTCGACGACCCCAATATTCCCCATGTGATCATCAACGAGACCTGCGAGCGTTGCCCGCTGACGGCCGAACAATGCCAATTACGCGCCGCGCCACCCACCATCTTGCAGCAACGGCAAGCGGAAATAGACCGTAAACTTGCCCTCAGCCAACTGCAAACCAGGATACAGTCCGCGGGAAAATAAGCTTACTTCACGCTCTTTGGGTGTGGAAAAGTAGGCTAAAGCTGTGGATAACCCCTTTTTTTTGGGGAAAACTTTGACCCCGAACCAGAACCAGACATAAATCGAGAAACCTGTATATCGGTGGTGCGGCCGAAAATTTATCCATATATGGGGGTTTAAGCAAAAAGGGGGAGCGAAGCAGCGATAAACGACTAAAATTCACATTGAATAACCCTCCACAGCGTATCCACAACAAGAAAAAACAGTCGCCAGCATGGACAGGGTATATGTGGGCTTGAGAAGCGGCCGCTGAGCCACATATAGGTGCCACCGCCGGGTTACTCACTTATACACAGACCCTACTACGGACGACTACAATAAATCAATAAAAGGATAATATGTGGGGAAATGTTTTGTATAAACCCTGAAGTGGGTGTTTTCTGGTCAACCATAGGTTAACCACAGATTTTGACGGATTGAACGGGTGAACACGGATTTTTAATAGGGGGCCTACGTAACCAGCGGTTTTCCGACACGAATGGGGCTATTTTTGCATACGGATTTTACAAAGCGTGCTTGCTGCATCGTCTCAAAAGTGATCACAACGTCATTCCGAGCGGAGCGAGGAATCCCTATCAACTCGCTGGTCAATGAAATCGTAAGGGATTCCTCGTTCCGCAGACACCACTCGGAGTGACAGTTGAACGCGAATTGTTAGCTTATTTGGCGAAAATTCGCATTCATTCATGTCAATTCGATGCAAATGCGTAAGCCCTAAAGAAAACCCGTGAAAATCTGTTGCATCCGCGTCTCATCATGAGTCGAGGACGGGTAGCTGATCAAGCGGAATTTCGGTGCGCAGCGTCACCGCCAAGACCCAACCCTCCAGGCCATCGGGCATCCGTATCTTCAGCCAGGTGCCATCAATGTTACGGCCGAGCAAGACCACGCTTTGCCCCTGGATCACCGTGCCCACAATCGGAAACTCAGTACCAGGCCCACTACGCAGCTCAAATTGCGGCAACACGCTGCCACTCGGTGCGGTCGGCGAAGGCGTTGGCTGGTTGGGTGGCGCGGCTTCGGCCGTTGGCGAGACCGTTGGCATGGCCGTTGCTGCGCTGGTGGTGGGTACGGCCGTCACCTGCGGCTGCTTGTCAGATTCCGTACTTGCTGGGGTAGGATTCGCCCCACCGGAATTGGTGGACGGATAGACAAAGCTGCCGTCGGCCGCCACCAGCGGTAACATCGAAAGCGGGACAGAAAGCTGCACATCAGCGACCGGCAACCAGCCCGAACGGCCATCCGGCAGTTGAGTCAAGACCCATCGGTTGTCGGCCGTGCGGGCCAGCAGCGTCAATACCTGACCTCTGGTAAGGCTATCCACCACCGAGTAGACGTGGCCTGGCCCACTATAGAAAGGTTGGCTGGCCGCTGGCGTAGGCGGCTCCGGTTGTGGTTGCAGCTCCGGCCGCTCCCCCCCTGGCCGCATCCCGATTGGCGGAGGGCCAGGCGGCCGCGTGGCCGTTGGCGTGGGCTGGACGGCGGCAATCGGCGCGGGCTGCCAGGGACGAATCACCAGATCATGGGTCAAAACATTTGGCTGGATAGCCGCAGTGCTGACCCAACCGCTGGCACCATTGGGCAGGGTGACGCTGACCCAGGTCCCTTCCTGGTTGCGGCCGTTGATCCATAGGGTATCCCCTGCGTAAGCCGTTGCCACAACCGGAAATGAAGCATCCGGCCCGCTACGAATATCCAAAATCGGTACCGTGACTTGTGCGCCGCCCCCTGGCAACGCCACACTGGTGACGGGTAATCCCTCCACCGGCAGGGTGGTCAACAGGTAACGGGCACTGACCCAGCCATGAAAGCCATTTTCCAGCTCAACCTGCACCCAGGTGGCGGAGTAGTTCCGCCCCACCATCTTGATCCGCTGCCCTTCGACCAGATAGGCAACGGCCGTATAGCTGACATCTGGCCCGGTGCGTACATTCAGCGAACTGACATTGACCACTGCATTCGGGTCGTATAAAAAGCCAGCCACTGGATTTTCGGCACTGGCCGTGTGTGAGCCAATGCCGCTATTGATTGCGAGTAATAAGGCGGCAATGCCACCAATAACAAGGAAAGAAAGCAGGACAAGGCGTGCCGCGCGATGTTTGGTCCCCATGAGTAATATCTACCTATAAGTTAAGTTCTGCACAGGTCTTTCGGCACTACAGACCCGAAGGATAATGTACCCGCAGTATATCGGTCTGAGCCTTACAAAGACAATAGCGGCCGCATATTTTGATCTAAAAATTCACACGAGGGGGGAGGAGATTGGGAGATTGGAGATTAGGGAATTGGTATATTGGTGTATTCGGTCAATATACCAATACACTAATACACCAATTCCCTCCCCACTCTCCACTAGTCACTCGATAATCCATCCTGGACGGGCTATAATTTGGGAAGATGAACCTGATCCAACAAGCACGCACGGGCAACCCAAGAGCCATTGCCCGGCTGATCACTCGTGTCGAAAACAATCCAGGCGTCGCGCCGGAAGTTGTGGGGGCGCTCTATAGCGAGACAGGACAGGCGCATATTGTCGGTATCACCGGGCCGCCCGGTTCCGGTAAAAGTACGCTGGTTAACGAGGTGGCAAAGGCGCTGCGCCAGCACGAGCAGCGCGTCGGTATCATTGCCGTTGATCCGAGCAGTCCCTTCACCGGCGGGGCATTGCTGGGGGATCGGGTACGGATGCGCGATCTGGCGGGCGACGACGGTATTTTTGTACGCTCAATGGCCTCACGTGGTAATTTGGGGGGATTGGCGCGAGCAACGGCCGCGACCATCAAAATCCTCGATGCTGCCGGTTTCCAGACCATCCTGGTTGAAACGGTGGGGGCGGGTCAACTGGAAGTGGAAGTGGCCGCAACCGCACACACCACCATCGTGGTTGAAGCACCGGGGATGGGGGACGAGATTCAATCCATTAAGGCCGGTATCTTGGAAGTGGCCGACATCCTGGTAGTCAACAAAGCCGACCGGCCGGAAGCGCGACGCACGGCGAAGATGCTGGAGATGGCAATGCACTTTAGCTCGGCCGATGGCTGGGATGTGCCAGTGCTGCGAACCACAGCAACCAGTGGCGCGGGTATCCCCGAACTGGCGGAGATGATCATCACCCACCACACTTACTTACGCGAGTCCGGCAAGTGGGTGGAACGCGAACAAAAGCGCAGCCGCCGCGAAGTGGAGCAACTGTTAACACAACGGTTCCTCGAACGGTTGGAGAACTCCATTCCGGCCGCCGAACGCGAACAGGTCGTAGCCGCCGTTGCCGCACGTGAACTGGACCCATATGCGGCCGTGGAAACACTTTTGAAAAGGATGAAGGATTAAGATAAGGATGAGGGATGAAGGATGAAGGATGAAAGTCATTCAGTCATCCGTCGTACTCAATCGCTTCCTTATTTCATCATTCATCAATCACTTTGTGCAACGAGCGCAAAACTGCTTGCCCACTCTACTTCAAATTGAACAAATTTTATCAGAACCTTTTGTGCAACGGCCGGTTGTGTTAGGATAAAGCGCGACGTATATTCGGTTTGTACTAAACAAGCAAGTACGGCCGCTGCTTGTCAGATAATAGACACTATCGGTAATCGACAGGATTAACAAGATTGACGGGACGAGGCTTTATCTTGTTACTCCTGTAAATCCTGTCCAAAGAGCTATTCCTGATAATCTCTAATCCACAATCTACAGGAGAGTTCGTATGGGCGATTGCTCACCACTTTAAATCCAAAATCTCACGCAAAGGACGCAAAGATTCCTTTGTATTCTTGGCGACCTTCGCGTCTTTGCGTGAGCCACCTTCACAGGAGAGAGAGATGGTCGTTGCCGAAGATAACAAAGTAGCCATTAGTGTTCCCACCGTCATAGCCATCGGGGCGATAGTGATGAGTCTCAATGTAGCCGTCCATGAGGCTGTTCATGCGCTGGCTTGCCCCCTTGTTGGCGGCGATCTGCAAGTTTATACCGCGCTGTCGGTGGAGTGTGCCGGCGGGTCCAATGCGGCCAGTAAAATCGTGTCCGGTAGCGCACCGTTCTTCAATCTGCTGATCGGCGCTGCCCTCTACTTCTACTTGCGCGGACGGCCGTCCCTATCCGACACATCCTGGTATACAAGCTGGCTGCTGATGCTGGCCAACTTCCTGTCTGGCGCCGGTTACTTCATTTTCTCCGGCGTGGCCGGGGTCGGCGACATGGCCGCGGTGATCGCCGGTTGGCAACCACCCTTGTTGTGGCGTGGGCTACTGTTCCTCATTGGCGCGTTGCTGTTCATCGGCCTGATCGCATTGTCATTGCGGGTGTTTGGGACGCGTGTTGGCGGAACAACCGACGAGCAGATCGGCCGCGCCTCGCGCCTGGCAATCTGGTCCTACATCGGCTTCTTGCTGCCGGTTATCTTAGCGGCGCTGTTCAACCCGGACGGTCTCGGTGGGCTACCGGCGGTGGCGGGGCTGGCGGCCGTGATCTTCGGTCAGTCGCCATTACTATGGATGATGCAATGGTTCCGCGCCAAAACCTTCCCCAAGTTACCGGGCGACCCGTTACAGATTCGGCCGTCATGGGCATTGATCGCCGCTGCCATCCTCGTTGTTGTGCTATACGGTGTCATACTCGGCCGTGGCATCTACTTCCAGTGACGCACTACTAAGTCACTCCGGTTCGCCGGTTCAAGCCTTCGCTGCCTAACAGCAGTCCATCATTAATGAGATGCGAGCAGACAAGATGTATGGTGATATTAAACTTTATGCCGGATCGGGATGTCCCGAATTGGCGCAGCGCATTGCCGACTACGTAAAGATACCGCTAAGCACCTGGGACATCATTACCTTTCCCAATGAAAACATCTTCGTCCGGCTCCACAGCAGTGTACGTGGACAAGACGTATATTTGATCCAAAGCCACGACCGACCGGTGCATCAAAACATCATGGAGATGTTGATCGCCATTGATTGCTTCAAGCGTGACTCCGCCGGCCGGATCACGGTGGTCGTGCCTTATCTCGCCTACTCACAAAGCGACAAAAAGGACCAGCCGCGCGTGCCAATCACCGCCCGGCTGCTGGCAGATATGATCGAAGTGGCCGGGGCAGACCGCTGGATCACGATTGACTTGCACGCCGGGCAAATTCAGGGCTTCTATAAAATCCCTGGCGATTCGCTGACGGCAACGCATATCATTGTAGACTACTTCGACCGGAAGCGGTTGGATGCGGTGGTGGTCACGCCGGATTTGGGCTTTGCCAAGAACGGCCGTAACTACGCGGCCGATCTCAATCTCCCCCTGGCCTTTGTCGAGAAACGGCGCTCCCCGGACGGTGAAAAGCGTGAAGCATTGACCCTGATCGGCAATGTCAGCGGCCGCGATGTGATTATCGTGGATGATATTGTGGATACGGCCGGTTCGATCCAGCAAGCGGTGGAAGTGGTCAAGGCGCATGGTGCGTTGGATGTCTATGTCGCCTTCACCCATGCGGTGTTGTCTGATCCGGCGGCCGAGCGGCTACGCGCCGCGCCAATCAAAGAGATCGTCACCACCGACACGTTGCCCATCCCCCCCCACAAGCGATTGCCCAACATGACCATCCTCAGCGTCAGCGAAATGCTCGGCGAAGTGATCGTCCGTTCGCACGAAGGGCGGAGTGTGGGGGAGTTGTTTAATGAGTAGCAGGTGGCAAGTCGCAAGTGGCAAGTTCTAGGTAGTATACTGCATCACCTGCCACCTGCATCCTGCCACTTGCCACCGAACACCGATTCTTACGACTGGATTAGGATCAAACGCGCTATTTATGGTATATAGGTATAATAGTAATTTATTGTGTCACAAGACAGCAGAAATTAATTATCAATTGACAATTAGCAATTAACAATTGTCAATTATCCTGATTCGATATGTTCAAAAAGCTAATTAGTCGCTTTACCGGCGATCCGAGCCAAAAAGTAATCGCCAGTCTACGGCCGATCGCCGCCGAAATTACGGCCTTAGAGCCGGAACTACAGCAGTTGCCGGATGAAGCCTTTAAGGAGAAGACGGCCGCGCTCAAGGAGCGGTATGCCCAGGGCGAATCGCTGGACGATCTGGCGGTGGAAGCCTTTGCCCTGGTGCGCGAGGCGTCGCGCCGTACCATTGGCCTGCGCCACTATGATGTGCAGTTGATGGGCGGCTATCTGTTGCATCAAGGCGAAGTGGTGGAGATGCGTACCGGTGAGGGAAAGACGCTGGTGGCAACCTTGCCTCTCTATCTGAATGCGCTGACCGGCCAGGGCGTCCATCTGGTGACGGTCAACGAATATCTGGCCCGTCGTGATGGCGGCTGGATGGGCAATGTTTTTCACTTTCTCGGTCTGACATTGGGTGTGATTGGCCCGCAGCAATTTTCCGCGCTCTTCGACCCCGATTACGTCAATCCAGGCGCGGAGTTGGAAGACGAGCGACTGGTCCATTGGCGGCCGTGTACGCGCCAACAAGCCTACCTGGCCGACATCACCTACGGCATCAGCAGCGAATTCGGCTTCGACTACCTGCGCGACAACATGGCTACCAAGCGCGAGAACCTGGTGCAGCGCGGCCAACACTTTGCGGTCATTGACGAAGTAGACAACATCCTGATTGATGAAGCGCGTACGCCGCTGATCATCTCCGGCCCGGCCGACCATTCCGGCAAGGATTATTTGCGCTTTGCCGAATATGTGCGCCGTCTACGGCGGAATACGGCCGAGGAAGACGAAGAGCCAAACGGCCATTACGATATTGACGAAAAGAGCCGCAGCATCAGCCTGACGGAGGTGGGTATTGCCGAAATCGAGAGGCGTATCCCAGAGATTGACAGCGACGCCGGGGACAGCCTCTATGACCCGCGCTTCTACCAGTTGACCTATTATTTAGACAATGCGCTGCGGGCGGAGTATCTCTATAAACGGGATGTAGATTATGTGGTGCAAAATGGCGAGGTGATCATCATTGATGATTTCACCGGCCGCCTGATGCCCGGCCGTCGCTATTCCGATGGTCTGCACGAGGCGATTGAAGCGAAGGAAAACGTCACTGTTCGCCGCGAGACGGTGACGGTGGCGACGATCACCTTGCAGAACTACTTCCGCCTCTATGACAAGCTGGCCGGTATGACCGGTACGGCACTGACCGACGCCGAAGAGTTCGATAAGATTTATGAGTTAGGCGTCTCGCCGCTGCCCACCAATGTTGAGTACATCGTTGAAACGGGCGCGATGGAGCTGGAGACGAGAAAGGAGCGCGTCGAAAGCGCAGAGGCGATCCGTTACGTTGATCGCCGCACCGGGGAGCCGGTTTTCTTCAAGCGCATTGATTTTGCCGACCAGGTGTATGGCACAGCCGAAGCCAAAGACCTGGCGATCATCAACGAGATCAAGCGCGTGCATGAGGTCGGCCGTCCCGTTCTGGTTGGCACGACCTCGGTTGAACATTCCGAAACCATCCACCGTATGCTGAACAAGGAGAACATTCCCCACAACGTCCTCAATGCTAAGATACACCAATCGGAGGCGTTGATCGTTGCCCAGGCGGGTCGCAAAGCGGCCGTGACCATCTCTACCAACATGGCCGGTCGTGGGACCGACATCTTGCTCGGCGGCAACCCCGAAGGGCTGGCAGCGGAGATGATGGAGAGTGATCTGTTTGACCGGCCGATGCTCGCCCAACTCGCCCTGACCCTCTTGAACGAAGGGGAAGAGGCCGCCCGCGCCGCTGCCCGCAAGCACCACAAGCTGAGCGAAGACCTGGTAGATGCGTTGCTGGCGGTAAAGAGCGAGTTTGATGCTGCGCTGGTGGAGATCGAGAGGGTGCAGGTCATCGGCTATCTGGCTCAAATCTTGCAAGCCCCTTATGACATTGAATATGACTCGCTGCTGAATGTGTTGCGCATGGTGCGGATGGGGCTGTTGGGCGAAGCGCGTGACTATCTGGAAGGTTTAGACAAGGATATTGCCCTGATCGAAGAGGCGGGGCGTTTGTGGCGCGTCTATAACGATTATCAGGCCGCCCAAAGCGATCCGCGCAAAGTAGCCCAATTCCTGGCCGAAAATTTCTTTGAGCAGCATTACAACGCCCGCGCCGCGCTGATCCGCGCCGTCTTGGGCGGCCGCCACGAGGAAGCCGAACAGCTAACCAAAACCATTCCCGCGCTACCTCCCTCGCTGATCACGCGCATTGAGCAGATCGTGGAGCAGACACAGCGAGAGAAGAAAGAGGTGTGGCAATTGGGCGGCCTACATGTGGTCGGTTCCGAACGGCACGAATCGCGGCGCATTGACAACCAGTTGCGCGGCCGTGCCGCCCGCCAGGGCGACCCCGGCTCGTCCCGCTTCTTTCTTTCACTAGAAGACGACCTGATGCGCCGCTTCGGTGGCGAGCGGCTGAAGAACTTCATGTCCCGCACCAGCTTGCCCGACGATATGCCGTTGGAGTATGGCGTGTTGGACCGGTTGATCGAAAACGCTCAGGAGCGCATCGAAGGCTACAACTTCGATATCCGCAAAAACGTCGTCGAATATGACGATGTGATGAACCGCCAGCGCCAGACGATTTATGAGGAACGGCGGGCGATTCTGTTTGGCGAAGCGGCCGATCTCGACGAGAAGATGGAGGACGCCTTTGCCACCAGCATCGTCGAACTTGTTGACCATTATGTAGACGACTACCAGGGCTTTGTACGCGGCGAGATTGAGCGGGTGATCAACGCCTTCAGCACCGACGCGACCGATGCAATCAACCTGACGGCCGTCCTGCGCCAGTTGGGGGGCCTTTTGCCCGGCATCAACAACCTGGACCGCGAGGAGTTGGAACGGCTGTCGGCCGATCGCCTGACCAACCGCCTGATGGTCCTTGCCCGCCAAAACGAGGAAGAAGGGGTCAACCTGCTGCAACTGTTGCAGGCGATGGGCCGCTTCTTACCGATCATGCCCCCTGTTCCTAAGCTGGGGCTATTGGCCACGCGTAAATCGGGACAGCTTCAGGCCCGCGAAAATATCCGCCAGGAGTTTATCCAGCAGGTAGAGTCGCTCTATCAAGAGTTTCTCGCCGAACACATTGAGCAGGCACAACGTGAAGCGATTTGGGAGCGTTCGGCCGAGGGGCTGAACCAGGCCTTCACCCAGTTTAATCTCGATGGCCTGTCTACAAAAAATGCCGAAACCCGCCAGGAGAAATTCAAGCAACGGGCTGAGGAGTTGCTCCGCAACTTGCTGATTGACAGTCTTTCGACGCTAGATGGTGACCAACTAGAGACAGCGTTGAAGGCGTATGTGCGCAAGCAGCAGGAGAAGTGGCGTGAAGCGATTGGCGAGGAGCAGTATCGCAACTACCAGCGGCTGTTGCTCCTCTCGGCCATTGATGCGGAGTGGCGCGACTACCTGACGGCGATGGACGATCTGCGCCGCGAGATCGGGCTGGAAGCCGTCGGCCAGCGCGATCCGAAAGTGCAATACAAGCGTCGCTCCTTCGAGATGTTTGCCGACATGCGCAACAACATTGATCGCAGCGTCGCCGACCGTTTCTTCCGCGAGATCGGCAAACACCAGCAATTTATCCAACAACAACAGGCGGAAGTGGCCTACCAGCTCCAGGCACAGGAAGCAGGCTTCCAGGTGGTCAAGCGCGAAAAGGGGAAGGGCGTGGAACTGCGCCGCGACATGCCAAAAGTCGGCCGCAACGATCCCTGTCCTTGCGGTAGTGGCAAAAAGTATAAGAATTGTCACGGCCGCGCCGAAGGTGTAGCGACGGCAGCGGCAACAGGGAACGGCCGAACAGGGCAGCCGACGGCCGGCGGTGGCAAAAAGTCCTCAGCCAAAAAGCGCAAGGCTCGTCGTTAATGTCAAAAACCTCTGAGGTCTCCCAGACCTCAGAGGTTTTTAGATCAATCGCTTTCATAGCGAAGGCGATGCTGTTCCATCAGTCTTTGATACTCCTGGTCTTCCCGCACCAACTGCCACGTTTCGTAAAAGATACGCGCTGATTCAGCTTTTTCGGGGTCTTCATCAAGCGGGAGGACAGTTTTGCCATCGGTCGCATACTTCCGCCCCGACTTGTGGTTGGCATAGCGACGCGAACGAGTGTAACCCATCTGGATATACTTTCGCGCCATATCCATGCCCACAAAATCCCCTTGCGCTTTATAGGCCAGGAACATCTCGTAGAGTTTATCGGCCGACTTCCGCGCAATCTCCGGCGTCTTAAACCGCCAGTGGGGAAGCAGTTCGCTCTTATACGGTTCGACCAGCAACACACCCTGTTCGCCGCGGCCGACGCGGTAAAGCTCGGGATGCTGGCGAAAGTCAATATTCTCGAAATCTTGCGAATAGTCGAAGCTCATTTCAGAAGATAGCCAACGCCGCGGACGGTTTCGATATATTCCGTTGACTCATCCAACGAGCGGAGGTTGGCACGAAGGTCGGCGACAACGCGGTGGAGTGCGCTGGGGTCAATGGCGGCATATTCACCCCAGATCACCCGCTCGCACTCCTCGCGCGAACACGCTTCGCCGCGCCGCCAGTAAAGATAGCGCAGCAGGCGCAATTCCCGGGGAGCGAGTTCGAGGACACGGCCGTCCAGAAAGAAACGCATCGTCTTTTGGTCAAAATGCAAGCCAGGAATGGTCTCCCCCAACGGCTCAAAGTCCGGGGGCATCACTGTCTGGTTTTCGTCCTCATAGCGCAAGACGGGTTGAGGAGAATCCAATCCAATCTGGTCCCCATCTGAGAGGATATACGCTTCACTGATCGGTTCGCCGTTGACGTAGGTATGGAGGCGACTGAGATTGGTCAGATGGTAGTGGGAGCCGACACATTGAATACGAGCATGGACGCGAGAGACAGTCGGCCGATTGACGATGATCTGGCTCCAGGGGGCAAGGCGGCCGACGGTATAGATGTCATCGCTCAGAAAATACTCTCGCTGCTCTACATCCTCATCCAGGGCAATCAAGCGTCCCAGGGGCGGCCGTGCCTCCACTTTGTTTCCCTCCGATATTTCTTACGTTTCGTGGGCCAGTGAATCGGCTGCAAAGGCGAGTGCTGCCCTAATGTCTTCTAACACTAATCGAGGATAAGCATCAAGTAGATCAGCTTCAGTAGCACCTTCGCTTAATTTACGCACAAGTAACTCTACAGGAATTCGTGTTCCGCGAATGACCGGTTTACCTAGCATTACATCAGGGTCTATCTCAATTCGGTCTATGTAGATATTAACTCTCATTGCAAACCTCTCTTGCCTATTATAGCAGAGACATCAACCACTTGAATAGGACTTACGCAGTTAAGAATTTTTGCATCGAATTTACGCGAATTAAGAGCTATTTTTCGCGTTAATTTGATGCAAATGCGTAAGTGAAAATCCGCGTAATCTGCGTTTTATCCGCGTTATCTGCGTAACTGTTTTAGGTGAGTCGTTGACAGCTTGGACAATAGTGGGTACCACGGCCGCCGAGCATCATCTTTTCGATTGGTGTACCACAGCGCTCACAAGGCTGTCCTTTGCGATCATACACTTGTGTGGCATTCTGCATGTCCCCTTTTTCGCC
This sequence comes from uncultured Ardenticatenaceae bacterium, assembly GCA_964410625.1. Classification (GTDB taxonomy): domain Bacteria; phylum Chloroflexota; class Anaerolineae; order Promineifilales; family Promineifilaceae; genus CAYPHY01. The sequence continues at coordinate 25,177 of CAYPHY010000001.1, read as the reverse complement.
GTCTGGCTTGCGATAAGTGGTGATGCTGGCCCCCTCGCGGGCGATCCCCTCCGACAATGCCTTTTGCAGACCGGCATGGAGCGCGGCCACTTCGTCGGCCGTCAGCGTATCGGCCGTGCGCTGGGGGTGCAGCCGGGCATCAAACAACGCTTCGTCAGCATAGATATTACCCACTCCAGCGATGAAGGACTGGTCGAGCAGCAGCGGTTTCAGCGTTCGCTTACGGCCGCGCAGCCGTTCTTGCAACACCTCGACCGTAAATTCCGGCTCCAACGGCTCCGGCCCCAGCTTGCCCAACACCTCTTCCGGTTCATGCACCAGGTAAACACAGCCGAACTTGCGCGGATCGCGGAAACGCAACTCGCGGCCGTCGTCCAGCTCAAAAATCGTGTGCGTATAAGCATCAACCGGCTCATCGGCATCTACCACCGAGAGATGCCCCGACATCCGCAAGTGAACGATCAGTGTTTCGTCATCACTCAGGGTGAAGATCAAATATTTACCGCGCCTTCCGGCCGCTTCAATGCGACGGCCGCGAATCCGTTCCCGCAACTCCGCCAGCGACGGCACAACCACATGGCGCGGCCAGGTATTGCGCACGCCGGTGATGGTGCGGCCGAGGAGGGACGGCCGTAAGGCACGCACAGAGGTTTCAACTTCTGGTAACTCTGGCATAAATACTACTGCTCAAAAAGATAATACCATCATCTATCAATGTCTATTCTGATAATTTTATCATAGGGGGCCTCGTCCTGGTATCCGTTTTATCATTTTGCGCTACAATAGGGAGCATGGAGGTCTAATCTCGGCCGCCGTATCGCCGAGGTAGACAGGAACCATGAAAGTATTTGTTTGCTTACTTTTCTTAGTAGTTCAGGCTGGTCTGTTGACCGCCTGTATCGAGATTCCTGGCCTCGGCGCGGCCGCCCAGCCGGATGTGCCGATGGAAGAACTGCTCTTTAGCGGTGACGACTTTGCCGCTGCTGACGGCGCGACGGCCGAAAACGCTATCATCACCGACGAAGGGCTTGCCCTGGAAGAGAGTGCATCCACCAGCACCTTCACCTCGCCACCCATTCCCGCACCGATTGCCTTCAATGCGCTGGTTCCACAGTGGGAAGCGGACCTGCCGGAGGGTAGCATACTCAATTTGCTGATGCGAACGGCCAAAACGGAAGGTGAATGGAGCGACTGGTCAGAAATCCACATCCATAGTGATTGGGATGATCCGGAAGATGATGAACAGGTGGGGCAGATGATCGTCGTGCCGGGGGCGGATGAAACCCACGCTTTTGTCCAATATCAAATCCAACTGACACGACCAAACGCTCGTGTCACACCGACGCTCCGTACTCTACGCCTGACCTTCATTGACTCAACCGATGGGCCAACCACCGAAGAACTGATCGCCCAACAGCAGCAGCTCAATGAACAAAATGGTGTGTTACCTCAGGCAGCGGCCGAAGGCTTTCCCAAACCCTTTGTCATCAGTCGCGCCGTGTGGTGTACTCATGCCGCCTGCAACTATACCAGCGGCCTGCGTTATCATCCTGTGACGCATCTCATTGTCCATCACACCGTTTCCAACAACAGCAGCGCTGATTGGGCGGCCGTTGTCCGTGCCATCTGGAACTTCCACACCTTCAGCCGTGATTGGGGTGACATCGGCTATAACTTCCTGGTGGATATGAATGGCGTCGTCTACGAGGGACACAATGGCGGGGATGATGTGGTTGGCATCCACGCTTCTGGCGCGAATCGTGGATCTATGGCGGTGGCGTTGATCGGGACGTTTACCGCACCCGACTACGGCATACCGGGTATTACCCCGCCAGAGCCGATGCTCAACTCTGCGATTGATATGCTGGCCTGGAAAGCCGACCAACGGGACATTAACGTCTTTGAGGCCAGCAATGCCTTGCCCGACATCAGTTGGGGCTTACCCCATTTAATGGGCCACCGTGATGTGTATGGCACAACGGAGTGTCCTGGCGACCAGGCGCACGCGCTGATCCCCTGGATGCGCGACCGGATCGCCGAGCGTATCGGACTGGTTGACCCCTATATCTACGTGGATGAACTCAGTCCACAGTTTACGCGCAGCAATGCCAACTGGTTTGAGGGGCGCAATGAGTGTGGCCACAACACCCACTCTTACTATACCTGGTCAACCAACAGCCAGGCACAAAGCCGTAATTGGGGGGAGTGGCGGCCGAATCTCGCCAGCGGCGGCCGTTATCGCATCGAAGCCTTTGTCCCCTATTGCAACACCGGTCGTGGTGAGACGCGCTCGGCAAAGTACACCATCACCCATGCCGATGGCGTTAGCGAAGTGACCGTCAGCCATTCGGATCAGGTTGGGTTGTGGGTCCCGTTGGGTGAATACAATCTCCGCGCCGGGAATAGCAACGTCATTCGCCTGAGCGATTTGACCAATGACTCCGGCCTCGGCGTCTGGTTTGACGCGATTCGTCTCTTGCCGCTGACGGCCGCGCCGGAGGTAAACAACAGCCAACCGGCGGCCGATAGTTGGGTCAACCAACGAACAGTGAACTTCCGCTGGCAAATCAACAATCCCGGCAGCGTGGCGCGAACGACGTTGGAGGTGGCTACTGACCCTAACTTCAGCAATCGTATCGCCGCCCGGTTGTGGGCCGGGCCGGTGACTGAGGCCAACAATACCTTCAACCAGGACTATGCTAACCTCTACTGGCGCGTGATTGTGGCAACTGCCGGGGATGATTTGATCTTTGGGCCGGTCGGCCGTTTCGGGCTAGACAGCACCGCACCCACCTCGCGTGTTCAAGATGTTGCCTACCTGGTTGCACAAAACCGCTATTATGTGGCCTGGAACGGTAATGATAATTTATCTGGTGTGGCCCAATACCGTGTCGAGTGGCGTGCCGCTGGTTCCGGCAATTGGACGGCGTTGGTCACGAATGCAACAGGGACGGCCGCCTACTTCACGCCGCCGAATCCAAACCAGACCTACGAGTTTCGCAGCCGGGCCACCGATTTGGCCGGAAATGTAGAAGCGGCGCATGGGACGGCCGATTTCTCCACCTCCCAAGCCCGGCGATTAACCGACAGCACCTTCCTGCCCAATGTGATTGGTGCTCCACGAAGATGATCCACACTATAATTGCTTAGGATAACGTTCAATGACCCAAGTTGAGACAGTTGACATACTGATTGTTGGCAGTGGGCCGTCTGGCACCTCGACGGCGTTACATCTGATTAAACAAGACCCAAGTTGGAGCGGCCGTATCGTCATGGTGGATAAAGCCGTCCACCCCCGCGAAAAACTCTGTGGTGGCGGCATCACCCACATGGGGCAAAATGTGCTGGCTCGCCTCGGCCTCCCCTTTGACGTAAAAAATTTTGAGGTCAAAGAAGTGCGGTTGCTTTACCAGGATAAAAGCTACTCCTTCTATGGTAATCCTGTCTTTCGTATTGTCCGCCGCGATGAGTTTGATCATTGGCTGGTGAAAACGGCCGAAAAGCTCGGCGTCCGCGTCCGCCAGGGGGAAGCGGTGACGCAAGTGATCGCCCACGACGATTACGTCGAGGTTGTCACCGAAAAGACGACATTTCACGCGAAGGTGGTGGTGGCGGCCGATGGCTCGCGCAGCTTTGTGCGGCGCAAGCTGAAATGGGAGGATGAATTACGCACGGCGCGGTTGATGGAAGTTCTGACCCCCGAAGATGCGCGTACCCAACCGGAGTTCCGCGATGGAGTCGCTATCTTCGACTTCACCCATATGACCGATGGCTTGCAGGGGTACTACTGGGACTTCCCCAGCTATATCCAGGGCAAGCCCTATATGAATCGCGGCCTCTTTGACAGCCGCGCCCGCCCGGAACGACCGAAGGCCGACCTCAAACAAACCCTCCGTGATTCATTGGCCGTCCGTGACCGAAATTTGGATGATTACGAACTGAAGGGACATCCCATTCGCTGGTGGAGTTCAAAGGCGCAGTTTTCCCAACCGCATGTCATTCTCGTCGGCGACGCGGCCGGGGCCGATCCCCTGTTTGGCGAGGGGATTTCCTTTGCGTTGGGGTATGGGGAGGTAGCGGCCGAGGCGATCAGCGACGCCTTTGCCCGGCAGGACTTCAGCTTCGCCACCTACCGCGAACGAGTGCGCCAACATCCCCTCTTTGTGCAGCTACGCATCCGCACCCGTCTTGCTCGCTTTGCCTACCTGATGAAGTATCCCACGCTGGTGCGCCTGGGCTGGAGCTTCGCCCGCTTCGTCATCAAGCTGACCCCCTGGCGCAACCGCGACTACATCCCGGCGCAAATGCCAGAGTTCCGGCTGACTGACCCTGTATGATATATGAAGGACTTACTGCCTTTCTAGCTCACCAAAGATTATGCCGCTGCAACTGTTTGCAAGGTAGCTGGTGTAAAGACTTCGCGTACACGACTGCTCAGCGGCTTGTTATCGTGTGCTTCGTTTAGTTGTAAGAATGTGGTCAGCGGTGTTCGGTGTAATAATGTAATAACTGTTAATTTAACGTTGGTGGGCATCCCATCTAGGCCATCAAGTAAAATCGGCTTTTTGGTGCTGGCTTGCAGCATCTTTTGATAACTTAACAGAACTAACTTAATAGGTTGTTCAGTTTCAGGGTTGTAATATAGGACAATATTATCAGAAAGCTCAACCCCTGTATGGGTTTGCCCGCTGGCTTCAGTAAATGTTACTGATAAGATGTCACCTTCGGCATCATAATGGATTGCTTTCATTGCATCACCATTTTTCAATCAAGTAAGCGGTCAAGACTAAATTATTTGTCTTCGTAGCGTTGCGCCTGTCAAACTTTACAACCACGACCATGTGCGAATAGGGTGCTGGTAAGTTGGGGAAGTCGTGAGCGTATTTAAATATCGTCGGATCAAAAGTGTCTTGCTTCCGGCTGCCTTTGTGCAATGTTTCTAGTAGTAGATCAAGCAGCCCTTCGTGCATTCCAGGATGGTCAAGAGCGTGTTCCCACCGTTCATAAGTCAGATATATCTCGAGCCCTGAACGATCTCGTACAAAAATCGGCCATGAATATTCTAAAGTCACTTTGTACTCACTTATGATGAGTAGATTTAGCCGACTCGTTGATCACGGGTTTCTAGTAGTTTACCATCTTGCAACACGTACACAATATCGGCCGCCTCCTCCACTTTCGGATCATGGCTGGCAACGACGGCCGTCACCCCCGTTTCGGCGACGATATGCTTGATCAGGGCGATGATCGCGTTGCCGGTGGCGGTGTCGAGCTGGCCGGTAGGTTCGTCGGCAAGGAGCAGCGACGGCCGATTCGCCAACGCCCGCGCCAGCGCAATCCGTTGCTGTTCGCCACCCGATAGCTCGTAAACACGGTGGCCGCTGCGCTCGCTCAGCCCAACCAACCCCAGCACCTCCGCGCTCCGTTCGGCGCGTTCCTTGCCCGACATCTTCACCAGCCGCATGGGGGCTTCGATATTTTCTCGCGCGGAGAGGAAGGGTAGCAGGCCGAAGGTCTGAAAGACAAAGCCGATTTCGCGGCGGCGTAGTTCGATCTTTTCCTTGTTGCTGATCTGTGCCATCGGCCGGCCGCCCACTGAAACATTGCCACTGGTCGGCTCGTCCAGTCCGGCGATCAGATTGAGCAGCGTCGTCTTGCCCGATCCTGAAGGCCCCTTGACCACCGCCATCACCCCCGCCGGAATCTCCAGGCTGAGTTGATCGACGGCATGGACGATTTCATCACCCACCTGGAAGTGACGCGAGAGGTCTTCGACGACAACGGCCGGTGCGCTGGGCGGTGTGACTGGTTGCGCCGGAAGATTGCTCGCAAAGCGGCGCGTCCCGCCTTTTTCGCCGATGCGCGGCGGCCGCCAATATGACCCGCCACTCAATCCCGACTCCACTTCGTCGTCAATCACCTGTTCGGCAACCGCCAGCGATACCCCCGGCCAGACAGAGACATGGTCTGCCTCCAGCCGGAGCTTTACGCGCTCCTGCATCGCCAACGATTCAATATAAGCCTGGGGCATTTGCAAGCGACCGGCGCGGTCCATCACCACCCACTCTTCTTCCTTCACCGAGCCATCCTCCAGGCTACGGTCGCGACGGATTTCGGTGCTAATGCGGCCGTCGCGGATGGCGATCACCCGGTCCACCTTCTCCGCCACGCGCTGGTCGTGGGTGACGATAACGATGGTGGTCCCTAATGCCTCGTTGATATGGCGTAGGGCGTTAAAGATGCTGTTGGCAGTTTCCGAGTCCACCTGGCCGGTCGGCTCGTCGCCGAGCAACAGCGGCGGATTGTTCGCCAGCGCAATCGCCAGGGCAACGCGCTGCTGTTGCCCACCAGATAGCCGGTCGGGGCGAAAGTCGGCGCGGTCGGACAGCCCCACCAGGTCGAGTAGTTCCAGCGCCCGCTTATTGCGCTCGGAGGGGCGAAGGCCGCTGAGCATCATTGGCAAGACGACATTCTCTTTGGCAGAGAGGTAGGGTAGTAGATTGCGCGAAGGTTGCTGCCAGACAAAGCCGACCACTTCACGCTTATAGTTGACCCGCTCTTTTTGGCCGATCTTCAGCAGATCACGGCCGCCAACGATGATCTTCCCCGCGCTCGGTTCGTCCAGGCCGCCAATCACATTCATCAAGGTGGACTTGCCGGAGCCAGACGCGCCAACCAGGGCGATCATCTCCCCTTTCTCCACCTCCAGGTCTAACCCCTGCAAGGCGACCACTTCCAGATCAGCAACCTTATAAATCTTGACCAGATTATCACAGAGAATGAATGGTTCGTTTGCCATGATGACTTCCAAAGAGTACACAAGACTACAGCGGATAAGGAAATAAACGGATGGCGAGTATCCGTAACTCACACAGTGATGAAATTTTAGCAACGAATTACGCGAATTTTTGCAAAATTAATCCTAAATTCGCGTTCATTCGCGTCAATTCGATGCAAAATGCGTAATTCCTAATCCGTTTATTTCCTTATCCGCTGTTGCTATTCCACACCCACCTTCAACACCCGCACCGACCTGGCGCGAGACACAATCCACAAGAGCAACAGCAACACCAATCCATAGGCGAGAATAAACAGCCCATAGAGTTGCAACATGGCCGTCCAATCAACCATGATGCGCTGGATTTCATTGCCGCCAACGGCCGCCGCCAACGCCCGCGAAAGGATCGGCCGCATCATCACCGCCAGGCCATAGCCAATGGCCGTTCCCACTAACAGCCCTAACCCGACCCCGGCAATCCCTTCCAGCGTCAGCAAGCGCAACAGTTGGCTGGATGACGCACCTAATGTACGCAAGACAGAAAATTCATAGTGGCGTTGGCGAGCAAGCGTGAGGCCAGCCAACAAAAAGGCGAACAGGCTAAGCGCGGTGAGTACCCAGGCATTGAGCGAAAAGGCTCCCAACGCTTCTTGCCCCACCAGATCAGAGCGTAAACCCTGCTCAATCGTCGCTGCCGTATTTAGAACGGGATAACCCCGGCTGGCCGCTTCTTCGATAACGGCCGTTTCCTGGGCTGGTTCCGTCTCCAGCCATAGCTCCTTTTGACCGGTGCTAACCCCAGAAAGACGCGCCAGGTCTAGCTCATTCTCCAGCAAGGCCAGATTGGTGACGACAAAGGGAGAAGTCAGCCCCGGAAAGTTGCTGATCAGCCCGCGCACTTCAAAGTTAACCGGGGTCGTGCCAACCAGATAGGTGACAATATCCCCTGTTTGTTTATTTTGGGGGTAGCTGTCATAGGAGAAAACGGCGGGAATGGCTTGCGGCCCGGCCGTCTCCAGGGCCGGTAAAATACTCTTTAAGTTGAGGCTGCTGACGCCGGGGGGAAAACGAGCGACGTTGTTTAGGGTAGCCGGGTCAACGGCCAGAAGGGCGGATTGCCGGGAAAGCTCAACCGACCAGCGCACACGCGGATTACGATAGACCGGCGAACTGTCTACCACGCCAGGAAGTGACGTGATGCTGCCGGTCTCTGCCGTTTCCGCGCCGCCTGGCACGCTGAGCCGCACATCGGCCCCATTGAGATAATGGGCCAGCAAACTTTGCCGCCCGATCAGCGAGTGGCGAAAGAGTCCGGCAAAGAGAGTCAGCCCAACAGCGAGACTCACTAAAAAGAGGACCTGGCCGGTCCCCTGCCCACCACGGCCGATATGCTGGAGCGTATGGATGGTGGCGAAGCGGCCGTCTTTCCGCAGACGCGCCGCCGCCCGCGCCAACCAGGGAAGGAGGCGCACCACGAGCAAAGTCACGCCAATCAGCAGCAAGGTTGGGCCGACCAACAGCAAGGGATCGGCCGCCCCGGCCACCGAAGCCAGACCGGTGGATGCCCAATTACTGTTTGCACCTTGCCAATAAAGCAGTCCACCCAGCAATAGCAACACCACATCCAGGTAATAGCGTTGCCAGAACGGTTTTTGCGCTGGGCGGGTGATGAAATGTCCGGTGGTGGCCTCCCGGCTGCCAGTGCTGACGAACAGTATCGCCACGAGCATCAGCCACCCGCCGATTGTGGCGATGGCGGCCAGTCGCCAGGATTCGGTCAGGGCAGGAGCAGCGGCCGTTTGCCCACTCAGTCGCGCCCACAGCCGCACGCCCAATTGGGCGACAAAGGGGGCCAGCAGCCCCGCCAGCAACGCCAATAACAGGATTGAAACCGCATAGAGAGCCAACAGTTGCGCCTGGGTGAAGCCACGGCTGTGCAACACCTCTAGCTCCTCGCGGGCATGGTTGACGACAAAGCTGCTGATCAACGCCAGCAGGTAAAAAGCAAACAGCAGCGATTGGAAGGATAGGAGAAAGAGCGTTGTTTGGGCGCTGTTTAGCTCGTTGAGATAGCCTGCTGTTATCTCGATCAGGCTGGTGTTGACGTTGACCAGGTTGGTTTCTAGCTCCGTTTCCACCTCGCGCAAGGCTGATTGCTGCGCCCGTACATTGTTGACATTGATCACGGCCGTATCCGTCAGCACACGCCACTCTTCGGTATGGAAGGGGAAGTAAGAGGACATGACCTCTGGCGCGACCAGCAGCGAGAGGGTGATTGTCTCCGGCATACTGGGGCCGTTCAACGCCTGGCGAAAGAAGGAGAAAGGAATCAGCGTCCCCCACCATTGATCGCCCGTTGGCTCTTTCGGTTCAACAATGCCGACGATCTCAAAGATAAGACGGCCGCTTTCCCGTGGTTCCGTTGCCACGCGGTCGCCAATTTGCAGATTATAAAAGGATACGTTTCCACCATCAGCCTGGCTGAAATTAACGCCGGTGGCCGCCTCTGTCCCAACGACGGCTTCCAACACAACATCATTGCCAATCGTCTGTACTGCCGACGAGGCGGGCAAGCGTCCTTCAACCAGGTTGGTCGCATCGGCTAGATTGCTGAACGATTGGGGATGGAGGACAAAAAACTCGTCGAAGAAAAATTCAGTACCGTCGGCGACTTCAATGATGGCATTGCCGCCCACTTCCTGGTTGCGAACAACGACCCGTTCGCGCACCAGGCCGCCGAGCTTGTCGGTCAGACGGCCGTAAAATTCCTCGTTGAGCAAATTCCCGCTGATCAGGATATTCCGTGCGGCGACCGGCGCGTCCACCAGTCGCTGCGTCAGACTGCCACCGGAGATGGTCGCTGCATAAGCTGGAAGCCCAGCCAACAACGCTGCGGCTGCCAACAACCCGACAAAAACTAGCAGGTTTACACGCCAGTGGTAGCTTAAGTGTCGGAGGAGTAGCCTGAGCAACATGTTTTTGTGGTGTTAGGTGGTGTTAGTTATTATATTGGTCTACTGGTGTATTGGTATATTTGTGTATTCGTTGTCGGTATCAATACGCATTACAACAGTATACCACTATACCAATCACCAATAGAGTTCCTACCCATTATTCCGAAAACTATACCCCACGCCACGTTCGGCGATGATGTATTCCGGGTTATTGTAGTCCTTTTCAATCTTGCGGCGCAAACGATGGACATGGACATGCAGCCGGTCTTCGTGGGCTTCTTGCAGCGGCCAAATGCGGCGCAGCAAAAAGTCGGTGGTCACGATGCGCCCGGCGTTGCGTACTAATATGTAGAGCAGCTTTGATTCAGTCGGCGTTAGCGACACCGGTTCGCCATCCACTAACGCTTCGCGCACCGGAAAGTTGACCATCAGCCGGTCATCAATGTGGGTGGTGGAGCTAAGCGTGTAGGTATAATCTTCCATTCGCGCCAGCACGCGGCGCACGCGGGCGATCAACTCCGGCGGGTTGAAAGGCTTGACGATGTAATCTTCGGCGTGTTTCTCCAATCCTTCGACAATTGTTTCTTCAGAATTAACGGCCGTCAGCATAATCACCGGCACATCACTAAACTCGTGCATCGCATGGCAAAACTCAAAGCCACTCATCTCCGGCATGTGGATGTCTACGATTGCCAGATGGGGCAGGCCATAGCGGGTGATCATCTTCAATCCTTCGGGGCCGGAGACGGCCGTAGAAACCTCATACCCCGCCTGTTCCAACGTGTGCTGCACAATGCGTAAGGTATAGGTATTGTCATCAACTACCAAAATACGGTGTTGGGTTTGTTCTGTCGTATCAAGCATATTGGGTGAATCCTGTACGCCGGGAATCGTTGGTTCGTTGGTCAGCAAGGCTCCCGTAAAATGTCCCTTTATGGTAATCCAACTGTATGAGGATGACAAGGTGCGGACAGGATGACAGGGTGAAGGGGTGAGGGGGTGACAAGGTGCTCGTCTCACCGCCCTGTCACCTCTTCACCTTGTCATTCTACTACCCTGTCACCTTGTCATCTTTATTGCCCTTGTTTTTTTCATGTGTTATAAATGAGATAGATTTCACAATCCAGAAAACCATCAAAGGTGAGGCAACCGACTTAGCAACTGATTTATTTTTATCATCGCCTAATTTGGTTGCCTCATCTTACGAAAAGGAAAAGGAACACCGTGCTTGCTGATTGGTATTTCATCGGTATATTCCTGGCGTTATCCCCTATTTTCCCGCTGGCCCCGGTGGTTATCAACCGGGTGCTTGGCCCGCAACGGCCGAATCGGGTTAAACAACAGACCTACGAATGTGGCATCGAAACCGTCGGAGACACCTGGGTGCAGTTTAAGGTGCAATATTACATCTATGCCCTGGTCTTTGTTGTGTTTGATATTGAGGCCGTTTTCCTGTTTCCAATTGCGGCCGCCTTCGGCCAGCTTGACCTCTTTGCCATCGGCGCGGCCGTTATCTTTATCGTCCTCCTTGCCGACGGGCTGGTCTATGCCTGGAGCCGCGGCGTGCTGGAGTGGGTGTAAATGAGTGGAGAGTGGAGAGTGATGAGTGGCGAGTAATAGGGTTTACTCGCCACTAGCGGAGTACTCTCCGCCCACTCGCTACTAAACTGAGGAGAATCATGGGTTTTGATCCTCTTGAACTACTAAAAAGTATCTTGACCTTCACCGTCTTTGAGTATCTCGGTGAAGTGTGGGAGGGGCAGCCCTGGGCTGTGCCGCTCATTCTCGTTCTAAAGGTTTTGATCCTGGCGACTTTTGCCCTGCTGATTGTTATTTTCCTGATTTGGCTGGAGCGCAAAGTCCTGGCGCGAATGCAGGATCGCATTGGGCCGAACCGGGTTGGCGGCCGTTACGGGTTACTACAAACGGTCGCTGACGTCTTGAAGCTGCTGACCAAGGAAGTGATTAACCCGGCAGGGGCGGACTTTGTCGCCTATAATGCCGCCCCCATTCTCATCGTCATGGCTGCGCTGCTGATGTGGGCGGTGATGCCCTTTGCCCCCGGCGTGATTGGCGTCAACCTCAATATTGGGGTGTTTTACATTCTGGCGATTAGCTCCGTTTCGGTGGTCACGCTGCTACTAGCTGGCTGGGGATCAAATAACAAGTATGCGCTGCTCGGAGCGTTCCGCGCCGTTGCCCAACTAGTCAGCTACGAAGTACCGATGCTCCTTTCGCTGCTTGTGCCGATCATCCTCGCCCGTTCGATGGCAACGGTAGACATCATTGATGCCCAGGCGATCCCCTTCATCCTCTATGCCCCGCTCTCCGCGCTGATCTTCTACATTTCCGCATTGGCCGAGACGGGACGCACCCCCTTTGACCTGTTGGAAGCGGAATCAGAGATTATCGCCGGTTTCCATGTCGAATATGGCGGCATGAAGTATGGCATGTTTATGCTGGCCGAATTTGTCAGCACATTATTCATGTCTGGGTTATTCGCCACCCTCTATTTAGGTGGCTACCGGTTGTTTGGCCTGGAGAATCTGGTGATCGGTGATGGGTGGGCCGTCGGCCGCATCTTTGGCCTGATCTCCTTCTTCGTCAAAACCTTCCTGGTCTACTTCGTCTTCATGTGGATTCGCGGCACGCTGCCGCGTGTGCGTGTTGACCAAATCTTGGGCTTCAATTGGAAGTTCCTCGTTCCACTGTCGCTGGTATTGATTTTTGTGGTGGCAGTGGTTGATAAATTGATCCCGGCCGGGACCTCTGAACTGTTACGCATGGCGATTCATCTGGTCAGTAACCTGCTGATTGGCTATGTGACAATCGAAGTGTTGCGCTGGCGCGGCCGTCGGGCACGCGACCAACAGTTGGGCGACGACGATGATGACTCCGGTGATGCCCTCGCCGATGACCATCACGACGCCCACGCAGCGGAGGCCGTTCCCGCCCATTAACTACAGTGACGAGTGACGAGTGGCGAGTGATGAGTTATTCATCACTCGCCACTCGTCACTCTCCACTCTCCACTAGATATTATGGTAGAACAAATCGTCTTCATCATCATCAGCGCGGTAACGCTTATAGCGGGTCTGGTTGTTGTCGCCTATCGCAACCTGTTTCATGCGGCGCTGGCTCTGATGGTCTCCTTTTTTGGCGTGGCCGGGCTATATGTCTTGCTTGAAGCCGGCTTTTTGGCCGCTGCCCAGTTGCTGGTCTATATCGGCGCGATTTCGATCTTGCTTATTTTTGCGATCATGATGACCCGCCGCCTGATGCAGACGACCGAATCGCCATTTAACGCGCAGCCACTTGCCGCTTTGGTGGGATCGCTGGTCGGCTTTGTGATCGTGGTTGCCGTCATTTTGCAATTGTGGCCGCTGACCCCCGGCGAAGATTCGCTTTTGGGTGCACGGCCGCCGGTTGACCCGGAAATATTACGCGGCAGTGTGGCCGCTCTCGGCCGTTCCTTCGTCAGTGCCGACGCCTATGTGGTTCCTTTTGAGTTGGCCTCTGTTCTGCTGCTGGCTGCCCTTGTCGGCGCCATCGTCGTCGCCTGGCCCAAAGAGGAGGATCGGCCGTAAGCCAATGCAACAATGAATCAACGAATAATGAACAATCAAACAATGAACAAGGCGACAGTTAGTAAGCTAGTTCACTATTCATAGTTCATCATTCACCATTCATAATCAATCTTATGATTCCACTTTCCTGGTACCTAATCGTCAGCGCTGCGCTCTTCGCCATTGGTCTCTATGGCGTTCTGGCCCGGCGTAATGCCATTGCTATTTTGATGTCTATTGAGCTAATGCTCAATGCTGTCAATATCAACCTGATCGCCTTCTGGCGCTATCTAACGCCGGATCGGTCTGTCGGTCTGGCCTGGGCCGTATTTGTGCTGACGGTGGCCGCGGCCGAAGCCGCCATCGGTCTGGCACTGGTCATCTCCGTCTACCGCAATCGCGATTCGGTGGTGGCTGAGGAATTGGATACCTTGAAGAATTAAGAAAGAGACTGGGAGACTAGGAGATTGGGAGATCGATTGAGAGCATTTAGTCTCCTAATCTCTTAGTCGCTTAGTCTCTCAAAAAGCCTATGAGCGAACAAACCCTCACTCTCTTCACCTGGCTAATACCGGCTTTTCCGCTGGCTGCCTTTTTTATCATCGCCCTCTTTGCCCATCGCAGCCGGACGCTGAGCTGGGTATTGGCCTGGATCGCAATCATCAGTTCGTTGGTGCTAAGCTGGATTGTCGCCTTCAGCGTCTTTGGCGTCGGCTTCCACGAGTTAGAGGAACACCCGGTGCAGATTGCCAGTGCGGTTGATTGGTTGCCCTTGGGCGACTTCTACCAGGGGCAATGGCTACGGATGGGCGTGGCAGTTGATCCGCTGACGGCGATCATGTTGATCATGGTCCCGCTGGCGGTGACGATGATCTTCATCTACAGTGTCGGCTACCATAACTGGGGACAACCACTCGGAACCCACATCGGCGAACCAAACCACGGCCGCGAAGAGCCGCTGATGGCCCGTTTCTTCGGCTATATGTGCCTCTTTGCCGGTTCCATGCTCCTGCTGGTCGTGGCCGACAATCTGCTGCTCTTCTTCGTTGGCTGGGAGTTGATGGGTTTTTGCTCCTATTCATTGATCGGCTTTTGGTACGCTCGCAACTATCCCGATCCGGCGACCATGCCCATTCCGCGCATCCCGCCACGCGACGCGGCCGTTAAAGCGTTCATGACCACCCGTATCGCCGATGTGATCATGTTGCTCGGCATCGTCTTTTTCTGGCGGGCGTTCGGCACGCTCAATTTCAGCGAAGCATTCCAGGCCGAGCAAATGGCCGCCCTCGCCCGCGCCGTTGGGGCCGGTGGGCTGGCGCTGATGTCGCTGCTGCTCTTTGCCGGAACGGTGGGCAAGTCGGCGCAGTGGCCGCTGCATGTCTGGCTGCCCGACGCGATGGAAGGCCCGACACCGGTTAGCGCGGTCATCCATGCGGCCGCTATGGTTTCTGCCGGTGTTTTGCTCATCGTTCGTCTTTTCCCCTTGCTGGCCGTTGGCTTCAATGCCAATCCCACAACCAGTATGATCATCGCCTTTATTGGCGCGTTTACGGCACTGATGGCCGCCACCATCGCCGTCGCCCAATATGATGTGAAGGGCGTGCTGGCCTATTCGACCATCTCCCAACTTGGCTTTATGGTCGCGGCGATAGCCGTTGGTGGTTATATCGCCGCCGCTTTCCATCTGATCACCCATGGCTTCTTCAAGGCGTTGCTCTTCCTCGCCTCCGGTTCCGTCATCCACGGTATGGAACACGGCGCGGAGCATGTCCACGATCACCACACCGACCCCCAAGACATGCGCCACATGGGTGGATTGCGCCATAAAATGCCACGCACCTTCTGGACATTTCTCATCGGCGGCATGGCCCTCGCCGGATTACCCTTTATTACCGCCGGTTTCTGGTCAAAGGACGAAATCTTTGCCGAAGCCTGGTATCTTTGGTCGCACGATGGGAACGCGATTGGTCTTTTTGTGCTGGTGATGCTGGCCTTGGCTGCCTTTCTGACCGCCTTCTACACCATGCGGCAGATCAGCCTGACTTTCCTCGGCGAGCCGCGCAGCCCGCTGGCCGAACATGCCCATGAAAGCAACAACTTCATGACCATCCCGCTGTTGGTGCTGTCGGTCTTTGCCATCATCGCCGGATGGTTTGGCATTCCCGAAAACTTCCTCGGCACGGAAGGAATATTCGTCAACTTCTTCCATGAGTATGCCGGGGCGACCATCCATACCTTGTTCCATGAATTGCATGAGATGGGGCTGGTCGCCCATGAGATTGCGACCTTGCCCTGGAGCTGGACCCCATTGCTCATCTCGCTGGTGGTGGCCCTGGGTGGTTTGGCGTTGGGCTGGTTGATGTATGCCCGTCGGCCGTTAACCCGCGACCAAGCCGACCCGTTGATTGGCAGCCTCGGCCCGGCACACCGTTTCCTCAATCGAAAATGGCAGTGGGATGAGCTATATGAAACGTTCATCGTGCGGCCGAACGACGCCCTGGCCGATGCCACCTACGAGGTCCTGGATCGTGGCATCATTGATGCCACCTTGCACTTCGTCGCCCGTACCACTTATGCCCTTGGTCATGCCGCACGCCGCTTTGAGGAAGTGGTGGTCAGTGGCGGCGTGGATTGGATCAAAGACCAGTTCTTGTCTCTGGCCCGTGAGTTTCGTTATCTGCAAACCGGCAAGATACAGGAGTATGCCCTGATTTCGGTGCTGATTGCCGCGGCGCTGGCGGCCGTCGTCTTGCTGATTAATAATGGTTGGTTTGCCAACATCTTTTAGTCTCCCAATCTCCCAGTCTCTCAGTCTCAGCGACTAAGAGATTAAGCGACTGGGAGACTTGAGTGGTGTCTATGGACTTTTTAGCTGACAACATTCTCCATCTAACCATCTTCTTCCCCGCGGTAGCCGCGTTGGTGATCCTGCTATTGCCGGACGATGCGCGGTCCACCATTCGCCGCCTGACCTTCGTCTTCAGCCTGGTCCCCCTTTTGCTGACGCTGATCATGTGGTTTGGCTATGACCGCGTGGACGCGGGCATCCAGTATGAGACAATCGCTCCCTGGTTCCCCTCCATCGGCTCCAGCTACCATGTCGGGCTGGATGGCATCAGCCTTTCCATGTTTTTGCTGACCACCATCCTTGTCCCGCTTTCGATCCTGGCCTCTTTTAATATTGAAGACCGGACGCGCATCTTCATGTTTCTCTTCTTGATCATGGAGACGGCGATGCTTGGCCTCTTTGCCTCGCTCGATCTGATCATCTTCTTTATCTTCTGGGAGTTCGGCCTGGTTCCGATGTACTTCCTGATCAAGATTTGGGGCGGGGCCGACCGCAACTACGCTTCCTTTAAGTTTATCATCTACACCATGGCCGGAAGCCTGGGGTTGTTGCTCGCCATCCAGATTATGGGCGTTTCGATGGGGACGTTTGATATTTTGGAGCTGATGAATGTCTGGGTCAACTTCCCCGCCGGGCAAGCCTTGCCGGTCACCGGTCTGGCGGTGGACACGGTGAAGGCCATCGCCTTTTGGGCTTTTGTCATCGCCTTTGCCATTAAAGTCCCCATCTGGCCGTTCCACACCTGGTTGCCAGACGCCCACACGCAAGCGCCAACGGCCGGTTCGATGATCCTCGCCGGCGTGATGCTCAAGTTGGGTGCCTACGGCTTCATCCGCCTGGTCATTCCGTTGTTCCCGCAACAGGCCAGCACGACGGCCGGTATTCTGGCGATTTTGGCCATGCTCAGCATCGTCCTGGGCGCGTATGCCGCCTATGCCCAGTGGGACTTCAAGCGGTTGGTCGCCTACTCCTCGGTCAACCATATGGGCTTTGTGGTGTTGGGCATTGCGGTGATGGCCTATGCCTACGGCTTGCAGGGAGCCAATCCGCAGCTTTCCTATGATGCGATCATTGCTACCAACGGCGCGGTGTTGCAGATGTTTAACCATGGGTTGTCGTCCGCTGGCATGTTCTTCCTTGTCGGCGTCATCTATGAACGCACCCACACGCGCGATCTCAGGCGGTATGGTGGCATCTGGACGGTGTTGCCCGTCTACGGCATGATCCTCATCTTTACTTCATTTGCTTCCCTCGGTTTGCCGGGGTTGAACGGCTTTGTAGGTGAATTTATGGTCACGCGCGGCGCGTGGAGCGTCTTCACCGTGCAATTGGCGATCTCCATGCTTGGTCTGCTGATGACCGGCGCTTATATTCTGAAGGGAGTCGGAGAGACGCTGCACGGCCCCTTGAAGCCGGAGTGGCGCGGCTTGCCGCAAATGACTTTACGCGAACATCTGGTGATCTGGCCGCTGATGGCGCTGATGCTCAGCCTGGGCATCTGGCCGCAGTGGTTATTGGCTGTGATCAACGACACCGTTACCAAAATCTTTGGATAAGGATGAAGATGGAAGGATGAAGGATGAGGGATGAAGAATGAATTTCATCCCCATTCTTCATCCCTCATCCTTCATCCTTCAGCCTTTGAGTGCTATATGGATTTTCCGTTCTTATCAGTAATTGCTCTTTCGCCCATTGTGGCTGGCGTGATTATTCTGCTCTTGCCGAAGGAGCGCGGCGAAAACGCGCGAATGGTGGCTGTGGCAACGATGATCATGGGGCTGATTTTGTCGCTCTATGTCTATGTCGCTACCTACCAGAATTTGCCGCCGGCCGGAACACCCTGGGCTGATACGCTCCAATTCCTTGAAGAGTACAGCTGGGTTCCGACTATTGGCGTCAACTATATCGTCGGCGTAGATGGCTTGAGCGCGACGCTAGTCTTACTGACTTCCATCGTTGGGCTGGGCGGTGTCCTCATTTCATGGAGCATTGATGATCGGCCGCGCGAGTTCTTCGCCTTCTTCATGCTCCTCGTCGCCGGTGTCCAGGGAGTCTTTGTCGCTGTAGACGCCTTCCTGCTCTTCTTCTTCTATGAGCTGGCGGTGCTGCCGATGTACGTGCTGATCGTCGTCTGGGGCTGGAAGCAGACCCGCGAATATGCGGCAATGAAGCTGACCCTCTACCTGCTAATTGGCAGCTTCATCTCTTTCATCGCATTCCTGGTACTGTACTTCACGCCGGTTGAGGGGGGCGAAGCGTTGCGTACCTTCGATCTGCGCATCTGGTCAGAGGCTAACTTCCCCTTTAATGTCCAGGTGATCTGGTTTATGCCGCTGTTCATCGGCTTTGCCATCCTTGCCGGTTTGTGGCCCTTCCATAACTGGTCGCCCGATGGTCACGTGGCTGCACCAACGGCCGTTTCCATGATCCACGCCGGTGTACTGATGAAGCTGGGGGCCTATGCCTCCTTGCGCGTTGGCATCCAGCTTTTGCCCGAAGGCACAGTCTATTGGATGCCCTTGATCATCTTGCTCACCCTGATCAACGTCATCTACGGTTCGCTGATCGCCATGCGCCAGCGTGACCTGAAGTACCTGATCGGCTACTCCAGTGTCAGCCATATGGGCCTGGTCTCAATGGGCTTTGCCGCCCTGACGCTGAACGGCTTTGTCGGTGCGTCCATTCAAATGGTCAGCCACGGGGTGATGACCGCGCTCTTCTTCTCCGTCGTCGGCATGATCTATGACCGCACCCACACGCGCAATATGGATGAACTCAGTGGAATGCGTCGCGCCCTACCCTGGACAGTCTTCGCCTTCATTGTCGGCGGCCTGGTTTCGATGGGTATGCCCGGCTTGTCCGGCTTTATCGCTGAATTCCCCATCTTTTTAGGTGTGTGGGAAGGGAGTGGCTTAAACTTCAGCGGTATCTTCGGGCTGAACCCATCCACTTTCTATCAAATTGTGGCGATCCTGGCGATTCTGGGCATTGTCATTACCGCTGCCTACATTTTTCGCGCAGTCCACAAGGTCTTTTTTGGAGAATACGACGAGCATCAATATCACGACATGCGGCCGTTGCTGGCGATTGACAAAGTGACACTGGTTGGCTTTTGTGTCATCCTGGTGCTGATCGGTGTGCTTCCCGCCGTCATTGCGCCGATTGTAGAGTCTGGCGTTGCGCCCATTGTGGCCCGCTTGCAAGAGGCACAACAAGCGGCCGAGTTCGCGCCCACCGTATCCAGTACGGCCATTGAAATCGGCCGCACCCTGCTCGCTCGTCTTACCGGCTTCTAATGACAACAATGAATTCATCCTTCAGCCTTCATCCATTTCTTTGGGAGGTGGTTAATTGACTGCCAACATCACACCTGACTGGTATCTGGCCCTATTGCCGGAGCTAAGTCTGATAATCTTGCTCTTTGTCGTCCTGCTCTACGACCGTTTTTTGCCGCCGGAACAGCGGCGACAGGTGGGACAATTGACCGCCTGGGGCGCGTTTATCATCCTCCTGGCAACGCTCGGACAGTGGATATTCTTCCAGGTCCCTGATGTGAACGCCAGCCTGCAAGAAAGCTTGATCTGGGGCGGTATGGTGCGAAATGACCTGGTAACGCTCGTCTTTCGCGTCATGTTCCTGCTGGCGCTGACCATCACCAGCTTGCTCTCAATGGATGTGGTGCGCTTGCAGCGCAGCGAGTATTACTCGCTGTTGATCACAGCGACGATTGGCTTCAGCCTGATGGCCGCCGCGGCCGATCTGATCATGATCTACGTCGCCCTGGAAACCGCCAGTATCTCCTCCTACGTCCTGGCCGGGTTCTTCACCGGTAGCCGTCGTTCGACCGAAGCGGGGATGAAATACTTTATCTATGGCGCATTTACGACGGCGATTATGCTCTATGGCATGAGCCTGCTCTATGGCGTCACCGGACAAACCAACCTCTATCTGATCGGCAATCTGTTTGCCAGTGGGCAGCAGATCGCGGCCGTGCAGCCGGTTGTCTTGTTGGCGGCCGTGCTGATCGTCGTCGGCTTCGGCTTCAAGATTTCCGTTGTCCCCTACCACTTCTGGACGCCGGACGTGTATGAAGGGGCGCCGACGCCTTTCACCGGCTTTGTCTCAACGGCATCGAAAGCGGCCGGATTTGCCATCTTCTTGCGCGTCTTTTCCGCCGGGGTCTTGGGTGTGCCCTCTCCTGCCACGGAGTGGTGGGCGATGCTGGTTGCCATCTGCATCATCA
This sequence comes from uncultured Ardenticatenaceae bacterium, assembly GCA_964410625.1. Taxonomy (GTDB): domain Bacteria; phylum Chloroflexota; class Anaerolineae; order Promineifilales; family Promineifilaceae; genus CAYPHY01. The sequence goes on along the minus strand of CAYPHY010000001.1, from coordinate 4,788 downwards.
CCATGACGCTGGGTAACTTCGTCGCTATCTTTCAGACCAACATCAAGCGGCTGCTGGCCTACTCTTCGATTGCCCAGGCAGGCTATACGCTAATCGGTCTGGTCTCCCTCTCCCAGGACGGTTCCGGCGCATCCATGTACTATTTGCTGATGTATATCTTCACCAACATCGCCGCCTTTGGGGTGATTATCCTCGTCAGCAACGTCACCAATTCCGACGAACTGAGAGACCTCTCCGGCCTGAACCGCCGTTCACCCTTCCTGGCGCTGGTCATGCTGATTGCGGTGTTGTCGTTGGGTGGCATTCCGCCAACGGCCGGTTTCTTTGCCAAGTTCTTCTTGTTCCGCGCGGCCATAGACTCCGGTCTGTGGTGGCTGGCGCTGATCGGCATTCTCAATGCCTTCGTTGGGCTATACTACTACCTGTCCATCATCAAATACATGTACCTCTATCGCTCGGACGAAGAGGAACTGCCGATTCCAACATCACGAGCCGCGCAAATTGGTCTGGCCGTGTCGCTCTTTTTCATCGTCTACCTGGGCGTCAGCGCCAATGCCGCCTTTGAATGGACAAGGCAAGCGGCGCAATCATTTTTCCCCGGCTAAAGTTTAGAAACCGAGTTTTTTCGGAAAAACTCGGTTTCTAATTGTCACCACTTTCGATTGTGATATAATGCACAAAAGAAACTTGTCTGGGCCGAGTAAACGTGAATAAGAACCAGCCCGATATTAACCAAACTTCGCTCCTGGCCGGAATTGTCGGTCAGGTAGGTTGCATTACCATCATCATTATTGGGCTGGCACTGGGAGCTGGAGTTTTACTCGACCGATTCCTGGGTACAGAACCAATTTTTACAATTTTACTAATGGTTGGCAGTGTTCCGGTAACACTGTATATTATCGTGCGCGTCAGCCTGTATGCGACCGCCCGCGCACAGCAACCAAAAAAGCGTAATGATCAAACAGACGGAGGATAAAGCCGGAGAATGAAAAAGCGATATATCATCTATGTTGCGCTCTTACTGACGCTCCTGATCACATTGGGGGCGTTTGGCCTGCCGCAACCAGTGCTGCCTAACATTCAGTTGCCCGGTGAAGTATTAGCCCGCGGTATTCCGCTTGTTGGTGTCCTGACCAATACCTTCATTGGTACGTTGCTGGCTTACATTGTGTTGATTGTCATTGCCCTGGCTGCCCGCGCCCGTTCGCGCACGGCCGATGAGGTGCCAAGCGGTTTCTATAACGTGATCGAGGCGCTCGTCGAAGGAGCCTATGGCTATGTTGAGAACGCTTCCGGCAAATGGGCCAGAGCGTTCTTTCCTTTCTTCATGACCTTTGTCTTGCTCATCCTCGCCGCCAACTGGATCGAGTTGATCCCCGGCGTGGATAGCATTGGCATTTGGGAAAACAAGCCTCACTTTGAGGCATTAAAGGCTCATGATGCTGCGCTGGCCGAAGGGCTTAGCCCGGCCGAGGCAGAGGAAATTGAGCATGAAGTGGAGCATGAAGTAGACCTGGCTAACGAAGGCGACTGGCAGCGAGGAATCTTCTTACTGCGTGCGCCTGAAAATGCGGAAGGCAACAAACCTGATGATGCTGACTGGACAATTGTTCCCTTCGTCCGTGCGGCCGCGACCGACCTTAACTTCACCGTTGCCCTGGCGCTCATTTCAGTGATCTTCACCCAATACTTCGGGTTCCGCGCCCTGGGACCACGCTATCTGAGCAAATTCTTTACCTTTAGCGGCGATAAGATCAAAAAGAACCCCCTCAGCCTGATGGATACGCTGGTGGGTCTGATTGAGTTCATTTCCGAAATCGCTAAAATTCTATCGTTCTCTTTCCGTCTCCTCGGTAACATCTTCGCCGGTCAAGTGTTGTTGTTTGTTATCGCCTTCCTGGCTCCGGTTGCCCTGGTAGCGGTCTACGGCCTCGAGTTTTTCGTAGGGGCCATTCAAGCACTCGTCTTTGGCTTGCTGACGCTGACCTTCATGTCCGGCGCAACCGTAAGCCATCACGACGAAGAACACGAACATTAAGAGTGAGACTAAGAGACTGTGAGATTAAGAGATTTAAGTCTCTCAATCTCACAGTCTCTTAGTCTCTTTGTGAGCAATATTTACAAATCTTTTGGAGGTTACTTGACATGGAAGCTGAAGCTGCTGCGTTGATTGCAGATGGTCTCAAATTAGTTGGTGCGGGTCTGGCAATGACCGGAGCCATTGGTGCCGGTGCTGGTGTGGGTATTGTTGTGGGTGGTGCTGTACAGGGTATCGCTCGCAATCCAGATGCGGCCGGTGCAATCCAAACGAACATGATTCTGGGTATCGCTTTCGCTGAGGCCGTCGCCATCTACGCGCTAGTGGTAGCTCTGATTATCCTGTTCGTGGCCTAATGAGAAGAAAAGGATGAAGGCTGAAGGATGAAGCGCACATCTCATTTGTCCTTCTTCCGCCACCCTCATCACTCTTACGGAGAATAAGATGGAAGCATTAGGCATTAATATAGGTTATCTCATTGTACAGATCCTGGCCTTCATCATCTTGATGACAGCTTTGACTGGCTGGCTGTACCGGCCGATCCTCAACGTCCTGGAGCAACGCAAGCAGCGCATCGCTAAGGGGTTGGAGGATGCACGACAGGCGGCCATTGCCCGCGAAAACGCCGACGCGGAAGCGCGGCGCATCCTTGATGAAGCGCGTGGCGAGGCGGCCAATGTTCGCCGCGAGGCGGTGGTGCAGGCGGAACAGGCAGCTAAGGACATTGAAGCAAGAGCGCGTGAAGACGCCAAGGCGATTACCGCCAATGCCCAGGCAGCGGCCGTTGAAGAGCGTGATCGCATCCTGGCCGACCTGCGCGGACAGGTAGCGGCGATCTCCATTGCCGCCGCCAACAAGCTCGTTGGCGAATCGCTGGATGAGCAACGCCAGCGTCGTCTGATCGCCGATTTCTTCTCCAAAGCACCGGCTGGTGCGGCGGGCCTGAGCGGCGATTCGGCCGAAGTCACCAGCGCACTGCCGTTGAGCGACGCCGAGAAGGAAAATGTTCGCAAATCGTTGAACGTCCAAGAAGTGAACTTCCGCGTGGACCCGACCATTCTGGGCGGCCTCGTCGTGCGGGTTGGCGACCGTGTGGTAGACGACAGCGTTGCCAGCCGCATGAGCGCGATGGAAGACGCTTTGCGACGCTAAGCTTAAAAGTAAGCAGTAGGCAGTTGACAGCAGGCACGCTTACCGGCTTTTAGCCGGAATGTTTTTGTGCTTACTGCCAACTGGCTACTGTCTACTGTTGTGGAGAAGAGGAAGAAGATGGCGGCTGCTCTTGAAGCGGCCGCTACTGTTTTAAAAGCAAAGAGACTGGGAGCGTATGAGATTGGGAGACTTAAATCTCCTGATCTCCTAATCTCTAGTCTCCAATCTCATGTCATCCCTCCCCCCCGAATTCATCCTCCCCGACTACAACGGCCGTTCCCTGGCGAATGTTCCGGCGACAATTGCTGCCTTGTTGAGCAGACCATTTGCCGGGTTGCCGCCATTGGATGAGGCGTTTTGGCGGCCGTTGGTTGGTGATGGAGGCGTGCGCCGGGTTGTCGCGCTGCTCATTGATGCCATGGGCTGGAATTTGCTTGAACGGCAGCAAGCCGCTTTTTCGGCCGCCTTGCCCGCGCCGGCGGTGCAGGAGCAAATGACCTCTGTTTTTCCTTCGACAACGGTTGCCGCGCTTAGTTCGCTATGGACCGGCGTGGCCCCGGCCGGACACGGGCTGATGGGCTTGCACCTCTTTTTCCCGGAGTATGCCGCCCTGGGGAATATGATCGGCTTTTCCCCCTCTTTCGGCCGTTACCCCGACGCTTTGATTGATGCAGGGTTACAAACGGATACATTCCTCGAAGTCCCTGGTCTTGCCGAGCAATTAAGCGCGGCCGGTATCCCCGTCTACAGCTTTAAGGGGTATGAGATTGTAGATTCCGGCCTGAGCCAGATGCACGACCGGGGGGTGGCAAAGCAGCACGGTATTCTCGGCCTGGGCGATCTGTTGGTCGAGTTGCGAAAGCTGCTGGAGGAGAAGGCCGCCGAGCCGTTGGTGGCAATGGCTTATTGGCCGCTCGTTGACACACTCAGCCACTTTCGCGGCTGGCAAAGCGCAGCCGTGGCCGCCGAGCTACATGCTATCTTCTCGCAAATCCAGACGTTGCTCTTTGCGCCGCTTAGGCAGGCAGCGCGGGAAGGCACGGTCTTTCTGTTGCTGGCTGATCACGGACAAACGGCCGCGCCTCAAGGGCAACAGTTACTCATTGAGTCCCACCTTGAATTGCACCGCTTGTTGCTGATGCAACCGGCTGGTGATCCACGCACCGCCTATCTCTATGCCCGGCAAGGACAACAACAAGCCTTACTAGACTATCTCCATACCCATCTTGGTCACGCTGTGGCTGCGCTTCCGGCGGCCGATGCCCTGGCGTCCGGGCTGTTTGGCCCCCAACCCCACGCCAGCAAAACGGCCGAGCGCGTCGGCGACGTCATCGCCATTATGCGCGACGGCTACATGCTCATTCCCCAGTCCAACCAGGAATTTATGTCGCGCTTTATTTCAATGCACGGCGGATTGACGGCCGATGAGATGCTCGTCCCCTTCCTCGGCTGGCGGCTTGATCGCTAAGGTTGGTTAATTTAACAGGACTTACGCAGTGACAACATTTTTCGACACGAATAACACGAAGTTCGACCTCTATATTCGTGAAATTCGTGTCATTTGTGTCAAAATGCGTAAGTCTGATTCTTGACAACCA